>CAWKOA010000011.1:0-323664 GCA_963851025.1 uncultured Actinomycetes bacterium
AGGCGCCCGCACGGACCGACCACGGCACAGCCATCGACCAGCGCCAGCTCAAGCACCGGGCCCGCGACACGGTGCGTGTGGTCCCGATCCCGCCCGTGCTCGTGGCACTCCTACGGGATCACATCGAACGCTTCGGCACCGCTGCCGACGGGCGCCTATTCCAGGTGACCTGGGGACAGCGGCAAGGGCGGCGTGGTCAGCACCAAGGTGTACGGCCCGGCATGGCAGAAAGCCCGCTCTGTCGCGCTGACCAAGGCCCAGCAGGCATCCCCGCTCGCCGGGCGCCCCTACGATGTCCGCCCCGGCGGCGTCACCCTTGCCCTCAGCGCCGGCCGTACCCGCCCCCGAGGTCGCCACCCGCGCGGGACACAGCGTCGAAGTCCTCCGGCGGGTCTACGCCGGCTGCATGCACGGGCAGGAGAAGCTTTGGAACCGGCGCATCGAGGAAGCCCTCACCGAATACGAGGACCCTGGGAACGACCCGCCAGACGGCCGCGGAAGCTAGCTGATTCTGTTCCGTCCCTGTTCGCAAACACCCGTTAAAGGCGGGGAACAGCCGGGAAATGCCAGGACTCCACAAGATCAACCCCTGGCCGGACCGATTTCGGCACCTTCAGCTCGTCAAGACCGATCATGGCAGGAGGACGAGTTCGCAGGCCATCTGCACCCGCGCAGGCGAGAGGTGGTACCGCTGGCGCGCCTCAGTCCAGGCCTGCGCCTGGGGGGAAGGGACTTCGGGATCTTCACCCTGCTCTAACGCCTCCGTTGCGCGGCCAGCCATTCCAGGCTGGCTGCCGCGTCTTTGCGTGCCTTGGCCTCGCGCCGGAACAGCTCGTCGGTCTTGGTCAGCACCAGCGTGTGCGGGCTGCCGAACTTCCAGATCTCGTGCTTGACTGGCAGCTCGCCGACGCTGATCTGGTCTTTCACGTGCTTGCGGCGGCCCTCAGCGAGCGGCTTGCCCAGCTCCGCGAGCTGCTTGCGCCGCATCGCCGCTGACGGATACCTGAGCCAGAGCCGGATCTCGTCATCCAGCCAGCCCCACGAAGCGGCGAGCAGCCATCCGGCGGTGGCCGCCGCGCCCGCGGCCCGCAGTGCCGCGGTGAGCCCGGGCAGCGCAGCGTCTCAGCCCTGGTGGTTCACGTCCCCGGTGTACCGCCACGTGTTGCGCGACCCGAACCACGCATCCAGCAGGTTCCGGTGCCAGGACTCGCCGTGCCGCGTGGCGAGTGCCGCCAGCCCGCCCGCGTGCGCGGGCGGGCTGCCACTCGACCGCGAACGGCCGCAGCAGCATGAGCGCGATGCCTGGATCCTCCAGCCGCGCGGCCGTGGTCAGTGCCGGTTCCAGCAGCTTAGGACCGGGCGCCTTCCAGAACGGCGCGACGGACTCCGCCGCCCGAAAACAGCCGGATTCCCATGGACCGAGCGGGACCTCAACAGCCCAGAAGCAACAGCCCGCGAGGCCGGGAATCCCCAGCTCACGGGCCGTTTCCGCAGGTAGTGGCAGGTGTTGGGTTCGAACCAACGTAGGCTAAGCCGACGGTTTTACAGGGCGTCGGCAGGAAAGATCGCAAAGGCTTCCTGAGCTGCTCTAACAGAGAATTCTGACACGGCAGGGCTGCCACTCAACCGCTCCTCAGCCACGGGGCACTGATCCAGTCCAGCCTTGTCCGATTGCTTCCGGCTTCCCGCGGTGGGATTTAGCCTCGGGATACCTGCGGCTGATCATCCTCATTTCGTCGAGGTTCTGGTGCGTGGGTGCCAGGTGGCCAGCTCGGCGGCCAGCCGAAGCATCGCGGGCCGTTCTGAGGCGGCGTTGGCCCGGATCCGGTAAATCCGCTCGTCACCCAGATTGGTGGCGGTGATCGAGTCCCCGGCGTGGTCACGGATCTCAAAGACGCCGTCCACCACCTCCCGCCAGCTTCGCAGCACCTGGCGGTCGTCGTTAGTGAGCTCGGGATGCTCCGCAGCAAAGACCTCCGCCACAGTGCGGCCGTCAGCCAGCGGTTGCTGCAGGATGAAATGGTCTACCACGTTGGTGACGTCGGCCTCGCAGGCAACGGGACCCGTGGCGTGCTCCTTAAGCGCCTGATCGAGCTGCCCGGAAAAGCGCTGTGAACAAGCGAACTCAACCAACTGGTGCTTCAGCTCGCTGCAGTGCTCCAGCAGGCTGGCCACCTCCGACGGCGCCTCGCCCCGGCGGTTGCCGCTACCTGTGACTCCTCACAGGTCGCCGTGATGTCCCGGCCCAGCGCCGGTACGTAGGGGATGAACCCGCGCTCAAACGCCTCAACCTGAATATCCACCGGAACATGCCGGGCGTTGACGGCAAGGCCGTTCACTTTAATGATCCACATCAGGGGGTTCTGGGTGGCTACGTCGGCCCGCTGGAACTCCGGCGAGAACGGGCTGATCCGCAGCAGGTCGCGGACCTGCCTGGCCTTGCTGCCCATCGTGCTCTTGGCCACACCGAACACCTCGCTGAGTTCGTCAGCCGTGACACATGGCTCACTTGCGGGGTCGAACACAAAGTTCGCCTGGCCCAGCGCATACACCACCCCAGCCGCCCACGTCGCCCGGCGGCCAGCAGTAAGCGGCGACGGCCGCTTGCGCGCCAGCTTCGCCACCGCACGCCGGGCCAGATCGGCATACTCCTCGTCGAGGACAGCCCGGCACGCCGCGTCGGTGATGGCCACGATCTCATCAGCGACCAGTCGCAGCGCTCTCGGCACCCTCAGTTCGTCAAAATCGATCATGGCAACCCTGACGCTCGCTGCTCATTGCAGCCGTCCGCAGCTGCAGCATCGCGCGTCTCCTTCCTTGCTGCGGTCGGCCGCGTCCTCTCTCAGCCGACGTGACGGCCTGGGGCCTTTCCCGGCCGAACCTCTTGAGGTAGAGGTCCTCGATGAACTGAGGCAATGGCGCTTTCACGGTTCCTGCCGGTGGTTGGCGATCTTGCCGAGCTTGCGTGCGTTGAGGCCGAGTTCCCGAGCCATCTGCACCTGCGCATGCGAAAGGTGGTACTGCTGGCGCGCCTCAGTCCAGGCCTGTGCCTGGGGCGGAAGGGACTTCGGGAACTTCCCCATGCTGCTCAGCCCAGCCAGTGCCGATAGGCATCGATCCACTGCGCCCCAGCAGGCGGCGGCTCTGGAAGCGGAAGGTCCAGCACCCGGACCGCCTGGCGGATTCCGCCACGGGCGCACATGGCCAGGATGCTGTTGTCCTCGCCAAGGCCAATGTGCTCCACGGTGACCTCGACACCCAAGACACTGGTCACGAACGGGATCTTCAGGTTGTCCACGATCATCGCGTGGAACCCCATTGCCTGCTCATCGTCGCCGTAAGCGTCGACCGTAGCTTCCTCGACCATCGCTGCAAGTTCTGCTTTGCTCAACGCAGCCACCGGGCAAGCGTACCGAGGCGCACCGGGACCGATCCTCCATTCTGATGCGAGGACAGGGGGACGGCCATTTTCAGAACGGTTCTGCCTCCAGGCACAGGACCGACCCGTTTTCGAGGTTCGCTGACCCGCTGCACAGCCAGAAGAGGCCTCGCCCCGCACCCACCGGGTCCGCCGCTCGGTTACAGAACGTTCACACCCCCGAGGCCGCCGACGATCACCAAGCCAGTGGCCTATACCGCAGTTGCGCTACGTTGGGGTACACTGGTGGTGAGATTAGGAGATGATCATGGCTACCAGCACATCGTTTCGCATCAGCGATGCCGCCAGGACCCAGCTCGCTACACGTGCGGCCCGCGAGGGCATGACCGCTACAGCTCTGCTCGACCTGCTCATTGTTGAAGGCATTGACCAGCTCGACTACCCGGGGATCATCTTCCGGGGCCCAGCGCATGACCGGCGCGCCGCGCTCGCCACGGGCCCCGACGTCTGGGAAGTGATCGCACGCCTTCAAGAACTCGACGGCAGCGAGGAACAGCGGATCAGCCTGCTGAGCGCAGAATCGGATCTGCATCCCCGGCTGATCAGGATCGCCCTTGACTACGCCGCCGAGCACCCCACCGAGATCAGGGAACGAATCGAGCGGAACCAGGCCGTGGCAGAGCGAAGCCGCGGCACGTCCCAGCAGCGGCAGGCGCTGCTGGCATGACTGCCTTTCTGCTCGACGAAATGTTCCCCACAGGCACAGCAGTGATGCTGCGCGAGACATACGGTCATGACGCAGTCCACGTCGCCGAGATCGGTCTTCGCGGTGCCGAGGATGCCCATGTGGCGGCGACCGCCCGAGCCGAAGGCCGGGCGGTCGTCACCGAGAACGTCGCGGACTTCGCGTCCGAGCGCGACCTCGTCCTGGTATTCGTGCTGAAGAAGAATCTGCCTGCCGGCGGTGGGCAGGCCGCTGCGCTGGCGAAGATCCTCGACCGCTGGGCACAGGATCATCCGGAGCCCTACCTCGGCCACCACTGGCCGGCCACGTAGTACTTCAGGCGAGCTGAAGCCTTGTCCCGGCTCCTGCCGGTACTCCTTTATTTCATGCACTGCCTATAGATGATCAGGGAGCCGCCGCGGCCGCCAGCATCAAGGCTTCACGCGCCTGGCAGAAACCGAACGGCTAGGCCGTACCGTGGTTACTGTGAGCGAGCAAGTCACCGACGACAACGGACATTCAGCGCTGGCCGTGGAATTGGCACGGTTGCGTGCGGAGAATGCCCGGCTACTGCGCTTGCTGAAGCTGACGCGGCAGGAGGCTGCCCCGCCAGGACCGTGGCAGTCCGGGCTATTCGAGGCACCGCCTGGGCTGGTGCATGCGGACTCTCCGCCTGAGGCGAAGGTGGCGTTGTTCGGCGCCCTGTTCGCTGCCCGGACGGACGTGTACGCGGTCCGGTGGGAAAACACCCGGACGGGGAAGGCTGGCTGGCTTCCGGCCGTGCGCGGCGGGTGGCGCAAGGGGGTCCCGCACGCGGACCGGGATTACCTGCCGCTGACAGCCGAGGTCCTGGCCTCGCACCTGTCCGGTGAGGTGCACGTCGGGTTTTACCCGCTGCTCGATGGTGACCGCTGCTGGTGGCTGGCCGCCGACTTTGATGGCCCGGCGGCGATGCTGGACGCGCTGGCGTACCTGAAAGCGGCCCGGTCGATGCAGGTTCCGGCAGCGCTGGAGGTGTCCCGGTCCGGGGTCGGCGCGCACGCCTGGGTGTTCTTCACCGGCCCGGTCCCGGCAGAGACGGCGCGCCGCCTGGGCACCGGGCTGCTGCGCGAGGCGATGGCGCTGCGCGGGCAGATGGACCTGGCCAGCTACGACCGGCTGTTCCCGTCCCAAGATGTGCTGCCCGCCGGCGGAGTGGGGAACCTGATCGCCGCGCCACTGCACGGCCGGTCACGGCGAGACGGGGCGACAGTCTTCCTTGACCTGGCCACCCTAGAGCCGCACGAGGACCAATGGGCGTTCCTGTCCACGCTGGGCCGGATGAGCCCACGAGAAGTGGCCCGGGCGGCGGACAAAGCCGGACGGGTCACGGTCGGTGCGGAGGTCAGCCGGATCGGCGCACCGGTCTCCACCCGGACCAGGCCAGCCCCACCGCCGGTCATCCACGCCCGTCTCGGGGCCGGCATCCGAATCGAGCAGGGCGAGCTGACACCAGCTTTGCTCGCCACGCTGAAGCATGCAGCGTCGATGCCCAACCCGCTGTTCTATGAACGCCAGCGCCGGAGAGCATCGACCTGGGACACGCCGCGGTTCCTGCATAGCTTCGACGAAACACTCGACGGTGGGCTGCTCCTGCCCCGCGGCCTGACTGACAGACGGTCGCGTCACTGGCTGAACAGGCGGGCAGCCGGCTGGAGATCACCGACGAGCGCGCCGCCGGCGACACGCAGGAGTTCACCTTCACCGCCACCTTGACCCGCGGGCAGCAGGAAGCGGCGGACTGAACTGGCCCGCCATGACCTCGGCGTCCTGGTCGCCCCGCCCGGGTCCGGCAAGACGGTGATCGCGTGTGCGGTCATCGCCGCACACGGCACCTCTACGCTTGTCCTAGTGGACCGCAAGGCATTGGCCGACCAGTGGCGGGCCCGGATCCGCGAACTCCTCGGCGTGGCGCCCGGGCAGCTCGGCGGCGGCCGGTCGAAGATCGCGCGGCATCATCGACGTGGTCACCCTGCAGACCTTGGCGCGCCGCGACGACGTCGCCGCGCTCACTGCCGGGTATGGGCTGGTCGTTGCCGACGAGTGCCACCACGTCCCGGCGGCAGCGTTCGAGCACGCGGTCAAGCAGATCCCGGCTCGCCGCTGGCTCGGCCTGACCGCCACTCCCTACCGCCGTGACAAGCTCGATGACCTGATCGCCCTGCAGGTCGGGCCCGTCCGGCACACCATCACCCACCCCGCCACCCACAACCGGGCACCAGACGGCGAAGCCCTGCCGCGGCTTGACCTGCCGTCGGCCGACGCGAGTACCCGACCAGCGCCGGTCCTCCGCGTACACCCCACCAGGTTCTGCTACACCGGGCGACGCCGACCCATCCGCTCCTGGCGGGATGGCCGCGATCTACCGGGAACTCGCGGAAGATCGACCCACGCACGTCCCAGGTCACCGGAGACGTGTGCGAGGCCCTGGCCCGGGGGCGGCACTGCCTGGTGCTGACCCAGTGGACCGCTCACCTGGAGCGGCTCACCGCAGCCCTGCAAGACGCAGGACATGATCCTGTCGTGCTCCGGGGCGGGATGGGCGCCAAGGCCCGGACCGCTGCCCTGGCCCGGCTCCAGCCCGAGCCAGGCCAGCCACCATTGCTGGCAGTGGCCACCGGGTCCTACATCGGGGAAGGCTTCGACTGCCCCGCCCTGGACACCCTGTTCCTCGCCGCGCCGATCTCGTTCAAAGGGCGCCTGGTCCAGTATGCCGGGCGGATACTGCGTTCCTACCCCGGCAAAGCCACGGCCGAAATCCATGACTACCACGACACCGCCACCGGCGTGCTCGCCGCATCGCTGGCCAAACGCGCCGCCGGATACACCAGCCTCGGATTCCCCGACCCCCGCCAGATCCCGCACATACCCAGTTCGCGCGCAGCCGGGGAAATCGTTAACCCACTCGCTCGATAATCAATGCGCCCATTGCCCGGAACCCCGGTCTGCGGGCCCTGGAACTCAACCGCTGCTCAACCACGCGCGACAGCAACGCTGCCAAGCGCAGCCAACCGCTCCCCGCGCTCACAGCGTCCTGACCAGCCCGAACAAGGACCGTAACCGAGATGTCCCGCCCAGGGAGCGGTACCCCAGACCGCTCCCGCAACGCATGAGACCCGGCCCACGGGACCGGGTCTGACCTGCGAGTTTGATGGTGGCAGGTGTTGGGTTCGAACCAACGTAGGCTAAGCCGTTCGAACCAACGTAGGCTAAGCCGACGGTTTTACAGACCGCTCCCTTTGGCCACTCGGGCAACCTGCCGTGCACCGTCGCGAGGACAGCACAGTGAAGGATAGCGGACACCGGGCGTTCTCGTCCCATCGCCAACCTGGCCTGGCCAGCCCCTACGGGCCAGCCCCTGAAACCAGCCCTGCGGGCCCGATCAGCAAGGCGCGCGGCGGATTCCCCCCGCCGCCCGGCGGCGCAGTAGCCTCAGGACTCGGTGTTCCACCGACGTGTCCTAACCGACGTGTCCTAACTTCAGTCTTCTACCGGCGAGCCCAACCGACGGGAAAGGAGCCGTGCATGGCCGACAGCAGCTTCGACATCGTCAGCAAGATCGACCGCCAGGAAGTCGACAACGCCCTCAACCAGACGGCCAAGGAGATCGCGACCCGCTTCGACTTCCGCGGTGTCGGCGCATCCATCAGCTGGTCCGGGGACCAGGGCGTGGAGATCCGGGCTAACAGCGAGGAACGCGCCAAGGCCGTGCTCGACCTGTTCAAGGACAAGCTGGTCCGGCGCCAGGTCTCGCTGAAGATCGTGGACGCGGCCGACCCGAAGCCCTCGGGCAAGGAGTACCGGATCGGGATCAGCCTCAAGGAGGGCATCTCACAGGAGGATGCCAAGAAGATCGGCAAGATCATCCGCGATGAGGGGCCGAAGGGGGTCCGCGCCCAGGTCCAGGGCGAGGAACTCCGCGTCTCGTCCAAGAAGAAGGATGATCTTCAGGCCGTGATCTCGCTGGTCAAGGGCAAGGAACTCGACGTCGCGCTGCAGTTCGTCAACTTCCGCTAGACCGGGCCCGCCGCCGGCCGCCGCCGTCGCTAGACCGCGGCCGCCAGCCCGCCGCCCGCCGTCGCTAGACCGCGGCCGCCGGCCCGGTCCCGCCGCTAGCCAGCGCCCGCCGCAGCTAGGAGGCGCCCCGGAGCCCGGCCCCGGGGCCGCCGTCGGCGGGCTGCACCGCCAGCCGCTCCTTCGGCGTCGGCGCGCCCGGATCATGGGCGGGCGGCGGCGGCACGGTCTGCATCCAGGTCCGCAACCGCCCGCGCTCATGGGTCAGGTCGCGCAGGTCCGGCTCGGCGTAGCTGAACTCCGGGGACCAGAACAGCGCGTCATACGGGCAGACCTCGATGCAGATCCCGCAGTACATGCACAGCGAGAAGTCGATGGCGAAGCGGTCCAGCGCGTTCCGGACCCGCGGACGGCCCCGGCCGGCCCCCGGCACACCAGCCTCCTGGGCACCCGGCGCCTCCTGGGCACGGCCCCTGGGCATGGCTCCAGAACACTGGGCACGGGCTCCTTGTGCGACTCGATGTAGATGCACCAGTCCGGGCACTCCCGCGCGCACAGCATGCACACGGTGCAGTTCTCCTCGAGGAGCCCGATCACCCCGCGGCTGCGGGCGGGCAGGTCAGCGCTCACGAGGCGGGCCACCCGTCGTGAATGGCGGGCGCCGGCGGCCGGCGGCGCCCCCGGGCGCCAGCGGTCTCCCCCGGCTCCTTCGCGCCCGGCCAGTCGCGGTCGCGCCGCGCGGCGAGGACAAAACTTTTCCGCAACGGCACCTGTTCGAAGCCGTCGGGGAGCAGCAGGGGCTCGAGTCCGGGGTGCCCCTCGAACCGCACGCCGAACATCTCGTGCGTTTCCCGTTCGTGCCAGGCCGCACCGCGGTAGCTGCCCGTGGCCGTGGCCAGTCCCTGCTCACCGGGCAGCAGCGTGCGCAGCATGAGGTGGTGCCGCCCTTCCAGGGAGTACACGTGCGCCAGCACGGCCACCCCGGCGTCCAGTTCGTCCACCCCGGTCAGCCAGTCGAAGAAGTCGCAGCCCAGCTCGTCCCGGGCGCAGGCCAGCGCGGCCGCCCAGGCCTGCGGGGGCACCGTCACCGTGACCATGTCCGGGCCGGTTTCGCAGTCTGCCCCGGTACCCAGGGCGGACCGGAGCCGGTCCGCGATCGCGTCGGGGCTCATGGCCGGGGCCCGGGTCACGGGGACCCGGCCCGGCGGCCGGCGGCGGGGTGCCGCTGGGCGAGCACGTCCAGCCCGTGCAGCAGCGCCTCCGGCCGGGGCGGGCAGCCGGGGACGTAGACGTCGACGGGGATGATCTGGTCCACGCCCTTGGTCACGCAGTAGGAGTCCCAGTACGGGCCGCCGCTGTTGGAGCACGCGCCGAAGGACAGGACCCACTTGGGATCCGGCACCTGCTGGTAGGCGCGGAGCACCAGCGGCGCGAGCTTGTCCGTGACCGTGCCGGCCACGACGAACACGCTGGCGTGAGTCTCCGGGTCCGCCGCACCGGGGCCTGCCGCGCCGCTGACCCGGCTCAGGGCGGCGGCACACTCGACCGCGCAGCAGGCCAGCCCGGCGTCGAAGACCCACAGCGCGTAGCCCCGGGCCGTGTCCACCACGACGGTGCCCGCGGCCGCGCTGCCCAGGCCGGCGGCCGCGCTGGGGTCGCGGCCCGCACGCGGTGCGGGCAGATCCACGGCAGCCACCGGCCCAGGGTACCCGGGCCCAGCCAGAAGCCATCCCCTGGTGAACCGGGGCACCGCCCGGGACGTCTTACGGGATGACCCGATGTTCTCCACGGCGCCCCGGGCTCCCGCGCGCACCAGCCGAACCAAACTGGTGTGAGATAGGTCACTACTTATTAGCGGAACGCCTGTGCGCCGTAGAGCAGCGCAACCGCGCTGTAACATTGAACTAATCCCAACTCAGCCCCGGACGCGGTGCGTGCCGGGTGCGGCGTTCGCTGGCCTCGCTCCGCCCCTAGGGCGCCGGCTGGCGGCGCGCCGAGGAGGTTCTCCGACTGTGACCAAGCAGGTCCAGCAGCTCGATCGCGTCATAATCCGTTTCGCTGGTGACTCAGGCGACGGCATGCAACTTGCCGGCGACCGGTTCACCCAGGAGACGGCCGCGTTCGGCAACGATCTTTCAACTCTGCCTAATTTTCCCGCCGAGATCCGGGCTCCCGCCGGGACCCTCCCCGGGGTATCCAGTTTCCAGCTGCACTTCGCCGACCACGACATCCTGACCCCGGGTGACGCGCCGGACGTGCTCGTCGCGATGAACCCGGCCGCGCTCAAGGCCAACCTGGCTGACGTGCCGCGCGGCGCGGACATCATCGCCAACACGGACGAGTTCACCAAGCGCAACCTGTCCCGGGTCGGCTACACGGCCAGCCCGCTGGAGGATGGCTCGCTGTCCGGCTACAACGTGCACGCGGTGCCGGTCACCTCGATGACGGTCAAGGCCCTCGAGGAGATCGACGTCTCCCGCAAGGAAGCCGAGCGGGCCAAGAACATGTTCGCGCTCGGGCTGCTCTCCTGGCTGTACAACCGGCCACCGGAGGGCACGCTCAAGTTCCTCCGGTCCAAGTTCGCGAACAAGCCCGACATCATGAAGGCGAACATCACCGCCTTCCAGGCCGGCTGGAACTACGGCGAGACCACCGAGGCGTTCTCGGTCCAGTACGAGGTCAAGCCCGCGACCCTGGCCCCGGGCACGTACCGGAACATCACCGGCAACAGCGCCCTGTCCTACGGCCTGGTCGCCGCGTCCCGGCGGTCGGGGCTGCCCCTGTTCCTCGGCGCCTACCCGATCACGCCGGCCTCGGACATCCTGCACGAGCTGTCCAAGCACAAGCGGTTCGGGGTCCGGACGTTCCAGGCGGAGGACGAGATCTCCGGCGTGGGGGCCGCGCTCGGCGCGTCGTTCGGCGGGGCGCTGGGGGTGACCAGCACCTCGGGGCCCGGCATGGCCCTGAAGGCGGAGACCATCGGCCTGGCGGTCTCCCTCGAGCTCCCGCTGATCGTCATCGACGTCCAGCGGGCCGGCCCGTCCACCGGCATGCCGACCAAGACCGAGCAGGCCGACCTGCTGATGGCGCTGTACGGCCGGAACGGGGAGTCCCCGGTCGTGGTGCTGGCCCCGGCGACCCCGTCGGACTGCTTCGACGTCGCGCTGGAGGCGGTGCGGATCTCGACCAAGTACCGCACGCCCGTCATCATCCTGTCCGACGGCTACCTGGCCAACGGCTCGGAGCCGTGGCGGATCCCGGACGTGGCCGGGCTGCCGAAGCTGCGCGACGAGTTCTCCTTCTCCAGCCCCGGGGAGTGGAAAGGCCCGGACGGCAAGACCGACTTCCGGCCTTACCAGCGGAACCCGGAGACCCTGGCCCGGCCTTGGGCCATCCCCGGCACCCCCGGCCTGGAGCACCGGATCGGCGGGATCGAGAAGGCGGACGGCACCGGCACCATCTCCTACGACGCGGCCAACCACGACCGGATGGTCCGGCTGCGCCAGGCGAAGGTCAACGGCATCGCGGCCGACATCGGGCCGCTCGAGGTGGACGACCCGGACGGCCAGGCCAAGGTGCTGGTGCTGGGCTGGGGATCCACGTTCGGGTCCATCGGCGCGGCGGTGCGCCGGGTGCGGGTGGCCGGCGGCTCGGTGGCCCAGGCCCACCTGCGCCACCTGTCCCCCTTCCCGGCCAACCTCGGCGACGTCCTGGCCAGCTACGACAAGGTGCTGGTCCCGGAGATCAACCTGGGGCAGCTCTCGCTCGTGCTGCGCGGGCGCTACCTGACCGACGTGATCTCCTACAACCGGGTGCGCGGGCTCCCGTTCCGTGCCGCCGAACTGGCCGGCGTGATCCAGGATGTGATCGACAATGTCTGACCGTGCCCACGGCGGGGCCAACGACGGGGCCCTGGAGGCCGGCCGCAGGCCCGCCTCACTGACCCTGGTGCCCGTAGCCGACGAGAAGCTCGGCACCAAGGACTTCAAGTCCGACCAGGAAGTGCGCTGGTGCCCCGGGTGCGGCGACTACGCCATCCTGGCCGCGTTCCAGGCGTTCCTGCCCGAGCTGGAGATCCCCCGGGAGAACCTGGTGATGATCTCGGGCATCGGGTGCTCCTCCCGGCTCCCGTACTACGTGGACAGCTACGGGATGCACTCCATCCACGGGCGCGCGCCGGCCATCGCGACCGGGCTGGCCGCCTCCCGTCCCGACCTGTCGGTGTGGGTGATCACCGGGGACGGCGACGCGCTGTCGATCGGCGGCAATCACCTGATCCACGCGCTGCGGCGGAACGTGAACATCAAGATCCTGCTGTTCAACAACCGCATCTACGGGCTGACCAAGGGCCAGTACTCGCCCACGTCCGAACAGGGCAAGGTGACCAAGTTGACGCCGTTCGGCTCGCTGGACACCCCGTTCAACCCGGTCTCCCTCGCGCTCGGCGCGGAGGCCAGCTTCGTGGCCCGCACCATCGACTCCGACCGAAAGCACCTGACCAGCGTGCTGCGGGCCGCCGCTGATCACCGCGGTACCGCGTTCGTGGAGATCTACCAGAACTGCCCGATCTTCAACGACGACGCGTTCGTGCCACTGACCAGCCCGGCGTCCCGGGATGACACGCTGATGCGGCTGGAGCACGGCGAGCCGGTCAGGTTCGGCGCCGACCGCAGCCGCGGGCTGCGGTTCAGCCGCAGCGGGTCGCTGGAGGCCGTGGACGTGGCCGGGGCCGACCCGGATTCCCTGGTCGTCCACGACGCGCACGCCGCGGACCCGTCCTACGCGTTCGCCTTGTCCCGGCTGGACAGCGCGGACTTCGCGCACACCCCGATCGGCGTGTTCCGGCAGCAGCCGCGGGCCAGCTATGACGACCTGATGGCCGAGCAGATCGCCGCGGCCCGGGCCCGGCAGGGCGAGGGCGACCTGGCCGAACTGCTGGCCGGCTCGGACACCTGGCAGGTCGGCTAGGCGTGTCCCGGACATCCACGGGACACGCCCTGGCCCCGGGCCGGTGAGCGTCCGGGTCGAGCGGGACGGCCCGGTCAGCACGGTCATCCTGGACCGGCCGGCCGTGCGCAATGCGGTGGACGGCCCGGCTGCCGCCGCCCTGGCCGGGGCCTTCCGCCAGTTCGAGGCGGACGACAGCGCCCGCGCCGCCGTGCTGTACGGGGCGGGCGGCACGTTCTGCGCCGGGGCGGACCTCAAGGCGATCGGCGGCCCGGACGGGAACCGGGCCGAGCCGGACGGCGACGGCCCGATGGGCCCCACCCGGATGCGGCTGTCCAAGCCGGTCATCGCGGCGATCAGCGGGCACGCGGTGGCCGGCGGCCTGGAACTCGCGCTCTGGTGTGACCTGCGGGTGGCCGAGGAAGACGCCGTGCTGGGGGTGTTCTGCCGCCGGTGGGGCGTACCGCTGATCGACGGCGGCACCGTCCGGCTGCCGCGGATCGTGGGCCTGGGCCGGGCGCTGGACCTGATCCTGACCGGCCGGCCCGTCCCGGCGGCCGAGGCGCTGGCCATGGGCCTGGTCAGCCGGGTGGTCCCGGCCGGCCAGGCGCGCGCCGCGGCCGAGGCGCTGGCCCGTGAGCTCGCCGCGCTGCCCCAGGCCTGCCTGCGCAGCGACCGCCTGTCCGCGCTCGAGGGCCTGGCCCTGGCCGAGGACGCCGCGCTGGCCAACGAGCTGCGCCACGGCCTGTCCGCGCTGGCGGCCCCCGGCCTGGCGGCCGAGATCACTCGGTTCCGTGCTAGCCCGGGGGGACGACCCCCCGGAACCCCCCGCGATCGCTGACTCGGAGGGGACACGGCTTCGCCGCGCCCCGCCTCGTCAGCCAATGCCGGCCGGGGCGGCACACCCGCCTGACCGGCCGCCTGCCCGCCCCTGGATCACAGCGGCCGGAAACCGTATAATTACGGAAAGTCGCTATCGTGGTACCACGGGTGACACTCGACGTTCGGGGGACGGCATGACAGGACGTGCAGGCAAGACCCGCAACATCTGGCTGGTCTGGCTGGTCTGGCCGTTGATCACTCTCGGCATCTACCACCTGGTCTGGTGGTACAAGATCAACCGTGAGGCCCGCGACTTCGACGACAAGATCGAGGTCGAGCCGGTGCTGTCGCTGCTGGCCCTCGTGCTCGGCGGGCTCATCATCATCCCGCCGTTCGTGTCCGTGTACCGGACCGGCGAGCGGATCGCCCAGATGCAGGAAGACGCGGCCATGGAGCGTTCCTGCAACGGCTGGCTCGGGCTGGTGCTGAGCTTCTTCTTCTCGCTCCACGCGCTGTACTACCAGTACGAACTGAACCGCATCTGGGCCCGGCTGGGTGAGCCCGAGGAAGGCTCCCTGGTCGCCCTGCCCGTCACCGCGGGCGGCCCGTCCACGATGCCGAACGGGATGACGGCCCGCCCGGAGCCGGCCCGCCCGGAGGCGGCCCAGGCTCAGGCGGCCGACTCTCAGACGGTGCAGCCTCAGTCGGTGCAGCCTCAGGCGGCGCGGTCCGGGGGAGCGCCGGGGCTGAGCTCCGACGGGACCTCCACGAACAGCGGCCCCGCGGACGGGGATTCCACCGAGGGATGATCGCCGGCCACGCTCCCGGCCAGGCCGCCGACCAGGGACTCGCCGCCGGACACCTCATCGAGGCTCCGGCCGGCGGGCTCGGGCAGCACCCGGGTGAGGGCCAGGCCGAGGACCGAGACGCCCGCGGTGAGCAGGAGCGTGCCGCGCAGCCCCAGGGATGACTGCAGGATGGGGAAGAGGAACACGCCGATGAAGGCGCCGAGCTTGCCGATTCCCGCCGAGATGCCGTGCCCGGTGGCCCGCATGGTGACCGGGAAGACCTCGCTGGGCATCACGAACGTGGTCATGTTCGGCCCGAACTCGGTGAAGAAGTAGCTGACCCCGTAGACCAGGAGGAACGGCACCACGGCCGTGGTGAGCCCCGGCACCAGCCCGATGACGGCGAAGCACAGCGCCATCATGGCGAAGCCGATGAACTGGAGCCGCCGGTGGCCGACCCGGTCCATCCGGGCGATGCCGAGCAGGTAGCCCGGTACCGCGGCCACCACGAAGATGACCAGCTGGATGGCGATCGTGGTCGTGGCCGAGGAACCGGGCGAGATCAGCCCGATGATCTGCGGCGTGGAGATCGTGTTGCCGTAGTAGGCGTAGTCCAGCAGGAACCAGCAACCGGCCGTGCCCGCCAGCGTCACCAGCCACCGGCGGTTGGTCAGGAACGATCGCAGGCCCATCCGGTGCGTGATAGCGGGCAGTGGGTTCGCGATCACCTGGCCCTGGCTGAACTGGGAGAGGCCGACGATGGCCTCCGTGTGGCGGCCCTGGACCTGGGCCTGGTAGCGGGGCGACTCAGGCATGGTGCGGCGCAGGTAGACCACGGCGGCGGCCGGGATCGCCCCGAGCCCGAGCATGATCCGCCAGGCCAGGCTGTCGCTGACCCCGCCGCCGAGCAGCGCCAGGGCGATCAGGGGCCCCACGATGAGGCCGAGCGCCTGGGTGGAGAACACCATCCCGACCAGCTTGCCGCGGTCCCGGCGGTTGGCGTACTCGCTCATCAGCACCGCGCTGACCGGGTAGTCGCCCCCCACGCCGAAGCCGAGCACGAAGCGGAAGACGATCAGCACCCAGAACGAGGGGGACAGCGCCGAGCCCAGCGCGCCGACCACCATGATCGCCGCGACCAGCCAGTACACCCGCTTGCGGCCGAGGATGTCGGCCACCCGGCCGAACACGAACGCACCCAGGAACGCTGCGAACAGCATGGTGCTGTTGAGCAGGGCCAGCCGGCCGGAGCCGAGATGCCACTGCTGCTTGATCAGCGTGGCCGCGATCCCGATGACGAACAGGTCGTAGGCGTCAGTGAAGAACCCCATGCCGGACACCAGGACCGCGCGGAGATGAAATCGGCTGATCGACGCCTCATCCAGGGCATTCATCAAGCCCTGGGATCGGGTTTCCGCCACCGAGGACCCCTTAGTGCGCGCGGGATAATCCGCTTCCCAGCCTCTCGTCGTGACGAACGTACGTCATCTAAGCAACGTAAAACCGACGTAAAGGTGAACGGAAGATGAACCAAAGTTTCCCGGAGTAAAGGGTGGGCCGGGCCGGCTCAGGACGTTGGCCGGGCCAGGACGCGACCATGGTCCCTCCCAGGCGGGACGGCCCGGCAGAGACTATCGAAGTGGCGCAGTTTCCCGTCCGGAAGCACGGTGGTCCCGATGTCCGCACCCCACCCCCACTCTCCCGCTGACCTGGCCCTCGCCCCGGTCCTGATCGGCATCGAGCGCAACCTGGCCCGGCTGCGCGACGGAGCGGACCTCGAGTTCGCCCTGGCCCTGGCCCTCAACGACGACAGCTCCTGGTACCACTCCGCCGGCGAGCGGGCGCACCGGGTCACCCAGGGCGCGACCCGCGAAGTCGACCTGCACGGCTGGACGGTCACCCCGACCGCGGACTGGCACGGGCTGGCGGTCTCTCACGGCGGGTACAGCGTGCCGATCATGCTGGGCCAGCGGCTCACCGACTACATCAGCCACGGCGTCACCGCGATCCACCCCGTGGGGTGAGCTAACCGATGACCGCCCGGACGAGCGTCGCCCTCCGGCCGGCCGGAGGGCCGCCGGAGGCGAAACGCTGGGCCGCGCTCGCGGTCCTCTGCGTCTCCCTGCTGATCGTCAACCTGGACAACACCGTCCTCAACGTCGCGCTGCCCACGCTGGTCCGCGACCTGCACGCCACTTCGAGTGACCTGCAGTGGATCGTCGACTCCTACATCATGGTGTTCGCAGGCCTGCTGCTCGTGGCAGGCAGCCTGGCCGACCGGGTGGGACGCAAGCGGACCTTCGTGGCGGGCCTGGCCGCCTTCGCGGCGGGCTCGGCGTGGGCCGCGTTCTCCGGGTCGGTCGGCATGCTCATCGCCGCCCGGGCCAGCATGGGCATCGGCGGGGCGCTCATGATGCCCTCCACCTTGGCGATCATCACGAACATGTTCCGTGACTCCGGCGAGCGGCAGCGTGCCATCGGCTTGTGGGCCGCGACGAGCGGGGTCGGCATCGCCCTCGGGCCGATCGTCGGCGGCCTGCTGCTCACCCACTTCTGGTGGGGCTCGGTCTTCCTGATCAACGTCCCGTTCGCGGCCGCCGGGATCGCCTGCGCGATCCCGCTCGTGCCGGATTCACGGAACCCGGCGGCCCGGGCCCCGGACCTCGTCGGGGCGCTGATGTCGGTGGCCGGGCTCGGGCTGCTGCTCTGGTCGATCATCGAGGCGCCGGTGCGGGGCTGGTCCTCCGGTCTCGTCATCGCGAGCGGCCTGGGTGGCCTGGCTATCCTGGGCGGCTTCGCGCTCTGGGAGCGGGCCAGCACGCACCCCATGCTCAACGTGCGCTTCTTCCGGAAGAGAGCCTTCTCAGCCGCGATTTCCTCGGTGTGGCTGATCATGTTCGGCATGTACGGCGCGCTGTTCGTGCTGACCCAGTACCTTCAGTTCTCCCTCGGCTACACCGCCCTGCAGACCGGGGTCCGGGTGCTGCCCGCTGCGGCCGCGGTGGCGGTGGTCGCACCGGCCTCCCCGTTCCTCGTCCGGCTCATCGGGCCCAAGTTCACCACCGCGGCCGGCCTGCTGATCGTGGCGGCCGGGCTATGGCAGATCTCCGGAGCGTCCATCACGTCGACCTATGCCGACAGCGTGGCCGGGATGATCATGCTGGGCGTCGGGGCCGGGCTGACCATCCCCTGCACCACCGCCTTGGTCATGGGATCGCTGCCGCCCGGGGACACCGGGGTCGGTTCGGCCACCAACGGCACTTTCATGCAGGTCGGCGGGGCGCTCGGGGTCGCCGTGATCGGCAGCGTCCTGGCCACCCGGTACACCGGCCGGATGACCAGCCTGCTGGCTCCCTACCACCTGCCGCACGCGGTCGAGAGCAGCATTCTCGGGTCGGTCGGGGGTGCCCTCGGCGTCGCGGAGCGGGTGGGCGGCAGCACCGGGGCACTGCTCGCCCACGCCGCCCGGATCGCGTTCCTCAGCGGAATGGACCTCGGCCTGGCCATCGGGGCGGCGGTCGGCCTGGCCGGCGCCATCGTCGCGCTGGCGGCGGTACCGGGGCGACCGCGCGCCGCCACCAGCGCTACCCCCGGAACCGGCGGCTGGCCCAGCCATGGGGACCCGCCCGGCGCCGGGGACCAGCCCCGCCTGGGCGGCCCCGGACCCAGAAGCTCCCCCGGGAACGACAGCAACGGCACCGTGAACGCACCGGCGGATACCTCCGCCGGGCATCCCCATGAGGAGGCACGACGATGAAGAAGTTCCTGCTGCTGGCCTCGGCCGGCGCGACCATGGCCGTCTGCGCCGCGCTGCTCGCGGGCCAGGATGACATCCGCCGCTTCGTCCGCATGCGCAACATGTGACCAGCCCGGGCGAGCTTTACCGGCCCGGATTTCCCGGCTCCCGGGCCCGGAAGCCGGGGCCGCCGGCCGCCAGGGCCTGCCGCGCTTCGGCGGCTGTCTCGGCCCGGGGGCCCTCATCCCCCAGCGAGAGCACGTAGTCCAGGGCCCGCTGGTAGGCGGCGCCCAGGGCCTGGCTGGCCGGCACGTCAACGTCCGGCGCGACACCGGTGCCTTCCCAGTTCCCGCCGGAGACCGGGCTGACCGCGCGGGCGACCGGGATGCTGCCTTGCAGATGCGGGCGGATCCGGAACCGCTCGACGGGGTGGGCGCCCCCGCGGGTACGCTCGCCGACCACGGTGGCCCGGCCCAGCTGCTGCAGGTCGTAGGCCAGTTCCTCGCCGCCCGAGAACGTGCTGCCGCTGGTCAGCACGAAGACCGGCTTATCCGGCCCGAACCGGGGGCCGGGGGTGAAGGGCAGGGTCCAGAACTGCCTGACCCTGGCCGTGCCGTCGGGAGCCGGCCGGTCGGCCAGATCGTTGAGATGCACCGGCTCGTCGCCGAACAGGTAGCTGCACACCACGGCGACCATGTCCGGCGCGCCGCCCAGGCACCGGCGCAGGTCGACGAGGAGGGCGTCGGCCGGGGCGACGAGCGTCATCGCCGCGGCCACGGCTTCCCCGGCCATGACCGGGGGGAACAGCAGCGGCCTCAGGTCGAGGTAGCCGACGTTGCCGTCGAGCCGCTCGGCCCGGGCGATCCCCCGCGCGGTACGGTCCGCGTAACCGGCCATGGCGGCCAGCCCGGCCGCCTCGTCGTCGCGTTCGGGCAGCTCGGCCGCGCTGTACAGCAGCCGCAGGTGCTTGTCGCCGTTGAGCGACTGGAGGTCGCGGGTGAGCGCCGTGGCCAGTGCGGCCTCATCCGGGGCGGCCGCGTAGCCACCCGCCGCGGCCCGGTGGTCCAGGAGCTGGCTGATCTCGGCCGCGAGGCCGGGAAACACGTAGTGCTCCGCGACCAGCCCGGCCAGTTCACGGGTGATCGCGGTGATGTCCGCCTGCTGCATCGAATCCTCCGCGGGGCCCGGCGGGTCAGGGTGGCCGGACTGCAGGTAGTACAGCACGCCGGTTGAAAAAGCGTCAAGAGTATTAGACACTTAGTTTCGTGAGCGTATCCGGCGAGCCACCCGACGAGCAGCTGACCATCACCTCCGCCGGCCAGTACCGGGCCCTCGGGCATCCGCTGCGGCACCGGCTGCTGTTCGCGCTGGGCCAGCAGCCGGCCACCATCAGCCAGCTGGCCACGGCCCTGGGCAGCCACAAGGGCAACATCGCGCACCACCTCAAGGTGCTGCGCGAGGCCGGCCTGGTGGCGGTCACGCACACCCGGCAGGTCCGCGGCGGCACCGAGCAGTACTACCAGCGCACCGCCCGCCGGCTCGAGTTCCCCGGCGAGCAGGGGACCGCGCACGCGGGCGTCATGCTCCAGGCCGTGGCCGACGAGATGGCCACGGCCGCCGCGGAACCGCTCCTGGTGCTGCGGAACATCCGGCTGACCGCAGACCAGGCCCGGCGGCTGGCCAGCACGCTGAGCGACCTCGTGGGCGGCCTGGGAGACGCGGGGGACGGCGCGGCCCGGTACGGGGTGCTGGTCGGCGTGTACCAGCCACGTCAGCCCGGGCCCGCCGGTCCCGCTGCCCCGTGAAGACCGTTAGGGATAGTCCGGTGTCCGCCCGGGGTCAGGCCGGACCCGGAACGACATCCGTGGTGCACAGGCAGAAGGGGTGGCCGGCCGGGTCGGCGTACACGCGGAAGTGCTCGCCCGGCTGGACGCTGAACTTCGTGGCGCCGGCCGCCAGGACCCGCGCCTCAGCCGCGTCCGCGTCCTCGACGTCGAAGTCCAGGTGCGCCTGCATGGACGAGGCCGGGTCGGGCCAGTGCGGCGGGACGTAGCCCGGCGCGGTCTGGAAGTCGATGCGGCCCCCCGGGCCCTGGACCGTGGCCCAGTCCGCGTCGAGGTACGTGACCTTGCCGCCCGTGATCTCGGCGTAGAACGCGGCGAGCTGCCCCGCGTCGGGGCAGTCGAGCGCGACCGAGCCGAGCTTGATCGAGTCAGACATGCGGTCATTATGCCCGGGCAGTACGCTGCAGCGATTGCGGGACGCCCGCCGCGGCCGAGGTTCAAGCCGTCGTGCGCGATCCACAGCCTGTGGGTAAATCTCTGGCGGCCAGCATGCGAACTGCAGGGTGATATCCGTAGCCTTGTGGAAACCTCCCGTTTCCTGTCGCCGGGAGCGGGACCCGGCCAGCCCGGCCCGGCCTGCGGGTGATCCGCCTCCCGGGCGGCCCGGACCCGCCTCCGCGGATCCCATCCCCGGACCCGCTTCCGTAATGCCGTAGGCACTGCAATACTGCGTTTATGCCGGCTCTCAGCGTTGCCCTGCTCAACCTCAAGCCGGGCACGGGCAAGACCACCTCGGCGGTCTGGCTGGCGCACATCTTCGCCCAGGCGGGGAGGACCGTCCTGCTCGTGGACGCGGACCCGTCGGGCAGCGCCCTGGAGTGGTCCGACCTCGCCGCCATGGACCCGGGGCTGCCGCCGCGGATGGCCTTCCCGTTCCGCATGGTGGCCCTGCCGTCCCGCAGCCTGCACCAGCGGGTCGCGGAGATCGCCCACCCCGACGACGTGGTGATCATCGACGCCCCGCAGCTGGAAGACCACGCGGGCATCGCCCGGTCGGCCATGCGGTACGTGGACGAGATCCTCATCCCCTGCGCACCGAGCCCGATCGAGATCAACCGCACCACCCCGGTGCGGGAGGAGATCAGCGAGGTCGAGGCGTTCCGGGAGCGGCCCGCGCGGGCCGCGGTGCTGCTGAACCGCTGCATCACCCGGGCGCACTCCACCACCAGCGCCCGGGAGGTGCTGGAGAGCCTGGGCTATGACGTGCTGCGGACGGCCGTGCCGCGGCGCGAGGTCTACGCCCAGAGTTTTGGCGTCCCGATTCCCGAGCTAGGCCGCGATGTGTGGCGCGGCGTGGCCCACGACCTCATCGAGCGTTGCGTCCCCCTCGGGAAGGTGCAGTCATGACAACGGAGCGGGAGCGACGCAAAGCCCAGATGGCGGCGGCCGCCACGAGGCGCACGGAACCCGGGGCCACCCCGGCCGGCAAGACGGCGATCCGGTCGAAGCCCGTCCGGATCACGCTGGACCTGAGCCCGGAGCTCTACCGGGAGCTGACCCTGTGGGCGCACTCGGCCGCGATCGAGCTGGACGTCCCCCGCATCGCCCTGGCGGACGCGGTCCGCGCCATGATCCGGGTCACCACGGAGAGCCCGGACGGGGTCCTGGAGCGGCTCCGCCGCGACCGGGAGCAGTAAGCCGCACCGGGGTACAGTTCACCCCAGCAGGTTCTGCCGGGGAAGCGGAGGGTGTCGTGGCCGGGAAAAAGTGGAGCGAGCTGAGCCCGCGCACCCAGCGGCTGATCATCGCCGGCGCGGCCGTGGAAACCTGCCTCAAGGCCGCCGCGCTCGTGGACATCAAGCGCCGCCCGGCGAGCGAGATCCGCGGCCCGAAATGGATGTGGGTCCCGGCGGTGACGATCGTGAACTCGGCCGGGCTCGCGCCGCTGGCCTACTTCGTGTTCGGCCGCCGCCGCGGCTAGCCGCGCGTCCCCCGGTCAGGGGGTGGCGGGCAGCCAGCCGTCAACGTCCGTGGACGGCGCGAGATCCTGCTGGGCCTCGACGTCGGCCAGCCGGGCGGCGAGCGCCTCGCGGACCAGGCGGTACGCGTCCGACCCGAGCAGGAGCCGGCGGGGCGGATCCGGCGAGAGGGCAGCATCGATCATGGCCGCGACCACCTTGGCCTGGTCACCGGGCATCTCCTCGACCGGCAGCGCATCCCGGTCAACCGGGGTGCCCTGGTACGCCGGGCCGGCCGGCACCCGGGTGGCCGCCTGGTAGAAGCTGGTGCGGATCATCCCGGGCTCGACCAGCATGGTGCGGATCCCGAACGGCGCGACCTCCGCGGCCAGCGCCTCGTAGAACCCCTCGATGCCCCACTTGGTCGCGTGGTACATCGAGAACGCGGGGAACGCGATGTGGCCGCCCATGCTCGACATCTGCATCAGCAGGCCGCCGCCCTGGGACCGCAGGTACGGCAGGACAGCCCGGGCGAGCTGGATCGAGGCGGTCAGGTTGGTGGAAATCACCGCCTCCACCTGGGCGTCGGTGAGGTCCTCGGCCGCGCCGAACACGCCGTAGCCCGCGTTGGAGACCACCACGTCCACCCGCCCGAGATCGGCGAACGCCTGCCGGACCACGCGCCGCATCTGCCCGGTGTCGGTGACATCGAGCGCGCGCACCCACAGCCGGTCCCCGTACTCGGCGGCCAGGTCATCCAGCTGGGCCGGCAGGCGCAGCGTGGCGGCCACCCGGTCGCCGCGGGCGAGCAGCTGCTCGGCCAGCTCCCGGCCGAACCCGCGGGAAGCTCCCGTGACGAACCATGTGGTGGGCGAGTTGCCTGCGGGGAAGCTCATCCCTCCATGATCCGCTATCGGGGTAACGTCCCCGGGACGGCCCGGCGCTGGCCTGCGGGCCTCAGCCCTTGATGATGTTGCGGACGGGCGAGACCTGCGGCTGGCCAGGATCGGCGCCCAGCTCGGCCATGATCGGCAGCAGCGTCGCCCCGAAGGCCTGGAACGACTCTTCAGACTCCCAGACGTCGAACACCTGGATCAGGCCGTCCGATTCGAGGGCCACGTGGTAGAGCCGTCCCCGGGGCGCCCCGGCTCCCGCCTCTTCCAGTCGCTTGATCGCCTCGTCATACCGTGACGGCGTGAACGAGCTAGGTGCGAAGTAGAAACCAAGTGCCATGTCGCCGATCCCCCCAGATCTCGTGATGACGCCGCCCGCGAGGCGCCGCGCGGCCCGGACTTCCCGTCCCGCCGCACCAGCCCCCCGAGGCAGCTTTCCGGGCCATGAAACCCGCGCCCGGACGATCCCGCCAGGGACATAGGTCCTGACCTGCACCCCGACCGCCCTGTTGGCTGCGGCCCGGCCGCCGCGGCGGCGTGGCGCGCCGGCCCCGGGCGCATCCCGCCCGCAGCGGCCAGCCCGGGCCGCCAAGCATCGGTATTGGCCTTGTCACGGACCTTGGTCAGCCGCACCGGACAAGTGCTAGCGTTCACCGCGCCCCGGCTCACCGCCGGGCGTGATGGTGGTGAAGAGGAAATTTCTCCTTTGCGGATATCCGTATTGCGCATAGGCGTACGCCAAGCGCACACTAGGATCCGCGCAAAGCCCTTCCCTGGGATGGGCGTGGTTTGAAGGTGGGCCTCGGACGCCGGCGTCTCGGACGCCGTGTGCGACGGGCGCTGACGTCGAGGAGACGGAATGGCGCGTCAGGAACCAAGTGGCGTGGCCCTGAGTATCTACCGGTCGCCAGACGCCCCTTCCTGAAGGGGACCGCCCGCGGCACAGTCCCGTTGCCGCACGGTCCCGCCTCTGCGATACGTCCTCACAAGGAGATCGATGACAGATGAGTGAGCAGACTGGGCAATCCGGTAGAACCAGCCAGCCCGGCGGCGTGAGCCGGCGCGGCCTGCTGCGCGCGGCCGGCACCGGCGCGGTGGTCGTGGGGGGCGGCGGGCTGCTTCAGGCGTGCAGCTCCGGCATCAAGGGGGCCAGCTCGGGCGGCACCAAGAACATCACTATCGGCTGGATCCACCCGCTGACCGGGGCCCTGGCCGGGTTCGGCGCCCCGGACAACTGGGTGATCTCCAAGATCAAGCAGACCACCCCGTACAAGAGCGGATTCAAGATCGGCAGCAAGACCTACTCGGTCACGATCAAGTCCTACGACACCCAGTCCAGCCCCACCCGGGCCGGGGACCTGGCCAAGACGGCCATCCTGAACGACGGCGTGGATCTGCTCCTGGCGTCGTCCACGCCGGAGACCGTCAACGCGGTGGCCAGCCAGGCTGAATCGCTGCACACGCCGCTGATCTGCGCGAACATCCCGTGGGAGTCCTGGTACGTCAACCTCGGGGGCAACCCGCAGAAGCCGACGCTCAAGCCCAAGTACACGGTGATGTACTTCCTCGGCGCCGAGCACCTGGTCAAGGCCTTCATCCCGATGTGGGACCGGATCCACGCCCAGCTGCACACCGACAAGGTGGTCGCCGCCGCGTTCCCCAACGACTCGGACGGCAACGCGTTCCGCGCGGTGTTCCCGCCGATCGCCGAGGCCGCGGGCTACAAGTTCGAGATGTCCTCGCCCTACCCCGACGGGACCACGAACTACTCCTCGATGATCTCCCAGTTCAAGTCGGCCGGCGCCGACTTCTTCACCAACGTGCCGCTGCCGCCCGACTTCGCCACCATGTGGAAGCAGTCGGTGCAGCAGGGCTTCAAGCCGAAGCTGGCCACCGTGGCCAAGGTGCTGCTGTTCCCCCCCGACGCCTACGCGCTCGGGCACCTGGTGGACAACGTGGCCACCGACGCCTGGTGGGCGCCGTCGCTGCCGTGGAAGTCCTCGTTCACCGGGGAGACCTGCCAGCAGATGGCCAGCGAGTTCGAGGCCAGCACGGGCGGGCAGTGGAACTCCAACATCAGCAACTACAGCCTGTTCGAGACGGCCCACGCGGCCCTCACCTCGGTGAGCGACCCGCACGACAAGGCCGAGGTCGCCGACGCCATCCACAAGGTGAACATCCAGGCCCTGGCCGGGCCGCTGAACTTCGCCTCCGGCGGCCCCGCGCCGGGCGTGGCCATCACCCCGCCGGTCGGCGTGCAATGGCAGAAAGGGACCAAGTACCCGCTGGAGATGCAGGTCGTGGACAACACGCTGCAGCCGCAGGCGAAGATCACCGCCGACCTGAAGCCGACTAACACGTGACCGGATGACGAGCCCGCTGCTCGAGCTTGACCGCGTGACGAAACGGTTCGGCCAGGTCGTCATCGCGGAAGACCTGTCCCTGGCCGTCGACCAGGGGCAGGTAGTCGGGATCGTGGGGCCGAACGGAGCTGGCAAGACCAGCCTGTTCGGCCTCATCTCCGGCGATCTCGCTCCCGGCGCGGGCGAGATCCGCTTCGCCGGGCGCACGGTCACCAGGCTGGACGCGGCCGCGCGGTGCAAGCTCGGCGTCGGCCGCACCTACCAGGTGCCGCGGCCGTTCGGGGACATGACCGTGTTCGAGAACCTGCTCGTCGCCGCCCAGCAGGGCGGCGGGCTGCGGCGGCGGGCCAGCTACGCGGCCGCGGTCGAGGCGCTGGAGCGGACCGGCATTTCCGGCCAGGCGAACGTGCCTGCCGAGCGCCTAGGCCTGCTGCAGCGCAAGCGGCTGGAACTGGCCCGGGCCCTGGCCACGCAGCCCGCGCTGCTGCTGCTGGACGAGGTGGCGGGCGGCCTCACCGACCCCGAGGTCGCCCAGCTGGTCGAGATCGTCCGCGACGTCAACGCCGGGGGCACCGCGGTGATCTGGATCGAGCACGTGGTGCGCGCGCTCACCCCCGTGGTGAGCCGGCTGATCTGCCTGTCCGGCGGCAAGTTCGTCGGCGACGGTGACCCGGCCACGGTGCTGGCTGAGCCCGCGGTCCGCGAGGTCTTCCTCGGCACCGAGGTCACCGCGGCGCTGGCCGGCGGGTCCCTGGAGGCATCCCCGGACGTGACGGGGGACGGGGCCGTGGGCAGGGAACGGGGCGAGTCATGACCGGACCGGGAAACGGCAGCCAGCCCGGGAACGGCGTCCGGCCGGGAAACGGCACGCCGCTGCTGGAGGCCAGCGACCTGGTCGTGCACCACGGGCAGCTCCGGGCCCTGGACGGGATCTCGCTGCGGGTGTTCCCCGGCGAGGTCTACGCGATCATCGGCGCCAACGGTGCGGGCAAGTTGACGCTGCTGCGCACGATCGCCGGCCTGCACCAGCCGACGGCCGGCACGGTCCGGTTCGACGGCCAGGACGTGACCAGGCTGCGGCCCGAGCGCCGGGCCCGGCAGGGGATCGTCATGGTGCCGGAGGGCAGGCGGCTGTTCGGGTCGCTGTCTGTGGAGGAGAACCTGCAGGTCGGCGACTCCTACGCGCGGCCGGGCCCGTGGACCATCGAGCGGGTGTACGAGATGTTCGGCTGGATGCGGGAGCGCCGCCACCAGCTCACCGCCCAGCTGTCCGGCGGTGAGCAGCAGACGGTCGCCATCGGCCGGGCGCTGGTCGCCAACCCCCGCGTGCTGCTGCTCGACGAGCTGTCGCTCGGCCTGGCCCCCGTGGTTGTCCAGCGCATCTACGGCATGCTGCCGCAGATCCTGGCCACCGGCCTCACCGTGCTGCTCGTCGAGCAGGACGTGAGCCAGGCCCTGCGGGTGGCGTCGCACATCCACTGCCTGCTGGAGGGCCAGACCACCCTGGAATCCAGGCCCGCCGACGTCACCGCGGACCAGGTCGAGGCGGCCTACTTCGGCCTGGCGGACGCCTCGTCCGGGCCCGGGGGGACCAGCCCGCCGGGCGCCCCCGCAGGGTCCGGCCCGCCCGGCGAAGGGAGTGAGCCGTAATGGCCTGGGTAAACGCCATCCTCCAGGGGGTGCTGACCGGCGGGCTCTACGCGCTGTTCGCCTGCGGGCTGTCGCTGATGTTCGGGGTGATGAAGGTCGTCAACCTCGCGCACGGCGACCTGGCCGTGGTCGCGGGCTACGTCGCGATCGGCGTCATCACCGTCACCCACGTCCCCGTGCTCTGGTCCTTCCTCATCGTGGTGCCGGTCATGGCGCTGCTCGGCTACGTGCTGCAGCGCACGGTGATCCAGAGCGCGCTCGACCGCAGCGTGCTCATCACGCTGCTGGTCACCTTCGGACTGTCGGTGGTGATCGAGAACGGGCTGCTCCAGTTCTTCAGCGCCAACAGCCGCGCCATCGGCACCGGGCTGGCCCTGGTCAGCGGCTCTTTCACGCTCGGCTCGCAGATCCAGATCGGCTACCTGCTGGTGGTCATCTTCGCGGTCGCGGTGGTGGTGCTGCTCGGGCTGCAGTACTTCCTCTCCGCGTCCAGGTACGGCCGCCTGATCCGGGCCGTGGCCGACGACCGGGAGGCGGCGCAGCTGGCCGGGGCCGACTACCGGCACGTGTTCGGCATCGCCGCGGCGCTGGCCTTCGGGACCGTGGCGCTGGCCGGCATCGCCTACGGCATGTACTCCCAGCTCTCGCCGACCACGGGCACCGACACGATCCTGCTGTTCGCGTTCGCGGCCGTGGTGATCGGCGGGCTGGGCTCGCTGTGGGGCACCCTGCTCGGCGGCGTGGTGCTGGGCGTGGCCCAGCAGATCGGCGCCCAGATCAACATCTCCGACGAGGTCCTCGCCGGGTACATCGTTTTCCTCGCTGTGCTCGTGCTCCGCCCCCAGGGCCTGACCGGCAGGAGGGCACAGTCATGAGCCTGGTCTCGGAAACCACCGCCCGCCCGGCCGCGGGATTCCGGGTCGCCCGGTCGCGCCGGAACGTCGCCTGGACCGGGGCGGCCGCGCTGATCGTCGTCGTGGTGCTCGCCCTGTTCCCCTACATCGTGTACTCCGGCACCACCACCATCATCGTGCAGGCGTTCATCGTGCTCACGATGGCGAGCATGTGGAACCTGCTGGCGGGATACGCGGGCCTGGTGTCAGTGGGCCAGCAGGCGTTCGTGGGGCTCGGCGCGTACTTCGTGCTGATCCTGGCCATCCACGGCACCTCGCCGTTCGCCGCGCTGCCCGTGGCCGCGATCGGCTGCGGCGTGGCGGCGCTGCCGCTGTGGTGGCTGGTCTCCCGGCTGCGCACCGGCTACTTCGCGATCGCCACCTGGGTGCTGGCCGCGACCATCATGCTCATCATCGAGAAGTTCTCCTCGATCGGCGGCGGCACCGGCATGCCGCTGCCCGGCCTGTCCGGGCTCAGCCCGGCCCTGCTCACCGCGTACACCTACTGGGCCGGGCTGGCCGTCACGGTGGTGGCGCTGGCCGGCGTCTACCTGCTGCTGCGCGGCCGGCTCGGCCTGGTGCTGACGGCCATCCGCGACGACGAGGTGGCCGCGCGCAGCTCCGGGGCGCGGGTCGGCCTGGCCCGGCTGCTGGTGTTCGTGGCGGCGGGCGCGGGCTGCGGGGCCGCCGGCGGCCTGCTCGCGATCAGCCAGCTCCAGGTGCAGCCGGGCGCGGTGTTCAGCGTGCAGTGGACCGCGGAGATGGCGTTCGTGACCATCATCGGCGGCCTGGGCACGATCGAGGGACCGATCATCGGGACCGCGGTCTACATGGTGCTGCAGCAGACGCTGGCCTCGTACAACGCGTGGTACCTGATCATCTTGGGGCTGGTGGCCGTCGTCGTCGCCCTGTTCGCCCGGCGCGGGCTGTGGGGGCTGGTGGACGAGCACCTGCACGTGCGGCTGTTCCCGGTCGGGTACTGGGTACGCCTGGACGGAGATTCATCCCCTAGCCGGTTCGCTCGACTACGTAGTCGCACAGGCCCTCGAACGCCGCGCGAGCCGGAACGTCCGGAAGGCCACTGATCTGCTCGCGGGCTACACCCGCCCAGCGCTGCAGGTCCGCGCGGGCCTGCTGCATCGCGGGGTTGGCCCGCAGCAGGCCCAGGGCCTCCGCGTGCAGGCCCGGGTCGGTCAGGTCGGCGGAGACCAGCAGGTCCATCAGCCGCGCGTCGGCCGGGCGGCTGGAGCCGAGCGCGTGCAGCACGGGCAGGCTGCGCACGCCCTCCCGGAGGTCCGTGCCGGGCGTCTTGCCGGACTGGTCGGACTCGCTGGCCACGTCGAGGATGTCGTCGGACAGCTGCCAGGCCACGCCGATCGCCTCGCAGGCCGGCTGGATCCGGGCCACCACCCCGGCCGGGGCGTCGGAGTACATGGCCCCGAACTGGCCGGCCGTGGCCACCAGCGACGCGGTCTTGTCCTTGACCACGCGCAGGTAGTGCTGCAGCGGGTCCTGCCCGGGCCGGGGCCCGATGGTCTCCGCGATCTGCCCGCTGACCAGCCGGGTGAAAGTGTCCGCCTGGATCCCGACCGCCTCCGGGCCGAGCCCGGCCAGCATCTGCGAGGCCCGGGCGAACAGGAAATCGCCGGTCAGGATCGCGATGGTGTTGGTCCACCGGGAGTTGGCGCTCTGGTGGCCGCGGCGGATGACCGCCTCATCCATCACGTCGTCGTGGTACAGGGTGGCCAGGTGGGTCAGCTCGACCGCGGCCGCAGCCGAGATCACCCGCGGATCGCGCGGGTTGCCGAACTGCGAGGCGAGCAGGACCAGGGTGGCCCGGAACCTTTTCCCCCCGGCCTCGAGCAGGTGGGCAGACGCCTCGGCGAGCAGTTCCTCCTCGGACCGGGTGGCGTCGGCCAGCTGGGTCTCGACGAGGGCGAGCCCATCCACGACCTCCGCGGCCAGCGCGGCGTCGGTCAGCTCCACGGGGACGGTGGCGATCACGAAGGCTCCCGGTCATCGGTCATCGCGGCGGTCACGGACCACCTCGGGCGGCCGTGACCAGGGTGGGCGAGGCCATCCTCGCGCCAGGCCCAAGCTACCGCCGTCCCGAATATGCCCGTCCAGGGGCACCCGGACACCCCGCCGGCCGGCCCGGAACGCGCGCGCGCCCCGGGCCGGTCAGCGGACGAACAAGTGGGCGGCCGCATGATTCGCGAGGCTGAGCAGGGGCTGGGGGACGATGCCGAACACCAGCGTGGTGATCACGCCGATGGCCACGGCCGCGCCGGTGAACAGCCCGGGGGCCGCCACCGTCACCACCGAGGGGCCGGCCGGCGCGGGGTCGCTGAAGAACATGAGCACGATGACCCGGACGTAGAAGAACGCGGCCACGGCACTGGCGACCACACCGACGATGACCAGCGGAATCGCCCCGCTGGCGATGGCCGCCTGGAACACCGCGAACTTCCCGGTGAACCCGCTGGTCAGCGGGATACCGGCGAACGCGAGCAGGAAGAACGCGAAGACGCCCGCCACCAGCGGTGAGCGCCGTCCGAGGCCGGCCCAGCTGGACAGGTGCCCGGCCTCGCCCGCCTGGTCACGGACGAGCGTGACGACCGCGAACGCACCGATCGTGGTGAACCCGTAGACAGCCAGGTAGAAGAGGCTGCTGGACAGGCCGGCCACGCTGGCCGCGATCACGCCGGTCAGCACGAAGCCGCCGTGGGCGATGGACGAGTAGGCGAGCAGCCGCTTCACATCGGTCTGGGTGATCGCGATGATCGCCCCGACCACCATGGTCAGGATGGCCACGACCCACATCACCGGCCGCCAGTCCCAGGTGAGCTGGCCGAACGCGACGTAGAAGACCCGCAGCAGCGCACCGAAGGCGGAGACCAGGGTGCAGGAGGCCATCAGCGCGGTGACCGGGGTCGGCGCGCCCTGGTAGACGTCAGGCTTCCAGCTCTGGAAGGGGACCGCGCCGATCTTGAACAGCAGGCCGACGCCGAGCAGCGCCATGCCCGCGTAGAGCAGGGTCAGGCTGCCCACGTTGCTGGACGCCGCGGCCGCGATGGCGGCCAGCGACACCGAGCCGGAGTAGCCGTACAGCATGGCCACGCCGAACAGGAAGAACGCCGAGGAGAACGCCCCGAGCAGGAAGTACTTCATGGACGCTTCCTGCGACAGCAGCCGGCGGCGCCGGGCCAGCCCGCAGAGCAGGTACAGCGGCAGGGAGAGGACTTCGAGCGCGACGAACATGGTGAGCAGGTCGTTGGACGCCGGGAACAGCAGCATGCCGGCCACCGCGAACAGGGTGAGCGGGTAGATCTCGGTGTGCACCACCCCGGCCAGCTGGGCGGCACGCTCCTCGGCGCTGCCCGGGGTGGTGGCCGCCTGCGCCACGAACGTCTGGTCGTCGCGGGAGGAGTCCGCGATCAGCAGCACGCTGACGAAGGCCAGCACGAGGATCGTGCCCCAGATGAAGAGGGTCGGGCCGTCCACCCCGACCGCTCCCATCGCCGCGACGTGGCCGTGCCCGCCGTGGGCGAACAGTGACGAGGTGGCGGCGACCACGATGGTGAGCACGAAGGCCACGGCCAGCCCGCCCAGCGTGATGATCAGGTGGGCGGGGCGGCGCAGCTCGCGGGGTACGAACGCCTCGATCAGGACGCCGACCACGCCCAGGCCGAAGACCAGCAGCAACGGCGAGAGCTGGCCGTACTCGATATGCGGCGGGGTGATCGTCGCCACCGCGAGAGACCCGGTCACGGGGTGTTTCCCTTCTGGATCTGCGCGCCGCCCGCGCTCACGAGGATCAGCCGGTTACCGGACCGGAAGCTCGTCGTGCTGGTGCTGGCGGTGCTCGGATGCTGAGGCTGCGGGTCGGTCACGTGGACCTGGGACAGCGTGTCGTGCACCGCCGGGTTGATCACGTCGAGCAGCGGCTTCGGGTACACGCCGAAGAAGATGAGCACGGCGATCAGCGGCCCGACCGCCCACAGCTCGCGGGGCCGCAGGTCAGGCATGTCCGCGACCTCGGGCTGGACCGGCCCGGTCATGGTGCGCTGGTACATCCACAGGATGTAGATCGCGGCCAGGATGATGCCCGCGGTGGCGAACGAGGCCGCCACCTTGTACCGGCTGAACGTGCCGACCAGGACCAGGAACTCGCTGACGAACGTGGACAGCCCGGGCAGGGACAGCCCGGCCAGGCCGGCCACCAGGAACAGGCCGGCCATGACCGGGGCCACCTGGTACACGCCGCCGTAGTCGGCGATCCGCTGCGACCGGCGGCGGGCGATCATGAAGCCGGCCACCAGGAACAGCGCCCCGGTGGCGAACGCGTGATTGACCATGTAGAGCGTGGCGCCGGTCTGGGCCTGGGTGGTGAGCGCGAAGATGCCGAGCACGATGAACCCGAAGTGCGAGATCGACGTGTACGCGATGAGGCGCTTCAGGTCCCGCTGGCCGATGGCCACGATCGCCCCGTACAGGATCCCGATCACCGCGAGCACGAGGATCAGGGGCGTGAAGTAGCGGGAGGCGGCGGGGAACAGCTGCAGGCAGTACCGGATCATCCCGAACGTGCCGACCTTGTCCATCACGCCGACCAGCAGCACCGCGGTGCCGGGCTGGGACGCGGTGGCGGCGTCCGGCAGCCAGGTGTGGAACGGCCACAGCGGGGCCTTGATGGCGAACGCGATGAAGAAGCCGAGGAACAGCCACTTCTGCACGGTCGGGCTGAACGTCACGTGGGTGAGCTCGGTGAACAGGAACGTGCCGGGGTGGCCGCCGTGGCCGGAGTAGACGTACAGCGCGATGACCGCGACCAGCATGAGCAGCCCGCCGAACAGGCTGTAAAGCAGGAACTTGACCGCGGCGTACTGGCGCTGGCCGGTCCCGAAGCTGCCGATCAGGAAGTACATCGGGATCAGCATGGCCTCGAAGAACACGTAGAAGAGGAAGACGTCGGTGGCCGCGAACACGCCGACCATCATGGTTTCCAGCACCAGCAGCAGCGCGAAGTAGGTCTTCGCGCTGCGCCGGGACCTGGTCCCGGGGGCGGGGGCGGCGGGGGTGTCCCCAGCGGCCGCCGCGGCCTCACCGGCCTCCGGCGGGTCCGCGTCGTTCCACGAGGCCAGGATGACCACCGGCATCAGCACCGCGGTCATGGCGATGAGCACCAGCGCGATCCCGTCCACGCCGACCGCGTAGTGCACGCCGAACTGCGGGATCCACTGGTAGGTCTGGGTGAACTGGAACTCGTTCCCGTGCGGCGAGAAGGCGACCATCATGGCGATGGTCAGTCCCAGCGTGATCAGCGAGAACACCAGCGCCAGCCGCTTGACCAGCAGGCGCCGGGCCGCCCGGTCCGCCTCGCTGCCCGGCGCGGACACGCCCGGCGTCACGGCGATGACCAGCGCGCCGGCCAACGGCACCGCGCCGATCACGGTCAGCCAGGGAAACGTGCTCATGAGCCGTGGTCTCCTAGATTCTCGCCAGCAGGAGGGCGCCGACCAGCAGCACCCCGCCGAGGAACATGGACAGGGCGTAGGAGCGGACGAACCCGGTCTGGATCCGGCGCATCCGCCCCGACGTGCCGCCGATGACCGCGGCCACGGTGTTGACCAGGCCGTCCACGCCGCGGTTGTCGAAGTACACGGACAGCCTGGTCAGCCACTGCCCGGGCCGCATCAGCAGGGACTCGTTGATCGCGTCCCCGTACAGGTCCTTGCGCGCGGCCGTGACCGGGAACCCGGCGGCCGGGGCGGTGCCCGGCACCGGCCGGCGGCCGTACAGCGCCCACGCGATCCCGATCCCGACCACGATCAGGACCAGCGCCACGATGCCGGAGGTGCTGAAGATGGCCGGCTCGGGCGGCGTGTACCCGCTGACCGGGCCGAGGAACTTGGCCAGCCGGTCCCCGAGGATCTCCCACGCCCCGAATCCCACGGCCCCGATGGACAGCAGGATCACCGGCCAGGTCATCACAGGCGGCGCCTCGTGCGGGTGGGCGTTCTCATCCCAGCGGCGCTTCCCGGCGAACGTCATGAACATGACCCGGGTCATGTAGAACGCGGTGAGGCCCGCGCCGATCACCGCGCAGATGCCCACGATCCAGCCGGTGGTGCCGCCCTGGTGGAACGCGGCGTCGATCACCGTGTCCTTGGCGAAGAAGCCGGAGAACGGCGGGATGCCGATGATGGCCAGGTAGCAGGCACCGAACGTGAGGAAGGTGATCCGCATGACCGCGGCCAGGCCGCCGTAGCGGCGCATGTCCACCTCGTCGTTCATCCCGTGCATGATCGACCCGGCGTCGAGGAACAGGCCGGCCTTGAAGAACCCGTGCGCGAGGAGCAGCGCGATCGCGAACGGGTAGCCCGCGGGCCCGATCCCGGCGGCCAGCATCATGTAGCCGATCTGGCTCATGGTCGACCCGGCCAGCGCCTTCTTGATGTCATCCTTGGCGCAGCTGATGATCGCGCCGAACAGCAGCGTGGCCGCGCCCACGATCATGACCGCCAGCCGGGCGTCCGCGCTCAGGTCGAAGAGCGGGCCGGACCGGACGATCAGGTAGACGCCCGCGGTGACCATGGTGGCCGCGTGGATGAGCGCCGACACGGGGGTCGGGCCCTCCATCGCGTCCAGCAGCCAGGACTGCAGCGGCAGCTGGGCCGACTTCCCGCACGCCCCGAGCAGGAGCAGCAGCCCGATGGCGGTGAGCACGCCCGGGCTGGCCGCGCCCGGGTGCTGGAACACCCCGCTGAACGACACGGACCCGAACGTGGTGAACATCAGCATGATGGCCAGGGACAGCCCGGCGTCACCGACCCGGTTGGCGATGAACGCCTTCTTGGCCGCCGCGGCCGCGGTCGGCTTGTGCTGCCAGAAGCCGATCAGCAGGTAGGAGGCCAGGCCGACGCCCTCCCACCCGGCGTAGAGGGCCAGGTAGTTGTCGGCCAGCACGAGCAGCAGCATGGCGGCCAGGAACAGGTTCATGTAGCCGAAGAACCGGCGCCGGCCGGCGTCGTGGGCCATGTAGCCGACCGAGAAGATGTGGATCAGCGAGCCGACCCCGGTGATCAGCAGCACGAAGCAGATCGACAGCTGGTCGAGCTGCAGGCCGATGTTCACCCTGAACGTCCCGGCCGTGATCCAGGAGTACAGCTGCAGGTCGCGGCTGCGCTGGCTGCCCGGGTAGCCGAGCATGGCGGCGAACGCGATCACCGCGTAGACGAACGCGGCCAGCGGCATGGCCACGCCCAGCAGGTGCCCCCAGCGGTCGGTCCGCTTGCCGCCGAGCAGCAGCACCACGGCGCCGATCAGCGGGAACACGAGCAGCAGCCACGCCGCCCGCTGCACGCCGACGGCGGGCAAGGTGGTCTCGGCGTGGGCCGCGGCCGTGGTCGCAACCGCAAGTGAGCCTGTCACTGCGCTACTCCTCGTGCTTCAGCAGGCCCTGAACGGGTCAGCGAGCCTGCTACGTCAGCCGGTCCTAGCTAGTACTTCAGCAGGCTCGCGTCGTCCACCGACGCGGACCTGCGGGTGCGGAAGATCGCCATCAGGATCGCCAGGCCGACCACGACCTCAGCGGCCGCGACCACCATCACGAAGAACGCGATGACCTGGCCGCTCAGGTTGCCGTGCATCCTGGCGAAGGCCACGAACGCGAGGTTGACCGCGTTGAGCATCAGCTCGACGCACATGAATATCACCATCGCGTTGCGCCGCACCAGCACACCCACCGCGCCGATCACGAACAGGACTACGGCGAGCGCCACGAAGTTCCCGGGGCTCATCAGGCGTCACCTTCCTGGCCGGAGTCGCCGCCGGGCTCCCCGGGCCCGGCGGCGCTGCGCACCGCAGCGCTGCTGCCCAGCAGCGTCCGCCGCTGGTCGGGTGTCTCGGGCACCCCCCTGATCGCGGCCGGGACCGAGGCCTCGTCCGGGGTCCCGTCCGGCAGCAGCGCGGGCATGTCCACGGCGTTGTGCCGCGCGTACGTCCCGGGGCCCGACAGCGGTGCGGGATGGCCGCTGGCCACCCGGAGCCGGGACAGGTCCCGCTGGGTCAGCTTGGGGGTGAGGCGCTCGCGGTGCGCGAGCACCATGGCCCCGAGGGCGGCGGTGATCAGCAGGGCGCTGGTCACCTCGAACGGGAAGACGTAGGTGGTGAAGATCAGCTTGGCGATCGCGTAGACGTTGTTCGCGCCGAACGACGGCCCGGCCGGGGCGGCGGTTCCCAGGACCGCGTGCCCCACGGTCAGGCTGAGCAGCACCAGCAGGCCGATGCCGGCCAGCCCGGCGGCCACCCGCTGGCCCTTGATGGTCTCCACGATGGAGTCCTTGGCCCGGATGCCCACGATCATCAGGACGAACAGGAACAGCATGAGCACCGCGCCGGTGTAGACGATCACCTGGACGAAGGCCAGGAACGGCGCGTTCTGCAGCGCGTACAGCACGGCCAGCGAGAGCATCACGACGGCCAGCAGGACCGCGCAGTACACGGCCTTGCGGACCAGGATCATGCCGAGTGCCGAGCCCACAGAGACCACGGCGAGCAGCCAGAACGTGATCTGCTGGGTGGTGGAGGCCACATCGCTGATGGCCAGTACGCCGCCGTGCATCACTGCTCGTCTCCCGGCTCGTCGCCGGCCCGGGCGGGCGGCGTCCACGCCGCCTCCGGTGACGGCTCATCTGAAGCCCCGGCCTCACTGAATCCCGTCGCGGCCAGCGTCCAGACCGGTTCCCCGGCTTCGCCTTCCGGCCCCGAGGCCAGGCGGGGTCCGGCGGGGACCCCCGCCGTGCGCAGGCCGTAGTAGTCCCGCTCGGTCTGGCCGAGGCGCATCTCGTGCGGGGGCGGTTCCATGCCGGGCAGCAGCGGCGCGAGCAGCTGCTCCTTGGTCCAGATCAGGGTTTCCCGGCTGTCGTCCGCGATCTCGTACTCGTTGGTCATGGTCAGGGCCCGGGTGGGGCAGGCTTCCACGCACAGCCCGCAGAGGATGCAGCGCAGGTAGTTGATCTGGTAGACGGCGCCGTACCGCTCGCCGGGGGAGTACCGCTCCTCCGGCGAGTTGTCGCCGCCTTCCACGTAGATCGCGTCCGCCGGGCAGGCCCAGGCGCACAGCTCGCAGCCGATGCACTTCTCCAGCCCGTCCGGCCAGCGGTTGAGCTGGTGACGGCCGTGGTAACGGGGCGCGGTCGGGTTTTTTTCCTCCGGGTACTGGACGGTGTCGACCTTCTCGAACATCGTCCGGAAGGTGGTCCCGAATCCTTTGATGGGGCCCAGGAACTCAGGCACCGGTCACCTCCTTCGTCGTGGCCCGCGGCTCGCCGGACTGCCCCGGGGTGATCTCCGAGGCGGATACATCCACCCCGATCCCGTGGTAGTGCGGCAGATCCATCGGGGGAACCGGGAAGCCCGGGCCGCCGTCGGCAGGACCAGCCTCGCCTGCGGTTGCCTCGATGGGCACGCCGGCCTGGGCGGCCGCCTCCTCGGCGGCCTCGGCGCGGCGCTGCGCAGCCGCGTCGCCCAGGAACAGCAGCGTGAGCAGCGCCACGACCAGCAGGCCGGCCACGATGTAGACGGCCGGGCTGCCACCGTGCGTGCGCCAGACCCGGATGGTCGCGATGACCAGGATCCAGACCAGCGAGACCGGGATGAGCACCTTCCAGCCGAACCGCATCAGCTGGTCGTAGCGGATCCGGGGCAGCGTGCCGCGCAGCCACACGAAGCAGAACAGCAGGATCAGCACCTTGGCCAGGAACCACAGCATGGGCCACCAGCCGGTGTTCGCGTCCGGCCACACGCTGATCGGCCAGGGTGCCCGCCAGCCACCCAGGAACAGGGTGGTGGCCAGGGCGGCGACCGTGGTCATGTTGATGTACTCGCCCAGGTAGAACAGGGCGAACTTGAGCGAGGAGTACTCGGTGTGGAACCCGCCGACCAGCTCGCCCTCGCCTTCGGGCAGGTCGAACGGCAGCCGGTTGGTCTCACCGACCATGGTGATCAGGTAGATCACGAAGGACGGGAACAGCAGCACCGCGTACCAGGACGGCCAGTGCAGGACCGCGCCGAACAGGTGGAACGAGGTGTTGGCCCCCGACTGCTTCGTCACGATGGCCGTGGTGGACAGCGAACCCGAGTAGAGGAAGACGGCGACGAAGGACAGGCCCATCGCGATCTCGTAGCTGATCACCTGGGCCGACGCGCGCAGCCCGCCGAGCAGCGGGTACGGGGAGCCGGACGCCCAGCCCGCCAGCACGATCCCGTAGACCGCCATCGAGCTCATGGCCAGCACGAGCAGGACGGCCACGGGCAGGTCGGCGAGCTGCAGCGGGGTCTGCACGCCGAAGATCGAGACCTCGGGACCGAACGGGATGATCGCGAAGCTGACGAACGCGGGGATCACCGAGATCGCGGGGGCCAGCCAGAACAGCAGCTTGTCCACGTTGGTCGGGATGATGTCTTCCTTCAGCGGCAGCTTGATGCCGTCGAGCAGCGACTGGAGCAGGCCGAACGGCCCGGCCCGGTTCGGTCCCGGCCGCTGCTGCATCCGGCCGATGATCCGCCGCTCCGCCCAGATGGCGAACAGCGTCATGAGCATCAGGAAGAGGAAGACGAACAGCACCTTGATGATCACCAGCCACCAGGGCTGGTGATAGAAGCTGGCCAGGGTCGGATCAGCCGCCGCGAGCACGGGGGCATGGCCGGCGGCCGCCGCCAGGCCCGGGTGCGCCACGCTGGCCAGGCCGCTCATTCCGCACTCCTCAGGGTCACCAGGCTGCCGTGTCCGGCCGCGAGCTCGCGCCGGATCTCGGATCCCGCCGACCGGGTCGGCAGCCACACCACCCGGTCCGGCATGACGGCCACCTCGACCGGGAGGGTCAGCGACCCGTGCTCGGTGGCCACAGTGACCTTACCGCCGTCCGAGGTCCCGGCCTCCGCCGCGGTCGCGGCGGACATCCGGGCCACCACCGGCCGGGCCGTGCCGGCCAGGAACGGCTCCCCGTCCTGCAGGCGGCCCGCGTCCAGCAGCTGGTGCCAGGTCACCAGGAGCGCCTCGCCCTCGCCGGGCTCCGGCGGACCGGTATCGGGAGCCGAGGGGAGCGACGCGCCCCACGCGGTTTCCGCCGTGTCCACCCCGGCGGCTGGAGCACCGCCCACCACGCCCAGCGCGGCGAGTTCCTGGCGGGCCGCTGCGGCGTCCGGCAGGCCCGAGGTGCACGTCCATCTCGTCGGCGATCCGGCGCAGCACGTGGAGGTCGGATTCGACGCCGGGGACGTCCAGCACCACCCCGAACGTGCCCGGCCGGCCTTCCCAGTTCACGAACGTGCCCGGCTTCTCCGCGACCGCCGCCACCGGGAGGACCACGTCGGCGCGGTCGGTGACCGCGCTCGGCCGCAGTTCCAGGCTGACCACGAACGGCGTGGCCGCCAGGGCCGCGCGGGCCGCCTCGGGGTCAGGCAGGTCGTCCAGGTCCACGCCCGCGATCACCAGCGCGTCGATGTCGCCCGCGGCCGCGGCGGCCAGGATCTGCGAGGTGTCCCGGCCGGGCAGGGAGGGCAGCGACGCCACGCCCCAGGCCCGGGCCATCTCCACCCGCGCCTGCGAGCTGGCGGCCAGGCGGCCGCCGGGCAGCAGGTTCGGCAGCGCCCCCACCTCGATGGCGCCCCGCTCACCCGCCCGGCGGGGAATCCAGGCCAGCCGGGCCCCGGTCGCCCGGGCCAGCCGGTCGGCGGCGCTGAGCGCACCGGGCACTTCGGCCAGCCGCTCGCCGACGAGGATGATGGCGCCCTCGGCGGCCAGGGCCTCCTTGGCCGCGCGGCCGGTGTCGTCCAGCCCGGTGCCACTGATCAGGCTGCCCAGCGCGGCGGCCTCGGCGCCCGGGAGGGTGCGCAGCAGGACCCCCGACATCCGGGCCAGCCCGCGGCTGGCCAGCGGGGCGATGGAGTACACGCTCAGGGTGCCCGCCCGGGCCGCCTTGCGCAGCCGGAGGAAGACGATGGGTGACTCGTCGTCAGGCTCGAACCCGGCCAGCAGGACGACCGGAGCACGTTCCAGGTCGGCGTAGCTGACCTCGATGTCGCGGCCGGCCACGTTGGCCGCGAGGAACTCGGCTTCCTCGGCCGAGTGCGGGCGGGCCCGCATGTCGATGTCGTTGGTGCCCAGCGCCACCCGCGCGAACTTGGCGTAGGCGTAGGCATCCTCGGCGGTCAGCCGTCCGCCGGCCAGCACGCCGGCCCGGCCGTGCGCGGCGGCCAGCCCGCGGGCGGCCGCGGCGAAGGCATCGGGCCAGGAGGCCGGGGTCAGGACGCCGTCGGCGTCGCGCACCAGCGGGCCGGCCAGCCGGTCCGGCTGGGTGGCGTAGGTGAACGCCCAGCGGCCCTTGTCGCAGTTCCATTCCTCGTTGACCTGCGGGTCGCTGCCGGCCAGCCGCCGGGTGATCGCGCCGCGCCGGTAGTCGGTGCGCTGGCGGCAGCCCGCCGCGCAGTGCTCGCACACGCTGGGCACCGAGACCAGGTCGAACGGCCGGGACCGGAACCGGTAGGCGGCGCCGGTCAGCGCGCCGACCGGGCAGATCTGCACGGTGTTGCCGGAGAAGTAGGAGTCGAACGGCGCGCCCTCGGCCACGCCCACCTGCTCCTGCGGCCCGCGCTCGAGCAGCTCGATCAGCGGGTCGCCGGCGATCTGCTCGGCGAACCGGGTGCACCGGGCGCACTGGATGCACCGCTCGCGGTCGAGCAGCACCTCGGTGGACAGCGCGATGGGCTTGGGGAAGGTCCGCTTCACGCCGCCGAACCTGGTCTCGCCCTGCCCGGTGGACATGGCCTGGTTCTGCAGCGGGCACTCGCCGCCCTTGTCGCACATGGGGCAGTCGAGCGGGTGGTTCATCAGCAGCAGCTCCATCATGCCGCGCTGCGCCTTCTCCGCCACGGGCGAGGTGAGCTGGGTGTGCACCACCATGCCGTCGGTGCAGGTGGTGGTGCAGGAGGCCGGCGGCTTGGGCTGGCCCTCGATGTGCACCAGGCACTGCCGGCAGGCGCCGACCGGGTCGAGCAGCGGGTGGTCGCAGAACCGGGGGATCTGGATGCCGAGCTGCTCCGCGGCGCGGATCACCAGCGTGCCCTTGGGCACGGTGATCTCGAACCCGTCGATGGTGACGGTGACCCCGTCCGCCGGCTTGGCCACGGCGCCCGAAGCGGGGGCCGGGGCGGGGCGGCCGGGCGGCGGGCTGGTTCGGCGCAGGCTGGTTCGGCACGGGCTTGTTCGCCGGCACGGGCTGGTTCGGCGGCGCGGGCTGGTTCGGCGGCACGGGCATCAGGCGGACTCCATGGCAAATAGCGTTGACGCGGCCGGGTCGAACGGGCAGCCGCCGTGCCGCTGGTGCTCGAGGTACTCGTCCTTGAAGTAACGGATGGACGACTTGACCGGGGACTCGATCGAGTCACCCAGGGCGCAGAACGCGCGTCCGGTGATGTTGCTGCAGATGTCGAGGAGCTTGTCCAGGTCAGCCTCGCTGCCCTCGCCCCGCTCCAGCTGCTCGAGCAGCTGGACCACCCACCAGCTGCCCTCCCGGCACGGCGTGCACTTGCCGCAGGACTCGTGCTCGTAGAACTTGATCCAGCGCAGCACGACGCGGACCACGCAGGTGGTCTCGTCGAAGAGCTGGACCGACCGGGTGCCGAGCATCGACCCGGCCGCGGCCACCGACTCGTAGTCCAGCGGCACGTCCAGGTGCTCGTCGGTGAACAGCGGGGTGGACGAGCCGCCCGGGGTCCAGAACTTCAGCCGGTGCCCGGACCGGATGCCGCCGGCCAGCTCCAGCAGCTCGCGCAGCGTGGTGCCGAGCGGCGCCTCGTACTGGCCGGGCCTGGTGACGTGGCCGGACAGCGAGAAGATCCCGAAACCCTTGGACTTCTCGGTGCCGTAGGACGCGAAGTCCTGCGCCCCGCGGCCGAGGATGTACGGCACGGTCGCGATCGACTCGACGTTGTTGACCACGGTGGGGCAGGCGTAGAGCCCGGCCACCGCCGGGAACGGCGGCTTCAGCCGGGGCTGGCCGCGGTAGCCCTCCAGCGAGTCGAGCAGCGCGGTCTCCTCGCCGCAGATGTAGGCGCCCGCCCCGGAGTGCACCACCACCTCGAGGTCGAACCCGGAGCCGAGGATGTCGGTGCCGAGGTAACCGGCCTCGTAGGCCTCGGCCACGGCGGCGTGCACCCGGCGGATCACGTGCAGCACCTCGCCGCGCACGTAGATGAAGGCCCGGTGCGCGTCGATCGCGTAGCAGGCGATCACGATGCCCTCGATCAGCGCCTGCGGGTTGTTCAGCAGGGTCGGCATGTCCTTGCAGGCGCCGGGCTCGGACTCGTCGGCGTTCACCACCAGGTAGTGCGGCTTGTCGCCGCCCTTGGGGATGAACCCCCACTTCAGGCCGGTGGGGAAGCCGGCCCCGCCGCGGCCGCGCAGCACGGAGTCCTTCATCGTCTGCACGACCTCGTCCGGCTGCATGGCCAGGGCCTTGTCAGCGCGCGGTACCCGCCGTGGCGCTGGTAGGCCGCGAGCGTGAACGAGTCGGGCTCGTCCCAGAACGCGGTGAGTTCCGGCGTCAGCACAGTGGTCACAGTGTCTCCTCAGACGTTCGCGCCGCCCGGCTAGACCGCACCGGCCCCTCGGCCGGGCCTGACGGCCCACCCTCGCGAGCCGGTACCAGGCGGCGCTCACTGGCCGCCTTCCCGTTTCCCGTGTCAGCAGGATCCGGCGTCCAGCCCTGCTCCCTGGCGACCTTCAGGCCGGCCAGGGAGGGCTCACCCGCGGTGTTCCCCTCGGCGGCCTGGCCGTCGGGGAACCCGGCCAGGATCCGGGACGCCTGCTTCCAGGTGCACAGCCGCGGCGCGCCGCGGGTGGGCGCGATGCCCTCGGCGCCGGACCGCAGGCCGTCCACCAGGTCCCGGGCGGACTGCGGGGTCATGTTGTCGAAGAACTCCCAGTTGACCATCACCACCGGCGCGTAGTCGCAGGCGGCGTTGCATTCCAGGTGCTCCAGGCTGACCTTGCCGTCGGGGGTGGTCTCGTCGTCGCCGACGCCGAGGTGCTCGTGCAGGTCGGCCAGGATGGCGTCGCCGCCCATCACCGCGCACAGGGAGTTGGTGCAGACGCCGACGTGGTACTCACCCACCGGATGGTGCTTGTACATGGTGTAGAAGGAGGCCACCGCGGTGACCTCCGCCTTGGTCAGCCCCAGCTGCTCAGCGCAGAACTCGATGCCGTCCTCGGTGAGGTAGCCCTCCTCGGCCTGCATCAGGTGCAGCAGCGGCAGCAGCGCCGAGCGCGGCACCGGGTAGCGGCCGATGATCTGTGCGGCGTCCGGCTCCAGCCGGGCGCGCACCTCCTGCGACAGCGCCATTACCGGTCTACGCCTCCCATCAGAAGAGGAGCATCAATGCAGACCCGCAGCCGCACGCTCACCGGTCTACGCCTCCCATAACTGGATCAATGCTGGCCACGGCCGGGATCACGTCGGCGACCATGCCGCCCTCGGCCATGGCCGCGACGGCCTGCAGGTTGGTGAACGACGGGTCGCGGAAGTGCGCCCGGTACGGCCGGGTGCCGCCGTCGCTGACCGCATGGCAGCCCAGCTCGCCGCGCGGCGACTCCACCGCGGTGTACACCTGGCCCGCAGGCACCCGGAATCCCTCGGTGACCAGCTTGAAGTGGTGGATCAGCGCTTCCATCGACTGGCCCATGATGTGCGCGATGTGATCCGGTGAGTTGCCGAGGCCGTCACCGCCCAGGGCCAGCTTGGCCGGCCAGCCGATCTTCGGGTCACTGATCATCACCGGGTCGTGCTCGGGCCGCGGCCCGGCCAGCCGGTCGGTGGCCTGCTCGATGATCTTCAGCGACTCGTCGCACTCGTCGACGCGGACCAGGTACCGGCCGTAGGCATCGCAGGTGTCCTGGGTGGGCACCTCGAAGTCGTACGTCTCGTAGCCGCAGTACGGCTGGCTCTTGCGCAGGTCCCAGGGCAGCCCGGTGCCGCGCAGCAGCGGGCCGGTCACGCCCAGCGCCATGCAGCCCGCCAGGTCCAGGTAGGCGACGTTCTTCGTCCGGGCCAGGTAGAGCGGGTTGGCGTCCATCAGCGAGCGCAGCTCGGCCAGCTGGTGCGGCATCCGGCCGAGGAACTCGCGGATCGCGTCGAGGGCGCCTCGCGGCAGGTCCTGCGACACCCCGCCCGGGGCGCACGTAGGCGTGATTCATCCGCAGCCCGGTGATCAGCTCGAACAGGTCGAGGATCCGCTCGCGCTCGCGCACCGCGTAGAGGAACACGGTGGTGGCCCCGAGTTCCAGGCCGAACGTGCCGATCGCCGTCATGTGCGAGGCGATCCGGTTCAGCTCCATCATCAGGACCCGCAGGATGCTGGCCCGCTCAGGCACCTCCGCCTCCACCCCGAGCAGCTTCTCGACCGCGAGGCAGTACACCGTCTCGTTGAAGATGGGTGAGAGGTAGTCCGCGCGGGTGCAGAACGTGACGCCCTGCGTCCAGGTGCGGAACTCCATGCTCTTCTCGATGCCGGTGTGCAGGTACCCGATGACCGGCCGGAGCTCGGTGACGGTCTCCCCGTCCAGCGTCAGCACCAGGCGCAGCACGCCGTGCGTGGACGGGTGCTGCGGGCCCATGTTGACGACGAGGTGCTCGGTGTCCGCCTGGTCGGCGCCGTCCTGCAGGGCCTGGACGACCTCGTCCCAGTCCCCCCCGGCGACGTTGTAGACGCGGCCCTCGGTGCCCTCGGCGGTGCCGTCCGCGGCTGGCCCTCCCGTCCCGCTTGCCTGGGTGGTCACGTGTACGACCTCCGCTCGTCCGGTGGCGGCACGGTGGCGCCGCGGTACTCGACCGGGATCCCGCCCAGCGGGTAGTCCTTCCGCTGCGGGTGGCCCTTCCAGTCGTCGGGCATCTCGATCCTGGTCAGCGCCGGGATGCCCGTCGAAGATGATGCCGAAGAAGTCCCAGGTCTCGCGCTCGTGCCAGTTGCAGGTGGGGTAGACGCTCACCACGGAGGGCACGTGCGGGTCCGCGTCGGGCGCGCTCACCTCCAGCCGCAGCCGGCGATTGTGCGTGATCGAGACCAGGTGGTACACGGCGTGCAGCTCGCGGCCCGGCGTCGGCGAGGTAGTGCACCCCGGACACGCCGCCGCACAGCTCGAAGGCGAGCGACGGCTCGTCGCGCAGCAGCCGGGCCACCGCGACCAGGTGCTCCCGGCGGACGTGCAGGGTGAGTTCGCCGCGGTCGACGATGACCCGCTCCACGGCCTCGCCGAAGTCCGCGCCATCGGCCTCCAGCCGGGTGGCTCAGCGCGTCGGCGATCTCGTCGAAGTACGAGCCGTAGGGCCGCGGCGTGGAGGGCACCGGCGCCCGCCGGACCTGCAGGCCGCCGTAGCCGGAGGTGTCCCCGGTCGTCTGGGTGCCGAACATGCCGGTCCGGACGACCTGCTCGCTCAGGCGCTGCTGGCCCGCCAGCGCCGCCTCGTCAGGTTCGGCCGCGTCGGGCGGGGTGTTCTCACTCACCGGCCGCTCCCGCCTCGTCCGGCCGTGCGTCGCGGCGGAGGCCCCTGGGGCTCGGCCGCGGCCCGCGAGCCCAGGTCCCGGCGCTCACGGTAGGCGACCCAGTGCTGGCGTGCCGGATGCGGGGTGCCCAGCAGGGTGGGGCCGCCCGCGGGGTTGTGCGACTGGCCGCCCGCCAGGCCGGCGGCCAGCGGCAGCCGGCGCAGCCGGGCCTGCTCCAGCTCGGTCACTTCCCGCTCACGGTTCACGCCCAGCTTCATGTTCTGGATCTTGTCGTGCAGCTTCACGATCGCGTCCAGCAGCATCTCCGGCCGCGGCGGGCAGCCGGGCAGGTAGATGTCCACCGGCACGACGTGATCCACGCCCTGCACGATCGCGTAGTTGTTGAACATGCCGCCGCTGGAGGCGCACACGCCCATCGAGATGACCCACTTGGGGTCGGCCATCTGGTCGTAGATCTGCCGGAGCACGGGCGCCATCTTCTGGCTGACCCGGCCGGCCACGATCATCAGGTCGGCCTGGCGCGGCGTGTTGGAGGCGCGCTCCATGCCGAACCGGGCCAGGTCATGCCGCGCCCCGCCGGTCTGCATCAGCTCGATCGCGCAGCAGGCCAGGCCGAAGGTGGCCGGCCAGACCGAGCTCTTGCGCGCGTAACCGGCCAGCTTCTCGACCGTGGTGAGCAGGATCCCGCTCGGCAGCTTTTCTTCGACACCCATCGGCTAGTCCCACTCCAGACCGCCGCGCCGCCACACGTAGGCGTACGCGACCAGAACGGTGACGATGAAGAGCACCATCTCGACGAGCCCGAAGGCGCCGAGGTTGTCGTACGCCACGGCCCACGGGTAGAGGAACACGATCTCGATGTCGAAGAGGATGAACAGCATCGCCGTCAGGTAATACTTCACCGGGAACCGGCTGCCGCTCGGCTGCTGGGTCGGCTCGATCCCGCACTCGTAGGCCTCGAGTTTCGCGCGGTTCCAGCGCTTCGGGCCGGTGAAGGCCCCCAGCCCGAGCGAGAAGATCGCGAAGACGGCGGCCAGCCCGGCGAGCACCAGGATCGGAACATACAAGCTCAGCATGAGGCGCCTCCTTTCCCCTTCTCCATGTTGCGTTTCGGCTGTCGAGGCAGCTGAAATGCCTACGCCGCCGGCGTCATCTTAGACAGTGCGTGAATCACCCGGTCCGTCGCATGGCCGCCCCGCGGCTCGGTGAGGTTGGCCAGCAACTTCAGGGTGATCCTCATCAGCGCCGGGCGCGGCATCCCGTGCCTGGTCGCGAACTGCATGACCTTCGGGTTGCCGATCGCCTGAACGAACCTGCGCCCGAGAGTGTAGTAGCCGCCGTAGGCGGCCTTGAGCGCCTGCGGGTAGGCCATCAGCACCCGCTCCGCCCCGGCCGCGTCGGGCCGGGCCAGCGCCTGCGCGATGACCTGGGCGGCGAGTTCCCCTGACTCCAGGGCGTAGGGGATGCCCTCGCCGTTGAAGGGGTTCACCATGCCGCCCGCGTCCCCGGCGAGCAGCAGCCCCCGGGTGTAGTGCGGGGTGCGGTTGAAGCCCATCGGCAGCGCGGCGCCCCGGATCGGCTGGGTGCGGTTCTCCTCGACGTAGCCCCACTCGGCCGGCATCCCGGCCAGCCACCGGCGCAGCAGGTCCCGGTAGTCCACGTTGCCGAACGAGGAGGAGGTGTTGAGCAGGCCGAGCCCCACGTTGCTGGTGCCGTCGCCCATGCCGAAGATCCAGCCGTAGCCCGGCAGCAGCCGCTGCCCGTCCCACAGGTCCAGCCACGATTCGAGGTAGTCGTCGTCGTGCCGCGGGCTCGTGTAGTAGGTGCGGACGGCCACGCCGAGCGGCCGGTCGTCGCGCTTGCTCAGTCCCATCGCCAGGGACAGCCGGGAAGAATTCCCGTCCGCCGCGACGACGACCCGGGCGCGGTAGCTGCGTTCCGGCTCGCCGGCGTCGCCGGTGGACCGGGCGGTGACGCCCGGCGATGCGGCCGTTCGTCGTCGAGCACGGGCCCGGTCACGGTCACGCCTTCGAGGAGCCGCGCGCCCGCCTTCTGCGCCGTGCGGGCGAGGATCTCGTCGAAGTCGAGCCGGGTCCGGACCAGCCCGTAGCCGGGATAGCTGGACAGCTCGGGCCAGGGCAGCTCGAGCCGGACCCCGCCGCCGATGATCCGCAGGCCCTTGTTCCGGACCCAGCCGTCCTGCTCGCCGACCGGCACGCCCATGCCGACCAGGGCCTTGACCGCGCGGGGGGTGAGGCCGTCGCCGCAGACCTTTTCCCGCGGGAAGCTGGCCTTCTCCAGGACCAGCACGTCCACCCCGGCCCGGGCCAGGTAGGAGGCGGTGGCCGAGCCGGCCGGCCCGGCGCCGACCACGATGACGTCGGCTTCCTCGGCGGCCGGCGCGGGTTCCGGGCGTGCGCGGGGTGCCGCCGTGCGGCGCGGCCGCGTCAGCGGGCGGGAGACTGGGGGGGACTTCGTGGGTCACGGAAGATTGTCCTGACTATCTTGTGAACCGCTTCACAAGTGCTCTTTCCGGAGTCTAGACCTTCTCTTGCCGCGCCCGCGAACCCGCCCCGCAGTGGCTGGGGCTGGCGGCATCCGGCCGGGCGCGGCCCGGGCGCCCGCCAGCCGGCTGGCCTGGCCGGCAGCCGTCAGCCCGGGCGGCGCGCCAGGTGCACGGCCACCACGCCCAGGGTCAGATTCCGCCAGCGTACTGCCGACCACCCGGCCGCGGCCATCCTGCGCGCGAGCTCGGGCTGGGCGGGCCAGTCCCTGATGGACTCGGCCAGGTAGTCGTAGGCTTCCGGGCTGCCGGACAGCCGCCGCGCGACCGCGGGCAGCGCGGTGGCCAGGTACGACTCGTAGAGCGTGTTCAGCCGCGGCCAGGGCAGGTGGCCGAACTCGCAGATGACCAGCCGCCCGCCGGGCCGGGTGACCCGGAGCATCTCGGCGAGCGCGGCATCCGGGGTCGGCCACGTTGCGCAGCCCGAACGAGATCGTCACCGCGTCGAAGGCCTGGTCGCGGAAGGGCAGGTCGAGGGCGTCGCCGGCCACGAACCGCACCGGCCCGGCCGGCCCGGCGGCCGCCTGCGCCGGCCGGCGGGGCCGGCCGCAGCCTGCGCGCCCCGACCTGGAGCATGCCCAGGGAGAAGTCGCACGCCACGCACGCGGCCCCGGCGGCGGTGAAGGTCCGGGACGAGGTCCCGGTGCCCGCCGCGAGATCGAGGACCAGCTCACCCGGCCGGGCCCCGACCGCCCGGGCCACGATGCGGCGCCACCAGCGGTCCTGGCCCAGCGAGAGCACGTCGTTCATCAGGTCGTAGCGGTCGGCGACCTTGTCGAACATCGCCGAGACCTCGCCGGGCCGCTTGTCCAGGTTCGCGCGCGTCATGGGCCCAGCCTGGCACAGCGGCCCAGGTCCCCGGTCATCCCCGGGCCGGCCACCGGCGGGCGGCAGGCCGCGGTCACAGCAGGCCGGGGCGCTGCCAGGGCTCGCCGAGCACGTGCTGGGCGAGGAACGCGAGCACGGTCTCGTACCAGATCCGCGAGTTGCCGGGGCCGAGGACCCAGTGGTTCTCGTCCGGGAAGTAGAGGAACTTGGACCCGGCCAGGTGGCCGGGCCGGGCGGCCAGGTCGGTCCACAGCCGCAGCGCCTCACCGACCGGGACCCGGTAGTCCTTGTCCCCGTGGATGACCAGCATCGGCGTGGTGATGGCGGACACGTGCCGGTCCGGGGAGTTGGCCGCGTACCGCTCCGGCTGGGTGGCGGGCGTCCCGAGCTGGCGGCGCCACTCCGCCGGGCAGTCCGTCGTGCCGAACATCTGCTCCAGGGCCCAGAGGCTGGCGTGGCTGACGATGGCCCGGAACCGGGTGGTGTGCCCGGCGATCCAGTTCGCCATGTAGCCGCCGAACGAGCCGCCCATCACCGCGGTCCGGCCGGCGTCCAGGTCCGCGCGGGCGAGGGCCGCGTCGGTGATGTCCATCAGGTCGGTGAACGGCAGGCCGCCCCAGTCCCCGTGGCCGCGGGCGAGGAACTCGTGCCCGTAGCCGGTGGACAGGCCCGGGTCGGGCAGCAGCACGGCGTAGCCCCTGGCCGCCATCAGCCACGGGTTCCACCGCCAGGACCAGGAGTTCCAGCTCGAATACGGGCCGCCGTGCACCCACAGCAGCAGCGGGGCGGGCGTGTCCGGGCTGGCCGAGCCGGGCAGCACGAGCCAGGCCCGCAGCGGGGTGCCGTCGGCCGCGGCGGCCTCGATCTCCTCCAGGCGGCCGGGCAGCGGCGGCTGGGCGGCGGGGCCCGGGAGGAATTCGGGCTCGCCGGGCCGGGCCGCGTCGAGCCGCACCACCAGCGGCGGGCTGTCCATGGCCGAGCGCAGCGCGTAGAGGTACTGCCCGTCCGGTGAGGGGCACAGGCAGGAGTAGGCACCGTGGTCGGTGCTGAGCCGGGTGACGGCTCCGGTGTCCAGGTCGGCGCGCAGCACCGGGCCGCGGCCGTGGTCCGCGGTGGTGATGAACACGCCGGAGCCGTCCGGCGCCCAGGCCAGCTCCGCGGGCCAGTGCTCCAGCCCGGGGAGCAGGTCCAGGGGGTCGGCGCGGCCGCCGGGTGCCCCGTCGCCTGCGGGCAGATCGTCCAGCGCCACCATGACCACGGTGAGCGCGCTGGCCTGGTCTAGGCTCTCGTGCCGTTCCCGGATGGCCACGACCCGCTTGCCGTCCGGGGAGACCCGCGGCGCGGTGAAGTCGAAGCCCGGGGCGGACAGCAGGGTCCGGCGCTCCCCGCTGCCGGTGTCGATGACCACGACGTCCTTGCGCAGCGCGCCGCCGCCATCGTCGACGGACCATCCGGTGACGGCCAGGCGCCCGTCCGGGGTCAGCTCGAAAACGTGCTCATCCAGGGCCCGGCCCGGCTGGGGGGTCAGGTCCCGCGGGGCAGGCACCGCCCCGGCCGTCGCCCCGCCCGCGGCGGCGGGCGTGTTCCAGGCGTCCTCGGCGGCCAGCACGTCGAGGACCAGCAGCCGCTGCTCGTCCGGGCCGAGATCGTGGTCCCAGTACCGGACCAGGGCTGATTCGTGCAGGATCGCGGTCACGCCGGCATCGGCGCGGGCCTGGCGCTGCCGCGCATCGGCGGCGGGCCCGCTGGCGCCGGGCAGCACGGCCGCGGCGAACGCGGCCAGCCCCGAGCCGGCCGCGGTGGCCACCTGGCTGATGCCGCCCGGCGGGGCGATCACCCGGCGGGCCTCGCCCGCCCGCGGCCGGGAGCAGCCACAGGGCCCGCTGGCCGGGCGGGTCCCCGGCCGGCCCGGCCGGCGGGCTGGCCGGCGGGTCATCCGGGCCGGGTGGCGCGCCCGGGACGCCGGCCTCCGGGGGCCGGCCTCCGGCCGGGCGGCCGGGCGGGTGCCGGGCGGGGCGGGCCGGGAGGACAGGAAGACCAGCGAGCCGTCCGGCAGGAAGGCCGGGCTGTCCTCCCCTTCCGCGGACCGGGTCAGCCGCACCGCGGGCCGGCCCGCGGCTGGTATCCACCCGCCAGATACTGGGCTTGAACGTCCGCCCGTCGGGAGCCAGGGCGGACACGGTCACGGCCAGCCAGCTGCCGTCCGGGGCGAGCCGCAGCCCGCCGAGACGCGGCAGGGCCTGGTAGTCCTGCAGGTCGTGGAATGGGGTCACTGCGCCTTCCCGCCTCGGCTGGGGGACGGGCCGCCCGGTTGCGGCGCCCTCCGCGGATGAGCTACCCCCCGGTGCTCTGCCCCCTGATGCCCGGCCAGCTGCGCGCCCGGGTCGCTCAGCGCCCTTCAGTGATCATGACCGCCCCGACCGTGGCGTTGGTGGACTCATCGATCAGGATGAGGCCCCCGGTCTGCCGGTTACGGGTGTAGGGGTCGAAGAACAGCGGCTGGGTCAGCCGCAGGCTCACCCGGCCCACCTCGTTCAGCCCGAGCCGCTCGGCGTTCTCGTCCCGGTGCAGGGTGTTCACGTCCAGCCGGTAGTGCAGCTCGCGGACGATGGCCTTGACCGTCCGGGAGGTGTGCTTGACCACCAGCCGGTCCCGGGCGGCCAGCGGCCGGGCGTCCGACATCCAGCAGACCATCGCCTCCACGTCCTGGGAGACCATCGGCTGGTTGTGCGGGCGGCAGATCATGTCGCCGCGGGAGATGTCCAGGTCGTCCTCGAGCACCAGGGTCACCGACATGGGCGAGTAGGCCTCCGGCACGGGGCCGTGCGCGGTGTCGATGCGGGAGATCTTCGTGGTCAGCCCGGACGGCAGGTGCATCACCTCGTCCCCCGGCTTGAGCACCCCGCCGGCGACCTGGCCCGCATAGCCCCGGTAGTCGTGCAGGTTGGGGTCGGTGGCCTGGTGCGGCCGGATCACGTACTGGACCGGGAAGCGGACGTCGATGAGGTTGCGGTCCGAGGCGATGTGCACGTGCTCCAGGTGGTGCAGCAGCGACGGCCCGTCGTGCCAGGGCATCTTGTCCGAGCGCTCCACCACGTTGTCCCCGTGCAGGGCGGAGATGGGGATGAAGCTCAGGTCGCCGATCTCCAGCTTGGCGGCGAAGGCCGCGAACTCCTCGCTGATCCGCTCGAACACGCGCTGGTCGTAGTCGACCAGGTCCATCTTGTTGACCGCCAGGACCAGGTGCGGCACCCGGAGCAGCGTGGTGAGGAACGCGTGCCGGCGGCTCTGCTCGGTCAGCCCGTTGCGCGCATCGACCAGCACGATGGCCAGGTCGGCGGTGGAGGCGCCGGTGACCATGTTCCGGGTGTACTGGATGTGCCCCGGGGTGTCCGCGATGATGAACTTCCGGCGCGGCGTGGCGAAGTACCGGTAGGCCACGTCGATGGTGATGCCCTGCTCCCGCTCGGCGCGCAGGCCGTCGGTGAGCAGGGCCAGGTTCGTGTAGTCCTCGCCGCGGGCCTTGCTGGTCTGCTCCACGGCCGCGAGCTGGTCCTCGAAGATCGCCTTCGAGTCGAACAGGAGCCGCCCGATCAGGGTGCTCTTGCCGTCGTCGACCGATCCGGCCGTGGCCAGCCGCAGGATGTCCATCGGCCTGCCCCCCTCGGTGGGCAGGACTTCTGCTGTGGTGGTCGCGGACATCTAGAAGTACCCCTCCCGCTTGCGATCTTCCATGGATGCCTCGCTGGTCCGGTCATCGGCGCGGGTCTGGCCGCGCTCGGTGACCCGGGTGGCCGCGACCTCGACGATCACGTCGGCCACGGTCGTGGCGGTGGATTCCACGGCCCCGGTGACGGGAATGTCCCCGACGGTGCGGTAGCGGACGGTGGCCTCGAACACCGGCTCGTCGTCGCCCGGGTTGGTGAATTCGCTCTCGGCCAGCAGGATGCCGTCCCGCTCGAACACCCGGCGCTGGTGGGCGTAGTAGATCGACGGGATCTCCAGCTTCTCCCGGGCGATGTACTGCCAGACGTCCAGCTCCGTCCAGTTGGACAGCGGGAAGACCCGGATGTGCTCACCCATCCGGATCCTGGTGTTGTAAACGCTCCACAGCTCGGGGCGCTGGTTCTTGGGGTCCCACTGGCCGAACTCGTCCCGGAAGGAGAAGACCCGCTCCTTGGCCCGGGCCTTTTCCTCGTCCCGGCGGCCGCCGCCGAACACGGCGTCGAACCGGTTGTCCTCGATCGCGTCGAGGAGGGTGACGGTCTGCAGCCGGTTGCGGCTGGCCCGGCGGCCGGTCTCCTCGGCGACCCGGCCAGCGTCGATGGAGTCCTGGACGGACGCGACCACCAGCTGGACCCCGACCTCGGCGACCCGGCGGTCCCGGTAGTCGATCACCTCAGGGAAGTTGTGCCCGGTGTCGATGTGCATGACGGGGAAGGGGATCCGGGCCGGCCAGAACGCCCGCTCGGCGAGGGCCAGCATGACGATGGAGTCCTTACCGCCCGAGAACAGCAGGACCGGCCGCTCGAATTCGGCGGCTACCTCACGCATGATGTGGATGGACTCCGCCTCGAGCACTTCTAGCTGCGAGAGCGAATAGTCAGAACGTGGCACGGCCATCAAGCAGACTCCGGTCGTCGGGCACGGACGGGATAGGTCACTCTCCCCGCGGGAGCGTTACTGCGTAGCTGAACAACCAGCCACGCGCAGACCATCCAGTAGCACCGGGGCAAGCCCCGCTAGGCAGATAAGAATATCGGGCAGGGAAGGATCCGCCTGGTTGTAGGCCAGCCTCGACCCGTCCAGCCGCGACGCGTGCAGCCCCGCGGCCTGGGCCACGGCGACCGGGGCCGCCGAATCCCACTCGTACTGGCCGCCGCTGTGCACGTAGGCGTCCGCGGTCCCGCGGATCACCTCGGCCGCCTTCGCCCCGGCCGAGCCCATCGGGATCAGCGTCAGCTCGATCTCCTGGGCCAGCCGGTCGAGCAGGGCCGGCGGCCGGGTCCGGCTGACCAGCACGCGGACCGGCTGGCCCGGGGCCAGGGCGGGCGGCGCGGGCGGCGGCTCGGCGGTGCTCAGCACCGTGCCCTGGGCGGGCAGGGCGACCGCGCCCGCGGTCAGCTCCCCGTGTTCCCACAGCGCGACGTGGACGGCCCAGTCGGTCCGGCCGGGCTCACCGAACTCCCTGGTCCCGTCCAGCGGGTCCACGATCCACACCCGGTCGGCGGCCAGCCGGGCCAGGTCATCGCGGCCCTCCTCGGACAGCACCGCGTCCCCGGGGCGCTGCTGGCGCAGCTGCGCGGCGAGGAACTCATGCGACTGGCGGTCGCCCGCCTTGCGCAGCGCATCAGGCTCACCGCCCCCGGCGCGCAGCGCGAGGAGCAGGCGGCCAGCCTCGCTGGCCAGGTCACGGGCCAGGCGGTCATCATCGGTGGTCATCAGGCAAGCGCCCCTTCTTAGGCGGGGTGAGCCTCACAGGCTAGTAGGCGCCATGCCCCCGGACGACCGCGGACCAGGTTTTCCACAGGATCTGCAGGTCCAGGGCGAGTGACCAGTTCTCCACATAACGCAGATCGAGGCGGACCGCTTCGTCCCAGGGCAGGTCGGATCGCCCGTTGACCTGCCACAGGCCGGTGATGCCGGGCTTGACCACGAGCCTGCGCCGCATGTGGTCGCCGTACTTGGCCGCCTCGACCGGCAGCGCGGGCCGCGGCCCGACCAGGGACATGTCCCCGAGCACCACGTTGAACAGCTGCGGTAGCTCGTCGAGGGAGTAGCGGCGCAGCCAGGTGCCCGCCTTGGTGACGCGGGGGTCCTTGCGCATCTTGAACAGCGCGCCGTCGGACTCGTTGAGCGCGGTGAGCTCGGCCTTCCGCTGCTCCGCGTCCACCACCATGGTGCGGAACTTCCACACCGAGAACGTGTGCCCGTCCTTGCCGACCCGGGTCTGGCGGAAGAAGACGGGACCATGGTCGCCGAGCCGGACCGCCAGCATGATCGACGCGAACAGCGGCATGAGCAGGATCAGCGCGGACAGCGCGACCGCCTTGTCGAACACGGCCTTGAGCACCTGCTTGCCGCCAGCCAGTTCCGGGTGGTCCACGTGCAGCAGCGGCAGCCCGGCGACCGGGCGGATGGTGGTCCGCGGGCCGGCCACGTCGAGCAGGGCGGCCGCGACGCACATGTCGGTGCCGGTCTTCTCCAGGTCCCAGGCCAGCTCGCGGAGCCGGATGCCGTTCATCTCCGGGCAGGCGAGCACGGCGACGGTGTCGGCGCCGAGGTAGCCGACGGCCGTGGTCACGTTGGTCAGGCCGCCGAGCACCGGCACGCCCGCGATCTCGCCCAGCATGGTGCCGCCGGCCAGGCACGCCCCGACCACGGACAGGCCGTGGTAGGTGCCCCGGCGCAGCTCGCCGATCAGGTCGGCGACGGCGGGGGCATGGCCGACCGCCACCACCCGGCGCATGCAGGCCCCGCGGCTGCGCAGCCGGTGCAGCCGCTTGCGCAGCCGGTGCCGGACGATCAGGTCGAAGAAGGTCGCGCAGGGCAGCGCGATGACCATGTAACCGCGGGCGACCTCGAATTTCACCGCGTACGAGGCGATGGCCACCATCGCCGTGAGGCTCACCGCGGCGTTCAGCACCCGGCGGAACTCGTCCGAGCCGACCCCGATGAAGCGGGGGTCATAACCGCCGGCCAGGCCCACCGAGAAGACCCACAGCAGCGGGAGCAGCGCGGTGAACGCGAGGTAGATGGCCGGCTGGTAGCTGGGCTCGTCGAAGCGGACCTCGTAAGCGAGCACGCTCGCGGCGAGGGCGCAGGCACCATCGGCCACCCCCACCCGGCGGAGGTAGGCCCCGGTCCAGGCGGCCGAATCCGGCGAGCCGAGCCGCGCGCGAGCGCGCCGCGCACCACTGACAGCCGTATTACCCGACACGCGCCCCACCGTCCCTGTCGACTTTCCCGCCCGGCACCCCCCAGGGCACACAACGGAAGACGCCTAGCCGAACCGGAAGGTTGACCACTTCTTCAACACTGACCACCCGATTTCATGACTAACGCCGGTTCGTGACCATGGCGGCACTGCGGGTGATTTATGACCCGGGCTGGCGGGCGGCTCAGGCGCGGCTGCTCTCGTCCCGCAGCCACGTCGAGTACTGGTTCCGCTGCACTTCGCGGCGGGCCCGGCGGCGGGCCGCGACGGCGACCGCGAGGAACACCGCCACCCGCGGGGCCAGCCACGGCTCGGCCCTGATCAGGGCGGCCAGATCCTGGGGGCGGGTCCGGGCCGAGGCCCCGGGAGCACCCTCGGCCTGCTCGACCTGGTTCACGCCCATGGCGGCCCGGACCCGGCGGCGGAGCAGGTCACCGGCGGTCCGCGGGACATGCACGACGACCCGGGCGCCGGGCACGATGACCCGCTCATCCGGCCCGAAGACCAGCGACGCGGCGAGGTCGTCGGCGAGCAGCGGCGGCAGGCTGGCGACCCGCGCGTGCCCCGCCTCGCTGAGCGCGATGACCCCGCGGCCGAACAGCCCGCTGCGGACCTCGGGCAGCCGCGCCCACACGTCGTAGTACCACCGGACCAGCCAGGACGCCCCGGACAGGGCCAGGACCCGCTCCGGGCCCGCCGCGAGCGCCCCGGGCCTGGCCAGCGCGCCGGCCAGGGCGCGCACGTCCGCCGACCCGAGCTCCACGTCCGCGTCCACGTAGATCCGCGGGAAGCTCGCGGCCTCCCGGTCCCCGGCCAGCAGGGCCTCACGCTTGGAGGGCACCGGGATGGACAGCACCCGGACTCCCGGGCCGTAGCGGCCCGCGATCTGCGCCGTGTCGTCGGTGCAGCCGTTGGCGACCACGATCACTTCCACGTCACCCGGGCTCCCCGGCGGGACCAGCTGGCCGAGCAGGCGGCCGACTACCCGGGCCTCGTTGTGCGCCGGGACGACAACACTCACCATGCCGCGCAAGTATGCCGGGTCTGCTGCATTCGCCGCAGCACGTCCCAGAGCCGGGATAACCGGGCCAGGGCCGGCGTAATGCAGGCAACTTTCCGGAAACTTGACTAAAGCGGTCATCTGGACCCGCGGATCGGGCGTCTAGTCCATGTCTGCGGCCCGCGGCGCCTTCGCCCGGGCCGCCTGCATGGACACCGATCGCGACAGATCAGGGAGCGGCCGCATGCCATCGATCGGCTTGGGCGTGATTGGCGCCGGCTACTGGGGGCCCAAGCTGGTCCGCACCGCACTGGCCAGCCCCCAGTTCCAGCTCCGCTGGCTGTGCGACCATCACCAGGACCGGGCCCGGGCCATCCTCGGTGAGCAGGCTCAGGTGCAGATCACCACGCGCAGCGACGAGGTGCTCGCTGACCCCGGCGTGGCGGCGGTGGCGATCGCCACCCCGGCCGGCACGCACTTCGAGCTGGCCCGCGCGGCCCTGCAGGCTGGCAAGCACGTCCTGGTGGAAAAGCCGCTGACCGTGACGGCCGCCGAGAGCGAGCAGCTGACCTGGCTGGCCAGCCAGTCCGGCCTGACCCTGATGTGCGACCACACGTTCTGCTACACGCCCGCCGCGCAGCGGATCCGGGAGATCATCCGGTCCGGGGAGGCAGGCGAGATCCAGTTCGTGGATTCCGTCCGGGTCAACCTGGGGCTGGTCCAGCCGGACGTGGACGTGCTCTGGGATCTCGCCCCCCACGATCTGTCGATCCTGGACTTCGTGCTGCCCGCCGGCACCCACCCGGTCGCGGTGGCCGCCCAGACGGCCGACCCGGTCGGCACGGGGCGGGCCTGCCTCGCGCACCTGTCCGTGTGGCTGTCCACCGGCGCGCTGGTGCACGTGAACGTCAGCTGGCTGAGTCCCACCAAGATCCGGACGATGACGTTCGGCGGCACCCGGCGCACCATCGTCTGGAACGACATGGACAGCCGCGCCCCGGTGACCGTCTATGACCGCGGGGTGGACCGGGTCCCGGACTGCGCCCAGGTGGCCGGCCAGCCGGGCGTTACCTACCGCAGCGGCGAGGTCTGCGTGCCCGACCTGCCCCGCCACGAGGCGCTGCAGTCGGTCATGTCCGAGTTCGCCGGGGCGATCGTGGAGCACCGGGCCCCGCTCACCGACGGGTCCGCCGGGGTGCGCATGCTCTCGGTGCTCGAGGCGGCCTCGCGCAGTGCCGCCGGCGGGGGCATCCGCGTCCCCATTGAAATCCACGCTGACCAGGCAGATGTTGCCTGCATGGTACCGTTATCCGCCCGTCTGGGGCCTGCGCCGCGGGCCGCCCCGGCCGGGGGCGGCGGCCCGGCGCGGGAAGGCCGCCGGTGGCTCACCGCCGCGATTCACAGGGGTCGCGCGGGGTGAAATATGCTGACCCGTCGCGGCGCGCCCGGCACCGCTGGCCCCTTCCCGAGATGAGCGGGACCGCAACCATGATGGTGGTATCCGTGAGACGCGCGGACGCCGGTTCCGGCGCGCGGCGGACGTGCGTACCGTGACCAGCCCGTTCGGCGGCTCCCCCGCGGGGCAGTCGTCCTTCGTCCCGGCCGCGGGAGACCAGGCGGACCGGCCTGGCCCCGGGGCCGCCGGCGGGCACCGGGCCGCAGCCCAGCCGCGGGCCTATGTAAAGCCCAGGCACGGTGGCCTCACGTTCCGCCGGTCCGTGTCCCGCGCGCTCCAGTGGATCTTCATGGACGCGGTCTCGGCGCGGTTCGGCACGCTGGTCATCGGGCTGATCCTGGCCCGGATGATGGCCCCGGCCGAGTTCGGCGCGTTCGGTGTCGTGGTCATCGCGCTGCTCGGGGTGCACAGCGTCGGCCAGCTGGGGGTGGGCGGGGCCATCATCAGCTGGCGCGACTCCCCGGGGGAGATCGCGCCCACCGTCATGACGATCTCGGTGGCGTGCAGCGCGGCACTGTACGCCGCCTGTTACGAGGGTGCTCCCGCCTTCGCCGCCACCATGGGGGCACCGGCCGCCGCGGGCGTGATCCGGTACATCGCGCTGAGCGTGGTCATCAGCGGGGTGGTGGCCGCGCCGCGGGCCATGATCGAGCGGCAGGCCCCGCGGCGGCGGCTGCTGATCGACCAGGTGGACAACTGGCTGGCGGTCGTCGTGACCATCGGGCTGTTCGCCACCGGGCACGGCCTGATGAGCCTGGCCTGGGGACGGCTGGCGGGCAGCGTGGTCTCCGCCACGATCTTCATCGCCCAGTCGCCGCGGGCCCTGCGTCCCGGGTTCGCGCGGGACAAGGCCCAGGCCGTGCTGGGCATCGGCCTGCCGTTCGCCGCCTCCAGCGTGCTCGTCTTCGCCATCACCAACGTCGACCAGATCGTGGTGGGCCACGTCCTGCACGCCCGGGACATGGGCTTCTACGTGCTGGCCCTGTGCCTGGCCACCTGGCCGCTCACCGTGCTGACCCAGCAGATCCGCGACATGGCGCCGGCCGCGTTCGCCCGGCTGCGCCGCGGGCCCCAGGTCGTCGGCTCGGCGTTCATGTCCTCGGTCGACCTGCTCGCCTGCCTGACCCTGCCGCCGTGCGTGCTGATCAGCACCTCGGGCGGCACCTTAATCCACGCCATCTACGGCCCGGCCTGGATGCCGGCCGCGCACGTGCTGGCGTGGCTCGCCCCGCTGGCCGAGCTCCGGGTGTTCTACGCGCTGGCGAACGACTACTTCGCGGTGCTCGCGCCGTCCCGCCGGGCGCTGATCTTCCAGCTGCTCTGGCTCACCACCCTCGTGCCGTGCGTGGTGATCGCGATCCGGCTGCACGGGATGCTCGGCCTGGCCGTGGTGCAGGTCGTGATCGCGGTCCTGTTCCTGCTGCCCTGGTACCTGACCGAGCTCAAGCCGGTGGCGATCTGGCCCCGGATGCCCACCGCCCGGCTGGGCCTGCCGCTCGGGGCCTCGGCGGTGGTCGGGCTGATCATGTACGGGGCCCGCCTCCTGATCCACGACGATGCCCTGGCCCTGGCGATCGGCAGCTCCGCCGCGCTGCTCGTCATGGGAATGCTGGTCTTCCGGCTGCGCACCGTCCTGGTCGCGGTGCGGCGGGCCGCGGCCGGCACCGCGGCCCGGGCCCGGGTGGCCGACACCATCGGCCCGGCCCTGGAATTCGTCTTCGAGCCACCCATCTACCCGCTCACGGCCTCGCCGTCGAGGCAGCAGACGCTGCGCCCGGGCCCGGAGGCGGAGGATCAGGACCTCTCGGCCAGGGTCCGCTCGGGGGCCCGGTGGAGCCTGCTGAACACGATCGTCGTGCGGATCAGCAACTTCATGGTCGGGATCCTGCTGGCGCGGACCGTGTTCGGCCCCAAGATCTTTGGCCTGTACGCGGTCTCGCAGGTGGTCATCACGATCCTGCTGAGCGCCAACGAGCTCGGGATCGACGCCGCGATGATCCGGTGGGAAGGGGACGTGCGCGTCTTCGCCCGGACGGTGTTCACCCTGTCCGTGGCGTCCAGCACCGCCATCTACGCCGGCCTGTTCGTCACCGCCCCCTACGTGGCCGGCCTGCTCGGCTCGCCCAGCGCCACCAGCATGCTCCGCATCCTGTGCCTGGTCGTGATCATCGACGGCTTCGCCTGCGTCCCGCTGGCCCTGCTCACCAGGGAGTTCGCCCAGGGGCGGCGCATGCTCGTCGACACCCTCAACTTCGTGGTCAGCACCGGGGTGACACTCTGGCTCGCGTTCGGCGGCCGGGGGGCGATCAGCTTCGCCTGGGGCTCGGTGGCGGGCTGCACCGCCGCCCTCATCGCGGCGACCATCGTGGCCCCCTACATCGTCGTGCCCGGCTGGAACACGGCCCAGGCCCGCCAGCTGCTCAGCTACGGGCTGCCGCTGGCCGGGGCCAGCCTGCTCACGCTGGGCGTGGTGAACGTGGACTCGGCCATCGTCGGGGCCACGCTCGGGCCGGCCATGCTCGGCCTGTACCAGCTGGCCTTCAACGTCTCCAGCTGGCCGGTCAGCAGCATCTCGCAGGCCGTCCAGCGGGTGTCGTTCGCGGGGTTCTCCCGGGTGGCCGGCTCGGCCAAGGTGCTCAGCGAGGCCTTCACCCGGGCGCTGTCCCTGCTGATGGCGCTGGCCGTGCCCGCCTGCGTGCTGCTGGCCACGCTGGCCGACCCGCTGATCCAGGCCATCTACGGGTACCGCTGGACCCCGGCCGCGCACACGCTGAGCCTGCTGGCCATCTTCGGGCTCATGCGGGTGGCGTACTCGCTGATGTACGACTGCATGGCCGCGGCCCGGCGCCAGAACGCACTGCTGGGCGTGCAGGGCCTGTGGCTGGCCGCGCTGATCCCGGTCCTGCTGATCGGGGCCCGGCTGCGCGGCATCACCGGGGTCGCGGGTGGCCATCTGGTGGTGGCCGTGCTGCTGGTCGGACCCGCTTTCCTGTGGGCGCTGTCCCGGACCGGCATCAGCGTGCTGGCCATAGCCCGGGCCTGCTGGCGCCCGTTCCTGGGCGCGCTGCTGATGGCCGCCGTGTCGCTGGCCGTCATCCACCTGACCGGACCCGGCTGGCTGGGCCTGCTCGCGGCCGGGAGCGCCGCTTTCGCCATCTACCTGCCGGTCGTGTACCCCCTGCGCACGCTGGTGCGCCAGCCGCTGCCGGAGCCGGAAGAAGTGCCCGAGGCGAGCGCGGCGTGATGAGACACCGCCTTGATTCAGTTCCTGAGGAGAAATCTTGACTGCTGGCCTTCCGTACGTGGTCTGGATGGCGCCCACCTCGTGGGACGGCATCCCCGGGACCGACCGGCCGCTGGCCATGGCCCTGACCCGCTACGCCCGCGTGCTGTGGGTGGATCCCCCGGTTTCCCCGGTCACCCCCGCCCGGCTGCGCGGTGAGGTCAGCGGGGGCCTGCTGCCGGAGCTCACCGACATGGGCGGGGGCATCACCCGGCTCACCCCGGTCGCGCTGCCCGGGCTGACCCGGCCCGGGATCCGCACGACCACCGCCCCGCTGGTCCGCGCCCAGGTGAAGTGGGCGCTGCGGCAGCGCGGCATCCGGCCCTTTGCCGTGGTGGCGGGCTACCTCGAGGACCTGCTCGGCCGCTGGGGCGACGCCGTGAACGTCGTCTACAGCACCGATGACCACGTGGCCGGGGCTGAGCTGATGGGGCTGTCCGCGGACCGGATCCGGGCCCAGGAGAGGCAGGCGGCCGCGCACGCCGACGTGGTCGTCGTGGTCTCGCCGCACCTGGCCGAGCACTGGGCCGCGCTGGGCGCCCCTGCGCCGGTGCTGATCCCGAACGGCAGCCTGCCCGCCTACACGGACGGCGTGTCTCCCGAGCCCGCCGTCAGCGACATGCCCGGGCCCGTGGTCGGCCTCATCGGCCAGCTCACCCCGCGGATCGACCTGGGCGTGCTGGCCGCGGTGGCCGACGCCGGATACTCGCTGCTGCTGGTCGGGCCGTACGACGCCCGCTGGGAACGGGACGGGTTCGCCGCGCTCACCGCCCGGCCGAACGTCCGCTACGCGGGGCGCGTTCCCGCCGAGGAAGTCCCGTCCTACCTCGCCTCCATCGACGTAGGGCTGGTCCCGTACGCCGACAGCGCGTTCAACCGCGCCTCGTTCCCCATGAAGACGCTGGAGTACTTCAGCGCCGGCCTGCCCGTGGCGAGCACGGACCTGCCCGGCTCACGGTGGCTGCGGGACAGCCTGGCCGGCTTCGACGCCGGCCACGCCGACCAGCTCATGGCGCTGACCAGCGACCCCGGCGAGTTCGTGGCCGCGGTGTGCCGCCTGGCCGGCGCCCCGGGAAGCCAGGCCGGCCCGCGCCGCGGCACCGCATCCGGCGCGGAGCCGGCCCGGTCCGCGGCGGCCCGGGCCTTCGCCGACCAGCATTCCTGGCCCCGGCGGGCTGACGCGTTCGCGGAGGCCATCGGCCTGCGCACCGCCAGCCCGGCCCATCCCGCAGCGGTGTAGCCGGCCCGTGCCAGGCAACCCCGTGCCAGGCGGCCCCGTGCCAGGCGGCCCCGTGTCAGCCGACTCCGGTGCGCGCCCAGGACTGCCACCACCACCAGTTCTGCGCCTTGCGCGGGACCGCCGACAGCACCAGCGGCTGCAGGTAAGGCATGGCGCGCGGCCCGATCCGCTGCCGCAGCCGGAGCGCACGGTAGACCGGCATGGACGTGGCGGCCGGCCAGCAGTCCAGCGCGAACTCGACCAGCCCGGCCACCGGGACCTCCTCGGTGCGTCCCCGGTCGTAGGCGCGGGCCGCCGTCCACAGCGCTTCCCAGGCCAGCTTGCGGTGCACCGTCGCGGCCAGCCGCGCGGCGTCAGGCAGCCTGCTGCCGTAGTCCTCGAGCGCGAGCTCGTAGGCGCCCCGGCGCTCCTGCAGATCGACCAGGATGGGCCGGGTGGTGGACATGCTGCCGCCGTGCACCCGGTAATAAGCCTGGTCCACCCCGCGGATATAACCCACGTCCGCGTGCGCCGCGAGCCGCAGCCACAGCTCGGTGTCGTTAGAGTGCAGCAGCCGCGACGAGTAGCCGCCGGCCTGCTTCTGGGTCGCCGTGCGCACCATCACCTCCGGCGAGGTGATGACCGAATGGCCGTCACGGAAACGTCCCTCCAGCCACCGCGCGCCGGGCCAGACCGTCCAGCCCCGCACCCTGGTCCGGGCCGGCGGGGGCTCCGAGCCGTCCGGGTAGTGGATCGGGTGCCCGTACACGAACCCCACGTTCGGGTGCGCGTCCAGCAGGTCCGCGGCCCGGCGCAGCGCGCCGGGGGCCAGCCGGTCGTCGGCGTCCAGCACGACCGTGTACTCACCGTCGGCCCAGTCGATCACGCCCTCGTTGTACGTCCCCACCAGGCCCTGGTTGGTCCCGTGCAGCACCGCTTCCACCCGGGGGTCACTGGCCGCGATCTCCTTGACCACCTGCTCACTGCCGTCGGTGGACGCATCGTCGATGATCAGGACCCGCACGTCGACCCCCGGCTGGTCGTCCAGCAGGCTGCGGACGGCGGCACCGACGTAGCGGCCGTAGTTGTAGCAGGGCACGACGACGCTCACCGACGTCATCGCGGGTGCTCCCACCGGGACGGGCCGGGACGGCTCCGGGCTATGAGTCTCATCGCTCTCCTCTCTGGGCACGCGGGCCGCGCCCGCGGCCCGCGTGACGCCGGGCGACCGCACGCGCCGGTCACGAAGGTTAGACACGTGAGGAGGCCCAGACGGCTACATGCGGGGCAAAAACCCGTGAGCCGCCACGGATCATGAAGAATCCGCATACGCTATTGCCGATTTCCCCGCCGGGCGCCGCCGCGGATCCCGCTCCCGCGCCGCACCCGGGGGCACGAGTTGGGGGGTAAGCCTTGGGGTCCATTCCGCTTGTCAACCTGTCGGCGCAGCATCAGGCCGTAGCCGCCGAGGTCGCCGACGGGTGGCAGGAGGTGCTGAACCGGACCGCGTTCGTTGGCGGGGCGCCCGTCCAGGCGTTCGAGCGCGAGTATGCGGAGTTCAGCGGCATCCAGCATTGCGTCGGGGTGGCGAACGGCACGGACGCGATCGAGATCGCGCTCCGCGCGCTGGGCATCGGCGCGGGCGACGAGTGCATCCTGCCCGCCAACACCTTCATCGCGACCGCTGAGGCGGTCGCGCGGGCCGGCGCGACCCCCGTCCTGGTCGACTGCGCCAGCGACGACAGCTACCTGATCGACGTGGCCGCGGTGGCGGCGGCTGTCACGCCCGCCACCCGGGCCATCGTCCCGGTGCACCTGTACGGGCAGGCCGCCCCGCTGGAGCAGCTGCGGCCGATCGCCGGGCAGTTCGGCGGCTGGGTGGTGGCGGATGCCGCCCAGGCCCAGGGGGCCCGGCGGAACGGCTCCCCGGTCTCGGTCCTCGCCGACCTGGCCGCCACCAGCTTCTACCCGGGCAAGAACCTGGGTGCCTACGGCGACGCCGGGGCGGTGCTGACCGGCTCCGCGGATCTCGCGGAGCGGGCGCGGATGATCGCCGACCACGGGGCCCGGCACAAATACGAGCACGAGGTCTTCGGGTTCAACAGCCGGATGGACACGCTGCAGGCGGTGGTGCTGTCGGCGAAGCTGCGCCGGCTCGCCCAGTGGAACGCCAGCCGCCGGGCCGCCGCTGCCCGCTATGACGACCTGCTCGCCGGGCTGGACGAGGTGATCAGGCCGCGCACGCTGCCGGGGAACGAGCACGTGTGGCACCTGTACGTGGTGCGGGTGCCGAACCGTGATCACGTGCTCAAGGAACTCCAGGCCGCCGGGATCGGGGCCGGCATCCACTACCCGGTGCCGATCCACCTGGCCCCCGCGTTCGCCGGACTCGGCTACCCGGAAGGCTCGTTCCCGGTCACCGAGCAGGCCGCCGGCCAGCTGCTCAGCCTGCCGCTGTTCGCGGAGATCAGCCCCGGGCAGCAAGCCCGGGTGGCCGCCGCGCTGAAGTCAGCCCTCCGGTGAGCGGGCGGCGGACGTGACACGGCACCGGCAGGCCCGGCCACGGGGACGCCGCCCGGCGACCGCGGCGATCTGGGCGGGCGGCGCGGTCCTGGCCGCCGTCCTCGTCGTCGGCGGGATGCTGCTGCTCTCCGGCCATCACCGGGGCCAGTCCACGGCCGGGCGCCTGGTCAGCAACCCCTCATCCGCGGCCTCGGCCTCGGCCACCTCCTCGGCCTCATCGCCGGCCCGGACCTCCCGCGGCGCCACCCCGGCGCCTTCACCGTCGGCCGGGTCCGCCCTGCCCACGCCCTCCACGGCGCCCTCGGACTGCGGGGGCGACCCGCATCTGTGCGGGTACCCGGACGCGACGAACACCGGCGTGCCCGCGGGCATGGCGCTGCGCTCCGTCCCCGGCCAGGTGTCCCGCGGACCGGGGTGGCATTACGCGGGCGGCTACGTCGAGGTGAGCGGCAACGGCGCCGTCCTCCAGGGCCTGTCCATTCCTTACACCGTCGACGTAACCGGCTCCGGCGTCACCATCAAAGACGTCCGGATCACCGCCACCGGGAACAGCTTCGGGGTCAGCCTCCGGCACACCCGCAATGTCACGGTGGAAGACTCGGATATTTCCAGCCCGTATTCGGATTCCCGGCGGCTGATGGTCGGGGTCAAGGACATCTACGGGGATGCCACCGGCACCCAGGTCCTGGGCAATAACATCTGGCACACCGCCACCGGGGTCCAGATCGGTGCGGGCCTCATCGCGGATAACTACATACACGACGTCGGATACGCCAGCGGCGATCACGTGAATGGCATCACGGTCAACGGCGGCACGACCCCGCTGACCGTGAAGCACAATACGGTCTTCGTCAACTTCCCCCAGACCGACGCCATCAGCCTGTTCGAGGACTTCGGCGTGGAAGCGAACAAGCTCATCGAGGATAATCTGGTGGCGGGCGGTTCTTACACCATCTACGGCGGGCAGAACAGCGGCGGCCCGCAAACGTACAACATCCAGATCATCGATAACCGCTTCGCCCGCCTGTACTACCACAACAGCGGGCAGTTCGGCCCCGGGGCCGCCTTCAACCCGAAGGGGCGCGGAAACGTCTGGTCGGGCAACGTCTGGGATAACACCACATCCCCCATCTCCGATCCGGGGTGACCCGCGTGCAGCATCCTGACCTCGATGTCGTAATCGTCACCTATAACAGCGCGCCCGTGATCGGGGACCTGCTGGATTCCCTGCCGGCTGCGCTCGGCGGCCTCAGCGCGGACGTGGTGGTGGTGGACAACGGGTCGGCCGACGGCACCGCCGATCTTCTCGGCCGGCGGGATGACTGCCGTGTCGTGCGGTCAGCCAACGTCGGTTACGCCGGCGGCATCAACCGGGGGGTGCGGGAGGCCGCCCGGGCCGAGGCGATTCTCATCCTCAACCCCGACGCCCGGCTCACCCCGGGCTCGGTGGCGCCCATGCTGGAGACGCTGCGCACCCCGGGCACCGGGCTCGTCGTCCCGCAGCTCCGCTCACCCGGCGGCACCCTGGAACCCTCGCTGCGGCGCACCCCCACGGTGCTCCGCGCCCTCGGCCTGTCCGCGACCGGAGCCGCCGCACTCTCCGAGCACGTCCACGTCAGCGACACCGATTCCTACGCGCGGCCTCATCCGGTGGACTGGGCCACGGGTGCGGTGGTGCTGATGTCCCGGGCCTGTTTCGACCTGCTGGGCGGCTGGGACGAATCGTTCTTCCTCTACTCGGAAGAGACCGACGTGTGCCTCCGGGCCAGGGACGCGGGCCTGGTCACCCGCTACGAGCCGAGGGCGGTGGCGGTGCACATCGGCGGCGGCTCGGGCCGCACCGACCTTACCCACGCCATGCAGGTGGTGAACCGGGTACGGCTGTACCGGCGGCGCAACCGGGCGCTGGGCTCCTGGCTGTACTACGGGGCCATCATCGCCGGGGAGCTGTCCCACGCCGCCCGCGGCCGGCGGCAGTCGCGGTTCGCGGTCGCGGCCCTGCTCAGGCCCTCGCTGCGCCCGGCCGAACTCGGCTGCTCAGACCGGCTTCTGCCCCGCTGACCTGCTATCCCGTTAGCCCCGAGGGGAGCATTCCCATCACTGGAGCCTGCCAGCACCGCCCCCCGGGGACGCCGCGGGGGAGTGCGGTGCCCGGGCCGCCGGGCCTCCGCCCGCCAGCCCGCGCCGTGGCCTGGCTGGCCGGCACCGCGGGCACCCTCGTGCTGGCGGCCGCCTGCTCCGGTCCGGCCAGCACGGGCCCGGCCAGCACGGGCCCGGCCGCCTCGCAGGCCACCGCACCCGCCACGGGCAGCCCGGCGGCGTCATCGGCCACCCCTTCGGCACCGGGCCCGTCACCGACCCCCACCGGGCCCGTGCCCGCCTACTGCCACGCCGGGGGCGCGCGGCTCTGGGCCCACCTGGCCCGCTGCGGGTGGCCGGGGCCGGGAAACACCGGGCCTGACCGCGCGCAGTGCCCCGGCGGGCACCTCACCCCGGACCCTGGCCGCCTGAGCCGGGTCATCCGGATCACCGCCCCGGGCACCGTGATCGCCTGCGAGGACATCCGGGGCATGCTGGATATCGAAGCGCAGAATGTCATCGTCAGGAACAGCGTTATCGAGTCCAACAGCGGGAAGACCGGGGAAGCCGCTAACGGGACCGGTGCGGTAAAGATTGAGGACGGCGCCAGCGCCGTCATTGAGCAGGTAAGAATCAATGGCGACGACGGGGTGCACGCGTGCGTCTGGGACCAGGGCACCAGCGAGGTCGTGAACGCGGTGGACTGTTCCGGCGCCGACGATGGCGTGTGGAGCTGGGCTGACAGTAGCTATTCGGGTACCACCGGCGATCATTTCGTGGTGGAGAACAGCTATTTCCACGATTTCACCACCCGGACCTCGAACGGCCACGAGGACGGCTACCAGACCGAGGGCGCCAGCGACGGGCTCATCCGGCATAACACTTACCAGATGACAACCGGCGCGGACAGCGCCGTCGCCATCTGGGACTCCCTGCGTGCCTCGCACAACATCAGGGTTGACGGCAATCTCATCACCGGCGGCGGCTTCGCCGTTTACGCCGAGGACTACAACCCGGGCGACGGCGCGCCGGGCGATCCGGCGGCGGCGGGCGGCTTTTCGATCACTGGTATCAGGTTCACCAACAATGTGTTCAGCACCGAGGCGGCCGGCTGTATTGGCCAATTCGGCATCTGGTTCGACCGCCCCGGCTGGACTTATGCCGGCGGCCCGACGGATGGCTGGCACCGGCACGGCAACAGGGTGCTCGAGACCGGGCAGAACGTGGACAATAGCAATCCGTCCGGTAACGGTTTGTCCTGTGGCTGAGAATCCCCGGTCCCGGCGCGAAGGGGCCGGTAGTGTGACATGAACGGCATTACGCACACGCAAATCGATCCGGCCGCGGCGGGGCATGCGGGCGGGCTGGGACCGGTGGTGGGGATGAGTGGGCCGATGACAGCGCCAACGGCGGGGACAGCGTGACCGCGGTAGCGGAGCGGCCGGCCGCGGCCGCCCCGGACGGCGCGGCGCCCGCGGGCCAGCGGCCGCGGCGGCGCATCGACGCGGTCACCATCCTGAGCTTCTACACGCTGCTGCTCATGGGGATCCCGTCCACGCTGGTGGTGGCCCCGCTGGGTGCGGTCGGCGGCCCGGCCACCGTGTTCGCGGCCCTGGTGCTGATCTTCTACCTGGTGACCTGGCTGCACCCGGCGCTGGCGCCTGCCCACGGCCGCCAGCCCGTCCGCGCGGCGGGCATCCTGTTCGCCGCGGCCGTGATCACGACCTACGTGTCCGCCAACCGGCACAGCATGCCGAGCCTGGAGGCGAACGGGGCCGACCGGGGCATCATCCTGGTCTGCGGCTGGCTCGGCATCCTGGTGATGGCCTCGGACGGCATCACCTCGATGGACCGGCTGCAGAAACTCCTCGGCCGGGTCGTGATCGGCGCCACCGCCATGGCGATCCTCGGCATCACCCAGTTCTTCACCGGCCTCGACGCGACGAAGTACATCGTCATCCCCGGCCTGACCGCCCAGTCGGCCGCCAGCGACCTGCTCAGCCGGAACGGCCTGAACCGTCCCGCCGCGACCGCGGCCCACCCGCTCGAGTTCGCCGCGGTCCTCGCGATGGCGCTGCCGCTGGCCATCAACCGGGCCAGGTTCGCGCCGCCCGGGAAGCGGCTGACCCGCTGGCTCCAGGCCGCCCTGATCGGCGCGGCCCTGCCGATGACGGTGTCCCGCACGGCCATCCTGGCGGTCGTGGTCATCTGCCTCGTCATCCTGCCCACCTGGCCGAAGCAGCACCGGCGGGTCGCGTACGGGGTGCTGGTCGCGGGCGTGATCGGCATGTACGGGGCGGTCCCGGGGCTGCTCAGCACGTTCCGCAGCCTGTTCGGCGGGCTCAGCTCCGACTCCAGCACCACGTCCCGGACCTCAGCGTTCTCCTCGGCCTGCCCGTACATCTCGCAGCACCCGTGGTTCGGCCGGGGCTTCGGTACCTTCCTCCCGGCGACCTACTTCTTCACCGACGACCAGTACCTGCTGGGCACCATCGAGTTCGGCATCGTGGGCGTGCTGTGCCTGCTGACGCTGTTCATCACCGGCCTGGTCACCGCGCGGAAGGTCCGCCGGATCACGGCCGATCCCGTGTACCGCGACCTGGGACAGGCCATGACCGCGTCGGTGGCGGTCGCGATGGTCACGTTCGCGACCTTCGACGCGCTGTCCTTCGCCATGGCCTCGGGCCTGGTCTTCATGCTGCTCGGCTGTACCGGGGCCGCCCTGCGGATCCTGCGGTCTGAAGCCGCCCCCGGCGAGTCGACGGACCCGATACCGGTCGTCCGCGCCTGACCGCTGGCCGGCGCAGCTTCCCCCGGGCCAGCGCGCAGGATCACCACCCGGGCAGGCGGCCACGGTGCACCCGCACCGTGGCCGTCTTCGTGTCCCGGCCCGGTCGTCCCGGCCCGCGCCCTGCCCCGATCGGGCCGACCCCCTGGACACGGAAATGGCCCGGCCCGCAGGAGTTCCTGCGGGCCGGGCCAGGGGGCCCGGGGATTCAGTACCGGTTGGTGGAGGTCACCTCATGCCACGGGGGTTCCGACTTCTCCGGGTTCCTCGGCTCAGCCCGCTGGCTGGCGGTGTACATGAACTGAGAGGCGGGGGCCGCGCTCCTCGGCCGGGGGCGCGCTCGCCTCCGGCATCGGGATGGGAGCCTGCCGTCCCTGCGGGCGGCGGTCCCGCCGGCGGCGCCCCGACGCGTCCACGATCTGCGGGATGGCGAGGATGAGGATGAGGCCGACGGCCAGGACGGCGACCAGCGGCCGGGCCTTCTTGCTGATCAGAAGCGACGGAGTCGTGTTGCTGGACACGATGAGGCTGGTGATCTGGTTCTGCGGGGCGATGCCCTGCTGCAGCAGGGCCAGCTCGGACTTCACCTCGGCCGTGACCGCGTGCTGGGTGGCCTCGACGGCGGCCTGGTTGCCGCCGACGGCGGTGATGTCCAGGACCGGGCCGGTGGCGAGCGGGTCGTCGACCACGTTGTAGGACTCCGTGTACCCGCGGGCCCCGAGTTCGGCCACGATCTGCGGGTCCAGCACCTCGCGGCGGACCAGGTCGGCGGTCGTGGTCAGGGTGGTGTTGAACGACATGTACGGGTTGTCGCCGTTCACCTTCGACGACTGCTGGGAGGCCAGGAAGACGACCTGGGACTCGGACTGGTAAGGCCCGGGCTTCGCCACCCACATCCCGGCCGCTGCGACCAATGTCAGCAGAATCAGCAAAGAAGTGAGCACCCAGTGCTTACGCAGGGTGTGCAGTGAACCACTCGCATCCATTTATCCGCCCCACTGTCGCGACCCGCTGCCATCGTGTCAGTGCACTAGGTGCGCGCCTGCCCGAATCCACATCGCCGATCTGCCCGCATGCCCGCTTTCGGGCGAGAGGCGGCAGATGCCATCTATGCGGCATTCTAGCTGTTCCAATGGTGGCACGGCGGCCGCTTCGGCGACCCCGGCGGGATTATCCCGGCCCGGATTCACCGGGCGGCCGGAGGTTCCGGGCGGCGCTTCGCAGGACCACTCCGGTTGACCTCCCCATGGCACACGGGAAGCGCCGCTTTTAATCAGGAGAGCCCCGCAGCATTTCCGGAGCCTGTATTGTGCGTAATTGTGACCACATGGGACTTCGCGGCCCTCTTCCGCCGCCACCTGGCCGCTGTCCTCGCGGTCCTCGTCGTCGCCGCGGGCCTCGCGTTCGCTTTCAAGACCACCCCGGCCACGTATGCGGAGGGCGGCACGGTGGTCTTCAACCAGCCCGTGTCGCAGGCCCAGCCGAACCCGTACCTGTCCTCCGGCGGCACCCTGATCAGCGCGGGCGGCGTGATCGCGGCCTACATGATGGGTGAGCAGGGCCGCCAGCAGGTGGCCGGCGCCGGCGGCAGCACCGCGGGCGGCACCAGCTACGACGTGGCCCTGGTCAACAGCTACAACCTCGAATACCCGAACTACAGCACCCCGGAAGTGACGGTCACCGCGAGCGGCACCGACCTGGCCGCCGTGGTGCACACCTTCAACGCGATGATGCACGTGCTCACCAGCTACCTGGCCAGCCAGCAGACGGCGGCGGGCGCGCCCGCGGTGGACCAGATCACCGCGAAGCTGATCGGCGGCACCGGCCCGCTGGCCCAGCCGGGCTCGTCCAAGCGCGTCTTCGGCGGCCTGCTCCTGCTCACCCTGATCGCGGTCTTCTCGGTCTGCGTGTTCCTCGACCGGCACCCGGTCCGGCTGAACCTGCTGGGCCGCTCCCGCGGCGCCCGGCGGGCCGTGAGCCCCGGCCTCTAGCCGGCGCCTCTCACCGGGCGGCTCCCACCCCAGCGCCGGGCGGCCCTAACCCAGATCGGCCTTAACCCAGGTCGGTAGGCCGCGGGGGGCCATCCGGCCCCCGGTCAGCCAGCAGGACCGCGGCGATGCGCTGCCCGGCCCGCCCGTCCCAGAGCGCCGGGGCGCGCCGGGGCGGCGGCGCCCCGATCACGCTGAGCGCGGTCTTCACGATCCGCTCCGGATCCCGGCCGACCAGCTGGTTCGTGCCCTCGGTCAGGGTGATGGGCCGTTCGGTGTTCTCCCTCAGGGTGAGGCAGGGCACGCCCAGCACCGTGGTCTCTTCCTGGATGCCGCCGGAGTCGGTCAGCACCAGCCGGGCCGAGGCCTGGAGCGCGATGAAGTCGAGGTAGCCCGCGGGCGGGATGACCTGGACCTGCGGCGAGATGTCCCGCAGCTGGCCCGCCACCCGGGGGTGGGCGGGCAGCACCACGGGGCAGACCCGGGCGATATCGCCGAGCGCCGCTCAGCAGCGGGGTCAGGGCCTGCGGATCGTCCACGTTCGCGGGCCGGTGCAGGGTCACCAGCGCGTACTCACCGGCCCGCAGGCCCAGGCCGGACAGCGTGTCCCGGGCCATGGCCCGGTCGAGGTTGGCCAGCAGCGTGTCCACCATGACGTTGCCGACCAGGTGGATCTGGTCTTCCCGGTATCCCTCGCCGCGCAGGTTGCTCACCGCGTCCGGCGACGGGGCGAGCAGGAAGTCACTCACCCGGTCGGTGACCACCCGGTTGATCTCCTCGGGCATGGCCCAGTCCCGGCTGCGCAGCCCGGCCTCCACGTGGGCCAGCAGCGCCCCGGACTTGGCGGTCACCAGCGCGCAGCCGACGGTGGAGTTCACGTCGCCGACCACGACGACCACGTCCGGGCGCACCTGCTCGACCAGGGGCTCGAAGGCCGCCATGACCTTGCCCGTCTGGGTGGCGTGGGTGCCCGACCCGACCTGCAGCCTGTGATCCGGCGGCCGGATACCGAGATCGGCGAAGAAAACGTCGTTCATCGCCGCGTCGTAATGCTGGCCGGTGTGCACCAGAATGACCTCGGCCGCGCTTTCCTCCAGCGCGTCCATGACCGGCTTGACCTTCATGTAGTTTGGCCGCGCGCCGGCCACGCAGATAATCCGCATCGGCGTGCTCAGAGGCTCTCGACATTCGGGCCGGACAAGCGCCGGCGGCAGTCGAAGATGAGCTTCGCGTGCTTGCGGATCTCGGCGAAATCAAAGGCATCGTGGTCGGTCAGCAAAACGACCATGTCGGCATCCGCGAGTTCGGCGGGAGTTGGCTCCACGCGCGGCACCATATCGTCCACCACGGTGCCCTCGACCACGTACGGGTCGGCGGCCCGCAATTGCGCCCCCAGCGCCGAGAGCAACACCGAAACGCGCACCGCCGGTGATTGCCGGGCGTCACCGGTGTTCTTCTTGTAGGCCAGGCCGAGCAGCAGGATGCGGGCCCCCTTGACCGGGCGGCCCATGGCGTTGAACGACATCATGATCCGGTTCACCACGTAGTCCGGCATGTGGTTGTTGATGTCGTCGGCGAGCTCGACGAAGCGGAAGCTCTTGCCCAGCGCCCGCTCGACCCGCCAGGACAGGTAGGACGGATCGATGGGCAGGCAGTGGCCGCCCACCCCCGGGCCCGGGGTGAACCGCATGAACCCGAACGGCTTCGTCGACGCGGCCTCGATCGCCTCCCACACGTCGATGCCCAGGTCGTGGGCGTACATCGCCAGCTCGTTGACGAGGGCGATGTTGACGTGCCGGAAGGTGTTCTCGATCAGCTTGGCCAGTTCCGCCTCGCGCGGCGAGGAGACCGTCACGGTCCGGTCCACGATCGTGTCGTAGAAGGCCTTGATCACCTCGAGCGAGGCCTCATCGATCCCGGAGACGATCTTCGGCGTGGTGACCAGCGTCCACGTGGTGTTGCCCGGGTCGATGCGCTCCGGGCTGAAGCCGAGGTGGAAATCGCGGCCGGCGACCAGGCCCGATCCTTCCTCCAGCAGCGGCAGGACCGTCTCCTGGGTGGTGCCCGGGTAGGAGGTGGACTCGATGACGACCGTGCTCCCCGGCCGGAGGTACCCGGACAAGGTGCGGGCCGAGTCCTCCAGGTAGGTGAGGTCAGGGAGGCCGTCGCGGAGCGGGGTCGGCGCCGCGACCACGGCCACGTCGAACCCGGCGCAGATGCTGGCGTCCGCCGAGGGCCGGAACTTGCCGCCCTCCAGCGCCTCCTTCAGCTGCCCGGAGGGCACATCCTCGATGTAGGACTCGCCCGACTCCAGCGCCTTCACCCGGGTCACGTCCACGTCGTAACCGGCGACGCGGTGCCCGGCCTCGGCGGCCCGCATGGCCAGCGGCAGCCCGACGTATCCCAGCCCGACGACGACGACCGATGTCACGCGCGCTCCCCTGCCTTGTCCTGGCCTGCCTTGTCCTGGCCTGCCTTGTCCCGGCGCAGCATCTCGCGTCCCACCAGGGTCATGAACGACATGTTCGTGGTCAGGTACCGGCGGCCGAGCCGCACTGGTTCCTGGTACGCCCGGTACAGCCATTCCAGGCCGTGCTCCTGGTACCAGAGCGGGGCGCGCCGGGTGAGCCCGGCGAGGATGTCGAACGATCCGCCCACCCCGTGCACGACGTGCGCCTTGGTAGCCGTCCCCCACTCGTCCAGGAAGAGTTCCTTGCGGGGCGAGGACATGCCCACGAACAGGATGTCGGTCTGGCAGCGGCGGATGTCCTCCGCGACCTCGCCTTCCTGGCCGGCCTGGTAGTACCCGTCGTGGGAACCGGCCACCGGCAGCCCGGGAAACAAGCGGGCCACCTGCTCCAGCATCTGGGCCAGCACCTCCGGGCGTGCGCCCAGGAAGTAGACGCGATCACCGCGCTGCTCGGCCACGGCCAGGAGCTTCATGAACAGGTCGACCCCGGCCACCCGCTCCGGCAGCGGCGTGCCGAGGATCCGGCTGGCCCACACCACGGCCTGGCCGTCGGCCAGCACCATGTCGCACTCGGCCACCGCCTGCCGGAGCTGCGGGTTCCGCTGCATGGACACCACCTTGGCGGCGTTGATCACCCCGATGGACAGCTGCTCGCCATGATCGATCGCGTCGGTGCACCGCGCGATGGCCTGATCCATGGTGAGCGCGTCGACGGAAAGGCCGAACAGCTCGCGCTGCGTCCCGTCCCCAGTGTCGTGACTCATACCACCCCCACGAGAAGTACCTGCCGCCTCAGGACAGCCAGGTGTAGAGCAGCCAGCCGAGCTCGTACGGCCGGCACTCATGATCGACTACGCCCGGGGGATAGACCCGGTCCAGCGCCGCGACCCGGGCCCCGGGAACGATCCGGGTGGATGCGGCCCGCAGCCCGCGCACGACCTTCCGGTGATCGGCGCGGGCCACCTTGCGCCACGTGATCGGCGGGTCATCCAGGATGAGCTGGCCTGTGCTGGCTGTCCGGGGGGCCTCGGGCGGGCCGTTGAGCCAGCGCAGGCCCCGCCGGATCGCGTCCAGCTGCCCGTCCCCGCCCGCGTCCGCCAGGTCCAGCAGGGCCATCGGCCCCATCGCGTGCTGGTGCACGCTGTACACCGGGTAGCCCTCCACGACCGCGCCGGTGCGGGAGTCGTAATGCCACCACCACTGGCCGCCCGCGCCCTGGGCGGCGCAGATCGCCCGGGCCACGGTGCCCGCGACGGCCAGCGCCTCCGGATCGTCCCCGCTGCGGTGCAGCCGGGCGAGCGCCTGGATGGGATACACCTGGTCGGCAAAGCTGCCGACGTGGGCGCGGTACCAGGGCGTGCCCGGGCCGGTGGTGTGCGGGTAGACCGCGGGACCGCGCGCGGCCAGCAGGCGCTGCCGCGCCGCCGCCAGGTGCCGCTCCACGTCGGCCTGCGGGCGCGCGGCGGCCAGCGCCGAGACCACCCAGGCCGCGGACACGACGTCCACCGGGCGATCCGGCTGGTCCAGCGCGGCCAGCCGGCGCAGCGCATGGTCGGTGTCCGCGTGCCCGGACTCGGCCGCGGCCCAGCACACCAGGGCGGCGTCGCCGAGCCCGCTGATCTCATCGATCTGCTTGGCCAGCTGGCCGACCAGGTCCTCGGCCGTCATCCCGGCCAGCACGGTCCGCTGGTCCGGCTCCGGCAGCCGGAGCAGCCCCAGCGCGGTGATCGCCCCGTACCGCAGGCTCGTGCCGGCCCGCCGGAGTCTCCAGCCGCCGCCGGGCTGTGCCTCACCGGTGACGGTGAACACGAACTCGCCGTCGGTGTGCTGCTCGGCCAGGCGCAGCTGGGCGATGCGGAGCAGCCTGTCCAGCAGGGCAGCGTCCCCTGGCGCGCCGGCCAGGAGGCCGAGACGGGCGGACTGCAGGGTCACGTGAGCGCCCGCGTGGTCCGGCACCCCGAAGCTGTTGGGCGGCGTCGGCCGTGAGCTCTGAACACGTGCAACCCCAGCCTCCATGAAGTGGATCTGTCCGCTATACGGACGCCCCCTGCGAGATGGACCGCAGCGGCAGCAGGCGCGCTGAGCGCGCGAGACTACACGTAGGACGTCCAGCCCCGGGGGGCCGATGACGGCGCGCAGATGCTGTTATCGTTTCGTTACCTTTTGTCTGCGGGCGGTGTTAACGTTCGCCTCAGCTTTCCGCGAAGTTAGCGTTAGCCGATAGCGTTCGGGCAGCGCGCGGAGCGCGTCAGGGCCCGGCAGCCAGGAAAAGCAGGTCCCTGAGCATACGGCAACAGAGCCCCGGCAGAGGAGCTTCAGATGGAACCGCTCAGCATCGATGGTGCCTGGGCTTTCACCCCGCCTATCTACCGGGACAACCGGGGCAGCTTTCACGAGTGGTTCCGGGGTGGTGAGTTCGCGGACACGCTCGGTTATCCGCTGGAAATCGCCCAGGCGAACTGCTCGGTATCCCGCCGCGGGGTCATCCGGGGCATTCACTTCGCTGACGTCCCGCCGGGCCAGGCCAAGTACGTGAGCTGTGCGGCCGGGGCCATCCTGGACGTCGTGGTGGACCTGCGGGTCGGGTCCCCCACGTACGCGGCGTGGGCCGCGGTCCGGCTGGACGACGAGGACCGGCGCGCGGTGTTCCTGTCCGAGGGCCTCGGGCACTCGTTCATGGCCCTGAGCGAGCAGGCCACCGTCCTGTACCTCTGCTCCACGCCGTACGCTCCCGGGCGGGAGCACAGCGTGGACGCCCTCGACCCGGACATCGGCATCGAATGGCCGGTGGACGTCAAGCCGGTGCTGTCGGACAAGGACGCCGCGGCCCCGTCCCTGCGCACCGCGCAGAGCTCCGGCATCCTCCCCGACTACGCCAGCTGCCTGGCCTACGCCGCGCAGCTGCGCGGCCCGATCCCGGCTCTGTAGGGCCAGCCTGGGGGACCTGGCCCGGCGGGTCAGGCTGGCCCGGCGGAGCGGGCCAGGAAGACCAGCCGGAAGGGACCGGGCTCCTCGGGAGCCGGCGCAGCCGCGGCGGTCACGGCCGCGAGCCCGGGCAGGCCGCGGCGCAGGGCGTGCTGCCAGCCGCCGATCGGGGTGAGCCCGGCCCGCTCCCAGGAGGCGTGGCCGAGCACGCTGTACGCGGGCCGTGGCGCCGGGCGGGCCAGCGCGGTGCTGCTGGCCGGGCTGACCCGGGCCGGGTCCGCACCGACCAGCCGGAAGACCTCGCGGGCCAGCCCGCACCAGGTCGTCTCGCCGCTGCTGGTCGCGTGGTAGACGCCGGGCGCCGCGGCCGAGGTGATCAGGGCGTGGATGCGGTCCGCCACGTCCATCGACCAGGTCGGCTGCCCGCGCTGGTCGTCCACCACGTCGACCTGCCCGCCCTCGCGTTCCTTCCTGACCATCGTGGCGACGAAGCTGGGCCCGTGGGCCCCGTAGAGCCACGCGGTCCGGACCACGTAGCCGGCCAGGCCAGGCTGGTCCAGGACAGCCCGTTCCCCGGCCAGCTTGGTGCGGCCGTACGCGGTGCGTGGCGCCGGGAGACCGTCCTCCGGATACGGCTCGCGGCCCAGGCCGTCGAACACGTAGTCCGTGGAGACCTGGACGAGCGCGGTCCCCTGCGCCGCGCAGCAGGCGGCCAGCCCGGCCACGGCCTCCCCGTTGACCAGGAGCGCGGCGTCCTCATGGGCTTCGGCGTCGTCCACCGCGGTCCACGCCGCGCAGTTGACCACCACCGCGGGCTGCCAGCGGGCCAGCGCGTCCCGGACGGCACCGGCATCGGTGATGTCGAGATCACTCCGGGACAGGCCGGTCACGGCCTCGCCCCGGCCTTCGAGCAGGGTCACCAGGTCCCGGCCCAGCATCCCCCGGGCGCCGGTGACCAGCCACTGGCTCACCGGGCCGGACCGCCCCGGACCGCCGTTTCGGGCTCACGGCCGGCCGCGGGCCGCGGCCCGGGCGCCCCGGCGGGCCCTTTCAGCGGCTCCCACCACGGGCGGTGATCCGCGTACCAGCGCACGGTCGCCGCCAGGCCGTCGGCGAACGGGGTCCGCGGGGCATAGCCGAGCGCCCGGAGCGCCCCGTCGTCGAGTGAGTAACGCCGGTCATGGCCCTTGCGGTCCGGCACCGGGGTGACCCGGTCCCAGCCCGCGCCGCAGTGCTCCAGGATGGCGCGGGTCAGCTCGAGGTTGGTCAGTTCCGCGTCCCCGTTGATGTGGTAGATCCCGCCCGCGGCGCCCCGCTCCAGCACCAGCTGGATCCCGCGGCAGTGATCGTCGACGTGGATCCAGTCGCGGACGTTGCCGCCGTCGCCGTAGAGCGGCACCGTCAGCCCGTCCAGGAGGTTGGTCACGAACAGCGGGATGACCTTTTCCGGGAACTGGTAGGGACCGTAGTTGTTGCAGCACCGGGTGATGGCGACGTTCAGGCCGTGGGTCCGGGCGTAGGCCCGGGCCATCAGGTCGCCGCCCGCCTTCGCGGCCGAGTAGGGGGAGTTGGGCTCGAGCGGCGCGTCCTCGGCCCAGGAGCCTTCGGCGATGCTGCCGTAGACCTCGTCGGTGGACACCTGCACCACCCGGCCCACCCCCGCGTCGAGGCAGGCCTGCAGCAGGACCTGGACGCCCACCACGTTGGCGGCGACGAAGTCGGAGGCTCCGTCGATGGACCGGTCCACGTGGGTCTCGGCGGCGAAGTTGAGTACCGCGTCGTGGCCCGGGAGGAGGGAGGCGAGCAGGGTGGCGTCACAGATGTCGCCCTGGACGAAGCGCAGCCGGGGGTTCCCGGCCACCGGGTCCAGGTTGGCCAGGTTGCCCGCGTAGGTGAGCTTGTCCAGGACCGTCACCCCGGCCTGCTCGTATCCGGGATAACCGCCGGCGAGCAAGGTGCGGACGTAGTGCGAGCCGATGAACCCGGCCCCGCCGGTGACCAGGATTCTCATGAGCTGATCTGCACCTTGCTGTGATCACCGAGGATGAGCCGGTGGGCCTTGGGCACCCGCGGCGCGGGCGTCACCTCGACATCGCGCCCGATGATGGACGCCTCGATCCGCCGCACCCCGCTGATGGACGCGCCCCGCAGCACGATCGAGTACTCGATCTCGCTGTCGGCGATGGTGCAGTCCTCCGCGACCGAGGTGAACGGGCCCAGGTAGGAATCGGTCACCCGGGTCCGCGCGCCGACGATGACCGGGCCGACGATGCGCGACGCGCTTACCTCGGCTCCTTCCTCGATCACCACCCGGCCGATCAGCTCGCAGCCCGGGTGCACGACGCCCCGCCGGGCCGGTTCCGCCGTTTCCAGCACCAGCCGGTTGACTTCGAGCATGTCGGCGACGTTCCCGGTGTCCTTCCAGTACCCCGAGATGGTCGTGGAGGCGACCTTCCGGCCGCTGTCGATCAGCCACTGGATGGCCTCGGTGATCTCCAGCTCGCCGCGCCGCGAGGGCTTCAGGTTGCTCACCGCCTCGTGCACGCACGCGGTGAACATGTAGACCCCGACCAGGGCGAGGTCGCTCTTGGGCTGCTGCGGCTTCTCCTCCAGGCCGACGACCTGGCCGGCGGCGTCGAGTTCGGCGACACCGAACTCCCGCGGGTCGGGAACCTGGGTGAGCATGATCTGCGCATCCGGCCGCGCCGCCCGGAACTCATCGACCAGCGGGGAGATCCCGCCGACGATGAAGTTGTCCCCGAGGTACATGACGAAGTCGTCGTCGCCGAGGAAGGACCGGGCGATCAGCACGGCGTGGGCCAGGCCGAGGGGGGCTTCCTGCCTGAGGTAAGTGACGTTGAGGCCGAAGGCGGAGCCGTCCCCCACCGCCTCCTCGATGGCCGGCGCGGTATCGCCCACGACCAGCCCCACGTCGGTGATGCCTGCGTCCCGGATGGCCTCGAGGCCGTAGAACAGGACGGGCTTGTTTGCCACGGGAAGTAGTTGCTTGGCCGAGGTGTGCGTGATCGGCCGCAGCCGCGTTCCCGCGCCCCCCGACAGGACCAGGGCCTTCATTGCAGCGAAACTAGCGTTCCCGGACACGGTGGTGCACCGTGAGCGGGAAAAAAGCCGCAGGCTGGTCGATAGAGTGACGCTTCGTGTTCACTCAGGGTGTGTTCAGGGCCGGGCCGGTTAGTCAGGGCTGGTTAGTCAGGGCCGGTCCGCGCCCGGGGCCTCGCCGTGGAAGGCGTTCTGGGCCGCCGCCAGGCCCGTGCTGAGCAGGGCCGCCGTGGCGTCCGCGCTCCGGTCGACCAGGAACGGCAGTTCCTTGCGCTCGGCGGCGCTGAAATCCCGCAGCACGAACGCGGCCGGGTCCATCCGGCCCGGAGGCCGCCCGATCCCGACCCGGACCCGGTAGTAGTCGCGGGTGCCCAGGGCGGCGGTCACCGAGCGCAGCCCGTTGTGCCCGTTGTCCCCGCCGCCCAGCTTGAGCCGGATCGTGTCGAACGGCAGATCCAGCTCGTCGTGGATGACCACGATGTGCCCGGGGTCGAGACGGTAGTAGCCGCGGAGCCCGGCGACCGGGCCGCCGGACTCGTTCATATAGGTCAGCGGCTTGGCCACGGTGACCGGCGTCCCGTCGAGACGCCCGTCGGCGATCACGGACCGGAACTTGCCCGCCCGGAACCGGCCGCCGATCCGGGCCGCGATCTCGTCGGCCACCATGGCACCCGGCGTTGTGCCGGTTACCGGCGTAGCCGGGCCCGGGATTGCCCAGCCCGACGATCAGCCAGCGGTCGTCGGCCATGCTCCCCCGTCCCGGCCGTAGCCGTCCGCCGCCCGCCCGGACCACCGTATTCGTCCGCCGCCGACCGGCCGCCGCGGCCCGGCCGTATCGTCCGCCGCGGGCTCGGCCGGGGCCTCGCCCTCGGGAACAGGAGCGGGCTCGGACGGGGCGGCCGCAGCCTCGGGCACGCCGATCTCGGCTTCCATCTGCTCGGCGGTCGGCGCGGCGATCACGTGCAGGACCAGCGACTCGGGGTCGACGGCCAGGGACGAGCCGGCGGGCAGCTTCAGGTCGCCGGCGTGCACCGCCGTGCCGACCTGCATGTCCTCCACGTTGACCTCGATGCCGGTGGGGATGTGCGTGGCCTCGGCCTCGATCGCGATCTGGACCATCTGCTGGTCGAGCAGGCCGCCCGAGTACACCTCGCCGGTCACCTGGATCGGGATGTCCACGGTGACCTTCTCACCGCGGCGGACCAGGATGAGGTCCACGTGCTCCACCGAGCCCCGGATCGGGTTGCGCTGCACGGACTTCGGCAGGACCAGCTGGTTCCCGCCGGGCAGGCCGTCCAGGCGGATCAGCACGTTCGCCGTCTTCAGCGCCATCATCACGTCGTGGCCGGGCAGCGTCAGGTGCCGCGTGTCGGTGCCGTGGCCATACAGCACGGCCGGGACACGGCCTGCGCGGCGCTCCCGGCGGGCGGCACCTTTGCCGAAATCGGTGCGCGGCTCTGCGGCTATGCGGACCTCGGGCACGGTACTTACTCCCTATCCAGCGGACTCAATTGCCGGGGCAGCGTCTCTCCGGGTCACCGCTCGGGCACCGGGGTCGCATACGACAACCGACAGGCACGCGAAAGTGCGCGCCTGTCGGAGTCTAACTCACCCGGGGTGCTCCCTGGCCCGCCACGGGCGGAGAGCGGCGCCGGCCGCTTCCCCGTCCGCGTGGCCCGGCCCGGGACAGTTACGGATTCGACTCGTGCTCCATGGCCGGAGCCGACTCATGCTCCATCGCCGGGGCCGACTCATGCTCCATCGCCGGCTGCGACTCGTGCTCCATCGCGGGCGCCGACTCATGCTCCATCGCCGGGTGCCGACTCATGCTCCATCGCCGGCGCCGACTCATGCTCCATCGCCGGCGCCGACTCATGCTCCATCGCCGGGTGCCGACTCATGCTCCATCGCCGGGGCCGACTCGTGCTCCATCGCCGGCGCCGACTCATGCTCCATCGCCGGCTGCGACTCGTGCTCCATCCGCGGCGATTCCCCGGACTCGGTTTCTGCCATGCCTGCACTCCCCTTCCGCCAGCCCCCGTGGGCCAGGATGAGTGACACTGTTCCCGGCAGCATCGTAGCGACCGCGAGAAGCGGAAAACTCCTACTATGACCGGCCGCGGACCGACGAAACAGTTACACAGTTCTTCCCCTGTGCGCTCCCTCGTGGCGCCACCCCGCGGCCCCCGGCGGCCCCGCCTGGCCCGCCGTAACGAGGGCCTAGGGGGCGTTCCCGGTCCCGATCGCCGCCAGTTCCGCGCGGACCTCGCCCGCCTGGGCCTGGTCATCCAGCGTGTCGAAGAGGGACAGGGCCCGGGCCCATGACTGACGGGCGTCCTCCAGCCGGCCCGAGGCGCGCTGGGCCCGGCCCAGCTGCCGCAGGGTCTGCGCCTCGGACGAGCCGTTCGCCGCCCACCCGGCGGACCCGCAGGGCCTGGGTGAGATAGTCCAGCGCCTCGTCGATCCGGCCGGATTCGAGGAACGCCTGGCCCAGGTAGTGCCAGGCGTACCCTTCGCCGTGCGCGTCACCCACGGCACTGAAGATCTGCCCGGCCTGCTCGAGGCAGCTGATCGACTCGCCGAGGCGCCCGAGGTGGCGGTAGGCCTCCCCCAGGTTGTTGAGCGCGACCGCCTCGCCGAAGCGGTAACCGAGGCGCCGCTGAATCGCCAGCGCCTGCTGGAAAGGTTCCAGCGCGTCGAACCGGCGGAGCAGGAGATAGGTATTGGCCAGGTTGTTCGCGGCTTGCGCTTCGCCACGCTGGTCACCGGCCTCACGGCGGATGGCCAGCGCCTGCTCGAAGCACCCGATGGCCTCGGCCAGCCCCTGCTGTGCGTAGACGATGCCGAGACTGTTCAGCACCCAGGCCTCCGCGGCGCCGGTCCCCGGCGCGCCGCGCGCTGGCCAGGGCGATGCGGTGGGTCGTGACCCACTCGGCCCGGTAGGTGCGGCGGTTGAAGAAGCTGAGCGCCGCGACCGGCAGTTTCCAGGCGACCGCGTCCAGGCCGCAGGCGGCCGCCTGCTGGGTCGCGGCGACCAGGTTCGCGCGCTCGATCTCGCACCAGTCCAGGGCCTCATCCAGGGCCGCGAAGGTCAGCGGCTTGAACGTGGCGTCCGGCGGTTCCAGCGGGACCTGGTCCCGGTTCGGGGACACGATCCTGGCCATCGCGGCCACGCTGTGCAGGTACCAGCCGAACAGCCGCGCCGTGGCCGTCGTCGCAATCCTGCTCCGCTTCTTCCGCCGCTGCCCGCTCGGCCGCGTAGGCCCGGAGCAGGTCGTGGAAGCGGTACCGGTCCGGCGCGGGGGCCTGCAGCAGCTGGGCATCGACCAGCACCTCAAGCGCGTCGGCGACGGCGTCCTCCGGCTGCCCGATCAGGGCCGCGGCGGCAGGCAGGCCGATGGACGGCCCCTGCCACAGGCCCAGCAGCCGGAAGGCGTGGGCCGGGTCGACCCCGTGCGCCGCGGCCGGCCCGGGCAGGCTGGAGAAGCTCACCTCGAAGCAGGCCCGCACGGCCAGGTCACCGGTCCTCAGCCAGTCCAGCCGCCGGCGCTGGTCAGCCAGGCGGGTGGCGATGGTGCGCACGCTCCAGCTGCCCCGGGCGGCCAGCCGGGCCCCGGCGATCCTGATCGCCAGGGGCAGGCCCAGCGCAGGCGGCCAGGACCTCGCTGCGTGGCCTCGGGCTCGGCCTCCGCCCGGTCCCGCCCGATGATGCCGGCGAACATGTCCCAGGCCTCCGCGGGCTCCAGCACATCGAGGTCAACGAAACGGCTCCCGGCCAGGTCCGGCATGCGGCTGCGGGTGGTCACCAGCACCGCGCACGAGGCGCTTCCCGGCAGCAGCGGCCGGACATGGGCGGCGTCCCGGGCGTCGTCGAGGACGATGAGGACCCGGCGGTCGGTCACCCAGCTCCGGAACTGCGCCGCACGCTCCTCCTCGCCCGCCGGAATGCGCCCCGGGTCCATCCCCAGATCCCGCAGGAACCGGGCCAGCACGTCGCTGGGCGTGGCCGGCTGCGCGGCTCGCGCCGCGCAGGTTGGCGTACAGCTGGCCGTCCGGGAACTGCCCGCGCAGCAGGTGCGCGGCATGGACCGCCAGGGTGGTCTTGCCCAGGCCGCCCGGCCCCGATCACCGCGGCCACCACGACCGCTCCGGGGCTGTCCGGCCGGCCCGGGCCGGCCAGCAGGTCACGCAGGTTCTGCACGTGCTCGGCCCGGCCGGTGAAGTCGGGGATGTCGGCCGGGAGCTGCGCGACCGGGGCGGCAGGCAGGATCACCGTGGGCGCGAACCCGGTCACCGGGCCCGGCGGCCCGGCCCCGCCGCCGGCCGGGACCGTCCCGGCCGCGGGCACCGGAGCACTGGTGAAGGGGGAGTCTGCCGCGGCGGTTTTCGTTGCGGAGAATTGTGCCCCTGGGGCCGCGTCGGCCTGCAGCATCTGCTCGTGCAGCTGCCGCAGCTCGGCACTGGGATCCACGCCGAGCTCGTCGGCGATCACCTCGCGGGCCTGGGCGTAGGCCTCCAGGGCCTCAGCCTGCCGCCCGGAGCTGTAGAGGGCGCGCATGAGCAGCGCCCACATGCCCTCCCGGATCGGATGGTCGGCCAGCAGCCTGCGCAGCTCCGCCACCACCTGCGCCTGGCGGCCGCAGCCGAGGTCGGCCTGGATACGCAGCTCCAGGGCCTCGACCCGGGCTTCCTCCAGCCGGCTGGCCTCGGCGCTGACCAGGGTCGAGGCGGCACGTCGGGCAGCGCCCGGCTGCCCTGCCACAGGCCGAGGGCCTCGCTCAGCAGGACCGCCGCCCCCGGGCTGTCCCCGGCCGACAGGGCCTCACGGCCGTCCGCGGCCAGCCGGGCGAACCGCCGCGCGTCGATGTCGTCGGCCCGGGCCAGCAGCTGGTAACCGGGCGCGTGGGTCACGATGACCTGGCCATCGAGGTCGCCGATCAGCTTGCGCAGCCTGTGCACGTAGCCACTGATCAGGTTGAAGGACCGGGCGGGCGGGCGGTCCGGCCACACCTCGGCGATCAGCTGATCGGTCGAGACGACCTCGCCCGCGCGCAACAGGAGCACAGCCAGCACCGTGCGCCACTTAGGTGCGCTGATGCTGCTCCAGCCTCCGGCAACCTGGACCTCAACCGGCCCAAGTATCCGAAACCGCATCGATCGCGCCTCGTTCACTGGGGGGCGCCCGTTCCGGACACCGTGAGTCACGGAACTGGCCAAGCCGTCACTCAATCATGAACCAGATCTGGCCATCGTGGGCAGCTACCGGCCGGGGTATTGCCGGGCGCACCTGACGTCCGGGGCTCAATCACGGATCAATCGTGGCGCAAGAGCCCGCTGCCATTCTCGTACTCAGGCCCGGCAAGCACGAACGAATCGCCGGCAGGGGAACCAGGCCGGGGGGCACGACCGGGATCGCCGCGGACCGCCAAGCGGGGGCGCAGTCCGCGAAATCCCCTGGTCAGGGCGGGCATGCGTGCGCCCGCCCTGACCAGGGACCGGTGATCCCGTTGTGCGGGGCGGAACCTGGCGACGCGCCGCAGCCCGGTGGGGGCGCCGAGCTGGTGGCCGCCGTCTTCGTCGCTTGCGGGGGCGAAGACAGCGGTCACCTTCGGGGGAACTCCAGACGCCGCAGGCCGGTGCTGGGTCCGGGGGATGACCCACGCCGGTCTGCGGCCCGGGCCAGGCCAGCTGGTGCGGCCCGGGCCAGGCCAACTCGGGACAGGCCAACTCGGGCCAGGTCAGCTCTGGCCGTCGAAGAGGCTGGTCACCGACCCGTCGCTGAACACCTCGGTGATCGCCCGGGCGATCAGCGGCGCGATCGACAGCACGGTGAGCTTGTCGAACCGGCTGTCGTCCGCGATCGGCAGCGTGTTGGTCACGATGACCTCGCTGACCCGGGAGTTCTTCAGCCCGTCCACCGCGCCGCCGGACAGCACGCCGTGCGTGGCGGTGACGACGACCTTGGCCGCGCCCTTCTCGAACAGCGCGTCGGCCGCCTTGATGATGGTGGAGCCGGTGTCGATCATGTCGTCCACCACGATGCAGGTCCGGCCGGCCACGTCGCCCGACCACCTCGAACACGGCCACCTGGTTGGCGACGTCCGGGTCGCGGCGCTTGTGGATGATGGCCAGCGGGGAGCCGAGCCGGTCGGTCCACCGCTCACAGACCCGGACCCGCCCGGCGTCCGGGGCCACCACCGTGACCTGCGAGACGTCCAGGTTGCGCTCGATGTAGCTGGCCAGGGTGGGCAGCGCGAACAGGTGGTCCACCGGGCCGTCGAAGAAGCCCTGGATCTGCGCGGTGTGCAGGTCGACGGCCATGATCCGGTCGGCGCCCGCGGTGAGGAACAGGTCAGCCATCAGCCGGGCCGAGATCGGCTCCCGGCCGCGGCTCTTCTTGTCCTGCCGGGCGTAGCCGAAGAACGGCGCGACCACGGTGATCCGCTTGGCCGAGGCGCGCTTGAGCGCATCGACCATGATCAGCTGCTCCATGATCCACTGATTGATCGGCGCGGTGTGGCTCTGCACCACGAACGCGTCGCTGCCGCGCACCGACTCCAGGAAGCGGACGAAGATCTCGCCGTTGGCGAAGTCGAAAAGCCGGGCTGGCGTGGGCTCGATGCCCAGGCAGCCGGCGATCTCGTTGGTCAGTTCGGGGTGGGCCCGGCCGGAGAAGAGCATCAGCTTCTTCTCGCCGGTCGCGGTGATGCCGGTCACGCGTCCTGAGCTCCCTCACTCGTGGCGGCGTCCTGTCCCCCAGCGTGGCGCCCCCCGGCGCCCCGTGCGTGAAAGTCCTGTCCGCCAGAACCCTGCCCGCCAGAACCTTGCCCACTGGAACCCTGCCCGCCAGGGTCCCGTCCGCTGCCAGTCATCTGCCCGCCAGCGCCAATTCCTGATGTGTTCATACCCGCTGCCGGGCCTGCCGCATCGACCTTGCTGCCCGGAGGAAGGTACGCGAAGGGACCCACGACCGCGCCCGCGCCGATGTCGGCCTCCCGGCAGAAGGACTGGATGACGATGGCCCCCTCGCCCACGGCGGTGTCCCGCAGCTGGGACCCGGGACCGACCCGGGCGCCCGCCGCGACCGTGGTGCGGCCCTCGAGCTGGGTTCCCGGCCCGATCTCCACGTCGCGGGCGAGGGTCACCCCGGTGTCGATCCAGGTCGTCGCCGGGTCCACGATCGTGACGCCCGCGCCCATCCAGCTGCCGAGCAGGCGCGCGTTGAAGATGTGCCGCGCCCGGGCCAGCTGGGCCCGGTCGTTCACGCCCAGCACCTCGTCCGGGTCCGCCAGGGTCACCGACGCCACGTGCTGGCCCTCGGCGCGCAGGATGGCGACCACGTCGGTGAGGTACTCCTCGCCCTTCGCGTTGTCGGTGGGCACCCGCTTGACCGCGTCACCGAGCAGGTGCGCCTCGAACGCGTAGACCCCCGAGTTGATCTCGTCGACGGCCCGCTGCGCCGGGGTGGCGTCGGCCTCCTCGACGATCGCCAGGAACTCGCCGGAGTCGTCCCGGATGATGCGGCCGTAGCCGTGCGGGTCGGCCACCCGCGCGGTCAGCACGGTGGCGGCGGCCTCGGTGGCCTGGTGCTCGCGGACCAGCGCGGCCAGCGTCGCGCCGCGCAGCAGCGGGGTGTCGGCGCAGGCCACCACGATGGTCCCGTGGTCCAGCCCGACCTCCTCGATCACCGTCCGGACCGCGTGGCCGGTGCCGCCCTGGCGGTGCTGGACCACCGGCTGGGCGTCCGGCGCGTGCTGGGCCAGGTACTCGGTGACCTCACGGCGGCGGTGGCCCACCACCACGATGACCCGGACCGGGTCGGTCTCCCGCGCCGCGGCCAGCACGTGCCCCAGCAGGGTCTCGCCGCAGATCGCGTGCAGAACCTTCGGGGTATCGGACTTCATCCGCGTACCTTCGCCCGCGGCCAGGATGATGACCGCAGCCGGACGGCTCACACTCACTTGGCGGTGCTCCTCGGTCGCTGCTCCCCGGATACCGGGATCCCGCTTCCCCGGTCGCGCCGTCGTGGCCCGCGCTGATCCCGCCCCGATGACCTGGCACCCCAGTTCACGCGCCCGACCCTCGCAGGATACCGTCCGGCCAGTCTGGCCGATGCGGGTTGGGGTGGGGTGAAGCCCCTGCTCAGCGGAATGTAGCGGGCTCCGCACGGGCTGACAGATCCCGGGGTCCCGGCAGGCCGCCAATCTGTCGGTACCGCTCGCTACTATTCGAACATGGATTCGATAACGTTAGGTAGCAACGACCCGGGATCCACGGGGAAGGCCGAGCGGCTGCGGGAGCGGGCCATCGCGCTACGCCGGGCCGGGCGCTCCCGCCGGGAGATCAAGCAGATCCTCGGCATCGGCAGCAACGCAGACCCTGAACGAGGCGCTGCAAGGTGAGCCGCCGCCGGAGTGGACCCGCCGGCCCCGGGCCAAGGACGACCTGCACGCCCGGGCCCGCGAACTGCGCGAGCAGGGCCTTGACTACGAGGAGATCGCCGGCGCGTTAGGCGTGTCCAAGAGCTCGGTCTCACTTTGGGTCAGGGACATGCCGCGCCCCGAGCGGCTCAGCTACGAGGAGTGCTGCAAGCGATCCGCCGAGGGATCACGCCGTGTACTGGGAGGCCGAGCGGCCTGCCCGCGAGGCCCAGCGCGAGGCCGTCCGGGCCGCGGCCGCCGGCCAGATCGGGGTGCTGTCCAAGCGGGAGATCCTCATCGCCGGGGCGATCGCGTACTGGTGCGAGGGCGCCAAGAGCAAGCCGCACAAACTCAGCGAGCGGGTCGTGCTTCATCAACAGCGATCCTGGGCTGATCAGATTCTTTCTGCGGTTCCTGCGCGAGGCTGGTGTCGAGTCAGCCCAGCTGCGCTTCCGGGTGCACATCCACGAGACCGCGGACGTGGCCGCAGCCGAAGCGGTTCTGGCGCGATGTCACCGAGGCCGGACCAGCGCAGTTCCAGCGGCCCACGCTCAAGAGGCACAACCCGAGGACCGTCCGCAAGAACGTGGGCGCCGACTACCACGGCTGCCTGCGCGTGAGTGTCAGTGCAGAGCGCCGACCTGTACCGGAGGATCGAAGGCTGGGTCCGCGCCGCAGTGAAGTCCGTGGCCGGTAGCGTGACCTGGAGTCGCGTCCGGACACGGGCTAAGTCGTGCCGGACGGAGCTCCCGGGAGAGGATTCGAACCTCCGTTACCAGACTCAAAGTCTGATTGTCCTGTTCGAGCTAGACGACCCGGGACCGCTCTATTCGTCCTCGAACTCTACCGGGCCAGCTGGTCTGACCTGGCGAGTGCGGACGCTCAGTCGGAGACGCCTGCGAAACCTGTGGCGTACAGCTCACTCGCTGACCGGGTAGCTGCTGATACCTGACGGCGCTTCAGGGATGACCATCGTCCGCGTCCGTGTCTCGTTATCTGAGACGGGCGGGGTGACTACTCTGCGCTGATTGCTCGACCACTTGGAGAAGTCTTTGCCTCTCCCCGTGTGCAAGTTACGGTTTCGTAGGTTACGGTGACGTAAGCGTCATGATTTCCGCGAAGCTGGGTAGCTGGTGCGGGAGCAAGCGCGCGGCCCTACCTCCCAGGCCCCTAGAGCAGAGCGAGGTTCAGCATGACTGCCTCCCCCGAGACCGTCCCGGACAGGACCATCCCGGCTGCGACCCCGACGGTCACCCGGCGCACCCCCCTGCCGGAGATCGAGCCCGATCCGAGCAGCACGCTGGACCGCTTCCTGGTCGGCCTGTTCGTCACCATCCCGCTCCTGGCGGTGCTGGCCGCGGTCCCGCTGGCCTGGAACCTGGGCTGGCTCGGCTGGCACGACGTGGTGATCGCCCTGGTCTTCTACGTGATCTCCGGGATGGGGATCAGCATGGGCTTCCACCGCTACTTCACCCACTCCTCGTTCAAGGCGAACCGGGGCCTGAAGATCGCGCTGGCCGTCGCCGGGCACCCTGGCCATCGAGGGGCCGGTGCTGGTCTGGGTGGCCGACCACCGCAGGCACCACAAGTACAGCGACAAGGAAGGCGACCCGCACTCGCCGTGGCGGTTCGGCACCGACTGGAAGGCGCTCACCAAGGGCTTCGGCTACGCGCACGTCGGCTGGCTGTTCAACCCGAACCGGACGTCGCAGGCCAAGTTCTGCCCGGACCTGCTGGCCGACAAGGATGTCAGCCGCATCTCGCGCTGGTTCCCCGGCCTGGTCGCCGTGTCGCTGCTCGCTCCCGCCCTGATCGGCGGCCTGTGGTCGATGTCCATCGCCGGCGCGCTCACCGCGTTCTTCTGGGCCAGCCTGGTCCGGATCTGCCTGCTGCACCACGTGACCTGGTCGATCAACTCGGTCTGCCACACGTTCGGCAACGAGGACTTCGAGGTGCGCGACAAGTCGCGCAACGTCGCCTGGCTGGCCATCCCCTCGTTCGGCGAGTCCTGGCACAACCTGCACCACTCCGACCCGACCTGCGCCCGGCACGGCGCGCTCAAGGGCCAGATCGACCTCAGCGCCCGGGTCATCGCCTGGGCCGAGCGCCTCGGCTGGGCCTACGACGTCCGCTGGCCGGACGGGGAGCGGCTGTCCGCCCGGCTGACCGGGGTGCGCGGCAAGTCGCTCGGCTCCATGACCGACCGCCAGGCGCCCAAGTCAGGTGACCGGAAGGCTGCGTGATGGCGTCATGATGGGCGGGTGACCAATTCGGATTCTGCCTCCAGTCAGCGCAAGCGGATGACCGGGAAGGAACGCCGCGAGCAGTTGCTCGACGTCGGGCGGCGGCTGTTCGCGGAACGCGGGTTCGAAGGCACCTCCATCGAGGAGATCGCGGCCCAGGCAGGCGTGTCCAAGCCGGTGGTCTACGAGCACTTCGGCGGCAAGGAAGGCCTGTACGCGGTGGTGGTGGACCGCGAGGTCGAGCGGTTGCTGACCATGGCCACCCAGATCCTGGGCGGCGAGCACACGCGGGAGAAGTTCGAGGCGGCGGCGGTCGTCCTGCTCAAGTACATCGAGGACGACGCCGACGGCTTCCGCATCCTGGTCCGCGACTCGCACCCGGCCTCGGGCGCGGGCACCTTCGGCAGCCTGATCAGCGACATCGCCAGCCAGGTGGAGTACATCCTGAGCGACTTCTTCGCGGCCCGGGGCTACGACCCGAAGCTCGTGCCGATGTACGCGCAGATGCTGGTGGGCATGGTCGCCATGACCGGGCAGTGGTGGCTGGACGCCCGCAAGCCGAAGATGGAAGAGGTCGCGGCCCACCTCATCAACCTGGCCTGGAACGGGCTGTCGCAGCTTGAGGCGAAGCCGCGGATCTCCAGCGAGGTGGTCAAGCGCGCCCGGGCCGCGGACCTCCCGCCGATCAGGCCCTGACCCTGGCCACCACGAACACCCGGCGGAACGGCAGGACCGTTCCGTACGGCGCCGCCGGGTAGGCCACCCGGATCCGGTCCCGGTACTCGGCCAGGAAGTCCTCGGCCAGCGCCGCGGGCAGGGCGGCCAGCACCGGGCGCAGCCCGCTGCCCCGGTACCAGTCCACCACCGCGTCCTCGCCGTGCAGCACATGCAGGTAGGTGGTTTCCCACGCGTCCACCTCGCAGCCCGCCTGCGGCCAGCCAGGCCAGGTAGTCCGCGGGATCGCCGGCCTGCCGGTTCAGCTGGGCGCCGCCGAGCAGTGACCTGCCACCGCGGCGCGCTGGCCAGGTCGCGCAGGATGGTGTGGCTGGGCTGGTCGAAGTTGCCGGGGAGCTGGAAGGCCAGCCAGCCGCCCGGGGCCAGCCAGCGCACCCACGACGTCAGCAGCTCCTGGTGGCCGGGGATCCACTGCAGCACGGCGTTGCAGGTGATCACGTCCACGGGCTGGTCCGGCCGCCAGGTCCGGATGTCGGCCAGCCGGAACTCCAGCCGGCCGGGCTGGCCGGCCACCTCACCCCCGCCCGTCCCCGCCGCCCCGGCTTCCGCCCGGGCGGCCTCGATCATCTCCGGCGAGCTGTCCACGCCCAGCACCCGGGCGGCCGGCCAGCGCGCGGCCAGGGCGGCGGTCAGGTTGCCTGGCCCGCAGCCCAGGTCGACCACGAACCCCGGCTGCCCGGCCTGGACCCGGCTGAGCAGGTCGAAGAACGGCCGCGCCCGCTCGCTGCCGAACCGGAGGTAGGTGCCTGGATCCCACATTCCGCCCGCTCATTTCTCTCGACATCGAGATATCTGATCGGCACCTGTCTACCGGGGGCACACTCTTGATGTCAAGAGATATGCTGCCCGCATGGACGAACACCCCGGAGGACCGGCCCAGCCTGCTGCGCTGGCTCGCGACGAGGTGGACGATCTCGTGGCCGCCTGGCACTCCGAGCGGCCCGACCTCGACGTGGCGCCGCTCCAGGTGCTCAGCCGCGTCTCCCGGCTGGCCCGGCACCTGGACCGGGCCCGGCGGGCGGCCTTCACCGAGCACGGCCTGGAGACCTGGGAGTTCGACGTGCTGTCCGCCCTGCGCCGGCAGGGGTCCCCGTACCAGCTCACCCCCGGGGCGCTGCTCCGGGCCACGCTGGTCACCTCGGGCACGATGACCAACCGGGTGGACCGGCTGGCCGAGGCGGGCCTGGTCCGCCGGGAGCCTGACCCGCAGGACCGCCGCGGGGTACTGGTCACGCTGACCCCGGCCGGGGTGGCGCGGGTCGACGCGGCCCTGGCCGATCTCCTGCGCAGCGAGCACGCCCTGCTCAGCGGGCTCAGCGAGGCCGACCGGCACACCCTGGCCGGCCTGCTCCGCGTCCTGCTCGCCCCGCTGGACGCCTAGCCTCGCCCTGGGTCAATAACGGCGGTGACAAATGGCGCGCCTTTACCTCTTACGGACACGGGCCGGTCGGCCGTAGCATCCCGTTCACAAAGCAGTAACTCCCGTGCGACCCGGAGGACACATGCGCCGCATTGCCACCCTCGCCGTCTTCGCCTCCGCGGTCGCGCTCGCCATCGGCACCACCGCCGCCCCCGCCTTAGCTGCCCCGGCCTTAGCTGCCCCGGCGGATCACGGCTGGGGCCACGGCCCGCGTTACTACCTGGCCCTCGGGGACTCGCTCTCGGTGGGCATCCAGCCCGACGCCGCGGGCACCGACGTGCCTACCGACCAGGGCTACCCGGACCAGCTGGCGTCGATGCTGGACCGGCGCGGCCAGGATCTGCGGCTGGTCAAGCTGGGGTGTTCCGGGGAGACCACGGTCACCCTCATCGACGGCGGGATCTGCACCTACCCCGGGGGCGGCACCCAGCTGACCGCGGCCACGCAGTTCCTCCGCGAGCACCGCGGCCAGGTCGGCCTGGTCACCATCGACATCGGCGCCAACGACCTGAACCCGTGCATCGCCCTGGGCCAGGTCACCCAGATCGAGGCGTGCCTCACGCCGCTGATCCCCCAGGTGGTCGCCAACCTGACCACGATCATGTCCGCGCTGCGCCAGGCGGGTGGCAGCCGGGTGCAGATCATCGGCATGCGGTACTACGACCCTGAGCTGGCTGACTGGCTCACCGGCGCGGCCGGGCAGGCCCTGGCCCAGGCCAGCGTGGGCCTGCTGGACACCTACAACGGCTACCTCGGCGGGGTCTACCAGCAGTTCGGCGCGGGCCAGGCCGACGTGTTCACCGCGTTCGGCACCACGGACTTCACCGACCAGGTGACGCTGCCCGGGCTGGGGACCCTGCCCAGGAACGTGGCCACCATCTGCGAGCTGACCTGGGAATGCGTGCCGCCCCCGCAGGGCCCGAACGAGCATGCCAACGCGGCCGGCTACCACCTCATCGCCCAGACCTTCCTCACCACCTACCGCCCCTGGCCCCGCCCCTGACCCCATGATCGTGGTGGGTTGTGCCCCGCCGGCGGGGCACAACCCACCACGATGAGCCCCGGCCTGGGTTTTACGCGTCTTCGGCGGCTTGGAGCCATTGCTCTTCCAGGCGGGCCTTCTCGTCCTGGACAGCGCGGAGCTCGGCGCCCAGCTCGGTGAGCCGGACGTAGTCGGTGGCGTGCTCGGCCAGGGCCGCGGTCAGCTTGTCTTCCTGGCTGGTGAGCCGGTCGATCTGGCGCTCCAGCCGGGCCATCTCCTTACGCGCGGCCCGCTGCGCCCCGGCGCCGCCCGGCTGGGGCCCGCCCGGCTGGGCTCCATCAGGCTGGGCTCCGCCGGCGGCCTCGCGCGGCGCGGGGGCGCCACCGGGCCGGGCGTCCGCGCCTGCGGGCGCCAGGCGGCGGCGCAGGTACTCGTCCACCCCGCCCGGCAGGAACGACAGGTTCCCGTCCCCGAGCAGGGCCACCACGTGGTCGGTGACCCGCTCCAGGAAGTAGCGGTCGTGGCTGACCAGCACCAGGGACCCGGGCCAGCCGTCGAGCAGGTCCTCGAGCTCGGTGAGCGTGTCCACGTCCAGGTCGTTGGTGGGCTCGTCGAGGAACAGCACGTTCGGCTCGTCCACCAGGATCCGGAGCAGCTGCAGCCGGCGCCGCTCCCCGCCGGACAGCTCCGCGGCGGGCGTCCACTGGGTGTCGCCGCGCAGGCCGAGCCGGTCGAGCAGCTGGCTGGCCGCCGCGGCGCCCTGGGCGGAGTCGAGCGTGCCGCGCACCTCGGTGACCGCCTCGCGCGGGGTGAGCGCGGGATCCAGCCCGGCGTCACCCTGATGCAGGTAGCCGAGCCGGACCGTCTTCCCCCGGATGATCTCGCCGGTCACGTCGAGTCCCGGCCCGGCCCCAGCACCCTCACCGGCCGCAGCACCCTCACCAGTCCCGTCGGACTCACCAGCCGCAGCAACCTCACCCGGCTCACCAGTCCTGCCCGCACCGGCGAGCAGGTCCAGCAGCGTGCTCTTGCCGCTGCCGTTCGGCCCGATCAGGCCGACCCGCTCGCCCGGGCCGAGCTGCCAGGTCACGTCGTCGCAGCAGCGTCCGCGGCCGCCGGCCCCGCCAGCCCCGGCGGGGACCGTCGCCGTGACGTCCTCCGCCTCGATCACGGTCTGGCCCAGCCGCGCGGTGGCCAGCCGGACCAGTTCCACCCCGTCCCGGGCGGGCGGCTCACCCTCGATGAGCGCGTTGGCCGCGTCCACCCGGAACCGGGGCTTGCTGGTCCGGGCGGGCGGCCCGCGGCGCAGCCAGGCCAGTTCCTTGCGCAGCAGGTTGCGCCGCCGCCGGTCGGTGGCCTCGGCGACCCGGGCCCGCTCCGCCCGGGCCAGCACGTACGCGGAGTACCCGCCGTCGTAGGCGTGCACCTGCCCGTCGGCCAGTTCCCAGGTCCGGTTGCACACCGCGTCCAGGAACCACCGGTCGTGGGTCACCGCGACCAGCGCCTCCGGCCGCCCGGCCAGGTGGTGGGCCAGCCAGTCGATGGCCTCCACGTCCAGGTGGTTGGTGGGCTCGTCCAGGAGCAGCAGGTCGTGCTCGCCGATCAGCACCGCGGCCAGCGCGACCCGCCGCGACTCGCCGCCGGACAGCCGGTCCGCCGGGGCGCCCAGGTCGATCCCGGGCAGCAGCGCGGCCAGCACGGACCGGGTCCGCGGGTTCGCCGCCCACGCGTGCTCGGGGAGGTCGCCGACCACGATCGAGGCCACGGTCCCGGTCAGCTCGCTGCGCTGGGCCAGCACCCCGGTCCGCAGTCCCCGGGCGCGGGTGGCCCGGCCGCTGTCCAGCGGCTCGGTCCCGGCCAGGACGGACAGCAGGGTGCTCTTGCCCGCGCCGTTACGGCCGACGATGCCGATCCGGTCACCGGCCGCGACGCCGGCGGACACCCCATCCAGCAGCGGCCGCTGCCCGTAGCGCCTTGACCGCCCGCTCCAGGTTGACCAGGTTCACCGCCGGGGTACTCACGCCGCGTCGCCGCCGCTCACGCGCGCGTGCTGGGCACGCTGACCACGGTCGCGCCGGGGGCGGGGCCGGTCACGCTGGCCACCGTCCGGCACACCCCGGCCCCGGCCAGCGCGACGGCCAGGTCGCGCGCGTGCGCCCCGTCCCGGGCCAGGAAGGCGCAGGTCGGCCCGGAGCCGGACACGATGGCGCCGAGCGCGCCGTGCTCCCGGCCCGCGGCCAGCGCCTGGCGCAGCCGGGGCAGCAGCGACACCGCGGCGGGCTGCAGGTCGTTGCTCAGCAGCGGGCCCAGTTCCGCCGGATCACCCGAGCGCAGCGCGGCCATCAGCGCCGTGTCCAGCTGCGGCGGCGCCAGGCGGCGGCCCGGAGTCCCCCGGGCCGGCCCCGCCCGGAGCCGGTCGCACGCCGCGTACACCGCGGGGGTGGACAGCTGCCCGTCCGCGAACGCGAGCACCCAGTGATACGTCCCGGCGGCCAGCGCCGGGGTGACCCGGTCGCCCCGGCCCAGGCCCACGGCGGTCCCGCCGAGCAGCGCGAACCCGACGTCGCTGCCCACCCTCGCGGCCACCTCGCCGAGTTCGGCCTGGCTCAGCCCGGTGCCCCACAGCTCGTTGCAGGCGACCAGCGCCCCGGCCGCGTCGGCGCTGCCGCCGGCCAGGCCGGCCGCGACCGGGATCCGCTTCCTGATCTCGATGGCCAGGCCGGGCGCGTCCCTGACCCCGGGCCCGACCGCGTCGACCAGCGCGGCGACGGCCCGGGCGGCCAGGTTGTCCGGGCCCAGCGGCACGCTGCGCGGCGCCCTCCCCGGTGACCACCACGCTGTCGGTGTCCGCGGAGGTCACGGTGACCTCGTCGAACAGCGCCAGGGCATGGAACACGGTCACCAGGTCGTGGTAGCCATCCGCACCGGGCGGGCCCACAGAGAGCTGGAGATTCACCTTCGCGGGCACCCGCGCAGTCACAGCGGTCACGATCCCCCGATCGTAGCTGCCCGGGCGATCCGGGCGAACTCGGCGACCCCGAGCGACTCGCCCCGCGCGCCCGGGTCCACCCCGGCCGCGCGCAGGATCCGCTCCGCGTCCGCCGCCGACCCGGCCCAGGCGGCCAGGGCCGCGCGGAGCGTCTTGCGCCGCTGCGAGAACGCGGCGTCCACCACCGCGAACACCTCGGCGCGCGGCACATCGCACGTCCGGGGGGTCGCGCCGGGTGAACGCGACCAGCCCGGAATCCACGTTGGGCACCGGCCAGAACACCGTGCGCGGCACCGGCCCGGCCCGGCGGGCGTCCGCGTACCAGGCGAGCTTGACCGACGGCACGCCGTAGACCCGGCTGCCCGGGCGGCGCGGTCATCCGGTCGGCCACCTCGGCCTGCACCATGACCAGGCCCCGGCGCAGCGAGGGCAGCCCGGCCAGCAGGTGCAGCACGACCGGCACCGCCACGTTGTACGGCAGGTTGGCGACCAGCGCCGTCGGGCGGGTCGCCGGGCAGTTCCCCGGCCCCGATCCGCAGCGGCGTCGGCGGTGACCACGGTCAGGCGTTGCGAGAAAAGAAGGCGCATGCGCGGCGACGGTCAGCGGGAGCGCGGCGGCCAGCGACGGATCGACCTCGATCGCGGTGACCTGGCGGGCGGCCGGGAGCAGGCCCAGGGTCAGCGAGCCGAACCCGGGCCCGACCTCGAGCACCACGTCGTCCGGGCTCCAGCGCGGCCAGCGACACGATGCGCCGGACCGTGCCCGCGTCGGTGACGAAGTTCTGGCCGAGCCGCTTGGACGGCCGGACGCCCAGCTCCGGGCCAGTTCCCGGATCTCGGCCGGTCCCAGGAGCGCGGCGCCTTCTACCACGGGCCGAAGACGCGCTCGCCGGTCGCCTCGATGACCGCGCACAGCTCCGCCACGTCCATCTGCTTGATCGCGGCCAGCGCCCGCAGCGTGTGCACCACCTGGACCGGGGAGTTGGACTTGCCGCGGTTGGGCACCGGGGTCAGGAACGGCGCGTCGGTCTCGACCAGCAGCTGCTCCGGCGGGGTCAGCGCGGCCGCGTCACGCAGCGGCTGGGCGTTCTTGAAGGTCAGCGTGCCCGCGAAGCTCAGCACGTAGCCCGCGGCCACGCAGCGCTTGGCCATCGCCGCGTCCCCGGAGAAGCAGTGGAACACGACCCGGTCCGGCGGCGCCCTCCTCGTCCAGGATGCGCAGCACGTCGTCGTGCGCGTCCCGGTCGTGGATCATCAGCGCCTTGCCCGCCTGCTTGGCGATCGCGATGTGCGCCCGGAACCACTCCTGCTGCAGCTCGGGCGGCGCGTCGTCCCAGTAGTAGTCCAGCCCGGTCTCGCCCACCGCCCGCACCCGCGGCTCGCTCGCGAGTGCGGCGATCTCCTCCCGGGCCGCTTCCTTCTCCGCAACGCAACCGCTCACGGCCCCGGTGTCGTTCGGATGGATGGCGACCGCGGCGTACACCGGGTCGTGGTCCGCGGCGCAGGCCACGGCCCAGTACGAGGAGGGCAGGTCGGTGCCCACCGTGATCATCCGCGTGATGCCGCAGGCCGCGGCGCGGGCCACCACGTCCCCGACCGGGCCGGGCACCAGGTTCAGGTGGCAGTGACTGTCGAACGCGGTGCCCGGCAGCGGCTCCGGGTCGGGGGCGGGCGGCCGCCCGTACTGGTCGGCGGCCCTGGCGTGCTCACTCGGCGTGCCCGGTCACGGCTGCTCCAGCCGGGCCAGTTCCTCGTCGACGATCGAGGGGTCCAGCTTGGTGAACAGCGGCTCGGGCGCGGCCAGCGGCGGTGCCCGGCGTGACCGGGCGGGACTCCCAGCGGGCGGCCGCGTCGTAGTCCCCGGTGATCACCGGGTAGGACGGGCCGCCGTCCTCGTCCACCTCGTCGATCCGGGGCATCCCGGTCCAGGTGCCCTCGCCGCCCAGCATCCGGTACACCTTGGCCGAGGACTCGGGCAGGAACGGCGTGAGCATGGTCTTCGCGTCGTCCACCAGCTGCAGCACCACGTGCAGGATCGTGCGCATCCGCTCCGGGTCGGACTCGCGCAGCTTCCACGGGGCCTGGTCGGACATGTACTTGTTGGCCTCGCCCACGGCGCGCATGGCGTCGTTGACCCCGGCCTTGAACCGGGACCGGTCCAGGGCGCCGCCGACCCGGGCGAAGGCCTGCCGGGACCGCTCCAGGATCTCCCGGTCGGCGTCGGTCAGCTGCGCCGGGTTCCGGGATCGAGCCGATGTTCCGGGCCGCGAACGACACCGAGCGGTTGACCAGGTTGCCCCAGGTGGCGACCAGCTCGTCGTTGTTGCGGCGGAGGAACTCGCTCCAGGTGAAGTCGGTGTCCTGGTTCTCCGGGCCGGCCACCGCCACGTAGTAGCGCAGCGCGTCCACGTCGTAGCGGGCCAGGAAGTCCCGCACGTAGATCACCACGGACCGGGACGAGGAGAACTTCCGGCCCTCCATCGTGAGGTACTCGCTGGAGACCACCTCGGTCGGCACGTTCAGCGCGCCGAGCGGCCCGGGGCTGCCGCTCCTTGCTGCCCTGGCCGTTGTAGCCGAACAGCATCGCGGGCCAGATCTCGGAGTGGAAGACGATGTTGTCCTTGCCCATGAAGTAGTAGGACTCGGCGTCCGGGCGACTGCCACCAGGCGCGCCAGGCGTCCGGGTCGCCGGACCGGCGGGCCCACTCGATGGACGCGGACAGGTAGCCGATGACCGCGTCGAACCAGACGTAGATCCGCTTGTCCGTGCGGTCCCGCCAGCCGTCCAGCGGGACCGGCACGCCCCAGTCCAGGTCGCGGGTGATGGCCCGGGGCCGCAGCTCGTCGAGCAGGTTGAGGGAGAAGTTGAGCACGTTCGGCCGCCACTGGCCGGTCTTGCTCTGTCAGCCACTTGCGGAGCACCTCGGTGAACGCGGGCAGGTCGAGGAAGTACTGCTCGGTCTCGACGAACTTGGGCGTCTCGCCGTTGATCTTCGAGCGGGGGTTGATCAGGTCGACCGGGTCGAGCTGGTTGCCGCAGTTGTCGCACTGGTCACCGCGGGCGTGCTCGTAGCCGCAGATCGGGCAGGTGCCCTCGATGTAGCGGTCCGGCAGGGTCCGGCCGGTGGACGGGGAGATCGCGCCCAGCGTGGTCTGCGGGAAGATGTAGCCGTTCTTGAGCAGGCCCAGGAAGATCTCCTGGGTCACCGCGTAGTGGTTGCGGGTCGTGGTCCGGGTGAACAGGTCGTAGGACAGGCCCAGCGCCGCGCAGGTCCTCCGCGATCACCCGGTTGTAGCGGTCGGCGAGCTGGCGGGTGGTCAGCCCCTCGGCGTCGGCGGCGACCTGGATCGGCGTCCCGTGCTCGTCGGTGCCGCTGACCATCAGCACCCGGTTCCCCGCCATCCGCTGGTACCGGCTGAACATGTCGGACGGCAGGCCGAAGCCGGAGACATGGCCGATGTGGCGGGGCCCGTTGGCGTACGGCCAGGCGGGCGCGGTCAGGATGTGACGGGTCGTCGCGGACATGGGTCCAGCCTAGGGGCACCGGCGGGCAGGTCCCGAACGGATTACGCCGGCCCCTCGTGGCGGGCCGCCACCACGGCGTCGTACACCTCGCGCCGGCGCAGGCCGGACTCCCGGGCCACCGCGGCGATCGCCTCGCTCCGCGGCTGGCCGCCCGCGGCCCGGCGGGCCACCTCGGCCGCCGCCTCCGCCGGGCGTGAGCCGGGGCCCTCCCGGGTCGCCCGCGACGACCAGGGTGACCTCGCCCAGCAGGCCGTCCGCGGCCCAGTCGGCCAGCTCGGCCAGCGTGCCCCGGCGGACTTCCTCGTGGGTCTTGGTCAGCTCGCGGCAGACCACCGCCCGCCGTCCGGGCCCGAACGCCGCGGCCAGCTCGCCCAGGGTGTCCCCGGCCCGCTTGGCGGACTCGAAGAAGACCAGGGTCCGTGGCTCGGCGGCCAGCTCGGCGAAGCGGCGGGCCCGCTCGCCGGCCTTGCGGGGCGGGAACCCCTCGAAGCAGAACCGGTCGGTGGGCAGGCCCGGACACGGCCAGCGCGGCGGTCACCGCGGACGGCCCGGGCAGCACCCTGACCCGGGCGCCCGCCTCGGCCGCGGCCGCCACCAGCCGGTACCCCGGATCGCTGATCGCGGGCATGCCCGCGTCGGAGACCAGCAGCACGTCCTGGCCCTGGCGCAGCGAGTCGAGCAGCTGGTCACCGCGGCTGCCGCTCGACGCCGCGTCCCAGTAGGAGACGACCCGGCCGGTCACCTCGACGCCGAGGGTGGCGGCCAGCCGCCGCAGCCGCCGGGTGTCCTCGGCCGCCACCAGCGGCGCCTCGGCCAGGGCCTGCGCGAGCAGCGGTGACGCGTCGCCGGGCCGCCCGATGGGCACGGCGGCCACGGTGAGCGTGCCGTAGCCGTCGGCCGGGTCGCTGGTGTTCATGCCGGGCCCCACGCTATGTCCCCGTGCTGTGTCCCTGGTGTTCATGCTGTGTGACCATGCTGTGTCCCCGCGCTATGTCCCGGCACCGGCCGCGTTACCCCGGGCATGCCACTACGTCGCGATCTGGCGCCGTAATGGCCGCCCGCCCCAATACCATGTGTCCGATGATGGCTTCCCGGGCGACCGCGCAGCCGGCCGCCGCGACCACCGACCCGCCATCCGGCCTCCTGGCCCGGATGGTCCCGCCCATGCCCGGCAGCACGCTCTGGGGCTGGCTGGGCCCGCTGCTGGTCACCGCGTTCGGCGCGTTCCTGCGGTTCAACCAGCTGGGCATGCCGGACAAGGTCATCTTCGACGAGACCTACTACGTCCCGGACGCGCTGGGGATCCTGCGGTACGGCGTCGAGCACAACTACGTCAGCGCCCGGAACTCGATGCTGGTCCGCGGGAACACGCACATCTTCACCAGCGGCGGCGAGTTCGTCGTGCACCCGCCGGTCGGGAAAGCTGTTCATCGCGTTCGGCGAGTGGACGTTCGGCGTCAACTCGTTCGGCTGGCGGTTCGCCACCGCGCTGATCGGCTCGCTGGCCATCCTGCTGCTGGCCCGGATCACCCGGCGGATGACCCGGTCCACCCTGCTCGGCTGCATCGCCGGCCTGCTGATGGCGCTGGACGGGCTCGAGTTCGTGATGAGCCGCACGGCCCTGCTGGACATCTTCCTGATGTTCTGGGTCCTGGCCGCGTTCGGCTGCCTGGTCGTGGACCGGGACGTCACCCGGGCCCGGCTGGCCGCGGCGATGGACGGGATGATGGGCCGGGCGGCCGGCGGCCTCGCGGGCGGCACCATGGCCGGCGCTGCGGGCGGGACGCCGCACGGCGCTGAACTGGCCGGCACTGAGCTGGCCGGCACTGAGCTGGCCGGCGACTGGCCTGGCCCGGCGCGGACCTGGCCCGCCTGGAACCGGGCCGCCCGGCCGGGACCTGGCGGCGGCGGATCCCCTGGTGGCGGGTGGGCGCCGGGGTCTGCATCGGCCTGGCCCTGGCCTCCAAGTGGGACGCGATCTGGTACGTGCTCGGCCTGGCCGCGCTGGTCATCGCCTGGGACATCGGCGCCCGCCGGGCCGCCGGGCTGCCCAACGGCTTCCTCGGCACCCTGCGGCGGCACCGCTGGATGCCGGTCTGGTTCGGCGTGCTGCCCATCGTCGTCTACCTGATCACCTGGTCCGGCTGGTTCTTCACCAGCACCGGGTACGACCGGCAGTGGGCCGGCGCAGAACGGGATCCACATCCCGGTGATCTCGGCGCTGGCCTCGTTCGTGCAGTACCAGAAGCAGATGCTCCAGTTCCACCTCGGCCTGACCACGCACCACCCGTACCAGTCGCAGCCGTGGACCTGGCTGGTGATGAGCAGGCCGGTCGCGTTCTTCTGGCAGTGCCCGGCGGGCGGTACGCACGGGGCCTGCGCCAGTTCCAAGGCCCAGGAAGTGCTGGCCATCGGCACGCCGCTGATCTGGTGGGCGTCCATCGCCACGCTGCTGGTCTGCCTCGGCCTGGTGGCTGACCCGCCGGGACTGGCGGGCCGGGGCGCTGCTGCTGGCCGTGGCCGTGGGCTGGCTGCCCTGGTTCTGGTTCGCGCTGCACGACCACCGGACCGAGTTCTTCTTCTACGCGCTGGAGTTCGAGCCGTTCCTGATCCTGTCGATCACCCTGTGCCTGGGGCTGATCATCGGCTCCGCGCGGGCGTCGGCGATGCGCCGCACGGTGGGCGCGGCCGTGGTCGGGGCCTACCTGCTCGGGGTGCTGCTGAACTTCGCGTACCTGTACCCGATCCTGGCGGCCAAGGTCATCCCGTACTCGTCCTGGCTGTCGCACATGTGGTACCACGGCTGGATCTAGTGCCCGCGGCCCGCACCTGGTCGGCTACGCCTGGGCCGGCCCCGGCCAGGCCGCCAGCAGGGCCGGTCCCGGCACCGGCAGCCGCTCCATCTCCCGGGGCTCGAACTTGACCAGGCCGCCCGCGTAGACCCGGCCCTGGCCCGGGGTGACGGACCGGCCCAGGAACGCGGCGAGGGCGTCGAGCAGCCGCGGCGGCAGCGGCTCGCGCGGGTACAGCCCGTGCGCGATGTTCAGGTAGCTGGCGGCCGGCCAGGTTGCGCACGAAGACCGGCGGCCGGCGGCCCATGTAGCTGGCCAGGATGGGCGGCGGCGCGGCCGAGCCGGACCCGCCACCAGGGCGTGCGGTGCCGGGCCACGTAGGAGTCCGCGGCCCCGGCGGCCGTGGCCTGGCGGAGGAAGCGGCGCCACGGCGGCGCGTTCCCCGCCGGGCAGGTCGTCCAGGTCCGCGGGCAGGTCGATGACCCGGCGCAGCGGGGCGCCGGGCGGCAGCACGCGGCCGGCCGCGAACAGCTCGCGGGCCCGGGTCACCGCGGGGAACAGGAACCGGGCCGGGATCAGCGGATGCGGCCCGGCCGTGACCCACACCGCGTTGGCGCCGGTGACCTGGCCCCGGTGGACCCGGCACAGTTCGCCCAGCTCGACGTGGCCCTCCGGGAGGCGTCCCCGGGTGGCCGGCCGGCCCCGGCGCGGGCGGGCCGGGCCGGCGGCCGCGGGGCCGGGCGCGTCCGGGCGGCAGCAGCGGGCCCCAGCGCGGTGCGGCCCGCAGGGCCGCCGCGGGCACCGCGGTGCCGCCCGCCAGCGCACCCAGATCCGCCGGGCTGGCCATCCGGCGCATCCGGATCGCGCCGGGGGCGCCGCCCGGCCGGAAGCAGGAGATGACCGAGGTGGCCGCCGCGTCGGCGAACACCGGCACGGCCGGGCTCGACCAGGTGGACCGACTCGGCCGCCGAGCGGGCCGAGCAGCAGGTCCCGGACCAGGCGGCCGTAGTTCACGTCCAGCCACTCGGCCGCGGTGATGAGCACGCCCAGGTCGCCCGGCGGCCGCGTGCCGCGCGGTGGCCAGGAAGAAGTGGGCGTGCAGCCCGGCCAGCCCGCTGGCGGGCAGGCCCGCGCTCCCGCGCGGCGCGGCGGAGCCAGTCCTTCCAGGCGGCGGCGATCTGGTGGTGCCGCACGTAGGGCGGGTTGCCCAGGAACAGGGTCGGGCCGCCGGCCGGGGGCAGCGCGGCCGCAGCGGTAGTCGCCGAGCAGCACCGTGGACCGGCCCGGCGAACCCGGCGGCGGCCAGGCTGGCCCGGCCGATGATCGCGGCCACCGGGTCGATCTCCACGCCGACCAGGGCCGCCTGCGGCCAGCGGCGCCCCGCGGCCAGGAGCATCCGGGCCGAGCCGGAGCCGGGATCCACGACCCGGGCCGGGCCGGATCCCGGTGCCCGCGGCCCAGGCGATCATGCTCGTCGATGACCGGCGGCGGGGTGAACGTCTGGCCGAGGACCCGCCTGCCCGCCGGGCCGCGCAGCGCGCAGAAGGCCTCCCCGAGCGGGTCTTCGCCGGCCCGGATCCGGTCCCGGGCCGCCGCCACCGCACGCGCGATGTCCAGACCACGCGCGGCCGCGCGGGCCACCAGATCCTGCTCGGCCGCGGACCAGCCGGCCACGCGGGCCGCACCCAGCCGGCTGGCCAGGTCCACCAGGGCGCACTCGTCCGCGATGGGCTCAGCCCGCACCAGCCCAGGCGGCAGCCCGGCCCGCACCTCGGCTGGTACCGGCGGGGCTGGCTTGCGGCCCCCCGGCAGAACGCTGGTCATCCGCATCATTGTGACGTGGCCCGCCCGCGGGCCCGCGCATTCCCGCGCCGTGGCTGATCCTCCCCCCGGGGCGCCGGGCCCGGCGAGGCCGCGGCCAGCGCTGAAGAGCGAGGGCTGAGAGGCCGGCCAGTCCGGCAGGCGCCCGGCCCCGAAGTACCGGGTAGAGCACAGCCGAGGCCCACAGTGAGCCTTCAGGAATCTCTCAGATTCAGCGGGTAGTAAAGAGAGCAGAAGCACCGGGGGAAAAATGTGACCCGAATCACCGAGCCGGATGGGTGTTCCCATACGTCTCTAGGGTGAAAGGGTAGCGATCGAGTGGAGTGACCGATGGGGACTAGCGAAGAGGCACCGGACCGGGACCGGCGGTTCGAGCAGGACGTCGTGCCGTTCCTCGGTCAGCTGTACCCCGCTGCGCTCCGCATGACCCGCAACCCGACGGACGCCGAGGACCTCGTCCAGGAGACCTCGGCCAAGGCCTACGCCGCGTTCCACCAGTTCCGCCCGGGCACCAACCTCAAGGCCTGGCTGCACCGCATCCTGGCCAACACGTTCATCAACACCTACCGCAAGCGGCGCCGTGAGCCGCGGCAGGCGTCCGGCGGCGACTTCCAGGAGTGGCAGCTGCCCGCGGACCCGCTGGCCGCCCAGGCCCGGTCGGCCGAGGCGGAGGCGCTCGACCGGCTGGCCGACTCGGAGATCCTGCGCGCGCTGCGCGACCTGCCCGAGGAGTTCCGGGTCGCGGTGTACCTGGCCGACATCGAGGGGTACGCCTACAAGGAGATCGCCGAGATCATGGGCACCCCGATCGGCACGGTGATGTCCCGGCTGCACCGCGGCCGCGGCCGGCTGCGCGACAAGCTGGCCGCCTACGGCCCCGGCCCCGGCCCGGGCCTGGCCCCGATGACGGGCTGACCCAGGAGCCCCAGGATCGGCCCGGCCCGGTTACCAGCCCCGGTTACCAGGCGCTGCCCGGCCGGGGCGCGTGCTCCCAGCCCAGCGCGGCCGGGTCGTACACCCGCTCCACGTAGATCTGGTGCCACAGCGAGAACACGACCAGCACCCAGATGTGCCGCCAGCTGACCTCGGGCTCGCCCGCCCGGAACCGCTCCAGCAGGCTGAGCGCGGCGTCCCGGTCGATCCACTGGTCGGTCCTGGCCTCGCGCAGCAGGCGCTCCGCGAAGCCGTACATCTCGCCCTTGAGCCAGTGCCCGATCGGCACCGGGAAGCCCAGCTTGGCCCGTTCCGCCGCGGCCTGCGGCAGCACCGAGCCCATCGCCTGGCGCAGCGCCAGCTTGGTGGTGCCCGCCGCCGATCTTCTCCTCCCGGGCCAGCCGGGACGCCACCGCCATGACCTCGCGGTCCAGGAACGGCACCCGCAGCTCCAGGCTGTGCGCCATCGTCATCCGGTCCGCCTTGACCAGGATGTCGCCGTGCAGCCAGGTGTTGATGTCCACCAGCTGCATGGTGGAGGTGTCGTCCAGGCCCGCCTCGGCGGCCTGGTCGTAGACCGGGGCGGTGACGGCGTACGCGCTGGCCGCGGGCGAGCCGGGCCCCCGGGCGATCAGGTCCACCTGGCCGTCCACGAACACGTGCGCGTTCCCGATGTAGCGCTCGCCGCAGCGGGGTCGAGGTCCGCTCCAGGAACCCCTTGCCCTTGACCCCGGCCGGGATCATCGAGGCGGCCCGCTTCAGCGGCACCCGGGCCAGCTCCGGCAGCCGCTCCCCGGCGCGGACCACGCCCGGCTGGTGGTAGATGGCGTAGCCGCCGAACAGCTCGTCCGAGCCCTCGCCGGACAGCACCACCTTGACGTGCTTGCTGGCCTCGCGGGCCACGAACCACAGCGGGACCGCGGCGGCGTCGGCCATCGGGTCGTCCAGGTGCCAGATGATCCGCGGCAGGTGGGTGAAGAACTCCTCCGCGCTGATCACGTAGGGGATCGACTTCACGCCGAGCGCGGCGGCGGTCTCCTGCGCCCGGTCGATCTCGCTGTACCCCTCGCGCTCGAACCCGACCGTGAAGGTGAGCAGGTCGGGCCGGTGTTCGGCGGCCAGCGCGCAGATCGCCGCCGAGTCGATGCCGCCGGACAGGAACGCGCCGAGCGGCGCGTCACTGCGCAGGTGCACGGCGATCGAGTCGCGCATCACGGCCAGGATCGAGGCGGCGCTGCTCTCGCTCGGGGCCGGGGCGGGCCGCAGGTCGGCGCGCCAGTAGCGGAACACGTCCACGCTGCCGCCGGGCCGGGCGATCAGCGCGTGCCCGGGCGGGAGGACCCGGATCGGCGGGGTCAGCGCCTCCGGCGGCGGCACGTACTGGAACGCCAGGTAGTGCCGGAGCGCGTCCCGGTCCAGCGTGCTCAGCTCGCCCGGGCTGGCCAGGCACTTGCGCTCCGAGGCGAACCGCAGCAGCCGGCCGGGACCCGCCCGTGCCGGACAGGCCCGTGCCGGGCAGGTCCAGGCCGGGCAGGCCAGCACCGGGCGCCGCCGGCCGCGGGGCTGATCCGGGCCGGCTGGCCCGGGCCCGCCGCGTGACGGCCATGCCGCCCCGGCGGTGCCGGTGACGGCGCCGGCGGCGGCGGGGCACCGGGGGTACCGGGCCGGCCGCGTGCCGCCCGGCGGGGCGGGTGTCCCAGGCGGAGCCGCCGGCGGCCTGCCCGCCGGCGGTGGCCGGAGGGCGCGGCCGGGCCCGTCCAGCCAGTCATGCTCGCGGGCCTCGTCCACGGTGTAGTAGAAGGGCTTGATGCCGAACTGGTCCCGGGCGCAGAACAGCTCCCGGGTCCAGGTGTCCCAGATCGCGAACGCGAACATGCCGCGCAGCCGGTGCACCACGTCCTTGCCCAGCAGCGCGTACATCTCCAGCAGCACCTCGGAGTCCGAGGTGGTCCGCAGCGTCACCCCCTGCTGGCGGAGCTCCTGGCCGAGCTCGACGTAGTTGTAGATCTCGCCGTTGTAGACCATCCAGTAGCGGCCGTCGGCGGACCGCATCGGCTGGTGCCCGCCCGGGGACAGGTCGATGATCGCCAGCCGCCGGAAGCCCAGGGCCACGTCGGGGTCGCTGTAGAACCCCTCGTCGTCCGGTCCCCGGTGGGTGATCCGCTCGGTGGCGGTATGCACCCAGTTCTGGTCCGGGTCTGCCTCCAGGGCCAGAGCCAGGCAGCCGACGATTCCGCACATCGATGTCCCCAACGAGAGAGTCTGGTGGTGAGCCGCTGGTGTGGGCCGGTCCTCTGCGCCCCGATCTTAAGGGGCGGACGCGGGCGGCGGGGGCCAGGCCAGGCAGCCCGCCCGCCTGCCGGGCCGTCTGGCGGCCCCGGCTATCCGCAGCAACCTCACTGGCCACGCCAGACTGGGGGCCGCTTCTCGGCGAACGCGGCCGCGCCCTCCATGGCGTCGGCCGAGCCGAAGACCGGCGCGGTGATCTCGTTCTGCCGGGCGAACTGCTCGGTCGGCCGGCCAGTCGGCGGACTCCACGATGACCCGCTTGGTGGCGGCCAGGGCGAGCGGCGCGTTCTCGCTGAGCCTGCGGGCCAGGTCGATGGCCACGGCCAGGGCCTGCCCGACCGGCACCAGCCGGTTGATCAGGCCGGCCCGGTGCAGCTGCGCGGCGGGGATGCGCTCCCCGGTCAGCGCGACTTCCATGGCCAGGTGGTAGGGGATGCGGCGGGGCAGCCGGAGCAGGCCGCCGGCCGCCGCGACCAGGCCCCGGGTCACTTCCGGCAGGCCGAAAGCCGGCTCCTTCGCTGGCCACGATGAGATCGCAGCTGAGGGCGACCTCGAACCCGCCGGCCAGCGCGTAGCCCTCGACCGCGGCGATGACCGGCTTGGCCGGCGGCCGCTCCACGATCCCGGCGAAGCCGCGGCCGCCCGCCTGCGGGTTCTCCCCGGCCAGGAAGCCTTTCAGGTCCATGCCCGCGCAGAACGTGCCGCCCGCCCCCGTCAGCACGATGACCCGGATGTCCTCGCGGGCCTCCAGGTCGTCCAGGGCCGCGGCCAGGCCGGCTGCCACCGCGCCGTTCACGGCGTTCCGGGCGGCGGGCCGGTTGATCGTGACCACGGCGACCGGGCCGTCGGTTTCCGTCAGTACCGCGTCGGGCAGCGCGTCACCGGACACTGGTCAGCCTCCTGGCGTTTCCGTTGGGTGCTCTGAACTGGGGAAGCGGCCAGCGGGGGCGCGGGCCGGCCGGAGCGCGGGCGGCGCGGCGCGCTTCGCCGGGGCCGCGCGTCACTTGGGCTGGAAGCGGATCCCGCCGTCGAACCGGATGACCTCGGCGTTCATGTAGTCGTTCTCGATGAGCGACTGGACCAGCTGGGCGAACTCGGCGGCGGTGCCCATCCGCTTCGGGAACACCACCGGCGCGGCCAGCTTGGCCTTGAACGCCTCGGCGTCCGGCGCGAACCCGTAGATCGGGGTGTCGATGATGCCCGGGCAGATGGTGTTCACCCGGACGCCGATGACGGACAGGTCGCGGGCGGCCGGCACGGTCATGCCGATGATGCCGCCCTTGGAGGCCGAGTAGGCGACCTGGCCGGTCTGCCCTTCCAGGCCGGCTACCGAGGCCGTGTTGATCACCACGCCGCGCTGGCCGTCCGCGTCGGCCGGCTCGGTCGTGGCGATGGCCGCCGCGCCGATGCGCATCAGGTTGAACGTGCCGATCAGGTTGACGTCGATGACCTTGCGGTAGGACGCCAGATCGTGCGGGGTGCCGTCGCGGCCCACGGTCCGCGCGGCCCAGCCGATCCCGGCGCAGCTCACCACGGTCCGCAGCGGAAGCCCGGTGCCCACGGCGGCTTCCACGGCCGCGGTGACCGCGTTCTCGTCGGCGACGTCTGTCTTCGCGAACAGGCCGCCGGTCTCGGCGGCGACCGCCTTGCCGTGCTCCTCGTTGAGGTCGGCCACCACCACCGTGGCCCCGGCGGCGGCGAGCCTGCGGGCCACCGCCGCGCCCAGCCCGCTGGCCCCGCCGGAGATGATCGCTGCGGTTCCGTTCAGTTCCATGGCCGGGAGCATACTTCGCGCTTCCGGCCGCCAACCGAACGGGGTTCGGGTTGGCCGGGGGCGCCCGCTCGACGCGGCGTTGTCGGTGCCCCGGTCTACGATCGGAGGGAAACGGGGAGCCGGGCCATTTCCACCCGGGCCCGCCTGGAATCCGGCAGGAAACCAGGCCACCGGGGAGAACAGGGAGCATGCGGTGAGGAAGTTCCACGCGAACCCGTGGGCGGTGCTGCTGGTCGTGTCGCTCGGGTTCTTCATGACCCTGCTCGACCTGACCATCGTGAACATCGCGATCCCGGACATCATCACCAGGCTGCACGCCTCGCTCGACGACGTGCTGTGGGTGATCAACGCCTACGCCCTGGTGCTCGCGGTACTGGTGATCACCGCGGGCCGGCTCGGTGACCTGATCGGGCCCCGGATCATGTTCGCCATGGGCATCGCCGTGTTCACGGTGGCCTCGGCCGCGTGCGGCCTGGCCCCCAGCGCGGGCTGGCTGATCGGGTTCCGCGCGGTCCAGGGCCTGGGCGCGGCCATGCTCATGCCGCAGACGCTGACCATCATCACCAATACCTTCCCCGCCGAGCGCCGCGGCGCCGCGTTCGGCGTCTGGGGCGCGGTGGCCGGGGTGGCCACCATCGCGGGGCCGACCCTGGGCGGGCTGCTGGTGACCGCGTTCGACTGGCGCTGGATCTTCTTCGTCAACCTGCCGTTCGGCGTGATCGCCCTGGTGCTGACGTTCGTCATCATCCCGGACATGCGGCCGGGACGGCGGCACCGGATCGACATCCCCGGCGTGGTGCTGGCCAGCGCCGGGCTGCTGGCCATCTGCTACGGCCTGGTCGAGGGGCAGAAGTACGACTGGGGCACGATCACCTCGTTCATCAGCATCCCGCTGGTGCTCGGGCTCGGCGTGCTGCTGCTGATCGCGTTCCTGCTCCAGCAGCGGCTGACCCAGGACCGGGAGCCGCTGGTGCCGTTCGCGCTGTTCCGGGACCGGAACTACGCCGTGGTCAACTGGGTGTCAGGGACGCTGGCGGTCGGCATGATGGGGATCTTCCTGCCGTTCACCATCTACCTGCAGTCCGTGCTGGGGTTCTCCGCGCTGCGGGCCGGCCTGACCATGGCGCCGGCCTCGGTGCTGTCGATGTTCGTGGCGCCGGTGGCCGGGCGGCTGACCGACAAGATCGGCGGCAAGTACATCCTGATGCTCGGCCTCACGCTGTTCGCGGGCGGGATGGGCTGGGTGGCGCTGGAGGCGACCACCACGTCCGCGTGGTACGACTTCCTGCCCGCCCTGGTCGTGGCGGGCATCGGGATGGGCTGCACGTTCGCGCCCATGGTCACCGTGGCCATGCGGAACATCGACCCGCGGATGGCGGGCGCGGCGTCCGGCGTGCTGAACACCGTCCGGCAGGTCGGCCTGGTCATCGGCACCGCGGCGGTGGGCGCGCTGCTGCAGAACCGGCTGGTCTCCTCCATGAACAGCCAGGCCGCGACGCGCGCGGCGGCGCTGCCGCCCCAGCTCCGCGGGCCGTTCGTGGCCGGGATCAAGCATGCGGCCAGCAACGGCATCCAGGTCGGCGCCGGCCAGAACGGCTCCGGGATCAAGCTGCCCACCGGGCTGCCCGCCCGTCTCATGGCCGAGCTGCTGCGGATCGGCCACGACGTGTTCACGTTCGGTTACGTGAACGCCATGCGCTCGACCATGCTGCTGCCGATCATCCTGCTGGCGGTCGGCGCGGTCAGCTGCCTCATGCTCAGGGAGGGCCAGCGGACGCCGGAGCCCGCCACCCCGGACATCCCCGCCGAGCAGGCCGCCCCGGCGGCCTGAGGCACTGAGCCTCTGACCCCCTGGGGCCCTGGGCCCGCCGGGCCGGGCGGGCTCAGCTGGCCGGCTCGAAGACTTCCGGGGACCAGAGCCCGGGCAGGTCCTCGGGGTCAGCCGCCTCGAACGGGAAGCGGCTGGCGAACGCGGGCCGCAGGTCGGTGAGCCAGGTCGCGGCGGGGTCGTATTGCGCGAAGAACGGCTTGCCGACCAGGTCGGGATCGCGGGCCTGGATCATGTGCAGGACGAACACCCGCTGGCCGGCGACATCCGCGATCCCGTCCACGCACACCTTGCCGGGCGTCGCCGACATCGAGGGCCCGCGCACGGTCCGGCACAGGCCGGCCACCTGCCGGTAGGCGTCGCTGAAAATGCCGTACGCGGAGGCCAGCGGCACCGCGAAGTAGTCCTGCGGGCCGGTGTCCCGCTCCACGAACATGTAATACGGCACCATCCCCATCCGCACCTGGGTCCGCCACATCCCGGCCCAGATCGCCGGGTCGTCGTTGATCGTCCTGATCAGCGGGGCCTGCGTGCGGATCACGGCCCCGGTGGCCCGGATCCGGCTGCTGGCCCCGGCGGCCAGGGCGGACTCCAGCTCCCGGGGATGGGAGAAGTGCGCCATGAACGCGAGCGACCGGCCCGAGTCCACGACCTGCTCGAACAGCCGCAGCGTGTCGTCGGCGTCCGGGTCGGTCACGAACCGCTGCGGCCAGTAGGCCAGCGCCTTGCTGCCGATCCTGATCGACTCGATGTGCTCCAGCCCCGGTCCGAGCAGCGGCTCGATGTACCGGCGCAGCACGGTCGCACCCATGATCATCGGGTCGCCGCCGGTGATCAGCACGCTCGTCACCTCGCGGTGCTGCCGGAGGTAGTCGATGACCCGGCCCAGGTCAGCCGTGGCCATCTTGAGTTCCGGCTCGTCCACGAACTGCGCCCAGCGGAAGCAGTACGAGCAGTACGCGTGGCAGGTCTGGCCCTGCTTGGGGAAGACCAGGACCGTCTCCGGGTACTTGTGCTGCACCCCCGGCAGCGGCTCGTCGCCGAGGGCCGGGATGTTCAGCGCCAGCTGCCCGGCCGGGTGCGGGTTCAGCCGCATCCGCACCTCGTGCGCCACGGCCGTGATCTCCGGCTCGGGCGCCCCGCGGGCCAGCAGGCCCGCGATACGGGCGACATCCTCGTCCGGCAGCATGTCAGCCTGCGGGAACACCAGGCGGTAGACGGGGTCGTCGGGGGCCGCGCTCCAGTCGATCAGTTCCTCGACGACGTACGCGTTGGTCCGAAAGGGCAGCACGGTCCCGACCGCCCGGACCGCCAGCCGCTCGGCCTCGCTGAGGCCGGCCCGCGCGGTCAGGCCATCCAGGTGCTTCGAGGTGTAGGCACGGAAACGCCGGCCCCCATCGGGTACTGGCACTATCTGGCGGATGCCACTCACGGGTCTCCTTCCGGTCGGTCGTGTCCCGGCGGCTGTGCCGGGACACGAGTCCCTGTGGCCCGCGGCTCACGGTCTCCCGGTCCCCCGCCGCGCTCTCCTCAGCTGTTCCAGGCGTCAGCTGTGCTCGACGGCGCCGGGGCCACGTCCGCATGACGGCGGCCCCGGCATGACGGCGGCATCGGGCGCGGGCTCCCGCGCCCATACAAGCGAGTCACGCTGAGAAAACGCTGAAACAACGTCGGCGGTGGCCCGGCTCGGCCCGCCCGGCCCCGCCTGCTTCCCCGTTGGTCACCCGCTGGTCCAGTCCTGCCGCCAGCTATGGCTTGCCGCCTGGCCCACGACTCATCGCTGGTCCCCGCGTCTTTGCGGCCCCCACCAGGACGGTCTGAATCACCCCTTCGTCACGTTTTGTCACCTCACCCGGCACTGGCGGCACCGAGCCCAGATCGTGACAGATGGTTACCCAGTGGACCGATGATCAATCCTGCGCGGCGGCGCGGCGGGCGCCCGTCATCCGGCGGCGGCCCGCCCGGCGGTCGTGGTCCGCAGCGCCGCCTTGGCGCCCCTTAGCGGGCGCTGTTGCTGGCTTACCTGGCGCACTTCCTGGTCCCGGGCCCTCCCTGGTCCCGGGCACCGGCCAGGGGTGAGAGGCTTGAGCCCGTGCTCGAAGAACCCACGCTGGCCGGCCCCGCGGACCAGGCCATCGTGGTGGACGCCATGGGCGGTGACAACGGCCCGGCCGTGGTGGTGGACGGCGCCGCGGCCGCCGCGGCGACGCTGCAGGCCCCGGTGATCCTGTCCGGGCGGGCCGCTGAGCTGCGCGGGCTGGTGGCCGGGCACCCGGAGGTGGCGGGGCTGCTGCGCATCGCGCCCGCCGAGGACACCATCGCCATGGACGAGGGCGCGCTGGCCAGCTGGCGGCGGCCCCGCTCCAGCGTGGCCGTGGCCTGCCAGCTCGTGCGGCGGGGCCAGGCCGCGGCCGTGGTCTCGGCCGGCTCCACCGGGGGCGTGGTGGCCACCGCCCGGCTCCGGCTACGCTCCGTGCCCGGCCTGCTCCGGCCGGCCCTGGTGGTGGTGCTGCCCACCCAGCCCCGGCCCACGTTCCTGCTCGACGCGGGCGCCATCGCCGACCCCAAGCCGGAGATGCTGGTCCAGTTCGCCCAGCTGGGCGTGGCCTACGCCCAGATCGCGCACAACGTCCCCGATCCGCGGGTGGGGCTCCTCACCATCGGGGCGGAGCCAGGCAAGGGCAACAAGCTGGCCCGGCGGGCGCACGAGCTGCTCACCGCGCCGCCGCCGCACGGTGCCCACCCGATCCGCTTCACCGGCAACGTCGAGGGCACCGATCTGCTGTCCGGCACGGTGGACGTGATCGTGACCGACGGCTTCACCGGCAACGTCGCACTCAAGACGCTGGAGGGGACCATCGGGTTCGCCGCCGCGCAGCTGCGGGAGGTGCTGGGCGGGTCCCGCTCCGCCCGCCTCGGGGCGCTGCTGCAGCGCCGCGGGCTGCGCGAGCTGCGCGGCCGGATGGACACCGAGTCCTACGGCGGCGCCGCCCTGGTGGGCCTGGAGGGGACGATCGTCATCGCCCACGGGGCGTCCACCCCCCGCGGCATCACCTCGGCCTGCCTGCTCGCCGCCGACCTGGCTAAGGGCCAGATCACCGAGAGGATCCGGGAACGGCTCGGTCACGGCCGCGGCGGCCACTTCCTCCGCCGGAACTGACCCCTGGCCACACTCACCCAGCTAACCCCACCAGTCCCACAACCACCATGTTCTTGGTCGTCGATGCACGGCAGATGCTATTGGCGCGGGCCTGCCCGGCGCGGTCGCTAGGCTTGGAGCATGGCGGATCCACGGGATGTTCTCGCGCAGCGGATGTCGGCTGCGCTCGGTGCGGCGTTCGGCCCGGAGTACGAGGCGGCCGACCCGGTGATCCGGCCGTCCTCGTTCGCGGATTACCAGTCCAACGCGGCCCTGCCGCTGGCCAGGCAGCTGGGGCGGCCGCCGCGGGACATCGCCGCGGACATCATCCGCCATCTCGACCTGGCCGGCGTGGCCGAGCCGCCCGAGGTGAGCGGCCCCGGCTTCATCAACCTGAGGCTCCTGCCGGGCTGGATCGCCGCGCAGGCCAGCGGGCAGCTCGCTGACCCACGGCTGGGTGTGGCGCACGCCGATCCTGCCCCGCGGGTGGTGGTGGAGTACTCATCGCCCAACGTGGCCAAGGAGATGCACGTCGGGCACTTGCGCACGACCATCGTCGGCGACGCGCTGGCCCGGATCCTTGAGTTCGCCGGTCAGGACGTGATCCGGGATAACCACCTGGGCGACTGGGGCACTCCCTTCGGGATGCTGATCGAGCATCTACTCGACGTGGGCGAGGACTCCACCGACGCTGACCAGCTGCGAAGCAACCCGAACGCCTTTTATCAGGCGGCCCGGCGCAAGTTCGACTCCGACCCGGAGTTCGCCGAGCGCGCCCGGCAGCGGGTGGTGCGGCTGCAGGGCGGCGACGAGGGCACCCTCCAGCTGTGGCAGCACCTGGTCACCATGTCGCTGGACTACCTGCACCGGATATACCGCCAGCTCGGGGTCACGCTGACCGACGCGGACATCCGCGGGGAGAGCTTCTATAACGACCTGCTGGCCGGGGTGTGCGCCGAACTGGAGGCGAGCGGGGTCGCGGTCATCAGCGACGGTGCGCTGTGCGCGTTCCCGCCCGGGTTCACCGGACGGGACGGTGAGCCGCTGCCAGTGATCATCCGCAAGCGGGACGGGGGCTACAACTACTCCACGAGCGACCTGGCCACCATCCGGTACCGGATCCGGGACCTGCAGGTGGACCGGGCGATCTACGTGGTGGGCTCCTCCCAGGCCCTGCACTTCCAGATGGTCTTCGCGGTGGCCAGGCAGGCGGGGTGGATTCCGGCCGGGGCCCGGTTCGAGCATGCGCAGATAGGCAACGTGCTGGGGACCGACGGGAAGCTGCTGCGCACCCGGGCCGGCGACTCGATCAAGCTGAGCGAGCTGCTGCGGGAAGGCGTCGAGCGGGCGCGCAAGGTGTTCGACGAGCTCAATACCAGCCCGGAGTTCGACGAGAGTGAGCGCGCCGCCATCGCGGAGGCGGTCGGGATCGGCGCGGTCAAGTACGCCGACCTGTCCACCGCACGGGACAGCGAGTACGTATTCGACTGGGACCGCATGATCTCGTTCCAGGGGAACACCGGGCCCTACCTCCAGTATGCGACCACGCGGATCCGGTCCATCTTCCGCCGGGCCGGCCTCGACCCGGACGCCGCGCGCGCCCCGATCACGCTGGCCGAGCCGGCCGAGCGGGCCCTGGCGCTGCGCCTGCTGGGGTTTGGCGCCGTGGTCCGGCAGGCCGGCGAGACCACCCAGCCGCACCTGCTGGCGGGCTTCCTGTTCGAGGTGGCCAGCGCGTTCACCACGTTCTACGAGCAGTGCCCGGTGCTGCGCGGCCGAGCCGGATGTCCGGGACAGCAGGCTGGCGCTGTCCGCGCTCACCCTGCGGGTCCTGCTGACCGGGCTGGACCTGCTGGGAATCCCGGTCCCCGAGCGCATGTAACAGGGTCCCAGGGCGGCGTGACGAGACGATCAGGCCGTTAGGGAGCCAGAGCCAGGACCGGGCCGGGCGGCTGGTTCCGGTCAATCCGGAGCCTGCTCCCAGGGAAATCCCAGGCTTCACCGCCTGATGTCCCAGCCGGGCCCGGCAGGCTCGGCGCCATGGACAACACGCATGAGCCCACGGGCGGGGACCCGACGCAGGAATCACGCCCGACTGAGCAGTTCTGGCCGATGAGCCAGGGTCCCGGCGGGAGCTACGGCCGGGGCCAGCAGGACCCCGGTGACCAGAACCGGGCGTACGCCGATCCCTGGTCCCCGGGCCCGGGGTATCAGGGCCCGCAGGGCGGCCCGGGCGGGGGCCCCCGGCGGCGCCGCCCGCTGCACTGGACGGCCGGGCTGGTGGCGGCCGGGGCGCTGGCCATCGGCGGCATCGCCGCCGGGGTCTCGCTGGCCGGGCATTCCACGCCGGCCGCCAGCACCTCCGCCGCGGGCGGCGTGGCCGGGCCGAGCGCCCAGGCCGCCGCCCTGAGCAGCGCGCTCGACTCGGCTGACGCGCCCGGCACCCTGGCCCTGACCTCCTCGTCGGGCGCGGCCACGTCCGCCGCCGCTAGCACGGGCACCGCGGGCCACCCGTGCGCGAACGCGGTGAAGGCGGCCCGCGCCGCCCGCCGGGCCGGGCACCCGGCCGCGGCCCGGGCGGTCCTGCGCGCGGCGGGCGCCCGCTGCCTGGGCTGGCGGCACCGGCTGGCCCGGGTGGCCCTGCTGCGCGGCATCGACGGGCAGTTCACGTTCCGCGGGAAGGGCGGCACCATCCGCACCCTGGCCTTCCAGCGTGGCATCGTCCAGTCCGCCAGCGGCAGCACCGTCGTCGTGCACGCCGCCGACGGCACCACCTGGACCTGGGACCTGGTCAGCAGCACCGTCGTCCGGGAGAACGGGACCAAGACCAGCGCCAGCGCGCTGGCCACGGGCGAGCCGGTCTGGGTGGGCGGCCCGGTGGTCTCCGGGGCCAAGAACGCCCGGCTGGTCGTGATCCGGCCGCCGTCGGCTCCGTCCAGCCCGTCCAGCCCGTCGCCCTCGCCCTCGGCGTCCGGCAGCTGACCTCCCGCCGCTGAAATCCCGTTGCTGGCCGTCCTGCGGATCCGCGTCCGGGAACGGGCGGCAGACCGGGCCGGCTCCCCGCAGGCCCAGGCCTGCGGGGAGCCGGTAATCTTTGCTGGCCACACCCGCCGCGGCCCGCGCTGGACCGCCCCTGATGCGGACCGCCCGGCGGCCCCGCTGGCCGGCGGCGCCGCCGGCCGTACCCTTCCCCCCAGGTGATGACAGACAACGACCGGATCCCCCAGGTGCTCGTCGTGGACGACGAGCCGAACATCCGTGAGCTGGTCCAGGTCGCGCTGAAGTTCCACGGCTGCGCGGTGGCCACCGCGGCCAGCGGGAAGGACGCGCTGCGCCAGGCGGAGGCGGACCGCCCGGACCTGATCGTGCTCGACGTGATGCTGCCCGACCTGGACGGATTCGAGGTGTGCCGCAGGCTCAGGGCCGCGGGCAACGACGTGCCGGTGATCTTCCTTACCGCGCGGGACACCTCGTCCGACACCGTGACCGGCCTGGCGCTGGGCGGCGATGACTACGTGACCAAGCCGTTCTCGGTCGAGGCGCTGGTGGCCCGGGTCCGCGCGGTGCTCCGGCGGGCCGCGCGGAACGCCGGTGACACCCCGGGTGACCAGGGCATCCTCCGCGCCGGGGACCTGGAGCTCGATGAGTCACGCTGGACCGTGGTCCGCGCGGGCACGCCCGTGGACCTGTCACCGACCGAGTTCCGGCTGCTCGCGTACCTGATGCGGCACCAGGGCCGGGTGCTGACCCGCGCCCAGCTGCTGGAGAGCGTGTGGGGCTGGGACTACGCCGGGCAGTCCCAGATCGTCGAGACCTACGTGAGCTACCTGCGGCACAAGCTCGATCCGCTGGGGCCGCCGCTGATCCACACCCAGCGCGGGGTGGGGTACAGCCTGCGGCCCGGCGCCCGGCCGGAGGGATGACCGCGGCGGCGCGCGGGGCCGGCGGCGAGACCAGGCCCGAGCGCCTGATCCCGGACCCGGCCAGCGCCGGGCCCTGGCCCGCGGACCCGGCCGGCCCGCCAGCCCGGGGGGGCGGGATCCTGTCGCTGCGGGCCCGCCTGCTCGTCCTGCTGATCTGCGTGACCGCGGCCTTCCTGCTGATCATGGGAGTGGTCAGCACGGTGGTGCTGAGCAGGCGGCTGGGCAGCGAGTTCGACACCCAGCTCGTGGCCGCGGCCCAGCACTCACCGCAGCAGATCGCCAGCAATCCCGGCGGCTACGTGGCGGTCGAGATCACCTCACCTCCCGGTGCAGGTCCGGACGCTGACCGGCAGCTCGGCCGCGGCCAGTGAGCTGGCCACCGCGGTGCAGAACCTGCTCTCCCGGCACGTCGCCCGCTACTACATCGGCAGCCAGCCGTTCACTGTGCCTCTCACCACGGGGCCCGGGGCAGGCGGGCCCCGGCTGCGGGCGGTGGCCCGGGTGATCCCGGCCCGGGCCAACGGCGGGGTGCGCGGGGTGCTGGTCGTCGCCCGCCCGGTCTCCGCCGTGACCGCGCAGGTCGGCGGCATCGTCATCGCGGAGCTGATCACGGGGGGCGCGCTGATCCTGCTGCTGGCGGTCAGCGGGCGCTGGCTGATCGGCCGGGGGCTGGCCCCGCTGAACCAGATGGCCCGGACCGCGCAGCAGATCACCTCCCGCGGCGACCTGACCGCGCGGATGCCGGAGGCGGGCGACAGCACCGAGGTGGGCCAGCTCGGCGGGGCCATCAACGCCATGCTGGACCGGATCCAGCAGGCGTTCGGCGCCCGCTGGCGCTCGGAGCAGAAGGTCCGCCAGTTCGCCGCTGACGCCTCACACGAGCTGCGCACCCCGCTGACCACCATCCGCGGCTACGCCGAGCTGTACCGCCAGGGCGCGCTCGGCCCGGACCAGCTGCCGAACGCGATGCGCCGGATCGAGCAGGAGTCACAGCGGATGAGCATCCTGGTCGCCGAGCTGCTGGAGCTGGCCCGGCTGGACCGCACCTCCTCCCTCGACCTGGCCGAGACGGACCTGGCCCTGCTGGTCCGCGACGCGGCTGCGGACGCCTCGGCGGTGGAGCCGGGCCGCCCGGTCACCGCGGAGGCACCGGACCGGCTGATCGCCGTGGTGGACGAGGCGCGGATCCGGCAGGTGCTGGCCAACCTGCTCGCCAACGTCCGCGCGCACACGCCGCCCGGCACCCCGGTCGCGGTGCGGCTGGCCCCGGTCCGCGGCGGCGCCGTGCTCGAGGTCGCCGACGCGGGGCCGGGGATGCCGCCCGAGGACGCGGCCCGCGCCTTCGATCGTTTCCACCGCGGCGCGGGCCGCCCGGGCAGCCAGGATGGCGACGATCCCCGGGGTGGCGGCAGCGGGCTGGGCCTGTCCATCGTGCAGGCCATCGCGGCCGCGCACGGCGGCCAGGCGGTGCTGGAGTCGCAGCCCGGCTACGGGACCCGGGTCCGGATCTTCCTCCCCGCCGAGTCGCCCTCCGCGTGATCCAGGCCGGATTTTTTCTAACGGTCTGACCGGCCGGCCCGGGATCCCGCCGCGATCGCCGTCACGGTGCGGCCGGGGCGGATGACGGGCTGGGCAGATGCTCGAACAGGTAGTAGACGCCCAGCAGCCCGTAGATGACCAGCGCGATCAGCGGGGCCCCGAACGCCGCCACCACCGTGGCGCCCACGTAGACCAGCAGGCCCACGGTGAACCCCGGAATGGAGCGCCGCAGCGCCTCCGGCTGCACCTGCCCGCCCAGCCGCTCCGCGTGCGTCACCACGTAGATCCACAGGCCCGCGAAGCCCAGCGAGGCCGCGATGAGCACCAGCCCGTAGGTGACCGTCGCCGCGACGCCACCGGAGCCCTGCAGGTGCTCGGCGACCAGCGAGGTCGGGAACGGGATGACCACCACGGCCATCAGCAGCAGCAAATTAATGACCAGCAGCGGGCGGTCCACCCGGGAGACGTGGGCCAGCATCGTGTGATGGTTCATCCACATGATCCCGATGGTGAGGAAGCTGACCACGTAGGCGAAGTACTGCGGCCAGACATGCAGCAGCTGGTGGGTCAGCGTGCCACCCCCCGGCAGCCGCAGGTCCAGCACGAGCAGGGTGATCGCGATCGCGAACACCCCGTCGCTGAATGCCTCATTGCGCCTGCTGTCCATGGCCCCCAGCCCTCTCCGGCCCGGGTCAGCCGGCGGGCTGGCCCGCCGGGGCCGGCGCGCCGGGCGCGGCGGGCGGCATGCCGCCGGCCGGCGGCGCGGGCGGCTGCATGGACCGGGCCAGGACCTGGGCGACGTCCACCACTTCCAGGGTGTCCTTGGCTTCGCCGCTGGCCTTCTTCGCCGCGACGGCGTCGCCGAGCATGACCAGGCAGTAGGGGCAGGCGGTGGAGATGGTGTCGGGGTCGGTGCCCAGCGCCTCGTCGATCCGCTCAGTGTTGATGCGCTTGCCGATCCGCTCTTCCATCCACATCCGGGCCCCGCCGGCGCCGCAGCAGAAGCCACGGTTCTTGCACCGGTGCATCTCCTGGGCCTGGACCCCGGGCACGGTCTCCATGATCTCCCGGGGCGGGGTGAACACCTTGTTGTGCCGGCCCAGGAAGCACGGGTCGTGGTAGGTGATCTTCTCCTCGACCGCGTTCACCGGGGTGATCTTGCCCTGCTCGACCAGCCTGGCCAGCAGCTGGGTGTGGTGCACCACCTCGTAGTTGCCGCCGAGCTGCGGGTACTCGTTCGCGATCGTGTTGAAGCAGTGCGGGCATGACGCAACGATCGTCTTCCCCGCGCCCGCGGCCAGGCCGGTCTCATTCAGCGTCTCGATGTTCTGCTGGGCCAGCATGGAGTAGACGAACTCGTTGCCCATCCGCCGCGCCGGGTCGCCGGTGCAGGTCTCGGCCGGGCCGAGGACCGCGAAGTTCACCCCGGCCTGGTGCAGCAGGGTGGCGATGGCCTTGGTGGTCTTCTTGGCCCGGTCCTCCAGCGCCCCGGCGCAGCCCACCCAGAACAGGTAGTCCACCTCCGGGCCCAGCTTGCCCGTCGGCCACCGGGACCTCGAAGTCGAGTTCCTCGGCCCAGGCCAGGCGGCGGCCGCCGCCCATGCCCCACGGGTCGCCCTTGTTCTCCAGGTTCTTCAGCATCCCCGAGGCCTCGGTCGGGAACGCGGACTCGATCAGGACCTGGTGGCGGCGCATCCCGTCGATGTGGTCGATGTGCTCGATATCGACCGGGCATTCCTCGACGCATGCCCCGCAGTTCGTGCACGACCACAGCACGTCCGGGTCGATCACCCCGTGCTCGGCCTCGGTCCCGACCAGCGGGCGGCCCGCCTCGAACTTGACCGCGTCGGGCAGCTTCTCCCGGGCCTCGTCGCTGTCCGCCAGGAGGTAGGGCGCCTTGGCCAGGGCGTGGTCACGCAGGTCCAGGATCACCTGCTTGGGGGACAGCGGCTTGCCCGTGGCCCACGCCGGGCACTGGGACTGGCACCGCCCGCACTCGGTGCAGGTGGCCATGTCCAGCAGGCCCTTCCAGCTGAAGTCCTCGATCTTCCCCAGCCCGAACACGTCGGTATCGGGGTCGGCCTCCTCGAAGTCCAGCACCTTGCCGTTGCTGCGCATCGGCTCCAGGCCTCCCAGCGCGTTCGGGCGGCGGGAGAACAGCACGTTGATGGGCGCCGTGATGATGTGCAGGTGCTTGGAGTAGGTCAGGAAGACCAGGAAGCCGAGCACCACGGCCAGCTGGGCCAGCAGGAACACCGCCTCGAGCACGCTGTTCACGCCGGTCCCCAGCGGCGCGAGCCAGTGCCCGACGATCTGCGAGGCGAACGCCCCGTGGGCGTAGGGGAACACCCCGGTGTTGATCTGCGCCCCCCGGTACAGCAGCAGCGTCGCGATCACCAGGAAGATCATCCCGAGCACCAGCCACGCCGCGCCCGTGTGGGACCCGGCGAACCGTGACTTACGGCCTTCGCGTTCCGGGTTGCTGCGCAGCCGGATGATCGCGAACGTGATGATGCCGGCCAGCACGCCGACCGCGAACAGGTCCTCGATGAAGCCGACGAACGCCCAGTGGCCGATCCCGGGGATGGCGAACGTGCGGGAGAACAGGTCGCCGTAAGCCTCGATGATCGTCAGCAGCAAGACGATGAAGCCCCAGAAGGTCGCCGCGTGCGCGGCCCCCGGCACAGTCCACTTCAGCAGCTTGCGCTGCCCGACCACCTCAGCCGCCTGCACCTCGGCGTCCCGGGCCGGGTGCTCCCGCACCGCCGCGATCCGCTCGGGGGCCGGCTGCCCAGTCCGCCCTACCCGGAAAAGCCACCACAACCGCTGCCCGGCGAGTCCGAACGCGGCGACCGTCAGCACCAGGCCGACCACGATCCGCACGACCACGAAAACCTCCTCATGCGGCCCCAGGCCCGGCCGGACCGGGCGCCGTGCCGGCTGCCAGCGTACGCCGCGCCACTCTGGCCCCATGATCACGGCGCTGCGGCCGGCGATCAAGAGGTTGGGCAGGTGACCCCGGCGACATCCTACCGATGAGTAACTTGACCATCCGGGCCGCACCCGGTCACCGGCGCGGAAGGCACCCATGGGCGGCCCGGGGAGGGCCCGAAGGTGACCGGAAAATCCCGCCCACAACGATCCGGTTCCCGTGCCAACCGCAGAGGCGGTTTGGGCGTCTTTGATGTGTTTGCAGTGATAATCGGGGGGGCCGATCCAACGGAGGACGGCATGGCAGGGCAGGCAGGAAGACACATAGGCCGCACTCGCGCGGCCCGCGGCGACGGGGCACCGGCCCCGCAGGGCGGGACCAGGTGGCGGGTCAGCCACCTGCGGCTGCCACGGCAGGTCATGGCCCCGGCGCTCGGTGCGGGAATCACGGCCGCGGTCCTGGCCGGCGCGATGATGGCCGCGGGACCCGCGGCCGCGTCCCCGGCGGCCAGCAGCGCGGCGGCCCACGCGGGTAATCCCGCCGGGCGGTGGCTCGCCCCCTGGGAGCGGGCCAGGGCCACCGGAAGCAAGTCGATGTCCGCGCAGGCCCGCACGGCGGCCACGGCCTCCAGTCCCGGCTTCAGCGGGGCCTACCTCGACGGGGTGTCCTGCACCGGCCGGTCGCAGTGCACCGCGACCGGGACCGCCACCACCCGCACCGGCAAGAACCTCAAGCCGCTGGCCGAGCGCTGGAACGGGACCAGCTGGACCGTCCAGTCCACGCCCACCACCAACACCGGCGGCTGGCTGGGTGGCACCCTCGACGGTGGTGTGTCCTGTACCTCGTCCACCGCCTGCGTGGCGGCGGGTTACTCCTACAGCAAGAGCTTCTCCCGGCTGCTGGGCGAGGGCTGGAACGGCCACTCCTGGGCCATCCAGCCCGACTCCAGGCCGGCGACGGGCGGCCAGGCGTTCGGCATCTCGTGCCGGTGGGCCAAGGACTGCACGGCCGTGGGCCAGCGGCTCACCGGGATGACCCTGGCCGAGCACTGGAACGGGCGGACCTGGTCCGCCCAGACCACCAAGCACCTGGGCGAGCTGGCCAGCGTCTCTTGCCCGGCCACCGGGAACTGCACGGCCGTCGGCTCGAACAGCGCGGGGAAGGCGCTCGCCGCGCACTGGAACGGGAAGACCTGGTCGGACCAGTCCGTGGCCAGCCCGCAGCAGCTCAACCTGCTGGGCAGCGTGTCCTGCACCGCGGTCAAGAACTGCGTGGCGGTCGGCGTGGCGGGCACGATCAGCTCGAGCCTGTCCCTGGGGCCGCTTGCTGAGCGGTGGACCGGCGGGAGCTGGACGGTTCTCACCCCGGCGAACCCGGCTCCCGCAGGTGACCTCACGGAGTTCAACTCCGTGTCGTGCACCTCGGCCACCAACTGCGTGGCGGTGGGGGACTACATGGATCAGGCCAGCACCAGCGACACGACCCTGGCCGAGCAGTGGAACGGCACGACCTGGACGGTGCTGACCACGCCCAGCCCGGAGACGTTCAGCACCCTGGCGTCCGTGTCCTGCCCCTCGGCGACGCACTGCGTCGCGGTCGGGGTGAGCAGTCCCACCGCTAGCGGCGCCCTGTCGCCGCTGACCGAGATCTGGGACGGCACTACCTGGACGGCGGTGACGGCACCGCGCTGATCGGGGTCACCCGATAGCTCAGCCCTGCCCCACGCCCGGCATCCAGCGCGGCGTGGCACGGCCTCCTTCCGGGCCGTGCCACGCCGCGCTGTCATGTCTGCTGCCCTATCGGCTGTGATACCCGGGCCGCCAGCGGGAATCATTCTGCGGGCCCAGAAGTTGAGCCCAGTAGACTCAACTCATTTGCCAGGGGTGAGTGTCCCTGGCAGACTTGAGCCCACCAGGCTCAAGGTAAGTAACGATCACACACACAGGGACTACACATGGCACGTGCGGTAGGTATCGACCTCGGAACCACCAACTCCGTCGTCGCGGTTCTGGAAGGCGGCGAGCCAACGGTCATCGCCAACGCGGAGGGCTCGCGGACCACCCCGTCCGTGGTGGCCTTCGCCAAGAACGGCGAGGTGCTGGTGGGCGAGGTCGCCAAGCGGCAGGCGGTGACGAACGTCGACCGCACGATCCGCTCGGTCAAGCGCCAGATGGGCACCGACTGGACCGTCAAGATCGACGACAAGAAGTTCACCGCGCAGCAGATCAGCGCGTTCATCCTGCAGAAGCTCAAGAGGGACGCCGAGTCCTACCTCGGTGAGACGATCACCGACGCGGTGATCACCGTCCCCGCGTACTTCAGTGACGCCCAGCGGCAGGCCACCAAGGAGGCCGGCCAGATCGCGGGCCTGAACGTGCTGCGGATCATCAACGAGCCCACCTCCGCGGCCCTGGCCTACCACCTGGAGAAGGAGGGCGAGGCCACCATCCTGGTCTTCGACCTGGGCGGCGGCACCTTCGACGTCTCGCTGCTGGAAGTCGGCGACGGCGTGGTCGAGGTGAAGGCCACCAGCGGCGACAACCACCTCGGTGGCGACGACTGGGACCAGCGCATCGTGGACTGGCTGGTGCAGGACTTCAAGAACAACTACGGCACCGACCTGTCCAAGGACAAGATGGCGCTGCAGCGGCTGCGCGAGTCCGCGGAGAAGGCCAAGATCGAGCTGTCCGGCTCCGCCGAGACCACGATCAACCTGCCCTACATCACCCACTCCGAGCAGGGCCCGCTGCACCTGGACACCAAGCTCACCCGGGCCGAGTTCCAGAAGATGACCTCGGACCTGCTCGACCGCTGCAAGGGCCCGTTCCAGCAGGTCATCAAGGACGGCAACACCAAGCTCGAGTGACATCCAGCACGTGGTGCTGGTCGGCGGCTCGACCCGGATGCCCGCCGTGGTCGACCTGGTCAAGGACCTGCTCGGCGGCAAGGAGCCGAACAAGGGCGTCAACCCGGACGAGGTCGTCGCCGTGGGCGCCTGCCTGCAGGCCGGCGTGCTCAAGGGCGAGGTCAAGGACGTCCTGCTGCTGGACGTGACCCCGCTGTCGCTGGGCATCGAGACCAAGGGCGGCATCTTCACCAAGCTGATCGAGCGCAACACCACCATCCCGACCAAGCGGTCGGAGATCTTCACCACGGCCGACGACAACCAGCCGTCCGTGCAGATCCAGGTGTTCCAGGGTGAGCGCGAGATCGCCGCGTACAACAAGAAGCTCGGCATGTTCGAGCTGTCCGGCCTGGCCCCCGCGCCGCGCGGCATCCCGCAGATCGAGGTCGCCTTCGACATCGACGCCAACGGGATCGTCAACGTGTCCGCCAAGGACCTGGGCACCGGCAAGGAGCAGCGGGTCACCATCTCCGGCGGGTCCGCGCTGGGCAAGGACGAGATCAACCGGATGATGGCCGACGCGGAGCAGTTCGCCGCGGAGGACGCCGCCCGCCGCGAGGAGGCCGAGGTCCGCAACCGCGCGGACACCCTGGCCTACCAGACGGAGAAGTTCCTCGGGGAGAACGCGGACAAGGTCCCGGACGACATCAAGTCCGAGGTGGAAGAGTCCATCGCCGACCTGAAGAAGGCGCTCGAGGGCACCGACATCGAGGCGATCAAGGAGGCCACCGAGAAGGCCGCCACGGTCAGCCAGAAGATGGGGACCGCCATCTACGCGCAGACGCAGGCCAGCGCGGCCGAGGAGACCCCGGGTGCTGCTGCCTCGGACGAGACCGCGAACGACGACGAGGTCGTCGACGCCGAGATCGTGGACGAGGACAAGCACGCGGGCGAGGGTGGCGCCGCCTGATGAACTCGCCAGAGGACACCAACGCAGGGCCGGTGATCCGTGACCTCAGGCGCATCGACCCGGTGACCGGCCAGGTCAGGGACCCGCAGGGGCGCCGCGACGGCACCCCGGGCAAGCCGGCCCGGCCGGGCCGGCACTCGGTCTCCAAGCCGGGCGGGACTGGGGCCCGCCCCGCGGCACCGGGTGGTGCCGCGGGGGCCCAGCCCCCCGGCGGGGCCGACGGCGGCCAGCCGCAGGGCCAGCCCCAGGGGCAGCCGCAGCGCCAGCCGCAGGGGCCGCCCCCGGCCGGCCTGAGGGCCAGCCCGGGGAGGGCCAGCCGCAGGGCGGGCCGGCCAGGCGGCATGCCGTCCGCCGCCCAGCCCGGCGGTCCCCCGCCCGGCGGCGACCGCCCCGGTGACGGGGGCCCGGGCGCCGGCCAGCCTGGCGGCCCGGGCGGCGACGCCCTGGCCGCCCAGCTCGCCGAGCGCACCGCGGACCTGCAGCGCGTGCACGCGGAGTACGCCAACTACCGCAAGCGCGTCGAGCGGGACCGGCTGGCCGTCCGCGAGCAGGCCCTGGCCAACGTGCTGAGCTCGCTGCTCCCGGTGCTGGACGACATCGGCCGGGCGCGCGAGCACGGCGACCTGAACGGCGCGTTCAAGTCGGTCGGCGAGTCGCTGGAGACGATCGCGGCCAAGCTGGGCCTGGAGAGCTTCGGTGAGCCCGGCGAGCCGTTCGACCCGCTGGTCCACGAGGCCCTGATGCACTCGTATTCACCGGACGTGACCGAGCCGACCGCGGTGCAGATCCTGCAGCCCGGCTACAAGGTGGGCGAGCGGATCATCCGCCCGGCCCGGGTCGCGGTGGCGGAACCCAGCGACGGACCGGCCCCGGACGACGAGGCCGAGGCGCGCCAGCCACGGGGAACTCCGGCGGGAAACAACTGACCCCCGGGGAGAGGTAGTAAGTGAGCACGAAGGACTTCCTCGAGAAGGACTACTACAAGGTCCTGGGCGTCTCCAAGACCGCGACCGCGGACGAGATCAAGAAGTCGTACCGCAAGCTCGCCCGCAAGTACCACCCCGACGCCAACAAGGGTGACCCCAAGGCGGAGGAGCGGTTCAAGGAGATCTCCGAGGCCTACAACACGCTGTCGGACAGCAAGCGGCGCAAGGAGTACGACGACGCGCGCTCGCTGTTCGGCGGCGGGTTCCGCGGCGCCGGGCCAGGGTGCCCCGGGCGGCGCCGGGCGGCGGGTTCGGCGGCTTCGACCTCGGCGACCTGTTCGGCGGCGGCACGGCCGGCGGCGGCGGCGCGGGCGGCGGGCTCGGGGACATCCTGGGCGGCGTGTTCGGCCGCGGCGGCGGGGCGCGTACCGCGCAGAACCGGCCGCGGCGCGGCGCGGACGTGGAGACGGAGACCTCGCTGTCGTTCAGCGACGCGCTGGACGGCGTCACGGTCAGCCTGCGGCTGGCCGGCGAGGGCCCGTGCCCGACCTGCAAGGGCACCGGGGCCAAGGCCGGGCACGGTGCCGCGGGTCTGCCCGAACTGCGAGGGGACCGGCCAGGAAAGCAAGAACCTGGGCAGCTTCGCGTTCTCCGAGCCGTGCCACGAGTGCCGCGGCCGCGGGCTGGTGGTCGACGACCCGTGCCCGGTGTGCTCCGGCAGCGGGCGGGCGATGAGCACCCGGACCATCCAGGCGCGCATCCCGGCCGGCGTGGCCGACGGCCAGCGGATCAAGCTCAAGGGCAAGGGCGCGCCCGGCGAGCGCGGCGGTCCCGCCGGGGACCTGTACGTGCGCGTGCACGTCACCGCCGCATCCGGTGTTCGGCCGGTCCGGGCACAACCTCACGGTCACCGTGCCGGTCACGTTCCCCGAGGCGACGCTGGGCGCGGAGATCAAGGTGCCGTCGCACCGCGGGGCCCCGGTCAGCGTCCGGATCCCGGCGGGCACCCCGAACGGCCGCACCTTCCGGGTGCGGGGCAAGGGCGTGCGCCGCAGCGACGGGACCAACGGGGACCTGCTGGTCACCGTGCAGGTTCAGGTGCCGCAGCACGTGAACGGCCAGGCCCGGAAGGCCCTGGAGGACTTCCGGGAGGCCACCGCCGGGCAGGACCCGCGCGATGACCTGCTGCAGCGCGCCAGGAGTGCGTGATGTGGCCCGGCCCCGGAGCGGACGGGTGACGGCATGAGCAGCCCGTTCGGCCTCTCCGACGACTCGCCCGTGTACGTCATCTCCGTCGCCGCCCAGCTGGCCGGCCTGCATCCGCAGACCCTGCGGACTACGACCGGCTGGGGCTGGTGTCCCCCAGCCGGTCCAGCGGCCAGGGCCGCCGGTACTCGCTGCGCGACGTGCTCGCGCTGCGCGAGGTGCAGCGCCTGTCCCAGGAAGAGGGGGTCAACCTCTCCGGGATCAAGCGCATCCTCGAGCTGGACCAGGAGCTGCGGCGGCACCAGCAGCGGCTGGCCGACGTGAGCGCGGAACTCGCCCAGCTGCGCGATCGAGCTCGAATCCACCCGCTCGGTGGCCGCCCGGCTGGCCGGCCTGCTCCGCGGCCAGGACCGGCGGCGCCCAGCTCGTCCCGGTGCACGACCCGGGCGCCGGGCCCGCCGCGGGCGCGCCCGCGACCCGGTCCGGAGCGCCGGGCGCTGCCCATCGCCAGCCGGCGCCAGCCGGGCGAGCAGGCCGGGCCGGACGAGGGCGAGCTTCCCGCCGCGCCCGGCTGACCCGCCGCGCACCCATCCGAATCATCCGCAACGAAAACCACCGGACCCGCACGGGGTCCAGAAAGCAACCATGGACGACAAGCTCACCCGAAAGAGCCAAGAGGCAGTGTCCGCCGCCGTCCGGCGGGCGACCACCGACGGCAACCCGCACGTCGAGCCGCTGCACCTGCTGGCCGCGCTGGTCAGCCAGGAGGGCGGCACCGCGGCACCGCTGCTGCGCGCCGTCGGGGCGGACCCGGCCGCGGTGCTGCGCAGCACCGAGGACCAGATCGCCCGGCTGCCCAAGGCCGCGGGCATCCACGGTCAGCGCGCCGGACACGGCGCGGCCGCTGCTCCCTGGCCCTGGCCACCGCGGCCAAGCGGGCCCGGGAAATGGGCGATGAGTACGTCTCGACCGAGCACCTCCTGGTCGGCCTGGCCGCCGACGGGCGGCCAGGCCGCCGACGTGCTGCGCAAGGCCGGCGCCGGCCCGGACGAGCTGCTCGGCGCGTTCGAGAAGGTCCGCGGGCACGCCCGGGTCACCACCGAGAACCCGGAGGGGACCTACCAGGCGCTGGAGAAGTACGGGATCGACCTGACCCAGCAGGCCCGCGACGGCGCCCTCGACCCGGTGATCGGCCGGGACGCGGAGATCCGCCGGGTGATCCAGGTGCTGTCCCGCCGGACCAAGAACAACCCGGTCCTGATCGGCGAGCCCGGCGTGGGCAAGACCGCGGTCGTCGAGGGCCTGGCCCAGCGGATCGTGGCCGGGGACGTGCCCGAGTCACTGCGCGGCAAGCGGCTGGTCGCCCTGGACCTGGCCGCGATGGTGGCCGGGGCCAAGTACCGCGGCGAGTTCGAGGAGCGGCTCAAGGCCGTCCTGAACGAGATCAAGCAGAGCGACGGTGAGGTCATCACGTTCATCGACGAGCTGCACACGGTCGTCGGCGCGGGCGCGGCCGAGGGCGCGATGGACGCGGGCAACATGCTCAAGCCCATGCTGGCCCGCGGCGAGCTGCGCATGGTCGGCGCGACCACGATGGACGAGTTCCGCGAGCGGATCGAGAAGGACCCGGCCCTGGAGCGGCGCTTCCAGCAGGTGTTCGTGGGCGAGCCGTCGGTCGAGGACACGATCGCGATCCTGCGCGGGCTCAAGGGCCGGTACGAGGCGCACCACAAGGTGCAGATCTCCGACGCGGCGCTGGTCGCCGCGGCGGCCCTGTCCGACCGCTACATCACCGCCCGGTTCCTGCCGGACAAGGCCATCGACCTGATCGACGAGGCCGCGTCGAGGCTGCGGATGGAGATCGACTCGCGGCCGGTGGAGATCGACGAGCTGCAGCGGTCCGTGGACCGGATGAAGATGCAGGAGATGGCGCTGGCCAAGGAGGCCGACCCGGCGAGCAAGGAGCGGCTGGAGCGGCTCCGCGCCGACCTGGCCGACCGGCAGGAGCAGCTGACCGCGCTGGTGGCCCGCTGGGAGCGGGAGAAGTCCAGCCTGAACAAGGTCGGTGAGCTCAAGAAGCAGCTCGATGACCTGGAGGGCCAGGCCGAGCGGGCCGAGCGGGACGCCGACTTCGAGACCGCCTCGCGGCTGAGGTACGGGGAGATCCCCAGGCTGGAGGCTGAGATCGCGGCCGCCACCGCCGCCGCGGCCAGCAACGACACCGGCGTCACGGCCGGCGGCTGAGGCGCCGATGGTCAAGGAGGAGGTCGGCCCGGACGACGTGGCCGACGTGGTCGCGTCCTGGACCGGCATCCCGGCCGGGCGGCTGCTCGAGGGTGAGACCGGCAAGCTGCTGCGGATGGAAGACGAGCTGGGCCGGCGCATCATCGGCCAGGGCCGGGCCGTCCAGGCCGTGTCCGACGCGGTGCGCCGGTCGCGGGCGGGCGTGGCCGACCCGGACCGCCCGATGGGCTCGTTCCTGTTCCTCGGGCCCACCGGCGTCGGCAAGACCGAGCTGGCCAAGGCGCTGGCCGAGTTCCTGTTCGACGACGAGCGCGCCATGGTGCGCATCGACATGAGCGAGTACGGCGAGAAGCACTCGGTGGCCCGGCTGGTCGGCGCGCCGCCCGGCTACGTGGGCTACGAGGAGGGCGGCCAGCTGACCGAGGTGGTCCGGCGGCGCCCGTACTGCGTGGTGCTGCTCGACGAGGTGGAGAAGGCCCACCCGGAGGTCTTCGACATCCTGCTCCAGGTGCTCGACGACGGCCGGCTGACCGACGGCCAGGGCCGGACCGTGGACTTCCGGAACACGATCCTGATCCTCACCTCCAACCTCGGGCTCCCAGTACATCGCGGACCCGGCGCTGAGCGAGGAGGCCAAGCGCGTCGCGGTGATGAAGGTGGTGCAGGCCACGTTCAAGCCGGAGTTCCTGAACCGGCTGGACGACGTGATCCTGTTCGACTCGCTGACCACCGAGGAACTCAGCCGGATCGTCGACCTGCAGGTCGCGCGGCTCGGCAAGCGGCTGGGCGACCGGCGGCTCACGCTCCAGGTCACGCCCGGGGCGCGGGAATGGCTGGCGCTGACCGGGTTCGACCCGATCTACGGCGCGCGGCCGCTGCGCAGGCTGATCCAGTCAGCGATCGGCGACCAGCTGGCCCGGGCCCTGCTGTCCGGCCAGATCGTCGACGGCGACCGGGTCGAGGTCGACCTGGACCCGGCGTCGGACGCGCTGGTCGTGCGCCGGGCTCAGCTGTCCGCGGCCGGGGTGGCCGGGCCGGACGGGAGCTCGTCCAGCAGCCGGTCGTAGTCGTCCTCGGGCAGCCCGAGGTCGACTGCGGATGCGGTAGCGCAGGGTAAGCAGGAGCCGCAGCTCGGTCGGGTCCCCGTTGGCGGAGAAGCTGGGCGCGGCCCGGCGGGCCGGGGCTGACTCGCCGGAGTCCCAGCCCGGCGCCCAGCCGGCCCAGGCACAGCCCGACCCCGGTGGTCGCCCAGCGCAGCGCGCCGTGCAGGTCCGACCGCTCGACCAGCAGCTCGGCGACCAGGTCGCAGATCCGCGGGTCGTCGGGCTCCTCCCGCTCGATCTGCTGGATCAGCGCCTCGGCCTCGGCCGCCTTGTCCATCAGGAACAGCGCGCGGGCCAGCGGCACCCGCGGGATCGACGAACGCCGGGCCGCCGTCGGCCAGCGCCTGCCGGAACCCCTCCGCCGCGGCGGCCGGGTCGTCGGCCAGCAGCCACTGCTCGCCCGCCCGCAGGTACGCCTCGGAGCGGGGGAATTCCTCGGTCTGGGTGCCGGTAGCGGCCAGACTGATCATCTGCTCCGCCGCGGCGCGGTGATCACCGCTCGCCGCAGCGTCGAACTCGATCTCATCGAACATGTCGCGAGTCAGCACCACCACGTCCGGGGACGTACCCAACCCGGGACCCCTTCCAACGCCACGAACGAACTCAAGGTACGGGAAAACGACGCTATCTGCGCGAACGCTCCAGCGCGTCCCAGAAGCCGCGGCGCAGCGCGTGCCTGGTCTCGTCGTGCAGCAGCGAATCGATCGGCAGCGCCGAGTCCTGGAGCAGCCTGGCTTCCAGGTCGGACGGCATGCGCGGCTTGCGGGCCAGGACCGCCTCCAGCCACAGCGCCGGCGCCTCACGGGCCACCGACTGGCCGAATTCGAAGCCCTCGGCGTGCGCGGCCTGGACCGCGTCGGCGAGCGGCATCCCCTGGCCCGGGCTGGCCAGCCGCCTGCGCGCCGGGCCCCGGCGGCACCGGCGATTGCGGCTGCCCGAGGTTTTGCGGCCCCGGGTTGTGCGGCCGCCGGGTTCTGCTGCACAGGGTTTTGCTGCCCGGGGGTTTGCGGCAGGGGGTTCTGCTGCATGGGGGACGGCGGCGTGCCGTACGGGCTTTGCGGCGGTACGTACGCCGAGCCCGGGTTCTGCCCGATCCGCCCGGGGCGGCGCGGGCGGGCGGGTAGGGCTGCCCGGGCATCATCTGCTCCGAGGGCAGCACGCCGTAGGGCCCTTGCTGGTACGGCCGGGACGGGACGTCCTGGGCCGGACCGCGGAACGAGGCCGGCGGCGCCTGGTACGGGTTCTGCTCGCCGGGCGAGGACTGGGCGTGGGCGCCGCGCACCCGCGGGTCCGGCAGCCCGGGCGACGACGGGGCCGGGGGCACGGGCGGCGCGGCGTGCTGGCCCGGCATGCTCTGGCCGGGCATGCTCTGCTGGCCGCCCATGGACTGGCCCGGCATGGCCCGGCATGGCCCTGCTGGCCCGGCATGCTGCTGGCCGGGCACCGGCTGCTGGCCGCTGCCGTTCTGGTGGGCCGGCAGGCCCGGGACCGGCATGCCCTGGGCGGGCAGGGACGGCTGCCCGTAGGACTGCGGCGGCATCGGCTGGCCGGGCATGCCGCTGCCCGGCATGGCTGCCCGGCCATGGCCTGGCCGCCCATGGACTGGCCGGGCCCGCCCGGCATCCCGGACTGGCCCATGCCCTGCTGGCCTGGCCCGCCTGGCTGGCCCGGGACACCCTGGTCCGGCAGGCCCTGCTGGCCGGGCATGCTCTGCTGGCCCGGCATGGCCCGGCATGGCCTGCTGGCCCGGCTGCCGCTGCGCCGGCGCCCGGCTGGCGCTGGCCGGGACCGGGGCCTCGTTGCGGCTCGGAAACGCCAGGCTGCGCCTGCAGTCCTGAGGCAGCCTGCAGATTCTGCGCACTCTGCGGCGGTATTCCCGGCGCGCCGCCGGGCGCCCGGGACGGGCTGCCGCCGCGGGTGGCCTCCATGGACTGGCGCTCGATGGGCCCGGACGGCTCACGGCGCGGCAGCGGGGCCGGCTGGCCGCCCGGGACCTGCGTGTTCGGGAGCTGCGTGTTCGGGAGCTGGGCGCTGGCGGGCTGCGCGCCCGGCTGCGCCGCGCGCTGGTACTCGGCCACCACGGGCGCGGTGTAGATCGCGGGCGGGGCGGGGTGCGACCCGGCCGACAGGGCCTGCTGGCCGAGCGGGCCGACCACCGGCCCGTGCCCGTTGGTCAGCGCGCGGGCCGCGGACACGGCCAGCTGGTAGGGCTCCTCAGCTGCCCAGCGAGTCGGTCCCGGCGACGAGCTGGGTAAAGGGCCGCAGATGCCCCTCGCCAATCTCGATGATGTCGTCGCATTCCTGGCGGAGGCTGCGCGAAATGGTCCAGTTGCCGCCCACCGTGATGTGCACGATCGTCACCCGGATGCCCAGGTCCTGCACGTCGGCGACGACCTGGGCCAGGTCTTCCTCCGCGCTGACCAGAAGGGCGTCGCTGATCGCGTTGTTGCGGGCCAGGGTGGTCAGGTCGCGGCGGATCTCGCTCTCCACGCCCTCGCGCCGGCCCGGCCGGGTCCGGCCCAGCCGCAGCTTCAGCCCGGGAAGATCAGCCAGTGAGTCGTGCTCGGAAGTCCGGCGTCCCTCGACCGAGGCCTCATACCAGTAGCAGCGCAGCAGCGGGCGTCCGGTTCTCTCCCGGGCGATGCTGCCCATGAACTGCAGCAGGCCTGCGTAATCCCAGGACACGGACTCTCGGTGGCGGGTTCCGTGCACGGCCATCGCGCCATCCGCCAGCACGTAGCCCGCGTCCACGAACAGCGCGCACCGATCCACGCGACACCGTCCTTTCCTCGACGCGTGACGTTACCAGCGCCCAGCCAGCCGCGTGATGGATCGCGCGAGGTCGCGGGGACCTCCGAACCTGAGAAGTCCGCTCTCGGCAGAAGCGCCCCCGGCAATTGCTCCTGGCCCGGCAGAATCATCCGGCATGCGACTTCTTGTTCTCGGGGGTACCCGGTTCCTGGGGCGTGCCATCGTGGACGAAGCGATCCGGCGTGGCTACGACGTCACGACCTTCTCGCGGGGGCTGAGCGGCGAGCCCCGGCCGGGTGCCGAGGCATTGCACGGAGACCGTACCAACTCCGCAGACCTGCTCAGGCTGGCTGAGCGAGATTTTGACCTGGTGATCGACACCTCAGTGATCGCGCCGCGGCACGTGGCCGCGTCCGCCCGGCTGCTGGCCCCGCGGGTCCGCCATTACACGTACATCTCCTCGCTCTCGGTGTACGCCGGCTTCGGTGAGGTGCCGGTCAGCGAGGAGTCCCCGGTGCTCGACTGCGCGCCCGACGCGGACGGCGCGGTGGAGGAACTCGGGTACGGCGAGCTCAAGGCGGGCAGCGAGCGGGCCGTGGCGGAGGAACTGCCGGGGCGGCACCTGATCGTCCGGCCCGGGCTGATCCTCGGCCCGCACGAGAACATCGGGCGGCTGCCCTGGTGGCTGGCGCAGGATCGCGCGCGGCGGGACCGTCCTGGCCCCCGGCGGGCCCGGCCAGCCGGTGCGGGCGACCGACGCCCGGGACCTGGCCGCCTGGGCTGGTGGACAACACCCGGCGCGGCATCCCCGGCGTGGTCAACGTGCCCGGCGCGGACGGGACCACGCTCGGGGAACTGCTGGCCGACTGCGGCGAGGCCACCGGGCCCGGCCCGGACGGCCCGCTGCGGCTGCGCTGGGTGCCGGACCCGGTGCTGCTGGAGGCCGGGGTGGAGCCGTGGTCGGAGCTGCCGCTGTGGGCGCCGGATACGCCGGAGTTCGCGGGCGTCTGGGACGTCACCGGGGACCGGGCCCTGCGGACCGGGATGCATTACCGGTCGCTCAGCGACACGGTCCGCGACACCTGGTCCTGGCTGCGCCGGGACGCGGCCGCCCGCGGCGGGGACGGCTTCGAGCGCCGGCCGGGTATCGGCCTGGACCCGGCCCGGGAGCAGGAGATCCTGGCCAGCCTGGACTAGCCGCCCGGGACGGCCCGGCGCAGGCCGCCGGCGCGCGGCTCGGTAGGCTCGCGATCGTGAGCGACCGTGATGACCTGCTGCAGATGATCAAGGATATGGCCGTGGTGCACGGCGACTTCGTGCTGTCCTCGGGCCAGCGGGCGACCTGGTACATCGACCTGCGCCGGATCCTGCTCAGCGGGCGCGCCGCGCCGCTGGCCGGCCGGGTGATGCTCGACCTCACCGCGGGCCTGGACTACGACGCGGTCGGCGGGCTGACGCTCGGCGCCGATCCCGTGGCCACCGCGATGATGCACGCGGCCAGCGCGGCCGGGCAGCCGCTCGACGCGTTCGTGGTGCGCAAGGAGGGCAAGGCTCACGGCCTGCAACGGCGCATCGAGGGCCCGGACGTGGCCGGGCGCCGGGTCCTGGCCGTGGAGGACACCTCGACCACCGGCGCGTCCGTGCTGACCGCCGTGGACGCGCTGCGCGAGGCAGGGGCCGAGGTCGTGGGCGTGGCCGTGATCGTGGAACGCGGCGCCCGGGAGCCGGTGACCGCGCGGGGCCTGCCCTACCTGGCCGCCTACGACATGGGTGATCTGGGCCTGGGCTGATCGTCCTGGGAGCCCGTGCGCTGGTGGCGCGGGCCGCTCCGCCCGCCGGCCGCCGGGCCGCCCGCCCCGGGGGCGCCCGCTGCCGGGCCGCCGCTCACGGGGCCGCCCGTCACGGGGCCGCCCGTCACGGGGCCGGACGGCGCAAGTCCGCCCTCGGCCGACTCCTTGCGGAACTCCCGGAGCCGGTACATCACGAACGCGGCGATGGCGATGACCGCCACGGCCGCGATCGCGTAGCCGGCCAGCGCGATGCCGTGCGCGATGCTCTGCCAGGTGCTGCTCAGGCTGTAGCCGATCAGCGAGATCGCGGTCACCCAGACGGCCGTGCCGATCAGGCTGAGCACGCCGAACAGCACGGCGGGCATCTCGATGAAGCCGGCCACGATCGACACGAACGTGCGCACCACCGGCAGGCACCGGCCTACCGGCACCGCCCACGCGCCCCGGCCGGCGAAGAAACGTTCCGCCCGGTCGATGTCGGCGTGCGTGATGAGCAGGTAGCGGCCGAACTTGTGCACCAGTGGCCGTTCACCGACGCGTCCCACCGTGTACGCGACGAACGAGCCGAGCAGTTCCGCCACCGTGCCGACGATGATCACCGCGATGATGCTGAAGTGCCCCTCGCCGGCCAGGACCCCCGCGAACCCGAAGGTGATCTCCGACGGAATCGGGACGCAGCAGGCCTCGAGAAAGCCGAAGAGAAAGACGGCAGCCAGGCCCGCCTGGCTGAGAAAGCTCTCCATAGCTCACTGTTGTACAGCATGGAGGGCACTGCGCCGGTCCGCATCGGGCGAGGTTGCGAGAGCTTTAACCGGCGTATCTGAGGACACAGTCGCACAGGCTGGGTAGCCCGGCAGGATGGGCCTTCCCGGCGGGGCTGTCAGGCAGGGTCCCCGTCGGCTGTCCGCGGGCGGCCGCCGTCCCCGATACTGGACCCAAGCAATAAGACAGGGAGCCGATCGTCATGCCTATCGCCACCCCAGAGGTCTACGCGCAGATGCTCGACCGTGCCAAAGAGCGCGGTTACGCCTATCCCGCGATCAACGTGACCTCGAGCCAGACCCTGAACGCGGCCCTTCGCGGCTTCGCGGACGCGGAAAGCGACGGCATCATCCAGGTCTCCACCGGCGGCGCCGAGTACCTGTCCGGCCAGGCGGTCAAGGACATGGTGACCGGCTCGGCCGCGCTGGCCAGCTTCGCCCGCTCGGTGGCGGACAAGTACCCGGTGCAGATCGCCCTGCACACCGACCACTGCCCCAAGGGCAAGCTGGACGGGTTCATGCGACCGCTGGTCAGGCTGTCCCAGGAACGGGTGGCCCGGGGCGAGGAGCCGCTGTTCAACTCGCACATGTGGGACGGGTCCGCGGTCCCCCTGGACGAGAACCTCGCCATCGCCTCGGAACTGCTCGACGAGTGCGCCCGGGCGCGCACCATCATGGAGCTGGAGATCGGCGTGGTCGGCGGCGAGGAAGACGGCGTCACCGGGGAGATGAACGAGAAGCTGTACAGCACGCCCGAGGACGCGCTGGCCACGGCCGAGGCGCTCGGCCTCGGCGACCGGGGCCGCTACCTGCTCGCGGCCACGTTCGGCAACGTGCACGGGGTCTACAAGCCCGGGCACGTCACCCTGCGCCCGTCGATCCTGAAGGAGATCCAGGACGCGGTGGGCGCGAAGTACGGCCAGGACAAGCCGTTCAACCTGGTCTTCCACGGCGGCTCCGGCTCCGCGCTGGAAGAGATCCGCGAGGCCATCTCCTATGGCGTGGTCAAGATGAACGTGGACACCGACACCCAGTACGCCTTCACCAGGCCGGTCGCGGACCACATGTTCCGCAGCTACGACGGCGTGCTGAAGGTCGACGGCGACGTCGGCAACAAGAAGCAGTACGACCCCCGGGCCTGGGGCAAGGCCGGGGAGGCCGGCATGACCGCGCGGGTGACGCGGGCCTGCGAGGACCTGCTGTCCGCGGGCACCAAGATCAGCTGACCAGGGAGGGCGGCGCCCGTGGAGACCCCCAGGGTCGCCGTCCTGTCCGACATCCACGGGGTGCTGCCCGCGCTGGAGAGCGTGCTGGCCGAGCCCGAGGTGGCCGGGGCGGACCGGATCGTGCTCACCGGCGACCTCGCGGCCGGCCCGCAGCCCCGCGAGACCCTCGATCTGCTGGCCTCGCTCGGGGACCGGGCGGTGTGGATCCGCGGCAACGCGGACCGCGAGCTGGTGCAGCTCGCCCGCGGTGAGGTAAGCACCGTCCCGGACCCGATCGCGCCCTGGGCCGCGGCCCAGCTCCGCGGGGACCAGGTCGCGCTGCTGGCCGGGCTGCCGCTCACCGCCACCCTCGACGTGGCCGGCCTGGGCACCGTGCTGTTCTGCCACGCGACCCCGCGGGACGACGAGGAGGTGGTCCTGGCCGACTCACGGCTGGAGCGCTGGGCCGACGTCCTCGGGCCGGTCGCCCCGGGAGTCGCGGCAGTGGTGTGCGGGCACACGCATATGCCGTTCTGCCGGCTGGCCTGCGGGAGGCTGGTGGTCAACCCGGGCAGCGTCGGGATGCCGTACGGCCGGCCGGGCGCGCACTGGGCCCTGCTCGGGCCCGGGGTAGAGCTGCGGCGCACCCTGTTCGACCCGGGGCCGGCCTGCGCGCGGGTCGCTGCGGAATCGTCCTACCCCGGCGCCGCGGAGTGGGCGGACTTCTACCTGAACGCCCGGGCCACCGACGCGGAGGCCCTGGCCGTCATGGCTCCCCGCGACGGCCGGGAGGGCCCGCAGCGCGGGTAAAGCCCGTCGCGCCGGGAGGGCGGGGACGCCCGGGAGGAGCGGGAGAACCGCCCCGGCTGAACGCCACCCGGATCGAGTCCACGACCTGGGCCGGGACCCGGGTGATCTCGGGCCAGGTGAAGTGCACGACCTCGTACCCCGCGGCACGCAGCCGCGCATCCCGGTCCAGCTGGGCCCGGGCCCGGGCCGGGGTCTCGTACTTGAAGGCCCCGTCGGCCTCGCCGATCGTGCGCTGCCGGCGCCACAGGAAGTCGGCCCGGCCGATGACCTCCCCGTCATCGCCCACCCAGACCTGCAGGTCCGGCGACGGGAGACCAGCCTGGTGAAACACGGCCCGGCCGAGCGACTCCAGCACTGACTCCGACCGGGCATCACTGAACGCGGTCACCTCGCGGGCCCGCTGCAGGCCCGGCCACCGCGGGCAGTCCGCGATGACCCCGGCGAGCTCGCTCTTCGAGGTCAGCCCGGCGTGCAGGGCCGAGTCGGCGACCGCCACCCCTTCCCCGAACGGCAGCAAGCGGGCCAGGTCGATAACGGTCCTGGGCACCGAGGTCAGCACGACGCCGCGGTAGCTGACCACATGCTCAGCGGGCAATGCCGCGACGTGCACCAGCACGCCCGGGCGACCCTTGCGGCCACCTCGGTCACCCGGGGCCCGGGTGATCTGGATCATGGGCGCCTCGTGGCCGGCTACCCCGAGTCCGTGGACTCGGGCCGCCGACTGGTGGCTCCCGGCCACCGGATAGTGGCTCCCGGCGGACCGGGAGCCGGTGACTTTGAGGGCGGCGGCGACCCGGAGCAGGTGCTCACCGGTTTGCCGGGCGCGGTCGTCCCGCGCTTCACCAATCGCCACGGCGGCAGCCGCCGCGGAGGCGTAGACCCCGGTGAGTAACGGGCACAAGGCGCCCTTCCCGACCAGGCCCCCGATCTGCCGGCTCGATAATCCGGCCGATCGCAACTCCGCGGTAGTCCAGATCCCTCTTAACCGGCCTTCCACCCCTCCACTTTGGCCCGGCCTGCCGACATATCACCTATCTGGTGCACTGTGGAGGGTGTTTTGTCCGGTTCTGCTGCACTAGATAGGTGATATGTCGTCCTGCGCGCAGGACGCGGGGCGCGGGGGACTCGGGGGCTGGGGGACGCGGGGCGCGCGGGGGCGCGGAGGCGCGGGGGGTGGGGGCGCGGGCGGGGTGCGGGGGCGGGAGGATGGGGGGATGGACCATCGCAACCTCATGGCCGGGCCGGCCCCGGTTCTCCTGCCTGACGACCCGTGCGCGGCCGAACTGGCCTCGGGGGCTGATCCCGCTGCCGTCGCCGCCGGCAACCCGGCCTGCCTGGCCGCCTGGGCCGAGCTGGCCGAGCAGGCCCTGGACCGCGGCGAGCTGGTCGCCGGGTACGCCTACGCCCGCACCGGGTACCACCGGGGACTCGACCAGCTGCGCCGGGCCGGGTGGAAGGGCCACGGGCCGATCCCCTGGGAGCACGAGCCCAACCGGGGCTTCCTGCGCTCGCTGCACGCGCTCGGCCGGGCCGCCGGGGCCATCGGCGAGGACGAGGAAGAAGCGCGCTGCCAGATCTTCCTGGCCGACTCCAGCGCCGCCGCGGTGGCGGCCCTCGGCGCCTCCTGACCACCCGCCTGTTCAGCCCGCCTGTTCACCCCGCCTGATCACCGGCCTGACCACCGGCCTGACCACCCGCGCCCGGCGGGCCCGGCCTGACCTGGGGACGTGGCGTAACGCCCGGCCGCGGACGTGGAGTAACCTCGGACTCCGCAACCGGGGCGAGGCCTGGAAGGGGCTGGTGGGATGCCGGCCATTGTGGTCGTGGGCGCGCAGTGGGGTGACGAGGGCAAGGGCAAGGCCACCGACCTTCTCGGCGACCGGGTCGACTACGTCGTGCGGTACCAGGGCGGCAACAACGCCGGCCACACCGTCGTCATCGGGGACGAGAGCTACGCGCTGCACCTGCTCCCCTCCGGCGTGCTGTCCCCCCGGGTGGTGCCCGTCATCGGCAACGGGGTGGTGGTCGACCCCGAGGTACTGCTCCAGGAGATCGACGACCTCAGGCAGCGCGGCGTGTCCTGTGACAACCTGCTGATCTCCGCGAGCGCCCACCTGATCATGCCGTACCACCGGGCCCTGGATAAGGTCACCGAGCGCTACCTGGGCAGTGCCCGGATCGGCACCACCGGCCGGGGCATCGGGCCCTCCTACGCGGACAAGGTGGCCAGGACCGGGATCCGGATCCAGGACCTGCTCGACCCCGGGATCCTGAACCAGAAGCTGGAACTGGTGCTGCGCGAGCGCAACCAGGTGCTGACCAAGGTCTACAACCGCCGTGGCATCGACGCGGCCGCCGTCGCCGAGGAGTACCTGGGGTACGGGGAGCAGATCCGGTCCTACGTGGCCGACACCGGGCTGGTGCTGAACCAGGCGCTGGACGAGGGCAAGTCCATCCTGCTGGAGGGCGCCCAGGCGACCATGCTCGACGTGGATCACGGCACGTACCCGTTCGTTACCTCCTCCAACCCGACCGCCGGGGGCGCCTGCGTGGGCTCGGGCATCGGCCCGACCCGGATCACCAAGATGATCGGGATCCTCAAGGCGTACACGACCCGGGTCGGCGCGGGCCCGTTCCCCACCGAGCTGACCGGCGACCAGGGCGAGTGGCTGCGCAAGGCCGGCGGCGAGTACGGGGTGACCACCGGCCGCCCGCGGCGCACGGGCTGGTTCGACGCCGTGGTGGCCCGCTACTCCACCCGGGTCAACGGGATTACCGACTACTTCATCACCAAGCTCGACGTGCTGTCCGGCCTGGACCGGGTCCCGGTCTGCGTGGCCTACGACGTGGGCGGGACCCGGCACGACGAGATCCCGATGACCCAGACCGACTTCCATCACGCCACGCCGGTCTATGAGTACCTGGACGGCTGGTGGGAGGACATCACGCAGGCCCGGGAGTTCGCCGACCTGCCCCGCAACGCCCAGGTGTACGTCAAGACGCTGGAGGACATGATCGGCGCGCCCGTCGCGGCGATCGGCACCGGCCCGCGCCGCGACCAGACGCTGCAGCTGCGCCCGCTGGCCTGAACCCCCCGCCCGCCGCGCCGGGCCCGGGTTCCCGGGCGGCTGGCCCGCCGCGCTACTCCCGCTCCTGAGCCGCAACGAAAACCATCTCCCGCGCGGGTAGGCTCGCGCCGTGCGAGTCCTTCTCCTCGGCACGGGCGGCCGCGAGCACGCGCTGGCCCGGGCGCTGTCCGCCGACGCGGACGTCACCGACCTGCATGTGGCGCCGGGTAACCCGGGCATGGCGGAGCTCGCCCACCAGCACCCGGTGGACCTCGCCGACAACGGGCAGGTGGCGGGCCTGGCCCGGGCGACCGGCGCCGACCTCGTCGTCGTCGGCCCGGAGGCGCCGCTGGTCGCCGGGGTGGCCGACGCGCTGCACGCCTCCGGCATCCTGTGCTTCGGCCCCACCCGCCGGGCCGCGGCCATCGAGGGCTCCAAGTCGTTCGCCAAGCACATCATGCAGGCGGCGGGGATCCCCACCGCCGAGGCGTACACCTGCGAGACCAGCGACCAGGCGGACGCGGCCCTGGCCGAGCTGGGCCCGCCGTACGTGGTCAAGGCGGACGGCCTGGCCGCCGGCAAGGGCGTGGTGGTCACCAGCGACCTGGCCGCCGCCCGGACGCACGCGGCGGCGTGCGGCACCGTGGTCATCGAGGAGTTCCTGGACGGCCCGGAGGTGTCACTGTTCGCGCTGGCCGACGGGGCCACCGCGATCCCGTTGCTGGCCGCGCAGGATTTCAAGCGGGCCGGGGACGGGGACCAGGGGCCGAACACCGGCGGCATGGGCGCGTACGCCCCGCTGCCCTGGGCGCCCCCCGGCCTGGCCGCGGAAGTGCTGGCCACGGTCATCCAGCCCGCCGTGGATGAGCTGCGCCACCGCGGCACCCCGTACCGCGGCCTGCTGTACGCCGGGCTGAGCCTGACCTCGGCGGGCCTGCGGGTGGTCGAGTTCAACGCCCGGTTCGGCGACCCGGAGACCCAGGTCGTGCTGGACCGGCTGGAGACGCCGCTGGCCGGGCTGCTGGCCGCGGCGGCGTCCGGCTCCCTGGCGGGCCTGCCGCCGCTGCGCTGGGCGGGCGGGGCCGCGGTGACCGTGGTGATCGCGGCCGAGGGCTACCCGGGACAGCCGGCCCGCGGCGACACGATCGAGGGGCTGGCCGAGGCCGGCCGCACGCCCGGCGCCTACGTGCTGCACGCGGGCACGGCGCTCGACGAGGCGGGCCGGCTGGTGACGGCCGGCGGCCGGGTGCTCGACGTGGTCGGCACCGGCCCGGACCTGGCCGCCGCGCGGGCCGCGGCGTACGAGGCGGCCGGCCGTATCAGGCTGCGCGGTGGCTGGTACCGCCACGACATCGCCGGGCAGGCCGCCCGGGCTGACCAGGAAGCACAGGCTGGCCAGGAAGCACGGGCCGGCCGGGACGCACGGGCCGGCCAGGACGCACGCCGGCGGACCCGCGGCGGCCCGGGGCGTCTCGTGACGCGCACCCTGGCGTGACCTCCAGCGGGCCGGTCCCGGCCAGCCCAGCTCCCGGCCCGGACCGCGCGCCGCTGCGGGTCAGCACCCTGGAGCTCTTCTTCGACCTGGTCTTCGCGTTCACCCTGACCCAGCTATCCGCGCTGCTGGACGGCAGCGGCCTGTCCGCCAGCTCGGTCGCCTCGGTGCTGCTGGTGTTCGGGGTGCTGTGGTGGATGTACGGCGGATACGCCTGGCTGACCAACACCCGCACCCCGAACCGGACCCCCGAGCGGCTGCTCCTGCTGCTGGGCATGGCCGGGTTCCTGGTCGTGGGGCTGGCCATCCGGAACGGGTTCGGCGACTCCAGGTCGAGCGCGAGCGGCATCTACCTCGGTCTCGGCTACCTGACCGTGGTGTGCGTGCATAGCGGGCTCTATTACCGGGTGAACCGGAACATCATCCGGGTCGTCCCGGTCAACCTCAGCTCGGCGCTGCTGGTCCTGGTGGCCGGGCTGACCAGCGGCCTGGCGGCCTACCTGCTGTGGACGGCGGCGCTGGCTATCCAGGTGCTGTCGCCGCTGGTGGTGCGCGTCCGCGGCCGGTTCGAGATCGCCCCGGCGCACTTCGCCGAGCGGCATGGTGCGCTGGTCATCGTGGCCCTGGGCGAGTCGGTCGCCTCCGTCGGCATCGGCGCCGCCGGGCATCCGCTGGACCTGCAGATCGTCGTGGCCGCCGTGCTCGGCCTCGGCGTGTCGGCGGCGCTGTGGTGGATCTACTTCGGCGGCGCGGACGACGAGCTAGCCGCCCAGGCCATGACCAGGGCGCCCCGGGCGCGGCGGCCGTCGCTCGCCCTGTCCGCGTACTTCTACCCGCACATCCCGATACTGCTCGGTGTGGTGGGCCTGGCCGCCGGGGTGAAGCTGACCATCGGGCACGCCGCCCAGCCCCATCCGGCCGCCCAGGCCCTGGCTATCGGCGGCGGCACGGCCCTGTTCCTGGCCGGGCACGCCGCGTTCCGCCGGGCCCTGCAGCTCGGCCCGGTCTGGCCGCGCCTGGTCACGGCCTTGTTCGCGCTGGCCACGGCGGCACTGGGGGCCACCGTGGCGATCGAGGCCCAGCTGATCGTGCTGCTGGCCGGGCTGGCGGTGATGCTGGGCGCGGAGCGCTGGCTGGCCCGCCCGGGCGCCCGGCCTGCGGTCCCCCCGCCTGCGGTCCCCCCGCCTGCGGTCCACCGCCGTCACCCCGCCGACCGGCCGGCCCGCCACCGGCCGGCCCACCACCGGCCGATCCACCGGCGGGGGTAGGCGAGGATAGAGCTTGTGATCGAGCGTTATACGAGGCCCGCGATGGGCCGGGTCTGGAGCGAGGAACACAAGTACGAGCTGTGGTGCCAGGTGGAAACCCTGGTCCTTGAGGCGCACGCGAAAGCCGGGACGGTGCCGGCCGAGTCGGTGGACGCGGTCCGCGCCGCGGCGCCGCCCACCCCGGCCGCGGTCGCCGCGGTGGAGGCGGTCACCGATCACGACGTGATCGCGTTCCTGACCGCCTGGGCGGACAACACCACGCCCCGCGAGGCCGCCGCCTACGTGCACTACGGGATGACCTCCTCCGACCTGCTGGACACGGCGCTGGCGCTGCAGCTGTCCGAGGCCACCGACCTGCTGGTGGCGGAGGCGACCCGGCTGGTGGCCGCGCTGCGCGAGCACGGCCTGACGCACCGCGGCACGCTCCGGGTGGGGCGGACGCACGGGATCCACGCCGAGCCGGACGTCTGGGGGCACCGGGTGGCCGACTTCGCGTTCGCCGTGGCCCGCAGCCGGGACCGGCTGGTCCGGGCCCGGGACGCGGTCGCGGTCGGCACGCTGTCCGGCCCGGTCGGCACCTACTCCAACATCGACCCGTCCATCGAGGCGACGGTCATGGCGGAGCTGGGCCTCCGCCCGGCGGACGTGGCCACCCAGGTGGTGTTCCGGGACGGCATCTCGGAGTGGATCAGCGCCCTCGCGGTGATCGCCACGGTCTGCGAGGCGATCGCGCTGGAGGTCCGGCACGGGCAGCGGACCGAGGTGCGGGAGCTGTCCGAGCCGTTCCGGGCGGGCCAGAAGGGCTCCTCGGCGATGCCGCACAAGAAGAACCCGATCCGCTCGGAACGGATCTGCGGCCTGGCCCGGATCGTCCGCGGCTACGTCACCCCCGTCATGGAGGGCATGCCGCTGTGGCACGAGCGGGATATCTCACACTCCAGCGTGGAGCGGGTCGCGCTGCCGGACGCGGCGATCGCCACTGACTACCTGCTGAACCTGACCACGGGCCTGGTGGAGGGCCTGGTGGTGGACGCGGACCGGATGATCGCGAACCTGGAATCCACCGGCGGCCTCATCTACACCTCGAGCATCCTGCTCGCCCTGGTCGATTCCGGCCTGTCCCGGGAAGACGCTTATGCGCTGGTCCAGGCGGCCGCCATGATCACGTGGCAGACCGGGACGCCGCTGCGGGAGACCCTCCGCGCCGAGGCGGCCGCGCACGGCCGCACCCTGGACGAGGCCGCGCTGGACGAGGTGTGCCGCCCGGAACGGTACGTGGCGCGGCTCGGGCCCGTCTTCGGGCGGCTGGAGCGGCTGGCATGAGCGAGCCGACGGGACCCGGCGCCGGCCTGAGCGGGGCCCCGCCCACGCTGCTGTACTCGGGCAAGGTCCGCGACGTCTACAGCTGGGGCGACGACCTGCTGCTGCTCGTCGCCTCCGACCGGGTGTCGGCCTACGACCACGTGCTGCCCACCCCGATCCCGGACAAAGGGAAGATCCTGACCCAGCTGTCACTGTGGTGGTTCGGGCAGCTCGCCGACCTGGTCCCGAACCATCTCGTCGACGCGGAGATCCCGGCCGGGTTCGCCGGGCGGGCCATGGCCTGCCGCAGGCTGTCGATGGTGCCGGTGGAGTGCGTGGCCCGCGGCTACCTGGCCGGCTCCGGGCTGCGCGAGTACCGGCAGCACGGGTCGGTGTGCGGGGTGGCGCTGCCACCCGGGCTCACCGACGGGTCCCGGCTGCCGGAGCCGATCTTCACCCCGGCCACCAAAGCGCCGCGCGGGCAGCACGACGAGAACATCCCGATGTCCGCGGTGGCCGAGACGGTCGGCGCGGACGTGGCCGCCGAGCTGGAGCGGATCACGCTGGAGGTGTACCGGCGGGGGGCGGCCATCGCCGCCAGGAACGGCATCCTGGTGGCCGACACCAAGATCGAGCTCGGCTTCGATCCGGAGGGCCGGCTGCTGCTGGCCGACGAGGTTCTCACCCCTGACTCGTCCCGGCTGTGGCCTGCGAGCCAGTGGCAGCCCGGCCGGCCACAAGTCTCATTTGACAAGCAGATTGTCCGGGACTGGCTAGACTCGCCCGAGGCCGACTGGGGCAAACGGGACACAGATCCGCCCCCGGCGTTGCCCGGCCGTGTGGTCGAGCAGACCCGCGCAAGCTACATCGAGGCATATGAGCGCATCACTGGACGACAGTGGGTATGACTGCCGTGACAGCCTGGCCACCCGCCCTGCGCCGCTGACGGGGCGCGGTCCGGGTGACCCGAATCTGGCTGTCGGAGAAGGGGGGACCAGGCCGGTGGAATACTGGCCTGGAACTGGGTACGAGGCCTCCCGCCGGCCCGCATCCCGCTGGGCGGGCGCCGGGTGGCAGCATGCGCCGCAACTGCGGCAGGCCGTTGACCTCGCGTTTCCGAAGGACAGGAGCTTCAGCCCCATGACCATTGGCCCCGAGACCTGCTACCGCGTACGAGGCGGGATCCCGCTCCAGGGCACGGTCTTCGTTCAGGGCGCCAAGAACGCGGCGCTCAAGATGATCGCCGCGTCGCTGCTCACCGGCGAAGGCCGGACCGTACTGCGTAACGTCCCCGCTATCGAGGACGTCCGCCGGGCGGTGGAACTGGCGCAGGCTCTGGGCGCAGTGGTCAAGTTCCACGAGGCCGAGCGCACCCTGGTGGTGGACGCCTCCAACCTGACCAGCTTCGTCCTGCCGGCCGAGATCGCCCGCCGGTTCCGCGGCTCGGTGCTGTTCGTGCCGGCCCTGCTGCACCGCTTCGGCGAGGCCGTCATCGAGGGCATCGGCGGCTGCAACCTGGGCAGCCGGAACCTGGACTTCCACTACCGCGGCTTCGCCCGGCTGGGTGCCGTCGTGGACGAGCGCGAGAACGAGATCCACATCAAGGCGGGCCAGCTCCGCGGGGCGCACCTGTACCTGGACACCCCGTCGCACACCGGCACCGAGAACCTGATCATGGCGGCCTGCCTGGCCCCCGGCACCACCATCATCGACAACTGCGCCCTCGAGCCGGAAGTGCTCGACGTCATCGCGTTCCTGACCAAGATGGGTGCGGACATCAGCGGCGGCGGAACCGGCTTCGTCACCGTGCGCGGGGTCAGCCAGCTGACCGCGACCGAGCACACGGTGATGCCGGACCGGATAGACGCGGGCGTGCTGGCCATGGCGGCCGCGATCACCGGCGGCGAGCTGAACCTGGTCGGCGCCTCCCTCGAGCACTTCGGGGTGGTCCGCTGGAAGCTCGAGCAGATGGGGGTGGAGTTCACCCCGAAGGGCGCGGTTCTCCAGGTCCGCCAGGAGCGCCAGCTGCGCCCGATCAACGTGATCACCAGCCCGTACCCCGGCTTCGCGACCGACCTCCAGTCGCCGATCATGGCGCTGGCCTGCCTGGCCGATGGCACCAGCTACATCCGGGAAACCATCTTCGACGGCCGGTACGGCCTGGTCGGGGAGCTGAACAAGATGGGCGCCAAGGTCGAGGTGGACAGCGGCAACGTGGTCATCGTGCATGGCCCGTCCACGCTCAAGGGCACCAAGGTCGTCGCGCACGACCTGCGCACCGGGATCGCGCTCATCCTGGCCGGGCTGGTCGCGGAGGGCGAGACCGTGGTCGCCCCGGGCTATCTCATCGACCGGGGCCACGCCGCGGTCGCGGAGCGGCTCACCACCCTGGGCGCCGACATCACCGCCGAGGAAAGCGGCTGATCCGGGCGGCCGCTGACCTGGCCCGCGGCTGAGCTGCCCGGCAGCTGACCAGCGGGCCCGCGGCGGGAAACCGTCCTGAGGAAAATGTGACGTTGCACGAAACAGTCCGCCGATTCCCTTCCCCGGAAGGCGCGGACCGGTTACGAAATATACGATCGTGCAATCGTCGCAGCGTAAGGGTCGAACAGTGACTTCACAGCACAGCGAGTACCCCGCAGCCGGCGGCACATTAGGAGTTGCCGGATCATCTGACGCGTGCCCGCCATGCCGGGCACGCGTCGTCTGTGGCGCCACTGGCCAGCGGCCAGCGCCGGGAGGTAGCCGGCCATGACTGCCCAGCGCCAGCCCGCCGCCGAGCTGACCATCGGCATCGTCGGGCCGCACGACCTGGTGGAGCGGATCATGCTGTCCGGCAGCCCGCAGGCCAGCGGGCTGCCCGGCGGGGCCGCCCATCCCGCGGCCAGTTCCCCGGGGGTGTCCGGCAACGGCGCCTCAGCCGCGCCGGCCCGCAGGCTCGTGGCCGCCGCGTACCGGAGCGAGCAGGAAGCCGCCGACAAGGTGCTGCGGCTCGGGCCGGGCATCGACGCCTGCCTGTTCGCCAGCCAGGTGCCCTACGAGTACGCCCGGCGGGCCGGCACGCTCCGCGTCCCGGCCACCTATGTGCCGCTGTCCGGCAGCGCGCTGTACGCGGCCCTGCTCCGCGCGACCAGGGAACTGGGCCAGGACCTCAGCCGGGTCAGCGTGGACGTACTCAGCCGGGCTGACGTGGAGGACGCGTTCGCCGAGCTGGGCGCGCCCACGACCGGGGTGCACGTCCGCGAGGACGCCGCGAACGCGGCCACGCTGGCCGCGTTCCACGAGCGGCTCTGGCGGCGGGACGAGATCACGGTCGCGTTCACCTGCCTCCAGTCGGTCGCCCAGCGGCTGTCCGCCGCCGACGTGCCCGTCCGGATCCTGCGTCCCACCAGCAGCGCCATCCGGGCCGCCCTGCGCACCGCGACCCTGCTCGCCGGGAACCGCCGCCTGGAGGAGGCCCAGCTCGCCGTGGCCCTGGTCGAGGTGCCTACGCTGCGGGACACCTCGCGCCGGTCCTCGCCGCGGCACGCTCGCGAGGAGCTGCGGCTCACCGTGCACCGGTTCCTGGTCCAGGAGGCCCAGCGGATGCACGCCTCGGTCAGCCCGGTCAGCGACCACTGCTTCCTGGTCACCGCGACCCGCGGCTCGCTGGCCGCGGCCACCGACGGGTTCCGGGTCCCCCCGTTCAGCGAGCGGGCCCGGACCGAGCTCGGCATCGCCCTGGAAGTGGGCATCGGCATGGGCCGCACCGCGCAGGACGCGGAGACGCACGCCCAGGCCGCGCTGTCCCGGTCGCACGTGGCCGCCGGGACCCGCGGGTTCGCCCTGGACCGGGAGGGGATCGCGCTGGTCCCCGCGCCCCGGCACCCGGCCGCCCCGGCCGCGGAGGTCAGCCGGCCCCGCGGCCTGGAGACCCTGTCCCGGCTGGCCGACAAGCTGGCCGGCAGCGACAGCGCGCTCGTGGTCGACGCGGAAACCGCGGGGAAGGTGCTCGGGGTCACCGCCCGCACCGCCCGGCGGCTGCTGCACAGCCTGGTCGAGGAGGGGCTGGCCTGGCCGCTGCCGCCGAGCCGCGCGCCCCAGCCGGGCCGGCCACGCCAGTTCTACCGGCTGGTCACCGAGAAGCTGGAGCGCCGCGGCGTGGCCCGCTGACGGGTGCTCCCCGCGCAGCGGCGAGCGGGGGGTCCAGGGGGGCCGCCCCCGGACTAGCTCAGTGGCGCCGCGGGTAGCCGCGCGCCACGGCGAGGAACGCGTCGTTCGCGTCATGGTCCCCGATCGAGACCCGCGCGCCCTCCGCGCCGAACGGCCGGACCGCGACCCCGGCCCGTGCGCAGGCGGCCGCGAAGTCCTGGGTGTCCTCGCCGAGGCGCAGCCAGACGAAGTTCGCCTCGGCCGGCGGTACCGACCACCCCTGGGTGAGCAGCTCGTCCCGGACCCGGGACCGCTCCTTGACCACGGCGTCCACCCGTTCCAGCAGTTCCGCCTCGGCGGCCAGGGACGCGATGGCGGCCGCCTGGGCGATCGCGTTTACCGTGAACGGCAGCATGGTCTTGCGGACCGCCGCCGCCACCGGCGGGTGCGCCACGAGGAAGCCGGCCCGCAGCCCGGCCAGCCCGTACGCCTTGGAGAAGGTGCGCAGCACGGCCACGTTGGGGCGGTCCCGGTACACGGCCATCCCGTCCGGGACCTGCGGGTCCCGGACATACTCGGTGTAGGCCTCGTCCAGCACGACCAGGGTGTCCGCGGGCACGCGGTCCAGGAAGGCCGCCAGCTCGTCCCCGTGCACCACGGTGCCGGTCGGGTTGTTCGGGTTGCAGACGAAGATGAGCCGGGTCCGGCTGGTGATCGCGTCCGCCATGGCCGGCAGGTCGTGGGCCTCGTCCCGCAGCGGCACCGTGACCGCCACCGCCGACGCCAGGTCGACCAGGGTGGGATAGGCCTCGAAGGAACGCCAGGCGTAGACCACCTCGGCGGCCGGCTCGCCGACCGCCTCGAGCAGCTGCTGGGTCACGCCGACCGATCCGCAGCCGACCACGACGTGCTCCGGCGGCACCGCGAACCGCTGGGCGATCGCCTCGGTCAGCGCGACCGCGCCGTTGTCGGGGTAGCGGTTCACGTCCAGGGCGGCCTGCGCGATGACCCGCGTCACCGAGGGCAGCGGCCCGAACGGGGACTCGTTGGAGGACAGCTTGTAGGACCGGCCGTCCGGGGCTGATACCCGGCGGCCGGGCTGGTACGGGGCGAAGTTCTCCAGTACCGCGCGGAAGCGGGGTGATGGCTGGGACACCGGTGCCCTCCCCTCGGCGACGACCTGCACATCGTAGCCCGGCCGCCCGGCCGCGCCAGCCGCCCGGCGCCGGGCCCCGGCGGGACGTTCACCGGGCGGGCATTGACGGCCCGGCTGCTGTGAGCTGTGATCAAAGAGGGTCACCCGGGACAGCCGCGGTGGGCAGACCTTCAGGGGGCGGTGCGTGTCCTCCCAGCCGGTCAGCAGAAGGGCGGTGCTCGCCGCGATCGGCGGCGTGGCGGCCGGGGCCGCACTGGGCAGCGTCCTTCCTGGCCGGCTGAGTGCCGCCTCGGGGAACTGGACAAGCGGGTACGTTCCGGACGGGACGGCCGGGATCACCGCGGCGTTCCCGCTGTCCGCGGTCCGGCTGCTGGCCAGCCCGATGCGGGCGAACCAGGCGCGGAACACGAACTACCTGATGTTCGTCGACCCGGACCGGCTGCTGCACACGTTCCGGCTGAACTACGGCCTGCCGTCGTCGGCCCGGCCGTGCGGCGGCTGGGAGGCGCCGGGATCCCTGATCCGCGGGCACAACACCGGCCACCTGATGTCCGGGCTGGCCCTCACCTACGCCAATACGGGGCACCAGGCCGCGGCGGACAAGGGCGCCTACCTGGTCGAGCAGCTGGCCCGGCTGCAGGCCCGGGACCACGCCGCCGGGTTCCACGACGGGTACCTGTCCGCGTTCCCGGAGACCTTCTTCGACCGGCTGGAAGCCGGCCTGCCGGTCTGGTCGCCCTACTACATGATCCACAAGTTCATGGCCGGGCTGATCGACCAGCACGAGCTGACCGGGAACAGCCTGGCCCTGGAGGTGGCGGCCCGGCTCGGCGACTGGGTCGGCTGGCGCACCGGCCGGCTGTCCCAGGCGCACATGCAGCGGATCCTGGAGATCGAGCACGGCGGCATCGCCGAGTCGCTGACCAACCTGTACCGGCTGACCTGGGACGAAAGCTACCTGCGCACGGCCGAGCGGTTCTACCACGCCGCCGTGTTCGATCCGCTGGCCCGCGGCCAGGACGACCTGCCCGGCCTGCACGCGAACACCAACATCCCGAAGATGATCGCCTGCCTGCGGATCTGGGAGGAGACCGGGGACCGCCGCTACCACGACATCGCCGCGAACTTCTGGCGGATCGTGCACGATCATCACACCTACGTCATCGGCGGGACCAGCAACTGGGAGCACTGGCACGCGCCGGACGTGATCGCGGGCCAGCTGAGCAACCGCACCTGCGAGAACTGCTGCAGCTACAACATGCTGAAGCTGACCCGGCTGCTGCATTTCCACCAGCCGCAGCGGGTGGACCTGCTCGACTACTACGAGCGCACGCTGTTCAACCAGATGCTGGGCGAGCAGGACCCGCGGTCCGCGCACGGCTTCAACATCTACTACACCGGGCTGTCACCGGCCGCCTTCAAGCGCCAGCCACCCTTCATGGGCAGCGACCCGGACGTCTATTCGACGAATTACCACAACTTCTCCTGCGATCACGCGAGCGGGATGGAGACCCAGGCGAAATTCGCCGACACCATCTACTCCCGGGACACCCGCGGGCTGTACGTGAACTTGTTCATCCCGTCCGAGGTCCGCTGGACCGCGGCCGGACTGACGATCCGGCAGACGACCGGGTTCCCGGACGAGCCCGCCACCCACCTTGACGGTCGTGTCCGGCTCAGCCCGGATGGCGGTGCGGGTCCGGCTGCCTGGCTGGCTGGCCGGCCCGGCCCGGGCCTGGGTGAACGGCGAGCCCCTGGCCGGCCCGCATACGCCGGGAACCTGGCTGGTCATCGAGCGGCAGTGGCAGCCGGGCGACCGGGTGGACGTCAGCCTGCCCATGACGCTCGCCCTGTGCCCGACCCCGGACCGGCCTGCCGTGCAGGCGGTCACCTACGGCCCGGTGGTGCTCAGCGGCGCGTACGGCGGGGTGGAGTCCATGCCCATGCCCGCCCTGGCCCCCGGGTCCGTGACCCGGGTTCCCGGGCGGCGGCTGCGCTTCGGGGCCACCGCCGATGGCCGCCCGGTCGAGCTCATCCCGATCGCGCGGATGCAGCATGAGCACTACAACGTGTACTGGCTCACCTGACCCGCGGCAGCCACGCCGGGTTGGGTCTGTCCGGTGGCATAGCCGGTAGGTAGAGTGACTGCGTGAACCGACTGGGCGAACTAGAACGAGCCATCATGGACGTTCTCTGGGAAAGCGAGACTCAGCTCACGGTGCGCCAGGTTGGCAGTAGGCTTACCGACCGGGATCTGGCTCACACCACGGTGATGACCGTCCTGGACCGATTGGCCAAAAAGGGGTTCGCCCGGCGAGAGCGGGACGGACGGGCCTGGCTGTACCGCGCCGCAGCGAGCCGGGAAGCATACGTCACCGAGCTGATGCTTTTCGCGCTCGACCAGACTGGCGACCGGTCGGCCGCGCTCGCGAGCTTCGCCCGCCGCGTGTCAGGTAACGAGGCACGGGTGCTGCGGCGGGCCCTGGAGACAGGCGGAGATCCCGCCAGGAGTTGACCCTTCGTGCTTTCCCCCGTCCTGGTTCTGGCTACCGTCGCGGTGGGGCTGCTGCCCGCGTCCGCGGAACTGGCCACCGCGCGCTGGCCGCGCCGGTCACCGGCGGCGGCCATCATGCTGTGGCAGGCCATGGGCCTCGGCTGGGGAGTCGCGGGGATCGGGACCCTGGCGGCGCTCGGCGCCGATCCCGGCGGCCCCGGGGTGGCGGGCGGGGCGATCACCGTACTGGACAAAGCGGTCCGCGACGTGGCCGGTGAGGCGCGCTCGCCCGGCATCGTCGCGCTGATGCGGCTGCTCTGCCTGGGCGCCTCGGCCGCCCTGCTCGTGCTGCTCTGCTGGGTCCTGATCGCCTCGACCGGGGCCGTGCTGCGGGACCGCCGGCGCCACCGGGCGCTGCTCAGCCTGCTCGCGCACGGCGACCCGAAGGTGCCCGGCGCCCTGGTCGTCGACCATCCCGCTGCGGCCGCCTACTGCGTGCCCGGGCTGCGCTCCCGCATCGTGATCAGCGCGGGCGCGCTCGACCTGCTGGACCAGGCGGAACTGGCCGCGGTGCTGGCCCACGAGCGGGCCCACCTCCGCGAGCGGCACGACCTCGTGCTGCTGCCCTTCACCGCACTGGCCCGGGCGTTCCCCTGGTCGGTGCTGGTCCAGCGGTCCTACGCCTCGGTGGCGCTGCTGGTCGAAATGCTCGCGGACGATCACGCGGCCCGGCAGCGGCCGGCCCGTGAGCTCGTCACCGCGCTCATCCGGGTCGGGGCGGCGGGCCCGGCGGGGACGCCATCGGGCACGCTGGCCATGGCGGACGAGGACGACGCGATGGGCGACAGCGGTGTGACCGCCCGGGTGGAAAGGCTGCTGACGCCGTCGCCGGGGCTCTCACTGCCCGCCCGGGCCCTGGTCTGCGGGGCGGCCGCCGCGCTCGTCGTGGTCCCGGCCGCGCTCCTGGTGATGCCCCTCTAGGCGGGCACTCAGCCGCGCGGCCCGCCGGTGACCTGGATGCGCACCCGGCGGAACCCCTTGCCCTTGTTCTCGATCTTGACGACCTCGATCCCGCCCACCTGGCGGGTGGAGGCCACGTGCGTGCCGCCGTCCGCCTGCTGGTCGAGGCCGACGATGTCGATGATCCGCACCTCCTTGACCTCCGGCGGGACCAGGTTGGTGGCGGTGCGGATGATGTCAGGGATGGCGAACGCCTGGTCGCGGGGCAGCACCCGGACATCGATCCGGCGGTCCGCGGCGAGTTCCGCGTTGCACGCGGCCTCGACGGCGTCCCGGAAACCGGGCGGCACCTCGGTCAGGTTGAAATCCATCCTGGCCGTGAGCGGCTCCATGTTCCCGCCGGTCACCAGCGCGCCGAAGTCGCGGAAGACCACGCCGCCGAGTACGTGCAGCGCGGTGTGGGTGCGCATCAGCGCGGTCCGCCGCCCGTCCTCCACGGCGCCGCGGACCGCGGTGCCGGCCGGGGGCAGCGGGTCGTCCTCGGCGGGGATCAGGACGAGGTCGTCACCCTTGCGGGCGCCCACGATCCGGGTCTGCACGCCGCCCCACAGCAGGACGCCGTGATCGGGCGGCTGGCCCCCGCCACCGGGGTAGAACGCGGAGGAGTCCAGCACGATGCCGTCCGGGCCGGACGCCAGCACGATCGCGTCCCATTCCCGGAGCGACTGGTCGTCGAGCTCGAGGCGGTGAGTACGCACGGGGCCGGGCTTACCAGGGGCCGTAAGGGCCCTGGCTGCTTCCGTTGCTGCCGCGGTACTCCCTGACCTTGGGCCGGACGTCGGTGAGGTAGATCGCCGAGGCCACGAAGGCGGCGATGGGCAGGATGCCCACGGCGCCGAAGCCACCGGACAGAACGCCCAGGTAGAGCCCGATCACTGCGGCCACACCCAGGATGATCAGCCAGAGCGGCTTGTTCTGCTTGCCGGCCGCCAGGAATGCTTTCGACGGGCGGCGCAGTGCGTCCACAAAGCCCCACACCTCGCAGACAAAGGCGGCAACCGCCAGTATCTCGAGGAACCAGTAGAGCGGGGTCATCGCTCCTGTGTTCAGCAACACAGCTTCAGGCTATCCGGTCCGGGCGGGAACCGGGACCAAAGCCCGTCTCCCGCCCGGCCTGAGGCAGCGGCCTGCACACGGATGATCAGCTCTTCTTGTCCTGGCCCGGCAGGGCGGTCTTCCCGTTGAGCACCTTCGCGCCGTGCATGGCGAGCTTGTCGTACTCCTGGACCGCCTTGGTCCGGGCGGTCGTCATGTACTCGCTGGCGCGGCCCGGCAGGGCGGCCAGCGAGCCGTCGCTGCGCCAGCGGGCGATCTTCGCGGGCAGCTCGCGCAGGGCCGCGGAGGCCAGCACCCCGGCTCCGGCGGCGGCGTGCACGGGCTTGCTGCTGGCCAGCTTGCGCACCTCGGTCTTCACGTCAATGGTGGCGCGGTTCATGGTCATTCTTCCTTCCTGGTCCACCCGTCCGGCAGACCCGTTGAGTCGGGCGGCCCGGCCGCCCCGGTAGCACCCAACGGCTCCGCTGCCGCAAGGGGGTCATCATCTTCTTCGTCGAGTCCGGCGCCGGCCGGGCCGGTCGCCTGGTGCCAGGCGCCACCCGCCGTGGCCTGCGTGCGGGCGGCATCGGCGGCCGCCTGGACCGCCGTGGCCTCGGCCGCGGCCGCCTGGATCGCGGCCGCCTCCGCCGTGACGGCGGCGTCCTGCGCGTCGTCCGGCGGCTGCGCCGCGGCTTCCCGGCGGAACGAGTCGTAGATCTCCAGCAGGACCTGCTTCTGCCGCTCGGTCAGCTCCGGCGCGGCCAGCACGGCGGCGCGGACTCCCGAGTCCGGCGGCCGGTCCTCCAGGATCCCGGCCTGCACGTACAGGGCCTCCGCGGAGATCCGCAGCCCCTTGGCGATCTGCTGCAGTATCTCGGCGCTCGGCCGCCGCACGCCGCGCTCGATCTGGCTCAGGTAGGGGTTGGACACCCCCGCCTGGGAGGCCAGCTGGCGCAGCGAGATCTTCGCCTGCTCCCGTTGCTCCTTGATGTATTCACCGATGGAGCTCACTCGCATTGGACTCACACATCCAGTGAATCAAACGGTGCTTGCTTTTGCAAACGCCCAGCAAGCACCCCGGCCGGAGAGCGCGGCCAGGGAGCTCGGCTGGGGCGCTGGGCCTGGGAGCTCAGCCGGGGCGCTCAGCCGGGGAGCACGGCGCGGACCACGCCGACGGGGCGGCTCCCGCCCAGCACCGGGACGGCACCGATCTCGTCCAGCGCCGAGTCCGGCACCCCCGGCGCGGTGCTCACGCCGAGCCGCCGCAGCATCGCGACCGTCAGCGGCTCCCGGGCCCGGTACGAGCCGTCCTCGATCTTGAAGACCCCGGCCCGGCCGTCGGCCAGCGCGAACGCCTGCACGCCCTCGGCGCCCGCCTTGAGCAGCAGGCCCGGGACCGTGGCCATCAGGGCCCGCTCCGGCCGCAGGCTCCCTGACGTCCACTCCGGATGAGCCCGCATGGCGTCGGCCACCCGGCGCTCGGGCGTCCCCGGCGGCGCGGTGACCAGGGCCTGGAAGGCCCGGGCCAGGCCGGCCAGGGACAGCGCGAACACCGGGGCGCCGCAGCCGTCCACCCCCACCGCCGCGGACGGCTCCCCGGCCAGGTCCCCGAGCTCCTGGCGGAGCGCCACCTGGAGCGGGTGCCCGGGGTCGGTGTAGGTGCCCGTGGGCCAGCCCGGCCGCGACGCAGGTGGCGAGCATGGCCGCGTGCTTGCCGGAGCAGTTCATGTGCACCTGGTCGGGCTCGCGGCCCTCGCGCAGGTATTCCTGCTGGAACACGTCCTCGCGGGGCAGCGCGCGCGGGCACCGCAGGTCATCCTCGGTCAGCCCGGCCCGGGCCAGGATCTCGAGCACCCCGGCGACGTGGAACTCCTCACCGGAATGGCTGGCCGCCGCGAGCGCCAGCAGCTCACCGTCCAGATCCAGGCCGCAGCGCAGCATCCCGGCGGCCTGCATGGGCTTGTTGGCCGAGCGGGGGAACATCGGTGCGTCCTGCTCGCCGGCGGCCAGCTGCGGCGCCCCGCCGGTTCCGATTATCCGCAACGAAACGCGGTGCCTCGACTCGACGAACCCCGAGCGGACGACCTCGGCGAGGATGGGCGGTTCAGTGACGGCTGCTCACCCCAAGCATCTGGCGCGCCTCGTCCGGGGCCAGCGGCGGCCGCTGGGCCAGCCCGGCCAGGCTGGCCGCGCGCTCGACGAGCTCGGCGTTCCGGGCCACGGGGCGGCCCCGGCTGAACGAGGTGGTGTCTTCCATGCCGACCCGCAGGTGGCCGCCGGCGCCGAGCGCACCCAGCAGCACCGGCAGCGTGGTCCGCCCGATCCCGGTGGCCGACCAGGTCGCGCCTGCGGGCAGCGCGGTGACCGCCGCCACCAGCGCGGCCACGGTGCCGGGCATCCCGCCGGGCACCCCCATCACCAGGTCACAGTGCACGTGGCCGCCGTGCGGCGGCCCCAGCTCGTCCAGCAGCCGGTGCAGCGTGGCCACCTGGCCCAGGTCGAACAGCTCGAACTCGGGCACCACCCCGGCCGCCTGGGTCCGCGCGTACAGCTCACGGATGAACGGCCACGGGTTGGCGAACACCTCGTCACCGAAGTTGACCGTGCCGCAGGTGAGCGAGCAGCCGTCCGGCGCCGCCTCGAGCACCGCGAGCCGGTCCTCGAAGCTGTCGGTGACGGCGCCGCCGGTGGACAGCTGGATGATCAGGTCGGTGCTCTCCCGCAGCGCCTGCACGGTGTCCCGGAGCCGGCCCAGGTCCAGGGTCGGCTGGGCCTGGCCGTCCCGGATGTGGACGTGGATCACGGCCGCCCCGGCGGCGCGGCATTCCACCGCGGTGGTGGTCAGCTCGTCCAGGGTGACCGGCAGGGCCGGCACGGACGCCTTGTCTGATTCCGCACCGGTCGGCGCCACCGTGATCAGGGTGCCCGGCCGGGCGGGACGGTCAGCAGTCATGACGGGCAGCATGCATCCTCGGTCGAGGCCGCGTCCAGCGCTGTGCGGCGCGGCGTGGCGGGCAGGCAGGTGGGCGGGCGGTCAGCGGCTGGCGGGTGGTCAGCGGCTGGTGCTCAGCCGCCGGGCGGTCGCACCGAACCGGGCGGGCGGCGGGCTGGCCGGCATGGGGCGGCCTGGCGCCGGGCGGCCCGGCCCGGGACTGGCCGGCCCGGGACTGGCCGGGGGCGGCCCGGCCGGGGCAGCACCCGCGGGGGCCTGTCCGGGGGCGGCCAGGTTGGCCCGGGTGAACTCCAGCGCCTCGGCCAGGTCGGTCAGCCGGGCCTCCTGGGTGGGCGCGCGGAACGTCTTGACCTCCAGCACGACCAGTCCCTGGTAGTCCTCGGCGGCCAGGCGGTGCAGCATCGTCGCGCACGGCTGGGTGCCCCGGCCGGGGACCAGGTGCTCGTCGCGGTTGGGCACCCCGCTGCCGTCGGCCAGGTGCAGGTGGGCGAGCCGGGGGCCGAGCTCGGCGGCCATGGCCAGCGCGTCGGACCCGGACACGGCCGTGTGCGACAGGTCCAGGGTGACGTGGGGGTAGTCCATCGGGACCGGGTTCCAGGACGGGGCGTAGGGCGCGACCTCGGCACCCCTCGCCCGCAGCGGGAACATGTTCTCCACCGCGAAGACCACGTCGGTCTCGTCCTGCATCCGGGCCAGGCCGGCCGCGAAGTCCCGGGCGTAGTCCCGCTGCCAGCGGAACGGGGGGTGCACCACCACCACCCGCGCGCCCAGCTCCTCGGCCACGTCCTTGGCCCGGATCAGCTTGGCCCACGGCTCGCGGCCCCAGACCCGCTGGGTGATCAGCAGGCAGGGCGCGTGCACCGCGAGCACGGGGACGCTGTGATAGTCGGCGAGCCGCCGCAGTGCCTCCACGTCCTGGCTGACCGCATCCGGGGTCACCATGACCTCGACCCCGTCGTAACCCAGGCGCGCCGCGACCTCGAACGCATCCGGCGTCCGGTCCGGGTAGACCGACGCGGTCGATAGCGCCACCAGGCGTCCCGGCGCCGTGCCCGCTTGGCTCACCGTGGCTCCTTCCGCACTCTGCGGCGGAGCGTATCCCGGGATCCCCGGGCGCTGATCGCTCCGCCCCGGCCAGCTTATGCGGCGTGACGCGCGCAATTGCTCACCGCATGCGGCGCAGGAGTGTCGCCGCCCGGGAGTGTCCCGGCCCCGGCTGTCGGTGCCGGCCGGTAGCGTCCGGGCCATGGCGAAGTCCTCGGCGGGCCCGGCGTTCCAGTGCGCGGAATGCGGTTGGCGCACGACCAAATGGTCGGGCCGCTGCGGTGAGTGCCAGGCCTGGGGCACGGTCCAGCAGGCCGCCCCCGCCCGCGCGGGCCGGGCCGCGGGCTTCGGCAGCGCCGCCCTGGCCGGCCTGGGGGCCGGGCTGGACGGTATCGGCCTGGGCGGGGCGGGCTTCGGAGACGGCCCCGGCCGGGGCGGGCCTGGACCGGGCTGGCCTGGGAGGGCCGCCGGCCGCGCTCGCGCCGGCCAGCCCCGCGCTGCCCATCGGCGAGGTGGACGCCAGCGCGGCGGGCGCCCGCCCGACCGGGCTGAACGAACTGGACCGGGTACTGGGCGGCGGCCTGGTGCCCGGGGCGGTGGTGCTGCTGGCGGGCGAGCCGGGGGTGGGCAAGTCCACCCTGCTGCTGGAGGCGGGGACGCACGCCGCGGCGGCGGCCCCGGTCCTGTACATCACCGGGGAGGAATCCGCCGCCCAGGTCCGGCTGCGGGCGGACCGGATCGGCGCCGTGGCCGGGAACCTCTACCTGGCCGCGGAGACCGACCTGGCCACGCTGCTCGGCCACGTGGCGGTGGTACGGCCCCAGTTGCTGATCGTCGACTCGGTGCAGACCATCACGATGGAGGGGGTGGACGGCGCGCCGGGCGGGGTGAGCCAGATCCGGGCGGTCACGGCGGCCCTGATCGCGGTGGCCAAGCAGCACGCGGTGACCACCGTGCTGGTCGGGCACGTAACCAAGGACGGGTCCATCGCCGGCCCGCGCGCCCTGGAACACCTGGTGGACGTGGTGCTGCACTTCGAGGGGGACCGGCACGCCCAGTTCCGGATGGTCCGGGCGGTGAAGAACCGTTATGGCCCGACCGACGAGATCGGCTGCTTCGACCTCGGGGAGCAGGGGATCACCGAGCTGCCCGACCCGAGCGGCCTCTTCCTCAGCCACCGCCAGAAGGCCGTGCCCGGCACGTGCGTGACCGTCACCCTGGAAGGCCGCCGGCCGCTGCTCAGCGAGGTGCAGACGCTGGTGGCACCGTCCAGCCTGGACATCCCGCGCCGGGTCACTTCCGGGCTGGATGCTTCCCGGGTCGGCATGGTCCTCGCGGTGCTGTCCCGCCGGGCCGACCTCAAGCTGGGCAAGCAGGACGTGTACGCGGCCACCGTGGGCGGGGTCCGGCTCGGCGAGCCGTCGGTGGACCTGGCCGTGGCCCTGGCCCTGGCCAGCGCGGTGGTGAACCTCAGCGTGCCCGGCTCGGTGGTCGCGATCGGCGAGGTGGGCCTGGCCGGTGAGGTACGCCGGGTCACCGGGGTGCAGCGCCGGCTGGCCGAGGCGGAACGCATGGGGTTCCGGCTGGCGATCGTGCCGGCGGGCTCGGGCGCGGCGGACGCTGCCGCAAGAGGCCCGGCGGCAAACGGGCCCGCCGCGAAAAGCACTGCCGCGAAAAGCCCGGCGGCAAGAAGCACTGCCGGGGGGATCGAGGTGCGGGAGGTCGAGGACGTCCGGGAGGCGATGGCCGCCGCCTTCGGCGGCTGATTGCCGGCTAGGGGCAGGGAGCCGCCGATACACTGGCCGGGTCCAGCAACCTCCGGGGGTCGTGTGCCGCCAACCGACGAGAACCGGGACGTCACGAGCAGGGACGTCAGGAGCAGCAAGCATCAGGAGCGCAAGCGTCGAGAGCACGGGCGCCACAAGCACCGGCGCGAGGAGCAGGGACCAGCGCCGCTGGGCCGCCCTGGCCGCACTGGCGCCGGGCACCATCCTGCGCGACGGCCTGGAGCGCATCCTGCGCGGGAACACCGGCGCGCTGATCGTGCTCGGCGACGGGCCGGCCGTGGACGAGGTGTGCACCGGCGGCTTCGAGCTGCGCGTGCCGTTCTCCGCGACCCGGCTGCGCGAGCTGGCCAAGATGGACGGCGCCATCGTGCTCGACGCCGGGGCCGAGTACATCGTGCGGGCCGCCGTGCACCTGGTGCCCGACCCCACGCTGCCCACCGACGAGTCGGGGACCCGGCACCGGACCGCGGAGCGGGTCGGCATCCAGACCGGCTGCCCGGTGATCTCGGTCAGCAAGTCCATGCGGATCATCGCCCTGTACCTGGACGGGGCCCGGTACGTGCTGGAGGACTCGGCGGCCATCCTGTCCCGGGCCAACCAGGCCCTGGCCACCCTGGAGCGGTACAAGCTCCGGCTGGATGAGGTGTCCGGGACGCTGACCGCGCACGAGATCGAGGACCTGGCCACCGCACGCGACGTGACCGTGGTGGCGCAGCGGCTGGAAATGGTCCGGCGCATCTCCGGCGAGATCGAGGGGTACAAGGTCGAGCTGGGCACGGACGGACGGCTGCTCGCCCTCCAGCTGGACGAGCTCATCGCGGGCAGCGACTTCGAGCGGCAGCTGGTGGTGCGGGACTACCTGCCCTCGTCAGCGGGTGAGAACCCGGGCGCCCAGGTCGCCGGGGTCCTCGATGAGCTGGCCCGGCTGTCGCCGGAAGACCTCCTGGACATGGCCACGGTGGCCACGGTGCTCGGCCTCGGCGGGTCCGGCATGCTGGACGAGCCGGTCGAGCCCCGCGGATACCGCCTGCTGGCCAAGGTCCCGCGGCTGCCCGGGCCGGCGGCCGACCGGCTGGTGGCGCACTTCGGCGGGCTGCACAAGCTGCTGGCCGCCAGCGTGGCCGAGCTCCAGGCGGTCGACGGCGTGACGGAGCCGCACGCCCGCGCGGTGCGCGAGGGCCTGTCCCGGCTGGCCGAGGTGACCCTGCTGGAGAAGTACTCCTGAGCCGTCGGGCCCGGCCGCTGGCCGGGCCGCGTGGTCCAGGGGTTCCCGTGGTTACGGGACCGCGATCCCGCGGCCTTTCAGCACGAAGATCCGGGCGCCGCTGCTCAGCTTCCCGCTGTAGGCGGTGGCGGTGTACGTGCCGGGCCGGGCCGCCCGGCGCGGGCCCTGGCAGCCCGCGGCCAGGGTCTGCCGGTTCCAGCTGATCTGCACCACGGCAGGCACTCCGCGGGCCAGCGTGGTGGGCCTGGGGGCCGGGCGGGTGCAGCCTGCGGAGTCCCAGACCTGGTTCTTCCCGCCCGCCCTGATCACGATGTGCAGGTTCTTGACGCCGAGGTTGACGGTGCACCGGCCGGGCGTGGTGGACACGACGTCGATACTGAATTCCGGCCGGGCGTGCGCCGGGTAGCTGGACTGGGACGAGAACAGGCTCAGGACGAGGCCGGCCTGGGGGCAGGCCGCGGCCGCCCGCGCGGAGGTCTTCCGGCCCCGCTGGCCCGCCCGATGCCGCGTCGCGGACGCCCCGTGCTTCGCGGAGGTCGCGTGCCCGGCGGACGATGACGGGCTGGGCCCGGGCGTCCCGGCCGGGGACGGGGTCCCGCTCGCACGGCCCGCCGGGGTCCCGGGCGTGGCGGACGCGGCCGGGGTGGCCGGGTGGCCGGAGTGCTGGCTGGTCGTCTGGGACAGGTTGGTGGCCTGCCGGGTGGCCCCGCCGCCGAGTGCGCCGTTCACGGTCCAGGTGACGAGCGCGAGCAGGCCGATGCCGGCGGCCAGCGCGATGACCCTGCGCCGCCAGTAGACATCGGTGTGACCTGCACTTTTAGGCCGGTCGGCTGAACTGCGAGGCATGCGAGCAGTATCCGCCGGAACCCCTCGCTGATCTTGCCGACCCGCCGGTAGGGCGCGGCATTATTGCAGGTCAACGGCAATTCCGGAGCGCTTTTGGGCAGACCCGGGCGGGATCCTCCGGTAAACCCGCACCCGCCCGTCGATTTGCTGGCCGCGCCGCCCGGAACATGCGGGGACCATGCGAGGATCGAGGCGTCATGGCGACCGCGGACCCGGCAACTGAAGGCACAGGAGCTGCGGCCACAGGATCTGCGGCCACGGGATCTGCGGGCCTGGCGACCCCACTCCAGGGCGCGATCCTGGCCTGGTACGCCGGTCATCAGCGGGACCTGCCGTGGCGCCGGCCCGAGGCCACGCCGTGGGCCGTCCTGGTCAGCGAGATCATGCTGCAGCAGACGCCGGTCGCCCGGGTGCTGCCGGCCTACACGGCCTGGCTGGCCCGGTGGCCGACCCCCGCGTCGCTGGCCGCGTCCCCGGCCGGGGACGCGGTGCGGGCCTGGGGACGCCTCGGCTACCCGCGGCGGGCGATCCGGCTGCACGCGACGGCGCAGGCCCTGGTGGAGCGGCACGGCGGGGAAGTCCCGGCGTCGGCGGACGCACTGCGGGAGCTGCCCGGCATCGGCTCCTACACGGCCGCCGCGGTAGCCAGCTTCGCGTTCGGGCAGCGCCACGCGGTGCTGGACACGAACGTGCGCAGGGTGCTGGCCCGGCTGGTCAGCGGCCGGGAGCTGCCGCCATCCAGCCCGTCGGCGGCGGAGCGGGCGCTGGCCGGGTCCCTGCTGCCCGAGCAGCCCGCCGTGGCCGCACGGTGGTCGGTGGCGGTCATGGAACTGGGCGCCCTGGTCTGCACGGCCGCCCGGCCGCGGTGCGCCAGCTGCCCGGTGGCGGCCAGCTGCGCCTGGCGCCGGGCCGGGCATCCGGCGGACGGCGGGCCGCGGCGCAGCCAGAAGTACGCGGGGACGGACCGGCAGTGCCGCGGGCGGCTGCTGGCGGTGCTGCGCGACTGCGCAGGCCCGGTGCCGGGTTCCCTGCTCGAAGCGGCCTGGGCGGACCAGCTGCAGCGCAGCCGGGCCCTGGACGGCCTGGTGGCGGACGGCCTGGTGGATCCGCTGCCGGACGGGCGGTTCGCGCTGCCGGGCACGCACCCGGTCCCCTCGCTGCCCGGCCAGCCCTCGTTCCCCGGAAAGCACTGATTCCTGGAAAGCACTGATTCCGGAAAGCACTGAGCGGCGGCCCTCTGGGGGGACCGCCGCTCAGCGTTCTCGCTATCTAGTAGCGGTGGGCCTGGTCAGTCTTGCTGCGGCGCGGTTCCCCCGCGCTCGACCGCAGCAGCGCTGCCGACCTCTTCGGGGACGGAATCCGGCACGGCGCCCGGCTTGGGCACGCCCTTGAACGTGAACTGGGCCTCCTCGCCGGTGCCCTCGGCGTCCACGATGACGATCTGGCCCGCCTTGAGCTCACCGAACAGGATCTTCTCGGACAAGGCGTCCTCGATCGACCGCTGGATGGTGCGCCGCAGTGGCCGTGCCCCGAGCACCGGGTCGTAACCCCGCTCCGCGAGCAGCGCCTTGGCGGCCGGACGCAGTTCCAGGCCCATGTCACGGTCCCGGAGCCGCTCGTCCACCTTGGCGATCATCAGATCGACGATCTCGACGATCTCGGCCTCGGTCAGCTGGTGGAACACGATGGTGTCGTCCACGCGGTTGAGGAACTCCGGCCTGAAGTGCTGCTTCAGCTCCTCGTTCACCTTGGACTTCATCCGGTCGTACGAGCCCTTCGACTCACCCGACCGGGCGAAGCCCACGGACACCCCCTTGGAGATGTCCCTGGTGCCCAGGTTGGTCGTCATGATGATGACGGTGTTCTTGAAGTCCACCAGCCTGCCCTGGGCGTCGGTCAGCCGGCCGTCTTCCAGGATCTGCAGCAGCGAGTTGAAGATGTCCGGGTGGGCCTTCTCGATCTCGTCGAACAGGACCACGGAGAACGGCCTGCGGCGCACCTTCTCGGTGAGCTGGCCGCCTTCCTCGTACCCCACGTAGCCGGGGGGCGAGCCGAACAGCCGGGACACGGTGTGCTTCTCCATGTACTCGCTCATGTCGAGCTGGATCAGCGCGTCTTCCTCGCCGAACAGGAACTCCGCCAGCGTCTTGGACAGCTCCGTCTTGCCGACTCCGGAGGGCCCGGCGAAGATGAACGACCCGCCCGGGCGCTTGGGGTCCTTCAGGCCGGCCCGGGTCCGCCGGATGGCCTGGGACAGCGCCCTGATCGCGTCGTTCTGCCCGATGACCCGCCGGTGCAGCTCATCCTCCATGCGGAGCAGCCGCTGGGACTCCTCCTCGGTGAGCTTGAACACCGGGATGCCGGTCGCGGTGGCCAGGACCTCAGCGATGAGCTCCTCGTTGACCTCGGCGACGACATCCATGTCGCCGGCCTTCCACTCCTTCTCCCGGGTCTCCTTCTTGGCGATCAGCTGCTTCTCGTTGTCCCGGAGGGCAGCCGCCTTCTCGAAGTCCTGGGAGTCTATGGCCGACTCCTTCTCCCGGCGGACCTGGGCGATCTTCTCGTCGTACTCGCGCAAGTCCGGCGGCGCGGTCATCCGGCGGATCCGCATCCGCGAGCCCGCCTCGTCGATCAGGTCGATCGCCTTGTCCGGCAGGAACCGGTCGCTGATGTAGCGGTCCGCCAGCTGGGCCGAGGCCACCAGGGCCCCGTCGGTGATGGACACCCGGTGGTGGGCCTCGTAGCGGTCACGCAGGCCCTTGAGGATCTCGATGGTGTGCGAGATCGTCGGCTCGGCCACCTGGATCGGCTGGAACCGGCGCTCGAGCGCGGCGTCCTTCTCCAGGTGCTTGCGGTACTCGTCCAGCGTGGTGGCGCCAATGGTCTGAAGCTCGCCGCGGGCCAGCATCGGCTTCAGGATCGAGGCAGCGTCGATGGCTCCCTCGGCAGCGCCCGCCCCGACCAGCGTGTGCAGCTCGTCGATGAACAGGATGATGTCGCCGCGGGTCCGGATCTCCTTGAGGACCTTCTTCAGCCGCTCCTCGAAGTCGCCGCGGTAGCGCGAGCCTGCCACCAGAGCACCGAGGTCGAGCGTGTAGAGCTGCTTGTCCTTCAGCGTCTCGGGCACCTCGCCCTTGACGATCTTCTGGGCCAGCCCCTCGACCACGGCGGTCTTACCCACGCCGGGCTCACCCACGAGCACCGGGTTGTTCTTGGTGCGCCGGGAGAGGACCTGCATGACACGCTCGATTTCCTTCTCCCGGCCGATCACCGGATCGAGCTTGCCCTCTCTAGCGCCCTGGGTCAGGTTCCTGCCGAACTGGTCCAGCACCAGGGAGGTGGACGGAGCCGACTCCGACGGCGCACCGGCCGCGGCGGGCTCCTTGCCCTGGTAGCCGTGCAGTAGCTGGATCACCTGCTGGCGGACCCGGTTCAGGTCCGCACCCAGCTTGACCAGCACCTGGGCCGCCACACCCTCACCCTCGCGGATGAGGCCGAGCAGGATGTGCTCGGTGCCGATGTAGTTGTGCCCGAGCTGCAGCGCCTCGCGCAGCGAGAGCTCGAGCACCTTCTTCGCGCGCGGCGTAAACGGGATATGCCCGGAAGGTGCCTGCTGGCCCTGGCCGATTATCTCTTCAACCTGCTGGCGTACGGCCTCCAGGCTGATCCCCAGGGATTCCAGCGCCTTGGCTGCCACGCCTTCGCCCTCGTGGATCAAGCCAAGCAGGATGTGCTCGGTGCCGATGTAGTTGTGGTTGAGCATCCTGGCTTCTTCCTGAGCCAGCACCACAACTCTCCGCGCCCGGTCGGTAAACCTTTCGAACATCGCCTCGCTCCTCACAGAGCGGTCGGGGGGACCCAGATGTCCGGATGTCCGGGGCCCGTCCCTTCCGCATGGTAGCCCGCATGCCGGACGATGTACCGCGCGATATGCGGCACTTATGTAAACAGTTCCCCGGCTTGAGGACCTTCATCCCATCCAACCCCGGCGAGGGGCGAAGGTGTTCCCTGTACGCCGCAAGCGAACGCCCCTTCCCCCGCTGCGACCAGCGCCGGCTCATATCCCGTACCAACGAGCCGCGCGCGCCGGAAGTTCACGGGCCGGGCCGCCTCACCGGGCCGGCGAACGGCGTCCGCGCGGTCCCGGGCGCGGCGGGGGTGGCCCCGGGGCGGAGCCGGGCCAGCTGGCCCTGGAAGTCGTCGCCCGGAGGCCGTCGCCCCGCGCGACCCCTTCCGGCCCAGGGGCCCCGGCAAAGCACAGGGCCCGCACGGGTCCTGCGGCGTGCTCCAGCTCCAACGGAAAACTGGCACGCCACAGGGCACCTGCGGGCCCTCTGGTGCAATCCCCTTAGTGGGCTGCGTCGTACTCCGAGATGATCTGGGCGGGAATCCGGCCGCGCTCGCTGACCTTGTAGCCGCGCTGCTTGGCCCAGGCCCGGATTTCCGAGCTGCGCTCCCGGCCGGGACCAGTCCTGGTGCGACGGCGGCGGCCGCTGGCCGCGCCACCACTCGCCTTGCGGGCATGGTCAACGTAGGGCGCAAACTCTTTGCGGAGCTTGGTCGCGTTATCTGAACTGAGGTCGATCTCGTAGGTGGTGCCATCGAGACTGAAGGCCACGGTCTCGGTCGCCTCACCTCCGTCGAGGTCATCGACGAGGAGCACCTGAACCTTTTGTGCCATGGGTGCCAGCCCTTCCGCTGGAGCAACTCTTTTAGGTTGCCAAAGATATACCATGCACCGCTTGCGTTTGCCAATTCATGTTCCTGGAAACGCGGTCAGAGTTCTCCGGGCAGCATGGCCAGGCGGACTACCCGGAAGATAACTGTAACTCTGAGTAATCGAACATGGATAGGGCACCCGCAAAGAGGAGCACCGATGTATCCCGCTTCCACTGGCGGGTTGCCGAGCGGTTCTGAACGCGCTCTACCGCTCACCGCGATCGGGTGATGCCGCCGGCCGCGAAGCATCACTCTGGGCGCCATCACTGTGCGGAATCCCGCCGTCGCCGGAAATATCCTCCGGGTACTCGTCTTCTGCAGACTCACGCTTGGGGCCAAGCTGATGTCGCAGGAAGAGTCCCACCCCGATCAGGAAGGCCGCGCACACAACCGCAGGAGGCGTCAGAGCCGCCAGGTCGCTGAGCAAGGCGCACTCCTTTCCGGCCGTCCTACTGGTCTTCCCGCCCGCACCGCGGTCACCTCTCTGCCCACCTTGATCGGTGTAACCGCCGATGAACATTGGGTCATCTACCGCGGGCCTACTTATGCATTGTTGCTCATAGCCATTGGGCGCCGGGCCGCGCCCTCCCTGTTGGGGCACGGGCCACGCCGCGTGCGGGAAGCCGGGAGACCGGCCGCGCGGGCCCGGGACCGGCCCGGACCGCGCATCCCGGTGCCGGGCCACGGCCCGGGCTCATGCGGCCGGGCCAGGGCGCCGGGCGGGCCGGGCTTACCGGGGCCGCCCGGCCGGAGGCCCGGCCGGAGGGGACTGCTGGCCGGTCCGGATGGGGGCCCTGCGGAAGAATCACGCCTCTCTTGTCCAGGCCAGTTCACCTGGCCGCCCGCCTGACGCGAACCGCACCCCGCGGCCCCCGCCGCGTGGCAGGATCCCAGACGTGGCCGGCGAATCCGTGCTGGCGCGGCACCCGCCCCGCCCCGTACCAGCAGGTCACCAGGCCTGTCCCCGGGGTGCCGGGGCGGCGGGGGGGTGGGCGGGTCATCCGGCCGGCCCGGCGGGACGGCGCGGACCGGGCCGCGCCGGGGACGGTCAGGACAGCGGGGAGGGCCTCCGGGGGCCAGGGCGGCCGCCGCCTGAGCCCGGCCCAGGTCAGCAAGATGCCAGGGCCGGCCACGACTAGGGAGAAAGCAGCCGCGACGCTCGATGTTTCACGCTGACTTGCATATCCACTCGCGCTTCTCCCGGGCGTGCAGTAAGAACTGCGACATTCCCGGGCTCGCCTGGTGGGCGCTGCGCAAGGGCGTCACGGTCGTCGGGACGGGCGACTTCACTCATCCCGGCTGGGCCGAGGAACTCCGCGAGACGCTGGTTCCCGCCGAGCCGGGCTTACTGCAACTCCGCCCGGACCTGGCGGACAAGCTGCGGCGGAACTCACCGCCGACTTGTGATCAGCCGGTGCGTTTCATGCTCTCTACGGAGATATCCACGATCTACCGGGCCGGTGAGCGCACACGCAAGGTCCATCACCTGTTGTATGCGCCCACCCTAGAGGCGGCCGGGAAGATCACGGCTGCCCTTGCGAAGGTCGGCAACCTGGCCTCTGACGGGCGCCCCATTCTCGGGCTCGACTCACGGCACCTGCTGGACATCACCCTGAACGCGGGTCCCGGGTGCTATCTCGTGCCGGCCCATATCTGGACGCCATGGTTCGCGGTACTGGGATCCAAATCCGGTTTCGATGTCGTCGCCGACTGTTACGGCGACCTCGCCAGCCAGGTGTTCGCGGTTGAGACCGGGCTCTCCTCTGACCCGCCCATGAACTGGATGTGCTCTTCCCTTGACGGTTATCGGCTGGTCAGCAATTCAGACGCGCACTCACCCCCGATGCTCGGCCGCGAGGCGACAACACTTGACGTTGAACTGGATTACTTTGCGATCGAGCGCGCCTTGCGCACCGGGGCTGGCCTGCAGGGCACGGTCAATTTCTTTCCGGAGGGCGGTCGTTATCACCTGGACGGGCACCGCAAGTGCGGGATCCGGCTGGAGCCTGAGCAGTCGGCCGCCCACGGCGGAATCTGCCCCGGATGCGGCCGGCCGCTGACCATCGGCGTGCTCAACCGGGTGGCCGGGCTCGCCGACCGGCCGGCGGGATACCGGCCGGACGGTGCGGCCGGCTCCGTCAACCTGGTCTCCCTGCCCGACGTGGTGGGCGAACTGCTCGGCGCCGGGCCCAAGAGCAAGAAGGTCGACGCCGAGGTGAGCCGGCTGGTCGCCGCGCTCGGCCCGGAACTGGACATCCTGCTCGCCGCCCCGCCCGGGGAGCTGGGCCGGGCCGGCGGCACCCTGCTCGGCGAGGCCATCACCAGGCTGCGGGCGGGCTCGGTGCACAAGGAGGCCGGTTACGACGGCGAGTACGGGGTGATCCGGCTCTTCGGGCCCGGCGAACTCGGCCGGGGCACGGCCGCGCTGTTCGACCTGGCGGCACCCGGATCCCTGGCCGGCGCGGTCCCCGCGCCCCGGCGTCCCGGCCGGCCGGGACGGCCGGAAAGTGCGGCGGCTGAGCCGGCCGCGAGGGATCAGGCGGCCGGCGGCGGGCCCGCCGATGAAGAGCGCCAGGGAAGAAAGGCCCCGGGACGGAAGCACGGGCGGCTCCTTCCTGGACCGGCTCGACCCGGAGCAGCGAGCGGCCGCGGCCGCCGCCGCGCCGCTGATGATCATCGCCGGGCCGGGGACCGGCAAGACCCGCACGCTGACCCACCGCCTCGCGGCCGGCGTGGCCGAGCAGGGCGTGCCCCCGGAGGCCTGCCTGGCCCTCACGTTCACCCGCCGGGCCGCGGAGGAGATGCGCGAGCGCCTGGCCGCGCTGCTCGGCCCGCGCGCCGCCCGGCTCACCGTCACCACGTTCCACGGGCTCGGGCTGATGATCCTGCGCGAGCACCACGAGCTCGCCGGGCTGGCCGCGGACTTCACGGTCGCCGACGAGAAGACGGTGCGGGAGGTGGCCACCGAGCTGGCCGGGTCACCGCGCGCCGGACGCGCCCTGCTCGCCGGGGCACCGGACGACCCGGACCGGCGTGAGCTGCTGCGCAGCAGCCTGGCCGCCCGGGACCTGGTCGACTTCGACGGCCTGGTCGAGCTGGCCGTCGCGGTCCTGGACGGCGAGCCGGCGGTGGCCGCCGGGCTCCGCGAGCGATGGCCGCGGATCAGCGTGGACGAGTACCAGGACATCGACGCGACCCAGTACGCGCTGCTGCGGCTGCTCGCCGGGGACGGGACCGGCCTCACCGTGATCGGTGACCCGGACCAGGCCATCTACCGATTCCGCGGCGCGGACGTGGGCTTCTTCCTGCGCTTCGGGGAGGACTACCCGGGCGCCTCCACCGCGGCGCTCACGGCGAACTACCGCTCCAGCCCCGCCATCGTGGCCGGCGCGCTGCAGGCCATCGCGCCCGCCACCCTGGTGCCGGGCCGGGTGCTGCGGGCCGCCGCGGGCGGCGCTCCCGGCCCCCGGATCAGCGTGCACGAGGCCGCGGACCCGGCGGGCGAGGCGGCCTGGATCGCCGGGTCCATCGACCGGCTGCTCGGCGGGTCGTCGTTCCACTCGCTGGACAGCGGGCGCGCGGACGGCCACGGACACGGCGGCATCGGGCTGGCCGACATCGCCGTGCTGTACCGGACCGACGCGCAGGCCGCGTCGCTCGGCCAGGGCCTGACCCGGGCCGGGCTGCCGTTCCAGAAGCGCTCGCACGACCTGCTGGACCGGCGGCCGGGGGTGGCGGAGATCCTCAGGGAGCTGGCCCTGGCCGGGCCGGCCCAGGACCGCGACCCGGGACCGCGCACCGCCGGGACCGCCGTCACCCGCCAGCTGCGGGCCACGGTAAGCAGGCTGGCCGCCGCCGCGGACGCGGGCCGCCGGGCCGGCCCGGGCCGGGGTGGCCTGTCCGGCACCGACCTGCGCACGGCGGGTGAGGTGCTGGCCCCGCTCGCCTGGCGCTGCGGCGACGACATGGAGCGGTTCCGGACCGAGATCGCCCTCGGCGCGGAGGTCGATGCCCTCGATCCCCGGGCGGACGCGGTCGCGCTGCTCACCCTGCACGCGGCCAAGGGTCTGGAGTTCGAGGTGGTCTTCCTGGCCGGCTGCGAGCGGGACCTGCTGCCGCTCTGGCTGCCCGGCGCGGCACCGGGCGCCCGCCCGGATCCGGCCGAGGAACGACGGCTGCTTTTCGTGGGCATGACCAGGGCCCGCACACACCTGCTGCTGAGCTGCGCGGCGCGGCGCAGCAGGCACGGCAGCAGCGCCGAGACGGGGATCTCGCCGTTCCTGTCGGCGATCGACCCGGGCCTGCTGGACCGCTCCGTCCCGGCCCCGGCCCGGCGTCCGGCCGACCGCCAGCTCCGGCTGCTCTGAACCCGGGCGGCCGCACGCCAGCGGCCGGGTATCAGCGGCTGGCTATCAGCGGCCGGGCGTCAGCGGCCGGTGGACAGCGGAGGCGCGTCTGAGAGGGGCGTGCCGGGCGGCGGCGCTCCCGGCAGCGGCGCCTCGGGAAGCGGCGGCAGGCGGAGCAGCATCCGGCTGTTGCCGAGCGTGTTGGGCTTGACCCGGCCCAGGTCGAGGAACTCCGCCACGCCCTCGTCGTAGGAGCGCAGCAGTTCCGCGTACACCTCGTGCGAGACCGGCGTGCCCTCGATTTCCTCGAACCCGTGCCGGGCGAAGAAGCCGAGCGCGAACGTGAGCACGAAGACCCGCGTCACGCCCACCTCGCGGGCGCTGTCCAGCAGCGCCTCGACCAGGCGGTGCCCGATGCCCTGGCCCTGGCAGCTCTCGTCCACCGCCACCGTGCGGATCTCGGCCAGGTCCTCCCACATCACGTGCAGCGCCCCGCAGCCCACCACCTCGTGGTCGCTGAGCCGCTCGGCGACCCAGAACTCCTGGACGTCCTCATACAGGGTGACGGTGGCCTTGCGCAGCACCCGGCCGGACGCGACGTTCTCGGCGACCAGGCCGGCGATGGCCCGGATGTCGCGGGTGCGGGCCCGCCTGATGATGTGCTCCATCGCCCGCACACCTTAGCCGCTGGCGCTGGGCCGGCTAGCAGCTGGCGCGGGGCCGGCTGCCGCCGAAAGCGTGATCTGCCCGCGCCCGGCCGGGTCCGGGGCACCGCGGCGACCCTTTTACAGACTCTGCGTAATTGATCAATCACAGATTGCCTCTATAGTTGGCCTGCCGGGGCCGGCGGCCCATCACGTGCCGATCTCGGCTCCTGCTCCTGACCGCGGCGAACGCCTGTGAGCTGGGCAAACGTTTCCGCTCATGACACCGGAAAACGCCGCGGCCAGGCCGCGGAGACGGTGGCCGCGCAACGGGTCAAACGCGCCGAAGCAGCCGCAAGCCAATGACCGCGCCGCGCCGCAACAACCAGGCAAGGATTCTGCTGTTCTGGCCCCCCGGCGGCCGGTGATCCATTAATCTGCATCGCTGTCACCGTGCTGCACTTCAGCCCCCAGAGCGCCGCACGGCCGCCGAGTTTCTGAGCCGCAGGACGTGGCCAGGAAGCCGGGGACCCATGTTCCCGGGGTGAATCCGCGAGCGGGCGCGACGCAGCGCCCGGCGGTAGGGCTCCTCTGGCCCGAACCCGTCAGCTAACCCGGCAGGCGGGATGAGAGAGGAGAGCTCGTGGAACGCTGGCTCACAGCGGGATTTGCGCCCCAGGTACGGCGGCGCGTAACCGCCGGATTGCGCCACCGCCTCTGGCGGCAGGTGGCCACGGCCGGCGGGGTGGCCGCGCTGGCCAGCCTGGTGCTGCCCGCCACGGTGAGCAGTGCGTCCGTGAGCCGCCCGCAGCCCAGCCTGACCAGCCTCGTGGCCCAGGCCAAGAGCCTGGGGCACCAGATTGACGTGCTGAGCGAGCAGTACGACGGGCTGCGCATCCAGCTCACCGAGGCCCACGCGGAAGCCAAGACCGCGATGACCACGTACCGGCAGGACGCCACCCGGATGGTGTCGGGGCAGTCCGCGATCGGCCAGCTCGCCGCGGAGAGTTACATGAACGGGGGCCTGGCCACCCCGCTGCAGGTGCTCACCTCGCCCGACACCAGCTCGCTGCTCAGCAAGGCCGCGATCATGCAGCAGCTGCAGACGGAGAACGGCGACCGGGTCAGCGCGCTGGCCACCGCGGAGGCGGCCGCCCGGCGGGCGCACGACACCGCAGTGCAGCAGGAGACCAAGGTGACCACGCTGGCCAAGTCGATGGCGGCCAAGAAGCAGGTCATCCAGGGCAAGGTGAACCGGCTCAACAGCGCCGCGTTCTCCCAGGCCATGGCCATCTACCAGCGCACCGGGAACTACCCGAACATCAACCTGCCCACCGCCAACACGGTCGGCGCGGAGGCGCTGCGGTACGCGATGACCCGCCGCGGCGACCCGTACGTGTGGGGCGCGGCCGGGCCGAGCACGTTCGACTGCTCCGGGCTGGTCATGTGGGCGTACGCGCAGGTCGGCATCAGCCTGCCGCACTACACGGTCTCGCAGTACAACATGGGCGAGCACATCTCCCGGAGCCAGCTCGAGCCGGGCGACCTGGTCTTCTTCTACGCGGGCATCGACCACGTCGGCATCTACCTGGGCGGCGGCCTGATGGTGGACGCCCCCTCCTCGGGCCAGCTCGTCCAGGTCCAGCCGGTCATGTGGAACGTGTTCGTGGGCGCGGTCCGCATCGTCTGACGCCCCGCATCGCCTGAGGGCCCGCCGCGGGCTTAGCCTGAACCTGCCGACCAGGCTCCAGGGGTACCGGGAGGACGGCATGAGGTCAGCGTGGCGCGCGGCCGGAGCTTCGGGTGCTGCCCTCCTGGCGGTTCTCGGGGCCACCGCGGCGGCGCTACCGGCCGCGCGGGCCCAGGCGGCCGCTGCGGCGCAGGTCCGCACGTCCGGGCCCGCCCACCCGGCCGGGGTGGTCCCGGCGGCTCTCGCCCGGGCGATCCACGCCCGGTTAGGCCCCGGGCTCCTCCGGGCGCCGCCCGCGACCTGGGCCGGCTCGTCCAGCCCGGCCGCCACGCTCACCAACCAGGGCAAGACCGCCAGCACGCTCGGTTTCTCCGTCGCGCTGTCCAGGGACGACACCACGGCGCTGGTCGGGGCGTGGGCCATCGGCGCCGCGTATATCTTCCACGCCGCCCACGGCGACTGGGTGACCACATCCGCGCCCACCGCCACCCTCAGCAACAGCGGCCTGCCCACCGGCCAGGGCTTCGGCTGGTCGGTCGCCCTGTCCGCGGACGGCACCACGGCGCTGATCGGGGACCTGGACGCCAGTAGTGGCGCGGGGGCCGCGTACGTGTACCACGCGGCCGCCGAGGGTTCCTGGACCAGGATGACCAGCCCCGCCGCCACACTCACCAGCGGCGCCGCCGGGCCGGGGCCGGGCTCCTTCGGCGCCTCGGTGGCGCTGTCCGCAGACGGCACGACCGCGCTGATCGGGGCGTCCCTCGGGGTGAGCGGCGGCAGCGCGGCCGGGGCCGCCTACATCTTCCACGCCCCGGCGGCGAACTCCTGGGTCAGCAGCTCCAGCCCCACCGCCACGCTCACCGACGCCAGCGGAGGAGAGCAGGAACTCGGCGGGGCGGTCACCCTGTCCGCCGACGGCACGACCGCGCTGATCGGGGCGCCCTGGGCCGGCCCCACGGTCGAGCACGGCAACGCCTACATCTTCCACGCCGCCAGCGAGGGCTCGTGGGCCACGACGTCCACCCCCACCGCGACCCTGACCAGCGCGGGCGGCACGGAAGACGCGATCGGCAGCGGGGTCGCCCTGTCCAGCGACGGCACGACCGCTCTGGTCGGCGCGTTCGGCGAAGGGGCCGCGTACATCTTCCACACCACCGCCGAGGGCTCCTGGACCAGCACGTCCGCCCCCGCCGCGACCCTGACCGACGAGGCCACGAGCTCCAGCAGCGGTCTCGGCTACTCGGTCGCCCTCTCGGCCGACGGCGCCACCGCGCTGGCGGGTGCCTGGTTCCTGAACAGCAACACGGGCGCGGCCTACGTCTTCCAGGCCTCCTCCGAGGCGGCCTGGGCGACCACCTCCACCCCCACCGCGACCCTCACCAACGCCGCCGGGACCAAGAACAGCCGGTTCGGCTACTCGGTCGCGCTGGCCGCCGACGCCTCGCTGGCGCTGATCGGCGCCCCGGGTCACGGCTCCGCCTTCATCTACACCGCGGCCTCCCGGACCGGCGACACGTCGAGCGTGTCCGTCAGCACGCACTGGCGTCCGCACCTCAGCCCGCCCCGCACCGTGGTGGCCTTCCGGGCGTCCGCCTTCCCGGCCAGCCAGGCCAGCCTGGCCCTGCGCATCTTCGACCGCCGCACCCACCAGCAGCTGTACTTCATCAGGATGGCGCTCTCCGGGGGGGCCGGCTCCCTGTGGCGGGCCCTGCCGTGCGGCAGCTACGAGGCCAGGTACCACCACGGCGACGGGCAGCCGGGCTTCCGGTACTTCACCGTGTCTGACGGCGGGAGCTGCCCGTAGCGGCCGTCCCCGGCCACGCTGGGCGGGGACTCACCAGGCCAGGACCCCCGGGATACGTAGGGACTACCGATGCGCCCCGGGACGGTGGAGAGTTACATCTGCTCGACGCCGCTGGACCAGGAGAACCCATGCCGCTCTTCGGCCGCCGCCGCCCCGCCCCTGATCCCGTCACCCCGCCCGGGCGGCCCGGCCTGTCCGAGATGGGCGCCGCCCAGGGCTGGCAGCCGGTGACCGGGCCGCCGTTCCGGCATGATCTCGTGGACGGCATCCACGACATCACCCGGGCCATGTACGGGGACTCACGCCTGCTCGACACCACCCAGCGCGCGGTCGGCCACACGAAGTTCAGCGATGCGCTCCGGGCCCGCATCGACGGCCGCACGATCATCGTCGCGAACGCGCACACCTACATCGACCCCGGCCTGTTCCAGGCCGGGAGGTTCAGCCCCGACGTCGCGGTGTGCGCGGTCGAGCTGGCCACGATCGCGCCCGGGACCGTGATCCAGCCGGACCGGGTCCAGCGGATCATGCTCTGGGGCGGAACCGAGACCGGCAACCCGGCCTTCGACGACCAGTTCCGGGTGAACACGACCGACGCCGGGCTCATCCGCCAGATCCTCACGCCCGAGGTCCAGCAGCGCATCATGATGCGCGACGACTGGGTGTTCTGGCTGGGCAACTACATGTTCGCCTGCATCGCCAAGGGCAAGTTCGCCAGCATCGACGACATCAGCAGCCGGGTCACCGAGGTGCTGGGCATCGTCACCGCGATCCCGGGCGCCGTGCTGCCCAGCCAGGTTGACCAGTCGGCGGACGACCTGATGGCCCGCATCGGCCGGCTGGACGGGGTCGAGGACGCCATCGCGTTCCTGCAGGACCTGACCCCGGCGGACCGCGAGCGGCTGGCGCGGTCGGACACGCCGCTGGCCGCGTTCGCCGATGTCCGGACGCCTGAAGAGGCCATGGCCCGATTCGGCTCCCTCCCCGAATCGCAGCGGATGCAACTGCTGGCCATGTTCATGCGGGTGGACGGCAGCGACTAACCGGCTACTGGGGGCGGACCAGGGGGAACAGGGTGGTCTCCCGGATGTTCTCGCCGGTCAGCATGATCAGCACGCGGTCGAGGCCGACGCCCACGCCGCCGGTCGGCGGCATCCCGTACTCCAGCGCCTGCAGGAAGTCCTCGTCCAGCTGCATGGCCTCCGGGTCGCCGCCCGCCGCGAGCAGCGACTGGGCGGTGAGCCTGCGCCGTTCCTCGACCGGGTCGACCAGCTCGGAGTACCCGGTGCCCAGCTCGGTGCCGAACGCGACCAGGTCCCACCGCTCGGCCAGCCGCGGGTCCTGCCGGTGCCCCCGGGTCAGCGGGGACACGTCGACCGGGAAGTCCCGGTAGAAGGTGGGCTCGACGGTCCGCTCCTCCACCAGCCGCTCGTACATCTCCAGCACGATCTGCCCGTGACCCCAGCCCGGCTCGGCCGGCACGCCCGCCTGGGCGCACAGCTTGCGCAGCCGGTCCTCGCCGGTGCCCGGGTCGATCTCCTCACCCAGGGCCGCCGAGATCGCGCCGTACACCGTCTGGGCGGCCCACTCGCCGCTGAGGTCATACTCCTGCCCGCCGCGGCGCGCCACCGGGGCGCCGTAGGCGGCCACCGCCGCGTTCTGGATCAGCTCCCGGGTCAGGGTGGCCACGGTGTCGTAGTCGCCGTAGGCCTCGTACGCCTCCAGCATCGTGAACTCGGGATTGTGGGTGGCATCCACACCCTCGTTGCGGAAGATACGGCCGATCTCGTAGACCTTCTCGATGCCGCCGACGACCAGGCGCTTCAGGTGCAGTTCCAGCGCGATCCGCAGGAAGAGCTCCATGTTGTAGGCGTTGATCCGGGTCACGAACGGCCTGGCGTTGGCGCCGCCGTGCACGGCCTGCAGCACCGGCGTCTCCACCTCGAGGAAGCCCCGCTGGTGCAGGTCGTGGCGGAACGACTGGATGACCGCGGCCCGGATCCCGGCCATCCGCCTGGTCTCCGGGTTCACGATCAGGTCCACATAACGGTGCCGGACCCGGGACTCCACGTCACTGAGCCCCTTGTGCTTTTCCGGCAGCGGCCGCAGGCCCTTGGCGGTGATCGCGTAGCGGTCGGCCAGGATGGACAGCTCGCCGCGGCGGGAGGAGATCACCTCACCCTCCACCCCGATATGGTCGCCCAGGTCCACGTCCCGCTTCCAGGCGGCGAGCGCGTCCGCGCCGACCCGGTCCAGGGAGATCATGACCTGGATGTCACCGGTGCCGTCGCGGATGGTGGCGAAGCACAGCTTCCCGCCGGTCCGGGACAGCATGACCCGGCCGGTGACGCCGACCCGGTCCCCGGTGTAGGTGTCCGGCTCCAGATCGGGATAGCGGTCCCGGACCCCGGCAATGGTCGCGGTGCGCGGGAAGCCCACCGGATAGGGGTCCACGCCCTCGTCCAGCAGCCGCTGCCGCTTGTCCAGCCGGACCTGCATCTGCTCCGGCACGCTCGCGTCCTGCTGCTCCGGCACGCTCGCGTCCTGCGCACCGGCCACCGCCCTACCCTCGGTATCCACCGTCCGAGCGTACCCAGCCCTTCGTGATCAAACGATTGGTGTTGCGTGGGCAACACCAATCGTTTGATCACGAAACGGGGCGTGACGGTGGGGATCCAGGTGATGACAGTGACGAGCGTGACTGGCAGCGGGGGCGGAGCGGGGTGAGGACGCCCGTAAATCGGGAGGAAGCCGGCGGCTGCCCCGGATACAGTCCTGTGCGTGCTTATCACCGTGGGGCAGTACGAGCTGGACGACGACCCGGGCCGGGTGGACCGGGACACGCTGTGGCAGTTCCTGTCCACGGAGGCCTACTGGGGACGCTGGCGGACCCGCAGCGTCGTCGAGCAGCAGCTCGACAGCGCCTGGCGGGTCGTCGGGGTCTACCAGAGCGCCTCCGGGGCGATGGTCGGGTTCGCCCGGGCCGTGTCGGACGGGGCCGGGTTCGCGTACCTGGCCGACGTCTACATCGACAAGGAGGTCCGCGGCCAGGGCCTGGGCGTGGAGCTGGTGGCCACGATGATCGACCGGGGCCCCGGCGCGTCCTTCCGCTGGACGCTGCACACTTCCGACGCCCACGGCCTGTACGAGCGATTCGGCTTCACCCAGCCGGACCGGACCTACCTGGAGCGCCCCGGGACGGCCCCGGCCACGCGCTGAGGTTGTTGCGCTCGAACACCAGGCGCAGCCCGATCAGCGTCAGCCACGGCTCGTAGGCGTCGATGACGCTCACCTCGTCGAGGACCAGCGGGGCCAGCCCGCCGGTCGCGATCACGGTCACCGACTCCGGGTCGTCCGGGGCGAGCTCGGCGGCCATCCGCCGCGCGATGCCCTCGACCTGGCCCGCGAACCCGAAGATGATGCCGGACTGCAGGGCCTCCACCGTGTTCTTGCCGATCACGTGGTGCGGCCGGGTCAGCTCGACCTTGAGCAGCTGGGCGGCCCGCCGGGTCAGCGCGTCCACCGAGATCTCGATGCCGGGGGCGAGCGCGCCGCCGACGAACTCGCCCTTGGCGCTGGCCGCGTCGAAGTTGGTGGAGGTGCCGAAGTTGACCACGATGGCCGGGCCGCCGTACAGGTGCACGGCCGCCACCGTGTTCATGATCCGGTCGCTGCCCACTTCCTTGGGGTTGTCCATCCGGACGGACACCCCGGTGCGCACCCCCGGCTCGATGATCAGCGACGGGATGTCCCCGTAGTACCGGCGGCACATCTCCCGCATCTCGTGCAGCACCGAGGGCACGGTAGAGCACAGCGCGATGCCGCTGACGTCCGTGTCCTTGACCAGCGAGCTGTGCTCCAGCAGCCCGCGGAGCAGCACCGCGATCTCGTCGGCGGTCCGGTCCGGGTCGGTGTTGATCCGCCAGTGCTCGACGATCTGGTCGCCGTCGAACACGCCCAGCACGGTGTTCGTGTTGCCCACGTCAACGGTCAGCAGCATGGCACTCCAGGCTCAGCAGGGTGTTGTCGATCAGCCGGGTGGTGCCCACCCCCGCGGCGACCAGCAGCCGGGCCGGGCCCGCGTGATCGTCGCCGACCTCCTCGAAGGTGTCCGGGTCCACCAGGGCCAGGTAGTCCACCCGCAGTGGCGGGTCCGCGACCGTGGCCAGCACCTCGCCCGCGGCCTTGCGGACCGCGGCGGGCCCGGCGTGGGCCGCCTCCTGGCCGGCCCGCAGCGCCGCGGGCAGCAGCAGCGCGGTCTGCCGCCCGGCCGGGGACAGGAACCGGTTCCGGCTGGAGATGGCGAGCCCGTCGGCGTCGCGCACGGTGGGCACGCCCGGCGATCCTGGTGCCCAGGTCGAGGTCGGCCGCCATCCGGCGGACCAGCGCGAGCTGCTGCGCGTCCTTCTCGCCGAACACCGCCACGTCCGGCCGGGTCAGCTGGAAAAGCTTGGCCACCACGGTCAGCACGCCGGCGAAGTGCCCGGGCCGCGACTCCCCTTCCAGGATCCGGCCTACCGGCCCGGGATCCACGGTGATCAGCTGGGGCCGCGGGTACATCTGGGCGGCGCTCGGCGTGAACATCAGGTCCGCCCCTTCCTCCGCCGCGATGAGCACGTCCGCGTCCAGCGTGCGCGGGTAGCGGTCCAGGTCCTCGCCCGCCCCGAACTGCAGCGGGTTCACGAACACGGACACCACGACAGAGCCGTCAGGGGACGCGATCTCCCGGGCCCGGCGGATCAGCGCGCGGTGACCTTCGTGCAGGGCGCCCATGGTCGGCACGAGCACCACCGGGGCGCCGAGCCCGCGCCGGGCGGCGGCCAGGCCGAGCCGGGTCCGGGCCACGATCGGCATCACCGGGGCGCCCCGGCCAGCACGTCGAGCAGGCGCTGGGCGTCCGCGGTGGTGAGGATGCCTGCCGCCAGCGCGCGGTCGGCGGTCAGCCGGGCCAGGGCCACGTACGCGCGCAGCGCCTCGGGCGAGACGCTGGCCAGCGCCTGCACGTGCTCGGCCACGGTGTCCGCGTCGCCGCGGGAAACGGGGCCGGTCAGGCCGGCGTCGCCGAGCCGCAGCGCGTTGTCCAGGGCGGCGGACAGCAGCGGCCCGAGCATCCGGTCCGGCTCACCCACCCCGGCCGCGCGGAGCAGGTCGGCCGACTGCGCGACCAGGGCCACGAGATGGTTGGCCGCGCTGGCCAGCCCGGCGTGATAGAGCGGGCGGGCCGACTCCTCGATGAGCACGGGCTCGCCGCCCATCTCGATGACCAGCGCCTCGGCCGCGGGCCGCAACGGTTCCGGGGCGGTCACCCCGAAGGAGATCCCGGTCAGCCGGTCGAGGTCGTCCGGGCGCCCGGTGAACGTCATGACCGGGTGCAGCGCCAGCGGGAGCGCGCCGCGCGCGGTGGCGGGCTCCAGCACGGCCGTGCCGTGCCGGCCGCTGGTGTGCATCATCAGCCGCCCGGCCAGCGGGGCGTCGGTCGCGGCCAGGCCGGACACCAGCCCGGGCAGCGCGTCGTCGGGCACGGTGAGCAGGGCGAGGTCCACGGCGGCCAGCAGCTCCGGCGGGCGCATGACCGCCGCGCCGGGCAGCATCCGCTGCGCGCGGTCCAGCGACCGGTCGGACACGGCGGACACGGCGACCACCTGGTGACCGGCCCGCTCCAGCGCGGCGCCCAGGACGGTGCCGACCCGCCCCGCGCCGATCACCCCGACCTTGAGCCGGGCCGGGCGCTCCGCTGGGTCCCCCATCGCCTCGGCGTTCCTCTCGCTGGGTTCCTCTCGCTGGCCTTCGCCGCGGGTGCCAGAACGGCAACGATCAGCATAGCCGCGGGCTGCGGCGGTCCCGGGCCCGGCGGCCCCGGTCCGGGCGGTCCTGGTCCGGGCGGTGCTGGTCCGGCCGGGCGCGGCCTGCGGCGCCGCTAGAGTCGGCCCGGTGTGGACGACATGGCGGGCCGCCACCCAGGAGGCGCTGTACGGCCGGGACGGCTTCTACGCCCGGGGGGAACGCCCCGCGGCGCACTTCCGGACCTCGGTGCATGCCTCGCCGCGCTACGCCCAGGCCATCCTGGCCCTGCTCCGCCACGCGGACGCGGCGCTCGGCCACCCGGACCGGCTCGACCTGGTGGACATCGGCGCAGGCCAGGGGGAATTGCTGGGCCAGGTCCTGGAGCTCGCGCAGCACCGGCCCGCGGTCACCAGCCCGGCCGCCGCAGGGTTTTCTTTTCCGCAACGGATCGCTGCGTGCGCGGTCGAGATCGCCCCGCACTCCCCCGGGGGCGATGACCGCATCCGCTGGTCGGCGGTCCTGCCGGAGCGGATCCGCGGCCTGGTGGTGGCCAGCGAGTGGCTGGACAATATCCCCGTCGACGTGGCCGAGCTGGCCCCGGACGGGCCGCGGATCATGCTGGTGGACCCCGGCAGCGGTGCGGAGCGGGCCGGGCCGCCCGCCGGGCCGGCCGAGCGCGAATGGCTGCGCCGGTGGTGGCCGCTGCGCCACCCGGGCGACCGGGCCGAGCTGGGCCATCCGCGGTGCGCGGCCTGGGCGGACGTGATCGGGCGGCTCGACGGCGGGCTCGCCCTGGCCGCGGACTACGCCCACGCCCGGGCCAGCAGGCCGCTCACCGGGACCCTGGCCGGGTTCCGGGACGGCCGGGCGGTGCGGCCGATCCCGGACGGGTCCCGGGACATCACCGCGCACGTGGCCCTGGACGCCTGCGCGGCCGCCGGGACCGCGGCCGGAGCCACCCAGACCCTGCTGACCACCCAGCGGGCGGCGTTGCGGGCGCTGGGGCTGACCGGCCAGCGGCCGCCGCTCAGCCAGGCCGGCCAGGACCCGGCCGGGTACCTGGCCGCGCTGCGCCGGGCCGCGGAGGAAGCGGAGCTGACCGACCCGGCCGGGCTCGGCGGGTTCGGCTGGCTGGTCCAGGCGGCAGGCGTGCCGCTGCCCGCCCCGCTGGCGGGCCTGGCCACGGGCCAGGCTGGCCCGGCCCAGTTCTGACACGATGGTGCACATGGTGCAGCGTCAGGCCGAAGCGGTCACCAGCAGCTGGGCGGCTGGGCCCAGCGGGCCTGGCCACGGCGACCTGCTGATCAACCTGGGTGAGGGGCACCCCTCCGGGCACGGCATGCTGCGGCTGCGGCTGACGCTGGAGGGCGACCGTATCGTCACGGCCGACCCGGTCATCGGCTACGTGCACCGCGGGGCCGAGAAGCTGTTCGAGGCCCGGGACTACCGGCAGATCATCGTGCTGGCCAACCGGCATGACTGGCTGGGCGCGTTCGCCAGCGAGCTGGGCGTGGTGCTGGCCGCCGAGCGGCTGGCCGGCATCGAGGTGCCGCCGCGGGGCGTGTGGGCCCGGACCCTGCTGGCCGAGCTCAACCGGGTCCTCAGCCACCTGGCGTTCCTCGGTTCCTACCCGCCGGAGGTGGCGGGCGGCCCGGACGCGGAGGCCGGGGCGGCGGAGGCGGACCCGGATGCGGAGGCCGGGGTGGCGGAGGCGGCGGCCGCGGCCGGGCGGGCCCGGGAGCTGCTCCAGTCGATCATGGAGGAGATCTCCGGCGGCCGGATGCACTACATGTTCAACCGGGTCGGCGGGCTGAAGGAGGAGCTGCCCGAAGGCTGGCTGGGCCGGGTCGGCGCGGCCGCCGCCGCGGTGCGCGCGGACCTGCCGCGCATCGGCGCGATCGTGCGCGGCAGCGAGCGGTTCCGCGGCCGGACCCGGGGCGTGGGCGTGCTCACCGGTGAGCAGGTGCGCCAGTACGGGGTGAGCGGCCCGGCGGCGCGGGCCTCCGGGGTCGATTTCGACCTGCGCCGCGACGAGCCCTACCTGGCCTACGCGGAGCTGGCCGGGCCGCTGCGGGTGATCACCCGGGGCGAGGGTGACTGCCTGGCCCGGTTCGAGTGCCTGCTGGACCAGGTGGCCGTGTCCCTGGATCTGGCGGACGCGTGCGCCAGCCGGCTGGCCAGCCTGCCGCCGGGCCCGCTGAGCGCCCGGATCCCCAAGGTGCTGAAGATCCCCGAGGGGCACACGTACGCCTGGACCGAGGGCCCGCTCGGCCTGAACGGCTACTACCTGGTGTCCCGGGGCGGGAAGACGCCGTGGCGGCTGAAGGTGCGCTCCGCGTCGTTCAGCAACGTCCAGGTGCTCGGCGAACTGCTGCCCGGTCACCGGGTCGCGGACCTCAGCCCCATCCTCGGCTCGATGTTCTTCGTGGTCGGGGACATGGACCGCTAATAGGCGCTCAGCCCGGCGCGGTGTCGCGCCGGGGCGCGACGAACGTGCCGCGGCCCTGCCGGGTGATGATCAGCCCGCGGTCCCGCAGCACCTTCATGGCGTGCCGGACGGTCTGGTAGGCGACCCCGTACTCCTCGGCCAGGCTGCGCTCCGAGGGCAGCTTGTGGGTGATCTCTCCCGCCTCGATGCGCACGGCAAGATTGTTCGCGACCTGCACGTATGCGAAGTCGGCGCCGAGCGGATCCACTGGTGACGCACCCACGTGATCAAGGTATGCACCACTGCGAGCTGTCTAAACGCCTGCTAGCACTCAGTGCTCTCAGTGCTATACAGTGCTGCGTATGAGTGAGGAAGAGTTAGACGATCAGCCGCCGCCGTGGTGGCCCTACGCTGCGGAACTGCCCGCGTGGTATGTCTGGCGGGGGATCAGCGGGCTGCTGTACGGGCGCAAGCGCGCCAGTTCCCCGCCCCTCGTGGTCCGCGGCGAGGACGCCGTCGACCTGCGCGACCAGATCCGCCGGGAGGAGTTCCTGCGCTCCTGCGAGGCAGGCCCGGGCGCGGAGCCGGACGAGTGGTCCAGGAACAGCGGGTAGGACGGCCGGTCAGCGGGGCGCGTGCGGCCGGTCGGCATCCTCGTCGTCGTCGGAGGGGACCCGGCAGCTCTGCTCCAGGTAGAGCGCGGCCAGCACGAGGAGCACGGCGGCCACGAACGTGCCGCCCGCGGTGATCGCGTCGCTGCGCGGCACGGATTTGCTCAGCGAGCTGGTCAGGTAGACCAGGGCCCCGGCCGCCAGGCCGCCGATGACGGCCGCCGCGTGCGAGCTGGCCTTGGCCAGGGCCGCCATCCGGACCGCGGCCAGCGGGGCGATGGGCTTCAGGCCGGGGCCGCCGCGGATCCGGGCCCGCAGGTTCCGGCCGCTGAGGGCCTCGGCGATGGCCAGCAGGAGCATGGCCACCGCGGCGGTCCAGGGCAGCGGCGGGAGCGACGCGTACACGGCCCGCAGCACCAGCCAGGACACCAGCAGGCTGGCCACGGCCGTGACGACCAGCACCCACACCCGGGTCGGCATCATGCTGGCGGCCGCAACTGCGCGTCGGGGAGCCGCCGCACGCCCGGCTGGCCGCCGCTGCTGGCCAGCACCGCGTCCAGCAGCGCGGACACCCGGCCCTGCCCCGGGATCTCCGCGTCCGGGTCGGCGTCAAGCCAGGGAGCCAGCACGAAAGCGCGCTCCCGCGCCCTCGGGTGCGGGAGCGTCAGCTCCGGGTCGTCGCTCACCACGTCACCGTAAACGATGACATCCACGTCCAGGGTTCGCGGGCCCCAGACCTCCTGGCGGACGCGCCCGAACGCCGCTTCGGCCGCCTGGCACCGGCGCAGCAGGTCCGCCGCGGTCAGCGTGGTGTCCGCGATGAGCACCGCGTTCAGGTACTGGGGCTGCGGCGGGCCGCCGACCGGCACGGTCTCGTACACCGGCGACAGCGCGACCAGGGTCAGGCCGGGCGGGCCGAGCAGGGCGCCGACCCCGCCCTGCAGCGTGGCCAGCCGGTCCCCCAGGTTGCTGCCCAGGGCGAGGACCGCCCGCCGGCCCGGGCCCCCGGGAAGACCCGGGTCCCGGGAGGAACCGCTGTCCCCGGGGGGCGCTGCGGCGCTCACGGCCGCGGGCGGCGGATCGTCACCGCGACGTCCCCGAACTCGTGGCCGACGGGCGCGTGCGGCTTGTGCACGGTGATCTCTGCCTCGCGGACCAGCGGCCCGGCCAGGGCCGCGTCCGCCAGGCGCTGGGCCAGCGTCTCGATGAGCCGCACCGGCGGGCCGGCCACGATGGCCGCGAGCCGGTCCGCGAGCGCCGCGTAGTCCACGGTCTGGGTGAGGTCGTCGCCGGCCGCGGCGCCCGCCGTGTCCAGCCACAGCACGGCGTCCACGAGGAACTCCTGGCCGTCGCGGCGCTCGCTGTCCAGCACGCCGTGGTAGCCGTACACGCGCAGCCCGCGCAGGGCGATCTGGTCCAGGCTCATCCGGCCTCCTGCGGGGCAGCCTGGCCGCCCGGGGCCTGGCGCCACGCCTCGGCCACCCGCACCGCGTCCGCGTTGCCCGGGACGTGGTGCACCCGGGCGCACCAGGCCCCGGCCGCGGCGGCCAGGGCGGTCACCGACACGGTGGCGTCGTCGGACCCGGCGAACGGGCGCGGCGTCCCGTCCGGGCCGGCCAGCAGGCGGCCCAGGAACCGCTTGCGTGACGCGCCGATCAGCACCGGGAACGGCCGGGAACGGCCGCCGAGCGAGCTGACCTCATCCAGGTGGGTGAGCAGGGCCCAGTTGTGCTCGGGCCGCTTGGCGAAACCGAGGCCGGGATCCAGGACGATCATGGCCGGGTCCACGCCGGCCTGGGTCACCACCTCGACCCGGCGGCACAGTTCCTCGCTCACCTCGGCCACCACGTCCTGGTAAACGGCCCTGGAATCCATGCTGTGGCTGTGCCCCCGCCAGTGCATCACGACGTACGGCACCCCGGCCGCCGCGACGAGCCGGGGCATCTGGGGGTCAGCCAGCCCTCCGCTCACGTCGTTGACCAGCCGGGCCCCCATTTCCAGGGCCCGCTCGGCCACCTCGGCCCGCATCGTGTCCACGCTCACCGGGACGCCCGCAGCGGCCAGGCCGCCGATGACCGGCCCGACCCGGCGCAGTTCCTCGTCCGCGGTGATGCGCTGCGCGCCCGGGCGGGTGGACTCCCCGCCCACGTCCACGATGTCCGCGCCCTGGGCCCGCAGTTCCAGGCCGTGCCGGACCCCGGCCTCCGCGCCGAACCACTCACCGCCGTCAGAGAACGAGTCGGGGGTGACGTTCACGACGCCCATGACCAGGCATCGTCCCGGGTCCGGGAGCCCCGGCGGGCTGGCTGCCCGGGCCGCGTCGACGATCACGGGGTAACCCTACGCGGCTCCCCGCGGCTCCGCCCCGCCCCGCGCCCGCAGCGACTTTTCCCGCCCGCGGTGCGCCGGATCCGGGCCCATCGCCCCGGATCGCGCACCATCCCAGGAAGAGCCGCACGGGCAGACCGTTAGAGCTAATAAAGGGGGGCGTGAAGCGGGTCAGCTGGGCGGGCGGGACGCGTTTAACGCGGCCAGGCGGCGCCGGACTCTGCCGAGGCCGAGACGGCGGCCCAGCCGGCGCAGCTCCAGCTTCGGCCAGACCAGGAAGGCCTCGGCCTCCAGGGCGGCGAGGCCGACCCGGGGCGCGTCGGACGCGCCTGGGAAGACGAAGAAGCGGGGCACCCAGGCCGGGGCGAACTTGGCGTTGAACTTGTACAGCGACTCGATCTGGAACCAGCGGGAGGCGAACAGCAGGATCCCGCGCCAGAGCCGGAGCACCGGCCCGGCGCCGATCCGCTCGCCGCGCTCCAGCGCCGAGCGGAACACGGCGAAGTTCAGCGAGATGCGCTTGATGCCCAGCGACTCGGCCGCCTTGATGGTCTCCACGATGAGGAAGTCGTTGACCCCGGGCTGGGCCGAGCGGTCCCGGCGCATCAGGTCGAGCGAGAGCCCGTCGGTGCCCCAGGGCACGAAGTGCAGGATGCCGCGCAGCACCCCGTTCTCGGTCGCGGTGGCGATCACGCAGTTCTCGTCGCCAGGAGCACCCAGCCGGCCCAGGGCCATGGAGAAGCCGCGCTCGGTGGGGTTGCCGCGCCACGAGCCCGCCTGCCGGGCCAGCCCCGCGATGGCGTCGCAGCCGACGTCGCCGGCCCGGTGCACGTCGGCCACGTAGCCGCTGCGCTCGACCCGGTTCACCATCTGCCGGACGTTGCGCATGGACCGGCCCTTGAGGCTGAAGTCGGCGACCTCCACGATCGCCTCGTCGCCGAGTTCGAGGGCGGTCAGCTCGCCTTCCCGGCACCACACCTCGGCGGCGAGCTCGCCGCAGCCCATCACGGCGGGCACCCAGGCGTGCCGGGCCGCCTCGTCGAGGAACGCGTGGATGGCCCCGGGCCAGGCCTCCGGGTCGCCGAGCGGGTCGCCGGCGGCCAGCATCACGCCGGACACCACCCGGTAGCCGATGCAGGACTTGCCGGTCGGCGACCAGATGATGCTCTTGTCGCTGCGCAGCGTGAAGTAGCCGAGCGAGTCCCGGTCGCCCTGCTTCTTGAGCAGGTCCCGGACCCGCTCGGAGTCCTGCTGCCCGAGCCGCCCGGCGGGCCGGGCCGGGCGGAAGAACAGGTACGCGGTGACGATCAGGGTGAACAGCCCGAGTGTCCCGGTGAGCAGGGCGAACAGGTCGCTGCGCTTCTCGGGCACGAAATGGACCGGGCCGGACACCCCGACCAGGCCGTAGACCACATGCACCACCCGCTGCCACAGCGAGTAGTCCTGGGCCAGGCCCCGGGCCAGCAGGATGTAGGTGAGCCCGATGGCCACGTCGGCCAGCACCAGCCCGAGGAAGACCCACAGGGCCCGCCACCGGGTCCGCGGGTCACCCACCGCGTAGAACTCGGCCCGGAAGTAGAGCAGGGCCCCCACCAGCAGCGCCGAGACGGCCGCGGTGACGATCCGGTCCTGGCGGAACGGGATGACGTGCACCACCACGCTGACCGCGAGGAGGACCGTCACCGCTTCCCAGGCGCGCCGCTTCCGCCGCTTCAGGCCGTGCGAGAGCATCAGCAGCAGCAGGCCGATGATGACCGAGACGGTGTGCGTGACGTTGACCAGCGTGCCGGGCACGAACTGGTGGATCCGGGACAGCCGGGTGGAGTAGACCAGGCCCGGGCGGACGACCTCGATGATGTCGGCCAGCCCGATCAGCAGGCACAGCCAGGCGGCGGTGACCGGCACCCAGCGCCGCTGGTTCCTCCGGTCGGGAGGCCGCTGGCCCGGGCGCCCCGGGGCGCCCGCATCGGTGCCAGCCGCTGGGCTGGGGGTCGCCGGACGGGGGCCGGTGGCCGCGTCCTCCGCGGCCGCCGGGCCCGCAGCCGCAGTGCCCTCGGCAGGCGAGTCGGCAACACTCAACGTCTTGCCCCCGCCCGCAGGCTTTTTGTCAGTTTCAGACATCTGGGTCACGCCCTGAATCACAGACCACAAGAGTAGTCATGCGCCACAAAAACTGCGGGCATTCCGCCCACGGGGAACGTTACCCGTTGGCGCGGCGCCCGAATAGCAAGCTCATCGCTTCCATTCGGGTGCTCTGGCTCTCCCGGATGATCCCGCGCACCGCCGAGGTGACGGTCTTCGCGCCCGGCTTGCGCACTCCCCGCATTGACATGCACAGATGCTCCGCCTCGATCACGACCAGGACGCCGCGCGGTTCGAGGACGTTCATCAGCCCGTCCGCGATCTGCGTGGTCATGCGTTCCTGTACCTGCGGACGGCGGGCGTAAACATCGACCAGCCGGGCCAGCTTGGACAGCCCGGTAATCTGGCCCTTTTCGTTTGGTATATAGCCGATATGCGCGGCACCAAAGAACGGCACCAAATGATGCTCGCACGTGCTATAGACCTCGATGTCCCGCACCAGCACCAGTTCGTCATGGTCGGCGTCGAACACCGTGGTCAGCACGTCCTCGGCGCGCTGGCCGAGCCCGGAGAACTGCTCCGCGAAGGCCCGGGCGACCCGGGCCGGGGTGTCCCGCAGCCCGTCCCGCTCCGGGTCCTCGCCGATGGCGAGCAGGATTTCCTGCACCGCGCGCTCGATGCGCGGGGCGTCGAAGTCGGTGCTCAACGGCTCTCGCCGAAGGTGCCGTCCTGCCCCTGGCCGCCGTTCGGCGGCTGGCTCGGGGAGGATCCCTGGCCGCCGCCGCCGAGCGGGCTGGCCTGCCCGTTGCCGGCGGACGGATGGTCGTTGACCTCCGCCGCGGCCGTGAGAGCCAGTTCCTTGGGCGTGAGGACCGGCGGGCGGTCCGACGGGAGCCGCTTGCCGTAGCCGGTGTAGGAGCCGCGGGTCGGGCGCTTCTGGATGGGCGCGAAGATCGCCAATACCTCTTTGCGGCTCAGCGTCTCCTTGTCCATCAGGTTCAGGACCAGGTCGTCCAGGACCTCCCGGTAGGTGACCAGGATCTCCCACGCCTCGTCGTGCGCGGACTCGATCAGACGGCGCACTTCCTCGTCGATGGTGGAGGCGATCTCCTCGGAGTAGTCGCGGGTGTGCGACATCTCGCGGCCGAGGAACGGCTCGCCGTCCCCGGTGCCGAACTTGCGCGCCCCGAGCCGCTCGCTCATGCCGTACTCGGTGACCATGCCCCGGGCCACCGAGCTGGCCTTCTCGATGTCGTTGGCCGCGCCGGTGGTGGGCTCGTGGAAGACCAGCTCCTCCGCCGTCCGGCCGCCGAGCAGCATGGCCAGCTGGTCCATCATCTCCGAGCGGGTGACCAGGAACTTGTCTTCCTGGGGCGCGGACGCGGTGTACCCGAGGGCCCGGCCGCGCGGGATGATCGTGATCTTGTGCACCGGGTCGGCGTTCGGCAGCGCGTGGCCGACCAGGGCGTGGCCGCCCTCGTGGTAGGCGATGATCTTGCGCTCGCTCTCGGAGAGCAGCACGCTCTTGCGCTCCGGGCCCGCCATCACCCGGTCGATGGACTCCTCCAGCGACGCCATGGTGATGAGCGTGCCGTTGTGCCGCGCGGTCAGCAGGGCGCCCTCGTTGATGACGTTGGCCAGGTCGGCGCCGGTAAAGCCGGCCGTCCGCCGGGCGATGATGTCCAGGTCCACGTCGGGGGCGAACGGCTTGCCGCGCGCGTGCACCTTGAGGATGCCCCGGCGGCCGGTCAGGTCAGGCTGGGCCACCACGATCTGCCGGTCGAACCGGCCCGGGCGCAGCAGCGCCGGGTCCAGGATGTCCGGCCGGTTGGTGGCCGCGATCACGATGACGCCGCCCTTGACGTCGAACCCGTCCAGCTCGACCAGCAGCTGGTTGAGGGTCTGCTCCCGCTCGTCGTGGCCGCCGCCGAAGCCCGCGCCGCGGTGCCGGCCCACGGCGTCGATCTCGTCCACGAACACGATCGCGGGCGCGTTCGCCTTGGCCTGCTCGAACAGGTCGCGGACCCGGGAGGCACCGACACCGACGAACATCTCGACGAAGTCCGAACCGGAGATGGAGTAGAAGGGGACCCCGGCCTCGCCAGCCACCGCACGGGCCAGCAGCGTCTTGCCGGTACCGGGCGGCCCGTACAGCAGCACGCCCTTGGGGATCTTGGCCCCGATGGCCTGGAACTTGGCCGGGTTCTGCAGGAACTCCTTGATTTCCTGGAGTTCCTCGATGGCCTCGTCCGCGCCGGCCACATCGGCAAAGGTGGTCTTCGGGGTGTCCTTGGTAATGAGTTTGGCCTTGGATTTCCCGAAGTTCATTACCCGGGAGCCGCCGCCCTGCATCTGGTTCAGCATGAAGAAGAAGATCAGGATGACCAGGAGGAACGGCAGCCAGCTGAAGATGAGGCTCCATACCGAGCTGCTCTTGGGCACGTTGACGTTCCAGCCCTGCGGCGGCTGCTTCGTCTGGAGCAACTGCGCGAGCTGCTGGCCCTCGTTGCCCACCCAGGACGCCTCGTACTTCTGCCCCGACTTGGTGGTGATCTGGATCGTCTGCTCTTTGTCGGTGAGCAGCGCCGACTTGACCTGGCCGTTCTCGATGAGGGAGACGACCCGGGACGTGTCCGTCTGGGTGTATGCGTTACCCGAGCTGGCGTATTCGTAGACGACGAAGAAGACCAGCAGCATCACAAGGACCGCGACGAACGGCCCGCGGAAATAGCGCTTCAGATCCATCGATGACCGGCCCCGCCAGTGGTGCGCGGGTTCCTCCTGACCAGCTTCATGTCCTGCCGATCCCGGCTGGACTGCCTTCCGCCTGAGTGAGCATGCCTGGCTTCCTTAAGTCATAGCCGGCTGCGCTTGTCATTCCCGGCCGCGCTGCCGGAATACCCGACGGTACACCCCGGCTAGCACCGCCGGCACAGAGAAGCTGCCGCCAGGACTCAGCGAGCCTCCGCAGACCTCAACGCTCCTGTCCGCCGATCCTGTTCCCCGGCTCCTCCCCGCGGCCCGGCGGCGGATCGGCGGGACGCTGCGGCGCGGGTTCCGCGGCGGCCCCGGACGACTCATCGCCTTTGTATACATGGGGGGCAAGGGTGCCGATGAACGGAAGATTCCGGTACTTCTCGGCGTAGTCGAGACCGTACCCGATGACGAACTCGTTCTCGATGTCGAAGCCGGTGTAGGCGACGTCCACGTCCATCCGCAGGGCGGCCGGCTTGCGCAGCATGACGCATACCTTCACCGAGGCCGGGCCGCGCGAGCGCAGGTTGCCGACCAGCCAGGACAGCGTGAGCCCGGAATCCACGATGTCCTCGACCACCAGCACGTCCTTGCCGGTGATGTCGGTGTCGAGGTCCTTGAGGATCCGCACCACCCCGGAGGACCGGGTCCCGGAGCCGTACGAGGACACGGCCATCCAGTCCATCTGGGCCGGCATGTGCATCGCCCGGGCCAGGTCGGCCATCACCATGACGGCTCCCTTGAGCACCCCGACGAGCAGCAGTTCGCGGCCGGCGTAATCGGCGTCGATCCGCGCCGCGAGCTCGGCCACCCGGGCCTGCAGCTTGTCGGCCGGGATCAGCACGTCCTTCAGGTCCGCACCTATGTCACTCGCGTCCACCGCTAGCCTCCGCCTCGGTCCATTCCGGCGACCCCACCCTGACTGGCCTGCCTGTGACTAGCGCGCCTGCGCTGAACAGCAGCCTGCCATACCGCCGCTGCGCGCGGATCGCCCCGGGCAGGTCTGCGCCGTGCTGGCCGTGCCAGCCCGTCACCAGCGCGTCCAGCGCGGCGACGTGAGCGGCGGTGAGCGAGCCTCCCGGGCAGCCCGGCCAGCAGGGCCGCCTGGCGCAGGACCCGGGTCCGGATCGCCGGGGCCAGCGCGGCCAGCCCGTCGATATCCGCAACGGACAGGATCGTGGCCGCCGCCTCGTCCCCGGCCTGGGCCGCCGGGCCGGGAGCGGGCTGAGCCTGGGGGGCCGGGGCGGCCGGGCTGGGACCGGGCGGAACAGGCGGCTGGATCCGCCACGCCTCGCCGCGGGCGATGTCATCCAGGGCCTCGCAGTCCGCCCGGAGCTGGGCCGCGCTGCGGGCCAGTGCCTCGGCGATACCCGGGCCGAGCGCCTCCTCGAGGGCGGGCAGGGCCTCGCGGCGGACCCGGACCCGGGCGTAGGACGGGTCGCCGTTGTGCGGGTCGTCCCACGGGTCGAGCCGCTGGGCCAGGCAGGCCTCGCGCAGCGTGGCCCGGCTCAGGCCGAGCACCGGGCGGCGGAAACGGCCGCGCCGGGCGGGCATCCCGGCCAGGGCCCGCGCCCCGGAGCCGCGGGCCAGCCCGAGCAGCACGGTCTCGGCCTGATCATCGCGGCTGTGGCCGAGCAGCACGGCCGCCGCCCCGGCCTGGTCCGCCACCTGCTCCAGAGCGGCGTAGCGGGCGCGGCGGGCGGCCGCTTCCGGCCCGCCGGCCCCGGGAAGCCCGTCCACGGTCACCCGGACCTGGCGGACCGGGTCGAGGCCCAGGGCGCCCAGGCCCGCCGCTACCCGGGCCGCCTGGGCCGCCGAGCCTTCCTGCAGGCCGTGGTCCACGGTCACGCCGCCGCCGCGCAGCCCCAGCCGGGGTGCCTCGTGGGCCAGGGCCGCAGCCAGGGCCAGCGAATCGGCGCCGCCCGAGCAGGCGGCCAGGACCAGGTCCCCGGGCTCCAGGTCAGCGAGGCAGCGGCGGACGCAGGCCCGCGTCCGGGCGACCGCCGGGTGCGGGCCCATGGCCGGTCAGCCGCCCGCGGCCAGCGCGCCTCCGCGGCCCACGCGGTCGAGCCACAGCTCCGGCCGGTCGAACTCGTCCTTGGTCGGGAGGGTCTGCGGCGACGTCCACACCTTGTTGAAGGTGGCCATTCCGGCTTCCTCCACGACCGCCTTGACGAATCGCGAACCCTGCGCGTACTGCTTCATCTTCAGGTCGATGCCGAGGATCCGGCGCAGCGTGCGCTCCATCCGGCCGCCGGTGCCCCGGCGCTCGTTGAACCGCTGCCTGATCTGCTCGACCGAGGGCACCACCTGCGGGCCGACGGCGTCCATCACGTAGTCGCCGTGCCCTTCGACCAGGGTCATCACGCTGGTCAGGCGGTCCAGGATCTCGCGCTGCCGTGGGCTCTGGATGGCCTCGAGGACGCTCTCACCGCCGCCGTCGCGCACCGCCCCGGCCACGGCGTCCGCGGCCGAGCGCATGCGCCCCAGGATCGTCGCCGGGTCCAGGTCGGAGGCGAGCAGGAACTCCGTCATCTGCTCCTGGACGTAGCCGCGCAGCCAGGGCACCGAGGTGAACTGGGTCCGGTGCGTCTCCTCGTGCAGGCACACCCAGCGGCGGAAGTCGTGCGGGTTAACGCCGAGCTCGCGCTCGACCATCATGATGTTCGGCGCGACCAGGGTCAGCCGCCCGGCCGGCGCGACACCGTTGGGCGCGCTCGGGTCCGGCGGCAGGAAAAGCTCGTACTGGCCGAGGACCCGGCTGGCCAGGTAGGCCAGGATCAGCCCGGCCTGGACGCCGGTGACCCGCGATCCGACCGCCGTCACCACTGACCCGCCGGGCGCGGCACCCCGCTCCCGCAGGTGCTCGGCGAGCGGGTCGAGCACGACCCGGAAACCGTCCACGTTGGCCCTGATCCACCCCGGCCGGTCCACGACCGCGACCCAGCCGCCGCCGTCCTCGCCGGGACCGGACATGCCGGTCACCGCCCGGACCGGCTCGGCCACGGTGTCGGCGAGCGCGCGGAGTTCCGCGACCACCGCCCGCGCCTCACCCAGGCTGACCTGGGGCCCGGGCCGGGCCCACCGGACCCCGGTCGAGATGGCCACGTCCCAATCAATCATCTGCCCGCTGCTCACCCCTCCACCGTACGTGCTCGGCGGAGCCGGGGGGGCCTGCCGGGCCGTGGTTCACCGGCTCCGGCACCCGCAGCCGGCCAGTGCGGAGGCCATCCGGTCCAGGCCGCCGGCGGCCTGGCCGAGGTTCGCGGGGCGCACCCGGTCGGTCATGAACGCGAAGGCCAGGACACGTCCGCTGGCGTCGTAGACCAGCCCCGCCAGGGTGGCCACGCTGCTCAGGTTGCCGGTCTTGGCCCGGACCAGGCCGCGGGACCGGGGGGTGAACCCGCTGAAGACGCTCTGCCCGGGGGCGAGGGTGCCGGAGAAGCCGGCCACCGGCATGCCGGTGATGGCCGCCCGCAGGCGGCCCTGGGCGCCCGCCGAGGCCAGGCTGACCAGGTGGGCCAGCGTGGCCGGGGCGATCCGGTCCTGCGGTGACAGGCCGGAGCCGTCGACCAGGTGGATCCCGCCGGGCACGCGGAGCCGGCGCAGCACGGCGGTGACGGCGGCGGCCGCGCCGCTGAACGAGGCCGGGCGCCCCTCGCGCAGCGCGACCTGGCGGGCAAGGTTCTCGGCGATCACGTTGTTGCTCTCGCGCAGCATCCAGCCCACGATGGCCGACAGCGGCGGCGAGGACACCGCGGCCAGGGTGGCCGCGTGCGCCGCCGCCTTCTGCTGGCCGGGCTGGCCGGAGACGCGGATCCCGTCGGCGCGCAGGAAGGCGGCGAACGCGCCCGCCGCCTGCGGCGCCGGGTCGGTGGACCGGGGCCGGAAATTGCCCGGGTCGTCCGCATCCTCCGGGGCGCCGCTGGTGGTCAGCCGGCCCTGGTCAACCTCGAGCGGGGTGATCGCGGTGACGTTGCCGGTCGTGATGTAGGCCATCGGCCAGCCCGGGGCCAGCGGCGGCCCGGTGAACAGCGAGGTGTCGTAGCCCATCCGGACCGAGCGGTGCCCCCGCGCGCGCAGGGCCCGGGCGGTCGCGGCGGCCAGCGCCTTGAGCGTGGCCGGCTGCGGGTAGTCAGACGCGGGCACAGGGGCCGCGGCCAGGGTCGGGTCCCCGCCGCCGACCAGCACGATCGACCCGGGCGACGCGCCCGCGACGACGCGGGTGGTGAACCGGGCCGCGGGGCCGAGCACGTCCAGCGCGGCGGCCGCGGTGGCCAGCTTGGTGGTGGAGGCCGGCTGGATCAGGTCCGAGGCCCCCTGCGCGAACAGCACCCGGCCCGTCGCGGGGTCGATGACCTCCGCACCGGACTGCTTGCCGAGCACCCCGGAGCCGAGTATCCCGGCCAGCGCGGCGGACACGCCGCGACTGGTGGGCACCGGGGCGGCAGGCCGGGTGCCCGGCAGCACCTGGCTGGCCGCGGCGGCCGGGCGGGCGGCGACCCGCGGGATGTTCCACAGGGCCAGCCGGGCGGGCATCAGGGTGGCGACGGCCACGCCGGCGCCGAGGGTGAACACGCTGATCATGGCGAGCGCGACCACCATGGTGGCGCGCAGCCGGTTCGGCACGGGCCGGTTCGCCAACGCCCATCCCCTCACGAGATGCTTAGCTTCCGGAAGCGGGGACCCAGCGATGCCAGCCCCCGTGAGCCAGGAAGGCGGCCTGGGACACATCCAGGCCCCGGAGTCAACCACCTTCGCGGCCAGGGAGCGACACCGTGGAATTCGATGTACTCGTCGAGATCCCCAAAGGGCAACGCAACAAGTATGAGATGGACCATGAAACCGGCCGCATCCGGCTGGACCGGATGCTGTTCACCTCGACCCGGTATCCCTCGGACTACGGGTTCATCGAGGACACGCTGGCCGACGACGGGGACCCGCTCGACGCGCTGGTGCTGCTGGAGGAGCCTACGTTCCCGGGCTGCCTGATCCGGTGCCGGGCCATCGGCATGTTCCGGATGCGGGACGAGAAGGGCCTGGACGACAAGGTCCTCTGCGTGGCGTCCACCGACCCGCGGATGTCCAGCCTCGCCGATATCGACGACGTGGCCGAGTTCGACCGGCTGGAGATCCAGCACTTCTTCGAGGTCTACAAGGCCCTGGAGCCGGGCAAGGAGGTCGAGATCGGCGGGTGGGTCGGCCGGGTCCAGGCGGAGAAGGAAATCGAGATCTGCCGCCAGCGGCTGGCGGACTCCGCAGAGTAGCCGGGCCAGGCGGTCCCGGCGCCCGGGGGCGGCGCCGGAGCGGGCATGACCTGGCCGGGCCCGCTCGCAGCAGCCCGTGTGATGCGCGACACTATGCATATAACGTGCACAAGGAGGCACCCGTGGAACACGCGGAGGACGTGCTCAGCCGGGCGCCGCTGTTTGAGGCGCTCGATGATGAGGGCGCCAAGGCACTGCGGTCCCTGGTGACAGACGTCGATCTGGTCCGGGCCGAGCGGCTGTTCGACGAGGGCGATGGCGGGGACCGGCTCTACGTGGTGCTCGAGGGCAAGATCAAACTGACCCGCGCGGCGCCGGACGGCCGGGAGAACCTGCTCAGCGTGCTCGGCCCGGGCGAGATGTTCGGCGAGCTGTCGCTGTTCGACCCCCGCCCGCGCACCTCGAGCGCGGTCGCGGTCACTGATACCCGGCTCGCTGCCCTGGCCCATGACGAGCTGCGGGACTGGCTGACCGGCCGCCCGGACGTGTCCCTGCATCTGCTGCGGGCCCTGGCCCAGCGGCTGCGCCGGGCCAACGACGTGATGGCTGACCTGGTGTTCACCGACGTGCCGGGCCGGGTGGCCAAGGCCCTTCTCGACCTGGCGGACCGTTTCGGCGAGCAGACCGCGGAGGGGCTCCAGGTCCACCACGACCTCACCCAGGAGGAACTGGCCCAGCTGGTCGGGGCATCCCGGGAAACGGTGAACAAGGCGCTGGCTGACTTCGCCGCGCGGGGCTGGCTGACCCTGTCCGCCAAGTCCGTCCTGATCATCGACGCGGAACGGCTGGCCAAGCGCGCCCATTGAGATTGGCCAGCACTGAGTTGGCTGCTGCCACCGAGATTAGCTGGCACTGGTATTAGCCAGCACTGAGGTCAGCAGGCCCTGGCCGCGGTCAGGCGCTGACCCCGGGGGGCAGTTCGCCCAGGCTGGCCAGGTAGTCGAGCTGGGCCCGCACTGACCAGCGGGCGAAAGGCCAGAGGCTCCGGTCCACGTCGGCGTACACGCGGGCGACGATCTGCTCGCCGGTCCGGTCCCCGGCGGCGAGCGCGGCGCGGATCTCGGCGAGCCGCTCCCGCCGGTGCGCGATGTAGAAGTCGAGCACCCCCGCCGGGTCGGCCAGCAGCGGCCCGTGGCCGGGCAGCAGCGTGCTCAGCTGCTGCTCGCCGGCGAGCGCCCGCAGCCGGTCCAGGGTGGCCAGGTAGTCGGCCAGGCTGCCGTCGCCGGCGATCACGGTAGTGCCCCGGCCCAGCACGGTGTCCCCGGTGAGCAGGGCGCCGTCGGCCGGCAGCAGCAGGCAGACCGAGTCGGCCGTGTGCCCGGGTGAGGCCACCACGTGCAGCTCACAGCCGGCCTCGGTGAGCACGTCCCCCGGCCCCAGATCGCCGTCCGCGCCGCCGGGGCCGCGCGCACCGGGCCCGCGCCGCAGCGCCGGGTCGGCGGCCAGCACCGGCGCGCCGGTCAGGGCGGCCAGCCGGGCCGCGCCCGCCGAATGGTCCAGGTGGCCGTGGGTGAGCAGGATGCGGGTGATCCGCTGCCCCGCGGCGGCGGCCTGAGCCCGGACCCGCTCCAGGTGAGCCTCGTCGTCCGGCCCGGGATCCACCACCATGGCCAGCGCCGACCCTGGCTCGGCGATCAGCCAGGTGTTGGTTCCGTTAAGGGTCATAAGTCCGGGATTGGGGGCGAGCACACAGCGGGCCCGGGCGGTGCCCGAGCCATCGACGGGCGGTGGGGTGCTGCCCGCCGGGGGGCTGGCTGCCGCGGTCATAGCGGGTACTCCAGGTCCGGCGGGACGGTCAGCCACAGGGCCTGGCCCTGCTCGACGACCCCGGGGATCACCGGCCGCAGGTCGCGGGGGGCCCGCAGCGCCGCGCCGACGTCCCCGCAGGCGCCCACCTGGGCCAGGCACACCGCGGTCGGCGGCATGAGCCGCAGCTCGCGCTGGCGGGCGGCGCGGATCGCGGCGTCCGGCTGCCACCAGGCCACCTGATCGGCCTCGCCGCCGACGTGCCGGGTCTGCTGGCCGGGCGGGATGGCGGCGATGAAGAACCGGGTGTCGTACCGGCGGGTCTCGACGACCGGGGTGATCCAGCGCGCCCAGGGGCGCAGCAGGTCGGAGCGCAGCACCAGGCCGCGGCGGCCGAGGAAGCCGGCCAGGGACAGCGAATGATCCAGCAGGGCCTGCCGGTCCGCCTCCCAGTCCGGGCCGCTGGTGTCCGCGACCACGCTGCTGGCGTCCGGGCCCGCCAGCAGCACGCCGGACTCCTCGAACGTCTCCCGGACCGCGGCACACACCAGGGCCCGCGCCAGGGCGGCGGGCGCGCCCAGCGCCTGGCCCCACTCCTGCGGGCCCGGCCCGGCCCAGGCCATGCCCTCCTCGGAGTCACGCGGGTCAACCGAGCCACCCGGGAACGCGAACACCCCGGCGGCGAAGGCCATGGAGCGGGCCCGGCGGAGCATGTAGACCTCGATGCCGGGCCGGGCCGGGTCCGCGGCGGCGGGCCGCAGCAGCAGCACTGAGGCGGCGTCGCGCGGCGCCACCGGGGGCTTACTGCCGCTCAGGACCTCGCGGGCCGGCTCGGCCAGCGCGGGCGGCAGGCGCAAGATCGCATGGTCCGGCGGCCCCGTGCTGGCCGGTTCAGTGCTGGCCGGTTCCGTGCTGGCCGGCCCAGCGCCGGCCTCCGTGCTGCTGGCCGGTTCAGTCACCGCGTGGGTCACCGACCTGGGCGATCAGCTCGACCTCGACGGGGGCGTCGAGCGGGAGGACCGCCATCCCCACGGCGCTGCGGGCGTGCCGGCCCGCCTCACCGAACACCTCCAGGAGCAGCTCACTGGCGCCGTTGACCACCTGGGCCTGCTGGGTGAAGTCCGGCGCGCTGGCCACGAACCCGGTCACCTTGACCACCCGCACCACGGACGACAGGCCACCGGACACCGACGCCACCGCGGCGAGCGCGTTGAGCGCGCAGACCCGGGCGAGCGCCGCGGCTTCCGCCACGCCCACCTCCGCGCCGACCTTGCCGGTCATCAGCAGCGCGCCGTCAACCAGCGGGAGCTGGCCCGCGGTGTAGACATACGAGCCGGTGCGCACGGCAGGCACGTAGGCGGCCAGCGGCGGGGTCACCACCGGGAGCGCCAGGCCCAGGGCGGCGAGCCGCTCCTCCGGGGAACTGCCCCCGGCGGCGGGACCGGGCGTCATGACTCGTCCTTGGCCCGCTTCATGTAGGCCACCAGCTGCTCGGGGTTCGGGCCCGGCACCAGCGCCACGAGCTCCCAGCCGTCGTCGCCCCAGTTGTCCAGGATCTGCTTCGTCGCATGCACCAGCAACGGCACCGTCGCGTACTCCCATTTCGCCATGGCGACACCCTAGCGGGCGGGGCCCGGCCCGCACCGGGGCCAGGCGGGAGCTACGGCCTGCTGCCGTTCGGCCTTTCCTGCCCGTCGCCGGGCGGCGGGCCCGTGGTCCCGGGGGACGCGCTGGCGTCCGGGGCCGGCACGGCCCCGGGGACCGGCGGGATGACCGACTCGTCCAGCTCGGGCACGGGTGCCTCGGGGATCTCCGGGAGCGGCGCGTTGGCGATCTCCGAGAGCGGCGCGTCGGCGATCCCGGGCACCTCGTCGGCCCCGCCGACCTCGGCCGCGGCCTCGGCCGCCGCGAGCTCGGCGTCGCCGGTGTCCGCCGGCGGCGGCGCCACCCCCTGCGACTCGGCCACACCGGGCGCCATCCGGTCGAAGAACCGGAGCAGCTCGACCGGCACCGGCATGACCAGCGTGCTGTTCTTCTCCGCGGCCACCTCGACCACGGTCTGCAGCAGCCGGAGCTGCAGCGCGGCCGGGTCGCGGGCCATCACGTTGGCCGCCGCGGCCAGCCGCTTGGAGGCCTGGTACTCGCCGTCGGCGGAGATGATCCTGGCCCGCCGTTCCCGCTCGGCCTCGGCCTGCCGGGACATGGACCGCTTCATGCCCTCGGGCAGGTTCACGTCCTTGAGCTCGACCCGCTCGACCCGGATGCCCCACGGGCCCTCGGTCGGCTCGTCGATGATCCGGCGCAGTTCACGGTTGACGGTGTCCCGCTCGGCGAGAAGCTGGTCCATCTCGGACTGGCCGATGATGGACCGCAGCGAGGTCTGCGCTTGCTGGCTGACCGCGAACATGTAATTTTGCACGTTCACGACCGCCTTGATGGGGTCGATGACCCGGAAGTACACCACGGCGTCCACCCGGACGCTGACGTTGTCCCGGGTGATGCCCTCCTGGGCGGGCACGGCCATGGCGATGATCTGCATGTTGACCTTCTGCATGCGGTCACCGACCGGCCGCAGGATGGTCAGCCCCGGACCGCGGGTCCCGGGCAGGACACGGCCGAACCGGAACACGATGCCCTGCTCATACTGCTGGACCACCCGGAGCGAGCGTCCTACCACCGTCGCGCCCGCCAGGACGATCAGCACGAGGATGACAATCAGGGCTGCGACCATCGGACACACCTCTTCTCATCGCTGAGGTTCCCGCCGTCAGGCCCTTTCTACTCCAGCCTAATGACAATCGGGGCGCGCGCCAGTAAACGGCCGGCCGGGCCGTTCCGCCGCTCCCGGAAGATGCTCCGCTACCCCCCGGGGATCTGCTCCTCGCGGAGGATGTGGTGGCCGGGCGACGATAGCCTCGTTCGGGTGAGGCCGCGGGACACGGATTGGGAAGGCGTCCGGCTGCACGTCGTCACCGGCAAGGGCGGGACAGGCAAGACGACGGTAGCCGGGGCACTGGCCATCGCGCTCGCGGCCGGCGGCCGCCGGGTGCTGCTCATGGAAGTCGAGGGACGCCAGGGCATCGCCCGGCTGTTCGACTCCCCGCCGCTGCCCTACGCGGAGCGGCGGGTGGCGGTGGCCCCGGCCACGCCGACCCTGCCCGGCGGGGAGGTCTACGCGCTGGCCGCCGATCCCGAGGCGGCCCTGATCGAGTACCTCGAGATGTTCTACAACCTCCGGCACGCCGGGACCGCCCTGACCCGGCTGGGCGTGGTCGACTTCGCCACCACGATCGCCCCGGGCCTGCGGGACGTGCTGCTGACCGGCAAGGCCGTGGAGGCCACCCGGCGGCGTTCCGGCGGCCGGCTGTACTACGACGCGGTGGTCATGGACGCCCCGCCCACCGGGCGGATCGGCAATTTCCTCAACGTGGCCACCGAGATATCGGGACTGGCCAAGGTGGGGCCGATCCGCGGGCACGCCGACACCGTGCAGAGCGTCATCAAATCACCCCAGACCGCTGTGCATTTCGTCACAGTCCTGGAGGAAATGCCGGTCCAGGAAACCCTGGACGGGGTGGCCGAGCTGCGCGGGCTCGCCCAGGGCGGCCTCCAGCTCGGCGGCATCATGATCAACATGGTGCGCCCGGTGGACCTGGCCGAGGAGCAGCTGCGCGCGGCGGCGGACGGGACCCTGGACCAGCACGAGCTGGATACCGGCCTGAAGGCGGCCGGCCTCGAGGACCGCCGCGGGCTGGCCGCCAGCCTGGCCGCGGAGCTGGCCGAGCACGCGCGCGAGGAACTCGCCCAGCGGGCCCAGCGGGATCGGGTGGCCGAGGCCGGGCAGCCGTGCTACGACCTCCCGCTGATCGCGGACCAGATGGACCTGGCCGGGCTGTACCGGCTGGCGGCGGCGCTGCGCGAGCAAGGAGCGGCCTGATGCGAGCAGGGCCAGCCCTCGAGGTGGACCGGCTGCTGGATGACCCGCGGACCCGGATCATCGTGTGCTGCGGCTCGGGCGGGGTCGGCAAGACCACGACCGCCGCGGCGCTGGGCCTGCGCGCCGCCGAGCGGGGCCGGCACGTGGTCGTGCTGACCGTGGACCCGGCCCGCCGCCTCGCGCAGTCCATGGGCCTGTCGTCGCTGGACAACACCCCGCGGCCGGTCCCCGGTGCGACAAACACCAGCGCGGCGGCTGAGGCGGCCGGCGGCAGCCTGCACGCGATGATGCTGGACATGAAGCGGACCTTCGACGAGATCGTCGAGGCCCACTCCGACCCGGACCGGGCCGCGCAGATCCTGGCCAACCCGTTCTACCAGTCGCTGTCCTCGAGCTTCGCCGGCACGCAGGAGTACATGGCCATGGAGAAGCTCGGCCAGCTGCGCCGGGCGGACGAGTGGGACCTGATCGTGGTGGACACCCCGCCGAGCCGGTCGGCCCTCGACTTCCTGGACGCCCCGCAGCGCCTGGGGCGGTTCCTCGACGGCAGGCTGATCCGGCTGCTGAGCGCGCCCACCAAGGCAGGCGGCCGGGCGTACCTGAAGTTCATGACGGCCGGCTTCACCATGGTGACCGGCGTGATCACCAAGATCATCGGTGTCCAGATGCTCCGCGACGTGCAGACCTTCATCGCGGCGTTCGACACCATGTTCGGCGGGTTCCGGGAGCGGGCCGAGGACACCTACCGGCTGCTCCAGGCGCCCGGCACCGCGTTCCTGGTCATCGCCACCCCGGAGCCGGATGCGCTGCGCGAGGCGTCCTACTTCGTGGACCGGCTGTCCTCAGACCAGATGCCGCTGGCCGGCCTGATCGTCAACCGGGTGCACCGCTCGCCCGCGGCCCACCTGTCGGCCGCGCGCAGCCTGGCCGCGGCCGAGGTGCTGCAGCCCGGGCCCGGGCCCGGCGACGGCCCGCTGGACGGCTGGGAAGACGGCCAGGCGCGAAACGGGCATGGGGACGAGAACGGCCTCGCTGGCCTGGAAGCGGGCGCCCGCGACCTGCGCGGGACGCCCGCTGAGGCTGCGACCACCTCACGTCATCCGCTCACCGCGACCGCGCTGCGCTTGCACGCAGAGCGGATGCAGCTGGCTGAGCGGGAGCGTCGGCTGGAAGAAAGCTTCTCAGCAGCTCACCCGGTGATCCCGATGGCCGAAGTTCCCGCGCAGCCAGAGGACGTCCATGACCTCGATGGCCTGCGCTCGGTGGGGAAGGAACTCGCCCGGGGGGTGAGGCTCAGCTAGCGACGCTGCTCGCTGAGCAATTTCATCCGGCTGGTCAGCTAGCAACCAGTTCGTCGTCCGAGCTGCACTCGTCGGTGCGCTCGTACTGGTTGCGAGCGTGCTCGAGCAGCTCCCGCCACGACGTCACGTCGGGGCGGCGGCGGAGCAGTGCCCGGCGCTCACGTTCGGTCATGCCGCCCCAGACGCCGAACTCGATGCGGTTGTCCAGTGCATCGGCCAGGCATTCGGTGCGGACGGTGCAGCCGCGGCAGATCAGCTTGGCCCGGTTCTGCGCCGCACCCTGGACGAAGAGCTCGTCAGGGTCCGTTCCCTTGCATGCGGCGCGGGCGGTCCAGTCTGTGATCCACATGTGGCCCACTCCTCCTGATCGTCACGGCCCGGGAGGTCGTCACGCCGGATGGCGTTCACCTGCGGTACCAGGGGCAGGCGTTTTCACGCCTGTTTCCGTTGTCGGTGTTGCGGAAAAGTAACTTACGGAAGGTCAGGGGGTCAGCGCCAGAGCCCGTTGGGCCCATTTAGCGCATAGCCCGCCTGGGCCATGCCATGCCTGCCGAGTGGTTACCTTCCCGTGCGGCAAACTAGCCTCTCGCGAGCGGACATCTTACGCAAGCGGCAGGGCGTACCCTGAGGACCGTGTTGACACGAGGACTGATCGGACGGGCCGGAATCGTCGGCCGGGTCTTGCTCCTGGCCGCAGTGGCCGGGCTGCTCGCCGGCGCCCTGGTGGTGCCCGCGGTAGGGGCGGTCGGGCTCGTGACCCGGAACGCCGCGGACAAGTTCAACAACATGAAGACCGGGGTCATCGGCCAGCTGCCGGTGCGCTCCGAGATCCTGGACAGCCAGGGCCGCCTGCTGGCGTACTTCTACCCGCGCGGCATCGACCGGGAGCCGGTCAGCTTCAACCAGATCTCGCCGGTGATGCGCCGGGCCATCGTGGCCATCGAGGACTCCCGCTTCTACCAGCACGGGGCCATCGACATCCGGGGCACCCTGCGCGCCCTGGTCAACGACGTCGAGCACAAGCCGGTCCAGGGCGGTTCCACCCTCACCCAGCAGTACGTGAAGAACGCCCTCATCCTCACCGCGCCGAACACCACGATGGCCCAGCAGGCCGCCTCGGACACCCTGAGCCGCAAGATCAAGGAACTGCGGCTGGCCATCCAGGTCGAGAACAAGATGCCGAAGGACCAGATCCTGGCCGGCTACCTGAACGCGGCGTTCTTCGGCACGTTCTTCGGCAACCAGGCGGTCGGCGTCGGGCGCCGCCGCCGAGCGGTACTTCGACACCACCGCGGCCAAGCTGACCCTGCCCCAGGCCGCCCTGCTGGCCGGGATGGTGGAGAACCCGTCGGCCGACAACCCGGTGACCAGCCCGGCGACCGCGCTCCACCGGCGCAACGTGGTGCTGGCCCGGATGGCCCAGCTGCACATGATCAGCCAGGCGCACGCGGTGGCGGTCGGCAAGCGGCCCCTCGGCCTGCACCTGTCCCCGCTGCAGACCGGCTGCACCAGCGGCTCGGCCAAGAGCGCGGCGTTCTTCTGTGACTACGTGGTCTCGCTGCTGAAGCAGGACAACGCCTTCTCCCAGGCCTGGAACACCCTGAATAGCAGCGGCGGCCTGAAGATCTACACCACGCTCAGCGCGCAGGATGAGCGCGCGGCCAAGCGGGCGGTGAACTACATGGTGCCGCAGCCCCCCAACGGGGCCAACCCGGGCGGCAACGCGGACTCCGAGGTCCTCATCCAGCCCGGCACCGGGCACATCCTGGCCATCGCCAACGACCGCTCCTACGGCACCGGGAAGAACCAGACCACCGAGGACTACGCGGTGAACTCGCAGTACGACGGCGGGGTCGGCGTGCAGACCGGCTCTTCGTCCAAGCTGTTCACCCTGCTCACCGCCCTGGAGCAGGGCGTTCCGTTTGGTTTCGCGCAGACCGTCCCGGCGGCCACGACGCTCACCGGCTTCACCAACTGCCAGGGCGGGCCGACCGGGCCGTGGAACGTGATCAACGACTCGCCCTCGGAAAAGGGCGGGTTCACCCTGTACAACGCGACCGCCCAGTCCGTGAACATCTACTTCGGCATGCTGGAGCGCAAGGTCGGCCTGTGCAACGTGGTCAAGACGGCCGCCGCGCTGGGCGTGACCCGGGCGGACGGCAGGTCGCTGCTGAAGTGGGACCACGGCCAGCCGCCCGCCGATGACCTGCCGTCCTTCACCCTCGGCTCGGTCAACGTGTCCCCGATGAGCATGGCCGCGGCCTACGCGACCGTCGCCGCCCGCGGCATGTACTGCACCCCGGTCGCCGTGGCCAGGATCATCACCGGGACCGGGGCCCGGCTTCCCGTCGAGAAGCCGCACTGCCACCAGGCCATCCCGGCCGGTGTCGCCGACGCGGCCAGCTACGTCCTGCAGAGCGTGCTGACCGTCGGGACCGCGGGGGGCCTGGGCATCGGCCGCCCCGCGGCGGGCAAGACGGGCACCTCGGACAACTTCGACTTCGCCGCGTTCGGTGGCTACACCCCCGACCTGGCCGGCTACGTGTCCGTGTTCAACCCGGTGGACCCGGTCAAGTTCCCGATGACTGGCACCGGGTCGTGCTACCGGATCGGCTGCGATGGCGCCGGCATGTTCGGCGCCGACGCGCCCGCGCACACCTGGCAGATGACGTTCCTGCACGCGAACCTGGCCAACCCGGCCCCGGGCTTCGTGATGGCCGACATTCCCGGTGAGCTGTGGTCGATGGGCACCGGCGTGAACAACCCGGCCCCGCCGAAGAAGGGCAAGGGCGGGAACGGGAACGGGAACAACCCCGGCGGGGGCGGTACCGGCGGCCCGCCCAAGCACTAGCGGCGCGACCTGGGGGCCTGACCCAGCGAACGGAACAACGCCCCTGGCCGGCGCGCCGGCCAGGGGCGTTGCCGTGCTGACGGTGGCTAGCCCTGGCCCAGCTGCCGGCGGACCTCGGCGGCCACCCGGCCGCCCTCGGCGCGGCCCGCGGTCTGCGGCGTGACCACCTTCATGACCTGGCCCATGGCCTTCATGCCGCTGGCCCCGGTCTGCTCGATCCCGGCGGCCACGATGGCGGCGATCTCGTCGTCGCCCAGCTGCGACGGGAGGTAGCCGTCCAGCACTTCTCCCTCGGCGCGCTCGGCGGAGGCCTGCTCGGTCCGCCCGGCCGCGGTGAAGGCGTCCGCGGCTTCCCGCCGCCGCTTGGCCTCCTTGGCCAGCACCGTGACCACCTCGTCGTCGCTGAGCTCGCGGGAGGTGCGCCCGGCGACCTCCGCCGTGGACACGGCGGTCAGGGCCATGCGGAGGGTACGGGTCCGGACCTCGTCACGGGACTTCATCGCGGCGGTCAGGTCGGCCCGCAGCTGATCTTTGAGTGCTGCCATGGCTCCATCCTGCCGCGCCCGCCCGCCGTCCGCCTGCCGGCCGGCCGTGCTCCTGCCCCAGACCAGATAACGAACCGCCCGCGGGGCCCGTCCGCCCAGCCGCGCTCAGTCGCGGACCGGGCACGGCACGGGCATGGCACCATAGTGGGATGCGATCACGAGCCCTCCAGGCCCTCGGGACCGCGGCCGTGCTGGGCGGGGCAGCCTTCGCTTACGGCTCGGTCGCCGAGCGGAACTGGTTCGCCCTGCGCCGGTACGACGTCCCTGTCCTCCCGCCCGGCACGGCGCCGCTGCGGGTGCTGCACATCTCCGACATGCACCTGACACCCGGCCGCCACCGGCTGATGTCGTGGGTCAGGTCGCTGGACGCGCTCGCGCCCGACCTGGTGGTCAACAGCGGCGACTCCATCGCCAGCGCGCACGCCGTCCAGCCCTTCCTGGACGCCCTCGGCCCGCTGCTGGACCGGCCCGGCGTGTTCGTGTACGGGTCCAATGACCTGTACTCCCCGATGCCCAAGAACCCGCTGCGGTACCTGTGGCGGGACAGCAGCCATGAGCATCTGCGGCACATCCCGGACCTGCCCTGGGCCGAACTCGGGGCCGGCATGACCGCGGCCGGGTGGCTCGACTTGAACAACCGCCGCGGCCGGGTCAAGGCCGCGGACCTCGATATCGAGGTAGGCGGGGTCCACGACTCGCACACCAAGCGCGACCGCTACGAGGAGATCGCCGGCCCGACGGATCCCGGCGCGGATCTGCGGCTGGGCGTGCTGCACTCGCCGGAGCCGCGGGTTCTCGACCAGTTCACCGCGGACGGCTACGACCTGCTGCTGGCCGGCCATACGCACGGCGGCCAGCTCCGCATCCCGCTGTACGGGGCCCTGGTCACCAACTGCGGCATCGACCGGGAGCGGGTCAGCGGGCTGCACCGGCACCCGGCCGTTCCGCCGCCCCCCGGGGAGCCTGACACCCGGCCCTGGCTGCACGTATCGGCCGGGCTCGGCACCTCCCCCTGGGCCCCGGTCCGGTTCGCCTGCCGCCCGGAGGCCACGCTGCTCACGCTGGTGCCGCGGATCGGCTAGACTGCCGGAGGTTCCGGGGAAATCGGCCGCCCCGGGGGTCTAGGCCCCCGAACTGGCCGGCGGGGTGTGGCGCAGCTTGGCAGCGCGCTTCGTTCGGGACGAAGAGGCCGCCGGTTCAAATCCGGCCACCCCGACCCAGGTCAGAGGCCTGTTCCTCATCATGAGGGGCGGGCCTCCTTCGTGTCGTGCGTCAGGGATGCGTCACGCCGCCGCACATGGGGCCGTACCGGCCGGCCGCGAGCGGGCCGGACTGGCTGGGAGCTGCCGAGTTCACTTCCGCTGGTACAGCAGGCCGGTGAGCGGTGCGAAGACCGCGATCAGCACTCCAGATGCGGCGATCGCCCAGAGCACCTGCGGTGTGGTGGCGGTACCGGCCATCAGCGCCCGGGTGGCGGTGACGAGGTGGCTCACCGGGTTGACGTCGCTTACGCCGCGCAGCCAGCCGGGCATGGTGGCGGGGTCGACGAAGATGTTGCTCATGAACGTGACGGGGAACAGGATCACGAAGCCGATGCTCATCACGGCGTTCGGCGAGCGGAGGATCAGGCCCAGCGTGATCCAGGCCCACGACAGGGCCGAGGCGAACAGCAGGACGAGCGCGATCGCGGCGAGCACCCCGGCAGCGCCGCCGGCCGGCCGGTAGCCCATGGCGAGCCCGAGACCGATGACGAGCCCTCCGGCCAGGAGGTACCGTCCGATGTCGCCGATCAGCGCGCCGAGGATCGGCGCGGGCCGCCAGACCGGCATGGACCGGAACCGGTCGAATGCCCCGGTCGCGAGGTCCGCGTTGAGGGTGACGCCGCTGTAAACGGTGACGAACACGACCGCCAGCACTAGCGTGCCGGGCAGCAGGAACTGCAGGTAGCCATGTGTCGAGCCGGCCAGTGCACCGCCGAACAGGTAGGTGAACAGCAGCGTGAACAGCACGGGGATGCCGATGACGTCGCCGAGCTGTTCGGGTACGTGCTTGATCTTGAGCAGGGACCGCCACGCGAACGCGAGTGATGCTGCCGCCGGGCCGGCCGGGGCCGGGCGCTTGTGCGACGAGATCGCGGTCATCGGATGGTCTCCGTTTCTGCTGGTGCTGCTGATAGCACCCGTTCCGGCTGTGCCGCCGCGGCCTGCCTGCCGGTGAGCGCGAGGAAGACCTCGTCGAGGCTGGGCTGGCCGAGCGCGAAGTCGCTCACCCCGATCCCGGCGCCGGTGAGCCGGCTGAGTGCGTGCGCGGCGAGCTCTCCGGCGGTCTCGGCGCGCTGCTGGGCCGGGATCCGGGCGGAAATGACGGCTGGGTCGGGCTCGTCGTGGACGACGATCTGGTGATCGGCGATCAGGTCGCGGGCGCGGTCCCGGTGAGCCGGGTCCAGCAGCCGGATCCGGATGCCGGCGCTGCCCACGGAGGTCTTCAGCTCGCCGCGGGTGCCCGCGGCGATCACCCGGCCACCGTCGATGACCGCGATCCGGTCGGCCAGCTTATCGACCTCGTCGAGGTACTGAGTGGTGAGCAGTACCGTCGTCCCGTTCGTCACGATGCCGCGGACGATCTCCCATAGTGCGCTGCGGCTGCGCGGGTCGAGGCCGGTGGTCGGCTCGTCCAGGAACAGCAGGTCAGGAGTGACGATGATGCTGGCCGCGAGGTCCAGCTTGCGGCGCATCCCGCCAGACAGCCGGGCGGCCTGGTGACGCGCGGCGCCGGTGAGGTCGAAGGCCGCGAGGAGTTCGTTAGCGCGCTGTCTGGCCCGGCGCCGGGAGTGGCCAAGCAGGCGGCCGAGCAGCAGCAGGTTCTCCTCGGCGGTGAGATCGGTATCCACGGACGCGAACTGGCCGGTGAGGCTGATCAGCTTCCGTACGGCCACGGCCTCGCGGACGACGTCGTGGCCGAGCACGCGGGCGGTGCCGCCGTCGGGGCGCAGGAGCGTGGCGAGGATGCGGATCGTCGTCGTCTTGCCGGCGCCGTTCGGGCCGAGGACGCCGTAGACGCTGCCCCGGGGGATGGTGAGGTTCACGCCGTCGACGGCGCGCGTCGCGCCGAAGGTCTTGACCAGTCCGTCAGTCTCGACGGCCAGGTCGCCGATAATGCTGGGTGCGGTGGTCATGCGGTCATCTTAGCTAGATTGGGCCATATGGACAAGTCAGATGGACAGGCCGGACGGACAATGGCGTCTGCGCCGACCCGGGAGAAGCTGATGGCGGCGGCCGCGGAGCTGATCGCCGAGCTCGGCTGGGGCCGGGTGACCACCCGGGCGGTCGCCGAACGCGCGGGGCTGCCGCACGGCGCGGTCAGCTACCACTTCCGCGGCAAGCAGGAACTGCTGATCGAGGCGGCGATGTTCGCGTTTTCGCGGGCTATCCCGGCGGATGAATTCGCGGCGATGGCCAGCGTGGACGATCTCATCGGGCTCATCTCGGCCGAGGTGGCCGATCGCGACGCGATCGATCCGGTACTCTCCCGGCTGATGTTCGAGGCGATGCGCGAGGCCGAGCGCGACGCGGCGTTGCGGGAGCGCATGGGCTCCATGCTCAGCCAGTACCGCGAGCTAATGATCCGGACGGTCCGCACCGAGCAGGAGCGCGGCGCGGTCTTCACCGGCGCCCCGCCCGAAGCGATCGCCACACTGCTCGGCGCGGTCGGCGACGGGCTGCTGCTGCACGCGCTGCTCGATCCCGAACTCGACGTGCAGGCCGCGCTCAGCGCGCTCCGCGCCTTGCTTGCTCCGCAGCCTTCCTAGGCACCTGGGCCCAGCTACCAGATCGCGGCCGCCCAGATCGCGGCCGGCGCCACGACACCCCGGCGTCAGCAACAACCCCAGCAGGGCAGCGGTCTCATGGATCCGCGCGAGGTAACCGCGTCCGTGATCGCTAAGGACGCGGCAAGGGCGGCGCGGGGTGTGAAGGCTCAGGTAAAGCTTTGTCCTCTAGCGCTGGTCATCGCTGAGGCGGGTGGCTTCCAGGTCGAGGTTGTGCTGGAGCCGCTGCCGGGTGGCTGCGGTGATGGTGCCGTCCTCGTAGAGGCGGGCGAGTTCGGCGTTCTCAGCGCTGATGAGATCGCGGCGCAGTTCCCGTTCGGTGAGGCCGTCCGGCTCGATCGCCCGGGTGCCGTGGGCGCGGGCGCGGGTCTGCCCGATGCGCGCCTGCAGGCCGGTGCGGGCCCGGTCGATGACCGTGTCGGGGGCGGCGGAGTCGTCGGCGAGTTCTTCGAGCCGCGCCAGGGCCGCCTCGGCCAGGCGGAGCCGGGCCAGGGTTTCCTCGTGCCGGGCGTCGGCGGGGCGGGTGATCCCGGCGAAACGGGCCAGCGGTTCGAGGGTGAGGCCCTGGACGATGAGGGAGATCACGATGACTGCGGTGGCGAGGACCAGGATGAGGTCCCGCTCGGCCAGCGGGGCCCCGCTGGCGGTGGTGAGGGGGATGGACAGGGCTGCGGCCAGGGGTACGACACCACGGGTGCCGGCCCAGGACACCACGGCTGGGACGGCCAGGGAGGGGCGCCGGGCGCCGCTGCGCCACTGGAGGACAGCGGACAGCGGGAACACCCACAAGATCCGGATCGCGATCAGCGTGCCTGCGACCGCGAGCGCTTCGGCCGGCCACGCCTCGGCATGAGACAGGGCCCGGATCAGGGTGGGCAACTGCAGGCCGATCAGGCTGAACACCACGCTTTCTAGCAAGAAGATGACTGTCCGGTAGACCGAGTGAAGCTGCAGCCTGGTCTGGGCGGTGGTGATCTTGGCCCGGCGGGCGCCGATGGCCAGCCCGGCGACGATCACCGCCATCACCGGTGAGACGTGCAGCGTCGCGCCGAGCACGTAGGCCGCGTAGGGCGTGATGAGCGCCATCACGGTGTCGAGGACCGGGTCGGTCACGTGCCGGCGCACGGCGATGACCCCGGCCGCGACGACGCCTCCGACCGCGGCCCCGCCGGCCGCCAGGACCACGAACTGCCCGGCACCATGCAGTAGGAGCCCGCCCGAAGAGGTCCCGGCAGTTCCTGCGACGGCGATGGATACGGCGATCTGGAACAGCACCAGGCTAGTCGCGTCGTTGAACAAGCTCTCTGCCTGGACTAGGGCCTGGACCCGGGGTGGCAGGGACAGCCGGCGCCCCAGCGCGCTGACAGCCACCGGGTCGGTGCTGGCCAGTACCGCGCCGAGCACGAACGCCATGCTCGCCGGAATGGCCGCCACCGCTCCCGCCACGGCGGCGACCGCTGCCGCTGACGCCAGCACCAGGCCCACGGCGAGGATGATGACCGGCCGCCACACGGCGCGCAGGTCCCGCCAGGGAAGCTCCTCGCTGGCGGCATACAGCAGCGGTGGCAGCACTACGAGGCTGACCACTTCCGGGGGTACCCGGACGGCGGGGACGCCGGGCAGCAGGCCGATCAGCAGTCCCGCGATCACCAGCATCGAGGGGGCCGGGATCTGCAGCCGACCGGCGAACACGGCGACCACCGTGCCCAGCACGACCAGGAGCAACACCGTCTCGACACCGCGCACCGCGAACCTCACCAGCTCGACCGACAGATGATTGCCGACCAGGCTTCCCGGCGCACCATCGCCAGCCTATCGAAGCCCCGGCGGAGATCCCGGCTCAGGGACCGCGCCGCTGACCGGCTGGTGGGCGCGAAGCCAGGCTGGCGGCCTTCGCGGCCTGGACGGCTGCGGTCAGCGCGGCGATGTCGTAGCTGCCGTAATGCCTGCGGCCGTTGATGAAGAACGTGGGCGTTCCGGACACCCCGCTGAGGTCGGCGGAGTCCACGTCCTCGGCGACCCGGGCCGCCCCGGCCCGGCTGGCCAGCTGGTCCCGGAACCGGCCAGGGTCGAGGCCGGCCTCGGTGGCGTAGCGGATCAGGTCGGTCATCAGCAGCGCACCCTGGTGGCGCAGCAGCAGGTCGTGCATGGCCCAGAAGGCGCCCTGCGCGGCGGCCGCCTCCGCGGCCTCGGCGGCGAGCTGGGCGTGCGGGTGGACATCGTTCAGCGGGAGGTGCCGCCAGACGTACCGCACGTCACCGTGCCCGGCCAGGAGCTCGCGGAGCACGGGTTCGGCCTGCCCGCAGTAGGGGCATTCGAAGTCGCCGTACTCGACGATGGTGACGATCGCCTGGTCCGGGCCGCGGATGTGGTCGCGGCCAGGGTCAACGGGAGCCCCCAGGTCGACGAGGGCCTGGGTGGTTCCCAGCAGGGCGCGGATCTGCAGCCGCGGCGGCAGCAAGGCGGTGGCGCGGAATACCAGCCAGGTCACCAGCGAGGCGCCCAGCGTGGTGCTGAGCACCCCGAGCTTGGCTTCCTGGAGTTCCGTGCCCCCGAAGGCGAGGGTGGCGATGAGGATGGAGACGGTGAAGCCGATCCCGGCGATGGTGCCCACCCCGGCGACCGCGGCCCAGCCCACGGGCGGCCGGAGCCGGCCCCGGCTGAGCCGGGTGAGCAGCCAGGACGCGCCCGCGATCCCAGCCGGTTTGCCGGCCACGTACCCGATCAGGATGCCCAGGGTGATCGGGGAGGCGTACGCGCGGGCCAGGAAGCTGCCACTGAGCACGATCCCGGCGTTGGCGAGCGCGAACAACGGGACAATGACGTAGCTGGTCCAGGGGTGGTAAAGGAGCTGGAGCCGCTCGTTCGGCGACAGGGCAGAGGTGAGCCCGGCAGTGGCCGACCGGGCCAGCTCGGGGGTGGGCTGCTCGCGGAAGCTGCGGAACAGGTCGCTGGCCCGCTCCAGATCGCCCCGGGCCGCCGGGTAGGCGTAGGTCAGCAGGCCCATGGCCAGGCCGACCACAACCGGGTCGATACCGGAATGCAGGACCGCGACCCACGCCGTGATCCCTAGCAGTCCGTAGATGATGCCGTTGCGGATCCGGGCCCGCCGCAGCCCCAGTACCACGGCGAACACCCCAGCTGCCACGGCCAGCGGGACCAGGCGGATGTACCGGCTGTAGACGGCCCCGATGACGACCAGGGATACCAGGTCATCCACGACAGCCACCGACAGCAGGAACGCGCGGACCCGGTCGGGGAACCGGGGGCGAGTCAGGGCCAGCATCCCGAGCGCGAACGCGGTGTCGGTCAACATCGCCGTGCCCCAGCCACGCGCCGCTGGCCCGTGGTTGAACGCCAGGTAGATCCCGACCGGGACGATCAGGCCACCCAGCCCGGCCAGCACCGGCAGCGCCAGCCGCCGCCGCTGCCGCAGCTCACCCATGTCAAACTCGCGGCGGGCCTCCAGCCCGAACACGAAGAAAAAGAACGTCATCAGCCCGCTGTTAACCCACTCGCGCAGGTCCAGTGACACTCCCGCGCCCGCGAGCCGCACCGACAGCCGCGCTCCCCACACTGCCTCATACGACGAGGCGCTGATGTTTATCCATACCAGCGCCGCCACCGTCATCGCGACCAGCACCGCGGCGCTGCCCGTCTCCGTGCGCAAGAACACCTGCAGCGGCGTCTGAAGGCTCCTGGCCCACGCGGTACGCCCGGACAGGGCACGAGCCGCCGGCGACGGGCGATCCTCGGTCACGGCTTCCTGCTCGTGGCCTGGTCCGGTGACGCCTGCGCCTCGCAGGATCCGCGGGCGAGTTCGAACGCGATCATCGGCAGGCTGGGCTCCTGGTCACTTATCCGGGCGCCGAGGGTTGACTCGAAGACCTGCTTCAATGCGGCCCACGCCCGCGGATGCCCGGCCGCATAGGCCGCCAGCGCCGCGGCTGTCTCGTCCCTGGTGAGCAGCCGTGCTGTCGCTGACGCTGGCCGGCGGCCCCCGGCATAGACGCGGACGTGCGGGTGGGCGCGGACGTTGCGGAACCACTGGGACCGGGCCCCGAACCCAGAGGCCACAACGTAGGTGCCGGGCCGGGGGCGGGCGACGACTTCCAGGACGACATAACGCCGGACGCCAGATTTCCGCCCGAGGTGTTCGAGCATCAGCAGGCGTGATCCGAGCAGGAACCCCAGGCGTGCCCGGTACAGGCCAATGGGCGCGCGGGCGAGCCAGCGGACCCGCAGCAGTCCGGCGGCCCAGGCCGCCATAGCGGCGGTGGCCGGTGATGACGTGGATGAGGGCACTGCTTTCCTCCCTGCCCGCGGGTCTCAATGGGTGCCGGGTATGCGGGGGCGCTGGCCATCCTCGTAGCTGTCCGGCATGTCGTGGGCCAGCGCCGGTACCGAGGGCCGTGCTGCCCGGGCGAGCAGGTTGACGCGGTCGCCGGGGGTCAGGATGAAGCCGGGCTCGGCATCCTGCAGCCCGCGGTTGCGCAGGACGGAGACGGGGAAGCTGCCGGGTGGCCAGGTGATGGCGCCAAGCGCCCTGCCTGACGCCGGCGAGCCGTCCTCGATGGTGACCTCGAGGACCTGGTAGCCCGGTAGCGGGTTGGGCGGCTCCTGGCGGGAGGATTCCCCGTCCGGCCGGGCCCCGGCTGCGGCGGCCTGGGGCGGGAGCCCGCCGATCTCGCGGGCGACAGTGTCCAGCACGCTCGCGCCGGTGACCCAGCCCTCCACCTGCTGGCCGTCGCGAGACAGCACGGGCAGCCCGTCGCGGCCGTACACCGCGATCTGGCGCAGCGCCTGGGCGAGGGACTCGCTGGCGAGGACCGTCTGCGGGTCGCCCTGGTAGGTGACCGGCCCAGCCAGCCGGGCCAGGGCCGGGGCCACGCGGCCCTCGTCGTCTGGCCCGGGGGCGACGGCGATCGGCTCCGGGAATGGCCGCATGACGTCGGCGGCCTTCAGGTCGCCGAACGCCCGCCACGGCGCGGCGCGGTCGATGTCCTGCCCGCGGCGCAGCAGCTTGGTGGTGTAGATGGTGCCGTAGCTCAGCGCCCGCGAGGTGGCGGTGGCGATGGCCACGGCCAGCATCACCGGCAAGGTGAGGGTGAAGTCACCGGTCATCTCCACCACGCTGGCCAGCGAGGTCAGCGGGGCGCGGGCCGCGGAGGTGAACACCGCCCCCATGGCCACCACCGCGTACAGGGCAGGCTGGCCGGCGCCCGGGCCGAGCAGGTGATCAGCGATCTCGCCGAACGCCATACCTGAGGTAACCCCGATGAACAGCGAGGGCGCGAACACCCCGCCGGACCCGCCGATACCCAGCGTCAGGCTGCACGCGATGATCTTCCCGGCGGCCAGCACGATCAGGAACCACAGCACGTAGTTCCCGGCGATCGCCTTGTCCATGACGGGGTAGCCGACGCCGTACATCTGCGGGAGTGCCAGCAGGACCAGGCCGAGGACGATGCCGCCGATCGCCGGCCGGGCCCACTCCGGCCGGTTCTTCCAGGCGATGTCCCACAGGTCTTCCATCTTGTACACGACGGTCTTGAACGTCAGGCCGATCAGGGCCGCGACCACGGCGAGGACCGCCACCAGCAGGTAGTTGCGGGGATGATGCAGCGCGATGCCGGAAGGGAAGCCGGAAAGGAACGGCCGGTTGCCCAGGAACGGGATGGCGACCGCGTCAGCGATCATCGCGGAGAGCATGACCGTGAACAGCGCGTCCACGGACAACTCCCGCAAGATGATCTCCACCCCGAAGAACACCCCGGTGATCGGCGCGTTGAACGTGGCCGCGATGCCGCCGCCCGCACCGCAGGCGACCAGGATCCGCATCCGGTTCTCTGGCATGCGGACCCACTGACCCAGCCCGGAGGCCAGCGCGGAGCCGATCTGGACGATCGGGCCCTCCCGGCCGACCGACCCGCCGGCCCCGATGCAGAGCGCCGACGCCAGCGCCTTGACCACGCTGACCTGCGGGCGGATCCGGCCGCCGTTCTCCGCGACCGCGATCATCACCTCAGGGACGCCGTGACCGCGGGCCTCGCGGGCGTAGCGGTAGATCAGCGGGCCATAGATGATGCCGCCGATGACCGGGATCACCACGAAGAACCCCAGCCCGAGCCACGGCAGGTGACTGCTGCCCACGTAGCCGTCCTGGCCGAACTGCACGTGCCCGGTGGCCAGCCAGGTGAAGAAGTAGATCAGGTACCGGAACGCCACCGCGCCCAGCCCGGACCCCGCGCCTACCAGCACCGCGATCACGAACAGGCCAGCCCGCGAGGCCCGCAGCCACCCCGCTGCCCTCGCGGCCCACGGCGCCGTCCTGGCCGCTGCCGTGACCGTCATGACCTGCCCCCTGTGCTTGCCGCCGCCCGTTTCCCCCTGGCCGGGCCCGGCGGCGGCACCTCAGCCGGATCGGCTGGCCACAGGCTGTCAGGGATCTCCCCGGCCGCCAGGGCGAACTCCTGCAGCGCGGCGGCCACCGACAGCTGCCGGGGCGCCGGGAGCCTGCGCAAGATGCCGGCGATCAGGGCCCGCCGCCGGGCGGTCGCCTGATCCACCACCTGCCGTCCCGCCGGGGTGATGGAGACCTGCACCGCGCGGCGGTCCGCCCGGGCGCGGTGCCGGCGGATCATGCCCTTGCGCAGCAGCCGGTCACACATCCGCCCGGCGGTGGACGGCGTCACGTCCAGTGCCCCGGCCAGGTCTGTCATCCGCTGCGGGCCCCGCGAGGCCAGCACCACCAGCGCCCGGTACTGCGCGATCGTGGTTTCCTCCGCGGCCGCGCCCAGCGAACTGGTTGCCACCGCGATCAGCGTGCGGCTCGCGGTCAGCACCGCATCCACGGCGGCCTCGTCCGCCACGCCCACATCCGCTTGCCCGGTCAAGGGACGCTCCTCTTTTACTTGCATACTGCGATTAGTTCTTAATGAATCTATCAGCCACTGCAAGTTAACCCGGTACGGGGAGGCGGGGCGGCCCAGGCCGCGCGGCCGCCGGACAAGGGCAGGCTCGCGCGGATCCCGGACGTTGCGGGCAAATGAGGGAACTGGCATGGCCTGGGCGGTTGAGCTGGCCGTGGCATCTGTGGCGGGGTTGGCGGAAGGCTGGCCGGAGCGGCCGCAGCCAGGTGCTGCTGCAGGCTCGGGCAGTCCGCTGGCGGCATGGCTATTCTCCTGCCACGGCACCGTCGATCATCAGGGGAGCGGCCAGCCGGGTATGGCCCGGTAGTGCGCGTGATAAGGCACGGCAGCCGCCTGGTAAGCGTCCCATGATGGCCAGCTGGCAGGATCCGCTCACATAGGGACCAGGGTGGGGGGGATCGTTCCGGATCCCTCACCGGCCGCCTCGACCAGCTGGCGAAGCGCCCTGGTTACCTGCCTGCGGCCCGCGGGCGGGAGCTGCCGGAGGATGCGCGCCAGCTCCTGCTCCCGCCACGCCGCGGCCTGGCGGACCAGGTGCTGCCCGGTGGCGGTGAGCTCCAGGGTCACCACGCTGCGATGACCCGGGTCGCGGCCCCTGGTGATGTGGCCGGCCGCGGCCAGCCGGTCAGCGAGCCGGGTCACCGTGGAGGCATCCAGGCCCAGCGCCCGGGCTACCTGAGCGGACCGGGCCTGCCCCAGGTCGCCCAGAACCGCGAGCATCCGGAACTGCGGCAATGTCACCGCGCCGTCAAGGACGTCTAGGCTGCGCAGCGCTACGCCCGCCAGCACCCGCGTGGCCGCCTGCAGGACCTCTGCCGTCTCTGGTCCCAGCTCCGGAGCATCCAGGCCCGTCATTGAGGATTTCCCCATGACTAAATATTGTAGGAACCAAGACTTGCCGCATGCAAGATTTCGATGCCGGTCCATGGACAGTGGCCACACCCAGGCGGCCCGGGCCCGGGCCCGAAGCATGATCGCAGCTACGGCGCCCGCACGGTTGAGGCATGTTCCGCCAGGCCAGATTGAGGAGACAGTCACGAGCGCGACCCTCATCCGGGCGATGACCTCCGGTGATCTGCCGGGCGTCTCGTCGGTGACGAACGCGGCGTTCGGGGCGCCGCACGCACCGGCGGCCAGCACCGAGCCGGCCAGGCCTGGGATCCCGGCGCTGTTCTTCGCCGTACGGTTCGCCGCGGATCCGGGCGGGTGCTTCGTTGCTGCGCGGGAGCAGGAACCGTGCCAGATGACCGGGGCGCTGATCTCCGTGACGCGGGGCACGCTCGGCTGGATCGGGCCGCTGGCCGTTCACCCGGATGCGCAGCGGTCCGGGGCCGGCGGGAAGCTGATAGCCGCATGCATGGACAGCTGGCGGCGGCGCGGAGTCCGCCTGATGGGGCTGGAGACCTACCGGGACAGCCCGTTCCATGAGCACTTCTACAAGAAAATGGGCTTCCGGCCGTCGTGCACCGGAATCGGGTTCCGCGCCCAACTGGGCGCGACAGGCATGCCGGCGGGCGTCCGCATCGGTGGCCCCCTGCCGGACCTCGGCTTCCTGTACCCGGGCCTCGATGTGTCCGGGGAGGCCGCAGCCACCAAGCGGTGCGGCGCCGGCCAGGTGCTCACCACTGGCGACGGCATCGCGATCGTGCATCTGGAAAGCACCATCCAGCCCCCGGAGGCAGGATTCGTTTCCTTCCTCGCCGCAGCGACCCGGGACTCCTTCGTGAGGCTCCTCGCCGCCGCCGAGCACCTGAGCCGTGAGCGCGGGAAGACGGCGCTGCTCACCCGGGCATCCAGTTCCACCTGGAACATCATCGACGCGCTCGACAGGCGCGGGTACCAGGCCGAGGCACTCACTACCCGGATGAAAGCCGGCTATGACCCCGACTACGACCACACGAGCACCTACTACCTCGACAACTGGCTGTGAACGCACCCGACGGCCGCGGGCCGGGTGCATGCCCACTCACCGGAGGCGCACCCGCAACGCGCTGGGTGAGCGTGCGGACGGGTCTCATGGCGGGACCTTGTGACGTTGTCCGGCCCGGGAGGACCTCGCCGCGCTTGTGCCCTTGATAGCCTCTCTGCAGCAGACTATTGTCGAATACAACACTTGTTATATGCATGAGATGAGCCGGGTGCGGTCGTCTGCATTCCGGGGTTCGAAGCCGGACTGCGAAAGAGGTAGTTACGTGACTCCCGTGGTGTGGATGGTCCTCGGCCTGGCTGCTGTGGTGTTCGTTATCTTTGCTGGCTGGCCGCTCTACGTCACGTACAGGACCCGTGGGCAAGGCGCCGATGTGGCCGAGGGGCAGGCTTACTTCAAGGCCAAGGCACAGGCCGAGGCCAAGGCGCAGGCGGAGACGGGGAGCGCCGGTCCGGCTCGCCGCGGGGATCACGACGGGCCACGTGTGTGAGCCTCGCTCATCCTGCGCCGCGGACCGCGGTGAGAGGCCGTCGAAGTTCTCCCCGCCCGCCCGCACGCGGCCAGGTCAGCGGCTATAACCGGCCGGCCGGGGCGGAAGAACTCCGCTACCGGCGAGCCAGGCTGACAGCGCCTTACGGGTGCGGGCCGATGTACAGAACCGTGCGCCGAAGCGACAGCGAATCGTCATCCGCGTGTAAGCATGGTCACCTCGCGGGGCCGCCGCCGGCGGTGACAGCGCCACGCCCAGTGGGTAACGGCCTTGCGGGTCGGCCACTTGCGAAGGATGCGTAGGGCACGGTCGCGGACGTGGGCTCACGCCGGTCCGGCCGGTCAGGTCATCGGCCGGTGAAAGGTCTTGTCGCGGGTCTGCTGGTAGAGGTCGTACCCGCACACATCGCAGTATGTTTCACGGATCTTGTGGCCACATCCCGGGCAACGCTTCGGGTGGAACCAGGCGGTCACGCGATTGACGAGTGAGGCAAACATCGCAGCCTCCTTACTGACAACAGCAGGATGACTCCCGGAAGACGGCTGTCACCAGGGGCCAAAGGGACCTCGTTAGCGGGACTTCCGCCGCCCGAGGTCCGCCAGGCTGCCCTGAGCCGTGCCCGGCCGGGTCCCCCGGCCGGGCACGGCACCGATTCGGCTCAAAAAGGGTTTTCCAGACATTCTTCCCGAGTTTGGCGGAACAACCCGGCCGAACGGCCACAAAAGGGTCAGCCAGGCCACCTCACCTCACTCTCCGCACCGTGAGGCAGCCGGAACATATAGGAGCGGGTAAACCAAATCTGCCCGTCTCGCGTCAACCTGTACGTCGGTCCGGTAAGCACGCGAGGGATTCGAGGGATCTGGGGGAGGGCCAGGTCCGGGCGGACCGTGGCTGCTCACGAAGTCTGGCCGCTGAGCAGCAAGCAGAGGTGCCGGGAAGGCCTGCGCGGAAAGAAGCCGCCGCCTTTCTCATGGCACTTCGGGAGTAGCCAGCCTCATATTCGCGTGCGCCTTGAATCCTGCCAGACCAGCACCCTGCGGCCATGCGGTTTCCTGGCATCCAGGTCCCCGTTAAACGGCATGGCCCGTGGATCGTCAATTCACAAGGAGGCAGTACGGCATGCGGCTCGGAAAGAAATGGCGTATAGGCGTGTTTGTCGGCGCACTGGCCGGCTCGGTCGGCCTGGTGACGGCGGCGGCGGGGGCCACCGGCGCCTACTTCAACGACACCCAGGGCGGGACGGTCACCGGCACCGTGGGGTCCGTCAAGGTCACTACCAGCGGCGGCAGCGGCGGCAACGGGCTTGATTTCGACTTCGCCAACATGCTGCCAGGCCAGTTCCAGACCAGCACGGTGCAGTACACCAACACCGGGACGGGCAGCGAGGACATCTACCTCGTGTTCAACAACGCCCAGGCGCTGCACTCCGTCAACAACCTCGGCTCATACGGCGAGGCGAAGATCGGGAGCAACGGCTCGACCGTTTTCTCCTCCACCAATCTCAACGACGGCGAGCAGGCCGACCTGTCGCCCATCCCGGGGAACTCGAGCCACTGCTCCTCGGCGCAGGGCGCGCAGGTCCCGCTGTCCCAGACCGGCTGCTGGCCCATCCCCAACGTCATCAAGCTGGCCGCCAACGTCCCGCCCCAGAACGGGGGCAACATGACGTTCAGCTTCGCGCTGGGACCGAAGTGGAAAGCGGTCGCCTCCGAGCTGTCGCAGTTCTTCTGCTATCCGCTGATCCAGAACCCGAGCGACACCACGGACCCGACCGACCAGGTCTGCACCTCGTCCAGCCCGTCGTACGGCCTGCCCTATGAGATCGTCGCCACCCAGCCGGGAGTGGCGCCCAATGACCCGCTGAACTCGTCCCCGACTCCGTAGCAGTTGCTGCTCCGGGCCGGCGGGACCACCCGCCGGCCCGGAGCCCGGCCCAGGTGAGGTTCGCGCATGAGGGTGGCCCGACGACTGCTGGCTGGCCTGGCCCTGCTGGCCGCCGCCACGCTCACGGCGGCGGTGGTGCTGGCCTGGCACCAGGGGTACCGGGCTTACATCGTGCACACGGGCTCCATGATCCCCACCCTGCGCCCCGGCGAGGCCGTCGTTGACCGGCCCGTCCTCGGAACCGTGCACCGGGGCGAGATCATTACGTTCCGTTACGCGTACGGCCCCGACCAGGTAGTCACCCACCGGGTCTTCAGCGACGCCGGGGGCGCGATCCGGACTAAGGGTGACGCCAACCCCACCAAGGACCCCTGGACGTTGCGGCGCGCCCAGGTGGTCGGCACCCCGGCCGCGATCATCCCGGACGGCGGCTACGTCCTCGTGTACCTGAGCCAGCCCACCGGGGCCGCCTCCGTGGCCACCTTCGCCCTCATGATCTGGCTGCTCTGGGACTTGTGCTTCCGCACCGGAACGGCGGAGCCGAGCCGGGCCCGGCCGGCCCGGGCCCGGCACGCGGCGTCCCGGGCCGGGCCCCGGCGGCTGCGGTCAGGGCCCCCGGCCGTGTCCTCAGCCCAGCAGCCGCGCGCGGCAGGCGAGCTGGAGGGCGAGCCGCTGGTCGGGGTCCTCGAAGTCCACGTCCAGCAGTTCGGTGATGCCGCGGATCCGGTTGGCCACGGCGTTGCGGTGCAGGTGCAGCCGTTGCGCGGTCCTGCCGATGGATCCCTGCTCGTCCAGGTAGGCCGCGAGGGTCCTGATCGCCGTGTCGGCGCGGGACGGGCCCAGCTTCTCCAGCGGGGCGAGCTGATCGCGCACCGAGGCCCGGGCAGTGTCCGAGGCGTACCACTCCATCAGCATCCGCTGCACCCCGACCGCGTCGTGCGCGGCGACCCCAGAGGGCTTGCGGGCCGCCCGCGCGGCGAACAGCGCCGCCCGGGCTTCGGCCGCTGAGGCCCGGAGCCCGGCCGTCCCCTCGTGCGCCGATCCCACCCCGGCCCGGAACGAGAGAGCGGGCAGCCGCTCATGCAAGTGCTGCAACGCGCGTGCGGCGGACCGGGCGGCCTGGGCCCCGGCCTGCGGTCCCGGGTCGGACGAGGTCATCTTGATCAGGACGATGGCGCGGGCCACCCGGGACAGGTGCCAGGTGCCGCCGGCCGCGCCAGCGGCCTGGAGGGCGATCTGCCCCGCCGACTCCAGCAGCTCGAACCGGCGTACCTCATCCGGGCCGGATCCCCCGGGGCCGGATCCCCCGGCACCGTCGAGATCGTCGGCCTCGATCCGGATCGCGACATGCCAGCCGCCCAGCGCGACATTCAGCTGCCGGGCCCGGTCGAGCAGATCGTCGTTGACCGCGGACTCCGACATCAGCAGCTCGGCCAGCAGCTCGCTGCGCGACCGGGCCGGTACCTCGCGGGCCCGCCGGGCCAGGTCGAGATGCCGCCCGGCGGACGCGGCGGCGCTGTGCAGGACCAGCCGCGCGGCGACGGCGAGGTCCCCGTGCGCGCCCGGCGCGGCCAGGTCGCCGATCGTCGTGTCACCCACGACGACCGGCACGGCGACCTCGCCCGCGGGGCCGCCGTCCAGGGCCCGCACGGGACGGCCGTTACCAGCGCCCCGCGGCCCGGGAGCATGGCTGGCCGGAGCACCGCTACCGAGGGCACGGTCACCCGGGGCACGGTCACCCGGGGCACGGGGACGGAATTCGACCGCCGTGCCGAGCGCCCGGCTCACCGCGGCGCGGAGCTCGTCGAGGCCGGCCCCGGCCTCCTCCGCGGCGAGCACCGCGTTCAGGCCTTCCTCCGCCCGGCCGAGGGCCAGGCCGGCGCCGCCGCCGATCTCCCGGGCGATCGCCTGCACCAGCCCGGCCAGCTCGGTCCCGGCCGGGATCGAGATCAGGGCGATGCCGGCCCGCCCGGCGATGTCCATCGCCGTGACGGTCGGGCGCCACTGCCCGGCGGAGAAAGCGGCGACCGCGGCCACCCGGTTGACCGCCGCCCAGCGCAGTCCCATGTCCAGACGGTAGTCGGTAACTTCCGCGGACGCCGCGCGGGATAGCACGACCAGGCTGCCCGCTGTGGCATCATCCAGGTCGGCGAAACGCTCGGCGAGGCGCACCAGGGCCACCCGCCGGCCGCCGCCACCGCCGCTGACCCGCCGCAGCCCGGCCAGCGGCGAGCTGGCCAGGATCTCGTCAACCGTGTGCACAGGTGGCACTTTATGCGTCCTGCACACATCCGTCACAATCACAGTGCATCGCGCCCATTCCTGTCCCGTGGTGCAGCTGCAATCCTTTGCAGCAAGGGTTACGCGCCCGCAACGCCGGACACGCGCTGTGACCCTGGTGCCCCAGGGAGAGCCGATGGACAGGGAAGCCGCGACCGATTTAATGACTGCTGGCAGTGAGCACCCCGACTGGTGGAGCTACGGGCAGGAGTTCCCGCGCTGGCACGTCTGGCGGGGGATCGCCGGGCTGCTGTACGCGCGGCGCCTGCTGTCGAGCCCGCCCCGCGTGGTCCGCGGCCAGGACGCGGCCGAACTGCGCGATCTCATCAGGGAGACTGAGCTCCAGCTCGCCGATCGGTGGAAATAGTTCCCGGTGCGCCCGCACATCGGGAACTATGATGATTAACACCTAGCTTTATCCCTGCCTGCCAGGATGGTATTGGCCTCCCCTGTGAAGCGACTCCTCGATCCTGACGCGCTGCACGCCTTAGCTCGCGGCTGCGCGGTGCTCGGCGCGGGAGGCGGCGGCGACACCTATCTCAGCCTGCTCCAGGCCCTGCAGGCTACCGAGGACTACGGCCCGGTCCACCTGGTGGACGTGGACGAACTGCCCGGCGACGCGCTGATCATGCCCTGCGGGGGTATCGGTGCCCCGACCGTCAGCATCGAGAAGATCGAGAATGGTGACGAGGGAGAGCGCCTCCGCGACCATCTGGAGTACCTGACCGGCGGCCGGGTGGCGGCGCTAATGGCAGGCGAGATCGGCGGCGGGAACGGCGTGCTGCCGATCACCTGGGCGGCGCGGATGGGGCTTCCCGTGGTCGACGCGGACGGCATGGGACGCGCCTTCCCGGAAGTCCCGCAGGTCACCATGCAGCTGGCCGGGATCTCGCCGAGCCCGGCCGTGATGACCGACGAGCGCGGCAACCTGGTCATCTTCCAGGCCATCTCCGGGCACTGGATGGAGCGCCTGGAACGGGCGGCCGCCGTGGAGTTCGGCGGGGCCGCGTCATCCACCGAGTTCTCTCTTACCGCCGCGCAGGCGAGGGACGCGACCGTACGGAACTCGGTATCGCTGGCCATCCGGATCGGCGAGGCGATCACCCGGGCGGCCGGCAGCCCCGTCGCCGCGCTGATCGCCGAGATCGGCGCGTTCCGCCTGATCGCCGGGAAGGTCTCCGACGTGGAGCGGCACACCACGAGCGGCTTCGTCCGCGGCTCGGTGGTGATCGAGGGGCTCGGCGAGGACACGGGCCGCCTGGTCCGGCTGGAACTGCAGAACGAGAACCTGGTCGCGCTGGAGCGGGGCCGGCTGCTGGCTTCCGTGCCGGACCTGATCTCGGTGCTGGACAGCGAGACGGCGGACGCGATCGCGACGGAGCGGATCAAGTACGGCCAGCGGGTGGTCGTGATCGCCTTCGCCTGCGACCCGGTGTGGCGGACGGAGCGGGGGATCGCGATCACCGGGCCGCGGGCGTTCGGCTACGACTTCGACTACCTGCCCGTGGAGGAGCTCGCCGGTGCCCGCGCCTGACTGCCGTCTCGGCATCGACGTCGGCGGCACCAACACCGACGCGGTGATCATGGACGGCTCCGACCGGGTGATCGCCAAGGCCAAGGTGCCGGGGACGCCGGACATCACCGGCGGGATCACCAGCGCGATCGACACCGTGCTCCGCGCCCCGGAAGCGGACCGGCGGCGGATCACCCACGTCATGCTGGGCACCACCCACGCGACCAACGCCGTGCTGGAGCGCGGGAAGCTGCGGCGGATAGCGGTCATCCGGATCGGCGGCCCGGCCACGTACAGTATCCGGCCCATGTTCGGCTGGCCGCCGGACCTCGCCGAGGCCATCTCAGCCGGCGCGGTGATCGTGGGCGGCGGCATCGAATTCGACGGGCGGGACCTGGCCCCGCTGGACACCGACGCCATCGCGCGGTTCCTCGGCGAGGTCGCGGGCACGGCCGACGGGGTCGCGATCACCAGCGTCTTCGCCCCGGTGTCGCCGCGGCACGAGCTGGAGGCCAGCCAGATCGTCAAGCGCGAGCTGGGCGAGGTGCACGTCTCGCTCAGCCATGAGATCGGCTCGCTGGGCCTGCTGGAGCGGGAGAACGCCACGATCCTGAACGGGGCCCTGGCCGGGGTGGCCCGTGGCGTGGCCATCGCGATGCACGAATCGCTGGCCGCGCACCAGCTGCAGCCGATCACGTTCTTCGCGCAGAACGACGGCACGCTGATGGGCCTGGACCAGGCCCTGCGGTACCCGGTGCTCACGATCGGCAGCGGGCCGGCCAACAGCGTCCGCGGCGCGGCCTTCCTGACCGGGACCGGCGACTCGCTGGTCGTCGACGTGGGCGGCACATCCACCGATGTGGGCGTGCTGGTCAACGGCTTCCCGCGGGAGTCATCGCAGGGAGTCGAGATCGGCGGCGTGCGCACCAACTTCCGGATGCCCGACCTGGTCACCATCGCGCTCGGCGGCGGCACCGTGATCTCGGCGCAGGACGACGGCGTCCGGATCGGCCCGCGCAGCGTCGGCTACCTGCTGCAGCAGGAGGCCCTCGTCTTCGGGGGGACGACCCCCACGCTGACCGACGCGGCGGTCGCGGCCGGCCGGGCACTGCTCGGCGACCCCGGGCTGGCGGGCGGCCACCGCGAGATGCTCGACGGCGCCCTGGCCCGGGCGGACGTCATGCTGGCCGACGCGATCGACCGGATGAAGACCTCCCGGGAAGACTGCGTGCTCGTCGCGGTCGGCGGCGGCAGCATCCTGATCCCGGACCAGATACCGGGGGTCAGTGAGGTCATCCGGCCCGAGCACTTCGACACGGCCAACGCCGTGGGCGCGGCGATCGCGTCGGTCAGCGGCCAGGTGGACCGGATCTTCCACATGGGACCCGGCGGCAGGCAGGCGGCCCTCGACGAGGCGTGCGGCGAGGCACGCGAGCGCGCCGTCGCCGCCGGGGCGGACCCCGCGACGGTGCGGATCGTCGAGCGGGAAGAGATCCCGCTGGCCTACCTCACCTCCCCGGCGGTCCGGATCCGGGCGAAAGCGGCCGGCGCGCTCGGCGGCCTGCCGGACCATCCGGCCCAGGCTCATCCGGCTGACCCGGCCCGGACGGCCGCGGCGGGACCCGCGGGCCCCTGACGACCTGGGCGGCAGTACTCCCCACACGGTGCACCAAAACCACAAAGGATCACGGAGGAAGGCATGAAGCCCCACCGCGCCGGCCTGCTGGCATCAGGCTCCGCACTGCTGGTGCTGCTGGCCGCCTGCGGCGGCTCCTCGTCCCCGGCGGGCCAGCAGCAGGCCACCAGCCAGGTGTTCACCTACGACACCTCCGCCCCGGTCATGGTCAACGGCTGGGACCCCGCGACCGAGTACTCCGACGGCATCCTGGCCATGAGCAACATGTACGAGACGCTCACGCGCTACGACACCGCCACGCACACCATCAAGCCGCTGCTCGCGACCAGCTGGTCCTCGTCCGCCAACGGCCTGACCTGGACCTTCCACCTCCGCCCGGGCGTGCACTTCCACACGGGCCGGCTGATGACCGCGCAGGCCGCGGCGGCGTCCATCCTGCGGACGCAGAAGCTGGGCGGCGGGGCCGCGTACGTCTGGTCCGCGGTGAAGAGCATCGCCACGCCCAGCACCTACACGATGGTCTTCCACCTGAAGTACCCCTCACCGCTGGACCTGGAGGCCTCGGCCTCCTACTCGGCGTACATCTACGACACCCAGGCCGCGGGCGGCGGGTCGGCGGCCAAGCTGACCAAGTGGTTCAACACGCCGCATGACGCGGGCACCGGCCCGTACACGCTGCAGACCTGGAACAAGGGCCAGGAGTTCGAGGTGGTGCTCAAGGCCTTCCCGGGCTACTGGGGCGGCTGGCAGGGCGCGCACTTCAAGAAGCTGGTGTTCCGGGTCGTGCCCCAGGACACCACCGCCGCCCAGCTGCTGCGGTCCGGGCAGGTCGACTTCGTGGAGCAGATCAGCCCTGCGCTATGGAAGTCGTTCCAGGGCCAGGCGGGTATCGCGACGATGAGCGTCCCGTCCTTCCAGAACCTGCTGGGCCAGCTCAACGCGCACACGCTGAGCCTGCCCGAGCGCCAGGCGATCTCCTACGGGATCAACTACCCGGGGATCGTCGCCGCGCTGCAGGGTGCGGCGGTCACGCCCAGCGGCCTGGTCCCGGCCGGCCTGCCCGGTCACTTCACCAACCTGCCGGACTACCACTACGACCCGGCCAAGGCGGTCCAGCTGCTGCACCAGGCCGGGTACGGGCCGGGCAAGAAGCCGCTGAACCTGACCCTGACCTACACCCAGGGCGACTCGAACGAGCAGGTCGTGGTGACGCTGCTGAAGTCCAGCCTGGCCAAGCTGAACATCAACCTGGCCACCCAGTCACTGGCCTGGCCGACCCAGTGGGCCAAGGCGAAGTCGGGCGACAGCCACCAGAGCATCTTCCTCGAGTACTGGTGGCCGGACTACGCCGACCCGTACACCTGGTTCACCAACCTGCTGCAGACGGAGAAGCCCCCGTACTTCAACCTCTCCTACTACTCCAACCCGGCGCTGGACAAGCAGATCAACCAGGTGGAGACGCTGCTGGCCACCAACCGCACGGCGGGCGTGCAGCTGTACCGGACGATGCAGGTCGAGGTCCTGCAGCAGGCGCCGCTGGACGTGCTCTACAACGTGAACTACCAGTACGCGATGCGCACGTCGTTCACCGGCTTCCAGCCGGACCCGGCCTACGCGAACGTCGTCTTCGCCTACAACCTCAGGCCGACTGGCAGTTGACCGGGTACGTCGCGCGCCGGGTCGCCCTGGCCGCGCTGGTGGTCGCGGGCGTCATCGTCGCGACGTTCGTGATCGCCCGGGTCATCCCCGGCGACCCGGCGGCCACCTGGGCCGGGCCGCACGCGTCGGCGGCCCAGGTGGCCGCGGCCCGGCGGTTCCTCGGCCTGGACCGGCCGCCGCTGGTCCAGCTGCTCGCCTACTTCGGCGGCATCCTGACCGGCAACTGGGGGCTGTCGATCCACACCCACCAGCCTGTCCTGTCCGACATCGGGACCGCGGCGCCCGCCTCGCTGGAACTGGTCACCGCCGCCCTGATCATCGCGCTGGCGGTCGCCGTGCCGCTCGGGCTGGTGGCCGCCCGCTGGCGGGGCGGCCTGCTCGACCAGGCCATCCGGGCCGGCTCGATCCTCGGCGTGTCCATGCCGATCTTCTGGATGGCGCTCATCCTCCAGCTGGTCTTCTCCCAGCGGCTGCATGTGCTCCCGGCCGCCGGCGAGTACGCGCCCAGCCTGCTGTTCAGCCACCCGCTCGCGCAGCGGACCGGGTTCAGCCTGATCGACGCGACGATCAGCGGGAACTGGCCGATGCTCGGCAGCATCCTGGCCCATCTCGTGCTGCCCGCCCTGGTCGTCGCGGCCTACCCGGCCGGGCTCATCGCGCGCATGGTCCGGGCGCAGGTCCTGGACACGGTGGGCGAGACCCACGTGCAGATGATCCGCGCGCTGGGCTTCAGCGAGCGGGCCGTCTACAGCAGGTTCGCGATGAAGCTCGCCTGGAACCCGGTGGCCTCGGCGGTGGCGCTGGTGTTCGGCTACTCGCTGGTGAACACGTTCCTGGTCGAGGCGATCTTCGACTGGCCGGGCCTCGGCAGCTACACGGCCGCCTCGGTCGCCACCCTCGACACGCCCGCCATCCTGGGCGTGACCCTGTTCATCGCGCTGGTCTACGTGGCCGCCAACCTGGCCGTGGACATCATCCAGGCGGCCCTGGACCCGCGGATCCGGCTGCGATGATCGAAGCGCCCTCACCCGCCGCCATCCCGGCTCCGGTCCTGCCGCGGGGCCAGGCCCTGTGGCGCGGGCTGCGCGCCAACCCGCTGCTGGTGGCGGGGGGCCTGACGGCCGCGCTGATCGTCGTGGTCGCCGTGGCCGCCCCGCTGCTCGCGCCGTTCCCCGGCGACGCCGGCTCCGCCACGCATCCGTTCTCCGTGCTGCACCCGCCCTCGGCGCAGCACTGGTTCGGGACCGACCAGGTCGGCCGGGACGTGCTCTCCCGGGTCATCTACGGGGCCCGGATCTCCCCGCTGGTCGCCGTCCTCGTGCTGCTGATCGCGTGCGGCGTCGGGATCCCGCTGGGAATCGTGGCCGGCTACTTCGGCGGCTGGATCGACGAGGTGATCATGCGGGTCACCGACATCTTCCTGGCCTTCCCGTCCCTGCTGCTCGCGCTGGCCCTGGCCACGGTGCTGCCGACCAGCCTGACCAGCCTGACCATCGCGATCGCCGCCACCTGGTGGCCCTGGTACACGCGGCTCATCCGGGGCCAGGCCGCCTCGGTGGCCGGCCGGCCGTACATCGACAGCTGCCGGGTGCTCGGCATCCCGCGCTGGCGGATCATCGCGCGGCACGTCCTGCCCAACTCGGTCACCCCGCTGATCGTGCAGGTGTCGCTGGACGTGGGCGGGGTGATCCTGACCGCCTCGGCGCTGTCCTTCCTCGGCCTCGGGGCGCAGGATCCCACCCCGGACTGGGGGCTGATGGTGTCCGAAGGGCAGACGTACTTCACCACCGACTGGTGGGTGGCGACGTTCCCCGGGATCGCGATCCTGGTCACGGCGTTCGCCTTCAACCTGCTCGGCGACGGCCTGCGTGACCTGCTGGACCCGAAGCGGAGCCTGCTGCCTGTGAAGCTCGCGATCGACGGCCTCGAGGTGCGGTTCGGCCGCCGGCCGGTCGTGCAGATCGACGAGCTGGCTCTCGGGGAGGCCGAGATCGTCGGGCTCGCCGGGGAGAGCGGATCGGGCAAGTCCATGACCACGCTGGCCATCCTCGGGCTCGCGCACACGGTCGGCGCGACCGTGAGCGGCAGCATCCGGCTGGACGGCACCGAGCTGACCGACCTGTCCCAGCGGGACCTGCGGGAGCGGCGCGGACGGCAGATCGCGGCGATCTTCCAGAGCCCGGCCATGGCGTTCAGCCCGGTCTTCAGGGTGGGCCAGGTCGTGCTCGGCGCGCTCCGGCTGCACGGGATGAGCAAGGCGGAAGCGGCGGAGGCGGCGGCCCGGGCCATGCGCCAGGTGCTGCTCCCGCCCGACCTGCTGGACCGCTACCCCGCGCAGCTGTCCGGCGGCCAGCTGCAGCGGGTCGCGATCGCGCTCGCGCGTGGCCCTGCGGGCCGGGGTGCTGCTGGCCGACGAGCCGACCAGCGCGCTCGACGTGACGGTCCAGGCGGAGGTGCTGGAACTGCTCCGCGGCCTGCGCGAGCGCGAGGGCATGTCGATCCTGCTGATCAGCCACGACCTCGCGGTGGTGGCCGAGCTGTGTGACCGGGTCGCGGTCATGCAGGCCGGCCGGATCGTCGAGCAGGGCCCGGCGGCCCGGGTGCTGTCCGCGCCGCAGCACCCGTACACGGCCGAACTGCTGGCCGCGGTCCCCCGGATCACGGTGCCGGCCCAGGACGGGCCCGCGCCAGACGGGCCAGCCCCGGACCCGGACGGGCCAGGCCAGGACGAGCCGGCGCCAGACGGGCCAGCCCCGGACGGGACGGCCGGATGAGCCCGCTGCTGGAGATCGACGGCCTGTCCGTGCGGTTCGGCCCGGTCCGGGCCGTGGACGGGGTGAGCCTGCAGCTGGCCGCCGGGCCGGTCGGCCTCGGCCTGGTCGGCGAGAGCGGTTCGGGCAAGACGACGATCGGCCGGGCCGTGCTCCGGCTGGCCCGGATCAGCGGCGGCCAGATCCGCTTCGAGGGGGCCGACGTCGCCGCGCTGCGCGGCCGGGCCCTGCAGGATTACCGGCGGGCCGTGCAGATCGTGTTCCAGGACCCGGACAACAGCCTCGATCCCCGGATGCGGGTCGGCAGTTCGCTCCGGGAGGCGCTGGCCGCGCACCGCGTGGTGCCGCGCGGGCTGACCGCCGGGCGGGCCCGTGACCTGCTCGCCGAGGTGGGCCTGGACCCGGATTTCGCGGGCCGCTACCCGCATCAGCTCTCCGGGGGCCAGCGCCAGCGCGTCGCCATCGCCCGGGCCCTCAGCGTGCAGCCGCGGCTGCTGGTGCTGGACGAGCCGACCAGCGCGCTGGACGTCCGGGCCCAGGCCCGGGTGCTCAGCCTGATCGGCCGGCTGCGGGCCGAGCGGAAGCTGTCCTACCTGCTCATCACGCACAACTTCGCGATCGTGAGCGAGTTGTGCGAGCAGACGGCCGTGCTGTACCTGGGGCGGATCGCGGAGAGCGGCCCGACCGGGGACGCTGCTGCGGTCTCCCGCGCACCCGTACACCCAGGCCCTGCGGTCCGCTGTGCCCGAACTCGACTGGGCCGCCCGGCGGACCCGGCTGGTGCTGCCCGGCGAGCCGCCCGACGCGGCCAGCCCGCCGCCGGGATGCGTGTTCCACCCCCGCTGCCCGCTAGCGGTCAGCCGGTGCCGCACCGAGGTCCCGCTGCTGCGGGCGGTAGCGCCGGGCCGCCTGGTCGCCTGCCACCGCGCCGAGGACGTACTGGGGGCGGCCTGACGCGGCCTCCCGGCCCGGCCAGGGCTCCGGGCCCCCGGCCGCCGGCCCGCCCGCCAGGCCGGCCAGCACCCGGGCGATCTCGGCCGCCGCACCCGGCCGGGACAGGCCGGCCGACGCGGCCCGCATGGCGGCCAGGGCGGCCGGGTCACGCCTCAGCCGGCGGATCTCGGCCACCAGGTCGCGCAGGCCCGGCGCGTACCGCCCGGCACCCGCGCTGACCACGAAGGCGGCGTTGCCTTCCTCCTGGCCCGGCAGGTAGGAGGTGAGGACGAGAGGGGCGGCGCAGCAGGTGGCCTCGGCGATGGTGCCCGGGCCGGCCTTGCCCACGACGATGTCCGCGCTGCGCAGCCAGTCGGCCATGTTGCCGACGAAGCCCCGCACGGCCAGCCGGCCTCCGGCGCGCGCGGCCAGCCGGTGCATCCTGCGGCGCAGCCTGCGGTTCCGGCCGCAGATGACGGCCACGTCCACGTCGTGGACCTCGCGCAGGATGGCGGCCGCGCGCCGGTAGATCCCGCCCGAGCCCTCCGCGCCGCCCGTGACCAGCACCAGGAAGCGGCCGCGTGCGCAGGCCCAGCGACCCGCGCAGCGCCTCCCGCCCGCCCGCGCGCGCGGCCGCGAAGTCCGCGGCGACCGGAAGCCCGATTTCCCTATAACGGCTGTCCGGCGTGCCGTCCTGCGCGCAGCGGCGGGCGACCGGGGCGGAGGGCACGACGACGAGGTCCACGGCCGCGTCCCGCCAGGCGAGGTGGGTGGTGATCAGGTCGGTGATCACGGTGATCACCGGGATCCCCGGCGCGGCCCGGTCGCGGGCCCGCACCGCCGGCTCCGTGGTGAAGGCGTGGAAGGCCACGATCACCGCGGGACGGGTGGCGGCCACCGCCCGGGCCACGCTGCGGTTGGCCGGGGCGAGCAGCGTCTGGCGGGCCCAGCCGAGGGTCCGCGGCGAGCCGCAACTGCGCCACAGCAGGCCCCACAGCCAGGGGGTCAGCCGGATGCACGGGCCGTACAGGCTGACCAGCCAGCGCAGCCGCAGCGGCGAGCCGGGGCCGCGCAGCGGATCCCAGATGACGGGCGCGAACCGCCCCGGGTAGCCGCGGTCCAGCGCCTGGACCACGGCCTGCGCCGCGCTGCGGTGCCCGCCGCCGGTGTCGCCGATGAGGAAGAGCAGCGGCACGGGCACCGGCCCTGGCCTGCGTCACCGGGCCAGGCCGGCCGGGCGCGGCCCGGCCAGCAGGCGGTAGAGCGATTCCCATTCCGCCAGGCCGCGGCCGCGTTCGTGGCCGCTGACGGCCTGCAGGCTCAGCCGCGCCCATCCGCTCCCGCAGCCGCGGGTCCGCGGCGAGGACGTCCAGGTACGCCGCGATCTGGTCGGCGCGGCCGGGGGCGGCGAGGAAACCGTTGCGGCCGTGGGCCACCAGTTCCCCGAGCGCGCAGGCGTCGGCCGCGACGACGGGCAGGCCGGCCGCCATCGCCTCCATGGTGGCCAGGCTCTGCAGCTCCGCCTCGGACGCGAGGGCGAACACGTCGGCCAGCCGGTACAGGCCAGCCAGGTCGGCGCCGGGAACGAAGCCGAGGAACCGCACCCGCCCGGCCAGGCCCAGCCGGCCGCCCGGTCCCGCAGGCCGGCCTCGTCCGGCCCGGTGCCGGCGATGGCCAGCTGCGCGTCCACCGTGAGCCGGGCCGCCGCGTCCAGCAGGACGTCGACACGCTTCTCCGGGCTGAGCCGGCTGACCGTCAGGATCAGCGGGCGGCCGGGGTGCAGGCCGTACCGGGCCGCGAGCCCCGCGTCGGGCGGGCCGGGCGGGCGGACGGGCAGGTCGACCCCGTTGGAGATGACCCGTGACGGCACCCGCAGCCCGCGGTCGCGGAGCAGGCGCAGGGCCGTCGCGGTCGGCGCGGTGACGTGCGTGCACCGGTTGGAGAACCGGACCACGTAGGAGTAGAAGAGGGCGTCGAACCCGGGCGGCCGCGGGCGGCGGGAGGGCCGGACGTTGGCGGGCAGGTAGTGGTTCGTGTACACGACGGGCAGGCCCAGCCGGGCGGCCGCACGGCGGGCCGTCACCCCGAGGGTCACCGGCGAGTGGACGTGCACCACGTCCGGGGCGAACCGGGTCAGGAGCCCCTGCGCGGCGCGGCCGGGCAGGCAGGCCAGCCGCATGCCGTCGTACCAGGGCCAGGGCAGGGAGCCCCGGAAGTACACGCTGGCGCGGCCTTCGGCGCCCCGCGAGCCGCGCCGCCCCGGGCTCGGCGCCAGCAGCGCCACCGCGTGCCCGCGGCCGGCCAGCCCGCGGGCGAGGGTCCGGGTGACGGTGGGGACGCCGCCGACCATCGGCGCGTACTGATCAGTGACGATCATGATGCGCATCAGCGTCCCCCCGGGCCGCTGCGAGGGCCGGTCAACGCCGGGTCCGGCGCACGTAGAGCCACACCGCGAGCGGCGCCAGGGTGGCGAGCAGCACCGCCGACCACAGCGCCGAGGCCAGCTCGGGGTGCTGCATCGGCCAGGCCGGGATGGCCGCCGCGGGATCGGGATTGCCCAGCAGCTGGCGGCAGGCGGCCGCCAGCACGCTGACCGGGTTCCAGTTCGCGATGTCCCGCAGCCAGGGGGTCAGCCGGGCGGTGGAGATGAACGCGTTGGAGGTCAGCGACAGGGGCACGATGATGGTCAGGCCCACGGCCTGGGCCGACTCGGCGCCCCGGGCCAGCAGGCCCACGACGGCGCCCGCCCACGCCGACGCGTAGGCGAACAGGGCGGCCAGGCCGAGCGGCGGCCAGCACGTCGGCGGGCCCGGTGTGGATCCGCCAGCCCACGGCGAGGCCGGCCGCCGCGGTGACCGCGGCCGCCACCAGCGTCAGGGCGAGGTCCGCCAGCGTACGGCCGGCCAGCACGGTCGCCCGGGACATGGGCAGCGACCGGAACCGGTCGATGAGCCCGGTGGACAGGTCCACGGCCAGCCCGATGGCGGCGCCCTGCGCGGTGCCGCCCATGTTGATGGCGAAGATGCCCGCGATGAGGTACTCGCGGTAGTTCCCGTGCCCGGGCAGGACGATGGCGCCGTTGAACACGTAGCTGAACAGCAGGACGAAGATGAGCGGCTGGACGGTGACGTTGAGCAGCTGCTCGGGGGTGGTGACGATCCGCGCCAGGGTGCGCCAGGTCAGCACGCGCACGTCGGTCAGCGCCCAGCGCACCGACTCCAGGGCGGCCCGCGCCGCGCCGGGGCCCGGCCCGGCGAGTGGCATCGGATCGGCCGCCTGCCGACGGCGGGCCGGGCGCGAAGCCGACGCCGGCCGGCCGGTCGGTGACGGCGCTCACGCGGCCCGCTCCGGGCCGGTCACCGCGTGGAAGACGTCGTCGAGGGTGGGCTGCCGCAGGGCGATGTCGTCCACCCGGATGCCCGCCGCGTCCAGCGCCCGGACCACCTCGGTGACCAGGCCGCCCCGGGGCACGACCGGCACCTCCAGGCCGCCCCCGGCCGGAAGCCGGCGGACCGGGCCGGCCGCGTGCCGGGCCAGGATCTCGGCGGCCCGGCCCAGCGGCGGCGGCCTCGCAGAGTGACCAGCCGCAGGTGCGCGGAGCCGATCCCGGCCTTCAGCTCGGCCGGGCTGCCCGCCGCGGTGACCCGCCCGCCGTCGATGACGCAGATCCGGTCCGCGAGCTGATCGGCCTCCTCCAGGTACTGGGTGGTGAGCAGCACCGTGGTGCCCGCGCTGACCAGCCCGCGGATGCTGTCCCACAGGGTCAGCCTGCTGCGCGGGTCGAGCCCGGTCGTGGGCTCGTCGAGGAACAGCACGCTGGGCTGGCCGAGCAGGCTGGCCGCCAGGTCGAGCCGGCGCCGCATGCCGCCGGAGTAGGTGCGCACCGCCCGCCCGGCGGCGCGCTCCAGCTCGAACCGGGCCAGCAGCTCGGCCGCCCGCCGCTTGGCCGCGCGGCGCGGCAGCCGGCTCAGCTCGCCGATCATGATGAGGTTGGCCCGCCCGGTCAGGCACTCATCCAGCGAGGCGTACTGCCCGGACAGGCCGATGTGGCGGCGCACGAGGCGGCTCTCGGCGACCACGTCGTGGCCGGCCACCCGGGCCCAGCCGGCGTCCGGGCGCAGCAGGGTGGTCAGCATCCGGACGGCGGTGGTCTTGCCGGCGCCGTTCGGGCCGAGCAGGCACAGCGTGGTTCCGGCCGGGACACTCAGGTCCAGCCCGGCCACGGCGGTGGCGGAGCCGAACGACTTCGCCAGTCCGCAGGCCTCGATCATCAGTGCAGCGGGCACAATGGTTCCCTTGCCGGGACGGACGGGGGCCTGGTGCGCGGGACGGAGCCGCCACGCGCGGGACGGGCCGCCGCCGGGATGGACAGCGGGGCGGGGACATGACTGCAGATCGCTCGATCCTGATCGACGCGCGGGTGAACGCCTTTCCCGGCGCGCACGGGATCGCCCGCTCGGTGATGCAGCTGGCCGCGCACATGGCCCCGGCCCGCGGACGGGCTCGCCCTGCGGGTGCTCGTCAACGGCGGCCGGGAGCAGATCTTCCCGCTGTCCGGGCTGCCCGCGCACGCCGACGTGATCGACACGGACATCACGCTGGGCGCGGTGCACCGCTGCCGGGAACTCGCCCGGGTGATCCGCGCGGCAGGCGCGGCCGTGCTCTACGTGCCGTATCCGACGTTCACGCCGTTCATCCGCCCGTGCCCGATCGTGGTGACCATCCACGACTGCACGATCGAGAGCGACGTGGGTTTCGCCGGCAGCCGGGCCCGCCAGGCCGGGCTGAAGCTGGCCACCTGGGCCGTGCTGCGCCGGGCGGCCGCCACCACGGCACCGACCCGCGCCAGCCTGGCCGAGATACGCCAGCACTATCCGTCCGCCCCCCGTCCCACCCTGGTGCCGAACGGCGTCGACGTCCGGCCCTTCGCCGCGGTCACCCCGGGCGCCGTGGCCGCCGCCCGCGCCCGCTACCAGCTGCCCAGCAGGTTCATCCTCACGGTCGGCGCCCATCGCCCGCACAAGAATCACGCAATCCTGGTGCGGGCGCTGACCGCGCTGCCCGCGGATGTCTCGCTCGTCATCGTGGGTTACTTCGACCCGAGCTTCCCGGACCCGTTGCCGGGGCTGGTCGCCGAGCTGGGGCTGGAATCCAGGGTGCGGCTCATCCCCGGGGTCGCGGAGGAGTCGCTGCCCGCGGTGTACCGGGCGTCGTCGGTGTTCGCGTTTCCCTCGCTGGCCGAGGGATTCGGGCTCCCGGTGCTCGAGGCCATGGCGTCCGGGGTGCCGGTGGTGGCGAGTGACATCCCGGCGCTGGCGGAGGTGTCCGGGTCGGCCGCGATGCTGGTCCCGCCGGGCGACGTGGCCGCCTGGGTGTCGGCGCTGGCCACGATGCTGGGCAGCGCCGCCGTGTCGGCCAGGTTCTCCGCGGCGGGCGTGAGCGCCGCGGCGGGCGCGGGCTGGTCCGGCGGCGCCGCGGCGCTGTCCGCGCTGCTGTCCTCCGTCGCCTCGGTGCGGCCGGCCGCACCGTCCGCCGCGGGGACCGCGCCGGCTGGACCGGGCGCGGCCGGGACGGCACCGGAGACCCCGGCCGCGGCCCACTGAAGCCCGGGGGACGGGCCTGCCGACTCCGAGAACCCGATCCGGGCGTGCACCCAGCGCAGCGGGGCCGGGCGCCCACCAGTTGAAGTCCCCGAGCAGGCGCATCAGCGCGGGCAGCAGCAGGGCCCTGATCAGGGTCGCGTCGAGGATCAGCGCCACCGCGATGCCGCCGCCGAGGAGCTTGAGCAAGCCGACGCTGGAGGTGCCCAGCGCGATGAAGACGATGGCCAGCAGGGCCGCGGCCGTGGTCACGATCCGGCCGGTGCGCTCCAGGCCCATCGCGACCGCCGAGGTCGTGTCGCCGCGCAGGTCGAATTCCTCCCGGATCCGGCTGAGCAGGAACACCTGGTAGTCCATGGACAGCCCGAACGCCAGGCAGAACATCAGCAGCAGCGTGCTGACGTCGAGATAGCCGGACGGCGTGAAGCCGAGCGGGCCGGCCAGGTGCCCCTGCTGGAAGACCCAGACCGCGACGCCGAACGTGGCGCTCAGCGACGCCGCGCTGAGCACCAGGGCCTTGGCCGGGATGACCAGGCTGCCGGTCATCAGGAAGAGGGCGAGGAAGGTCACCAGCGCCATCACGGCCAGCGCGAGCGGCAGGTGCGCGGAGACCGAGTCGACGGTGTCCACCTGCTGCGCGGTGAGCCCGGTGACCAGGACCGGGAACGGCCCGCGCATGGTCCGGATCCGGTGCACCAGGGCCACGGCGCGCGGCGAGTTGGGATCGGAGCTGGGCAGCACCTTGAGCCAGGTGCCCCAGGTCATCGCGAACTGCGCCGAGTTGTGCACCGGCGCGGCGATGCGGTGGCCGTGCGCGTAGGTGCCGGTCACGGCCTGCACCTCGGCCGCGCCGGGCAGGGCCGACAGCGTGGCGGCGTAGCGGGCGATCGTGTCCCAGCGGGACGCGGGCATGATGCCCACCGCGATCACGTCCACCGGGGCCGGGTCGAACGCGGCGAAGTTGGCCCGCAGCGCGTCGCCGACCTGGCGGCCCTGTGCGGACGTGGGCAGCACCCGGTCGTCGGCCTGGCCCAGCCGGACACCGGCGAACGGGAGCACGAACGCGACCAGCAGGATGGCCACCGCGACCGTGATCCGGGCCGGGTAGCGCATCACGAACGCCGCGAAGCGGTGCCACCAGCCGGCCTCGGCGGGCCTTGGGGTGGCGGCGCAGCGGTATCGACAGGCGGTTGACTCTCGGCCCGAGCAGCCCGAGCAGCGCGGGCACCACGAACAGCGCGGCGAGCGCGGCGAGCGCCACCACGGCGATCCCGGCGTAGCCGAACGAGCTGAGGAAGTACTCCGGGAACAGCAGCAGGGCCAGCAGCGACACCGCGACGGTGACGGCGCTGAACAGCACGGTGCGGCCCGCGGTGCGCACGGTTTCGGCGACGGCGTCCTCGGTGGACAGGCCGGTCGCCAGTTCCTCGCGGAACCGGGACACCAGCAGCAGCGAGTAGTCGATCCCGAGCCCGAGGCCGAGCGCCGTGGTGAGGTTCAGCGCGTAGATGGACACGCTGGTCACCGAGGTCAGGCCGCGCAGCAGGAGCAGCGTTCCCACGATGGCGATGACCCCGATGATGACCGGCAGGAGCGCGGCGATGAGCCCGCGGAAGGCCAGCACCAGCAGCAGCAGGGTCAGCAGCAGCGCGATCGACTCGGCCTTGACCAGATCCTGCTTGATCAGGCTGCTGGCCTCCACGTTGACGATGGCGGCCCCGCCCACCACGACGCGCAGCGGCGGGCTGCCCATCGTCATCGACTGCGTCGCGACCCGCTGCGCGGTCGCGGTCTGGGTCGCCCCGTCGCCGGTGGCGTAGGCCAGGATCAGGGCCTGGCGGCCATCCCGGGACCGCAGCACCGGGTTGTGCGGATGGTGGACGGCCCAGTACGACTGGACGGCCGCGATCCCCGGCTCGTGGTTCAGCATGGCGGTCAGCGCGCGCCCGGCGCGCTGGACCGCCGGGCTGTTGACCGTGCCGTGGCTGGCCGTGCCCAGCACCACGAAGCTCGGATCCTCGGAGCGGAACGTCTGGCCGAGGATCTGCCCCGCCCGGGTGGACTGCGCGCCGGGGTCGACGAACCCGCCCGAGCTGAGGTGGGCGGCCGCGCTGCTGCCGAACACCGCGGCGGCCGCCACGAACAGCGCGGCGACGGCGAGGATGGACTTGGGATGCCGGGCCGCGAAGCGGCCGAGCCCGGCCAGGCCCCCGCCCGCGGCGGCAGTACGAGTCACTGACGGTCCCCCTTTGGTGGCCCGCCGTGCCGCCCAGGCTGCGCGCGCCAAAGGCGAGACCCGCCGTCGGCCGGCCCCACCGTGCTCCCAGTGCCCATAGTGTGCGATGAAATGGCCACGGAAACAACACGGAACTGGTTAAGGCCCGGTGGCCGCCTTGCCGGCGCGGACGCGGAACGCGCGGGCCGGGCCGGCGGCGCCGGTATGATCCGGCGCCATGGCCCCGCCCGCCGCCCCCGTTCTCACCGCGCCCCCGGTCACCGCGCCCCGGCGCGTCGCCGCCGGGCCGGGCCCGGCCTGGGCGGCGCTGCGGGCCCGGACGGACCGGCCGCTGCTGGCCGGGCTGATCGCGCTCACCGGCTGGGTGTCGTTCGTGCTGCTCCGCCTCGGGCTGGCGGCCGGCGGGGACATCACCCGGTTCGTCCGGGCGGCCCGGCCGTACGCCCACCGCAATGGCGTTCCGCGCGGTTTGCTGGTTTTCCCGGGAAACGGCTACGACGGGCAGTTTTATTACCGGCTGGCGCTCGACCCGGCGAATCTGCACCGGACGGCCTTCGGCATCACCATGGACGCGCCGTTCCGCGTGCAGCGGATCGGCTATCCCGCGCTGGCCTGGCTGCTGTCCGCCGGGCAGCACGCCTGGGTGCCGGTGGCCCTGGTGGCCGTCAACGTCCTCGCGCTGGCGGCCGTCGGCCTGGCCGGCGGGACGCTGGCCCGGGACGCGGGACGGCACGCGCTGTGGGGCCTGCTGCTCGCGGGCTACTTCGGTTTCTTCATGAGCGCAGGCAACGACCTGACCGAGCCGGTCGCGGCCGCGTGCCTGCTCGGCGGGATCATCGCCTGCCGCCGCGGGCGTCCCGTGCTGGCCGGGGCCGCCTTCGGCTACGGGGCGCTGACCCGCGAGACGGTCCTGATCGTGCCGCTGGCGCTCGGCCTGACCAGGCTCATCTCGTGGGCCCGCCGGGCCGCCCGGCCCGGCGCCGCGGACCTGGCCTGGGCGATGCCGGTGGTCATGTTCGCGGCCTGGCAGCTGGTCCTCCGCCTGGCCACCGGCTCGGTCATCCTGATGGACAGCGCGGCCAGCAACTCCAGCCCCGGGCTCCCGTTCAGCCAGTTCGCCGACGCCGTCCGGATGAACCTGGGCCTGCTCTGGCCGCCGACCGGAGCCGCCTGCATCTGGTTCCTGGAAGTGGCCGCGCTCGCCGCGTGCACCGCCGCCGGCGCTGGCCTCGCTGCGCGCGGCCCGGACCGCGGTACGAGCGGCTCGCGTTCGTGCTGTACGTCGTCGAGCTGGGCGCGCTGTCGGCGAACATCTGGTCCGGGCACGCCGACCTGCGGTCCATCGACGAGGTCTACCTGCTCGGCACGCTGATCCTGCTGGGGTCACGCCGCCGCCTCGGGTGGCTGGCCGCGGCCGCCGGGCTGGCCGTCATCGTGGCCGGCGCCCACCAGGCCCTGCACCTCTCCTGAGCCCCCGCCGGGGCGGTGTTACAGTGCTGGCGTACCGCACTGGTAGCGGCCCTTTCCGGATTCTTCCTGCCTGGATCGAGGGGTCGGCCATGCCATCCACCGAACGTGCGCCCATTTCACCGCCGGGACCGGGATCAGCTCACCGCGCTGGTCAACGCGCATGCCGCGGCGGTCGTGCCGGGAGCGGGGGCGTCGGTCGCCACCGTGCTCAGCCATCTGGAGCGGCAGCCGGGCGAGACCATCACCGACCCGTGGGTGGCGGAGCGGGTCACGCTCGTCGCCGAGCAGCATCACGCCGTGGTGGCCGCCGCCCACCTGCTGCACTACTTCGCCGATGACCGGGCGGGCGCATCCTGCCGGGGGTCCGGTGCCATCCGCTGGCTGCTGTTCTGGCCCGGGGCCCCAGCCGGCCATCCCTACGGGAGCGACGCCGCCGGGGCGGCGGAAGCCCTGCTCGCCGCCTGCCTCCGCCAGCTCGGGGACTGGCGTGTCACCCGCCAGGACGCCGACGGCGACCTGCCCGTGCCGGGCGTGTACGGGGTACCCGAGCAGTGGCCGCACGTCCGCGACCTGTACCGGCGGGGCGGCTTCGCGCCCGCCGGGCCAACCGAGGTGGTGTACCTGTGCCGGGTGGAAGAACTGCCGCACCCGGGACAGCCGCCGCTGGCCGGGCTGGCCACCCGGCGGTCGGTCGGGATGAACGGCACCCGGCTGTCGGCCGTCCTGGACGGGCAGGTGGCCGGCCACATCGAGGTGGGCATCTTCGAGGGCGGCGAGCGGCAGCCCCGCCACGGCGGGTGGGCCGACATCGGCGACCTCCACGTCGCCCCGGATTACCGGCGGCGCGGCGTCGCCACCTGGCTGCTGGCGCAGGCGGGCTGGTGGCTGCGGCTGGCCCAGGTCAGCCGGGTGCTGGACTACGCCGCGCTCGGCACGGACCCGGCCGGCCAGGACTACACGGGTTACCGGGCGTTCCTGGCCGCGTCGGGCTTCACCGAGCTCACCCGGACCCAGCGCGGCTGGACCAGGAGCACGCCGCAGCGCTAGCGGATTCTGTCGGTGGCGGCCCGTAGCGTTCGGTCATGGCCATTTTCGCGCTGACCACGGACCACGGCCCGGGCTGGGACGCGAGCCGCGGCATCAGGGAGCAGGCCGCCTGGGACGAGCACGCCGCGTTCATGGACGGGCTGGTCGACGACGGCTTCGTGCTGGCGGGCGGCCCGCTGGGGAACGGCGAGCACACCTTGCACATGATCGAGGCCGCCGGCGAGCACGAGGTCACGGCCCGCCTGGGCCAGGATCCCTGGGCCGCGATGGGGCTGCTCCGGATCGGCACCCTGGAGCGCTGGAGCATCTGGCTGGGCCGCCCGCCATCCACCCCGGGATAACGGCCGGCCGCCCCTCACGCCGGCGGGAACCCGGCCGATTACCGCGCCAAGGCGGCTGCCAATCATTGCGCGCGCGATCGTCCGCCCGGCCACGGCCGGCGGGCGCGGATTCGCATTCCCCGGCGGCGCTGTGGTAACCGCCTGGGGCGCCGGTCAGCCCGGCACATTCGGCGATCCGGCTCACCGTGACGCGGGGCCCAGTTCGCTAATGAGCCCGCTGTGGTGAGCCAGCGCGATAAGCCAGCCCACTGCGGGAATCAGACCTCTGACCAGGGGTTTCCCTGGCCGGCGGGCACATCGGCGGGGCGGCGGGGCGGGGCGGCGGCACGGTTTTCGTTGCGGAGAATTTTGGTTTTCATTCTGGTTTCTACCGTTAACAGGGGATATCGGGGTACTTTTAGCCGGGCTCGCCTAGATCGGTCATTGCCTGGATTTCGCGCTGGCTAGGTGGAAGAGTCGCCCTATGCGGACGATCTTTGACGGGCTGGTCGAGGAGTTCAGGGCCTGGCATTTGTTCGAGCAGCAGGCCGGGAACTCCCCGCGACGCGATCTTCCTGATCTTCCCGGCCTGGGCCTGCCTGACTACGGCGCGGGCGGCTACCAGGTGGCCGGCTACAGCGGTCCGGGGTACGGGACGCCGGGGTACGGGATGCCCCAGTACGGTGAGGCTGAGTACGGCGCGGCTGAGCACGGCGAGGCTGAGTACGGCCGGGCGCCGCGGCACGGCCGGGATCTGGGCGCCACGGCGCCGCAGCCGGGCCGCCTCCGGGGCGGGCCGCGTTAACGGCGGGCGCCGGATCAGCCGGGGATCGTAGAGGTACCAGCCTTCCCGGCCGCCCACCGTGGGGCTGGCGTACCAGCGGACGCCGACACACCAGCGGCCGTGCCGGTCCTTGCGCTGGCCGATCACCTGCGCCCAGACCCACGTCCCGTCGCGCAGCAGGATCTCCGCCTCGCTGTCCTCGGGGATCGTGGAGCCCGTCACGGCGTCGCCGGGCATGGCCCGCTCCAGCGCCGGCTCACGGGACGGATCAGCAAACACGCAGGTCATCGTGCCCGTCACGGGTCAGCCGCAATCAGCGCCCGCTGCGCCGGGAGCCTCGGGGCGGGCGGGGCGCAGCAGCAGGACCACGAGGATCCCGGCCCCGGCGGCGGCCGGGATGACCACCGTCACCGGGAGGTACTGCGCGGCGATGCCCCAGAGCGCGAACCCGGCCCCCTGGATGAACATCAGCCCGGCGCTGGCCAGGGCCAGGACCCGGCCGCGCAGCTCCGCCGGGGCCTCGTCGATCATCAGGCCGTCCAGCCCGGCGCTCCACGCCGAGCCCAGGCCGCAGATCACCAGCAGGGCCAGGGCCACGCCCAGGGCCGGGCTGGCCGCGAACCCGGCCAGCGGCACGAACGTGAGCAGCGCGGCGGGCACGATGAGCCGCCGCTGCGCCCGGGCCCGGAGCATCCGCGCCGCGATCAGGTCGGCCAGCACGGTCCCGGCCGGGATGGCCATGAGCAGGTAGCCGACCACCCGGACCGGCTCGCCGATGTGGCTGGCGTACGGGGCGGCCAGGGCCTCCGGGGCCACCGCGCAGGCCGGCACGAGCCAGCTGAACAGCAGCAGCCGCCGGATCCGCCGGTGGGCGAGCACGCGGCGGATCCCGCGCAGCGAGTCCCCGGTCATCGAGCCCGCCCCGGCCGGGGCGTGCGCGGGCCGGGACGCCGGGCCAGGCCGAAGCGCAGCAGCACGGCCGAGGCGAGGAACGACGCGGCGTCGAGGGCCAGCGCGCCGCGCGGGGACATCAGCGTGAGCAGCAGCCCGCCCGCCCCGTCGCCGACGATCTGCGCGGACTGGGCGACGAGGCGCATCATGGACCGGCCCAGGATGTACGCGGGCCCTGGCGGCAGCACGTCCGGCATGACCGCGGACCGGACGCCCTGGTAGACCGGGGAGAGCAGGCCGCCCGCGAACAGCAGCCCGAGCAGCGCCGCGACCGGCATCCCGGGGATCACCATGGCTCCCACCAGCACGCCGCTGAGCAGGTCGAGCGCCACCAGGACGCGGCGGGGAGCCCACCGGTCCGCGGCCGCGCCGAGCAGCACCCCGCCGAGCAGGTAGGGCAGGAAGGCCAGGGCCATCACGGAGGCGGCCAGCGCCGCGGACCGGGTCTGCTCGTAGACCAGCACGGTCAGCGCGACCGCGGCCACCACGTTCCCGAGCATGGACACGATGTCGGCCACGAACAGGGCCCGGAACTCGGCCGACCCGAGCACGTCGCGGTACCGGGCCCGGCCAGGGCGGGGACCGGGGGCGGCAGCCGGCGGGCTCACCGGGGCGGGAGAGGTCACGGACCAAGGCTGCCCGGCGGCTACCATCGGGGCCAGGGATTCGGTATCGGCCGAATCATGACCGGCCGGGGGCGGTGCGATGAGCGTGACGATGGTCTTCGGCCCGGACGACCCGGCCCGGACCCGGTTCGTGATCTCGCCCGCCTGGGAGACCATGCACGCGATCCGGGTCATCGCCGAGCCGCCGCGGCACCCGTACCACCTGCCCTGGCTGGAGGCCGTGCGGCCGCAGGCGGAGCGGCTGGACCTGCGGCCGCTGCTCATCCTCAGCCCCCGGCGCGGCTGGACCCCGGACTTCATCACTCCCGTCCCGGACACCGCGGACGCGGGCATGGCCGGCGCGCTCGCCCGGGTCCGGGCCACGCCGCCGGAGCAGGTGGCGCACGAGGTGCGCCGGTCACTGACCGAGCGGTACGGGGCCCCGGTCCCGCCGGGCGCATGGGAACTGCTGGACGATCCGGCCGCCACCCGGGACCTGATCGCGGACCTGCTCGAGCAGTGCTGGCGGCTGCTGGTCGAGCCGCACTGGCCGCGGCTGCGGGACCGGATCGAGGGGGACGTGGCCTTCCGGACCAGGACGCTCGCCGACTACGGGCTGGAGCGGATGCTCGGCGACCTGCATCCCCGGGTGCGCTGGACCGGCCGGGCGCTGGTCATCAAGGGCATGGAACCAGCCCGGCGGCACCTGGGCGGGGCGGGGCTGCTGCTCATGCCCAGCGCGTTCGGCTGGCCGAGCCTGGCCGCCGTGATCGACCCCCCGTCCCGGCCGGCCCTGGCCTACCCGGCCCGGGGCATCGCCGAGCTGTGGCAGCCGGCCCGGACCCCGCAGTCGGACGCGCTGGCCCGGCTGCTGGGCCGGACCCGGGCCGCGCTGCTGGAGTCACTGGCCGAGCCCGCCTCGACCCACACCCTGGCCCGGCGGCACGAGCTGGCCGCGAGCACGGTGTCCGAGCACCTCGCCGCGTTGCGGGACGCCCGGCTGGTCAGCAGCAGGCGGCAGCGGCACGCGGTTATGTACCAGCAGACCCGGCTGGGGGCGGCGCTGGCCGCCGGCGGCTGACCAGCAGCGACTGGGCGCCCACGCCCACCCGCCCGCCGGTGTCGGAGAGGACCGAGGTGGCCAGGCCCGCCCCGCCCGCGGAGATCGCGGTCTGCGCGTCCAGGCAGATCCACTCGCCCGCCGCTTCCCGGTGCAGGTGCACGGTGAGCTCGGGGTTGATGAAATGCCAGTGCGCGATGTCGAGCTCGCCGGACAGGCCGTTGCCGCTGTCCGCGACCGCCAGCACCCGCTCCAGCGGGCCGGTCTCCTCGTCCGCGACCAGGGGGTAGCGCAGCCGGGCCCACGACGTGGCGGGCCCCGGCTCGCCGAAGTGACCGCGGACCGGCCGCCACTCCACGGCGGACAGGTACCCGTCGATCCAGCCTTCCGGGCGCGCCGGCGACGGTGTGGTCCGGCAGCGCGGGCGGGGGGTCGGCCGGCGGCAGCACGGTCTCGCTGGCGGTGCGCAGCACCCGCCACGCACTGGCCCGGGCCACCTCGCGGCCGCCCGCGGTGGCCACCGCCTCCAGGAACTCCACGCTGCGGCCCGGGCGGACCAGGCGGGCCTGCACGTCCAGCTCACCGACCGGGATGGCGCCGAGGATCTCGCAGGTGAACCGGGTCACGATCATGTCGTCGCGGGGGGCGCAGTGCTGGATGGCCCGGCCCAGCAGCGCGCTCGGCGGCCCGCCGTGCTGGGCCCGCTCATCCCACGGGCCCGTGGTGTGCGCGGTCGCCCGCCAGGTGCCGTTCCCCGCCGGAACGTAGAAGCTATCGGCCACCCGCTGCACATTACCCACTAGTCACCGCGCCCCAGCGCCCACCCCGGCGGGCTCGATGATGACCTTCTCGCCGGTGCGGCGGGCCGCGTTCCCGAACGCGGTGGCCGCGTCCTCCAGCGGGTAACGGTCGGTGACCAGCGACGTCAGGTCCACCTTCTTGCTCGCGGCCAGCGCGATGGCCCGGGGGTAGACCTCGTTCATCCGGCGCACCATGGCGATCGTGAGCCCCTTGCGGCGGGCCATCGCGGCGCGGAACGTGGTCGTGTCGTCGTCGGGGATGCCGCCCAGCACCACCCGGCCGCCGGCCCAGGTCGCGGCCATGGCCAGCTGCACCGCCTCGCTGCTGCCCGCGATCTCGAAGGCCACCGCCGCGCCCTCGCCGACCAGGGCGCGCAGGGCGGCCGGGTCGGCGGCCTCGGCCGGGTCCGCCACCGCCGCGCCCAGGGCGGCGGCGGCCGCGCGGCGGTGCGGCAGCGGCTCGAACACGGTCACCGGGCCCGCGCCCGCCACCTGGAGCAGCTGCACGAGGAGCAGCCCGATCGGGCCGGCGCCGACCACCACGGCGGGCGCACCGAGGTGCACATGGCCGAGGTCGAACGCGTGGATGGCCACGCCGAGGGGTTCCAGCACCGCGCCATCCGCGTCGCTGACCCCGTCCGGCAGCGGGTGCAGCAGCTCGTCCGGCCAGGTCATGAACTCCCGCATGGCCCCGTCCTGCTTGCCGTGCCCGGCGAACCGGATGTGCAGGCACAGGTTGCGGTAGCCCTCGCGGCAGGGGCGGCAGGTCCCGTCCGGGATCGCGGGGTCGATGGCCACCCGCTGGCCCCGCCGCGGCCCGTCCTCGATGACGCCGGCCGCCTCATGGCCGAGCACCAGCGGGTGATCCAGGGCCGCGTCGCCGATGCCGCCCTGGTCCCACCAGTGCAGATCCGAGCCGCAGATGCCGACGGCCGTGACCCGGACCAGGCTCTCGCCCGGTCCCGGGCACCGGCACCGGCTCGTCGGCCAGGCGCAGGTCTCCGACCGCGTGCAACCGGGCAGCCCTCATCTGATTCTCCGTCTCCGCCGATGTCGGATGGTGTCCGGAGCCCGAGGCTACTGCGCGGCCGGGAAGCCGCGCGAGTCGCGGAGCAGGGCAGCGTCGCGGAGCGGGGTCAGCGCGCGGGCAGGCAGCTGCCGGGTCGCGTCCGGCAGCTGGCGCTGCTGCCGGGACGAGCTGGACAGCAGCAGCCCGGTCGGCTGCGAGGCGCTGATGGCCGGGCTGGACCGGGGCGTGTCGTGGCTCCCGGGCGGACCCCGAGCCCAGGCTGAGCGCCAGGGCGGGGCACATCTCGACCGCCTGCTGCGCCTCACGCTCCAGCCAGAACGGCACCGGCATGTCCAGGAACGCCGGGTAGCCCTGGCTGTCGAGCTGGACCATCTCCGGCGCGATCTTGGCGCACAGCCCGTGCCCGTCGCACCGGGCCCAGTCCACCTTCAGCCGCACCTCGGACTCTTCCGGGCCGAGCGGCAGGATGCCGCGGGTCTTGCGGCCGCACGAGCCGCGGAACAGGTGGGTGGTGAGGTCGTCGCTGAACACGTCCAGCGCGGACAGCACGAACCGGGAGACACCGTCCGGGTGGGAGCAGGCCCCGCGGCCGCGGACCACGGCCGCGGTCCGGCGCGCCGTGTCGAGGGTGTCCATGCCGCCCGAGCCATCGGCCAGCGCGGTCATCGACCGGGCCAGGCCGGGCAGGCCCAGCTTGCACGGCCCGCACTGCCCGGACGATTCCTTGGCCAGATAACGGACCACCCGGGCGACCTCGCCGAGCGGGCAGGTACCCCCCAGCGGCATCACGATGCCGGCGCCGAGCGTGCCGCCCGCCGCGTCCAGGCCGGCCCGGGAGACGGGGACGTCATCGGCGAGCTCGGCGGGCAGCCACATCCCGTGGTAGCCGCCGACCAGCACGCCATCGTACGCGGTGGCCTCGCAGATGTCCAGCACCGTGCCCAGCGGGACGCCGGCGGGCACCTCCACCACGGCCGGGCGGCCCGCCGAGCCGCCGACGGTGAGCAGGACGGTGCCCGGCTCGTCCGGGGTCCCGTCCGAGGCGTAGCCTTCCTGGCCCAGCATGGCCAGCACCGCGAGCTGGGCGAACGTCTCGGCGTTGGACAGCAGCGTGGGCAGCCCGTCCACGCCGGACTCCGCGGCCCGGCGCTTCTTGCCCGGCGGCAGCGCGATCTTGCCGTTCACCGCGTTGACCAGGGCGCCGCCCTCACCCGACACGAACCGTTCGGGGACCTCGACGACGCGGACGATCTTCTTGAGGTCCGGCTCAGCCCGGGCCGCCTCGGCCACCGAGGCCGCCACCGAGCTGTCCGTCACCCCGATGATGATCATCTTGGCGCCCAGGGCCCGGCAGGCCAGCAGCGCGCCGCCCAGCACCAGGTACGGCGACCGGAGCAGCAGCATCTTGTCCTTGGCGCTGCCCGGCTCGCCCTCGGTGCCGTTGATGAGGATCATCGGCTTGCACTTGCGGGCGGCCGCGTTGTCGACCACCGCCCGCACCTTGCGGGCGAAAGGGAAAGCGGCTCCGCCGCGGCCCCGCAAGTCGACGCTTTCCACCATTTCGATCAACTGGCGCGCGGTCACCCGGCGCATAGGCCCGAAGATCTCCTGATGCGTCGTGAGATCAATGCGCTCAAAACGATCCAGGCCGGCGGTTAGCCGGGCCCGGCCAATCCGCATCGCCTGGGGTGGTGCGAGTGAGTTCACGAGTAATTCCCGATATTCAGCGGCACGATGTTCAGCGGGTCGGTCTCGTCCTGCGGGCTGAAGTGATCGCGGGCGCCAGGCGGCCGTGGCTGTGTGTAGCTGGCATCCTGCTCGGCGAACGTGGCGTAGTGCGCCGCCCGCTCCTGCGGGTCGGAGTCCGGCCGGCCGTACGGGTCCGGACGGCCGGCCGGGGTGCCCGGGCCCGGCTGGTACTGGCCGTACTGCATGGGCTCCTCGTACCGCATGGGCGGCTGGTACTGGGCTGACTGATGCTGGGCTGACTGATGCTGGGCTGGCTGGTACTGGGCCTGCTGATACTGGGCCGGCTGATACTGCGCTGGCTCGTACTGGGACGGCTGGTACCCGGCCTGCTGCGGCTGGCCCGGCTGGTACTGGCCCGGCGCGTACTGGGCGGACTGGTACTGGCCGGACTGGTACTGGGCCTGATCCGGCCGCTCGTACGCGCCGGACTGGTCACGCTGGCGCGGCATCGGCTGACCAGGCTGACCCTCATAGCCGTACGACGCCGGGGCGCCGTACGGGGCCTGCCCGGCCGGCTGCCCGTACCGGGGCGGCTGCGCCTGCTCGTACCGGGGCTGTGCCTGCTCGTACTGCGCCTGCTCGTAGCGGGGCGACTCGTACCGGGGCGGCTCGTGCGGGCCAGAGCGGTCGATCTCGCCGGTCCGCTCGTAGCGCGGCTCGGCGGGCGGGCGCTCGTACTGGCCACTGCCGTACTGACCACTGCCCGTACTGGCCGCTGGCGCCGTACTGGGGCGCTCCGTACCGGGAGGGCGGCGCGGACGGGTCGATCCGCTCCAGCGGGCCGGACCAGTCGTTGTAGTTGCCCGCGGCGTACCGGGGGGCCGCGGCGGACGGGCCGAGCCGCTGCATCGGGCCGGACCAGTCGTCGTGCGGCCGCTCGTAGGGGCCGGACTGGTCGCGCTGCGGCGGCGTCATCGGCTGGCTGGGCGGGCCGTACTGCGCTGGCCCTGACCACACGGGCCCGGGCGCAACCTGTCCCGGCTGAACCTGTCCTGGCTGAACGGGCCTGGATGGCGGCGGCCCGTACCCGGCGTGGCCGCCCGCCTGGCGCTGGCCGCCCGGAACCTGGCCGCCGACTGGGCGATCTGGTCCGGCCGGGGCTGCTCGTACTGGGCCGGGCGGTCGATCTGCCCGGTCCGCTCGTACTGGTGCTGGCCGGTGCCCTCGTAGTGGCCGACCTGCGGCATGGGCCCGGTCTGCTCGAACGGGCCGACCCGCTGCAGGGGCCCGGTGTGCCCGAACTGGCCCGTGGGCCGGACTGGCGTGCCCGGACTGGCCGGCGTCGGGGGTCCTGCCGGCCCGACTGGCCGGTGCGCTCGCGGGGGTCCTGCGCAGCCCCGCCGAACTGGCCGGTCCGCTCGAACGACCCGGTCGCGCCCGGCCCGATCGGCCCCGTGGCGCCGATCCGGCGGGTGTCCGCGAGATACGCGGCCCGCTCGTCGTAAGGGGCACTGCGCATCGGCCGGCCAGCGCTGCTGAGCCGATGAGGCCCCGGCCGGGAGGGCCAGCTGGGCCCGGCCCGGCTGGCGTGACCTGGCCCGGCCGCCGTCCAGGGCACCCGGTGACCCCGCGGCCAGCGCGGGGGCGGGCATGGCGGTGGCGGTCAGCGCGGCCGCCCCGGGAATCGCGCCGGCCCCGCTCAGGGCGGCCGCCGCCGCGGTCCAGCCGCCGGTGCCCCCGGAATCGGAGACCGGGTGGCTGGCCAGCTCGTTGCCCGCCCGGTTCTTCGCCACGAGCCGCACCATCAGGGCGGCGGCCACGGCGACCACGCAGGCGCCGTAGGACCAGGCCACGAAGCCCGAGAAGCCGAAGAAGGCCTTGGCCGGGCGGCCGGCCAGCAGGCCGTGCACGAGCCCGAAGATCCAGGCGGCATAGGCCGAGGCGTGGATGACCCGCCACGCCCTGGGCGACATGTTCGCGGCCAGCCGGGCCCGGTAGATGCCGGTCATCATGATCACGATGAACATGTCGGACGCGACGGTCCCGAGGCCGAGATAGAAAGTCCTTCCCTTATCCAGGAAAGGAATTACGGCATCCGCCGGGCCGGACCGGCCCGCGATTATCTCGAGCACGATGTGAATGATCAGGAAAGCTATTGCGCCGAATCCCATAGCGCGGTGGAGTGCCTGCGCCGTGACCCGCGCCTTGGGCTTCATAAGAATGCGGTCAGAAGCGACCAGCCCAATTCCCACTTCGGCGGTAAGGGCAATAAGCGCGAGAACGCCGACGTAATAAAGCAGGAAATGATCGCTCGCCGCGACGATCGTGTGCCCGGTCGTCGTGGCCGCAGCGGCGGCCGCGAGCACGACTGTGCCTATGACGACGGCGTTGAGGATCCACAGCCAGGCGTCTGACCTGGGCCTGGCTACCGTGTAGCCACGCCTCCCGCTCCTCGGAGCGGGGCCGCGTGACCGCCCAGCCGAACCGTCACCCTTCGCCGACACTATTGCCTCCCGGGAGGAGCTGCTCAGCTTCCTACCATTGTCTGGTTACTAAACACTGAATAGCTCGTGCATTGGCAACTTCGCCAACCCCGGGAGATCCCGCTTCTCTACCGGGCTGAAGAGGATGCTATCGCGGGGGATTCCAGCTTCGCAACGAAACGATATAGAAAGTGACGTAGGGCGCTGTTACCGCACGTCAGCGCGGGGTTTCGGAGGGCTCACGGACGACGCGGCGGGGCCCGGGCGGAGCGCTCACGGGGGGCTGCGGAGGGTGCCTCCGCCTGGGCGGCCGGGCGGGGCCGGGGAGCAGTCGGGCCCGATGCGCCGGGCGGGCAGAAAATGGGCTGCACGAGGGCGGCGGGGACGGCCACGATAGGTGCATGCCCTGGTCTCTCAGTGACAGCCTGCCCGAGTACGCGGCCACCGTGAACGGCCTGCTGTCCGGGCGCCCCGCCCAGCACACCATCCTGCTCGGCGCCATCGAGACGCTCCGGGCCGCCGGGCCCGCGGCCTTCGGTGCCACCGCTCCCCTGTTCGGCTGGTGGCAGGGACCAGACGGCGAGGTCAGCGGGGCGTTCCTGCACACGCCGCCGTTCCCCGTGGCGCTGACCAGCGTGCCCGCACCGGCCGCGGCGGAGCTGGCCCAGGCGCTGGCCGACCGGGGCCGCACGGTGGGCGGGGTGAACACCGATCCCGCCAGCGCGGAAGCCTTCGCCCGCGCGTGGCACGAGGTGACCGGCGACGACGTCGAGCTGCACATGCGGTCCCGGCTGTTCCGAGCTCGGCGAGCTGCGCTGGCCCGACCCGCGGCCCCCCGGGCAGGCGCGGGTGGCCGGCCCGGACGACCGCGGCCTGCTTATCGCCTGGTCGGAGGCGTTCCACCGGGAAGCGCAGTCCGGTCCGGAGGACCGGGAGTCGATGGTCGACGAGCGGCTCTCCTACCGCGGGCTGACCCTGTGGGAGGACGCGGGCCAGCCGGTGTCGATGGCCGGGCTGACCCGGCCGGCTGCCGGCCAGGTGCGGGTGGGCCCGGTGTACACGCCGCCGGGGCTGCGCGGGAAGGGCTACGCGGGCGCGGTGACCTGCGTGGTGAGCCAGGCGGCCCGGGACGCCGGGGCCGACCGGGTGCTGCTGTTCACCGACCTGGCCAACCCGACCAGCAACGCCCTCTACCAGCGGCTCGGCTACGAGCCAGTGGAGGACCGGGCCGTCTGGTCGTTCCGCCGCTCACCGGCGGGCGGCGGCGCCGGCCAGCGCGGGTAGGCGGGGGACGAAGAGGTCCTCGTTGCGTGCCTTGGATCTTGCATTTGATCTTGATCTGGGCGCGTCAGAGCGCGGCGGCGACCAGCTCGGCGATCTGCGCCGTGTTCAGGGCGGCGCCCTTGCGCAGGTTGTCGCCGCAGACGAACAGGTCCACCGCCCGCGGGTCGTCCAGGGAGCGGCGGACCCGGCCCACCCAGGTCGGGTCGGTGCCCACCACGTCGGCCGGGGTGGGGAACTCGCCGCGCTCCGGGTCGTCGTTGAGCACCACGCCCGGCGCGTCGCTGAGCACCCGCTGCGCCCCCGACCGGGTCACCTCGCGGCTGAACACCGCGTGCACGGCCACCGAGTGGGTGGTCACCACGGGCACCCGGACGCAGGTGGCCGTGACCCGGAGGTCCGGCAGGCCCAGGATCTTGCGGGACTCGTTGCGGATCTTGAGTTCCTCTGACGACCAGCCGTCCGGCTTGACCGAGCCGGCCCAGGGCACCACGTTGAGGGCGAGCGGCGCGGGGAACGGGCCGAAGTCGCCGACCACGGCGCGCAGGTCACCGGCCCGCTGCCCGAGCATCCGCGACCCGGCGGTCTTGTCCAGCTGGGCGTACAGCGTGTCGATCCCGGCCTGGCCCGCACCCGAGGCGGCCTGGTAGGAGCTGACCACCATCTCTTCCAGCCCGAACGCGCGGTGCAGCGCGCCCATCGCGACGATCAGCGACAGCGTGGTGCAGTTCGGGTTGGCGATGATGCCCTTGGGCCGGTTCGCGGCCTCCTGCGGGTTGACCTCGGGTACCACCAGCGGGACCGCGGGGTCCATCCGGAACGCGCCCGAGTTGTCCACCACCACCACGCCGCGGGCCGCCGCGACCGGGGCCCACTGCGCCGGAGACCTCGTCGGGCACGTCGAACATGGCCACGTCCACCCCGTCGAACACCTCGGGGGCGAGCGCCAGGACCTCGATCTCGGCGCCGCGGACCCGCAGGTGCCGCCCGGCGGACCGGGGTGAGGCGATCAGCCGGACCTCGCCCCACACGTCGTCGCGGGTGGACAGCAGGTCGAGCATGACCGTGCCCACGGCACCGGTCGCGCCCACCACGGCCAGCGTCGGCTTGGCCGTCCCGGGGCGGCCGCTCACCGGCCCGTCCCCCCGTACACCACGGCCTCGACCTCGCTGGCGTCCAGGTCGAAGGCCCGGTGCGCGGCGGTGACCGCGACGTCCACGTCCTTCTGGTCCACCACCACCGAGATCCTGATCTCCGAGGTGGAGATCATCTCGATGTTGACCGCGGCGTCGGCGAGCGCGCCGAAGAACGTGGCGCTGACCCCAGGGTGGGACCGCATGCCCGCCCCGATCAGCGACACCTTGCCGATCCGGTCGTCGTACAGCAGCGTCTCGAAGCCGATGTCCGGCTGGGCGCCGTTCAGGGCGGCCATCGCGGCCTGCCCGTCGTCGCGGGGCAGCGTGAACGAGATGTCCGTGCGGCCGGTGGTGGCGGCGGAGATGTTCTGCACGATCATGTCGATGTTGATGCCGGCCGCGGCCACGATCCGGAAGATCTGCGCGGCCACGCCCACCTTGTCGGGTACCCCGGCCACCGTGATCTTCGCCTCGCTCCGGTCGTGCGCGACTCCGGAGATGATCGCCTGCTCCACCCCGGCCGCCTCCGTTTCCTGGTTAGCTTCGCTGATCGTGGTGCCCGTGCGGTTGCTGAACGACGACCTGACGTGGATCGGCATGGCGTAGCGGCGGGCGTACTCCACGCACCGCAGCTGGAGGATCTTGGCCCCGCACGCGGCCATCTCCAGCATCTCCTCGTAGCTGATCCAGGGGATGCGGCGGGCCGTCCGGACGATCCGGGGGTCGGCGGTGAACACCCCGTCCACGTCCGTGTAGATCTCGCAGATATCAGCCTCCAGGGCCGCGGCCAGGGCGACCGCCGTGGTGTCAGTGCCGCCCCGGCCGAGCGTGGTGACGTCCTTGCTGTTCTGTGACACGCCCTGGAAGCCGGCCACGATCGGGATGGCCCCGTCGGCCAGCGCGCCGGTGATCCGGCCCGGGGTCACGTCGATGATCCGCGCCTTGCCGTGCGCGGAGTCGGTGATCACTCCGGCCTGGGACCCGGTGAACGAGCGTGCTTCCAGGCCGAGGTTGGCGATCGCCATGGCCAGCAGCGCCATCGAGATCCGCTCGCCCGCGGTGAGCAGCATGTCCAGTTCGCGGCCCGGGGGCAGCGGGCTGACCTGCGCGGCCAGGTCGAGGAGTTCATCGGTAGTGTCGCCCATGGCGGAGACCACCACGACGACGGAATGCCCGGCCTTGCGGGTCGTGACGATGCGCTGCGCCACCCGCTTGATGCCGTCGGCGTCGGCCACCGAGGATCCACCGTACTTCTGCACGACAAGCGACACGGGTGAGCCGCTCCTCCCGTTCCGGCTGCTGGCGGCTTGAGTGTACCTACCCCCGCTGGCAACTCCCGCCCGGTTTTTCCGGCCGGGAGCGGTCCGGTGCTCAGGCGAGCGTGGACTCCTCGGACACGTCGAGCATGGCGTGGGCCAGCACCGCGTGCAGGGCCCGCAGCGCCGCGCTGCCGTGCGTCCCCCAGTGGTTGACGTAGGAGTACTGCCACCACCACAGGGCTTCCAGGGAGCGGCCGGCCTCGTAGTGCTGCAGCCCGTGGATCAGGTCCGCCGCGACCGCGGCCAGGTCGTCGGACAGGCGGAACGCGGTCAGCCCGGTGTCGGAGTAGGGGTCGAACAGCTCGGCGTACTCGTCGTAGTCGGCCAGCCGCCGGGCCAGGCCCGACCGCAGCGAGTCCAGGTCCGGGTCGGCGCCCACGTCAGGCTCCCAGTTGTCGGGCAGGATGACGTCCTTGCTCGCGCCCAGCTGCGCGCCCGCCAGCAGGATCTGGGAGATCTCCAGGAGCAGCAGCGGGACCGCCTCGTCGCCGCCCTCGCCGTGGGCCAGCGCCGCGACACCGTCCAGGAAATCGCGGGCCTGCCCGGCGATCCGGTCGGCCAGCGGGTGCCAGCCCTCGGCCGCGGGGGCCGGTGATCCTTGGTCAGCAGTGCTCATGGGTTCCTCGCAGCCAGGGTACGGTCCTGCGGGTCAGTGGGGATCGCTCCAGCGTCCCCAGCCTGCCCGTCCTCCGGTCCGGTTTCATGGGACACGCCGCCCCGCGCGGGCGCGTTGAGCATCACGGCACCCGGGAATGCCTGCATGTCCGACATGGGAGACGTCATAGCACGCGGGTCAGACACCGGCGTCGCACGCGGCTCAGACATCGAGCAGCCGCCGTCCCTCGAACGCCCGGCCCAGCGTGACCTCGTCCGCGTACTCCAGGTCGCCGCCGACGGGCAGCCCGCTGGCCGGCCTGGTCACCCTGATGCCCAGCGGCTTGAGCAGCCGGGCCAGGTAGGTCGCGGTCGCCTCGCCTTCCAGGTTGGGGTCCATGGCCAGGATGACCTCGGTGACCGCGCCGTCGGCCAGCCGCGCCATCAGCTCCCTGGTGCGCAGGTCCTCCGGGCCGATCCCGTCGATCGGGCTGATCGCCCCGCCGAGCACGTGGTAGCGGCCGCGGAACTCGCGGATCTTCTCGATCGCGGCGACGTCCTTGGGTTCCTCGACCACGCAGATGACCGACAGGTCGCGGCGCGGGTCGCGGCAGATGCGGCACTCGTCTTCCTCGGCCACGTTGCCGCAGATCCGGCAGAACCGGACCCGCTCGGTCACCTCGACCAGCACCGACGCCAGCCGCCGCACGTCCGTGCGTCCGCGGCGAGCAGGTAGAACGCGATACGCTGCGCGCCCTTCGGGCCGACGCCCGGCAGCCTGCCGAGTTCGTCGATGAGGCTCTGGACGATGCCCTCGTACACGTGGGTGTCAGCCGCTCAGCCGCGCAGGTCGCCGCCGCCGCGCGGCTCGCCACCGTGCGGCTGGCCGGGGATGTCCCCGAGGCCCGGGATACCGGACAGGCCGGGCACGTCGCCCGCACCGCCGAGCGCCCCGATGCCGGACGCGAGCGGGCCCATCTTCTCCTGCTGCAGCTCGCCCGCGGCGCGGTTGGCGTCCCGGACCGCGGCGAGGACCAGGTCGGCGATGGTCTGGGCCGTTTCCGCGGCATCGGAGGCGTCGATGGCGGCCGGGCTGATGGTCAGGTCCACCAGGTCACCCTGCCCGTTGACCTTGGCCTTCACCAGCCCGCCACCCGCGCTGCCCTCGACCACCGCGTCGGCGAGTTCCTGCTGAGCGTTCATGAGCTGGTCCTGCATCTGCTGCGCTGCCGCGAGCAGTTGCTGCATATCGATCTGGCCGCCAGGATCCACTGTGCCCTCACTCGCTATCCGTCAGCCCGCACCTTCGCACGGCGACTGGAACGCCCGCCACGCCGGCCCGGTCCGGGGCGGCGTACGGGCCTGTCGGTTTCGAGCCTACGGCCTGATGGACACCCCGGGCGCCGCGCCTCGCGAATGGCGTTGCGGCCCGGGTCAGGCGCCCCTTGGTCCCACTGGCCCCTTCGATCCCATGGCCCACCCTGGTTGCCCGCGCCGGTCATGCGGCCGGCGGCCAGGGTGGTGCGGGACACCGCGAGTCCCATCAGCCCCAACCACCCCACCAGCCCTAACGATCCGATCGTGATCATGGGATTGGTGTCGCTGGGGCGACACTAATCCCATGATCACGAAGGGGCGGCGGGCGCTCAGGGGGTGCGAGGGCTCGGGGATGACGGGGCTAGGGTTCGTCGATCTCGGCGATGACCCGGCCGCCGAGTTCCCGCTTGATCAGGTCCATGCCGGTCAGGTCCGGGGCTGACGGGCTGAGCCGGGGCGCTGTCGTACTGCGCCTCGGCCGACAGGGTCTGCGGCGGGCTCGGGATCGTCCGGCGGCTCGGGCGGCATCGGCACCGCGGCCGGGGCCTTGGCGCTCAGCTCGTCCGGGCCGCCGTGCGGGCTGCGCGGCGCTCCGGGGGTGCTGGCCAGCTGCGCCGCGGACATCGCCTTGATCCGCAGGTTCAGGCCGAGGGGTGTGAGCACGCTGATCAGGTCACGGTCACAGCCACTGGCCAGGAAGCCCTTGGCGTCGCCTTCCCGGGGGAACAGCATGGTCAGCACGCCGCCCTCGACCGAGTGCACGGTGGCGTTGCTGAGCAGCATCCAGGCCACGCGGCGCTTGCCCTTGACCGCTTCGAGGATCTCCGGCCAGCGCTGCCGGAGGACGTCGACCTCGGAGGACGCACCGCCGGCGGGCTGGCCGGCCGCTGCCGGGGCGGGGCTGCCGGGCGCGGGGCTGCCGTGGCCGGGGCCGGGGCCGCGGGCGTGGGCCGCGGACGGCGGCGCGCGGCAGAGGACGCGGCGCGGCGCGGCGCGGCTGCCGGGCGCGGACGAGGGCGCAGGCCCGGACGGCGCAGGCCCGGCGGACGCGGGAGCCCCGGTTCCGGAGGAGGCGCCCGGCCTGGACCGGGCAGGAGCAGGCGCATCGGCCTGGGGACTTTCCTGCGCGGCCGGTGCGGCGGGCCCGGTGGGCTCCGCGACCGCCGGCGGCGGGTCAGATGTGACGGATGCGGCTGATGCGCGCGGCCGGGGCCGGAGTGGCTGCCGAGGGCGCAGTGGGAGCAGGGCCCGGGGCTGGGGCGGCGGCCCGGGCTGGGGCACCCGGGGCTGGGGCAGCCGGGGCTGAGGCAGCGGGAGCTGAGGCGGCGGGGGTCCGCGGGGCCGCGGTCCCGGGGCTGCGGTCCCCGGGGCTGCGGCGGCTCCGGTCGGCCCGGCCTGCGGCGCTCCTTCGAGCCTGACGCTCCAGCCGTTCCAGCCGCACCAGCAGGGCCTTGTCGCCGGACGACGCGGCGGGCAGCAGGATCTGGGCGCACATGAGCTCCAGCAGCAGCCGGGGCGACGTCGCCCCGCGCATCTGGATCAGCCCCTCGCTGATGATTTCCGCCGCCCGGGTCAGCTCGGCCTGGCCGAACCGGCCCGCCTGCGCGGTCATCCGGTCGAGCCGGTCCGCAGGCATGTCGAGCAGCCCGGTCTGGCCCGCGCCCGGCACGGCGGCCAGCACGATCAGGTCGCGGAACCGGTCGAGCAGGTCGGCAGCGAACCGGCGGGGGTCGTGGCCGCCTTCCATCACCCGGTTCACGGCGCGGAACACGGCCGCGCCGTCCTGGTTCGCGAACGCGTCCGCGACCTCGTCCAGCAGGTTCTCGTCGGTGTACCCGAGCAGGGCGACCGTCCGGTCGTACCGCAGCCCCTCTTCGCCGGCCCCGGCCAGCAACTGGTCGAGGACGGAGAGGGAATCACGGGCCGAGCCGGCGCCCGCGCGGACCACCAGCGGCAGCACTGCGGGCTCGAAGGCGATCTGCTCCGCGCCGAGGATCTCCTCCAGCAGCTCGCGCAGGATGGCGGGCGGCACCAGGCGGAACGGGTAGTGGTGGGTGCGCGACCGGATGGTGGCGATGACTTTTTCCGGCTCGGTGGTCGCGAACACGAACTTCAGGTGGGGCGGGGGTTCCTCGACGAGCTTGAGGAGCGCGTTGAACCCCTCGCGGGTCACCATGTGCGCTTCGTCGATGATGTAGATCTTGAAGCGGCCGGACACGGGCGCGTAGAAGGCCCGCTCGCGCAGGTCCCGTGCGTCGTCCACGCCGCCGTGCGAGGCCGCGTCGATCTCGATCACATCGAGGCTGCCGGGGCCGTCGGGGGCGAGGGCCACGCACGACTCGCATTTGCCGCACGGGTCGGGGGTGGGTCCTTCCGCGCAGTTCAGCGACCGGGCCAGGATGCGCGCGCTGGTCGTCTTGCCGCAGCCGCGCGGCCCGCTGAACAGGTAAGCGTGATTGACCCGCCCGGTGCGGAGCGCCTGCCGGAGCGGCTCTGTGACGTGGTCCTGGCCCTTGACCTCGGCGAACGTCGCCGGCCGGTAGCGGCGGTACAGCGCCAGGCGCGGCGGGGGGCCACCGGGCCGGTCCAGGTCCACAGGAACGGTGCTGGGCACGTCGCCTGTCATGACCTCACCCTCGCGGTGCCGGTAAGGACCCCCCGCACACCCGCCAGAGCCCGCGTACCCTTGCTGCCTTCCGGCCCTGGGGGAGTTGGCGGGATAAGCGCCGTGCGGGGGGTCGCGGACCAGTCTAGCCACGGCCGGCGACAGGTCGCGCCGCATCCGGCCGGGCGGGCCCCGGGCTTCAACTGGTCCGCGCGGCCGCGTCCACGCCGGTCCCCGGTCCCGGTAAGCTAGCCCGCGGAGGATTCGCCTAGTGGCCTAGGGCGCACGCTTGGAAAGCGTGTTGGGGGCAACCCCTCAGGAGTTCGAATCTCCTATCCTCCGCCATCGTGACCAGCACGTTTCAGAGTGCGAACCCGGCAGCGGCGTCCTTGCGCCCGCCGCAAGTCTCATTCAGTCTCAGTGTCCCGCTTCGCACCGGGTTTTCGGCGGGCGCTACCCCAGCTGGTCGCGGCGGCGTGTCAGGTGGGCGGTCTCGGCGGTGTTGCCCGCCAGCCCGATGGCTTTGCCGTACGCCGCGCGCGACTCCTGACTGCGGCCCAGCCGGCGCAGCAGGTCGGCGCGGGTCGCATGGTAGGCGTGATAGCCGGCCAGCTTGCCCTCAAGACGGTCGACGGCCGCCAGTGCTACCTCCGGGCCGTCCAGCTCGGCGACCGCGATGGCCCGGTTGAGGGCGATGATCGGCGAGGGGTCGAGGCGGACGAGCTGGTCGTAGAGGGCGAGGACCTGCGACCAGTCGGTGTCGCGTACGTCGCGGGCGGAGGTGTGCACGGCGCTGATCGCGGCGAGGATCTGGTAGCGGCCCGGAGCCACCCCGGCGGCCAGGCGCTCGCGCACCAGCCGGTGACCCTCGGCGATAAGCGCCCCGTCCCAGGCCCCACGGTCCTGCTCGCCGAGGGCGACCAGTTCGCCGCTCGCCGAAACCCGGGCGGAGCGGCGGGCCTCGGTGAGGAGCATCAGCGCCAGCAGCCCGGCCACCTCACCGTCCTCCGGCATGAGGGCACGGATCAGGCGAGTGAGCCGGATCGCCTCGGCGGTCAGGTCGTGACGGACGGGATCGGTGCCGGGGCCGGTCGCCAGGTAGCCCTCGTTGAAGACGAGGTACAGGACGGCGAGTACGCCAGAGATGCGCGCCGGGAGATCCTCCGCGCCCGGCACCCGGTAAGGGATGCGAGCCGCCTTGATCTTGGCCTTCGCGCGGGTGATCCGCCGCCCCATGGTGGTCTCCTGCACCAGGAAGGCACGGGCGATCTCGGGCACGGTCAGACCGCCGACCATGCGCAGCGTCAGCGCCACGCGGGTCTCCATCGCGAGCGCCGGGTGACAGCAGGTGAAGATCAGCCGGAGCCGTTCGTCGCCGACGGCGCCCAGGGGCTCGGGCGGATCGTCGTCGTACACGATCTGAGCCTCCTTCTGCTTGTCGTCGCGCTTGTTCTCGCGCCGGATCCGGTCGATGGCCTTGCGGTTGGCGGTGGTGGTCAGCCACGCGCCAGGGTTCGGGGTACGCCGTCAGCCGGCCACCGCCCGACGGCGGTCGCGAATGCCTCGGCCGCCGCCTCCTCGGCAATGTCGAGGTCACCGAAACGCCTGGTCAGGGCGGCGACCACCCGGGCCCACTCCTCGTGGTGGGCCTGGGTGACCGCCGCCCGGACGTCGATCTGGCTCACTCGCCCAGGAGTGGCCGCACCTCGACCTTCCGATTACAGGCCTTTGATCCCTCGGCGGCGAGCTTGAGCGCCACGTCGAGGTCGGCGGCCTCCATGATCCAGAAGCCGGCGAGATACTCCTTCGACTCCACGAAGGGCCCGTCGGTGAACATCGCCTCCCCGCCCCGGTTGTCGATGACAGTGGCGGTGCTGGGCGACCCGAGGCCGGCGGCGAAGACCCAGTGGCCCTCGGCCTGGAGCCGGTCGTTGAACGCGTCGATCGCCGCCATCTCGGACGGGGTGGCCAAGCCGGCCGTGTCGTCGATCACGGAAACCAGGTACTGCATCTCGGATCATCTCCTGTGGTTCGGGGCGCTCCTCACGGGCGGCCGCTCACCCCTGCTACGAACACCTCCGCCCCGATCCGACACCGGCTAGCGGATTACTTTCAACCCGAACGCCCATCCGCAGAAGCAACATGCGGACCAGAACGGATTCCTGGCTAGAGGATGGCGCTGATCAGCGCGGCGGCCCGGGCGGCGCCGTCGGTCTCGACCGGGCGGTAGTCGACCTGGCGGCCGATCTCCTCCGCGATCGCGGCGGCGATCTCAGCCGGCCCTGAGGTCTCGTACTCCATGCACCGTCCGGCGCGGTAGCGCCCGAGCCGGTGGCGGACGTGGATGGTCTGCTCGAAGTGGTGGCCAAGCGGGAAGTACAGGAACGGCCGCCGGTTCGCGGTCAGCTCCATGGTGGTGGTCAGGCCGCCCTGGACGACGGCCAGGTCACAGACGGCCAGGTGCCGGTAGAGGTCAGGCACATACGGTCCGGATCTCCAGCCCGTCCAGCCCAGACAGCCCGTCCAGCCCGGACAGGACGGCCGGGTCGATCCGCGGCCCGGCCACGATGATCATCCGGAGCTCGGGCACCTTCTCCTTGGCCTGCGGGAACGCCGCGATCACCCGCCGCAGCAAGGGGGTGCCCACCGCGGATCCGCCGACGGTTACCACGCAGACCTTTTCGTCGTCGCCGTAGCCGAGCGCCGCGCCGGTCCGGGAGCTGGCGCGGGTCGAAGCCCGTGACGTAGCCCGCGAAGTCGTAATGCTGCTCGGTCCAGTCCCGGATGGCCGGCAGCCCGGGCCCGAACGAGTCCGGGACGATGTCGTCCGGGTCGCCGACGAAGATGGCCCGGTCGCGCACCCGCGGGAACCGGGCGATGTGCCCGATCATCTCGGCGTTGTAGTCGGCGGTCAGGTACGCCTCGTGCTCCCCGCCGTCCGCCATCGGCAGCCAGCCGACGAAGTCGGTCAGCCAGGCATAGCCGGCCGACTTAAGCTCCGGGTTCTCGTGCAGGTAGTAGTCCAGTTCCCAGGACTCGTCGCCGATCCACAGGTCGTAGTCCTCGTCGCGGGCCAGGTCATGGAAGACCATGAAGTTCGCGAGCAGGATCTCGTCCATCCGCCGGATGGCCTGGAAGGAATGCAGGTCATGCCCGGCCGACTCGGACTCGATGTGGCCGGACTCACTCGCCAGGTACGCGCTGGCCGGGTGGACCCGCTCGCCGCGGGCCTCCAGCACCCGGGTCACCGGATGCTGGGCCAGCCAGTCGATCTCGAGGCCGGGGTGCAGCGTGCGCAGTTCCCTGGCGATCGCGACGTCCCGCAGGGCGTGGCCGAGGCCGATCGGCGAGGAGATGTACAGCGCGCGCTGGCGGCGTGAGCGGCCCCGGCGCCAGCGCGGCGGCGGCCCGGCCGGGAAGGCGAAGTCACGGATGACGAGGTTGGTGGCGACCGGGTCGCGCAGATGCGGCGCGTGCCCGGAGCCCTCCAGGGTGACCAGCCGGGCACCGGGGATGGCGGCGGCCACAGCCGCCCCGCGCGCTGGCCCGACGATGGCGTCTGCCGAGCCCTGGATGACCAGGGTCGGGCATCGCACCTGGGCGCAGAGCCGGAGCGCCGTCTCCTGGTCGTTCAGCCACTCCGCGTCCATGCCGCGCAGGATGACCTCGGGCCCGGTCTCCAGGCCCCAGCCGATCCCGTCCTCGATCTGCTTGGTCGAGTGCGGCTCGGTGAACATCTCAGAGACGAAGAAGTCAAGGAATCCCGGCCAGTCGCGGAGCCAGTAGCGGCGATTCCACTTGGCCCAGCCGGCCAGCGTCTCCGGTTCCTCGTCGAACGGGAAAGGGCCCTCCTCCTCGGCGGGGTCCGCGGTCAGCAGCAGGTCGGGCGCGATCAGCACCAGGCCGCTGACCCGCTCCGGGTGCTCGGCCGCCAGGAGCAGGTCGTCCCCGGCGCCGCACCAGGACACGACGACCGCCTGCTCCACGCCCACGTGATCCAGCACGGCCCGGGCGTCGTCGGCGGTGGCCCGCCGGTCGCACGCGCGCACGTCGCGGGGCCGGTCCGAGCGCCCGTTCCCGCGCCGGTCGAACGTGACGACCCGGGCGTGCCGGGCGAAGTACGGAATCTGGGCTTTCCAGGCCCGGGAGTGGGTGATCTCCCAGGAGGGAAGCAGCAGGATGGTGGGCTCGCCGGTGCCGTACACCTCGTAGAAGACCCGGACCCCGTCCCGGTCCAGGTAACCCTCGGCGTCGGGATACCGCGCCCGCGTCTGCTCGCCCTCGCACAGGAACATCATCACCCCGGGTGTCCCCGGGCCCGGCTGGGCCCGGGGACACCGCAGGCTGCGGCGAGATGGTCACGGCCGCGCCTCGAACACGAGGTTGAAGGGAGTCTCCGCGGCGCGGCGGAAGCGCGTGAAGCCGCCCGCGCCGATGACGTCCCCGATCCTCGCCTCACCAGCCTGCGCACCCAGGGCGAGGCCGACGTCCTGGGAGAGCGAGGCGGGCGTGCAGAGCAGGGTGGAGAACCCGTAGTAGGCGCGTCCCACCGGATTCAGGTTCTCCTCGACCCGGTCGCCGGCCCGGGGCTCCACGATCATCCAGGTGCCGTCCGGCTTGAGCGTGCTGTGCACGTGACGCGCGGCCCCGACGGGGTCGCCCATGTCGTGCAGGCAATCGAACATCGTCACCAGGTCGTACCCGGTGCCGCTGTAGGCCGTGGCCCGGGCCACCTCGAAGCGGACCCGGTCGGCCACCCCGGCGCTCTCCGCCCGCTGCCGGGCGGTCGCGATCGACCCCTCGTGGTAGTCCGAGCCCAGGAAGGTGGACTTCGGGAAGGCCTGCGCCATGAGGATCGTGGAGGAGCCGTGGCCGCAGCCGATGTCGGCGACCAGCGCCCCGGCCTGCAGCTTGCCGACCACGCCGTCCAGCGCGGGCAGCCACCCGGGGACCAGGTTCGCGTTGTAGCCCGGACGGAAGAAACGCTCGCAGCCGTCGTAGACGTCGGACACGTGCTCGTGCCAGCCCAGCCCGGCTCCCGTGCGGGCCGCCTCGATGATCCGGGGCGAGTCGAGGACCGAGCCCAGCGCGACCTGGAAGAACCCAGGCAGGTAGGCCGGGCTGTCCGGCTCGGTGAGCGCGACCGCCTGCTCGGGCGGCAGCGTGTACCGGCCGCTGGCCGGGTCGTACTCGACGTAGCCCCCCGCGGCCTGGGCATTCAGCCACTCGCGGACGTAGCGCTCGGCGGTGCCGGTGCGCTCCGCCAGCTCGGCCGGGGCCAGCGGGCCCGCGCCGGCCATCGCCCGGTAGAGGCCCAGCTTGTCGCCCAGCACGACGAGCGCCGCGTTCAAGGTGGCGCCGACTTCGTCCACCGCGCGGAATACGAACTGCATGAGCTTGTCGCCGTCGACCTCGGTCGGCTTGCTCCATGGTGCTCACGATGCCCTCCCCTGATCGGTTTTGAGCGAGCGTAGGTTCGGGGTGGCCTGGATCGCTTCCGGGGCCCACCTAGTCCCGGGCGCCTCTGTCCGGTCTGGTACCAGGTGCTTACAATCACGCCATGCTGCTGGGGCGGGCACGTGAGCGGCAGGAAATCGGGGATGCGCTCACGCGGGCCCGATCGGGGGTGAGCGCGACGCTCGCCCTGGTCGGCGAGCCGGGAATCGGCAAGACCGTCCTGCTCGACTACGCCTGCGCGGAGGCGGCCGGGATGCGGCTGCTGCGGGCCCGGGGCATCGAGTCGGAGGCCCAGATACCGTTCGGCTCGCTGCTGGAGCTGATCCGCCCCGCCCTGCCGCTGCTCGGGAAGATCCCGGAACCCCAGGCGGCCGCGATGGAGAGCGCGCTGGCGCTGAGGCCGGGAACCGGGCAGGAACGGTTCGCGGTCGGCGCCGCCACGCTCAGCCTGCTCGCGGCCTACGCCGAGGAAGAGCCGGTGGCGGTGGTGATCGATGACGCCCACTGGCTGGACGGTTCGAGCGCGCAGGCGCTGCTGTTCGCCTTCCGCCGGCTGGTGGCCGATCCCATCGCGGTGCTGATCGCGGTGCGGGAGGGCGATCCGTCCCTGCTCGACGGCGCGGACCTGCCCACCCTGCGGATGGGCGGCCTGACCAGTGAGGAGGCCGCGACGCTGGTGCGAGGGCTGCCCCCAGCGCGCTCACCACCGGCGCGCTCACCACCGGCGCGCTCACCACCGGCGGCGGCGCCAACGGCGGGCTCGCCCCTGAGGCAGCGGCCCGCCTGTACGGCGCGACCGCGGGCAACCCTCTCGCGCTGCTCGAACTCGCGCCAGACGCGCAGGACCTCGCGTTCGCCCCGGAGGGCGCCCCCGTCCTGGTCTCGGCCACGATCTCCCGGGCCTTCCTGCGCCGGGCCGGGCCGCTCGACCAGGCCACCCGCCGCGCCCTGGTCCTGGCCGCGAGCAGTGACACGGGCGATCTGCCGACGCTCGGGCGCGCCGCGGCCCAGCTCGGGCTGGACCTGTCCGCCCTGGCCGCCGCGGAAGCCTCAGGACTGGTCACCCTGGACGCGGGCCGGGTGGAGTTCCGCCATCCGCTCGCGCGCTCGGCGATCTACGCTGACGCGCCCGCCGGGCAGCGGCGCGACGCGCACCGGGCCCTCGCCGCCGCGCTGCCCGACCGGGACGTGGACCGCCGCGCCTGGCACCTGGCCGCCGCGGCGACCGGGCCGGACGAGCCAGCGTCGGCCGCCCTCGAGCAAGCCGGGGTACGCAGCCGCGAGCGCAGCGCCTACGCGACCGCGGCGGCCGCGTACGAGCGGGCGGCCCGGCTCGCCGATGAGCCCGAGCGGCGCGCCCGCCTGCTGCTGGAGGCGGCCGAGGCCGCCTGGCTCGCCGGGCTCGCCGACCGGTCGGTCACGCTGCTGGACGAGGCCCGCGCGCTCACCACGGACCCGGCCCGGCTGGTCGGGATCGCCGGGCTGGCTGGCCACATCGCGACCCGCCGCGGCCCGGTCATGCTGGGCCACGCGATCCTGACCGAGGCGGCCGGGCAGGCCGACCCCGAGCGGGCGGTGACGATGCTCGCCGAGGCCGCCACCGCCTGCTTCTACGCGGGTAACCCGGCCGAGATGCTGGTGGTCGCGGAGCGGGCCCGCGCCGCCCTGCCCGCCGGGGCCTCGGTGCGCGCACGCTTCATGGCGGCCATGGCCGCCGGGATGGCGCACGTCCTGGGCGGCGACGCGGCCGCCGGCGCAGAAGCCGTGCACCAGGCGACGGAGCTCGCCGAGAGCTCGCCCGGGCTCCGTGAGGACCTCCGGCTGCTCCCGTGGCTGGCCGTGGGACCGCTGTTCCTGCGCGAGACCGGTACCGAGCGCTCGCTGCTGGAGCTGGTGCTGCGCACGGCCCGGGCCCGCACCGCGGTCGGCGCGCTCCCCTTCGTGCTGAACCTGATCGCCCGCGACCAGGCCACCACCGACCGGTTGGCGATGGCCGAGGCCAGCTACCAGGAAGCGATCAGCCTGGCCCGGGAGAGCGGGCAGCGGGCCGAGCTGACCTTCGGCCTGGCCGGCCTGGCCTGGCTGCAGGGCCGCCGGGGCCGCGAGGCGGAGTGCCGCCGCTGCGCCGCTGAAGCCCTCCAGCTCTCCGCGGAACTCGGGATGGGGCTGCACCGGATCTGGGCGATCACGGCCCTGGGGGAGCTCGAACTCAGCCTCGGGCACGCTGAGCAGGCCGCCGGGCACTTCGAGCGGCTGGGGCAGCTGCTGGCGGACCTCGGGATCAGCGATGTCGACCTCTCGCCCGGCGCCGATCTCGTCGAGGCCTACCTGCGGCTGGGCCGCCGCGACGCGGCGCAGCAGGTCGCCGGGCGCTTCGTGGCCGCCGCCGAGGCCAAGGGCCAGCCGTGGTCCCTGGCCCGCGCCCTCCGCTGCCAGGGACTGCTCGCCAGCAGCGACAGCGGCTTCGCCGGGGCCTTCGAGCAGGCGCTGGCCCAGCACGCGCTGACGCCAGACAGTTTCGAGGCGGCACGGACCAGGCTGGCCTACGGCGAGCGGCTGCGGCGGGCGCGGAACCGGGTCCTGGCCCGCGATCAGCTGCGGGCGGCCGCGGACGCGTTCGAGCGCCTCGACGCCCGGCCCTGGGCCGAACACGCGCACGCCGAGCTGGCCGCGACCGGGGAGACCCGGCGGCCCCGGGACCCGAGCACGATCGAGGAGCTGACCCCGCAGGAGCTGCAGATCGCTGTCCTGCTCACCGGGGGGAGAACCACCCGTGAAGCCGCGGCCGCGCTGTTCCTGAGCCCCAAGACCGTCGAGTACCACCTGCGCCACGTGTACCAGAAGCTCGGCCTCCACTCCCGCGAGGAGCTGGCCCGGGTGCTGGCGGCCGGCGGACTGGACGGGCCGGACGGGAACCCGGACGGACGGCCAGGACAGGGTCGCTAGGCCGGGCGGGTGAGCCGGTAGCGGAACTCGCCGGCCGCGCTGACCCGGCGGAAGCCGGCTTTCTCCAGCACGCGCTGGGACGCGACGTTTCCTGGGTCGGTGCCCGCGACCACGGTCCGCACCCGGGCATCCGCCCAGGCCATGGCGATCATGGCCAGGAGAGCCTCGGTGGCGTATCCGCGGCCTTGCCGGGAGGGAACAATGCCGTAACCAATCTCCGCCTCGCCGCCGAGCGGCGGCCCGAAGAACCCGATCCCCCCGACGACCAGGCCGCTGGCCCGCTCGACCACCTGCCGGTGGCCCCAGGCCTGGTCAGCAGGCTCCGAGACGGGCTGCCCAAGCGCCTGACCCGCAGCCTCGGCCGGCGCCTCGCCCACCGCCTGGCCCGCGCCCTGCAGCAGACCGGCGATCATCACGTCGCCGTCGCCCGGGTAGTCCCCGGCCCAGTCGTCCAGCCGGTCGCCGGCGGTGATCGCGAGGACCGCGTCCCACGGCACCGGCCGCAGCATCAGCCGGGCCGACACCAGGGATGACGTGGTCCGGGCGGGTGGCAGGCCGGCGTGTTCCATCAGGCCCATTGTGCTCGATAGGCCGCCCGGCCGGGCCGCGCTGGACAGCACCAGACGGCGCCGCCGCGGCGCCGCGGCGGGCCGGGACCAGGGTGAGCCATTGATGCAGCCGACAACTTATGGTGTGCGTGTTTCATACCGTTTTATGCATCAGGTCGACCCGATGCGCTCAGTGCACGATTCGACTGCGCGCCCCCCCAGTGCCCTGGCAACATGCCTCAGGAGCAGCCCCGTCAGGCCCGCGGAAAGGCGCATTTGGCCAAGTAACCGGGCGAATTCCGGCATGAGGAGCCTTGTGAGCGCAGTCCCCAGGCATCGCAGGAAACGGAAGATCAGGCGGACCGGTCAGCACACCACCCCCTCGCAGGTGGAAAAGGTCGCGCAGACGGCCGGAAAGGCCGCTCCCGCCGTTGTGGTGGTGGGCACGCTCGCCACCACGGCTCCGCACATCGGTGGCGCGGCGGTCTCGGCCTCGCCCGCGGCCACGGCCCCGCACGTGGTGCACGCCCACCTCGACGCCGCGACGCTCCCCGCGGGCCCGGCCCATGAGGCCAGCACCCACGCGACCGCCGCCCGCACGTACACCGTGCAGACCGGGAACACGCTGTCCGGGATCACCCAGCGCTTCTACGGCCAGGACGCCAACTGGCGCTCGCTGTACGCGGCCAACGAGTCGACGATCAGCAACCCGAACATGATCTACGTGGGCGAGGAACTCCGCCTGCCCCGGCACCTGCCCGCCCCCGCGGCCGTGCCGGCCCAGCCGGCGGCCTCCACGGGCAGCACGCACACGACGGCGTACACCCCCCGGCACGCGTCCTCCGGCTCGGCCGGTGACACGTCCGCCAGCCAGACCTCCACGGCGACCACCACGAACCTGTCCGGCACACTGAGCTGCAGCGGCCTGGAAGCTCTGTGGGTTGAGGCGGGCGGGTCCGCCGCGGCCGAGGTGACCGCGGCCTCCATCGCGATGGCCGAGTCCGGCGGCAACCAGTTCGCCACCGGGACCGTGGGCGAGCGCGGCTACTGGCAGATCAACCCGGTCAACGGCGCGCTCTCGACGTACGACCCCTACGGCAACGCCCGCGCGGCGGTCATCATGTCCGGCAACGGCACCAACTGGTCCCCCTGGACCACGTACACCAGCGGGGCCTACGCCGGGCGCTGCTAGCAGCACGCCGAGCCGGGCGTGGTCCCGCTGATCAGCCTGGGATCACGCCCGGCTCGGGAGCACCCTGGGCCGCCGACCGGACCGCGCCCGCCTGGACGGGCTGCCCCTGGCGGGCCAGCGGGCCCCAGCCGGAACAGCACGGCCGCCAGCACCGCCCCGACCGCGAAGATGCCGGCCGCCCACCAGAACGCGGTGGTGTACCCGTGGACCAGGGCGAGCCCGGTCAGTGAGGTGCTGGGCTGGCCGCCGGCCAGCGTGGCCGCGCTGGCATGCGCCGTCAGGTAGGCCGCGGTGGCGCTGGCCGCCACCGTGTTGAGCAGCGAGGTGCCGATCGAGCCGCCCAGCTGCTGCCCCGTGTTGACGCTGGCCGAGGCGACCCCGGCGTCCGCCGGGGCGACGCCGTACGTCCCGGTGTTGATGGACGGCGCGATCACCATGCCGAGCCCGAAGCCATCGACCAGCAGCGGCGGCAGGATGTCGGCCGCGTAAGTGGCGTGCACGCCGATCCTGGTCAGCCAGGCCATGCCGCACGCGGCGAGGATCATCCCCACGGTGACCAGCGGCTTGGGCCCGAAGCGCGGCATCAGCACGATGTTCGACAGGTTCGACGCGATCATGATCATCGCGACCATGGGCAGGAAGGCCAGCCCGGTGGTCACCGGCGAGAAGCCCAGGGTCTGCTGCAGGTAGTAGGTGATGAACAGGAAGATGCCGAACATCCCGCTGCCCGCGAGCAGGATCGACAGGTACGCGCCGCCGCGGTTGCGGTCCAGCACGATCCGCAGCGGCAGCAGCGGCTCCGCGGCCCGGGTCTCCCACCAGGCGAAGATGGCCAGCAGCACCACCCCCGCGGCCAGGAAGCCCCAGGTCGAGGGCGTGTGCCAGTTGTGGGTCGCGGCGTTGGAGAACCCGTAGACGATGCAGAACATGCCGGACGAGACGAATAGCACGCCGGGGATGTCCAGCCGCTGCCGCCCGCCCCGCGGGTGGCGGTGCAGCAGGATGGCCCCGCCGGCGCCGGCTATCGCGGCGAAGAACAGGTTGACGTAGAGGCACCAGCGCCAGGACAGGTACTCGGTCAGCACGCCGCCGAGCAGCAGGCCGACGGCCGCCCCCGATCCGGCGATGGCCCCGAACACCCCGAACGCCCGGCCCCGGTCCTTCGTCCCGCTGAACGTCGTGGTGAGCAGGGACAGCGCGGAGGGCGCCATGAACGCGCCGAACGCACCCTGCAGCGCCCGCGCGGCGACGAGCATGCTGAAGCTGACCGCCGCCCCGCCGAGCGCGGACGCCGCCGCGAAGCCGATCAGCCCGCCCAGGAAGGTGACCTTCCGGCCCAGAATGGAGGAAACCCGCCCGCCCAGCAGCAGCAGGCTGCCGAAGGCCAGCGCGTACGCGGTCACGACCCACTGCCGGTCCACCGTGCTGAAGTGCAGTGAGCGCTGGGCCGAGGGCAGCGCGATGTTCACGATGGTGGCGTCGAGGACCACCATCAGCTGGGCCAGGGCGATGACGCCGAGGATCAGCCAGCGCTTCGGGTCAGGGGCCGCGCCGCCCGGCGGGCCGGCCCCCGGCTGCTCACCCCCGGGCGGGACGGCTGCGGCGGAATCGGCGGGCGGGTTCGCTGCTGACATCGCACTGGCCAATCTGCAGGCACATTCTCCGCTTCCTGCCGACAGTAACACCCATCTCCGGGCCGTCCCCACGGCCGCCCCCCGCGCCCGCGGCGCACCGCGCACACCCGGAAAATCCAGGGCAGATAACGAAGACCGCCCCGCCCGGCCGCCTCGCCCGGGCCAGCCGCGGGCCGGGCCGCTGAACCAGATCGCGGCGCGAGCCGTGCACAGTCCGAGAGCTGACAAACGACGCAACTAGGAGCAAGCCTTGACCTCTCGGCGACTCATCACCCTCATGTTCGGCGCGGTTATCGCGCTGGTGACCGCCTGCGGCGGGGGCTCCTCCGGCGCCGGGGCCAGCCACCCCTCGTCGGGTAGTTCGTCACACTCCTCGTCCTCATCGTCGGGCACGGCGTCGAAGCAGAAGTCGGCGGGCGGCATCCCGCAGAACGGCGGAGGCGACCACGACTCCGACAACAGCGGCGGCCCCAGCGACGGCGACGGAAACATCTGACGCACGCAGGCCACAGCGACGGGAGAGGCGGGAGCGGGACCCATGGGCATCCAGCGGCAGCGGGCCGTGATAGGCGGGGCGGCCGCCATCGCCGCCGCGGCGGCGGTCGCCGCCTCCGTCGCGTTCGCGTCCGGCTCCAGCCCTGCGGCCGGCGCGGCGGGGAACGTGCCGCATGGCCGGGCCGCCCTGGCCTGGTTCCGGGCCCGGCCCGCCCCGGCGGGCTGGCGCCAGGTGACGCTGCCGGGCGGCGGGGCGGCGCTGTCCTACCCGTCCTCGCTGAGCCCGATGACGGGCGACCGGGGCACCGTGTCCGAGGGCCTGACCCGGTCCGGCCGGGTGCTCGTCTACCTCAACGTGACGCCCCGCCAGGGCGGGGAGACGCTCAGCGGCTGGACCGCTTTCCGGGTCGGTCACCTGACCGACGACGACGCGAGTTCCGCGCGGCTGGACGGCGCGGCCAGGGGGCTGGCGTTCCGTGGCGGCCCGGGGTCATGCGTGGTCGATGACTACATCACCAGGGCGCACGCCCACCACTACCGCGAAATCGCCTGTTTCGTCCGGGGCGCAGGAGCCTCCAGCGTCGTGGTGGCGGCCACCCCGGCCGCGGACTGGGCCCGCTACTCCGGCCTCCTCGAGCGGGCCGTGGACAGCTACACGGTGCGGTGACCCAGTGAGCCACCGACGGTGACCGGCACCGGAAGCCGGGCGACGGGAAAGGAGACCCCACCCATGAACACAGGCACGCAGGTACAGACGGCCGCGCGCAGCCACGCCGGGCCGCTCACGCTGGTGCTCACCGGGGTCGCACTGCGGGCCGGCACCGCGGCCGCCCTGATCATCGACGCGGTCGTCCACCTGAAGGACGCGTACTTCTACGACGCGAACACCGGCCCGCTGCTCAGCCAGGGCCAGCTGTTCCGGGTGCAGGCGGTGATCGCGCTCGTGGTGGCGGCCGCGGTCCTGGTCATCCCGCGCCGGCTGGTGTGGCTGGTGGCCTTCCTCGTCGCGGCCAGCGCCTTCGCGGCCGTGGTCCTGTACACCTACGTCAACGTCGGGCCGCTCGCGGGATTGCCCAACATGTACGAGCCGTCCTGGGGCCCGCCCGGGAAGCTGGCCTCCGCGATCGCGGAGGGCGCGGGGGCACTGCTCGCGCTGGGCGGCCTGGGCTGGGCCTGGTACCGCGCGGCACGGAAGTAGGTAGCGGCGCGGCGTCAGCCGACCGGCGTCAGCGGCGCGGAAATAGCGGCCCGGCGTAGCGGCCCGGGGCCGGCCCAGACCAGCGGATCGCGGCCATCTCCCCTGGCGCGCTGCACTCAACTAGACTCATGCCGTGATCTTCAAGCAGGTCGGGGAAGGGAGGCCCTATCCCGACCATGCCCGGACCACACGGGAGTGGGCGGAGGTACCACCCCGCCCGGTCCGCCTGGACCAGCTGATCACCACGAAGGCGGTGCTGGATCTCCGGCTGCTGCTAGCCAAGGATTCGACGTTCTACGGGGACCTCTTCCCGCACGTCATCCAGTGGCGCGGCGAGCTCTACCTGGAAGACGGCCTGCACCGGGCGCTCGGCGCGGCCCTGCACCAGCGGTCCGTGCTGCACGCCCGGGTGCTCGATCTGGACGCCGGGGTGCACCAGCCGCGGCACTCACGCAGGCGGGGTAGCAGTATTACGGACTGAACCGCGCGCCGCCTGGCTGACCTTGGCCCGGCGGTGATGGCCCTTCAGCGAGACGTGGGACTTGCCGACCTGGTTGACCGGGGTGGGGTGCTGCGCGTTCGCGGTCAGCAGCGGCGTGATCCACTCCAGCAGCGAGGGCACCAGGGCCCGCCAGGTGGGCATGGTGTGGCCACCGCCCGGCACCACGATGAGCTGCACACCGGGCTGCCGCGCCAGGACCAGCCGCTGGAACTGCCGGGCCGCGCGGAGCCCGGCGAGGTCCTTGCCCCCGACGCCCAGCCAGAACTGGGGGATCGTGGCGCTGACCGGGAGCCTGGTGATCCGCAGCTGGGGAGTGTTGGTCCGGCGCGTGTGCAGGTTCCGCCCGAACGGGTTGACCGTGTGCACCGGGTTGCCGAGCTGGTCATCGCTCGGGCTGAAGTAACCGCTCATCACGCCGGCCGCGCCGTACCGCAGCCGGTACACCAGGGCCAGGTTGGCCGCGCAGAAGCCACCCTCGGAGTAACCCGCGATACCCCAGGCCGGCCCCTGCGGCTGCACCCGCAGGATGTGCGGCAGGTAGGCGGGCAGGTCCTGGGACAGGTACGTGGCGTCCTGGGGCCCGTGCCGCACGTTGAGGCACTGCAGCGAGATCCGCCGGCCCCCGTTGGCGTCCGGCATGACGAGTACCGCGGGCTTGACCGGGGCCCCGTCGGCCAGCAGCGTGCTGTACGCCGAGGTGATGCCCACCACGTTGATCCAGTCCGCCGGGCTGCCCGGGAACCCGGGCAGCAGCTCGACGACCGGGAACCGGTAGCCGCTGAACGCGGCGCGGAAGTACTGCGGCGGCAGGTAGACGAAGACGGTCCGGCTCAGGTGGCTGGCTTTCCCCGGCACGGTGAGGCGGATCGTCTGCCCGTGCTCGGCGGCCGCGCGGAGGTTGACCTGGCTGCCCAGGATCGCGCTGACCTGCCTGGCCGACGCGTGGCTCACGCTGGTCGCGGACGTCACCTGGCTGGCGCCCTGGCCGCCCAGGTCCGAGGCGAGCGCACCCCAGCTCTGGTAGTAGTCGTAGTACTTGTTGACGGCCGCCACCCCGAACAGCATCGCGGGGATGAAGGCCAGGCAGGCCGCGAACACGCGGAACACCATCTGCCGGGCCAGAGCCATCCAGCAGACCAGGGCGCAGAACACCACCATGAGCAGGATGAACAGCGCAGTGCTTTGCGGCTCTAGCACTCCATCCCCTCGAACTGGACGGCCCGCCGGCCAGGGGTCCGGCGGTGCAAGGGCAGGAAACGCCACGGCGCGCAGAGGCGGGCCGTGGCGATCCGTATGGGCGGTGGAGGTGGGATTTGAACCCACGGAGGGGTTGCCCCCTCACACGCTTTCGAGGCGTGCGCCCTCGGCCACTAGGCGACTCCACCGCCGCTGAGCCTACCTGACGGCACGGGCCGGCGGTCCCGGGCCGCGGACAGTCGGGCCGCGCCGGGCCTCAGCCGCCCGGGTGCCTGCGGCCGGCGAAGAATTCGCGGAGCAGGCGGGCGCACTCGTCCTCCAGCACCCCGGGGATGATCTCGGTCTGCTGGTCCAGCCGCCGGTCGCGGAGCACGTCCCACAGTGAGCCCGCCGCCCCGGCCCGCGGGTCGGGCGCGCCGTAGACGAGCCGGGCCATCCGCGCCGCGGAGATCGCTCCCGCGCACATGGTGCACGGTTCCAGGGTGACGACCAGGGTGCAGCCCGCCAGCCGCCAGTCGCCGGCCGCGGCCGCCGCCGCGCGGATGGCCACGATCTCGGCGTGGGCCGTGGGATCGGCGTCGGCCTCCCGGCGGTTGTGCGCCCCGGCCGGTGATCTGGCCCGCGGCGTCGAGGACCACGGCACCGACCGGGACCTCGGGGGGCTGGCTGGCCAGGGCGGCCGACGCCTCCGCGAGCGCCGCGCGCATCGCGGGCTCGAAGGAGGCCGCGTACCCGGTGGTCATGGCGCTGAGCCCATGCCTCACGGCCCGTGCCTCCCGGCCGGGCGCCTCACGGGCCGAGCGCGGCGTCCAGGGCACGGTCCAGCGCCTGGCCGAAGCCGAGGCGGCGGGCGATGCTGGCCAGGGCCTCGTCGGGGAACAGGTCCAGATCGCCGGACAGCGCCCCGAGATCCATCTCGTCCACGCCGAGGTCGGCGAAGATGGACATCTCGCCCGCGGGCAGCACCTGGTCCAGGTCGTCCTCGCCGGGGACGGGGATGTCCAGGTACTCCAGCACCTGGCGGGCCAGCGACCAGTCCACGGCGGCGGTCAGGTCGGACAGGAACACCGAGACCTCACCGCCGAGCACCCGTAGCGCCACGAAGAAGTCATCCCCGACCGCGACCAGCCCAATCGTGCCGCCCAGGCTCGGCTGCTGCCGGAGCGCCTTGATCAGGCCCTTCAGGTCCTCGGTGAGGGCGACGGGCAGGACTTCGGTGTCCCAGGTGTCATCCTCCCGGTAGACGATCACGGCGACGTTGCCGCCATTCACATCCGTCATCGCCACCTCACCAGGGCTGTCGTCCAGCAGTGAATGGTGTCAGATCGGCGGCACCCCCGTATGCCAATCCCCAGGCTCGCCGGGGGCGGGCGGGCGGCGGGGAGATTTCACTACCTAAGGCAGCGAGATGTGCACCTATTGTTACCGCCGTCGGGACGCGGGACCCACGGGACAGGAACCCGCCAATTTTCCGGCCTGGGCGGCGCGTGATGTTCGTCCCGGCGGGGGATCAAGGTACGGTGGCTGCCTGCAATCGGTAGCCTTGGTAAAGCAATTACGCTGGGCTAAACTAAGCTAACGGGCTGAACGCAGCCGACGACCGCGGAGCTGATCATGCTGAAGAAGATCATCACCTGGGCGATCGTCATCTTCATAGCCTTTTACCTCCTCACCCAGCCTGCCGGGGCGGCGAATGTCATCCACGGCCTGCTGGATGGCCTGAAGAACGCCGGAAATTCCCTCGCGACGTTCGTGAACTCGCTGTGAGCCAGGGATGAGGTTGATCGCCCCGCGCAACTCCGGCCCGGCCGCGGTCAACAAGTACCTGCTCCCGCACGAGCACCAGGTCATCACGGTCCGCAAGCACCCCGCGGTGCTGATCGGCCCCATCGCGATCGCGCTGGCCGGGGTGCTCATCGCCCTGGTGCTCGGCACCACGCTGCTGCAGCACTCGCACAACGGCATCATCGTGCTGGTGATCGTCGTCGTGTGCCTGCTGCTCTACCTGGCCTTCAAGACCTGGGAGTGGTCCGAGGACTACTTCGTGGTCACGTCGGACCGGATGCTCCAGGCCAGCGGGGTCTTCACCCGCAAGATCGCGATGATGCCGCTGGTCAAGGTCACGGACATGAGCTTCCAGCGCTCCACGCTCGGCCGCATGCTGGGCTTCGGGGAGTTCATCCTGGAGTCGGCCGGCCAGGACCAGGCCCTGCGGAACATCGATCACGTGCCCTACCCCGAGCAGCTCTACCTCGAGATCTGCGCCCTGATCTTCCCGGCCGAAAAGATCCCCTGCCCGCAGTGCGACGGCCAGGGCGTGCTGATCCAGCAGAACGAGGACGGGGAGGAGACCACGTACCTCTGTCCTCTGTGCAAGGGACGGAAGACGGTCTCGAGCGAGAACCTCATCGCCGAGAATAGAGACTTCGGCGACGACTGAGTCGCCCGCAGCGCTGTATATCCCTTCCCCGGGGTTCGTGCTGCCGGACGGTCCTGTGAGCGTCCGGCAGCACGAGTCCGGGCCGCGGCCCGGCCCTCCCCGGCTGGCCGACCGGGGCATGGGTTACACGCTGACCAGGGCGATGCCGGCCACCGCCAGCAGCAGCCCGGCCAGCTGCGGCAGCCGCATCCGCTCACCCAGCACGACCCGGGCCAGCAGCACGGTGACCCCCGGGTACAGCGAGGTCAGCACGACCGCGATGCCGAACAGCCCGTCCCGGGTGGCGGCCACGTAGCAGACGTTCGCGGCCGCATCGAGCAGCCCGGAGGCGACCGCCGCGCCCAGCAGCCACGGGCTGACCGCGCGCCAGGCCAGGCCGCCCATCCAGGCCACCGCCCCGGTCACCACCATGGCCCCGGTGATCCGGGCCACGGCGCTGGGCCAGAGCACGCCCGACGCGCCCGCGTACCGCAGGAAGAGGAAGAACAGGCCGAAGGCCAGGCCGCCGCCGACGCCGAGCAGCAGGCCGCGGCCCGCCGGCCGCGACCCGGGCTGGCCACGGCCGATCCCTTCCGAGCTGACCAGCACGGTGGCGGCCAGGCACACGCCGCCGCCGAGGTAGACCAGCGGCCCGGGGCGCTCCCCGGCGGCGATCGCCGCGCCGACCGGGAGCACGGTGGAGACCAGCGCGGATACCGGGGCCACCACGCGCATCGGCCCCGCGGCCAGGCCCGCGTAGAACAAGATGAGCCCGGTGCCGCCCGCCGCGCCCGGCGGCCGCGGCCCAGGGGAGCCCGGCCGTGCCGACCGGGCCGCCCGCCGCCAGCGCGAGGGCGAGCAGCACCGCGGCCCCGGCGGGGGCCGACACCATGAGCACGGAGAGGACATGGGTCCGCCGCGACACCGCACCGCCGAGGAAGTCGGCGCTGCCGTAGAGCACGGCGGCCGCCAGGGCGAAGACAATGGTCACGATGACTCCCGGACGATCAGGCCCAGCCACGGGGCTGGCGAACCACTTGCTGGCGAACCACGGGGCTGATGGGCTGGGCCGGTCGGTTTAGCGAACTGTATAGTTCACTGTACCGACCGCCGGGGAACGAGGCGACCGGGTATCGGGGAGCGAACCGACCGGATACCAGACCGTGAGCGAACGGATACAACGATGGCTGCTGCCGACATCCCGGCCGCGCTGGCCCGGACCCTGCAGGCGCTGCGGGCCGAGCGGGGCTGGTCACTGGACCAGCTGGCCGCCCGGTCCGGGGTGAGCAAAGGGGTCCTGGTCTCCCTGGAACAGGGGCGGGGCAACCCGAACCTGGGCACCCTGGCCCGGGTCGGCGACGCGTTCGGCGTGCCGCTGACCAGGCTGGTAGAGGTCCCCGGGGAGTCCAGCGTGCGGATCAGCGGACCAGGCCAGGCGCGGGTGCTCTGGCGGGGGCCGTCCGGGGGGACGGGCACGATCGTGGCGGCCACGGACCCGCCGTGGGCCGCGGAACTGTGGCGCTGGACACTCCAGCCGGGCGAGGGCTTCGGCGGCGACGCGCACACGCCGGCCACCCGGGAACTGGCCTGGGTCGAGGCGGGGACCCTGACGCTGACCGTGGCCGGGGAGCGTTACCAGGTGACGGCCGGGCAGTCGGCCCGCTTCCCGGGCGGCGTCCCGCACGCCTACCGGAACGACGGCCCGGGGCCGGTGTCCCTGACCATGATCGTCGTGGTGCCGCCCGCCCCGGAGTGAGCGGCCCGGCGCGCCGGGCCGCCACCCCCGGCCAAGCCGGGCGATACGCACCCGAAGCGGCCCGGGCACCTCCCGGCGCTGGTACATTCTGAACAGAATTCACGCTGGCCTTGCCCGTGTGGTTTTGCCTGCGGATTACCCTGGCGCGGATTGCCGCGCGGGCCGCGGCGATGAGCGGATCCCCCGGCCAATATTCTCGATAGGAGAAAGTAATGCGAGTCGTGGTGACAGGTGGCGCCGGTTTCCTCGGATCCCATCTGTGTGACGCGATAATTGCCCGGGGTGACAGCGCCGTATGCGTGAACAACTTCGCCACCGGGCGCCCCGATAACGTCGCGCACCTGATGGGCAGGCCCGAGTTCACGTTCGTGGAGGCCGACGTCAGTTCCGCGTTCGACGTGCCCGGCCCGGTCGACGCCGTCGCCCACCTGGCCAGCCCGGCTTCCCCGCCGGAGTACCTGCGCCTTCCCCTCGAGACGCTGGCCGTGGGCAGCCGCGGGACCGAGAACGCGCTGCGCCTGGCCCACCAGCACGGCGCGCGTTTCGTCCTCGCCTCCACCAGCGAGGTGTACGGCGACCCGGCCGTGCATCCGCAATCCGAGGAATACTGGGGCAACGTCAACCCGGTCGGCCCGAGAAGTGTTTACGACGAGGCCAAGAGGTTCGGCGAGGCCCTGACCCGCGCCTACCGGGACACCCACGGCATCAATGCCGGCATAATCCGGATCTTCAATACGTACGGCCCCCGGATGAGCGCGCGGGACGGCCGCATTGTCACGAACTTCATCACCCAGGCCCTCAACGGCGAGCCGCTGACTATTTACGGCGACGGCAGCCAGACCCGCAGTTTCTGCTACGTGGACGACCTGATCCGCGGCATCGTGGGCATGATCGACTGCACCGAGAACGGCCCGGTGAACCTCGGGAACCCGGAGGAGTTCACCGTCGCCGAGTTCGCGAAGCTGGTGCTCCGGCTGACCGGCTCGGCCTCCCCGGTGGAGCACCTGCCGCTGCCGGTCGACGACCCGACCCGCCGCTGCCCGGTCATCACCCGGGCCAGCCACGTGCTGGGCTGGCAGCCCGAGATCCGGGTGGAGGACGGCGTCCGCCGCACGGTCGAGTGGTTCCGCTCCCGGCCCGAGGAAGTACGGATGGCCTCCGCCGCCGGTTCCCGGTAATCGCCGGCGAGGCGGGGCGCGCCGCAGCGTGTCCCCCCAGCGGGGGGTTCGGGGGGTCGTCCCCCGGGCCAGCAGAGCCACCCAGGGACCGGCCACGGTAAAACCGTTAGAGAGCGCCTATGTTGAGGTGCTTGGCCGAGATCGGGGTGCCGGCGTAGTTGACCGGGCCCGGATCCAGCCCGAACAGGCGCCGCAGGTCCAGCCCGGCGTGCAGCAGCGGTGAGCCCCGGCGCAGGATGAAGCCCGCTCCGGTGCCGCCGGGCGCCGTCAGCCCCAGCCCGAGGTAGGGACCGGTCAGGTCCGGGTTGGCGTCCAGGCCGACCGGGTGGCCGTTCAGCGTTTCCTCACCGGTGGCTGACCGCCAGGCCGGCATCGAGGAATACAGCGAGCCGTCCCAGTTCACCGACCACGGCAACGCCGAATAATAGTCATTACCCTGCAATTCGGCCTGGCCGGGCCGCAGATTGCCCTTGGCCGCGATTACCGCCCCGCCGTGCACGGCGAACAGGTTGTTGTGCACCGTGTCGCCCGAGACGTACTTGCTTAGCTGGAGAGCCGGGACCATGCCGGCGGTCTGCGGCGCCATTATGACCGTGTTCTGGTAAACAGCGGAGTTCTTGACGAAGCCGAGGACGGAGATACCGCCGTAGTACCCGTTCTGGTCGTGCACGTCGGCGCTGCTGATGTTGAAGCGCACCACATTGTGCGTTTGTGCCCCGTTATTCAGGCTCGTGTAGAGCAGGTAGCCGGCGCCGTCGTTGCGGTAGGACAGGTTGTACTGCATGACGGAATCAGACGTGTTCTGGTCCAGGCCGAAGCCGTCCCCGTCAGTCGCGTCGTTGGTGTGGTTCTGGTACGCCAGATCGTGCTCGATCGCGATGTGCGTGGAGTCGTAGGCCCAGATCCCGTCGGGACCCTGGTGCGAGCCCTCGTTCCCGCCGTTGCCGTAGGCGGTGGACCAGCTGATGATGCCGTCGCGCACGCTGCCCAGCACGATCCCGCTGCCCGTGTTGTGCGCGGTGAAGCTGCGGTCGCCCCGGTTCCGGAAGGCCTGCACGTGGGACACGGACACGTTCTCGTTGGCGTAGGCGGGGCTGCGGGCGTCGAACACCGGCCCGTAGGTCGTCAGCCCCGCGTCCAGGTTGGCGTGCAGCTGGGAGTAGCTGATGGTGACGTCGCGGAAGCCCGTGCTGCCCTTCCCTCCGCCCATCGAGATGCCGTTGGAGAAGCCGCTGATATCGACGCGCGTGATGACGATGTGGTCGAGCTTCCGGTTGCGGGACAGGTCGCTGTACAGAACGATGCCGTCCCCGTTGCGGAAGGCCTTCGCGGTCCCGGCGATGGCCAGGTTCTCGATGTCGATCCCCGCGGTGTCGAAGATGGCGATGCCGGAGCCGCTGCGCGCCACGATCGTGGCCCGGCCCTGCCCGTAGCTGCCCACCCGGACCGGCCGGGATGCGCTGCCCGCGTCCTGCTTGTCGAATTCCAGCGGTCCGGTGAACCGCCGGCCACCCTGGAGCAGCAGCTCAGTCCCGGGGGCCAGGGCGGCCCGGCTGGCCCGGCGCAGCGTCCGCCACGCGGTGGCCGGGGAGGTCCCGGCGGCCGAGTCCTGCCCGGAGGGGCTGACGTAGTAGACGGGGCCCTGCGGCCCGCCGGGCGCCGGGGTCGTGGCCGTGGCCGTCACGGGCCCGCCGCCGGAGTCGTCCCGCATGATCTGCGCGCACGACGTCAGGCCCAGCGCGAGGACCAGGAGCAGCGGCAGCCAGACCAGGGCGCGCGGGCCGGCCTTAGCCACCGGCCACATCCAGCACCTCCCCTAATGGACTGCCCCGCCCAGGGCGCGCACGGTCCAGCCGGCCGACTGCCACTGGCCCAGGGGCAGCACGTTGCGCCCGTCGAGCAGGCAGCGGGTCCGGACCACGGAGGCCAGCTGGGCCGGGTCGATGTCGCGGTACTCGCGCCATTCGGTGAGGTGCAGCACCACGTCCGCGTCCTCGCAGGCCTTGACGGCTTCCTCCACGTAGTCCAGGGCCGGCCAGGCCTGGCGCGCGTTGTAGGTGGCCCGGGGATCGTGGACCCGCACGACCGCGCCCTCGGCCTGGATCATCCGGGCCACGGCCAGGGCGGGTGAGTCGCGCACGTCGTCGGTGTCGGGCTTGAAGGCCGCCCCCAGCACGGCCACGTTCCGGCCGGCGAAAGAGCCGCCGGCCAGCTCGCGGGCCATCTCGACGGCCAGGTCCCGGCGGCCCGTGTTGATCTGGTCCACCTCGCGCAGGAACTGGAGGGAGTCACCCACGCCCAGCTCGTCGGCCCGGGCCATGAAGGCCCGGATGTCCTTGGACAGGCAGCCTCCGCCGAAGCCGAGCCCGGCGGACAGGAAGCGCCGCCCGATGCGGGTGTCGTGGCCGAGCGCGTCCGCGAGGGTCATCACGTCCGCACCCGCCGCGTCGCACACGTTCGCCACCGCGTTGATGAAGGAGATCTTCGTGGCGAGGAAGGCGTTCGCCGCGACCTTCACCAGCTCCGCGGTGGCCAGGTCGGTGATGATGTACGGCGTGCCCAGCTCGAGCACGCTGGCGTAGATCGCGCGCAGCGTCCGGTCGGCGGCCTCCGACGTCACGCCCACCACGATCCGGTCCGGCCGCAGCGTGTCCTGGACGGCGAACCCCTCGCGGAGGAATTCCGGGTTCCAGGCCAGGCCCGCCGCCGCGCCCACCGGGGCGAGCCCGGCGATCCGGGCCGCCAGCCGGGCCGCGGTGCCGACCGGCACCGTGGACTTGCCGATCACCAGGCAGTCGCGGGTCAGGTGGGGGGCCAGCCCGTCCACCACCGCCTCGATGTGGCTCAGGTCGGCTCCGGTCCCCCCGGGCAGCTGCGGGGTCCCGACGCAGATGAAGTGGGCCTCGCCGAACTCCGCGGCCTCCTGCAGGGAGGTGCTGAAGCGGAGCTTCCCGGAGCCCACCGCCCGGACCAGGATCTCCTCGAGCCCGGGCTCGAAGAAGGGCGCGCGGCCATCCTGGAGCGCGGCGATCTTCCGGGTGTCGGTGTCCACGCCGAGCACCTCGTGGCCGAGATCAGCCATGCAGGCGGCGTGCACGGCGCCCAGGTACCCGGTCCCGATGACGGTGATGCGCATATGGGTCACTCCTTAACCATGCAGCACAAACGATCGGAAAGTAGCTATGCCGCGTAACCCTGCGGGTGAAGGCTCTGGAAACGCCAGGCGTCGGCGCACATCGCCCGCAGGTCACGGGATGTCCGCCAGCCCCATTCCTTCTCCACCCGGCTCGGATCGGCGACGGCGCTGGCCGCGTCCCCCGGGCGCCGCCCGGCGATCTCGTACGGCACGGCCACCCCGCAGGCCTCCTGGAACGCCGCGATCAGCTGGAGCACCGAGACCCCGGTTCCGGTGCCGATATTCAGCGTGCGCAGCCCGTTCTCGTCGGCCAGGTGGTCCAGGGCCACGCAGTGCGCCTCGGCCACGTCCATGACGTGAATGTAGTCACGGACCCCGCTGCCGTCCGGGGTGTCATAGTCCGTGCCGAACACCGTGAGCTTGTCCAGCCGCCCGACCGCGACCTGCATCATGTAAGGCATCACGTTGTTGGGCACCCCGCGCGGATCCTCCCCCAGCCTCCCGCTGGGATGGCCGCCGGCCGGGTTGAAGTACCGGAGCGCGATCATCGAGAGCTCGGGATACCGGGCGCAGGTGTCGGCCAGGATCTGCTCGCACATCAGCTTCGACCGGGCGTACGGGTTGGTCGGGCATGGCTGGTCCGCCTCGGTGATCGGTGCCGCGTACTGGTCCCCGTAGATGGAGCACGACGAGGAGAACACGAGCTTACGCACGTCGTGGGCGTGCATCGTGCGGAGCAGGTTCGTGGTGCCGGCCAGGTTGACGTCGAAGTACTCCAGGGGGATCTGCATCGACTCCCCGACAGCCTTCTTGGCGGCGAAATGGATCACCGCCTCGATGGGGTGCTCAGCGAACACCCGGCCCAGGGCCTGGTGATCGCGCATATCCAGCTCGTGCGCGGCGACCGGGCGGCCGGCCAGCCCGCGGACCGCGTCCAGCGCGGCCGGGGAGCTGTTCGAGAAGTTGTCCGCGACGACCACGTCGTGCCCGCGGCCCATCAGCTCCAGGCAGGTATGGCTGCCGATGAAGCCGGCCCCGCCAGTTACCAGAATGGCCACGCTCGGCACCCCCTCCTGTGGACTGTCGTTCCGGTCCGCACCCGGGGCGCCCCGGGCCGTGTGCGCCTCAGGGCGCGCTCCCGATCGACCAGATGGGGAACACGTGCATCGCGTACGACGGGTAACGGGCGATCGCCAGCGCGATCGGCAGCAGCCCGAACAGGGCCAGGACCAGCGGCGCACGAGCCGTCCGCCACAGCGCGGTGCTGAACCTGACCCGGGCGCGGCGGGCCGCTTCGGACGCGTGCAGGACCGGCACGGTGACGGTCACCACGGAGTACATGAGCCCGCTCAGCATGCAGAGGAAGACGTATCCCGCGGCGTAGTTGGTCGCCTCGCCGATGACCGCGGCCACCGAGCAGGCCACGCTGACCAGCACGAACGGCCACATGAGCCGCAGCGGCAACCGCTCGAGGCCGTCCGATCCCTTCGGCGTCACCTTGAACGTGACCGGCCGGGGCCGCAGCGTCTGCATCAGCGCGGCCCAGATTCCCCAGGCGATGAACGGCCAGCGGGTCAGCGTGTAGAGCCAGTTCTCCCAGCTGATCAGCGGCGCGTCGTGCGGGCGCAGCAGGCCGCGGCGGCGCAGCAGCACGGTGAGCAGCATCAGCCAGACCGAGATCGACCACCAGTGCAGCAGGAACTGCACGTAGTTGACGTTCATCCAGGGCCGCCCGGTCACCGCCGCGGTGAGGGCCAGCACGAGGCCGCCGACCGTGCAGGTGACCAGCAGGCCGTAGAACGTCAGGGCGTACATGAACCGCAGCTTCAGCCGCCAGGGCAGCGGGCGGAGGTTACGCGGCACCAGCCCGAGCAGCACCATGGTCAGGCTGCGGGACCACTGGAACTCCTGGACCAGCATGGCCGCGAACGTGTTCGGCCCGTCGCCGTGCGCCTCGGCGTCCATCGCGAACGCGCCGTGCCACCCGGCCGTGGTGATCAGGAAGCTCGTGGTCCAGTCCTCGGCCAGTTCCGGGCCGATGCCGCCGACCTCCCGCAGCGCGTGGGTCCGGACCGCGTAGTGCGAGCCGATGCACAGCGGCCCCCATCCGTCACTGTGGCCGAGCTGGAAGGGCCCGTGGAAGGCGGCCTCACGGTGCAGCCGCCCCCGCGCCGCCCAGGAGCCGCCGGCGTTGGTGTCGCACACGCTGGGCGCGGCCACGTACCCGACGGCCGGGTCGGAGAACGGCCGCACCACCTCGGACAGGTACGTCCGGGTCGGGCGATGATCGCAGTCGAGCTGGGCGACCACGTCGTAATAGCGGTAGCCCCAGTGGTCGTAGAAGTAGGCGAGGTTGCCTTCCTTGCACTTGGTCCGCCGCGGCCAGGTCTCGCGGTGGTACCCGTCCACCCCGTTGCGGCTGGCCAGCATCACCCCGTTCTCGTCGCACCAGTCGATGACGTCGGCGCTGGGCCGCTCGTCGCACAGCCACACGTCGTAGGGCAGCGGGAAGTCCTGGTCGAGCATGGCGGACAGGGTCGCCTCCGCCACGTCCCAGGGCTCGGATGGTGCGCGCGTGACGACGAACGCGGTGCGCAGCAGGGGCACCGCGAGGGTCTTCCGCACGCAGCGGAGCCGGTTGATCGCGATGACGAACGCGACCGGGTAGCACAGGACGTAGAGCAGGACGACGCTGTTGAGCAGCACGCCCAGGGTGCCGATGCGGTGCGCGGGTTCCAGCCACCACATCCAGAAGAAGACCATGCAGACGGCCCAGCCGGCCGAGAGCAGGGCGACCACCAGCCGGTCTGAGGGCTTGAGCAGGTAGGTGAAGGTGCTCTTGCGGAGCCGGCGGCGCTCCGGGTCGGCGGCGAGCACCGGGCCGAGCGGGAGGACCTTCTCGACCAGCCCGCCGGACATCCGGCGGATGTCCACCACCGCGCTGGCCAGGGCCGGGTCGAGGCCCCGGACCACGGGCCCGTGCCGTCCGGTCAGGTCGCTGGCGTCCGGGTCGGCCAGCCAGGCTTCCGGGCCCTCGGTCCGCGCGGCGGCCAGGTCGTTCAGGGCCCAGGCGGCGGCCCGGCGGGCCGGCCGGGCGGCGGTCCGGACCGGGGCCGCGGGGCGCGGCCGCGGGGCGGCCCGGGGGCCGGGGGACGCCGGGGGCCGGGGGACGCCGCCCGCCGGGGGCCGGGGCTCGGCCCTGGCAGGGGCCGGAGCCGGGGCAGGCCGGCGATGGCCGGGCGCAGGCCGGCGATGGCTGGGCGCAGGCCGGGATTCGAGTACGCGGCCGGTGACCGCGGGCGCGCCATGATGGTTCTCGGGCAGGGGCCGCGCGTGCGCGGGACCGTCCAGGGCCGGCCGGTCCCGGCCGGGGCGGGCGGGCACGGACCATCCGTCCGGCCATTGCGGGGCCGGCGGGCCCGGCGCGGCCCGGCGGGCCGGGGCGGGCGGCGCGATCCGGGGCCGGGGGGGCACGGGCTGGCCCAGGGCGATCAGCTTGTCGAGCGCGATGGCCTGGTCGCCGCGCTCCGGCTCTGCGCCAGGCCGGTACTCCGGCCGCGCCAGAGCCGTGTCAGGCTGTACCTTCGCCATCAGCCGGCTGCCCCTTCGTGCAGGAATCCTCGTGGAGAACGAGGCGTCGGCGCTGGCGCTACGTTCACTTTCGTCTCTATGACGTCAAGGTCGCTCCAGGCCAAAGACGCGCCAAGTCCACCGGAGGTTTACAGGCTAAACTCGGCGAGCCGTGCGCAAGCGTTACATCAGCACCGCTATGCGTTGTAATAGTGCCAGGTCAGAGGGCTTCAGGAGGCGACATCGGCGATGCGGTTCGTCTTCAGCCCGCCTACGGAGGAAGCGGCCGGCCTGCTGAGCCTGCCCTGGACGCAGCCGCTTGAGGACTGGCACGACCCCCGCCTGGTGGAGATCCGGCAGCGCGGCATCTCCCGGCACATCGTCCGCTTCGTGGCCGACGACGGCGAGTTGTACGCGCTCAAGGCGATCAACGAGAACCTGGCCCGGCGCGAGTACCGGCTGCTGCGCGAGCTGGCCGAGCTCAACGTGCCCGCGGTGCACGTGGTGGGCATCGTGGTGGACCGCGGACCGGATCTCGACGCGATCCTGGTCACCCGGTTCCTGGACTACTCCACGACCTACCGGGCGGTCTTCTCCAGCCCGCGGGGCGGCCAGCCGACGGACCGGCTGCTCGACGCGCTGGTCGAGCTGCTGGTGCGGCTGCACCTGTCGGGTTTCTTCTGGGGCGACTGCTCGCTGTCGAACACGCTGTTCCGCTACGACGCGGGCACGCTGGAGGCGTACCTGGTCGACGCGGAGACGAGCGAGCGGCATCCCTCGCTGACCCCGGGCCAGCGGCACTACGACGTCGACCTCGCCGAGGAACGGGTCTACGGCGAGCTCCTCGACCTCCAGGCGGGTGAGCTGCTCAGCCCGGAGCTGGACCCGATGGAGATCGCCGCCGAGCTGCCCCGGCGCTACGAGCGGCTGTGGGATGAGCTGACCCGTGAGGAGCTGCTGCGCCCGGACGACCAGCGGTACCGGATCGCGCAGCGGCTGCGCCGGCTCAACGAGCTCGGCTTCGACGCCGACGAGGTGGAGCTGATCAGCACCCCGGACGGCAACCGGCTCAAGCTGCGGACGAAGGTCTCGGAGTCCGGGCATCACGCCCGGAAGCTGTTCCTGCGCACCGGGCTGGTCGTGGAGGAGAACCAGGCCCGCCGGCTGCTCAACGACATCGCGAGCTTCCGCGCGTACCTGGAGCAGAAGCGGGGCCGCCCGGTGCCCGAGATGGTGGCGGCCAGCCAGTGGCTCAACGAGGTCTACGACCCGGTGGTCGCGGCCATCCCGGAGGACCTGCGCGGCCGGCTGCCACCCGCCGAGATCTTCCACGAGATCCTCGAGCACCGCTGGTACATGTCGGAGGAAGCGGGCTTCGACGTCGGGACGGCCGCCGCCGCGCGGTCCTACTTCCAGACGGTGCTGCCGGGAGTACCCGAGCTGCTCAGCGAGGGCGGAGCGTCACCCGGCGGGGCGGGCGTGTCATCCTGACGGCCGCGGGCCGCGATCATGGGCAGCCCGATCAGGAGCGCCAGCACCGCGACGACGGCGGACTCGATCAGCTGGCCGTCCGCCTGGTGGATGCAGACCTGCTCGAACTGCCGCTGCTGCGCCGCGGTCCCCGCCTGCCCGGGGCTGCCGCCTGTGTTGACGATGCCCGGGTCGAGCCGGACCTGGACCGCGTTATCCGAGGTGAGACCGGGGCCGCAGTACCCCACGGCCACGCCGGTGGAGGTCCGCGGCAGGCTGAGCGGGATGAACAGCAGGGTGAGCGCCGCCGCCAGGCCGCCCACGACGAGCGCCACACCGCACAGGCGCAGGAAATCCCGGCCACCGGATCGCATCGCTTCCTCCCGACCGCACGTCACCCAGCCCGGAGGCCTGACCTCCGTCCTGCTATCGGGCTCGCCGGCCCGCCTGTTACCTAGCTTGGCACGGCGGCCGCGGGGCGGGTGCATACCAGCCGGGCCAGGTTCCCGGACCCGGGGCCGGAACCAGGCGCCCGGATCCCCGGTCCCGGCGGCATCCCCGGTCACGGCCGCGGCCCAGGTGCCCGGTAACGTCCTGGGCACAGTACGTGCCGCTCCTGGGAGGCAGACGTGACGACGGAACCCGAGCCGATGCAAGCCGGGGTGGTCAACGTCCTGCTGACCATCGACCCGGTGGCCAGCCACGCCGCGGGCCAGTACATCACCTGGGACGGGACGGCGTTCGACGAGGAGCAGACGCAGCGGTGCGACGCGGCCACGGCGCACGAGCTGTGGGCGTGGACCCTCACCACCGATGAGGCACCGGGCGCCGCCGCCGCGCCCCGGGCGGATGTGCGCAGGCTGACCACGATCGTGGCCGGCGCGGCCGGCCAGGCCCCGGAGGCCTTCAACGAGGCGGTGCTCGCGCACTTCGCCGGCTGCCCGGCCCGCGAGGTGCTGGGCCCGGCACCCGGGGACGGGGCGGGCGGCGGGTACCGTCCCTACCCGCTCATCTTCCGTGAGACGGTGCTGCCCCGGATCTTCCGCGACACGGTCCTGCCGGGCCTGGCCGGGCAGGCCCGCGACGAGGCACTGGAGATCCTGGCCCGCCTGGAGCCGGCGCCCAGCGCGCCAGCCCCGGACGCCGGCACCTGACCGGTCAGCTCGCGCAGCCGCCCGCCGCCTTGGCCGCGGCCACATCCGCCGAGACGCTCCCGTGCCGGTACAGCCCCAGGTCCCGGGGCGAGAATCCCCAGTGCCCGCCGGAGTAGACCAGGGTCTCGCTCGCGCTCTGCGGCTTCGCGGCCCCGCCGGTCAGGGCCACCGTCACCAGCGCGGTCCGGCCGGTCACGGCGATGTGGCGGATCTTGTAGGACATCCCGGCGGTCGCGCCCGGGCAGCCCCGGTGCACGGCCACCCAGGCCTGCTCGGTAATGGCCTGCCGGGCGGGGGCGCTCAGCATCTGGTAGATGATCGCGAACTGGCCGGCGGTGTAGAGCGTGAGGTAGTCATCGGCGTCCGCCCGGACCGCCGCGGTCGTCGCCGGCTCCACCGGCGCCGATGCGTGCGCGCCGGGCGCCGGGCTGGCCGGCCCGGACGGCCCCGCGGAACTCCCCGAACCCGCGGCTGAGCAGGCCGCTAATGCCAGCCCGGCGGCAACCGCGGCCGGGACGATACCCATCGCCTGAACTCGCATTCGTGCGCTTCCTCTCGGAGGTGACGCATAACAGACGCCCGCCGGGCCCCGGCGGTGCACGCCCGCGCGGGTCAGGCCGGGACAGGCTGACCGGGGCCAGGCCGCGCAGCGGGCGGGCACGGCGCTGCGGTCTCCCGCCGCGGGCGTGACCCCGGGATCAGGCGAACCGGCCCGCGCTCCTGGAGCCCGGACACCGGGGTCCAGCCCGGGGGCCAGGTTATGGTACCGGGCGCCTACCGGGGCGCGGCCCGCAGGCGCTGCGCGAACGCGCGGGCCGCGGCGGCCGGATCGCCGGCCTCGGTGATGGCCCGGACCACGACCACGCGGGTGGCCCCGGCGGCCAGGACGGCGTCGAGCCGTTCCAGGTCGATGCCGCCGATCGCGAACCAGGGGCGGGCCGGCGCCGCCCGCGCGACGTGGGCGGGCAGGCCCAGGCCGGTCGCGGGGCGGCCCGGCTTGGTCGGCGTGACCCACACCGGCCCGGCGCAGAAGTAGTCCACACCAGGCTCGGCGGCCGCCGCGTCCGCCTGGCCCGGGCTGTGACTGCTGCGCCCGATCAGCGGGCCGGGGCCGAGGATGCGCCGCGCGGCCGGTACGGGCAGGTCGTCCTGGCCCAGGTGGAGCACGTCGGCGCCGGCCGCGAGGGCCACGTCCGCACGGTCGTTGACGGCAAGCAGGCGGCCGTGCCGCTGGCAGGCGTCCGCGAACATCTCCAGCAGCGCGAGTTCCTCGCGCGCCTCGAGCCCCTTCTCGCGCAGCTGGATGATGTCCACCCCGGCGCCGAGCACCGCGTCCAGGAACCCGGCCAGGTCGCCCTGGGTCCGGCGGGCGCCGGTGCACAGGTACAGCCGGGCGTCGGCGAGCCGGGCCCGCAGGCCGGCCGGGGTCGGGTCAGGTGTCATCGCGCCCCCAACCCTAGGGCGCGCCGGCCGGGTGGGTTACCCTGGCGGGGTCGGCTTGGTCCGACCACGGGAGTCCCGCCGAGGGGCTGAGAGGGAGGCACCCGCCTCCGACCGTTGAACCTGATCCGGGTCATGCCGGCGAAGGGAGCCCGCTCAGTCATGAGCGTCGTTGTCACCTGCGGTCGCCGCGCTGATGTCGTCGTCGCCGGCGGCGGGGTCATCGGGACCGCGATCGCCTGGCGGGCGGCGGCCGCCGGGTACGGCGTGATCCTGGTTGACCCGCAGGCCGGCGAGGGCGCGTCCGGCGTCGCCGCGGGCATGCTCGCGCCGGTGTCGGAGGCCCTGTTCGGGGAGGACGCGCTGCTGCGGCTGAACCTGCTGGCCGTCCGGCGGTTCCCCGCCATCGTGGCCGAGCTGGAGCAGCTGACCGGCCAGCAGGTCGGCCTGCGCCGGGAGGGCACCCTCGCCGTGGCGCACGATCCCGGGGATCACGCCGCGCTGCTCCGGCTGGTCGCGTTCCGCCGGTCGCTGGGGCTGGGCACCAGCGAGCTGGACGGCCGCGGATGCCGTGCCCTGGAGCCGTTCCTGGCCCCGGACGTGCGGGGCGGCGCGCTGTTCGCGGGCGACTGGTCGGTGGACAACCGGAGGTACGCGGCGGCGCTGCGGCAGGCGGCGGCGGCCGCGGGCGCGCGCACCGTGCGCGGCCGGGTGACCCGGGTCCTGGCCAGTCATGGCCGGGCCTGCGGCGTGGAACTGGCCGGTGACGCCGCGGGCGGCGGCCCGGCCACGATCAGCTGCGCCGCGGTCGTCGTCGCGGCCGGGTGCTGGTCCGGGGGGATCGCGGGGCTGCCGGAGCCGCTGGCGGCCGCGGTCCGCCCGGTCAAGGGCCAGCTGCTCCGGCTGCGGCTGCCTGGCCGGGATGCCGGCCGTGCTCAGCCGCACGGTGCGGGCCACCGTGCGCGGGGACGAGGTCTACCTGGTGCCGCGGGCGGACGGCGAGCTGATCGTGGGGGCGACGACCGAGGAGCGGGGTCCGGACCGGACGGTGACCGCGGGCGCCGTGCACGACCTGCTGCACGCCGCGATGACCGTGCTGCCGGTGATCAGCGAGCTGATCCTCGCCGAGACGTGCGCCGGGCTGCGGCCCGCGACCCCCGACAACGGCCCGCTGGCCGGGGCGACCGGCCTCCCCGGGCTGCTGGCCGCCACCGGGCACTACCGCAACGGGATCCTGCTCTCCGCGGTCACCGCGGACGCCGTGGCGGCCTGGCTGGCCGGCCAGCGGGCGGCCGCGGAGTGGGACCCGTTCTCGCCTGGCCGGTTTGCCGCCGCGGTGAGGTCCTGATGGCTGTCCGGCTGACCGTCAACGGGGAACCGCGCGAGGTGCCGGACGGTGCGACCGTGGACGCCGTGGTGGCCTCGCTCACCGGCCAGGCCGGCGGCGTGGCGGCGGCCGTCAACGGCGAGGTGGTGCCGCGGCGCTCCTGGACTGGCGCGGCGCTCCGGGACGGCGACCAGGTCGAGATCGTCACCGCGGTGCAGGGAGGCTGAGATGACTGGCGCGGAAGTGCTGGACGGTGCGGCGGGCGGCCCCGGGGATCCCCCTGGGCCGTGGCGGCTCGGGGGCCGGACGCTGGGCTCGCGGCTGATCGTCGGTACCGGCGGGGCGGCGAGCCTGGCGGTGCTGGGCCGGGTGATCGCCGCCTCCGGGACCGAGGTCGCCACCGTGGCCATGCGGCGGGTCGCGCCGGGCGGCCCCGGGTCGCTGCTCGCCACCCTGCAGCAGCCGGGAGTGCACATCCTGCCCAACACGGCCGGCTGCCACACAGCCAGCGAGGCGCTGCTGCACGCCCGGCTCGGCCGGGAGGCGCTCGGCACCGACTGGGTCAAGCTGGAGGTCGTGGCCGACGACCACACCCTGCTCCCCGACCCCGGGGAGCTGCTGCAGGCCGCGCACCTGCTCGTCGCGGACGGGTTCACCGTGCTTCCTTACACTAACGACGACCCGGTCCTGGCCCGTCAGCTCGAAGGCGCGGGGTGCGCGGCGGTGATGCCGCTCGGCGCCCCGATCGGCTCGGGCCTCGGCGTCCGCAACCCGCACAACATCGCGATGATCGTGGAGCGGGCCGGTGTCCCGGTCATCCTGGACGCCGGGATCGGGACGGCCAGCGACGCCGCGTTCGCGATGGAGCTTGGCTGCGCCGGGGTCCTCGTCGCGTCGGCCATCACCCGTGCGGCCGACCCGGAGCGGATGGCCAGCGCGATGCGGCTGGCCGTCGCGGCCGGGCACGCGGCCCGGTCGGCCGGCCGGATCACCCGCCGCTGGCACGCCCAGGCGTCGAGCCCGCTGGCGGGGATCGCGGGCGGCCCGGCGTGACGCCGCCCGCCCGCGGGGGCGGCGCGCCCCGGGTGCCGCGGGTGCTGACGATCGCGTCCTCCGACTCCGGGGGCGGCGCGGGCATCCAGGCGGACCTGAAGGCCTTCGCCCGGTGCGGCGCCCACGGCATGTCCGCGATCGTGGCCCTGACCGCGCAGAACACCGTGGGGGTCAGCGCGATCCACGAGGTGCCGCCGGATTTCGCGCGGGCCCAGATCGACGTGGTCCTCGACGACCTCGGCGCCGACGCCGCCAAGACGGGCATGCTGTTCTCCGCGCCGCTGATCGAGGCGGTGGCCGGGGCCCTGGCCTCCCGGGGGCTGCCGCTGGTCGTTGACCCGGTCATGGTGGCCAGCTCGGGGAGCAGGCTGCTGCGCGAGGACGCGGTCAAGACCCTCGTCACGGCGCTGTTCCCGCTGGCCACGGTGGTGACCCCGAACCTGCCCGAGGCCCAGGCGCTCACCGGCCTGCGGACCGAGGACCGCGCGGTGCTCGCCGAGAGCCTGGCCGGGATGGGCGCCCGGGCGGTCCTGGTCACCGGCGGCCATGGCGCGTTCCCCGAGGATCACCTGTTCGACGGCTCGGCCCACCTGAGCATCCCGGTCCCCCGGTACCCGGTCGCCGCGACCCACGGGGCCGGGCTGCACGCACTCGGCGGCGCTCGCGGCCGGGCTGGCCGCCGGCCTGACGCTGCCCGGCGCGGCCCGCCAGGCCGCGGCCGTGGCCGGCGACGCGGTGGCGCACGGGCTCACCCAGCTCGGCGCAGGCGAGGGTCCCGTGCACGCCCTGCACCCGTGGCGCGCCGCCCCGCTGCCCGCGCCGTACTGTGCTCATTGTGGGGGCGAACGGGCAGGAGCCGGGCGGCCAGGGCGGGCCGGGTAGCCAGGGCGGGCCGGCCGGGCCGCCGCCGTCCCGGGGCGACAAGCGGCGCTACTTCGCGCTCATGTCCGTCTGCATCGGGCTGTTCGTGCTGTCCTGGGCGGTCGTGGACCGCTACTCGGTCCTCGCGGCGATCATCATGTCGGCGGTGGCCCTGGCCATCCCGCCGTTCGCCGCGATCATCGCGAACGTGGCCAGCGCCGCCGACCGCCGGCGCCAGTAGCCGGCCCGGAACCAGAAAAGCAGCGGCCCCCCGTGGAGATCCACTGGGGAGCCGCTGCTCAGCAAGCGGAGGCTCGGGGATTTGAACCCCGGATGGGCGGTAAACCCAAACCGCATTAGCAGTGCGGCGCCATAGACCGGACTAGGCGAAGCCTCCCGACGACCAAGCGGTCCGCATCAGCGTACCGGGATGCCGCCAGACGTGCCAAAGCAGTTGGCGCACTGGTGCCGAAACAGCCAGGATCGGGCCGGCCGGGCTCCCGGCTGCCGGGCCCCGGGACAGCGCCCGGGTTACGGCACCTCGACCACGTCGTAGTCGCCGGCCGCGTACGCCTCCCGGATCCGGGTCTTCGCGAACTTCCCGACGCTGGTCTTCGGTACCTCCGTCGATGAACGACCAGCGCTCGGGGAGCTGCCAGCGGGGTACCCGGTCGGCCAGGTAGGCCTTGAGCTCCTTCGGGGTGACCGTGGCGCCGCTCCCTGATCACCACCGTGGCGAGCGGGCGCTCACCCCACTTCTCGTCGGGCACCCCGATGACGGCGGCCTCGGCCACCTCGGGGTGGCCCATCAGGATGTTCTCCAGCTCCATGGACGAGATCCACTCGCCGCCGGACTTGATCACGTCCTTGGCCCGGTCGGTGAGCGTCACGTACCCGAGCCGGTCGATGGTCCCGACGTCGCCGGTGCGCAGCCAGCCGTCGTCGGAACTTCCCCGGGTCGTCGTCCTTGTAGTACGACCCGGTGATCCACGGTCCGCGGACCTGGACCTCGCCGACCGCCACGCCGTCGTTCGGCAGCACCGTCGCCGCCGTCACCGACCAGCCGCCCTTCGACGGTGCAGAACAGCCGGCCCTGCGGTGTCCCGGTAGCGCCAGGCCTCTTCCTCGCTCACCCCCTCCGGCGGCCGGGCCACGCTGCCCAGCGGCGAGGTCTCGGTCATCCCCCAGGCCTGCAGGATCTCCACGCCGAGTTCCTTCTGGAAGGCCTCCATCAGCGCGTGCGGGACCGCGGAGCCGCCGCACGGGACCAGCGCGCAGCGAGGACACGTCACCGCCGTGCGCCCGGATGTGCTGGAGCAGCCCGTTCCAGATGGTCGGGACCGCCCCGGCGATCGTCGGCCGCTCCGCCTCGATCAGCCGGACCAGCGGCTCGGGCTGCAGGAACCGGTCGGGCATGATCAGGTCGGCGCCGCTCAGCACGGCCGCGTAGGCCAGCCCCCAGGCGTTGGCGTGGAACATGGGCACCACCGGCAGGACCCGGTCGGTGTCGTTGACAGCCGAACGCGTTGCCCAGGCAGGCGCCCATCGCGTGCAGGTAGGTGGACCGGTGGCTGTACACGACGCCCTTGGGCATGCCGGTGGTGCCGCTGGTGTAGCACATCGCCGCGGCGGTCCGCTCGTCCAGCTCGGGCCAGTCGAACGTGGCCGGCTCGGCGGCCAGCAGCTCCTCGTAGTAGTGCACCTCGTGACCTGGCCCGGCCAGCGCCCCGGCGTCGGCGGCTCCCTCGCCCGAGGCCGGCCCGGCCAGCACGATGTGCCGGACCGTTTCCAGGCTGGGCAGGACCGCGGCCAGCAGCGGCACCAGGGTGGGCTCGGTGATGATCACGTAGTCGCCGGCGTGGTTCGCGATGTAGCTGAGCTGCTTCGGGTCGAGCCGCAGGTTCAGCGTGTGCAGCACCGCGCCCATGGAAGGGACGGCCAGGTAGGCCTCCAGGTGCTCGGCGTTGTTCCACAGCAGGGTGGCGACCCGCTGGTCCCCGTCCACGCCGAGCCTGCGCAGGGCCCCGGCCAGCTGGGCCGCCCGGGCCCCGGTCTGCGGCATAGGACTGGCGGCGGACGCCGTCCGTCGTGCACGTGACGACCTCGCTATCGCCGTAGACCGTGGTGCCGTAACGCATCAGCCCGGTCACGGTCAGGGGCACGTCCATCATCGTGCTGAGCACGGGCCACCTCCATGTGATCCACCCTCCGGCGCGCGGCGCACCGGTCTCACGTCGTTCTCGTCGGATCGTGTCATGCCAGGCGGCGAAACGTCACCCTCCGGCCCCGGAATCGTCAGCCTTCGAGCAGGTCGGCGTCGATGCGCAGCTTGGCCACCGCCCGCGAGACCGTGCTCTTGACCGTGCCGAGGCTGACCCCGAGGACGTTCGCGATCTCCGCCTCGCTCATGTCCTCGTAGTAGCGCAGCACCACGGCGGCCCGCATCCGCTGCGGCAGCCGCTCGATCGCCCGGCGCAGCGCGTCCTGCACCTCGCTGTCGCCCGCGTGGTCGATGACCGGCTGGTCGGGGATCTCGTCCGTCGGGTACTCCTCGACCCGGCGCCGCCGCCACCAGGAGATGTGCGTGTTCACCATGGCCCGGCGCACGTAGCCGTCCACCGCGCCGCGGTCCTCGATCCGGTCCCACGCCTGGTAGGTCTTGGCCAGCGCCGCCTGGACGAGGTCCTCGGCGTCCGCCCGGTTGCGGGTCAGCAGGTAGGCCATGCGCAGCAGCGACCCGCTCCGGGACGTGACGTACTCGTGGAACGCCGGGTCACCCGCGTCCGGCGGTTCGCGCGCGGTCAGCGCGCGCGTGACCTGCGCGCCCGCGGCAGCTCTTCGCGCGGTATCGCCCTGACCCTGAGTCCCGGCGTGCCTGCTGCGCGGTGTGGCCCCGTTCCCCCGCGCACCGGCCACGACGTGATCGCCCCCGACGCTCACACCCCAACCGTACCCAGCTAACACGCTGTCCCCACGGTTCAGCCGTGTGCCGGCGAGGCGGCGTCTTCACGGGCAACGTGGCGGAACCGCTTGACGCGCGTCTCTCCCGCCCCCATCGTCATGACCTGGGATGTTTGCCTGGGGAGGGGTCGATGGTGCTCCAACGCGGTGACTTAGCGTGCTGTGTCCGTTGCGCAGGACCACCCGCCGCCGGACGCCTCGCCCGGCGGCACGTGCTCAAGGCGGCGGTCCACCCGCCGGCCCCGGGACCCGGCGCGCGGGACAGCGCATCCGCCGGGCCCGCGGCGGGGGCGCCCGGCCTGGAAGCGGGCGGCGGTCAGGACACCGGCCAGCCCGCGGAGCCGCCGGGCGTGCACACCGGGACGGTGCTGGACGCCAGCCCGCAGGTCGTCACCATTTACTGCCCCGGCGGGGAGCGCCGGATCGCGCTGCCGCCCGGCGCCCGGGTGTGGAAAGGCCGCCCGGTCGATCCGACCGCACTGGAGAGCGGGGACAGCCGTCGTGGTCCGGATGCTCCCGGGGATGCCCAGCGTCGCCGACCGGATCTGGGCCAACGCGGGCCGGGTGACCGGGGTGATCATCGAGCGGGACCGGGAGAGCATGCTGGTCGACGAGGGCCGGACCACCCGGCGCCAGGCCGTGCTCATCCCGCCGCACGCCCTGGGCCGTCTGCAGGTGCGCTTCCCCCGGCTCGAGCCTGGCTACCTGGTGGACGTCATCGGGCTGCGCGTGGCGCGGGTACCTGGAGGCGCTGGTCCCCGCGACCTCCCAGCCGGCCTACCGGGCAGGCGAGGCGCCCGCACGGGCGCCGGTGCGCGGCCGTCCGCCGGGCCGCATCGCGGGGTCGGCCGTCTGGCACGAGCCCGCCGGCCCGGCGGACGGGGAAGGCGTCCGGTACCCGGCCCTCGACCCGGAGACCGGCTGCCTGGAACAGCCGCTGGCCGGGTCCGCCTGCCCGCGGCTGCCGTACCTGTCGGTCGGCAGCCTGCTGAGGGTCCGCAACGAGTGCACCGGCGCGGCGCGGGTGCTGCCGGTGTCCGGCTGCGCCGTGACCGCCCAGATCTTCTGCGACCGGTGCGTGACCTGCGGCACCTCGCCCCGGGGCCGGATCGCCGACCTGCCGGTGGCGGGCTTCGTGGCCATGGGCGGCGACCTGGAACGGGGCTGCTTCAACGCCACGGTCTGGCCCGGCTCCCCGGCCCCGCCATCGCCGGGACCAGGATCACTGGCCGCCGGCTCCGGCCCCCCGGCGGAGCACCGGCAGGCCGGTCATGACCAGCCCGGATCTTCCCGCGGTCATCCTGGCCGACCTGCAGGACGTCCAGCCGCCCATCATCGCGGCCATCCTGATCGGCGGGTGCCTGGCCAAGCTCAGCCGGGTGCTGCGGTCCGGCTCCGTGGAGGCCGGCCTGGGCCCCACCCAGCTGTTCCCGCTCCGGCTGCGCCGGCCGGTGGCCATGATCATGTGCGCGTTCGAGATGAGCCTGGGGCTCGCGCTGCTGGTGACGGAGCTGCCGGTGGGAACCCGCGCCGGGACGCCCTTGTTCGCGCCCCGCGCGGCGACCGGGGCCCGGATCGCCGCGGCCGCGTTCTTCCTGGTCGCCGCGGCCGCGCTGGTCGAACTGCGAGGTCGGCGCCCTGACCTGGGCTGTGGCTGCTTCGGCGACTTCAGCACCCAGCCGGCCGGCTGGCGGTCGCTCGCCCGGGCCGTGCTGCTGACCGGGGCCGCGCTGATCTCCATCGAGGCCCCGGCCCTGTACCTGCCACCCCGGGGCCACGGGGCGCTGCTCTTCCTCGGGATCGTCGGCGCCGAACTGGCGCTGATCGCCGCCCTGTCGCCGGAGGTGGGCGAGGCGCTGGTCCGGCTGGGCTACACCGACCCGTGCGAGCTGCGCCAGCTGCCCGCCGGCCGCACCCTCGCGGCCCTGCGCCGCAGCCGCCCGTGGCGCAGGCACGCCCGGGCGATCACCACCGAGATGCCCGATCGACATGTGGCGGGAGCTGTGCTGGCGGTACGTGGTCTTCCCGTGCCGCCAGGACGGGGAGAACGCCGAGGTGGTGTTCGCGGTCCAGCTGAAGCGGCACCGCCCGCTGGTCCAGGCGGCTGTCCTGCCGCTGGGCACGGCGGCGCCGGACGGTGCGCCAGCCGGCTCCGTGCCCGCGCAGAACCAGGGCCATCACGAGGCTATGCAGTTATCTAGCGCACGTCTAGCTGTCATCGTAGAAAGCTCGATATTGGGCCAGAGGGCCGCAGGGTCATACGGGCTGGGCCCGCAGGAACCGGCCGAAGTGCGGCACGGTGAACGCGATCAGGCCGCGCTCGGAGCTGTAGATCAGCCCCTTCTTGATCAGGCCGTCCCGGGCCGGGGACACACTGGACGGCTTGCGGCCGAGTTCCTCGGCCACCTGCGCGGTCGGCACCGGGTCGTCGCCGAGCGCGCCATGGCCCGCATGTAGTCGCGTTCCGCCGGGGTGGCCCGCTCGTAGCGGCTGCCGAAGAAGCCCACCGCCAGCTCGGCCTCGGCCTGCGGGCTGGCCACCGCGACGTCCTTCGCGGTCACCGGGCTGGCCGTGGCCACGTCCCAGGTCACCTTGCCGTAGGCCTGCACGAAGTACGGGTAGCCGTCGGCCGCCTGGTAGAGCGCGTCCAGCGCGTCCGGCTCGAAGTCGGCCCCCTCCCGCTGGGCGGGGGCGAGCAGCGCCTGGTCGGCGGCGGCCCGGTCCAGCCGGTCGATCGACACGTAGCGGAACAGCCGCTCGGAGTAACTCTTGCTGGCGGACAGCACCGACGGCAGGTGCGGCAGGCCGGCGCCGACCACGATCAGCGGGCCGCCGGTCTGGGACAGCTCGTGGGTGGCGGCGCACAGCGCGGAGACGTCGGGCGCGGGCACGTCCTGCATCTCGTCGATGAACAGCGCGATGCCCACGCTGAGGTCCCCGGCCACCGACGCGGCGTCGGTGAACAGCTCCATCAGGTCGATCTCGATGTCCCCGGAGTCGGCCCGGCCCCGGACGGCGGGCACGTCGATGCCCAGGTGCGGGGTGAAGGTACCCTTCGGCGCCTTCGGGTCCCGGGCCGCGAACGCCTTGAGCACGCCGAGGAACTCGTCGATCCGGTCCGGCGCGCGGTGCCGCGGGGCGAGCTCACGGACCGCCATGTGCAGCGCACCCGCGACCGGGCGGCGGATCGACTGCTCCGGCCGGGCCTCGATCTTCCCCGTGCCCCACAGCCGTTGCAGCGCCATCGAGCGGAAGGAGTTGAGCAGGACGGTCTTGCCCACGCCGCGCAGCCCGGTGAGCACGATGCTGCGTTCCGGGCGGCCGCGGGCGATGCGCTCCAGCACGACCTCGAACTGGCTGAGCTCGCGGTCCCGGCCGGCCAGCTCGGGCGGCCGCTGGCCAGCGCCCGGGGCGTAGGGGTTGCGTACAGGGTCCACGGCCTAGCAGCCTATGCGCGGCTCTAGCCAGAACCCTAGATTCAGGTAGAAAGCCCAGCCGGCGTGTCGCCAGTAGGGCCGGGGCGCGGCGCCTCTCCCCTGGCACCGCGCCCCGGTTAGCCGGTCCGGGCTGGCTGGCCCGGACAGGCCGTTAGTGAAGCAGTCGCAGTGTGTTGACCGCGTCGTCCACGTAGTACAGGCCGGAGCCATGCGGGGCGACGGCCAGGCCGAACAGCGCACCGGCTCCCTTCGGACTGCCGGACTTGTCGAGGAAGCGGTGGGCGATCTGCATGCCCGCCGGGGTGGTCTCGACGAGCTTGCCGTCGCCACCGTTGACGGTGAGGACGTTCCCGTTCGGCGCCACGGTGAGACCGAGCGGCGTGTTCAGCGCGCCACCCGAGGTGACCGTGAACCCAGTGCCGGCGCTCATGTTCCGGAACGGGGCGCCCGGGATCGCGGTGATCCGGTTACCCAGGCTGTCCGCGACGAAGAGGGTGCCGTGGGAGTTCAGCCCGACTCCGGTCGGCCCGACGACCAGGGCGGCCGGGTCGGTCCGCTCCCCGAACCCGGACCCGATGGTGGTCACGTTCTTGAGCGCGGGCGCGTGACGGCCGTACAGGGCCATGGTCAGCCGGAGCACGGTGCCCTGGTTCACGACGGCGCCGTTCGCCGCGACGGTCCCGTTGAGGACGTTCGTGACGAACAGCTGGGCGAAGTGGCGGTTGCTGATGGCGGTCATGTCCCACGGGCCGTTGATGCCGTTACCGGCCAGGGTCTCGCGGACGTGGCCCCAGCGGTCCAGCACCAGCAGGCAGCCGGCCTTGGCCGTGGCGGACATGCCGTTCGTGGTGGGCAGGCTGCCGACCACGACCCAGCCGCCGTGCAGGATGCTGAGCGCGGTGGTCAGGCCGATCCCGCCGGGGCAGGCGCCGGGCAGGTGCTTGGCGCTGATCCGGGCGAACGTGGTCCGCACGCCGCCGGGCGACACCTGGACGATCGTGGTCCCGGTGCCCTGGAGGTTCGCCTTGTTGTTGAAGTTGCTGATCAGGACGTTGCCGCGGTGCAGGTTGCCCAGACTGCGGTGCACTACCGCCACGCCGTACGGGTTGACGTCACCGTTGCCCGGCACCGTCGACGCGATCGTGGAGAGCTTGTGAAACTGGCCGATGAAGGATTGCTGCCCCTGCGGGCTGGCCGTTGCCCGCGCCTGTGCCCCTGCGGCAGGCGCTATGGCCACGGCCGCCGCCGCGACAGTCGCCACGGACGCGGCTGACGCGAGGGCCACACGATGGATGAATGACATTCCCCGCTCCTCTTTTCCCTGGAGGCCCGGGCCTGTAGGTGGTGTCCGGGCACGGCTCTAGGGCGGGGGAAAAAGCGCACCATGCCGCCGCACGTGCCGCAGTCAGGTGCGCAGCGAGCACCATCCAGGCTGGCCGGCGGCCTGGGAGAGCACCGCGCGGGCAGCCCGTCTGGCCGGCACCTGATCAGCTGGCACCATGCGGCAGCGCCCCGCTCTGCGCGCCGCACCCCTTGTCACGGGAATGGTGCGCGGGTGGGTTCAGGTTGCGGCCAAGATTGTTTCAGCAGATTTGCAGAAAGTGATTATCCGGGCAATTCGGCCCGCGTGGCCGTGGTCCTGGTGAATGTGGTCTTGGTAACCGTGGTCCTGGTGACCGGCCCGGAGCGTGGCCCCGCTAGCGTCCGGGGCGGTGACCGGGCTGGTTCAGCCGGGCGAGGTAGGCGTTGTAGGCGTCCAGGTGCTCGTCGTCGTCGATGGTGCCGCGCGCGCCCGCCACCGCTGGTTCGGGCGCCGCCCCGGCCGTGGCCGCCGGCGCGGGCTCCGGCCCGGGGCCGGCCTGCGGGCTGGAGCCCGGGCCGGAGGCGCCGCGGGCCGCAGCGGGCGGGGTGACGAGGGTCTCGAAGCTCGCCGTGCGCACGGTTTCCAGCCAGCCCCGGCTGGCCGTGCCGACCCGGTCGGCGTGCGCCCACATCAGGAAGACCAGCATCATGAAGCCGAGCATGATCGCGTCGCCGCCGATCCACATGACGGCCCCGCCTGCGTGCAGGTCGGCCACAGGGCTGAGCGACCCGGGCGGCCGCACCCCGGTCATCCCCCGCATCGGCGTGTTCTCCGTGCCGAGGACCAGGCCGGTGAACGTGTCCACCGGCATGGCCACGACCAGCATCACGAACCGGATCGGGTAGGACAGCCGCCAGCGGATCGGCTCGCTGCCCAGGATCGGCAGGAAGAACAAGTACCCGACGATCAGGTACAGCGCATGCTCCGCGTTGTGCAGCGCGGGGTTGGTCATGACCACGCCCATCAGCCCGGTCAGGTGCGTGACGGCGATGGTCGCCGTGTACAGGACCAGGACGAACGGCGGGCAGGTGAGGAAGGTGGCCACCCGGGACCGCACCACCCGCTTGGCCCAGGTGTGCAGCGGGTTCCGGCTGGCGTGCAGCAGCAGCGTGACGGGCTGGCCCAGCACCAGCAGCGGTGGCGCGATCATGATCAGCATCAGGTGCTGGATCATGTGATCCCAGAACAGCACGTCGTCGTACGCCCCGACGCCGCTCTCGGTGGCCGCCACGACGACCGCCAGGCCGCCCAGGAACAGCGCGGTACGCCACCAGGGCCACGGCCGGGCGGGATGACGGCGGCCGACGCGCCACGCGCCCCACAGGTACAGGGCAGCGAAGACGGCGACGATGGCCGTCACGACAGGCGCGAACTCCCAGCGTTCCAGGACCGCCTGCCAGCCAAACGGGGGCAGCATGGAACCTCCTCTTGCTGGCTTTGAGACTACTCACTACCGCGTGTAGGGAAGGCCCCGCCCCTTGCGCTGGGGATGGCGGGCAACCAGGCTGGCTGGTCCTGGACCGTTGCGGCCTGCATCCCGTGGGCCGCGACAGGACCGGAGGAACACGCGACACGCAAAGGCAGACCACGGTGACCAGTGATCCAGGTGCAGTCCGCGTACCCGCGGTGGCGGGCCTGCACCTGCACCGCTGGAACGACCGGGCGGTGGTCGGGGTGGCCATCGCCGCCTTCGCGTCGGGCTTCGGGCAGTTCGGCGTGGTGGCCGCGCTCGGCGATGTGGCCCGGGGCTTCGGCCAGGTCAGCCACGGCACGAGCCTCGCTGACCAGGCCGGGCTGTCCGGCACCGACCTGGGCATCGGGCTGGCCATCATGCGCCTGGCGTCGCTGGGCGCGCTGCTCATCACCGGGCTGGCCGACGACTTCGGCCGCCGCAAGATGCTGCTCATCACGGTCGGCGCCGGGCTGGCGCTGACCGTGCTGGCCGCGGCCAGCCCCAGCTACTGGTGGTTCGTGGCCATCTTCGCCTGCGGACGTCCCCTGCTCAGCGCCTCGAACGGGCTGGCGCAGGTCATCGCGGCCGAGCAGACCGCGTCGGCCGAGCGGGCCAAAGCCGTGGCCCTCATCGCCGCCGGTTACGGGCTGGGGGCCGGGGTCATCGCGATCGTGCACAGCCTGGCGTCACACGTGATCGGGTTCCGCGGCGTGTTCATCCTGGCGCTCATCCCCCTGGCCCTGCTGCCACTCGTCGGGCGCTGGGTCCAGGAGCCGGAACGGTTCACCGTGTCCGAGGCCGAAACCGGGCATCCCATCCCGGTGCTCGACGCCGTGGCCCGGCCGTTCCGGCGCCGCCTGCTGGTGATCGTGATCCTGGCCTTTGCCATCTCGGTCATTACCGGGCCGGCCAACAGCTTCGGCTTCCTGTTCGCGCAGAACATCCTCCACCTCCGGGGCATCGTGACGGCGGGCATGGTGCTGGGGTCGGGCGTCGCCGGGCTGGCCGGGCTGCTGACCGGACGCTGGCTCGCGGACCGGGTAGGCCGGCGCCTGACCGGCGCCCTGGCCATGGTGGCCGTGGCCCTGCTGTCCACCGTGACCTACAGCGGTTCCGCCGCGGCCCTGGTGGCCGGCTACATCTCCGCCGTGTTCGCCGCCTCGGTCTTCGCCCCGGCGGCGGGGGCACTGGTCAACGAGGTGTTCCCCACCTCGGTCCGGGCCTCGGTGGTGGGCTGGTCAACCGCGGCCGGGGTGCTGGGGGCGGTGGCCGGCCTGGTCATCTTCGGGGCGGTGGCCAACGCCAATGACCAGTTCGGGGTGGCCGGGGTGATCACCTTCCTGCCTGCGGCCCTGGTCATGGGACTGTTCTGGCTGCTCCCCGAGACCCGCGGGCGTGAGCCGGAAGACCTGTGGCCTGGGACGTGACCAGTTTCCGGCCGTTCCGGGGCGGCGGCGCGATCGTTGCGTGACCCCAACAGTCACGGCGCTATCGTTGTCCGCGGAGGGTTCGCCTAGTGGCCGATGGCGGCGGTCTTGAAAACCGCTGTGGCGTGCGAACGTCACCGTGGGTTCGAATCCCACACCCTCCGCCCAGCCAGCCCGGCCACGCTCGGGCCTGATGGCCCGGAGCAGCAGCCCCGGCTGGCGTGTCAGGCGGTGAATGCCGTCATCCGCGGCGAACTCGGCGCGTTCGCGGTCGTGATGATCTGCCGTGGCATGACGGCCTCCCTGGCTCTGCTGGCATCCGTGCGCACCGGCATGATCGCAGGCTGGCTGCTCAGCGCGCCGCTCACTGGCCGCGCAGCGAGATCGACGGCCCGCAGACGACCTGAACCGGTGCGCATCGGGGGCACATCATTCACTCGTGGTGGGTGATGCCAGGCGACGCTGGCGGGCACAGGCTTGACGGTGGCAGGTCATCCAGCTGGACGGGCAACAGGGACTGCGGCAGGCACGAGGCCATGACACCCAGATTGGACAGGCTCCGCGGGCCCTTCTGCTTCCCTCGCGGGCCGAGTCGGAGTGACTGTGCCGTCTGCCCGCACTAGACGGCCTGCGCGGACGAGAGAGTCGGCCAAGCGCCGGCGGCAGGGCATCCAGGCGCTTCTTCGCTCGCTCGCGACCACGATCGCGCTCGTCGCCCTGTACTACCTGCTGCCGCTGGACCATCTCGCGAGCGTCCCCCTGGCCATCCTCCTGGTGGCAGGGCTGGCGATTCTGCTTGTCATCAGCGCGGGGCAGGTGCGCGAGATCCTCCGGGCCAAGTACCCCGCGATGCGGGCGGCCGAGGCCCTGGCCACCACGGTGCCGTTGTTCCTGCTGCTGTTCGCCTCGGCGTACTACGTGATGGAGCGGGCCACCCCGGGCAGCTTCAGCCACTCCCTCACCCGCACCGACGCGCTGTACTTCACGGTCACCACGTTCACCACCGTGGGCTACGGCGACATCACCGCCACCAGCCAGTCCGCGCGCCTCATGGTGACCGTCCAGATGCTCCTCGACCTGCTGGCCCTGGGCCTGGGCGTTCGCGTGCTTCTCGGAGCCGTGCAACTCGCCCGGCAGGGGCGCCCGGTCTCCGCTGGCGCCGCTCCCGTCACTCCGGACCCCGCCGATGTGGCCCCCGTGGACCGGGCCGCGGGCGACCGGGCGGCCGCGCCCGAGCGGCCGCGGCAGCCTCCTGAACAGCCCGGGCCATGAGCCCCGCCCTCGGATCCACCGGCCTCCCCGGGGCGCGGTGGATTTAAAGCCGGGCGCCGGATGAAGGCCGGGTCGTAGAGGTACCAGCCTTCCCGCCCGCCCACGGCCGGGCTGGCGTACCAGCGGAGCCCGACGCACCAGCGCCCGTGCCGGTCCTTCCGCTGACCCGTGACCTGTGCCCAGGCCCATGTGCCATCCTGAAGCAGGATCTCGGCCTCAGTGTCCTCGGGGATGGTGGAGCCGGGCACGGCGTCGGCGGGCATGGCCCGCTCCAGCGCTGGCTCGCGAGCAGGGTCCGAGGCGACCATCTGGCCAGGATGCGCCTCGGCTCGTAGGCTCCAGTGGCAGTTTGCGCTTTTCTTTCGCAAATGTTTTCGGATGGACCCGGCTCGCCGAGCCGGGCCTCCCGGTCAGCGCCGCCCGATTACTCGCCGTTTGGCGTGCAGAGTGAGTTCCTGCGGGTAGTGGTGCGACCTTGGGCGCAGCGTGGCGGCCCATCTATCTGAGGGGGAGCCATGCGCGGACAGCATCACGCAGGGACGAAGACTTCCAGCGGGAACACCAGCGCGGTCGTGGGCGTGATCATCGTCGCGCTGCTGATCCTGCTGGCGGTGGTGATCTTCCTGGCGGTGGGCTAGGGCCGGGTCCCGTGCGGCAGCCGGGCCGGCCGGGCCGGCTTGGACTGCCCGGCTAGGCCTGCTCGGTGGGGCGGATCAGCACCTCGTTGACCGCGACGTGCCGCGGCCTGGTCACGATGTACGCGATCATGTCCGCGATGTCCTCGGCCCCCATCGGCTGCATGCCGGTGACCTGGCTGCGCATCGCCTCGAGCACCTCGGGCCGGTTGTGGCCGGCCAGCTCGGTCGCGGTCGCGCCGGGCTCGACCAGCGAGACACGCACGTGCCGCTGGGTGACCTCCAGGCGCAGCGCCTCGCTGAGCGCGCCGATGCCGTGCTTGGTCAGGGTGTAGACGGCACTGCCGTTGCGGGCGATCCGGCCCGCCGTTGAGCTGATGTTCACCATGTCGGCCACCCGGCGCGGGCCGTCCCCGGCCGCGCGGAGCAGGTGCGGCAGCGCCGCATGCGCGCAGTAGAGCAGGCCCATCACGTTGAGGTCGACCATCCGCTGCCACTCCGGCAAGGGAGCACCGACCGCCGGGCCCAGCAGCATCACGCCGGCGTTGTTGACGAGGGTGTCCAGGCGGCCCAGCCCGGCGACGGTCCGCTCGACCGCGTCCGTGGCCTGCTGCTCGTCGGTGATGTCCGACTCCAGAACGAGCACCGTCCCGCCCTGCTCACGGAGGCCCGCGGCGAGCTCCTCCAGCCGGTCCTTCCGCCGGGCCGCGATGGCCACCGCCGCCCCCTCGGCCGCGAGCGCGATGGCCGTGGCCGCGCCGATGCCGCTCGACGCCCCGGTGACCAGCGCGACCGTGCCCTCCAGCCGGTCGGGCCTGGTCCGTCCCCTGACCGTCGCGGGCGCGGCCTGGTCGAAGAAGGGCGTCTCGGGCATGACTGAACTCCTCAATCGGGTGCGGCCGCCATCCCCGGCCGCCGTGGTGGTTGGGTCAGCACGGCGCCGCGAGGGACAACTGGGGGATCCTCCGTGACCACCCCAGTATAAAACGGAGCACCCTCCGCTTCGAGGCCACGGCGGCCGGCGCCACCCCTGACGGCCGGCGCGGGACACAGCCAGGGCAGGCAGCGCTCATGATGCTGCCTGCCCCGGCTGCCCCCGCGTCAAGCCCCCTGGGGCCAGCTACCGGTGTGCCCGGGAACTCAGCTGAACAGGCAGAGTTCCAGGATGAGCGCCTCGACGGCGCCCTCGCGTTCCGCCGGCTTCCCGTACCGCACGCAGCGGCCGATCTCGGTCCCGATGTCGAACTCGTCGAGGTAGCGGAAGATGCCCTCCCGCCCATGCCCGAGCGCGATGTCGTACCCAAGCAGGAGGGCGGCGTGGTGCATCTCAGGTGTCGCCATCCTGTTGAGCACAGCTCGCATGACGCGGCCTTTCAGGCCGCGGGCGCGTTGGGTGATCCACTGGCGGCGATGGCGTCCCCTCACGCTGTCGCGCACATCTAACATGCCTGGCCTCTTTCGTTAGCAGGGTCGGTCCGGCCCGGCCAGGCTTCCCCCCCAGCCGTGCCCCACTTTCTAACAGAGAGACGCGTAGCAGTCGCTCTGGGTGTACAGAATCCTGATATCAGATAGATCTCGGCCGCTGGGGTGCACGGCGGGCGGGGTGCGCGGGGGGCGGCGCGGCCGGCCTGGCGGCGTCAGCCGACCCGGCGTCAGCCAACCACGGGGCTAGCCAACCACGGGGCCACGGCGGAAACGGGTGAACCATCCAGCACGCACATCCCACCGCATCGTGGTCACGTCCAGCGCGGCGAAATTCCGCAGCCGGTTGTCCGCATCCAGCCCGGTCACCTTCACCGGCCCGTAGCCGAAGTCACACGTGCGCTGGTAGGCGCGATGCAGATGGCCGTGCATGAGGTAGGCGGGCATGACCGCGTCCACGATGCGCTGCACACGCCGGCGGTGGGCGTCGTTGCGGGCCAGGTCCTCGGCCGCCCACTCCGGGGGCGGGTGCGCGAAGGTGTGAGCGACACCCGAAGGGCAGTCGTGGCAGACCATCACGTCGGCGTGACCGCTGCCGGAGATGATCAGCTCCTCCTCGGTAGGTGATCTCCTCCTGCGGCCACCAGTCCACTCCCTCGGTGCGCACAGCCCGGTCCAGGCTGACCGCACCCCCGCAGGCGAGCCAGGTGAGGCCGTGCCAGCTCCAGCGGTAACCGCGGGGCAGGTGCATGACCCGCGGGACCACGGTCACGCGCCCGTCCGGGCCGGGCTTCTCGTCCAGCTGGCCGAGCCGGTCGAAGTCCTCGTGGTTCCCGTCCACGAACCACAGTTCGGCACCGGCCTCAGCCAGGGCCGCACTGACCCGGTCCAGGTAGACCCGCCCGGGCTTGTCCGGCCAGATGCCGAAGTCGCCCAGGTGCAGGATGAGCCGCTGGCTTTCGCCTGCGAGCAGGGTGGGAACTCGCCGGATGACGCTGAGCGCCCACTCCTCGTTGCCGTGCCAGTCCCCGGCGACGACGATCCGCCGGGGCCCGCCGGCCGCCGTAGGCGCCTCCCCGGACGACTCGGACGACTCGGACGACTCGGCGCTCGGAGCGTCCCGGGATTCTGCCATGACTGATTTGTAACCGCCGGACAGGCATTCCGCCAGGGGGCGCGGCCAAGGGCTGCTCGCCCGGCCGCATCAGCCCCCGGTCGCGTCCCGCCATCTTCCGCTCAGCGGGTCCTGGCTGATCTCGCAGGACGCGAGGTCGCCGCCCCCGGTGGCGACCGACCTGGACACCACCCGGGAGCCGATGAGGATCTCGCACGTGACCGAGCCGCTGCCCGCCAGCTCGGCGGTGATGGAGTAATAGAGTGCGCGGCCCAGCGTCGTGGTGACGTGCAGCGGGCCCAGGCGGGTGAGCGTGCCGCCGGCCGGGCCGTAGGTCACCGCCGCGCCCGGGGTGCCGGTGACACGGTAGGTGAGGGTGGGTCCCGGTGCCCGGCCCGCGGTCCCCCCGGACTTCGGCGCGGCGGCCGTGGAGGCCGTGCCGCCGGTGGCCGCCCGGGAGCCGGAGGACGGGAGCTTCCCCCCGCTGAGGCCGGTCCCGATGCCGACGATCACGATCAGGAAGCCGAGTCCGACCAGCATCCCGTTCCTGACCCGATGGCGCTGGGCGGGCCGGCGCCCCGGCGGGGGGTTGAGGCCCAGGATGGAGTGGGCCCCCGACCCCGGAGGCACGTCCTGCGGCGGCCGGTACTCCCGGTCCCGCGATGGATACGCCCGGCCCCGCGCGGGGTACCCGCCGGCCCGCGGACGGCGCTCCGGCCGCTCCCGGAACCAGTCCTCCAGGTAATCGTCTGGCCGGGACGGCGGGTCACCGCGAAGCGGGGGGTGACCGTTCACCCGGTGACCATTCACGCCGTGCCCGTCGACCCGGCGCCCGTCAATCCCCGGCCCGCTGGCCCCAGGGCCGTCACCCCGCTGGCCGTTGACCCCACGACCGTTAACCCCCTGGCTGTTGACCCCGCGGCCGTCAGCCCGCTGGCCGTCTCTTCCCAGGCCGTTGACCGGGCGGCCGTCAGCCCGCTGGCCGTCTGGCCCGCGGCCGTTGACCCCGCGGCCGTTGACCGGACGGCCGCCAGCCCCCTGGCCGTTGACCCCACGGCCGTCAGCCCGCTGGCCGTCGAGCCCCTGGCCGTTAACCCCGCGGCCGTTAACGCTCTGGCCGTTGACCTCACGGCCGCTACCCCCACGGCCGTCGAGCCCCTGGCCGTTGACCGGACGGCCGCGGCCCTGAGCGGGGCGGCCGTTCGCGGGCGGATAGTGGCCGGGCGGGCCCTCCGGAGACCGCGGCTCCCCGTACCGCGGTGGCCGGTACTCCTCTCCCGGGTACCACTCGGTCCCCGGGTACCATTCCCGGCCCGGGCTCCGCTCCCGGCCCGGGCTCCGCTCCCGGCCCGGGCTCCGCCGCGGGCGCTGATCCGGGTTAGTGTCATCCGACGGCGGCCACGATGAGGGTTCCGGCTGACCACTATCCCCGCCCACAGCAAACTCCCCTCCCCAGCGGGCCAGGCCTGCGGTCCGGGAAGACTGCTTTCCTTACCCCCCGCTACCTGGGCCGGCACATCCCCCCGCGGGCAGCCCGGCCGGGAACCGCGCGAGTGACCCGCACGCACGTACGTACGCAATTTTGGACGCGCGGCATTACCCACGGGTTTACTTAGGCAATACGTGATGCGCCTCACCCGCAGGACGTTGGCCCGCCCTGGCCCGGGATCGCCGCGGACGTCTGGCACCCCCGCGCTGATCCACTCCGCGAGCCACGAGCCCACGCCGCACCGGGTAAACCCGCGCGAAGCGGCCAGCCGGGCGGCCAGCCCCCGGACCGGGATAACGCGCCCGGGCGCCGGGACTGAAATCGTTGGCTAACGGTGCGCAGAGCGGCGAGACTGCCTGGCATGCTGCTGACCATCACGCTGACCGAGCCACCGGCCACGGACCTGGGTTTCCTGCTGCACAAGCACCCGGACCGGCTGCAGAGCTTTGCCGTGTCCGCGGGCCAGGCGCATGTGTTCTACCCCGAGGCGGCCGAGCAGCGCTGCACCGTGGCACTGCTGCTGGAGATCGACCCGATCACGCTGGTCCGCGGCCACCGGCGGGCCGGGTCAGGCAGCGCGGAGGCGTTCTCCCTCGCCGAGTACGTCAACGACCGGCCCTACGCGGCCTCGTCGATGCTGGCCGTCGCGCTGGGCAAGGTGTTCCGCACCGCGATGACCGGGCGCTGTGACGCCCGCCCGGACCTGGCCGCCCGCGCGCTGCCGCTGGAGATCAGCATCCCGGCGCTGCCCTGCCGCGGTGGCGCCGACCTGGCGCACCGGCTGCTGCGGCCGCTCGGCTGGGAGGTGCAGGCCCAGCGCATCCCGCTCGATCCCGAGCTGCCGGAGTGGGGTGACTCGCGGTACCAGGCGGTCCGGCTGACCGGGCAGGTCCGGCTGGCGGACGCGCTCAGCCATCTGTACGTGCTGCTGCCGGTCCTGGACGACACCAAGCACTACTGGGTCAACGCGGCCGAGATCGGCAAGCTGCTCCGGGCGGGCGGCGACTGGCTGGCCGGGCATCCAGAGCGGGACCTCATCACCCACCGCTACCTGGCTCACCAGCGGCGGCTCACCGAGAGCGCGGTGGCACGACTGGCCGAGGTGGACGACTCGGAACCGGAGGACCTGGACAACGCGGTGCCGGAAGCCCCGGACAACGCGGAGCCAGGCACCGCAGTCGCGGGCACCGCAGTCACCGCCACCGTGATCGCAGGAACTACAGTCACGGGCACCACAGTCACGGGCACCGGGCCGCCCCGGAGTCCGCTGGCCCAGCAGCGCCGCGACGCCGTGCTCGCCGTCCTGCGCGACACGGTGCTGCGGGACTCCGCGGCCGCCCGGGTGGCCGACCTTGGCTGCGGTGAGGGCAGCCTGGTCGCCCTGCTGCTCCGTGAGCCGGCTGTGGCCCGGGTCCTCGGCGTCAACGTGTCGCACCGGGCCCTGGAGCGCACCGCCCAGCGGCTGCACCTGGACACGATGCCGGAGCGGCAGCGGGAGCGGGTGGACCTGCTGCAGTCCTCGCTCACCTACTCCGACGCCCGGCTGGCCGGCCTGGACGCGGCGGTGCTCATGGAGGTCATCGAGCACGTGGACCCGCCGCGGCTCGGCGCCCTGGAGCAGACCGTGTTCGGCGCGGCCAGCCCCGGCACCGTCGTCGTGACCACGCCGAACGCGGAGCACAACGTGCGGTACACCGATCTGCGCCCTGGCGGGATGCGCCACCCCGACCACCGGTTCGAGTGGACCCGGCCCGAGTTCCGCGACTGGGCCGCCGGGGTCGCCGGCCGGCGCGGCTACCAGGTGCGTTTCCTGCCGGTCGGCCCAGACGATCCCGGGGTCGGCCCACCCACCCAGCTGGCGGTGTTCACCCGTGCCTGAAAACGAGCTCGGCCTCCCCGAGCTGTGCCTGGTCGTCCTGATCGGCGTGTCCGGCTCGGGCAAGACCACGTTCGCCCGCCAGCACTTCGGGCCGTTCGAGGTGATCTCCAGCGACTTCTGCCGCGGCCTGGTCTGCGACGACGAGAACGACCAGGCCGCGACGGCCGACGCGTTCGACGTGCTGGCCTACATCGCGGGCAAGCGGCTCGCGGCCGGCTGACCGTGGTGGACGCGACCAATGTGCAGCCCGCCGCGCGCAGGCAGTTCGTGGAACTGGCCCGGGCCCATGACGTGCTGCCCGTCGCCATAGTCCTGGACCTCCCGGAAAAACTTTGTACGCAACGAAATTCGGGTCGCCCGGACCGCACGTTCCCCAGCGCGGTCATTCACCGGCAGCATGACCAGCTGCGCCGGTCGGTGCGCGGGCTCAACCGGGAGGGGTTCCGCAAAATCCACGTGCTGCGCACCCCCGCCCAGGTCGAGACGGCCGTAGTGGTGCGCGAGCGGCTGCTCACCGACTACCGCGACCGGACCGGGCCGTTCGACGTGATCGGCGACGTGCACGGCTGCCGTACCGAGCTGGAGGCGCTGCTGGCCAGGCTCGGGTACCGGGTCACCCGGGACGCGTCCGGCCGGGCGGCCGGCGCGGTGCCGCCCGCGGGCCGGACCGCGGTGTTCCTCGGTGACCTGGTCAACCGGGGCCCCGACTCGCCCGGCGTGCTGCGGCTGGTCATGGGCATGGTGGCGGCCGGGCACGCGCTGGCCGTGCCCGGCAACCACGAGAACAAGCTCACCCGGGCCCTGTCCGGCCGGAACGTCCAGGTCAGTCACGGGCTGGCCGAGACCCTCAGCCAGCTGGCCGCCGAGGACGAGCCGTTCCGCAAGGAGGTGGCCAGCTTCTGCCAGGGCCTCGTCTCGCACCTGATGCTGGACGGCGGCCGGCTGGTGGTGGCGCACGCCGGACTGAAAGAGGCCTACCAGGGCCGCGCGTCCGGCCGGGTGCGCAGCTTCGCGCTGTACGGGGACACCACCGGGGAGACCGACGAGTTCGGGCTGCCGGTCCGCTACCCGTGGGCCAGCGACTACCGGGGCCGGGCCATGGTGCTGTACGGGCACACGCCGACGCCCGGCCCGGAGTGGGTCAACAACACCATGTGCCTGGACACCGGCTGCGTGTTCGGCGGCCGGCTGACCGCGCTGCGCTACCCCGAGAAGGAGATCGTGTCGGTCCCGGCCGAACGGGTCTGGTACGAGCCCGCCCGTCCCTTCCCGCCGTCCCCGGGCCCCGCGGCCGGTGCGGACAGCACCCCCGCCCGGCGTGATCCGGGGGTGCTCGACATCACCGACGTGCTGGGCAAGCGGGTGATCGAGACCGCGCACCACGGCCGGATCACGGTCCGCGAGGAGAACGCGGCCGGCGCCCTGGAGGTGATGAGCCGGTTCGCCGTCGATCCCCGGTGGCTGCTCTACCTGCCGCCGACCATGGCCCCGGCCGCGACATCCAGCCAGCCGGACCTGCTGGAGCACCCGGCCGAGGCGTTCGCGGCGTACCGGGCCGACGGGGTCACGGACGTGATCTGCGAGGAAAAGCACATGGGCTCACGGGCCGTGCTGCTCGCGTGCCGGGACGAGGAGACGGCCCGGGCCCGGTTCGGCGTGCCGGACGGCATGCCCGGCGCGGTCTACACCCGGACCGGGCGGCCCTTCTTCAGGCCCGCCACCGTCCGGCCGCTGCTGGACGCGGTCCGGGCCGGGATCGGCGCGGCTGGCCTCTGGGACGAGCTCGGCACCGGGTGGGTACTCCTCGACGGCGAGCTCATGCCGTGGTCGGTCAAGGCCGGAGACCTGCTCCGGCATCAGTACGCCGCGGTCGGCGCCGCGGCGCGGGCCGCACTCCCGCAGGCCGTCCGGGTGCTGCAGGAGGCGGCCGCGCGGGGAGTCAACGTCACCGCGCTCGCCGGGCGGACCGCGGCCCGGGCCGCCAACGCCGAGGCGTTCGCGGCCGCCTACCGGCACTACTGCTGGCCGGTGGACGGCCTGGACGGGGTGCGGCTGGCCCCGTTCCAGGTGCTGGCCACGGAAGGCGCCGTCTACCACGAGCGTGATCACGGCTGGCATCTGGGCGTGGCCGACCGGCTGGCGGCCGCCGCCCCGGGGCTGATCTCCGGGACCCGGCGGCTGCGGGTGGACACCGGCGACCCGGACTCGGTGGCGGCCGGGATCGCCTGGTGGGAGGACCTGACCAGGGCCGGCGGCGAGGGCATGGTGGTCAAGCCGTACGCCAACCTGACCCGGGCCGGCCTAACCGGGGCTGCGGGGCGGCTGGCCCAGCCCGGCATCAAGGTCCGCGGCCGGGAGTACCTGCGGATCATCTACGGGCCCGACTACACCGAGCCCGCCAACCTGGCCCGGCTCCGCGACCGCAACCTCGGCCGCAAGCGCTCGCTGGCCCTGCGGGAGTACGCCCTCGGCCTCGAGGCCCTGGAGCGGGGCGCGGGGGGCGACCCGTTGTGGCGGATACACGAGGCCGTGTTCGGGGTGCTGGCGCTGGAATCCGAGCCCGTCGACCCTCGCCTGTAGCGCGGGGGGCGGGCGGGAGACGGTTCTCGTTGCGGAGAATTGGCGGTCACCGGCGCGGCGGTTAGCGGCCCGGTTCCGTGGGGCGGGCGAAGCCGTCGCCGATCTCCGCGGCCAGCATCAGGTAAGCGTCCGCCGTGGCCCGGTTCAGCAGGCCCAGGTCCACCTCGGCGCCCTCGGCCAGGTACGGGTCGTAGGGGACCCGGACCACGGTCCGGCAGCGCGCGGCGAAGTGCTGCTCCAGGCGGTCGGTGTCCACCGCGCTCCTGCCCCGCGGGCGGACCACGGCCAGCACCACGACCGCGCGCCGGACCAGGTCCCCGTGGCCGTGCGCCTGGAGCCAGTCCAGGGTGGCGCTCGCACTGCGCGCCCCGTCCACCGACGGGGAGCTGACCACCGCGATCTGGTCGGCCAGGCGGAGCACCCCGGTCATGGCCGAGTGCAGCAGCCCGGTCCCGCAGTCGGTGAGGCAGATCGAGTAGTAGTGCTCCAGCACCTGGGTGACGTCGCAGTAGTCCTGCTCGCTGAACGCCACCGACACCGTGGGGTCGCGGTCGGAGGCGAGCACCTCCAGCCGGCTCGCGGCCTGCGTCGTGTAGGCCCGCACGTCGGCGTACCGGTGGATCTGGTCCCGCTCGTTCAGCAGGTCCCGAACGGTGGCGGAGGTCTCCAGCCGGAGCTTGTCGGACAGGGTGCCCCGGTCGGGGTTGGCGTCCACCGCGATGACCCGGTCCCCGCGCAGCGACGCCAGCGTGGCCCCCAGGCCCACGGTGGTCGTGGTCTTCCCGACGCCGCCTTTCAGGCTCAGCACCGCGACCCGGTGGTGGCCGCCGGTGACCGGGGTGCGGGCCCGGGCGGTCAGGTCCCGCAGGCGCCGCTGCGCCGCGGACTCCGGCGCGCGCACCAGGCCGCCGGTCACCTCGAAGATGGCCCGGCGCCAGCCGCCCGCCGGGGCTTTGTGCCGCCCGGGCAGGAGCAGGTCGGCGGTGAGGCTGTCTGCCGTGACCGTTCGCGGGGCCGAGGGGGGCAGCGGTCCCGGCTGGGGCCGCGGGGCCGGTTCCGGCCGAGGGCCCGGTTCCGGCTGGGGCGGGCCGGGCTCGGGCTGGGGTAGCGGGCCGGGCTGGGGTTGCGGGTCCGGCCGGGGTTGCAGGGGCGGCCGGGGCTCGGGCTGCGGGTGCGGCCGGGGTGGAGGCTGGGGCTGGGGAGGCGCGGGCGGTTCCGGTTGCGGCGGCAGGGGCGGCTGGGCGGCCCATCCGGGCCAGACCGCCGATCCGAGCGCGGCCATGCCGAGCTCCGCCGGGCCCGCGTCCGCCCCCTCCGGTCCGAGCGCGGCCGTGCCGAGTTCCGCCGGGCCCGCGTCCGCCCCGTCCGGCCCCGCGGAACGGGAACCGGGCGGCGCGGACCGGGAACCGGCCAGCGCCGAGCGGGAATCGGCGCGCGCGGACCAGGAATGAGACGGCCCGGAGGCGGGACCGGCGGTCCCGGACCCGGGATCGGGCGGGGCGGAATCAGGTGCGGGAGGCGGCGCCCCGAACTGCCCGGGCGGCCCGCCGGAGTTCAGGATCAGCGACAGGGGCGAGTCCTGGCCCGGCGCATCGTCGTCGTCCGGGGGCCGGTACTCCTCCCCCGCGTCATACTCCTCGCCGGCCAGGCCGAACGCGCCCAGGCTGCCGGGCGAACCGTAGGGATCGGCGGGCGAGCCGTAGGGGTCGGCGGACGAGCCATAGGGGTCGGCGTCGTCGTCGTACCCGGCAGCCGGGCCGTAGGGATCCGCGGCGCCATACTCATCCGCGGCGCCGTACGCCTCGGCGGGGGCGTACGCTTCGGCGGCGTCATAGTCGTCCGGCGTGCCGTAAGGATCCCCGGCGCCGTCCGGCTCCGCGCCCCCCGAACCCGCGCCGCTCAGGGCCGGTCCGGCGCTGTCCCCGCCCAACGTCACGCCGGGCGCGAACGCATCCGGCAATTCGGGCTGGGGGAAAGGGGCCTGCGGGCCTAAGCCGGCCCAGGTGCCGGACGCGGCCTGCTGGCCGAACAGCCGCGGCGGTCCGGGCGGCGGATCGCTGGGCTGAGCATCGCTGGGCTGAGCATCGGCGGGCTCGCCGGGCTGAGGATCGGTGTGCTGGGAAACGCCATCCTCACCGGTCCCTGCCGCATCGCTGCGGTCCAGGTCGTGATCAGCCAAGGTGGTTCCCCTCAGCTCTCATCGGTGTAGGAGAATGACGTGCCGGTAGGGGACCGGATGAGCAACTCCACCGAAGCCTAAGCTACCTAGCTCGCCGCAGCACACCCTCGACTGCGGCAATCAGGAGAAACCTCATGCGTGCGGTCGTCATCACCCATCCTGGCGGACCCGAGGTCCTGCGCCTGGAGGAGGTGCCCGATCCGGAGCCCGGCCCGGGCGAGGTGCTCGTGGAGGTCGCGGCGGCCGGGCTCAACCGGGCGGATGTCCTGCAGCGGCAGGGCCACTATCCCCCACCGCCCGGATCGCCGCCCTACCCCGGCATGGAATGCTCGGGCCGGATCATCGGGCTGGGCCCGGAGGTCACCGGCTGGCAGGTCGGTGATGAGGTGTGCGCGCTGCTGGGCGGCGGGGCGTACGCGGAGAAGGTGGCCGTGCCCCAGGGCCAGTTGCTGCCCGTGCCCGAGGGGGTGCCCCTGGTGGACGCGGCCGCCCTGCCCGAAGCAGCGTGCACGATCCAGGGCACCGTGTACCAGATGGCGCACCTGGCCCCGGGTGAGACGTACCTCGTGCACGGCGGGGCCGGCGGGATCGGGACGTTCGCGATCCAGATCGCCAAGGCCGAGGGGTGCACGGTGGCCTGCACCGCGGGCTCCGCGGAGAAGCTGGCCCGCTGCCGGGAACTCGGGGCCGACCTGGCCGTCTCCTACCGGGACGACGACTTCACCGCCGCCGTGCTGGACTTCACCGGCGGGCAGGGCGCCGACGTCATCCTGGACATCATGGGTGCGTCGTACCTGGCCCGGAACCTCGACGCGCTGGCCACCTGGGGACGCCTGGTGGTCATCGCCACGCGCGGCGGCAGCCGCGGCGAGGTCGACCTGGGGCTGATGATGCAGAAGCGGGCCACCATCGTCGCCGCCACCCTGCGGAGCCGGACCATCGCGGAAAAGGCCCAGGTGGTCGCGGCCGCCCGCGAGCACATCTGGCCGCTCATCAGCGCCGGCAAGGTGGTCCCGGTCATCCACGCCAAGCTGCCGATGGCCGAGGCGGGGCAGGCACACCGGCTGCTCGACGACGGCTCGCACATAGGGAAGATCCTGCTGGTCAACTGAGGAACCCGCGGAAAATTGCCGCCGGGTTCACGCCCCCCGGGCGCAGTCACTACGTGGAAGGCGCAAGACTAGGACCATGAGTGAACGGAACCCGGAGGGCGGCCAGGGGGCCAAAGTCGTGGTGGTCGGCCCGGACGGCATCACAGTGGACGCCGACGGCAGCGAAGGCGAGGGCGAGGACTCCCGCGAGCGGCCGGTCATGGAGATGGTCGAGCAGCCGGCCAAGGTCATGCGGATCGGGAGCATGATCCGGCAGCTGCTGGAGGAGGTCCGGGCCGCTCCGCTGGACGAGAAGAGCCGGGCGCGGCTGCGCGCGATCCACCAGAGCTCCATCAAGGAACTCGAGGATGGTCTCGCTCCCGAGCTGGTGGACGAGCTGGAGCGGCTGTCCCTCCCCTTCGC
>CAWKOA010000012.1:0-193249 GCA_963851025.1 uncultured Actinomycetes bacterium
GGCGCCGCGCGGGCTTCTTCACGCCGCGCGCGGGCCGGGCCCGGCGGCGGATGCTACGAATGGGCTATGAGGCTGTTCGTCGCGGTCGCCGTGCCGGAGCACGCGGCCGACGAGCTGGACGACGCGGTGGCCCCGCTGCGGCAGTCATGGCCCGGACTGCGCTGGACCGGCCGCGATGCGTGGCACGTCACGCTGGCGTTCCTCGGCGAGGTGAACGAGACGGTCAGCGCCCGGCTGGTGCCCCGGCTGGAGCGCGCCGCGGCCCGCCATCCCTGCCTTCCGGTCTGCCTGGGCGGGGCGGGCGCCTTCCCCGGCGCCGCCCGGGCCCGGGTGCTGTGGACCGGGGTGCAGGGCGAGCCGCGCGGGCTCGCCGCCCTGGCCGCGTCGGTGGCGGCCGGAGCGAGGCGGGCCGGCGCGCCCCCGGCGGAGGAGGGCAGGCGCTTCCAGCCGCACCTGACCCTGGCCCGGTGCCGGGAGCCGGTGGACGCCCGGCCGCTGGTGGACCGCCTGTCCGGCTACGCCGGCACGCCGTGGACCGCGGGGGAGATCTACCTGATCCGCAGCCACCTGCCCGGCGGCCGCCCGCACGACCGGCCGCGGTACGAGACCCTCGGCTGCTGGCCGCTGCGCGTATCCGCGGTGCCCGGGACGTAGGGGTCCGGGACATAGCACCCAGGATCTACTGACCTGGGCATAGGCTGCCTGATGTGAACCGCACAACCCGCTGGCTGCTCCCGCTGGTGCTCGCGATCCTGGTGGCAGGCGCGCTCATCGGCGCGGCCGTGCGCTAAGGCCGGGCTGGAGCGTGTCCCGCAGGACACGCGGCGGGACTTCAGGGCGTGTCCCGTAAGGCACGCGGCAGAGTCAGAGCCGCTCGATGACGTAGTCGATGCAGGCGGTCAGCGCCTCCACGTCGGCCGGGTCCACCGCGGGGAACATCCCGATCCGCAGCTGGTTGCGGCCCAGCTTGCGGTACGGCTCGGTGTCCACGATCCCGTTGGCCCGCAGCGCCGCCGCCACGGCCGCAGCGTCGACGCTCCCGGTGAAGTCGATGGTGCCGACGACCTGGGACCGCTGCGCCGGGTCGGTGACGAACGGGGTGGCGTAGGGCGCCTTCTCGGCCCAGGTGTACAGCCGCGAGGAGGAGTCGGCGGTGCGCTCCACCGCCCAGCCGAGACCGCCCTGGCCGAGCATCCATTCCACCTGGTCGGCCAGCAGCAGCAGGGTCGCCACCGACGGGGTGTTGTACGTCTGCTGCTTGGCGGAGTTGTCGATGGCCACCGGCAGCGAGAAGAACTCGGGGATGTACCGGCCGCTGGCCGCGATCTCCGCGGCCCGGTCCAGGGCGGCCGGCGACATCAGCGCGAGCCACAGGCCGCCGTCGGAGCCGAAGCACTTCTGCGGCGCGAAGTAGTACACGTCGCACTCGCTCACGTCCACCGGCAGCCCGCCCGCGCCGCTCGTGGCGTCCACGAGGACCAGCGCGCCCGGGTCGGAGCCGGGGACCCGGCGGACGGGCATGGCCACGCCGGTCGAGGTCTCGTTGTGGGTCAGCGCGTAGGTGTCCACCCCGGTCTCACCGCGCGGCACCGGGTGGCTGCCCGGGGGCGAGGCGATGACCGTGGGGTCATCCAGCCAGGGGGCCGCCTGGGCGGCCTTGCTGAACTTCGCGGAGAACTCGCCGAACGTCAGGTGCTGTGACTTCTGCCGGATCAGCCCGAACGCGGCGATCTCCCAGAAGGCCGTGGACCCGCCGTTGCCCAGCACGACCTGGTACCCCTCCGGCACCGCGAACAGCTCGGCCAGGCCCTCCCGGGCCCGGCGGACCAGCGAGCGGACCGGGGCCTGGCGGTGCGAGGTGCCCAGGTAACTGGCGGACGAGGCGGCGAGCGCCGTGAGCTGCTCGGGACGGATCTTGGAAGGCCCGCAGCCGAAACGTCCGTCGGCCGGCTTGAGGCCCGCGGGAATCGCGATGTCGGTCACGTTCCCAGCCTATCCAGGCCGGGGGAGCGGGCTGGCTGGCTCCGGCCCGCCCCCGGAACCGTCAGACCTCGCCCAGGACCTGGTCCGCGCCGGGGACGTCGCTGACCGGGCGGGACGGCGGGCCGACGTACCGGGCGCTGGGCCGGACCAGCCGGCCGGTCTGCTTCTGCTCCAGGATGTGCGCCGCCCAGCCCGCGGTCCGCGCGCAGGTGAACATGGACGTGAACATGTGCGGCGGGACCTCCGCGAAGTCCAGCATGATGGCCGCCCAGAACTCCACGTTCGTGGCCAGCACCCGGTCCGGCCGGCGCGCGTGCAGCTCGTTCAGGGCCGCCTCTTCCAGGGCCTCGGCCACCTCGGCGCGGGGTGCTCCCAGTTCCTTGGCCGTCCGCCGCAGCACCCGCGCCCGCGGGTCCTCAGCGCGGTACACCCGGTGCCCGAAGCCCATCAGCCGGTCCCCGCGGTCCAGGGAGGCCTTGACGAACTTGACCGCGTCGCCGGTCCGCTCGACTTCCTCGATCATGGACAGCACCCGCGCGGGCGCGCCGCCGTGCAGCGGCCCGGACATGGCGCCGACCGCGCCGGACAGGGACGCGGCCACGTCAGCGCCGGTCGACGCGATCACCCGGGCGGTGAACGTCGAGGCGTTCATGCCGTGCTCGGCGGCGGAGGTCCAGTACGCGTCAACGGCCTTGACGTGCCGCGGGTCGGGGTCGCCCCGCCAGCGGATCATGAACCGCTCGACGATATTGCGCGCCTCATCGATCCGCTCCTGCGGGACGGGCGGCAGCCCGGGGCCGCGGGCGGACTGGGCCACGAACGACAGGGCCATCACGGAGGCGCGGGCCAGGTCGTCACGGGCCTGCTCGTCGTCGATGTCCAGGAGCTGGCGCATGCCCCAGGCGGGGGCCAGCATGGCCAGCGCGCTCTGCACGTCCACCCGGATGTCGCCGGAGTGCACCGGGATCGGGTACGGCTCGGCCGGGGGCAGGCCCGGGGCGAACTTGTTGTCCACCAGCAGGCCCCACACGTGGCCGAACGACACGCGGCCCACGAGTTCCTCGATGTCCACGCCCCGGTAGCGGAGAGCCCCGCCCTCCCGGTCCGGCTCGGCGATCGTTGTCTCGAAGGCTACGACGCCTTCGAGCCCAGGCACGAAATCGGACATGTGCTGGTCCTCCGTGGTCCTCGTGTGTCCTCGTGAGCTGCGTGGAGCGGGTACCTGCCGGGCTGGGGTGCGTCCCGGCGGCGGCTGTTCGTGTCAGCCGGGTTAATTCAACCCTGCTGGCACAATAATCCGGTAGATCGGCAGACCGTGACACTGGGCACGCTGGAGGGGGTTCCCGCCAGGCCGGGCGGGTGTGTGTGAGGATCATTCCCGTGGAACCGTCCCGTCATCCTCTCGATGAGGCCGAGGCCCCGGCCGACCCGGTGGTGCTGTTCGCCCGCTGGATGGACGATGTGGTCAGCGCCGGCCTGCCCGAGCCCACGGCCATGGTGCTGGCCACGGTCTCCCCGGCCGGCCGGCCCCGCGGGCCGTACCGTGCTGCTGAAGGAGTACGGCCCGCCGGGCTTCGTTTTCTATACCAACCGGAGTTCAGCCAAGGGACAGCACCTGGCGGCGAATCCTTATGCCTGCCTGGTCTTTCCCTGGCATCCCATCCAGCGGCAGGTGATCATCGAGGGAGCGGTGGAGACCCTGTCCACCGGGGAGAGCGAGCCCTATTTCCGCTCCCGGCCGCGCGGCTCGCAGGTCGGCGCCTGGGCCAGCCGGCAGTCGTCCGTGCTGGCGTCCCGCGCGGAACTGGAAGAGCGCTACCAGGAGCTGGACGAGCGGTGGCCGGAGGGGACGGCCGTGCCGATGCCGGACTTCTGGGGCGGCTACCGCGTGGTGCCGGAAGTCATGGAGTTCTGGGCGGGGCGGCCGAGCCGCCTGCACGACCGGCTCCGCTACCGCCGCGAGGGCCAGGGCTGGGTGCGCGAGCGCCTCGCGCCGTAGGCGCCTGGCCAGCAGGGTGCCGTAGGCGCCCGGCCAACGGGGTGGCGGTGCGGCCGAGCCGGCATAGCATCAGGTGAGGAGGGAGGCCTGGAGACGGTGCATGGGCTCATCGACACCACCGAGATGTACCTCCGCACGATCTTCGAACTGGAAGAGGAGGGCATCGTCCCGCTGCGCGCGCGCATCGCCGAGCGGCTGTCGCAGAGCGGGCCGACGGTCAGCCAGACCGTGGCGAGGATGGAGCGGGACGGGCTGGTCAAGGTGGAGGGCGACCGGCAGCTCGCCCTGACTCCCGCGGGCGCGACGCTGGCCATGCGGGTCATGCGCAAGCACCGCCTGGCCGAGTGCCTGCTGGTCGGGGTCATCGGCCTGCCCTGGGAAGAGGTGCACGTCGAGGCCTGCCGCTGGGAGCACGTGATCTCGGAGAACGTCGAGCGCAGGCTGGTGGAACTGCTCGACTACCCGGTCGCCTGCCCGCACGGCAACATCATCCCCGGGCTGGATGAGCTGGGGGTGCCGCCGGACGCGCGGCAGCGGGCCGTGGCCGCCCTCGAAGAACAGGCGGAGTCCATGACGGCGGTTGCGGCGAAGCTCGCGGCCCCGGTTACGGTCCTGCGGATCAGCGAACAAGTCCAAAGCGACCCTTCCCTGATGCTTAAACTCAAGCGGATCGGGATACAACCCGGACGCGAGGTCACGCTCGCGGTGAGCGACGAGGGTGTGCGGGTGACCAGTGAGGACAGGGTCGGCAGTGTCACGGCGGAGTTGCCCCGCCTGGTGGCCGCCCATGTCTTCGTCGCCCGGCGGTGACGGTGCCCCCCGTGAGTGAGCGGGCCGCCGACACCGGCTACGAGTCCTACCTGCCGGCGCAGACCATCCTGGCCCAGATCTCCGCCGCCGTGGTGGTCACCGACCGGCAGGGCAACCTCCTCTACGCCAACCCGTTCGCGGCCGCGCTGTTCGGATTCCCGGACGGCGGCAAGCTGCTCGGCCGCCCGGTCCTGTCCCTGGCGTTCACCGGCGGTGACGCGGGGAAGGCCGCCGAGCTGGCCAAGCAGGTGCTGCGCGGGCGCGGCGGGGACGGGACGTTCGCGGTCATCCGGGGCGACGGCTCACGCGTGTTCGTCCGCGCCCAGGCCATGCCGCTGCGCCACCCCTCCGGCTCGGTCGACGGCATCGTGATCCTGGCCCGTGAGGCCAGCCGGCGCAGCAGCCGCCGGGAGCGTGACCGGGTCACGCTGCTCGAGCGGATCGGTGAGCAGCTGGCCGGGTCGCTGGAGTTCGGCACGACCCTGCGGCACGTGGCGGAGACCCTGGTGCCGCAGTTCGCCGACCACTGCATCATCGACCTGTTCCAGGGCGACAAGCTGATCCGCCGGGCCCAGATGAACGCGGCTGGCTGGACCCCGCCGCCCGGAAGCTGGGCCCCGGTCGGCGACCCGATCTGGTATCCCGAGGGCCATTTCTGCCAGCAGGCCATGACCCGCCTGGAAGCGGTGGTGCTGGAGAACCTCGACGAGGTGCAGCCGCCGCGGGCCCCCAGCCAGACCAGCCTGGAGGCCGCCGAGGAGATCGGCCTACGCTCGGTCGTGGCCGCGCCGCTGATCGCCCGGGGTGAGCTGCTCGGCGTGATCAGTCTCGCGCTGTCCGGGCTGACCAGGCGGCACGAGCAGTACTACGACGCGGACGACCGCGACTTCCTCAGCGCGGTGGCCAGCCGGGTGGCCGTGGCCATCGACAACGCCCTGCTGTTCGAGGCGGAGCGGCGGACCGCGCTGGCCTTCCAGACCAGCCTGCTGCCCCAGCAGCTGCCCACCATCGACGGGCTGGAGGTGGCCTGCCGGTACGTGCCCGCCAAGCCGCTGATCACGCACGGCCAGGGCATCCAGACGCAGGTCGGCGGCGACTGGTACGACATCATCCCGCTGTCCGCGGGCCGGGTCGGGATCGTCATCGGGGACGTCGAGGGCCGCGGCGCCCGGGCGGCCGCGGTCATGGGCCAGCTCCGTGCCGCGCTGCGCGCCTTCGCCCAGGACGACAAGCCGCCCGCCGAGATCCTGCGCAAGCTCGACGAGTGGTGCCGCACGCTCAGCGCGGGCAAAGGCCACGCCGACGACCCCGGGGCGGCCGACCCGCCCACGGTCAGCTGCACCTACCTGGTGTACGACGCGTGGTCCCGCACGCTGCAGTTCGCCAACGCGGGCCACGACGCGCCGCTGCTCATCGTCGGCGGCGAGGTCGGCGAGCTGGAGATGGAGCACAAGGGCGTGCTGCTCGGGGTGCGCGGCAAGGGCGTGCCCGCGCTGCCGACGTACCGGGAGGAGACCCGTTACCTGCCGGCCGGGTCGGGCCTGGTGCTCTACACCGACGGGCTCACCGACCGGCGGCACCGTCCCGACGGCACCGGAACCTATTCCGAGGACGACGCCCGGCTGATGCTGCACCAGGCGGTGCGCCGGGTCGCGCACGGCGACGTCGAGCTCATCGCGCAGGCCGCGCAGGAAGCCGTGCCGGGGGATATCGACGACGACATGGCCATCGTCGCGATCCGCACGTCACCGGTCGACCTGGCTTCGTGGGACTGCACCTTCCCGGCCGAGCCGATCAAGGTCTCCGAGGCCCGGCGGCTGGCCGAGGCCACGTTCCGGTCCTGGGGCATGGAAAGCGAGCAGGTCGAGCTGACCTGCCTGCTGGTGTCCGAGGTGGTCACCAACGTGGTGCTGCACACGGCCGCGTCGCGCGCCCCCCGCCGGGCCCTGACCCTGGAAGTGGCCGGCGCCGCCGTCCAGCGGCCGCCCGGGCTGGTCGCCGGCTGGGCCCCGGTCCCGTTCAGCGACGAGGGCGCGGCCGACGCGGGCAAGACGTTCACGCTGCGGCTGCGCCGCGGCGGCGAGGCGGTGTGGGTCGAGGTGTTCGACAACGACCTGCGGCTGCCGCGGATCCGCAGCGCGGGGGAGACCGACGAGGGCGGCCGCGGGCTCTATCTCGTCGATCAGCTGGCTACCCGGTGGGGGTCACGGCCGACCCGGGACGGCAAGGCGGTCTGGTTCGAGATGCCGCTGCGCCGCGACCCGGTGGGCTGACCCCGCCCGCCACGGTCAGTGGGTCTGGGTGACCCACAGGATGAGCACGAGGAAAATGGTCACCAGCATGCCGGTGATCCAGGTCTGCCGGGTGGAGCCTATGCCCATCCGGCGCCGCACCCTGGTCACGCCGAACGTGATCAGGGCAGCGATCAGCACCAGCAGGATCACGCCGCTTGCCATCCCGGCCTCCACAGCTCGTAGTCCCGCGCCGGGCCGGGGGTCGCCCGGCCGGGGCGCTGGTAATGAGCATAAGGCCGGCCAGGCCACCGATCCGGTACGCAGATCGAGCAGATCCAGGCCCGCTGTCCCGTCGGGCTGATCCACGCACTCGCGGAGCTTGCGCAACACCGCTACCTGCCGGTCGAGCGCCTGGATCCGGTCCTCGACCAGCTGCGCGGCCCTGGCCCGCTGCCCGGGCGCTATCGTCCGGCCCAGCGCCAGCCGGGCCAGCGGTTTCACCTCTTCCAGCCGGAAGCCCAGGTCCTTGAGGGCCAGCGCGGTCTCGATGTAGCCGCAGTACTCACGCGGGTACTTGCGGGTACCGCCGCTGGTCCGGCGCGGTTCGGGCAGGATCCCGAGTTCCTCGTAGTAGCGGATGGTCCGGCTGCTCACGCCCGCCGCCTTGGCCAGCTGGCCGATGCTGACCAGGCCCGCGACGTCGTCAATGGTGTCCATGGTGCTGCGTTCCCCCGGGTCTGCCCCTCACGTGTGCCATCCCCTGGCCGCGCGTTCGGATGCACTCAGTAATCAGTAATCACGGATAGTAGCGATTACCGCTCGCCGTGACGGCGATTCGCAGGTCAAGCACGTGGCGACAGGAGCAGGCCGGGTTCAGGCTGGCAGAAATATTCAACTCAAGTTCTAAGTTTGCTGTAATCAGAAGATGCAGTAATCTGGACTCAGAGATGAGTTCATGTTCTTACCCGGAGGCGAGCTTTATGTTGCTGACCACCTTTGACCCCTTCACCAGGGACTTCGACCGGATGATCAACCGGGCTTTCGGCCCGGCCTGGTCCTCCTTCCGCCCGGGCACCGCCGCGGGCATGCCGATGGACGCCACCCGCACGGCGGACGGCCTCGTGCTGCGCTTCGACCTGCCGGGCATCGACCCCGCCAGCATCGAGGTCACCGTGGACCGCGGCGTTCTCACCGTCAGCGCCAAGCGGGACGAGGAGCTGGCCGAGGGCGAGAAGCCGTACGTGCGCGAGCGCGTGACCGGCACGTTCTCGCGCCGGATCCGGCTCGGTGACGCGATCGACTCCGCCGCGGTCGAGGCCGGTTACGAGCACGGAGTGCTGACCGTGCGGGTCCCGCTCGCCGAGGCGGCCAAGCCGCGCAAGGTCGAGATCCAGGCCGAGGCGCCGAAGGGCCTCACCGCCTGATCGCGCACCTCATGACGCGCTAGCCAGTGACATGCGGGCCGATCGGCCCCGAGGCTGGCCAGCGCAGGCCATAAGATTCACATCGCCGGGCCCGGGCAGCCAGCTGCCCGGGCCCGCGGTCAGTATGGAGACAGTCATGCCGTCGCTGCCGTTCGAGGACGAGGACCTGCCGCTGTTCACCGTCGGGCAGGTCTCCGCCATGCTCGAGATCCAGCAGGCCTTCCTGCGCCGCCTCGACCGCTTCGACGTGGTCCGGCCGTCACGGTCCTCCGGCCAGCAGCGCCGGTACACCCGCAACGAGATCGCCGTGGTCCAGTACGTCGTGCGGCTCAGCGACGAGGGAATGACACTGCCGGCGATCCGCCGGATCCTGGAGCTGGAGCACCGGATCAGGGAACTCGAGGTGGAGTGTGACGCGCTCCGCGAGGCGCTGCGCGAAGCGCGCTAGCGGCTGGGCGCGCGGCAGACGGGAAGACTGCGCCCAGCCCTAGACGTCGGCGCGGTAGAAGTTGAGGTAGGAGCGGGACGGCGTCGGGCCGCGCTGGTCCTGGTAACGGGAGCCGTACTTGGTCGAGCCGTACGGGTACTCCGCCGGTGAGCTGGTCCGGAACAGGCATAGCTGGCCGATCTTCATCCCGGGCCAGAGCTTGATCGGGAGCGTGGCCACGTTCGACAATTCCAGGGTCACGTGGCCGGAGAAGCCCGGGTCGATCCAGCCCGCCGTGGAGTGGGTCAGCAGCCCGAGGCGGCCGAGCGAGCTCTTGCCTTCCAGCCGCCCGGCCACGTCGTCGGGCAGCGACACCACCTCGTAGGTGGAGGCGAGCACGAACTCCCCGGGGTGCAGCACGAACGGGTCCTTGCCCTCGGTCTCGACCAGCCGGGTCAGGTCGGGTTGCTCCACCGCAGGATCGATGTGCGGGTAGCGGTGGTTCTCGAAGACCCGGAAGTAGCGGTCCAGGCGCACGTCGATGCTGGACGGCTGGATCAGCTCGGGGCTGTACGGATCGAGCCGGACCCGGCCGGAATCGATCTCCGCACGGATATCTCGGTCGGAGAGGAGCACCCTGGCAACCTACCGGCTGGGCGCACCCTGGCGGCCAGCGCTTCCGGTACTATGTCGTGGCGACGTCAGCGAGCCCGGCTGGGCCCTGGCGGGCGTTGCGGGTGTAGTTCAATGGTAGAACGTCAGCTTCCCAAGCTGATAGTGCGAGTTCGATTCTCGTCACCCGCTCCACACACGTAGGCCCAGGCCAGGGGTATATCCCGAGCCTGAGTCTTGATCGTTTCCGGGCACTTGCGTCCGCCGTGCCATTAACGGGCCATGCGGGCTGCATGGTGGAGCGGGATGCTCGCCTGTCTCGATCATGTCTGGCTCAACCTGCCCTCCAGCATAAGTGTCTATTAGCTTGACAGTTGTAGTGTCTAGTCGCTAGATATATTCTGGTGAAGGCGCGCGAGGTGAACCGGAGGATCGAGCGACTGGGCGGTGCCATGGTCCGCCAGGTCGGATCGCACCGACGTTATGTGGTGGCCTTCACGGATGACACTGGGGTGGAAGCGAAGGCGGCGACCACGGTCCCGCAGCATCCGGGCGACATCCCGGCCGGAACCCTGCGCGCCATCGAGCGAGATCTAGAGGCGGCTTTAGGGAAGGGATGGCTGCGATGAGCGGCGATACGTATCGCGTAGTTGTCACCCGCGAAGACGGCCACTGGCTCGCTGACGTTCCGTCCCTGGAAGGTGCTCACACCTACGCTCGCAGCCTGCCATCGCTGGATCAGGCGGTGCGAGAGGTCGTGGTCCTGGCGGCCGACCTGCCCGATGAGGTTATGCCCGTTCTCGTGCTGGACTACGAGTACCACACCGGCGATCCCAGCCTCGACGTCACCGCGCAGGAGGTTCGCCAGCTACGACGCGAAGCCGATGAACTCGCCGCTGCTGCTGCTACTCGCACCGGCCGGGCCGCCGCCGAACTGGTTGCCAGGGGACTGTCAGTCCGCGATGTCGCCGCCCTGCTCGGCATCAGTCCCCAGCGCGTCTCCCAGCTCACAGCCCAGGCAAGCTGAGCTGCCACGACTGCTCCGAGCCGTACCAAGATCGCCGTGCAATTAGCGTGCAATTAGGCACGGTAACGAGGGATCAGTCACGGGTACTGGAACTCCACCAATTGGCTAGCCGCCAGGGCTGGAACCCGGGCTCACTTGGTGCGAGCTATGACGGTGGAACAGCACCCGTCCGGCCTCCCGGAACGGCACCACCAGGTACACCGCGATACCGGCATAAAGCGCCACTGCCACTGCCGGCAGAAGGAGCCCGATGATAATCGCGATCACATACCCGATAAGGACGGGCAGGAATTTTCGCTGTGTGCTCTGCAGTTCCTCGCTCTCTCCTGCCGGTGAGTAGAGGTGCTCGTGCCGCGCGTACGCATCCAGGGCGGCCCCCAGGAGGCGGATCGTCAGGAGAGTGAGCCCGTACATGGTGACATACACCCGTTCGTCGCTGGTGTTATGCAGGGACTCCGCGACGAGCCGGGTCGGGAACGGCAGGAAGACCACCACGAGCAGGACGAGCAAGTTCAGGCGCAGGAAGAGCGAATCGGCCTGTGTGAGCCGGTCTGTCAAGGCGGTGTGGGCGAGCCACGCACCGCCGATCGTCAGGAAGCTGGTGATGTAGGCCAAGTAGGAGGGCCAGGCATGTAGCACCATCTGCAGGGGTGTGCCTGGTGGATGAAGCGCGACGTCCAGCACAAGCAGTGTGATGGCGAACCCGAACACGCCGTCGCTGAACCCTTCCATCCGGTCCTTGCTGAGGACCCGGGGTCCGCGCCGGGTGCCTGAGTCAGCTGTCACGGCACTGTCTCCTTCGCACCGATCGGCACGCGGTAGCAATCAGTGGATCTAGGCCGACTATGCCGCTGGGCCCCCTCCAGGCTGGACAGCGAGTTCTTCAGCGCCGTGGTCTGCGACGGGAACGCGGGCTTCGCGTCGGTGGCGGACGTTTTTGCGTTGGTCTGGACTTTGGTCAGCGCGGTCTGCAGCGAGCTCAGGCCGTTCGTGCCGACGTTGATATCCCCGAGGTTGTGGACCGAGGTTTTGAGGTTGGTCGCGGCGGTGCAGTAGGCCGGGGGACTGCTGCTGCACCCGGCGGCCAGTCCGGACAAGACCAGCGCGGTGGCCGCTGGCAGCTGCATGGTGCGCGTGCCCGGTCGGTAAGCGGCTCTCATGCGTCCTCCAAGGTGGCGGCGTTCCGGCTTGCGGGTGAGCTGGTCATGCCCGGGCTCGGTCGGGTCAGCTAACTTCGCTGGCGGCTTGTAGGCGACATCTCCACGACCGTAAGCAGCAGACCTGCACCTGCCGCCAGAGGTCCTTGGTCGGCCCGGCCAGGGCTATTGGTCACAAGGCGACCGGCGGGGCGACCGTGCAGCAGCCGGTCAGGACTCCAGGTAGCGGAGGACGGCGAGCACCCGGCGGTGGTCGGCGTCCGACGGGGGCAGGCCGAGTTTGCTGAAGATGTTCCCGACGTGCTTCTCGACGGACTTCTCGGAAACCACCAGGATCCCGGCGATCGCGGCGTTGGAGCGGCCTTCGGCCATCAGCGCGAGCACATCACGTTCCCTAGCGGTGAGCGTGCCGAGCCCGTCGGTGCGGCGGCTGGCGCGCAGAAGCTGCGTGACGACCTCGGGGTCGAGGGCGGTGCCCCCGGCGGCCACCCGGCTCAGCGCTTCGACGAACTCCTCGACGTCGGCGACCCGGTCCTTGAGCAGGTACCCGACGCCTGCGGCGGCGCCGCCGGACGCCGCGCCGAGCAGGTCAGCGGTATAGCGGGTCTCAATGTATTGGGAGAACACCAGCACGCCGGTCGTGGGGTGGTCGCGGCGGATGGCGATCGCCGCGCGCAGGCCCTCGTCCGTGTAGCCGGGCGGCATCCGCACGTCCACCACGGCGGCGTCTGGGTGGTGCTCCTCCACCGCGGCGAGCAGATCCTCGGCGTTGCCGACCGCGGCGGCCACCTCGTGGTCACTGTCGGCCAGGATTTCGGCCAGGCCCGCTCGCATTACGGCCGAGTCTTCGGCGATCACAATCCGCATCGGGGGCTCCGGTCCGGTCAGGCGTGGGACGGCAGCTCGACGGTGACCACGGTGGGCCCCCCGGGCGGGCTGGCGACCTGCAGCCTGCCGTCCACGGTCCCGACCCGCTCGGCCAGCCCGGCCAGGCCGCCGCGGGCCTCGATGCGGGCGCCGCCGGAGCCGTCGTCGCTGACCCGCATCCGCAGCAGCCCGGGCACGTGCACGACCTCCAGCGCGGCATGCCGGGCGCCGCTGTGCTTGGTCACGTTGGTGAGCAGTTCAGCGGTGCAGAAGTAGGCGATGGTCTCGATCGCGGCCGACGGGCGCTCGGGCAGGTCGATGACCAGGTCAACGGGCACATCGCTGCGCGCCGCGAGGGTGGTCAGCGCGGTGCCGAGGCCCTGGTCGAGGACTGGGGGGTGGATGCCGCGGGCCAGGTCGCGCAGCTCGGTGATGGCCTCCTTGGCGCCGCGGTGGGCGGTGACGACCAGCTCCAGGACCCGCTCCAGGTCGGTCTGCCCGGTCCCGTCGGTCAGGCCGCGGAGCTTCTTGGTGGCCAGCCCCAGCTTCATGGCGACGGCGACCATCTGCGCCTGCGCGCCGTCGTGCAGGTCCCGCTCGATCTGGCGCAGCCTCGCGGCCGAGTCGTCCACCAAGTGGGCCCGGGACCGCTCAAGCTCACGAACCCGCCGCGCAAACGGGCGGTGGTCGATAGCCAGGTACCAGTAGCCGACCGAGAACTGCAGCGCCGCCAGCACCAGGAAGAACGCTGCCCAGACGATCGCCTTCGGCGTGAAGGAACCTCCCACGAGCGTAATGAAGCTGACGCCGGCACAGACAACGCCAGCGCCAATGCGCAGGCCCGCCAAGAAGCGCAGGCGGCGGTACTCCCATGACCTGATCAGAATTCTTTCGAGAACGGACCGCTGGGGAGGGACATAGTCATCCGATGCGCGCATCCGGATGCCTCCTGTGACCTGTAGTGCAGCCATCTTCTCGCTCCCGATTGGCTCGCTCGCGGCCGCTGGGTCTAGGCCGCCCTGCCAAGACGTCGCTTCGCGATGGCTTGCACCAGCCTAGACCTGGCGATCTGCTCCCGCGGATCTTGGCGCCTGCAGAAGACCGAGGAAGATCAGCAACCGGAACCCAGCCGAAGGGCGAAAGCTTCTGTGCCAGCACGAGCCTGCCAGCTCGTCTAGCACCGCCAGACCAGTGCGAGCACACCAGCCTCAGGTCCGGGGAGCTGCGGAGCGGACGATAGCCAGGTACCAGTAGCCGACCGAGAGCTGCAGCGCCGCCAGCACCAGGAAGAACGCTGCCCAGACGATCGCCTTCGGCGTGAAGGAACCTCCCACGAGCGTAATGAAGCTGACGCCGACACAGACAACACCAGCGCCAATGCGCAGGCGCGCCATGGCATGGAGGCGACGGAACTCAAAACGCGGGATTATGCGTCGCATGCCGGTGCGCGACGGAGCAGTGTTGCCACCTTGTGCATTCATCGGGATTCCTCCTATAACCTGCGGTGTCCGGCCATCCCGGTCATCTGCCCCTCAATACTCGGCGGGCCCAGTCAGGAGATACACCGGGCGGACACCCAAATCTGGGGTAGGGCTAGCACGGTCCCAGGGATGCGAGCCAGCCGCCGGCACCAGCAGTTCGCATCGAGCGGGCAGCGATGACCACCGAACCAGGAACTGGATCGATGAACAGCTCCAGTGGGCCATTAAGCAGGGTGACAAGGGGGCAGCCATACAAGAGGAGACAGCGCACGACGGCCCGCGAGGAGTGAGGCTGGCCGCTAATCAGGCCATACCCTAAGTTTCCTTGATCGTTATTCCGGGCGTGGCCTGCGGACCTTCCCGAACACGAGATAAGCGATCCCGCCAAACGGAATCGTGAGCCCTATGCCCATGCAGAGGATCGCCCATACCCACTTGGGCAGGTAGCGCACTTCCTCCGCCCGGGCCAGGTCAACCTCGCAGAACCCCACGAACCCGGCTGCGAGTACGAGCACCGGGATCAATACGAGGGCCTTGTTCAACGTGGTTCTCCAGACCAGTCCGCCAGTTCCCCAGTCTGGCACAGTCAGTCGTGACGTGGCTACGCGCGGACAGCCGGGACCGTACAGCTCCCGGGCATGCCCGTGGGGGCTCGGCGGACGAGCCGGCTAGCGCGCCACGCGGTGGCGGAGGTAGACGACTCTCGAGCTGAAGGTGCGGGCCTCGACGAGTTCGAGATCCACCCGGCGCTCGTGCTGGGGAAAGAACGGAAGGCCACCGCCAACCAGCACCGGGTAGACCCTGGCCCGGTACTCGTCGATCAGACCCAACGCGGCCGCCTCGGCGGCCAGGGTCGCGCCGCCGATCGCGATGTCGCCCTCCGCCGGCTCGGCTCGCAACCGCTCGATCTCCTCCGCCAGGCTGCCGGAGACCAGGCGGGCATGGCCCTGCACCGCCGACAGCGTGGTGGAGAACACCACCTTGGGGAGCGCCTTCCAGATCGCGGCCCACTCGAGCATTGAGTCGTCGAGCGATGGATCCTGGTCGGCCCAGTCCACGACAAGATCCCCGTGCCGATGCCGATGCCGATGCGCGATGGCGAGGTGGCTCCTTATCCCCGCCGGGTTATCCCGGTGACCTCCCATGCCCGACCAAGGGCGCTGCAATACAAAGCCACAATGACGAGGACCAAAGCACGTTGCAGCGCGGTGCTCTGGGTGTTCGCCAGGAGCGCTACGGCGAGACCGAGCTGCACTGAGTAGCCCCCAGCCGAAATCGACGCAAAGGCGATATTCAGCTTTCTGGTGCGAAAGCCGCGGGAGAAATTTCCAGCCCGCTTTGCCCTCGGTATCAGCCGTCTGGTGGCCAGCAGGCCGACGGCTGCCATTGCGAGGCTTGATAACCCGAAGACGACTGAGCCCCCGGTCAAGGCCACGATCGAGACGATGAAGATGTCTACCAGGGCAACAAACGCGCTCCCGGCCAGCACGGTTCGGTTCTCCCGAGTTGTGGGATTCGCGTCATCCGCGTTGACGACCGATACGGCGACGACCAGCAACCCCAAGATGGCAGCGGACGCGCCCGCGCTTGCGATGAAGAAGTTCTCGTAATGGCCTACCACAACGCTACCCTATCGGGCATCGGCGGCCATCTTGCCGAGGCGTGGCCGACCGCCTCCGGACTCGTTCAGCTCGCGGTCATGAGTCGGCGATGCTGCTGAGGAGTGCCGTGGCCGCTAGCAAGTGGCACTGAGCATGCGCCAGGCGGACGTGGGAGCCGGTCGCGCTGGGGAAATTCATTTGCGTCCCGGGTCGCCCGGCCGAGAACGTGTACCCGGCGCTGATTCTGGCAGCGACCGGAAGACATCGATTGCGGTGACGACGCGATGACCCTGCCGAATTTTGTGGTGATCGGGGCGATGAAGGCGGGCACCGTGAGCCTTCGTCGCTACCTCGATGAGCATCCCGACGTCTTCCTGGGGCGCGGCGGGAAGTTCGGCGAGCCGAACTTCTTCATAGCTGAGGACAACTGGCCCCGCGGCCGTGGCTGGTACGAGTCTCTCTTCGACGGTGCCGGCCAGGCCGCTGCCATCGGAGAGTGCTCTCCCTGCTATTCGTGGGCCCACGTCTACCAGGGCGTTCCCGAACGGATGGCCCACGTCGTTCCGGAGGCACGTCTCGTCTACGTGGTGCGCGACCCCATCGCCCGCATGCAGTCGATGTACATGCATCAAGTGTCAGCCGGCCGGGAGCGCCGCCGCGCGGAGGTGGCCCTGCTCGACGACCGTTACCTCGGGCCAAGCCGGTACGGGTTCCAGCTCGCCACGTTTCTCGATCACTTCGACCGCAGCCAGGTGCTCGTGATCGCGAGCGAGGTGCTTCGCGATAGGCCACGTGAGGTCCTGAGCGCGGTGTTTGATCACCTCGCCGTCGATCCGGCCGCGATTGACCTCGACACGCGGCATCAAGACCACCGCTCGGCTGACAAGCCCGTCCCGCGCCTGCACGATCTCGAGTGGCTACCGCGACGCCAGGTCAGGCTCCATCCGCGATGGCGACCCGATCAACGCACCGGGCTGGCTCGACTCCTGACGACCCGGCAAGCGCGTGCCGACGACTCCGCGATCCCGCGCGAACTCCGCGACCGGCTCGCCGAGCGCCTGGCCGCCGACCTGAGCCGCTTCGAGCATCTGCTCGGCCACCAGGTACCCGGTCACTGGAGATGGTCAACTTCGGTGTCCGCTTAGCAGCCAGGGGCACTCACTAAGTGGTCACCGTCTGGGGGAAGGCGACCGGGCTGCGATTCCCGGCTGTGTCCACGGCCCGCAGGCCAAACTGCACGTTGTCTTTGGCGATGTCGAGGGTGGCCCCGGTGACGTTGCCGACCTCGATCACACTCGCCCAGTCCGGCGACGTGGTCTCCCGCATCACCACCTCGTACCCGGCCAGGTCGGACTCGGGGTTGGCGTTCCAGGAGAGCACCGTGTTGTTGATGCCAGCAAAGTTGACCGGCGGCGCCACGTGAATCAGCAGGTTCTTGGGCGTGCTGGGTGAGGTGGCCAGAGCCCAGAGCGCCGCCCCGTTGACTCTGGCCACCCGGGCGACGTAGTCGAAGTCCACGTACTGGATCAGGTCGCCGAGTTGCACTCCGTTGACCACCTGCGTGTTCTGGTGCTCGTGATTGAAGTTCTCCCGCGGCTCGGTGATCCTGGCGGCCGGGTAGCCCTGCCCCTGGAAGGAGAGGCTGTCGGTGCCACGCAGGTACCGGTCACGCCGCCAGATCAGCCGGATGTTCATGCCGGTCAGCTCGAACGGCGCTACCTCCTGGACGAACCGGCCAAGCTGGCGCGATCCCCCGTCGTTCTCACCGCCGACCGCCTGCATGAGCGAGATCTGGCTGGCAGTCGCGGCGGTCGGGACGCCCTCAAGGAACATCCGGACGGTATGCGGGTCTGGCTTAGTGCCATCCCAGCCCTGACTCGCCCCCACGATGTCGTTGCTGAACATTCCCTGCACATCGTGGCCCGCTGCCGCCATCTGCGCCGCCATGAAGGTCGAGCCGTACAGCCCCTGCTCTTCCCCGGCGACAGTCGCGAACACCAGCGTGCCGGCGAACTGACGGGTGGCGAACAGCCGGGCGAGCTCGAGCACGACCGCGACGCCGGAGCCGTCGTCATCAGCACCGGGGGCGTCGCTGGTGAAGTCCAGCACGTCGGTCACCCGGGAGTCCAGGTGCCCGGTGATGACATAGAACCGCTCAGGGGATGCGGTCCCCTTCAGCGTCGCGATCACGTTGGTGATCGTGGTCGGCACGGGGATGTTTCTCGAGACGGGCTGCACGAACGTCTGCTGCTGGACGGTCATCCGGCCCGATGATGTGGCCGCGATGGCCTGCATCTGCGCGAAGACCCAGGCGGTGGCCGCGCCGATGCCGCGCACCGGATCGGTCTGGCTGGATGCGGTATGCCTGGTGCCGAACTGGGTCAGCCGTAAGATTGTGGCCTGAATCCGGCCGGGATCCACTTCACGCAGCATGGCCCGCAGGTCGCTGTCAGGCTCTCGCCGGGGGAGCGCGGAACTAGCGCCTGCCGTGGCGAGGCGGGCCGTCGCGGCGTCGGCCGGAGCGGAACGTGCGAGGATGGGCGCTGCGACCGCGGTAACGGCCGAGGCGGATAGGAACGTACGGCGCGTCGAGCCTCTAGATCCTTTAACCTCGTTGTTCTCCATAGCTCGAATCAATAATGGACTCCAGCAAGAGTCAAGCCATTCCAGCCAATGTTACTGACCCGCCGCTGGTGTCATGCGCGTGAAATTAGCGACCTGAGTACGTGAGGCCGGGCTGGCCACCACAGCGCCGCCACGCTAGGCTTCGCTGCACCGTGCTGGTGGGGGAGGTGCCGGTGACAGCAGAGCCGGAAGACCAGATGGCGGTAGCCGCGGCGGGCCGCAGCCGCCTCAGGGCGTCGCATGCTGACCGCGAGCACGTAATCGGCACGCTCAAGGCCGCGTTTGTCGATGGCCGGGTCACCAAAGACGAGTTTGATGCGCGGGTAAGCCAGGTATTCGCGTCGCGGACCTATGCGGAACTGGCCGCAGTCACCGCCGATCTCCCCGTCAGGCAGATCGCAGACCAGTCGCCGGGCAACCCCGCCCGCGCGCAGGGCCGGCCGGCGATCAATCATGCAGCCAAGGCCCGCCGATGTGTGGTCATTGCGCTAGCCATGATGACGGTGGCCACGTTCGCCCCCGGTGGTCCCGCGCTCCTCCTGTTCATGCCCCTCTGGCTCACGGCGTTGATGGTGGCCGCGGCCCAGATACTCGCCGCCCAGCACGAGAAGCGCTCCCGTGGTCAGCTAGCGGGGCCCGGCGCCTAGGGGGAGCAGAGGCTTTCGGATCGAGCGGGGCGTCTGCGCCGCAGCACCTCGCCCAGGCGGGGTAGCGCCCGGTCAGCGCTTCAGGCCGTGCTCGATCGCCTCGATGATGCGCGGCCGCAGCTCGGCCACGCTGATGATCGCGTCCACCGAGCCGACGTCGACGGCGCGCTGGATGCTGTGCACGCGGTCGAACTCCGCAGCCGCCTCGGCCAGCTTCTCGGCGCGCACGGACGACTGCACCTCGGCCAGCTCGGCCGTCAGGGCCGCCCGCTCGGCGCCGCTCACCTCGGCCAGCCGGGCCTGCAGCGATGTCACCCGCGGGTCGTTCGCCGTGCGGGTGCTGACCTCGCCGGCGAACACGACCGCCGCGGCGGGGGCGCCCCCGAGGACGGAGGCGAACGAGCCCTCCAGGGCGAGCACCGTCATGGCCGGGTTCAGCGCCTTGGAGAACACCACGAACGCGCCGCCGTGGTAGCGGGAGATGACGGTGAACACGATCGGGCCGTCGAAGTTGACGATGGCCCGGCCGATCTCCGCGCCGTACTCCAGCTGCAGCCTGCGCATCGACTCTGGTGAGCCGTCGAAGCCCGACAGGTTGGCCAGCACCACCAGCGGGCGGTTGCCGCTGGCCGAGTTGATCGCGCGCGCCGCCTTCTTCGACGAGCGCGGGAACAGCGTGCCGGCCGTGTAGGTGTCCGGGCCGTCGGTGGGCGGGAACCCGCGGCGCGGCACCGCGCGCGACTCGATGCCGAGCAGGCACACCGGGCGGCCGCCGACGTGCACGTCCTGCACCACCGCCGTGTCCGCGTCCGCCATGCCCGCCCAGCGCTCCAGCACCGGGTGGTCCTGGTCGGACAGCGCGCGCATCACCGTGCGGATGTCGAACGGCTTCTTCCGGTCCGGGTTGTGCCCGGCCGAGAAGATCTCGCCCACCGTGGTGAAGTCGCTGCCGGCGATCGCGTGCGGGTAGTCCGACACGTCGCGGCCGGCCGGGTCGGTGGTGGCGGCCTGCCGCGGCCCGGGCTCGCCCGGCACCACATAGGTGTGGTCGTAGTGCGCCATCAGGATGTCGCGCGCCCCGGCCAGGTTCGGCGCCCAGTACTGCGCCTGCCCGTTCGGGCCCATCACCCGGTCGTAGCCGCCGATGCCGAAGTTGTCCTCGGCCGAGACTCCGCCGGAGAAGTCCAGCGCCTGCTTGCCGGTGAGCACCATGGCCGAGTCCGGCGTCATCACCAGGATGCCCTTGGTGTGCATGAGCATCGTGGCCTCGGCGTTCCAGTACGGCTGCGCGCCCACATTGATACCGGCGACGACGATGTTGATCTCGCCGCCCGCCTGGGTGAACCCGACGATCCGCTTGAGCGCGGCCGCCACCCAGTCCATGTTCTCGGTGCCCGACTCCATCGAGATCCGCGCGCCGGCCGAGAGCGCGAACCACTCGAGCGGCACTCCCTTGCGCTCGGCCAGGTCGAGCGCGGCGATCACGCGGGCGCACTCCGGCTCCGACAGCGCGCCCAGCGCCTTGGTCGGGTCGCCGAGCAGCACCACGCGCTCGACGCCCTCGGGCACCAGCGTGGTCGGCGTGCTCACGACCCCGGCGACGATCGCGGCCGTGTTCCGGCCCCGCGGCCGGATCACCGGCACCAGCGCGCCGGCGTCGTCGAGGTCGTACTCGGCGAACCAGCCCTCGCCGGCCAGCATCCTGGTCAGCTCGTACGGGTACACGTTGCCGCGGCGCGCCGCGCGCAGCACCTTCTGCCGGTAGTCGTCCAGCGGCTGCACCGGCTCGGCCGACGGCGGGTCCACCGAGAGCCGGACACCGGCGCCGACGTCGTCGCGGATCGTCACGGCCACATCCGACAGCTCGCCCGTCTCCGGGTTGCGCCACCGGGCCAGGAAGAGGACCTCCTCCAGGCCCGCGCCGGTCGTGGTCGGCAGCACGCGCTGGACGAGCAGGTTCAGCTCGTCCATGGACAGCTCGACCGGCGGCCAGACGTAGATGACGACCCGGTTGGTGTCGAAGCGCCTCTTCGTCGGGCGCTGCGCCTGGACGGTACGGATCGCGTGCAGGCAGGCGGCGAGCGCGTCTTCGGCCGCGGGCAGCGCGACGAGCCGTCCGTCAGCCTCACGAAGCGGGGTGAGGTCGCGCACCTGGGCCATCGCGACCAGGCGCTCGTCGGCCGGGTTGGCCCGCGCGACGCACCTGAACAGGTACACCTCCTCATCCGCCGACGGCAGCCGGGTGAGGTCGAACTCCCGCAGCCGCTCCAGCTGCATGCGCTCGGCGACCCGCGGGTGCAGGCCCCGGATCAGCCGGTCCTCAGCGAATCCGGCCGCGCCGCGGCGGAAGGTGAAGTGGTGGTGCATCAGCGCGCCGTCGCCACCGGCCACGGTGGTGGTGATCCGGTCGACGCTCGCAGGCAGCGGCTGCGCCGTGATCACCTCGCCGAGGCGGGCGGCCATCGCGTCCACGTCGGGCTGGCCGGCCCACCGCACGTAGACGTCGGCGACCACGTGCGCGCCGGCCGGGATGTCCGCGGCCAGCTCGCCGACCGCGCGCACGGCGTCGGCCAGCTGCGCGAAGTCGACGGCGGTGGTGACCACCCGGGCCGGCTCCACGTGCTCGGCGGTGACGAACGTGCAGCCCGCGACGTCGCGTGAGCGGACGTCCGACAGGCCCTTGTTGCCGTAGTAGCGGCGGGTCAGCACCTCCAGCAGCGGCGCCGGGTCGGTGCCCGGGCGGCCGATGCGCTGGCCGAGCAGCCGCACCAGCGGCTCGGAGACGGCGACCATCGCGGCGATCCGCCCGGCGCGGTCCGGCGAGTCCGGGTTCCGGTCGAGGTGCCGCAGGTTCTGCCGCACCCCGGCGTAGACCTCGGCGCGGGCCCGGCGCAGCAGCGGCTGCGCGAACCAGCGGAACACCACGCCGCGGGCCAGGTCGCTCACCGACGGGTAACGCACCTGCGTGGCGGCCACGAGGTGCTCCAGCGCCAGGCCGGCTTCCTCGCGCAGCGACTCCGCGGGCGGCGCCTCGGTGAGCCACTGGCGCAGCAGCGCCGACACGATCGCGACGTCGGCCGAGGCGCGCTGCTGGGCCAGGAAGATGCGGAAGACCGCCTCCTCCAGCTCCGGTGTGCGTTCCAGGTCGGCGACACCGTAATGGCCCAGCACCCGCCGCAGCCGGCCCTGGAACGATCTCGGGCAGCCCGGCGCGCTCCACGTCGAGGCTCTGCAGGTAGGTGTGGAAGTACTCACGGGCGCTGTGCACCGGGTGCCCGGCGCTGATGTCCTCGCCGGCCGGCTTGTTGCGGGTCAGCTCGGACAGGTCCGCGAACATCTGGAGCAGCTCGACCTCCGCGGCCAGCGGCCGGCCGGACTCGCCCAGCTCGGCGCGCGCGGCGAGGTAGCCGGCCAGCGTGCGGCGCTGGTCGTGCGGGTCGACGTCGAAACCGAGCAGCAGGCTGCGCAGGTCCTGCAGGCCCCGCTCGGCCCGGCTGGCGGCCGACGCGGCGGCGGGCTCGGCGGGCAGCTCGATCTCGGCGGTCCCGCCGGTGCTGGGCGGTTTCCGCCTCCTCGTCCTGGCCGCCCAGCGGCTCCAGGCGCAGCAGCGCGGCGCCCATCTCCACCTGGCTGCCGACCGAGACCGGCAGCTCCCGCACCCGGGCGCGGAACGGCGAGCGCAGCACCGTCTCCATCTTCATGCTCTCCAGCACGAGGATCGGCGCGTTCGTGTCCACCTCGTCGCCCACGGCCACCGGCGTCGCGACCACCAGCGCGGGCGCGGGGGAGCGGACGATGCCCCCTTCGTCGCGGCTGACGCGGTGGGTGACGCCGTCCACCTCGACCAGGTGGATCGGACCGTTAGTGCTGGTAATGAGACGGTAACGCTGGCCGTTCACGGTGATCTGGCTGCTGTAGGAGTCGAAGCGCTCGATGTCGGCGTCGGCCGGGTGCACGTCGCCGCCGCTGCTGATGCCGACGCGGAAGCGCTGGTGCCCGATGCGGGCCACGTTCACCCGGTAGGAGACGCCGCGGAGCTTGAGATCCAGCGGGCGGCTGGTCTCGTGCTGCACCTGCGGGCGGCCGCCGTGCGCGGTGGCGAGCAGCCGCTGCCGGGCGACCTCCTCCTCGTCCTCGTAGGCCTCGATGGCCGCCGCGGCGAGCGCGATGGCGGAGTGCCTGCTGCTCACCAGCCTGCCCTCGGCGCGGACCCGGTCGATCCAGCCGGTGTCGGCGCTGGCGTCGATCACCTCGGGCTGGTCGAGCAGGTCGAGGACGAAGCTCTTGTTGGTGACACCGCCCTCGATGATCACGGTGGTCTCGCCCATGGCACGGCGCAGCCGGGCGAGCGCCTGGCCCCGGTCGCTGCCGTAGGCGATGATCTTGGCGATCATCGAGTCGAAGTCGGCCGGGATGGTGTCACCCTCGCTCACGCCGGTGTCGACGCGGATGCCCGGGCCCGCGGGCAGCTGCAGGCGCGCGATGCGGCCGGGGGAGGGGGCGAAATCGCGGTCCGGGTCCTCGGCGTTGAGCCGCGCCTCGATGGCGTGCCCGGACTCGGCCGGCGGCGGGCCTTCCAGCCTGCCGCCCGCGGCGACGTGCAACTGCAGCCGCACCAGGTCGGTGCCGGTCGTGACCTCGGTGATCGGGTGCTCGACCTGGAGCCGGGTGTTCACCTCGAGGAACGCGAACAGCTGCTCCCCGGGGTGGTAGAGGAACTCGACGGTGCAGGCGCCGCGGTAGTCCACGGTCAGCGCGAGCCGCTCGGCCGACGCCTTGAGCCCGGCGATCTGATCGGGGGAGAGCACCGGCGAGGCGGATTCCTCGATGATTTTCTGGTTGCGCCGCTGCACCGAGCAGTCGCGGACGCCGAGCGCCCACGCCGTGCCCTGGCCGTCGGCGATCACCTGGACCTCGACGTGCCGCGCGCCCGTGACCAGGCGTTCCAGGAACACGACACCGCTGCCGAACGCGCGCAGCGCCTCCTGGCTGGTGCGCTCGTAGGCGTCGGTGAGGTCTTCGGCCGAGGCGACCATGCGGATGCCGCGCCCTCCGCCGCCCGCGGTGGCCTTGAGCATCAGGGGGTAGCCGATCTCCGCACCGGCCCGCAGCGCGTCGTCGAGGCTCGCGACCTCACCGCGGCTCCACGGCGCGACCGGGACCCCGGCCTCCTCGGCGATCAGTTTGGCGCCGATCTTGTCGCCGAGCTTGCGCATCGCCTCCGCGCCCGGCCCGACGAACGTGACGCCGACCTTCTCGCACAGTTCGGCGAACGCCGGGTCCTCGGCCACGAAGCCCCAGCCGACCCACGCCGCGTCGGCCCCGGTCTCGACCAGGGCCCGCTCCAGCACGGCGAGGTCGAGGTAGGGGCGGGCCGAGGCCGGGCCCAGCGGATAGGCCAGGTCAGCTTCGCGGACGAACGTCGCGGACCGGTCCGCCTCGGTGTAGAGGGCGACCGTCTCGATCCGGGTCCCGGTCTCCGCGGCCAGGTCCCGGACGGCGTGGATCAGCCGCATCGCGGCCTCCCCGCGGTTCACGATGGCGATACGACTGAACAACGACTGAGCCTCCCAAGTCCCTACGCGCAGCAGGCGACGTCCGACCCCCGGAGCGCCGCCTGCACTTGCCTCCCTACACCCTGCCCCTTTTCCGGCGGATACACCAATGTCGCGCATGGTGCAGGCCGGGGCCGCAGTGTTGTGGGAACCGGACAAAAGCCGGCCGGACGAGGGAGCCTCCAGCGGCCTGAGCGGCTGCGTTGCGCTGACCGCGGCTGTGTTGCGCTGACCGCGGGGGTGGGACGGTGGCGCGGACCTGGTCGCGGTGACCGCCGATCTCCCTGACCAGCTCATCGGAGCCGCGCCGCCGGGCCGGCCCACCGCCCCGCCCGGCCGCCCGGCCGGCCGTCCCGCCCGCCAGCCCGGCCCGGCCGCCAGGGAACCGGCAGGCCCTAATTCAGGGCATGGCGGTCCGAAGCGCTTCACCTGCGAAAACAATTTGCGGCAGCGGGGGTGTTGATGCCGGCGCGGGGGGCGCCCGGCCGCGAGCATCGCCTCAGGACTTCCGCAAAAGGCATCGCAGAATTCATGGAAGAACCCTTTCGGCGGAATGGCGGGGCATCGAGGCGAAAGGAACAGCAATGGGCGAATCGAACGCCGGCCCGGGCGGGAGCGGCACGGCGCGCGCCGACGGCCCGGCGCACGGGAAGGCCCGGCGCACGGCGAAGGCCCGGCGCGCGGCGAAGGCCCGGCGCGCGGCGACGGGATGACGCGCGGCGAACTGCTGAAGGCCGCTGCCGTCGCCGCGCCGGGACTCCTGCTCGGCCGGACGGCCGCCGCCGCGGCGGCCGCGCGCACCAGCCCGGCCCGGCGGCCCGCGCGACCCCGCGGGATCAAGGGCATGAACGTGCTGCTCTTCCTGACCGATCAGCAGCGCGCCATCCAGCACTTCCCCCAGGGCTGGAGCAGGCGGAACCTGCCCGGCATGACCCGCCTGCAGGACCACGGCATGCTGTTCGAGAACGCCTTCACGAACGCGTGCATGTGCTCGCCGGCCCGCTCGACGCTGATGTCCGGCTACTTCCCGGCCCAGCACGGCGTGAAGTACACGCTGGAACAGGACATGCCCGCCCCGCAGTACCCGCAGGTCGAGCTGTCCACCCGCTTCAAGAACCTGGCCAGCGTTTCGCGGGCGGCCGGCTACACGCCGGTCTACAAGGGGAAGTTCCACTGCAACAAGCCTGGGGCCGGCTCGGACTGGGTCCCCGAAGACGTCAACAAGTACGGCTTCACCCGGTGGAACCCGCCGGATGCGGGCGCCGACCAGAGCCTCCCCGAAGCGGGCGGCGGCACCTACGACAACGACGGCCGCTTCATGAACTCAGAGGGCACAACGCAAGCGGGTACCGAGGGCGCCGTCCAGTACCTGCGTGACACGGCCGCGCTGAGCCAGCCATTCTTCATGGTCGTTTCCCTGGTCAACCCGCACGACGTGCTGTTCTATCCGGCGAGTTACCTGGCCGGGGGATACGACGACAACTGGCTGGACGGCGAGATCGGCCTCCCGGCGACCGCCAACGAGGACCTGTCAACCAAGCCGACCGTCCAGGCGCAGTTCCTGCGGCTGTTCAACGCCACGGGGCCCATTCCGACCCCGCAGATGAAGCGCAACTACCTGAACTTCTACGCCAACCTGATGAAGGCCTCGGACGAGTACCTGGTCAAGATCCTGAACACGCTCGAGGCGGGCGGCCTGCTGGACAACACGCTCGTGGTCGCGACGGCCGACCACGGGGAGATGGGCACGGCTCACGGCGGCCTGCGCCAGAAGAACTTCAACTTCTACGAGGAAACGACCCGGGTCCCGCTGGTCTACTCCAACCCCCGCCTGTTCCCCCGTCCGCAGACGAACGACTCCATCGTCTCGCACGTCGACTTCCTGCCCACTCTCGCGAGCCTCATCGGGACGCCGGCGCACGCCCGGGCCCGCTGGCAGGGGGTCGATTACTCCGATCAGGTCCTGTGCCGTTCCGCCGCGCCGCCCCAGACCTACACGGTCTTCACCTACGACGACTGGCAGTCGGGGCAGGCCAGCGGTCCTTACCCGCAGCCACCGAACCACATCGTCAGCATCCGCGAGCACCGCTACAAGATCGCCCGCTACTACGACGCGGACGGGAAGGTCCCGCCCCAGTGGGAGATGTACGACCTGAAGACCGACCCGCTCGAACGCACGAACCTGGCCTACCAGGGTTACCGGCGTACCCCCGAGCAGGAGCGGCAGTACAAGCGCCTGCGGCGCAAGCTCGCCCGCGTCGAGCGGACCCGGCTGCAGCCGCTGACCTGATTCCCGGGGGACGGAGCACGATCACCCCCTCTTAACGGCCCAAATGCACCGGAAAGCCCCACTGGCCGGGCGGTCACGGTGCACGATAAGCCCGGGACCACCTCGTAGCGCAATTTCGCACGCTGGGGGCCGGGGGAGCGGGCCGGGCCGTGGCGCGCTTTACCCACCCCTGAGAGGTTGCCATGGCTCAGCCCGCTCCCCCCGGCCGGAGACCGGCCGCCCGGCGCGCCGTCACCGTCCTGCTGCTCGTCGCGATCGGCGGCGCCCTGGTGGTGCCGATCTACGCCCGGTCCATGCCCAAGCTTGGTGACTTCCCCTTTTTCTACTGGTACCAGCTCGTCTGGGTACCCACCGTGGCCATCCTGTGCTGGATCTGTTATGTCTTGCTGCGGGCCAAGCCAGCCCCGGACCACGCGTAGGGCCCGTGAAAGGCGCCCCCGCGAAAGGCGCCCCCGCGCATAGCGGCCCCGCGAATGGCCGGGGGTTGCAGCCGTGAGTCACGTGAACGCGGTTTCCTTCACCATCCTGGCCGCCTCGTTCGTGGTCGTGACCCTGATCGGCTTCGCCGCGGCCCGCTGGCGCCCGGCCGAGGACCCGATGCAGCTGAACGAGTGGGGCCTGGGCGGCCGCGGGTTCGGCACCTTCGTCAGCTGGTTCCTGCTCGGCGGCGACCTCTACACCGCCTACACGTTCATCGCCGTGCCCGCGCTGGTGTACGCGACCGGCGCGGCCGGGTTCTACGCGCTGTCGTACACGATCATGGTCTTCCCGATCGTGTTCGTCTTCGGGCCGCGGCTCTGGTCGGTCGCCCGCGCCCGGGGCTACGTCACTCCCGGCGAATTCGTCCGGGGCAGGTACGGCTCGCAGGGTCTCGGGCTCGCGGTGACGCTGACCGGGATCCTGGCCACCATGCCCTACATCGCCCTGCAGCTCGTGGGCATCGAATCGGTGCTGGCCGTCATGGGCGTGGGCAGCAGGTCGGGCAGCACGTTCGTCAGGGAACTGCCGCTGATCATCGCGTTCGTCATCCTGGCCGCGTACACCTACCTGGCCGGGCTGCGCGCCCCGGCCCTGATCGCGTTCGTCAAGGACGCCCTGATCTACGTGACGGTCATCGTCGCGATCATCTACATCCCGGGCCGGCTGGGCGGCTGGGGGCACATCTTCGGCGCCGCGTCCGCGCACCTCAAGACGGACAACCCGGCGACCGGCAAGCCGTACGGCGGCCTGGTCATACTGCCCGCCGGGGAATGGGCCTACGCCACGCTCGCGCTGGGTTCCGCGCTGGCGCTGTTCATCTACCCGCACGCGGTCACCGGGATGTTCGCCTCCCGGCGGCGCGACGTGATCAGGCGTAACGCGGCGATGCTGCCCGCCTACTCGCTGGTGCTGGGCCTTATCGCGCTGCTGGGCTACATGGCCCGGGCCACCCCGGCCGTGAACGCCGGCGTGGCGGCCGGCGGCGGCAACGCGCAGCTGTCCGTCCCGCTGCTGTTCCAGCACATGTTCCCGAGCTGGTTCGCGGGGATCGGTTACTCAGCCATCGTCATCGGGGCGCTCGTCCCCGCCGCCATCATGTCGATCGCGGCCGCGAACCTGTTCACCCGCAACATCTACAAGGAGTTCTTCCGGCCCCGGGCCACCCCGGCCCAGGAGACACGAGTGGCCCGGCTGGCCTCGCTCGTCATGAAGGTCGGCGCGCTGGGCTTCGCGCTGGAGCTGAACAAGACGTTCTCGATCAACCTGCAGCTGCTGGGCGGGATCTGGATCCTGCAGACCTTCCCGGCCGTCGTGATCAGCCTGTACACCCGCTGGTTCCACCGCTTCGCGCTGATCATCGGCTGGGCGACCGGCATGGCGTACGGCACGATCCAGGCGTACCTGACGCCCGGCGGCGGCCAGCTGCACTTCGGCGCCTCCACGGCCCCGGTGTTCGGGCACACCACGTACATCGCCATCACCGCCGTCCTGCTCAACCTGGTCATGGCGGCCGGGCTCACGCTCATCTTCCGTGCCCTCGGGGTGCGGGACGGGTACGACGACACCAGGCCCGCCGACTACAGCGCCGACTCCGGGCCCGCGCCCACCGGAGCGCCCGCCACCGCGCCCGCTGCCGCGGCGGCCGCCCCGGCCACCGTCAGCGCGGCACCGTAGCCCGGGACGGATCCCGCCTCGCCGGCGGGACTGGCCGGTGCGGGCTTGCGGGGGATGAGGACGGCCAGGACGAGGCCGATCAGCGCGAGCACGAGCATCGTGGCCAGGCCCGCGGCGAAGGGCTTGCCCGCGGGCAGCTTGACCGCGACCAGGATCGAGCCGACCAGGGCGGTGCCGAACGACGACCCCAGGTTGGAGACGCTGCGCGACAGCCCGGAGATGTTGCCCTGGTCGGACTCGGGGAAGCTGGACTGGACGACGTTGACCGAGGACGTCAGCATGACCCCGACCCCGCCGCCGAACAGCAGCAGGCCCGGTATCCAGGTGATGATGCCGGAGTGCGCCCGGACCAGGAGCAGCAGCAAGGCCATGCCGAGGGCGGTGACCATGAACCCGGCGATGATCAGCCACCGCTGCGGGTGGCGCCGGGCGAAGCGGTCGGCCCCGGCGGAGGCGGCCAGCAGGCCGGCCGTCGCGGGGATGAGCATCAGCCCGGTCTGGATCGCGTTGTAGCTGATCGACCTCCTGGAGGTAGACCGAGACCACGAAGAACGAGCCCTGCAAGACCAGCCACTGGATGAGCTGGGTGCCCAGGCCCAGGTTGGCGACCTTGTTGCGGAACAGGCGCAGCGGCAGCAGCACGTCCCGGTGCTTGCGCTCCGCGCGGCGGATATGCAGGAAGAACCACAGCAGGAACAGGGCCCCGATGGCCACGTACAGCCAGACCGGGGAGATGGAGCCCTTCGGGATCACCACGGTGTTCCCGATCTTGAAGTCCTGCCGGGAGACGAGGAAGCCGTAGGTCCGGGACTGCAGCAGCCCGAGCACGACGAAGAACAGCCCGGCCGCCGACAGGATCGCGCCGGTGAGATCGAAGCGCGGCACCCGCTCCGGTCCGGGCCGGGTCGACGATCTTGCGGGCGAGCACGATGATCCAGATCACCACGAGGACCTGGAGCCCGAACGAGGCCCGCCAGCTGATCGCGCTGGTCAGCAGGCCGCCGACCAGCGGGCCGGCCGCAGCGCCCAGGCCGGCGGCCCCGCTGACCACGCCGAAGTACTTCGCCCGGGTCTTTATATCCGGGAACAGGACGGTGACCAGGATGTAGATGGGCGGGATCATCAGGGCCGAGCCCACGCCCTCCAGCAGCGAGTACCCGGTGATCAGCAGCGGGAAGCCCCATCGACAGCAGGGCCAGCAGCGCGCCGGCCGCGTAGACGGCCAGCCCGCCGACGAAGCACCGCTTCCGGCCCCAGATGTCGGTCAGCTTGCTGCCCGGGATCATCAGCGCGGCCATGGTCAGCGTGAACAGCGTGATCGCCGTCTGCACGCCGGACACCGTGGTGCCCAGGTCCTTGGCGATCGCGCTGATGGCCACGTTCATGTTGGAGGCCGCATAGCTGGCGATGAACTGCGCCAGCGCCAGCGGCAGGATCATCGCCTTAGCGGCCGCGGCCGCCGGTCCTGGCGGGCACCCGGTATCAGTCATCGCGGACTCTCACTCGCGGGCACGTCACACCGTCGGCTGGGGGGCCGCGGTTCACGCTATTAGGGTCGGCGCGTGCCCTCCTCAGGGCCCAAGGTCCCTACCATGGCCCGCCGACGGTCCGCTGGCCAGGCGGCACGCCGGCTGCTCAGATGCGGGCGAGGCGCTCGTTGGCGGCCAGCACCTGCTCGTGATCGATCTCGAACCCGACGTACGAGCAGCCCAGCTGGCGGGCCGCCACGCCGGTGGTCCCGGACCCGCTGAACGGGTCGAGCACGATGACGTCCCCGCCCAGCTTCCCGTAGGCCTGGATGCACCGGCGCGGCAGCTCCTCGGGAAACCGGGAAAAGTGCTTCAGCCCGGTGAGCTTCTCGTTGCTGAATTCCCAGATGGAGCCGACCGGAGGCGCGGTGCGGAACGGATGCTGCTCCTGGCGGGCGAACAGGTAGATGGTCTCGTGCTGGCGGTGCGGCCGGCGGCACTTGCCTTCCGGCATCGGGTTGCGCTTGCGCCAGATCACCTCGCCGCGCAGCAGCCAGCCCGCGTCGCACATCGCGATGACGAGCCGGTAGGGGAGGGCGAGAAGGTTGCCGTACCGCAGCCACGGCTCGGCCGGGTCCAGGAAGGCCTTGCGCCGGTGCCGCGGCTTGACGTAGGCGGAGTTCGCCGGGTCCAGGCCGGTCCGGCCGGGCCCGAGAGTGCTGTAGGCGTGGTCCCCGGTGCGCCAGTTCACCGGCGTGTTGTACGCGTCGCCCACGTTGAGCCAGAGCAGGCCGTCCGGCTTCAGCTTCGGCAGCAGGGCGGCGAAGATCGCGGTGAGCTCGGTGAGATAGGCGCGCGGGTCGGCCTCCACGCCGTTGCCCCCGGACATCCGCTGGCCCCAGTACGGCGGGCTGGTCACCGTCACGTCGACGCAGTTGTCCGGCAGGTCGGCGATCAGCTTCCGGCAGTCGCCCTCGGTGACCTCGTTCAGCGGGAAGCGACCCAGCGATGTGGCCGTCACCTCACGCTCCCGCCCGTCACCGGTAACCCACGCGTACTATAAACCGCCGCGCAGGCCCGGTGACGGGCCCGGCGCGCCGGTCAGGTAACCCGGCGCCAGCGGGCCTCGGCCAGCCCGTAGATGCCGAACGCGATCAGGCCGAGCGCGGCGATGATCAGCAGGAACTCGCCGAACGGCGCGTTGCGCAGGGTGTGCAGGGCCTTGTCCAGGCCGCCCGCCTTGGACGCGTTGTAGGTGATGGCCGCGTCGATCACCAGCACCCCGGCCAGCGCGAACACCAGCCCCCGGGCCACGGTGCCCACCGTGCCGAGCCGCTTCACCATCTTGCGGGTCTGCGCGCTCATCTCCCCGGTGCGCAGGTGCTTCATGAACTTGTGCCGGGCCCCCTCGACCACCAGGGCCAGGCCGACGATCACGATGATCAGCCCGATGATCCCGATCAGGAAGCGGCCGCCGGTGTGATGCATGACGCTGGCCGTGACGTCCTGCTGCTGGCCGGACTGGTTGGCCTTCTTGCCCGTGATGACCTTGAACGTGAGGACCGCGAAGCTGGCGTAGACCAGCGCGCGGACCAGCGACTTGAGCCGGGGGCCCGCGCCGTTGCCCTCGCCGGGGACGCCGAACGCGGCCTCGCTGAGCCGCCACAGCGCGTAGCCGACGAAGCCGATGGCGAGCAGCCACAGGGCGAGGAGGCCGAAAGGCTGGCTGGCCACCAGCTGCAGCGCGCCCTGCTGGTCAGCCTGCTTTCCGCCCTGGCCGATGGCGACCAGGATGGCGACGATGCCGATGAGGATGTAAATGACACCGCGGGCGGTCAGGCCCGCGCGGGCCAGCAGCTGGGCCGCGCGGCTGTCCGTGGCCCGCCGGGCCTTCATGGACATACGCGCTGATGATGACGACATCACTGTCTCCGCTCTCGGAAACCGGTCTCGGAAACCGGAAGAACCGCCCCCCAAGTGCCCCGGCATCGCCGCGTTCATGCACGGCTTCGCGCACGGGGCCAGCTGCCGCTGGCGGAGCAGCAGCCGGATCCGGCGCTCGGCGATCTGGTGCGTGTGATAGCTGAGCCACAGGCACACGGCGGCCAGCGGGAGCTCCACCACGCCGCACAGCACGAACGACTGCCAGCGCTCGTGGGCCGGGGTGGTCATGCAGTCGAACCACGCGTCCACGATGAGCAGGGTGGCGGTCGCCGACGGCCGCGGTGCTCAGGTACCTCGACCGGCGCAGCGCGCAGTAGGCCGTGCTGGCCAGCCCGGCGAGCAGGATGACGTCGAACCCGGCCCAGGCGATGTCGTAGTTCGGTGACAGCTGGCGGGACGGCAGCGACTTGGCGATGTACCCGATCCAGGGCAGCAGGATCAGCGAGAACACCACGAACGAGGGGCCGGCCCAGCGCACGAGCCGCGCGTCGTCGGTCAGGACCGCGTTCTCCGGCTCGGGGGCCGCCCCGACCAGCTGGTCGAGCCGGGCGAGCGGGTCCTGGGCGTCGGGGGCTGGTTTCACTGGGCACCTCGCCGTCCCGGCCGGGCATGAGGCCGGGCCGCGTGCTGTTCGTGCTGTATATCAGGACTCCCGTACTCCCGCTCACAGCGAAGGAACAGCAACGTGACCCTGCACGACATTCCGCTCACCACCCTGGCCGGCCAGCCCACCTCGCTCGGCGACCTGCCGGGCACCCTGCTCGTGGTCAACGTCGCGTCCAAGTGCGGCCTGACCCCGCAGTACGAGGGGCTGGAGCGGCTGCACGAGACGTACCGCGACCGCGGGTTCTCGGTCGTCGGCTTCCCCTGCAATCAGTTCGGCGGCCAGGAGCCCGGCACCGCCGGTGAAATCGCGGAGTTCTGCTCGGCCACCTACGGGGTGAGCTTCCCGATGCTGGAGAAGATCGAGGTCAACGGGCCGGGGCGGCACCCGGTGTACGAGGAGCTCACCGCGGTGCCCGACGCGGACGGTGAGGCGGGCGACATCCAGTGGAACTTCGAGAAGTTCCTGGTCGGCCCGGACGGGGCGGTCATCGCCCGGTTCCGCCCGCGCACCGACCCGCAGGACCCGGCCCTGGTCGCCGCGATCGAGGCGAACCTGCCCGGCTGACGGCCATTTCTTTTTCCGCAACGAAAACCGTCGCCCGCAGCTGGGCAACGCTCCGTGACGCGACATACGCATCACGTTCGCAAGGCCTGGTCAGGCTGCCCCGATTTGCCCCGGTGGGACGAAAAGAACCATATTGCCGTACTATTCCTGGGTGTCACTAAAGACACCTGATTACTCACTGTGAGGGAACACCTAGCTCGCTGGCGGTCGTCCCGGGTGCGTGACCTGGCGGCATGACGTGTGGTGGCCGGGTGACGGTTGGGGGGCGATGGGCGTGTTTCCCGTTGGTTAATAGTTTCGGTTACGTACACAGTGGCCCCGAGACGTCTGACATGCTCCTGCGGCCCGGCGTCAGCCCCCGTTGCCGCCCCGCGACCAGGCCAGGAACGCTGAGTGGAGGCCAGCGGTGCTAAGTGCGCCCGAAATCGTTGCGTTGATGCGCCAGGCGGTACCGCCCGGGAAGGAGAGCCTGGACGATGCGTCCCTGACGCGGCTTCAGGAGCTCACCCGGGCGCTGCTCGAGGCCAAGCCTGATGCCCAGCAGGAGTACGCGCGGTTCCTGGCCATCAGCGAGCGGGCGCTGCCGCTGCCGGACGGCGAGCTGGACGCCTGGCTGCGCGGCAAGACCGTGATGGTGGTGGGCGGGACCGGCTGCATCGGCTCCAAGCTGATGCAGCAGGTCGAGATCCGATGTCCGAAGCGGCTGGTCAGCGTGGGCCGCGGCGTGACGGAGGGGTACCCGCGGCTGCCCGGGGCCGAGTACCTTCGGGCCGACATCCGGGACCCGGCGCGGCTCGCGGCCGTGTTCACCGAAGTCCGGCCGGACGTGATCTTCCATGTCGCGGCGCAGCGTGACCCGGGGCTGGCCGAGCACGAGGTGCACCGCACGCTGAGCACGAACGTGATCGGCACCCAGAACGTGGTCACGGTCGCGGCCGAGTGCGGCGTCCCGCAGGTCGTGTGCGCGTCCACCGGCAAGGCGCTGCGGCCCTACTCCCCGGACGTGTACACGGCGTCCAAGCGGGTGGCCGAGTGGCTGGTGGCCCGGGCTGCGCTGGCCAGCAGCAGCACCACCTACTCGACCGCACGGTTCACCCACGTGGTGGACAACTCGATCATTCACGGCCGGCTGCTCGACTGGTGCCGGGGCGGGGTCATCCGCCTGCACAGCGCGGAGATCGGCTTCTACGGGGAGTCCGCGCTCGAGTCGGCCCAGCTGCTGCTGGCGGCCGGGCTGGGCGCGCGGCCCGGCGAGCTGCGGGTGCACGCCATCACCGACCTCGGCTGGCCGGTCACCCTGATGGACGTGACCCTGGGCGTGCTGGCCCGGACCGGCTCCCCCACGCCGATCTACATCAGCGGCTACGACCGGGGCTACGAGCCCATCCCGTTCCCGGGCCTCTACGATCCGCTGACCGCCGGCGAGGTGAGCCCGCTGCTCAGCGCGTTCGAGGCGGCCAAGACGGAGGCCATGCCGGGCGGCATGGTGGACGCGTTCCCGCTGGCCGTCACGCCCGGCCCGGAGCTGGACCAGCGGCTGCTGGAACTGGACGAGGCGTGCCACGGCACGGAGGACCCCGCGGTGCTGCGGCCCGCGCTGGACCAGATGTCCTGGGCCCTGCTCGACGCCACGCTCAGCGCGGTGGACCAGCCGGTGCTGGCCCGGGCCGCCCAGCTGACCGTCAAGCACCAGGGCACGCTGATCCCGGAGCACCAGCGGATGCTGGCCGCGATCATGCGCGAGGCCGGGATCACCGAGTCCGCCCTGGTCTGAGCGGCTGGGTCTGAGCGGCTGGGTCTGGGGCTCCTGGTCCGAAGGGCCGGGCGGGTAGCGCCTAGCGTTTGACCCAGACGTAGTAGACGCCGTTGTGGTTCGAGCTGGTGACGGTGGACGCGAGCCGGTAGTCAGGGTCGGCCCGCAGGGCGGTGGCGAGCACGTTGTCCAGGGCCGGGGTCGACTCACCGTTGTACGCGACCACCTTGAAGTAGCCCGCCTTGATCGCGGCGACGTAGCCGGCGCTGCCGGTCAGCGTCTGCCCCTGGCGGTCGGTGTAGGAGATGAAGTAGGTTGACGTGAACTGGCCCGGCTGCGCATCCGGGTGCAGGCGCAGGTAGTAGATCGGTACCTCGTACGCCTCGACCAGGTAGTGCGCGCCGGGCTGCAGCTGGCGGCTCATCACCGAGATGAAGCCGCTGGAATTAGCCCAGCCATTGAACAGGGAGTCGGCCTGGGTCATCCCGATGACCAGCGCCGCGCCCCAGATCGCGATGCCCACCTGGGCGCGGCGGAAGTGGTCGCCGATGATGCGGGTCAGCCCGATCCCGGCGAAGGGGGCGGCGAAGAAGAGCCCGAAGCCGATGTGCTTCTGCAGCGAGGTAAAGGTGTGGATGTGGATCTGGTCCGCGGGCGCCAGCAGGGCGGTCGCGGTCAGGGTGACGCCGAGGGCGATGCGCCACGCCCGGCCCCCGGGCGGCGCGATCAGCTCGCCAGGCTCGGTGCGGGCCCGGCGAGCGTAGGCCACGGCGCCGATCACGGCCAGCGCGAACGGCAGCCCGCCCCACATCAGGCTGTCCCGGAGCAGCAGTGAGGTAGCCGCGGTCCCCGCGGCCCGGGCCGTCGTGGTGAACCTGATGCCGGTTTCGTAGGCGGGACCGGCCAGGTAGAGGGCCCCGCCGAGCAGGGCGGCGACCGCCGCGCCCAGCGCGGCCGGCGATATCAGGGCGATGCGCCCCCGGTGTGGCCAGGCCGCGAGCCCGCTGAGCGCCACGATGGTCGGGATGAACAGCGCCGAGGCGTACTTGGTGGCCACGGCCAGCGCGATCGGCAGCGCCGCCAGCAGGTAGACGGGCCAGCGGAAGGTAGCGGTGCGGACGACGATCCAGGTGGCCAGCGCGAGCAGGAACAGGGCAGGGGCGTCGTAGGTGGCGAGGTGCCCGAGGAAGAGGGCTGACTCGGTCACCGAGAAGATCACGGCCGCGCACAGGCCGACCCGCTCGTTGAACAGCCGCCGGGTCAGCGAGTACAGCAGGGCGGTGGTGCCCAGCATGGCGAGGAGGCTGACCGCCCGGGCGGCGGCCAGCCCGCCGACGTCGTCGGCCAGCGCGCCGAGCACCGGGTACAGGACCGGCGCGCCGGAGAAGTACGACGAGTAGTCGCCCTGCAGCGGCGCGCCGTGCAGCAGGTGGGCGAGCTCCATGTGGCCGCTGTACAGGTACAGGGCCTCGTCCTCGAACGCCGTGTTGCTCATCCGCAGCGTGAGGGCCGCCTGCACGCACAAGATGGCCAGCAGGACGGCCCGGCTGATCCAGGTCCGCCGGCGGCTCGACGTGACGAACCGCATCGGGCCCGACCCGTGCTTCCCGCCGGGCAGCCGCAGCACCCGGGTGCTCTCGCCCGGGCTGTCCGGGGGCGCCGGAGGTTCCGCCGCGCCGGGCGGCAGCGCGTCGGACTGCCGGGTGAACTTGGCCAGCATCACGGTGTCCACCACGTCCGGCCAGACCGGCGGGCGCTGGCCGTCCGGGGTGCGGCCGCCGTCCGGGGTGCGGTCGCGGCGGACCGGGCGGGGACGCCCGGGGGGCGCCGGGTTATGGGGGCGCCGGCTCATTTCCGCGGATTGACGAGGGTCAGCCCGGCGATGTCACCCGCGATGGCCGCGCGCACGACGGGGCGCGATTCGACGCGCCAGTCGACGCCCTGCTTGTTGTAGTCGAACCAGACGAAGCCGAGCACGTCCGGGTGCTGGGTCACCGAGTCGACCAGCTGCCTGGCGCACGCCGCGGCGGCCGGGCCGGTCTCGATGGCGGTCTCGGCGATGAGGAACGGCTTGCCGGTGAACCGCCTGATCTCGGTGACCGTGGGCTGGTACAGCGTGGCGAACGTGTGCGGGCCGGTCGTCGCGAAGTACCCGGTCAGCCCCACCCAGCTGACGTAGGCCCGGCCCGGCCAGTACGCCCTGAGCTGGACCTGCGGCATCGGGTTGATGATGTTGGGGTTCCACACCCAGATCACGTTGCCCGCCCCGGCCCGGGCGAACAGGTCGTGGATGTGCCGCCAGGCCGCCACGAACTGGGCCGGGCTGGCCTGGCTGGTTCCCCACGGGTACCAGTTGCCGTTCATCTCGTGGCCGAAGCTGATCGCGACGGGCAGGTTCAGCGCGCGGACGGCCTGAGCGAACCGGCTGATGTAGCCGTCGCTGCGGCCCGCGGCGATGGACTGGACGGTCACCCCGAACGGCTCCCAGGCCATGTAGTACAGCGCCCCGTAGGACCAGGCGTTCGTCACGGCCTGGGTGTCGAACGGCTTGCCCCACGCCACGTACTGGCCGATGAGGTCGGGCTTGCGGCCGGTGTTGGCCGCGAAAGTGTCGACCGGGCCCAGCGAGTCAGGCGCGCCGTTGGCCTCGATCCCGAAGTACTTGCCGGTGGCCGGGTGGAGGAGACCGGAGACGCTGTAGGGCTTGCTGTTGGCCTGCGTGCTCGGCGCGGGGCTGGCCGCGGCGTTCTGCCCGCTGGTGGTCGCGGTGCTGTGCGGCGGGGCGAGCAGCCCGCACCCGCTGAGCGCGAGCCCGGCCAGTCCCAGCAGCGCGGCCCGGGCGGCCCGGGGCGGCCTCACGAGGCGACCCCCGCTTTCGGCTGGATGAGGATCCGGCCGACCACCACGAGCTGGAAGACGCCGAGCACGAAGAGCAGGAAGAAGTTGTACGGGTTCATGGTCATCATGCGCCACAGGGCCAGGCCCGCCCACACGGCCGCGCTGCCGCCGCTCCACAGGATGAGGCCGATCCAGAACCGCCGCCGGCCGTCCTGCCGCTTCGCGCCGCTGCCGGACGGCTGCCAGCCGCGCAGCCGGCCGCGCATCATGTCCCACAGCGCGAACACGTGGGCCCAGCCGGAGATGACCCGGACCGACCAGGCTTCCAGCCGGTACGGGGCGCGGTGCCACATCGGGTAGATCACCCCCGCGTAGAACAGCACCGGGGCGACGAAGATCAGGTTGCGCAGCAGCAGGCTGCCCGGCACGAAGAGCATCATGCCGACGGCGAGCGCGGGGGCCACGAACGTGAACACGGCGGTGTAGACGTAGCCGATGAAGCCGGTCAGGTAGCACAGCCGGGTGTACAGCGGCAGCTTGGTCTGCCAGAAGATCCGGTCCTTCAGCAGGCTCATGGTGCCCGAGCACCAGCGGTACTGCTGGTTCAGGAACGACAGGATGTTGTCGGGGCAGTTGCCGGTGGACAGCGCGACCGGGAGGTACCGCAGCCGCCAGCCCATCCGGTGCAGGTCGAAGCCGGTCCACAGGTCCTCGGAGTGCTCGGCCAGGGACATCCCGCCGTTGGGCTCCAGGGCCGCACGCCGGTAGACCGCGCAGCTCCCCACGCAGATCGCCCCGCCTTTCTTGGCCCGGGCCGTCTGAATGGACCGGTAAAAGAGCTCCTGAATGGCGCCCGCGCCGCGCTCGACCCAGGTCTGCTGATCGAGGACGTGAAAGAACTGGGGCGTCTGGACGATTCCCACCTCAGGAAAGGCGTCCAGGTACGGCAGGGTCTCGTCGAGCACGTCCGGGCGGGGCGCGAAGTCCGCGTCCAGCAGCAGGATGTACTCGCCCTCGGAGATCTGGAACCCGAACCGCAGGTTGCCGGCCTTCTTGAACCAGCCCCGGTCCGGGCGGGTCGCGTAGGCGAACCCGTAGTGGCGGGCCATGGCCTTCAGCGCCGGGCTGGCCGAGTCATCGAGCACGTAGGGCGTGACCCGGCCCGGGTAGTGGTTGCGCATCACGGCCACGTGGGACCAGGCGTTGCGCAGCACCTCGATCGGCTCGCCGCAGACCGGCAGGAAGACGTCCACGGAGGGGTAGCGCCGGGGCGACCAGGCGGCCACGATGCGCTTGTGCTCGTCCAGGTCGAAGCTGCGGCTCATCCCGTCGACGGTGAGCGACAGCAGGAAGCAGAACACGCCGAACAGCGCGAACGGCGCGTAGAGGATGAACCAGCGGGAGTTCTCGACCATCCGGTACTGGCTGTAGACCAGCGGCGGGAAGCTGAGCGCCATGCACAGGGTGAGGACCCAGATGTGCCGCCGGACATAGGAGTACTTCTCGCTGTCCAGCGGCGGGGTCGGCAGCACCGGGGGCACCGAGTCGCGGGGAGGCGGCGGAATCAGTGCCCGGCGCTTGCGATGCCGTGGTGCTGCCCTGGAACCCCCCCTGCGTTCGATGACACCAGCCATCGTCGACCCTTTTCTCCATCCGGAAGCCAGCGGGGTACCCGGACGTAAGGTGCGAACGAAACGAACCGGGCGGGTTCACAGGATTGTAATGTCCGGGTGTCCGCCGGTGCGGTGAGAACAACCGAATTGGCCGGGTTCCCCCGGACAATGCATCACCGGATAGCTACTATCCGTAGTTACTTAGTCCGCTTATCTCCGGCCACCGGCTGGGGCCGGAGGGCCGGCGGCCTGGGGCGGGCGGCCGGGCGCCGGAGGGCGGGCAGCCTGGGGCCGGAGGGCGGGCAGCCTGAGGCGGGCGGCCGGGCGCCGGCGGCATATCCTGCTCGGTGGAGAGCGTCACCTGCGGAGAGCTTTGGCGGAGGCAGTCATGGGACTCATGGACAAGGTCAGGGCGCAGAGCACGCAACTCGCCCAGATGGCCCAGGAGACGGCGCGCGAGGGCAAGGTCAAGCTGGACCAGGCCCAGGCCAAGCGCCGGGCCGACGCAATGTTCCGTGACCTGGGCGCGACGGTGTACGCCGAGCGCACCGGGCGGGGCACCCCGGACAGCAAGGAGAAGATCGACCGGCTGGTGGACGCGCTGTCCCGGCAGGAAGCGTCCCAGGGTCTCGGTGATCCCGACGGCAGTGCCCCCGGGGAGAGCGCCCGGGGAGAGAAGGCCCCGGGAGAGAAGGCCCCGGGAGGCAGCACCCCCCCAGCGGGCGCCCCGGGCGAGAGCACCCCGCCCGCGAGCTAGTCCTGCCCGTCACCCGCCCGCCATTGCCGGCGGTAATAGACCTGGTCACGGCGGGTAAGAACGGACGGGTTCCCGGATGATGCCCCGGGGTACCCGGACGGCTGGGTAACCGGATCGCGCGGAACCCAGATCGGCTGCGTCGGCGGTTCCAGGTCCTCCGCAGGCGGTTGCAGGTCCTGGAACGTCTGCGGTTGCCTGCTCGCTGGGCGGGGGAGCGCCTCCTGCTGCTCCGGCGGCCCGGCGACCCTCTCCGCCGGACTGTGGCCGGCCACCTCCGCCGCGCCGTGCGAGGGCAGGGGGCGCGTGGTCGTCAGGCCGAGCACCAGGACGGCGCACCCGCACCCGGTCAGCAGCAGCCAGGCCGAGCGGCTCGCGGAAGCAAACTCCGCTCGTATCGGCCCGTGCAGGTTCGCGTTCAGCAACGCGCCGCTGATCGCTACGCCGAGGGCCTGGCCCATCTGGCGGCTGGCGGAAGCGATGCCGGAGGCCAGGCCCGCCTGGCTGGGCGGGATGGCCGAGACCGCCGCGTTGCTGATCTGGCCATCGACCATGCCCAGGCCGATGCCGAACGCCAGGAAGGCCGCGATGAGGTAGAACTCGCCCGACGAAGCGGTCAGCCGCGACATCGCGGCCATGCTCAGGGCCAGGGCGGCGCCGCCCAGCGTCAGCGGTACCCGCAGGCCGTTGCGGGCCGCCAGCCGGGCCGCCAGCAGTGGGCAGACGGCCATGGCGGCGGCCGCGGGCAGCATGTGCAGGCCCGCCTCCAGCGCCGTCAGGCCCCGCGTGTCCTGCAGGTAGAGCGTGACCAGGAAGAGGAAACCGCCCAGGCTGCCGAACGCGCAGAGACCGGTCAGCACCGCTCCGGTGAACGGCAGGTTGCGGAAGAAGCGGGGATCGATCAGGGGGTCCTTCCTGTGCAGCTCCCACAGGACCAGAACCACCAGCGCCACACCGGCCAGCCCGAAGAGAAGGCGGGTCGCGGCCTCGCGCCAGTCAGTCCGCGCGCCTTCGATGATGGCGTAAATCAGGGACCCGAGCATGAGGATGACCAGGACCTGGGCGACCAGGTCAGGCCTGCGCTGGGCGCCGGGCCGCGATTCCGGGATGTACCTGGCCGTTAGGGCGATGGCGGCCAGCCCGACCGGTACGTTGACCCAGAAAATGCTCCGCCAGCCGGCCGCGCCGGTCAGTATTCCCCCGAAGAGCGGCCCGAGCGCCATGCTCACGCCGAACATGCTTATCCAGACCCCGATCGCCCAGGCCCGCTCGGCCCTTCCCTTGAACGTGGTGGCGATAATGGATACCGCGACGGGGTTGAGCATTGACCCGCCGATCGCCTGCACCACGCGGAATGCGATAAGCCACCTAAGGCCGGGCGCCACGGAGCACAGGGCCGAGCTGACGGTGAACACCGTCAGCCCGGTCAGGAAGACGCGGCGGCGGCCGAAGCGGTCGGCCGTGGCCCCCGCGAGCATCACCAGACTGGCCAGGACCATCGTGTAACCGTTGACGATCCACTGCAGGCCGGATACGGAGGCATTCAGCCCCCTGGCGATCGTGGGCAGCGCGACATTGACGATCGTGTTGTCGAGGCCGACGATGAACAGGCTCAGGCAGCAAGTGGCGAGAATCAGCTGATGGCGCCTAGGGCGAAGCTGGCGCGCACGCACACCCCGGCTGTGACGAGTCATAGACGAGTAACGCCACCCCGCTCACCCGGCCTACATATCCGTAAGTATGGAACTATAGGTGCATCGCGCACCATCCGTCACATTAACAATTAAATTAATAGCCCTGAGGGAAAATGCCGTCCCGGCTGACCGGATCGCGTGCTTTATCCCGATTCCGCGCGACGGTGCCAAGGGCTCACGGCCCGCCGGGAACGGGGACTTAACTGAGGGTCATGTCCGGACCTGGCCCGCCTTAGCGGCAGGCGAACTGGGCGGCGGTGGAGGACGGGACGCCGCTGGTGGACGCGGACGGGTTCGGAGCCGCCGGGCCGGCGGTCACCGTGTACCCGTTCGTGCCCAGCAGGACGCGCACCTTGGCCAGCCCCTTGACCTGCTGCAGCGAGCCGCCCGGGATGACCTTCTGGACCAGCTTGGCCCCGGCCAGGTCGCCCGGCGGGTACTGGATCGCGGTCTGGCTGATGTCGTGGACCGGCCAGGTCAGCCCGTCCTTGACCGGGAAGCCCAGCTTGGCCAGGTCGGCGCCGGTGCTGGCGGACAGGCCGCCGATCAGCGTCCCGTTCCAGACCTCGACCGGCACCTGGCTGCGGCGCAGTTTCCGGCTGGCCGTCCGGGCGGGCCGCGGCCGGGGCTTCGTGGCCGGCTTGTCGTTCTTCAGCTCGCTGAACAGTGCCTGGGACTCCTTGGCGTCCCACAGCACCGCCAGCTGGCCCGTGGGGGTCTGGTAGTTGTAGTTGGACAGCGGCACGGTCATGAACCGGACGTCGCCAGGGGAGATGCCGCGCATCTGGTCCGCGAGCGCGGCCACGTTGAGCCCCTGGTCAACCTTGATCGCGGCCAGCGCGGCCCGCAGGAACCGGTCCAGCTTGATCGGGTTGGCCAGGGTCCCGGAGCTGATCGCCTCGGTGAGCATCGAGGACAGCAGGCGCTGCTGGTCCTGGATCCGGGCCAGGTCCGAGGTGGCGAACGAGTGGCGGTCCCGGGCGTACTCCAGCGCCGTGATGCCGCTCACGTGGTGGTGCCCCCTGGACAGGTGAAGCCCGCTGTAGGAGTCGTCCACCGCGAACGGCAGGCAGATGTTGACGCCGCCCAGCGCGTCGATGACCTTGACGAAGCCGAGGAAGTTGACCTGGATGAAGTCGTTGATGGTCAGCCCGGTGTTCGCCGCCACGGTCTGCACCACCAGCTTCGGCCCGCCCAGGCCGTACGCCGCGTTGATCTTGTTAAAGCCGTGCCCGGGGATATTCACCCAGGAGTCACGGGGGATGCTGATCACCGTGACCCGGCTCCGGTCACCCGACACGTGGATCAGCATCAGCGTGTCGGAGTTGGAGCTGACCGCCCGGCCCACGTGCAGCGCGAGCTGCTGGTGCCGGGTCAGCCCGGAGCGCTGGTCCACCCCGGCCAGCAGCACGTTCAGCGGCCCGCTCGACGGGGTGCCTGCGGTGCCCGCGTTGACCCGGCCGATGGTGTCGTTGATGTAGCTGGTGAACCCCCAGGCGGTCCCGGCCACGAACAGGACCACCGCGGACAGGGCGCCGCTCACGGTGAGCATGACGCGGCGCCGCCTCGCGTTGCGGCCCGCGGCGATGCGGGTCATCAGCCGCTGCTGCGCGGCTGAGGGCCCGGGCCGCCGCCCGCCCCGGGGCGGGCCAGCACGGGGCCCGGTCACCGGCTCATCCGGTGCGCCGGCTGGCCGGCCCGGGGCACCGCCCGGCTGGGCACCCGGCGCAGCACGGGACCCGGAACCGGCCATCCAGCCAGGCTCACGGTATCCACCCGTCGTGCTATCGCCGTTGTCGGCCATCGGCCCCCCAGATGCCGGCTCTCAGTAGGCTAGCGCGGCCGCCGGGGATTGGCCGGGAGGCCGGGCGTGTCCCCCGGATTGCCGGTCATATCCCGTACGTGAGGACTATCCGGCCGGCGGCTCGGGGTCGCGCGGCAGTCCCAGCATCCGCTCGCCGATGATATTCAGCTGGATGTCGGTGGTCCCCCCGCCGATGGTCAGCGCCCGGGTCAGCAGCACCTGCCGGGCCCATGGATTCGATCCCAGCGCCGCCCCGGGTCCCTGCATGGACCAGCACAGCTCGGCGACCTCCTGGGCGTGCCGCATGCCGAGCAGCTTGCGGACGCTGCCGGTGGCCCCCGGCTCGGTCCCGGACAGCTGCTTCAGCGTGACCCGCATGCCGAGCACGTCGATCGCGTGCCCCTCCGCGACCAGCCGCCCGGCCGCGTCGAGCCGGGCCTGCCGGGCCGGCTCGTCCAGCCCGCGCAGCACCTCCAGCAGTTCCGGCGTGCCGCAGCCGAACGTCCAGGTCCGCGACAGGGACACGCGCTCGTTGGCCAGCGTGGTCCTGGCCACCGGCCAGCCGCGGCCGACCTCGCCCACCACCAGGTCGTCCGGCACCAGCACGCCGTCCAGGAAGACCTCGTTGAACATGGCGTCCCCGGTCAGCTCGCGCAGCGGGCGCACCGTTACCCCGGGTGATTTCATGTCGACCAGGAAGTAGGTGATGCCCGCGTGCCGGCGGGTGGACGGATCCGTCCGCGCCACGCAGATGGCCCAGTCCGCCTCCCGGGCCAGGGACGTCCAGATCTTCTGGCCGGTCAGCCGCCAGCCCGCGCCCCGCTGGCCATCCCCCTCCGCCCGCTCCGCCCGGGTGGTCAGGCCGGCCAGGTCCGAGCCCGCGCCGGGTTCGCTGAACAGCTGGCACCAGGTGATCTCGCCGCGCAGCGTGGCGGGCAGGAAACGCTCCTGCTGCGCGGCGGTGCCGTAGCCGACCAGGGCCGGCACCACCCAGGCGCCGATCAGCAGGTGCGGGGTGCGCAGCCGGGCCCGCTTCATTTCCTCCGCGATGACCAGCTGCTCCAGCGGGCCGGCCGCCCGGCCCCACGGGGCGGGCAGGTGCGGGACTACCCAGCCGTCTGCGGCCAGCCGCGGGGTGCGCGCCGGGGGGTCGAGCGCCGCGATGGCGGCCAGTTCCGCGCGGATCCCGGCGCGCAGCGGCCCGGCCTCCACGGGCAGGTCGACCCGGACGGGCCGCTGCGCGCCGCCGAGGGCCAGCTCCGCGGCCTGGCGGGCCCAGTCCCCGCTGGGGCCGAGCAGCGCGCGCAGCGAGAGCGCGCGCCGGTAGTACCAGTGGGCGGGATGCTCCCAGGTGTAGCCGATCCCGCCGAGGACCTGGATGCACTCGTGGGTGCAGCTGACCGCGGCGTCGAGCGCCACGACCGCGGCCACCGCGGCGGCGAAGTAGCGGCCGGCTGGCCCCCCGGCCGTGTCATCCCCGGCAGCAGCTCCGGGGCATCCTGGGCGGCGTCATCCCCGGCGGCGTCATCCCAGGCGGCGGCGGCGTCCCAGGCGGCCGCGGCGGCCTGCTCGGCCGCGGTGAGCATCCGCGCGCACCGGTGCTTGACCGCCTGGAACTGGCCGATCGGCCGGCCGAACTGGTGCCGGATCCTGGCGTGCTCCGCCGCCGTCTGCACCGCCCAGCCGGCGAGGCCGCACGCTTCGGCGGCGAACAGCACAGCGGCCAGGCTGGTGACATCGGCGCGGGTGAGTCCGGGCAGCAACCGCCCGGCGGGCACCGGGACCTGGCTCGCGCGGACCGCGGCCAGCGGGCGGGTCGGGTCGAGGCTGTCCAGCCCGGTGATGGCCAGGTCCGCGGCGTCAACCACGGCCCACCGTTCCTGCGTCCCGGTCAGCACCGGCAGCACGACCAGGTCGGCCAGCCCGGCCCCGAGGACCGGCGCTGTTTCGCCGTCCAGGATGAGGTCACCACCACTCACCGTGCCGGTCAGCCCGGGCGCCAGCGCCACGGCCCCGGACCGTGACCCGTCCGCCAGCCCGGCCAGCAGCTTCCGTGTCTCACCCTCGGCGGGCCGGGCTGCGGCCAGCAGCGCGCCCGCCAGCACCGTGGGCAGGAACCCGCCGGGCAGCAGGGCGTGCCCCAGTTCCTCCAGGGCCACCGCCAGCTCGCTCAGGCCGAAGCCCTGGCCGCCGGATTCCCCGGGCAGGTGCAGGCCGAGCAGGCCCTGCCCGGCCAGGGCGGGCCGCAGCACGTCCGGATAGCTGTCCGGGCCGTCCCCGGGCGGCGCGCCATGCCGCCCGGCCCATCCGCGTACCGACGCGGCCAGCTCCAGATGGTCTTCGCTGACACCGAGCGCCATGGTTCACCTCGCTGTGGGGAGCAGGCCTGTGCCGACACAGTAAAGCGAGATCCGCGCGGTGGGAATCAGCGGGTAACGACGCCAGAGTACGGCCGGGCCAGGTCAACAATGGGTAGATGCAGCCAGAGCCGCCCGCAGGTGGTTTCCCGGGCGGGCCAAACCCGGATGAGCCCGTCCCGGCCCGGCCCGTCCCGGGGGCCCCCGTCCCGGCGGGACCCGGCGCCGGCCACGACCCGGCGCACGGGAACCGCATGCTCCGCCCCCCGCGCCCGGGCCGGATCCGTAACCCGGTCTGGTACGCGCTGGTGACCAGGGCCGAGCACGCCGGGGAGGAGGCCGCGGGTGATGTCCGCCGGGCCGTGCCGGCCTGGCGGCGCAGCACCCGGGGCGAGCCGCGCTGGCCGGTCACCATCAGCGTGATCGTGGCCATCGTCCTGCAGCTCCTGCTGCCGGACCAGCTGACCATGCACCCGCTGCCGCACTACCTGCTGCCCGTCCTCGAAGGCGGGGTGCTGGTCGCCCTGGCCATCGCCAACCCGGTACGCATCGAGCGGCGGGGTCCCGTGGTCCGCTGGGTCAGCATCGTGCTGATCCTCCTGATCACCACGGCCAACGCGGCCTCCGCGGTGCTGCTCATCCAGCACATCATCACCGGCCGCGCCGGCACATCGCCGGCCCCGCTGCTCGCCTCCGGGGCCGCCATCTGGGGTACCAACGTCATCGCGTTCGCCCTCTGGTACTGGGAGTTCGACCGGGGCGGCCCGGTGCACCGGGCCCACGCCACCTTCCAGTACCTGGACTTCCTGTTCCCGCAGATGACCATCGACCACCTGGTCAACCCGGACTGGGAACCACGGTTCGTGGACTACCTGTACCTGTCCTTCACCAACGCCACCGCGTTCAGCCCGACCGACGTCATGCCGCTGGCCCGCTGGGCCAAGCTGACCATGCTGGTCCAGTCGGCGGTGTCCCTCTCGCTGGGGGCGCTGGTCATCGCCCGCGCGGTGAACATCCTCCCGGCCTGACCCGGGACACCTGACCTGACCCGGCCTGACCTGACCCGGCCTGGCCTGGCCTGACCTGCCCGGCCGGCCTGGTCCTGGTCACCCCCATGGCCAACGCGGTTACCACCGGGTATTATGGCCTTTGTTACTCGTCGGTAGCAGTCCTGGGCGCACCAACAGTTGTCAGTACTGCTCTTCAGAATGGGGGCGGCCATGGGTCACTACAAGAGCAACCTTCGCGACATCGAGTTCAACCTGTTCGAGGTGCTGCGGCGCCAGGACCTGCTGGGCCGCGAGCCCTACCCGGACGTTGACGAGGAGACCGCGCGCGGCATCCTCGACGAGGTGAACCGGCTGGCCACCGGCCCGATCGCCGAGTCCTTCGCGGACGCGGACCGGAACCCGCCGGTGTTTGACGCCGGCACCGCGTCGGTGCGGATGCCCGACAGCTTCAAGAAGTCCTTCGCCGCGTTCATGGACGCCGAGTGGTACCGCCTCGACCTGCCGCCTGAGCTGGGCGGGATCGCCGCGCCGCGCACCCTGGCCTGGGCAGTGGCCGAGTTCATCCTGGGCGCCAACCCCGCGGTGTGGATGTACTCCGGCGGCCCGAACTTCGCCCACGTGCTGTGGACCATCGGCACCCCGGACCAGCAGCGGTTCGCGGAGCAGGCCATCGACCGCAAGTGGGGCAGCACCATGGTGCTGACCGAGCCCGAGGCCGGCTCGGACGTGGGGGCCGGCCGGACCAGGGCCATCGAGCAGCCCGACGGCACCTGGCACATCGAGGGCGTCAAGCGGTTCATCACCAGCGCCGAGCACGACATGGCCGAGAACATCTTCCACCTGGTGCTGGCCCGTCCCGAGGGCGCGGGGCCCGGCACCAAGGGCCTGTCCATGTTCCTGGTGCCCAAGTACCTGGTCGGCCCGGACGGTGAGCTCGGCGAGCGCAACGGCGTCCGGGTCACCGGGGTCGAGCACAAGATGGGCCTCAAGGCCTCCACCACCTGCGAGCTCACCTTCGGCGCGGACCGCCCCGCGGTCGGCACGCTGGTCGGCGGGGTGCACGACGGCATCCGGCAGATGTTCCTGATCATCGAGCACGCCCGGATGATGGTCGGCACCAAGGCCATCGCCACCCTGTCCACCGGCTACCTGAACGCGCTGGAGTACGCCCGGCAGCGGGTCCAGGGTGCGGACATGACCCAGATGGCGGACAAGACCGCGCCGCGGGTCACGATCATCCACCACCCCGACGTCCGCCGGATCCTGATGATGCAGAAGGCGTACGCCGAGGGCATGCGGGCGCTGATGCTCTACACCGCCTCCTGGCAGGACGCGGTGCAGATCGCCGGGGCCGAGGGCCGCACCGAACCGGGTTCCCCGGGTGACCTGGCCGCCCGGGTCAACGACCTGCTGCTGCCCATCGTCAAGGGGGTCGGCTCCGAGCGGGCCTACGAGCTGCTCACGCAGTCCCTGCAGACCTACGGCGGCTCGGGCTTCATCCAGGACTTCCCGGTCGAGCAGTACATCCGGGACGCCAAGATCGACAGCCTGTACGAGGGCACCACCGCGATCCAGGGCCTGGACCTGTTCTTCCGCAAGACCCTGCGCGACCAGGGGGTGGCCCTGGGCGCCGTGCTCAGCGAGATCAAGGAGTTCGCGGCCGGCGAGGCCGGCAACGGGCGGCTGAAGACCGAGCGGGCCGCGCTGGCCGCCGCGGTCGCCGACGTCGAGGCCATGGTCGCGGCCCTGTCCGGGTACGCGCTCGCCTCGCTGGAGCAGCCCGCCGAGGTCTACAAGGCCGGGCTGAACAGCACCCGGCTGCTGATGGCCCTGGGCGACCTGCTCATCGGCTGGCTGCTGGCCCGCCAGGCCGAGGTCGCGATCCGCGCCCTGGACCAGGGAGCCGGCCGCGACGAGGCCTTCTACCAGGGCAAGCTGGCCACGGCGCGGTTCTTCGCCGAGACCGTGCTGCCCCGGCTGGCCGTGGAGCGGCAGATCGCCGAGAACGCCACGCTGGACCTCATGGAACTGCCCGAAGAAGCGTTCTGAGCCGTGAGGGGCCGCTGCGCAGGCGGCCCCTCACGCCCAGATCTGCCGGGCGGCGCTCCAGCTGGTGCGGCGTCTACAGCTCGTACTGCACCGCCGCCCGCTCGGCCACGATCGGCTGCACGTACTTCCCGATGATGTCCCGGTGCACCGGGTGGTCCCGGTAGACGAGGTAGTCCTCGACGCTGCCGAAGTCCGCCACCACCGCGAACTGGTAGTTTCCCGGGTTCATCCCGGCGTCCAGGCCCACGTGGTAGGCCTTGATCTGCTCGATGGCCCCGGGCAGCGTGCGCAGCTGGCGCGCGAGCTCCTCCTGCTGCTCCCCGGAGGTCTGCGGGGTGAACCTGAACACAACAACGTGCCGGAACATCGCGGTCCCTTTCTCGTGGTGGGGTCAGCCCGCCAGGCTCAACCCCAGGCCAGCATCACCGTCGGGTCGTGCAGCATGGCCCCGATGTCACGGAGCACGGCCGAGCCCAGGTCGCCGTCCACGATGCGGTGGTCGAACGACAGCGACAGGGTCGTCACCTTGCGCACCGCGAGCTGGCCGTCCACCACCCACGGCGCGTCCCTGATCTGCCCGAAGGCCAGGATGGCCGCTTCCGGCGGGGTGATGATCGGGGTCCCCGCGTCGATCCCGAACACGCCCACGTTGGTGATGGTGATCGTGCCGCCGGTCAGGTCGGCCGGGGTCGCCTGGCCCGCCCGCGCCGTGTCGGCCAGGCTGGCCAGCGCCCGGGCCAGCCCGGGCAGGCCCAGCGCGTCCGCGCCCTTGATGGTCGGCACGATCAGCCCGCGGTCGGTGGCGGCGGCGATGCCCAGGTTCACGTAGTGCTTGACCACGATCTCCTGCGCGCCCTCGTCCCAGGTGGAGTTGATCATCGGGTGGCGGGCCACCGCGATCAGCAGGGCCCGGGCCACCAGCAGCAGCGGCGAGACCCGGACCCCGGCGAACTCCGGCAGCTCCCGCAAGCGCCGCACCGCCTCGACCGTGGCGTCCACGTCGACCTGCAGGAACTCGGTGACGTGCGGGGCCCGCCGTGCGCTCTCGGTCACCGCCGCCGCGGTGTGCTTGCGGATCCCCCGGATCGGGATGCGCTCCTCCGCCAGGCCAGGCCGGGTCTCCGCAGCCCCGGGAACCATCCCCCCGGCCGCCGCCTGCTGCACGTCGTCGCGGGTGATGGACCCGCCCGGCCCGCTGCCGGCCAGCCCGCCCAGGTCCACGCCCAGCTCCCGGGCGAGCTTGCGCACCGGCGGCTTCGCCAGCACGCTCGGGTGGCCGCCCGGCGCACCGTTGGCGCGGCCCGGGGACAGTCCAGGATCCGCAACGGAACCGTTCCCGGCCGGTGCCTTGCGCGGCCGCCGGGTGGTCGCGCCGGCCTTGACGCCGTAGCCGACCAGCACGGCCTGCCGTTCCTCGGCGGGCGGGACCGGCGGCACCAGGTCCTCCGACGAGGGGCGCGGCCCGGCGGCCGCGATCGCCGCCGGGTCGGCGGACGGCACCGGGGCGGGCGCGGCGGGGGCGGCCGCCGCCGGCCCGCTTCCCGCCGCCCCGGGCACGTCCACCGAGATGATTGGCGTGCCCACGTCCACGGTCTGGCCCTCGGGCACCAGCAGCTCGGCCACCACGCCCGCGTACGGGCTGGGCAGCTCGACCACGGCCTTGGCCGTCTCGATGTCCACGATGATCTGGTTCACGGTCACCGTGTCACCCGGCTTCACCCGCCAGGTGACGATGTCCGCCTCGGTCAGTCCCTCGCCCACGTCGGGGAGCCGGAACTGCCGGCGCTGCGCAGCCGCAGACTCAGTCATGCCAGCCCCCTTTCAGGCGGTGAAGGTGCGGTCCACGGCGTCCAGCACCCGGTCCAGGTCGGGCAGGTAGTGGTCCTCCAGCCGCGACGGCGGGTACGGGGTGGAGAAGCCGCCGACCCGCAGTACCGGCGACTCCAGCTGGTAGAAGCACTCCTGCGTGATCCGGGCCGCGATCTCCGCGCCCAGCCCGCCGGTGACCGGCGCCTCGTGGGCCACCACGCACCGGCCGGTCCGCCGCACCGACCCGCAGATGGTCTCCAGGTCCAGCGGGGACAGCGAGCGCAGGTCGATGACCTCGACCGAGCGCCCGTCGGCCCGGGCGGCCACGGCCGACTCCACGCAGGTCCGGACCATCGGCCCGTAGCACAGCAGGGTCACGTCGGTGCCGTCCAGGACGATCCTGGCCCGGTCCAGCGGCAGCGCGGCGTCCAGGCCGGCGGCCGTCTCGACCTCGGCCTTGTCCCAGTAGCGGCGTTTCGGCTCGAAGAAGATGACCGGGTCGTCGCAGCGGACCGACTGCTGGATCATCGCGTAGGCGTCCGCGGAGTTGGCGCAGGCCACCACGCGCAGCCCGCCGATGTGCGCGAACAGCGCCTCCGGGGACTCGCTGTGGTGCTCCACCGCGCCGATCCCGCCGCCGCACGGGATCCGGATCGTGACCGGCATGGTCACGTGGCCCAGCGAGCGCATCCGCATCTTGGCCAGCTGGCTGACGATCTGGTCGAAGGCCGGGAACACGAACCCGTCGAACTGGATCTCGCAGACCGGCCGGTAGCCGCGCAGCGCCAGCCCGATCGCGGTGCCGATGATGCCCGACTCGGCCAGCGGGGTGTCGACCACCCGGTCCTCGCCGAAGTCCTTCTGCAGGCCGTCGGTGACCCGGAACACGCCGCCCAGCTTGCCGACGTCCTCGCCCATCACGAGCACGCGGGGGTCGTCCTCGAGCGCCTTGCGCAGGCCCGCGTTGATCGCCTTGGACAGCGTCATGACCGTCATCGGGCCTCCTCCCCGGCGAACGAGTCGAGGTAGGCCGCGTACTGCTCGCGCTCCGCATCCAGCAGCGCGTTCGGCCCGGCGTAGACGTTCTCGAAGATGGCCAGCGGCCGCGGGTCCGGCATCTCCAGGCAGGCCTGGCGGACCCGGCCGCCCAGCTCGTCCGCCTCGGCGTCCACGCTCTCCAGGAACGCGGCGTCGGCGGCGCCGGTGCGCACCAGGTACGCCTTGACCCGCTCGATCGGGTCTTTCAGCTTCCACGCTTCCAGCTCGCTGGCCAGCCGGTACCGGGTCGGGTCGTCGGTGGTGGTGTGAGCGCCCATCCGGTAGGTGAACGCCTCGATCAGCATGGGGCCCTGGCCCTCCCGGGCCGCCTGCATGGCCTTTCTGGTCACCGCCAGGCAGGCCAGCACGTCGTTGCCGTCCACCCGCAGGCCGGGGAAGCCGAACCCGCTGGCCCGCTGGTAGAGCGGCACGCGGCTCTGCCGCTCCAGCGGCTCGGAGATGGCCCACTGGTTGTTCTGGCAGAAGAACACGACCGGCGCGTTGAACACCGAGGCCCAGACGAACGCCTCGTTGACGTCTCCCTGGCTGGTGGCGCCGTCCCCGAAGTAGACGATGACCGCCTCGCCGTCCTCGCCCACCGCGCCGTCTCGCTGGATGCCCATCGCGTAGCCGGTGGCGTGCAGCGTCTGGCTGCCGATCACGATCGTGTACAGGTGGAACTTGTGCGCGGCCGGGTCCCAGCCACCGTGGCTGACCCCGCGGAACAGCTCCAGCAGCCGGGTCGGGTCCAGCCCCCGGCACCAGGCCACGCCGTGCTCGCGGTAGGTCGGGAAGGCCATGTCCCGCGGCCCGAGCGCGCGGCCCGAGCCGACCTGGGCCGCTTCCTGCCCGAGCAGTGAGGCCCAGATGCCCAGCTCACCCTGGCGCTGCAGGGCGATGGCCTCGGTGTCGATCCGGCGGACCAGGACCAGGTCCCGGTACAGGTCCTTCAGCTCGCCGTCGGTCAGCTCCAGCGGGTAGTCCGGATGCTCGACCCGCTCACCCTCCGGGGTGAGCAGCTGGATAGTTTCGGTGCGCGGCCCCGGCGGCCCGTCCAGGCCTGCCTGGCCTCCCGGTGCGGCGACCGCACCGTCGGCGTTGACGGTCACGTGGCACTCCCTCTGGTGGTGGGGTTCACGAGCCCCCATGGTGGTGGGGTTCACTAGGTCATCGTGGCAGACCGGGCTGCGCCGATGGAAACCCCGGTACGCAAGACCCAGGCTCAAGGGAGGCGGGAACCAGTGGCCCGAATCGTCGTCAACGTGATGCTCCGCAAGGAGATCCACGATCCGCAGGGGGAGGCGATCGCCAGCGCGGCGCACCGGCTCGGCTTCGGCCAGGTGCTCGGGGTCCGCCAGGGCAAGCGGTTCGAGGTGGAGCTGAGCGGGCCCGCGGACGAGGCCGCGCTGGCCCGGGTGGCCGAGCTGGCCGGGGAACTGCTGGCCAACCAGGTGATCGAGGAGTTCACGTTGCACGAGAGCTGACCTGAACCGGCCCTTTCCGCCGCGGGGCCCGTGGAGCACAACTACATAACACTAAGAGTTCACGATTATCCGCGCCAGGGCCGGGAAAGGTCACAAGTGGCCAGCGCCAACACGGGATCGAGGGACCTGAGGGGCGGATGCGGGCTCACATGAGACGCGCCGAGGAGTCGATTGTGGACGTTGAGTTCTGCCTGGTGTTTCCGCATGAGGCACTCAGCGTGCCGGTCATGCGCAAGGTCCTGGGCGACACCCTACGCCGGCTCGGGGCCGATGAGGAAGGGGTCAGTGACCTCCTCCTCGCGGTGACCGAGGCCTGCACCAACGTGCTCAAGCACGGTGCACCCGGGCCGAGGTACGAGGTGGTGGCCCGGATCGGCCAGCGTGGCTGCCTCATCCAGGTGCTGAACGACGAGCGCGGCCTCGACCCGCTGCTGGTGCCGGCCCCGCGCCTGCCCATGTGGGATGCCGTGCACGCGCCGGGGCGGTTCCGCCGCCGGGCGGCAGGCGCCGGGCCCCGGCGGGCCCCGCGCCCCGGCGGCCGGCGGCGCCCGGCCGGGCAGCCGCTGACCGAGGACCAGATGATCGCGATGCTGCCGGAGTCCGGCCGCGGCCTGGCCATCATGCGGGCGTGCGTGGACGACGTGACGCTGAGCAGCGGGCCCGGCCTGGGCACCGTTGTCTCCCTGGAGAAGCGGATGGAGTGGCGGGACGACGCGCCGCTGCTGGAGGGCCAGCTCCGGAACGCGGGCTGACTCCGGCGCGGCCGCCGGGCTCTGCCCCTGAGCACGCGGCCGGGCACGGTAACCTGCAGGCAGACCACCCCGCTCTCCCTCTGCGAGGACGCTCATGACAGCCCGTGTGGGCGTCATTACCTTCCCTGGGTCGCTGGATGACGCCGATGCCGCGCGCGCGGTGGCCCGGGCCGGCGCTGAGCCGGTCCCCCTCTGGCACGGCGACCGCGATCTGGGCGGCCTCGCCGCCGTCGTCCTGCCGGGCGGCTTCTCCTACGGTGACTACCTGCGCTGCGGGGCCATCGCCCGGTTCGCGCCCGTGATGGGCGAGCTCATCCCGGCGGCCCGGGCCGGGCTGCCGGTCCTGGGCATCTGCAACGGGTTCCAGATCCTCTGCGAGGCCCACCTGCTGCCGGGCGCGCTGACCCGGAACGCGGGCCTGCGGTTCATCGACCGGGTGGTCCGGGTGCGCATCGAGGACACCGGCACCCCGTGGACCGCGGACTACGCCGAGGATCAGGAGATCAGCGTGGTACTGAAGAGCGGCGAGGGCGCGTACGTGGCCGATCCGGCCACGCTGGCCCGGCTGACCGCGGCCGGTCAGGTCGTCGCGCGCTACGCAGGCGGCAACCCGAACGGATCCGTTGGAGATATTGCGGGTGTGCGCAACGAAGCAGGCAATGTGGTCGGGCTGATGCCGCACCCGGAGCACGCGATCGACGCGCTGACCGGGCCCGGCGCCGACGGCCTGGGCTTCTTCACCTCGGTGCTCCGTGAGCTGGCCGGCCGATGAGCGGCCCGGCCGACACCGTCGCGCGGGCAGCGGGCACGCCCGGCCAGCCGCAGCCCTACGCCGAGCTCGGCCTGACCAGCGGGGAGTACGCGCGGATCGGCGAGGTGCTGGGCCGCCGGCCGACCGACGCGGAGCTGGCCATCTACTCGGTGATGTGGAGCGAGCACTGCTCGTACAAGTCGTCCAAGGTGCACCTGCGCCGATTCGGGGAGACCGCGCCGCCGTCCCCGGCCCTGCTCGCCGGGATCGGCCAGAACGCGGGCGTGGTGGACATCGGCCAGGGCTACGCGGTCACGTTCAAGATCGAGTCACACAATCATCCCTCGTACGTGGAGCCGTTCCAGGGCGCGGCGACCGGCGTGGGCGGGATCGTGCGCGACATCCTGGCCATGGGCGCCCGCCCGGTCGCGGTCATGGACGCGCTGCGGTTCGGGCCCGCGGACGCGCCGGATACCCGCCGGGTGCTGCCCGGGGTAGTGTCCGGCATCTCGTTCTACGGGAACTGCCTCGGCCTGCCCAACATCGGCGGTGAACTGGCCTTCGACCCCTGCTACCGGGGGAACCCGCTGGTCAACGCGCTGTGCGTCGGGGTCATGCGGCACCAGGACCTCAAGCTCGCCGCGGCCCGCGGGACCGGCAACAAGGTGATCCTGTTCGGCTCCCGGACCGGCCCGGACGGCATCGGCGGTGCCTCGGTGCTGGCCAGTGCCACGTTCGGCGGTGGCGAGTCGGCTAAGCGGCCCAGCGTGCAGGTCGGCGACCCGTTCATGGAGAAGCTGCTCATCGAGTGCTGCCTGGAGCTGTACGCGGCCGATCTGGTGACTGGCATCCAGGACCTGGGCGCAGCCGGCGTCGCGTGCGCCACCACCGAGCTGGCGGCCGGCGGCGGGGCGGGAATGGACGTTGACCTCGACGTGGTGCCGCTGCGCGACCCGGCGCTCGGCCCGGCCGAGATCCTGATGAGCGAGTCGCAGGAACGCATGATGGCCGTGGTCGAGCCCGGCCACGTCGGCCACTTCATGGAGGTCTGCGCCCGCTGGGGCGTTCTGGCCACGGTCATCGGCGAGGTCACCGGCACCGGCCGGCTGCGGATGACCTGGCGCGGTGAGCAGGTGGTGGACATCCCGCCCGCCAGCGCGGCCGACGAGGGCCCGGTCTACCAGCGGCCCATCCAGCGCCCGGCGGGCCAGGACGCGCTGCTGGCCGACGACCCGGCCGCGCTGCCCCGGCCCGGGAGCGGCCCGGAGCTGCGGGCCACGCTGCTGTCGCTGCTGGCCTCGCCGGGGCTGGCCGACAAGAGCTGGGTCACCGAGCAGTACGACCGGCATGTGCGGGGCAACACGGTCCTGGCCACGCCGCAGGACGCGGGCGTGATCCGGATCGACGAGCAGACCGGCCTGGGGATCGCGCTGGCCACGGACGGGAACGGCCGGTTCGACCTGCTCGACCCCTACGCGGGCGCCCAGCTGGCGCTGGCCGAGGCGTACCGCAACGTGGCCGCCACCGGCGCGGTACCGCTCGCGGTGACCAACTGCCTGAACTTCGGCTCGCCCGAGGACCCCGGGGTCATGTGGCAGTTCAGCGAGGCGGTCCGCGGGCTGGCCGACGGATGCGCCGCCCTCGGGGTGCCGGTCACCGGGGGCAACGTCAGCTTCTACAACCAGACCGACGAGGATCCCATCCACCCCACGCCGGTGGTCGGCGTGCTCGGCGTGCACGCCGACGTGACCCGGCGGGTCCCGATGGGGCTGCGCACTGAGGGGGCGCCGGTCGTGCTGGTCGGCCGGACCGCGGCCGAGTTCGGCGGGTCAGCCTGGGCCCAGGTGGCCCACGGGCACTGCGGCGGGCGGCCGCCTGAGGTGGACCTGGCCGCCGAGCGGGCCCTGGCCGCGGTGCTGACCTCGGCGGCCGCGGACGGGCTGCTGGAGGCGGCGCACGACCTGTCCGAGGGGGGCCTGGCCATCGCGCTGGCCGAGTGCTGCCTGGACCAGGGGGTCGGCTGCCAGGTGGCCCTGCCGGGCGACTTGTTCACCCAGCTGTTCAGCGAGTCGGCGGCGCGGGCCGTGGTCGCGGTCCGGCCCGGCTCCGGGCGGGCCTTCGCCGCGCTGGCCGCGCGGCACGGCGTGCCTCTGCAGGAACTCGGGGTGGCCGGCGGGGACAGCCTCGTGGTGCAGGCCAGCACCGGACAGGGCAGCTTCGACATCCCCGTGGATGAACTGGCCGCCGCGCACCGGGGGACGCTGCCCGGGTTGTTTGGCTAGTACGCCGACCAGAACATGATCAGCTGCGGCCAGGGCTTGCCCGGCGCGCACTTCTGCAGCTCGGCCACGACCGACCCGCCCGAGGACGCGCTGCCCAGCGCCAGGCAGCGCCCGTCCGACGCGCTGCGCAGCGGCCAGTAGTCGCGGCCCTGGCTGTCGGTTCCCATGAACGGGTGATACCAGCGCTGGTCCAGGCCCGTGTCGCAGGGGGCCAGCTGCGCGGTGGCATCGGCTCCGCTGCCCACCGCGGTCAGGCACCGCCCGTTCGGGGTGAACAGCAGGACGAGCCCGCCGCCGCCCATCTCGTCGGCCTGCCACTGCTGGCCGGACTGGACCGTCTCGCCGCCGCCGCCGCTTGGGGTGAACAGGAGCCCGCCCGCCCCGCCGGACAGCAGCGTCGCCGAGGAACTCGAGGAGCCGGGCTGGCCGGTGCGCCCCAGGTTGGCCAGGCCCACCGACTGCTGGCTGGTGATCTTGTTGGACAGCCGGAGATGGCCACCCTGCGCCGCGTTCGAGCTCCTGGAATGCAGGAAGGCCACCACTCCCACCCCGACCAGCACCGCCAGCACGATCGTCGCGCTGATCAGGACGGCAGCCGTGGCCCTCGATCTGTCCTTGCCCCGTCGCCCTGGACCCCGAATCCCTGCCATAGGGATGACGATTACTTGCTACTGGCCGGTTAGGCCAGCCATATCCAGAAATCGCTCAAATCATGATATATGTCGTCACCCAGCGGGCCCGGCTGTCTACGCGGCGTCCGGATAATGGTGATTCGGGTCACGGTACGTTAGGGGCTGATGCCACCCCGCCGCCCCGATCCCCAGCGACTGCTCGCCGCCCTGGACGCGCAGCGTTCGGCGCTGGGCGAGGATCCGTGGCCGGGCCCGGCGGAGCCCGCCCGGCTCGGCCGGGCGCTGGCGTTCGCGGTGCTCGCGGCGCTGGATGCCGGCCTGGAGCCGCAGCGGGAGGCCGCCCGGGCCGCGGTCACCTACCTGCTCGGCCTGCTCGCCGACGACGCGCCCGGGCGCGCGGTGGAGGTCCGGGTGCCGCCGTACGCCGCGGTCCAGTGCATCGCCGGGCCCCGGCACACCCGGGGCACCCCGCCGAACGTCGTGGAAACTGACCCCGTGACCTGGGTCAGGCTGGCCCTCGGCCGGCTGTCCTGGGCCCAGGCGCGGGAGGCCGGGCTGGTCAGCGCCAGCGGCCCCCGCGCGGACCTGTCGGGCTGGTTGCCGCTACTGCGCGGTATGACCAGCGCTTCCGCTTCATTAGACTGACCGCGTGGTCAACCCCGATGGCCGACTGACGGACGACGTGAATCCCGGAGACCGGCCTCCTCGGGACGCATGCGGAGTCTTCGGCGTGTGGTCCCCCGGTGAGGAAGTCGCCAAGCTCGCCTACTTCGGCCTGTACGCCCTGCAGCACCGGGGCCAGGAGTCGGCGGGCATCGCCGTCAGTGACGGCGACCGGATCGTGGTGTACAAGGACATGGGCCTGGTGGCCCAGGTCTTCGACGAGGCGGCGCTGTCCGCGCTGCGCGGCTACATCGCGGTCGGCCACTGCCGGTACTCCACCAGCGGCGCCTCGGTCTGGGAGAACGCCCAGCCCACGTTCCGCTCCACCCCGGTCGCGAGCCTGGCCCTGGGCCACAACGGCAACCTGATCAACACCCTCGAGCTCGCGGCTATCGCCAGCGGCGCCGACGGCGAGCACACCCTCTTTCCCGGCCGGCGGGCCTCCACCGACACGGACGTGCTCACCGCGCTGTTCGCCGACCCGCGGATGGCCAGCGTCGAGGAGAGTGCCCTGGCCACGCTGCCGCTGGTGCGCGGGGCCTACTCGCTGGTGTTCATGGACGAGCGCACCCTGTACGCGGCCCGCGACCCGCAGGGCTTCCGTCCCCTGGTGCTGGGCCAGCTGGCCGGCGGCTGGGTGGTGGCCAGCGAGACCGCGGCCCTGGACATCGTGGGTGCGTCGTTCGTCCGGGAGATCGAGCCGGGCGAGCTGATCACCATCGACGAGCGCGGGGTCAGGTCGCGGCACTTCGCCCGGCCGCACCCGGCGGGCTGCCTGTTCGAGTACGTCTACCTGGCCCGCCCGGACACGGCCATCGCGGGGCGCAGCGTGCACGCCACCCGGGTCCAGGTCGGCCGGATGCTGGCCGCCGAGCATCCGGTCGAGGCCGACCTGGTCATCCCGGTGCCGGAGTCCGGCACGCCAGCGGCCATCGGGTACGCCCAGGCCAGCGGCATCCCCTACGGCCAGGGGCTGGTCAAGAACTCCTACGTCGGGCGGACGTTCATCCAGCCCAGCCAGACCATCCGCCAGCTCGGCATCCGGCTCAAGCTGAACCCGCTCCGGGAGGTCATCGCCGGGCAGCGGGTGGTCGTGGTAGACGACTCGATCGTGCGCGGCAACACCCAGCAGGCCATCGTGGCCATGCTCCGCGAGGCGGGCGCCGCCGAGGTGCACGTGCGCATCTCCAGCCCGCCGGTGGCGTGGCCCTGCTTCTACGGGATCGACTTCGCCACGCGGGCCGAGCTGATCGCGGGAAGTTCCTCGGTGGAGGAGATCCGCGACTCGATCGGGGCCGACTCGCTCGGCTTCATCTCGCTGGAGGGCCTGACCGAGGCGACGACGATCCCGCCGGGGCGGCTGTGCCGGGCCTGCTTCGACGGCCAGTACCCGATCCCGGTCGCCGAGGCCGAGCGGGGCAAGCATCTCCTGGAAGTCGTCCCGCCGGTCCTGTCATGAACAACACCTACCGTGAGGCCGGCGTGGACATCGCTGCGGGCGAGCGCGCCGTGGACCTGATGCGCGCGTCGATCGCCCGGACCAGCGGCCCCGAAGTGATCGGCGGCCTGGGCGGCTTCGCCGGGCTGTTCGACGCGAGCCGGCTGACCACCATGCGGCGGCCGCTGCTGGCCACCTCGACCGATGGCGTGGGCACCAAGGTGCTGATCGCCAGCAGGCTGGGGGTGTACGACACGGTCGGCATCGACCTGGTCGGGATGGTCGTGGACGACCTGGTGGTGTGCGGGGCGCAGCCCCTGTTCATGACCGACTACATGGTCTTCGGCTCCCTCCAGCCGGAGCGCGCCGCGGCCATCCTGTCCGGTGTGGCCGAGGGGTGCGTGCAGGCGGGCTGCGCCCTGATCGGGGGAGAGACGGCCGAGCATCCCGGCCATTTCGGGCCGGACGACTTCGACCTGGCCGGCGCGGCCACCGGTGTGGTCGATCACGACGGCCTGCTCGGCCCGCACCGGGTGCGGCCCGGCGACGTGGTGCTCGCGCTGGGCTCCTCGGGGCTGCATTCCAACGGTTTCTCGCTGGTCCGGCAGGTCCTGGAGCGGGCCGGGCTGGACCTGGCCGCCGAGTTCAGTGAGATCGGCGGGCCGCTGGGCGCCGAGCTGCTCACCCCGACCCGCATCTACGCACGGGACTGCCTGGCCCTGGCGGCCGGCTGCGACGTGCACGCTTACGCCCACATCACCGGTGGCGGGCTGGCCGCCAACCTGGCCCGGGTCCTGCCCGCGGAGGCGGACGCGGTCCTGGACCGGGGCAGCTGGCGGCCGCCGGCCGTTTTCGGGCTGCTCGCGGGGCGAGGCGGGGTGCCCTCAGCCGAGATGGAGCGGGTCTTCAACATGGGCGTCGGCATGGCCGCCGTGCTCGCCCGCGGGGACGCCGACCGGGCTCTCGGCATGCTGGCCGACCGCGGCGTCCCGGCGTGGGTGCTCGGCGAGATCGTGCCCGGCTCGGGGAACGCCCGGCTGGCCGGACGGCACCCAGCAGGCTAGGCCGTCAGGCCCTACCCATTGCCGTAGCCGAGGTCGTCCTCGTCTTCGTCGTCGTCGTCCTCGTCGGCATCATCGGCGTCCGCGCTATCCGCGTAACGCCCTGCGACGTAGGGGTCGATATCCGAATCCCCATCGTCCCTGCCGACACCCAGCTCAGTCCGCAGCCGGTCAAGGTCCGTGCCGCCGCTGTTGTACTTCAGCTGGCGTGCCACCTTTACCTGCTTGGCCTTGGCTCGGCCGCGCCCCATTGGCTCGACCCCCTCGAACATGCGGAGCCACTCTCGGGCCCCTGCTCCCTGCGCTGATGACTTGCGGCTTTACGCATGCAAGACGGCCCGTCCCCACTCCACCGCTTGAAGTGCGACGTGCTTCCAGCTTGCGTACAGATCCAACCGTACCTGCTTTGCGCCGTAAGCGCCTCTACAGGATGCGAGCAGCACTGATTGACCCTCATCAATTCCTGCCGGGCGGGCGTCCGGCGTGAAGCTTCACTTACCTAGCCAGATCCCCCGCAACCGGCCCACTTCGGACATCCGGCGCTCGGCCAGGCGGTCGGCCGCGACCGCCGGCGGCACGCCCTCGGTGTCGGCCAGGGCGAAGATCTGCCTGGTCGTGCCGTAGATCTGCTCCGCCCGGGCCTGGGCCCGCTCGAAATTGAACCCGCCCAGCTCGTCGGAGACCTGGATCACGCCACCCGCGTTGACCACGTAGTCGGGGGCGTACAGGACCCCGCGGTCGGCGAGCAGTTTCTCGATCCCGGGGTGGGCCAGCTGGTTGTTCGCCCCGCCGCAGACGATGCTGGCCCGCAGGGTTGTCGCGGTGTCATCGTCCAGCGCGCCGCCGAGCGCGCAGGGCGCGTAGATATCCAGCTCGCGGGCCAGCAACTCGGCCCGGCTGGCCGCCACTTGCGTGCCCGGGCAGGCGGCCAGGACACGGCTGACCGCGTCCGGGTCCACGTCGCAGACCACCGCGGACGCCCCGGCCTCGGCCAGCAGGGTGACCAGCCGCCGCCCGACCTTGCCCACGCCCTCCACGCCCACCAGGCGGCCTTGCAGGCTGGGGCGGCCCCAGCGGTGCTCGGCCGCCGCCCGCATGCCCTGGAAGACCCCGAACGCGGTGAGCACGGAGGAATCGCCCGCACCGCCGTTCGGTACCGTCCGCCCGGTCACGTGACCGGACTCCCGGGCGATGATGTCCATGTCCTCGCTGTAGGTGCCGATATCGCACGCGGTGATGTAGCGACCGCCCAGCGACTCGATGAAGCGGCCGTACGCGCGGAGCAGCGCCTCGGACTTGTGCGTGGCGGGATCGCCGATGATCACGGCCTTGCCGCCGCCGTGGTCCAGGCCGGCCAGCGCGTTCTTGTAGGCCATCGCGCGGGACAGGTTGAGCACGTCGGCCAGGGCCGTCCCCTCGTCGGGATACGGGTAGAAGCGGGTCCCGCCGAGCGCGGGGCCGAGTGCGGTCGAGTAGATGGCGATGATGGCCCGCAGCCCGCTTGGCCGGTCCTGGCAGAAGACGACCTGCTCGTGCGCGTGGTTGGCACCCGGCGCCAGGTCGGTAGCCGGGGGGAACACGTTCGTCACGGTAGTGACACCCTTCGCGTTCTGGTGGATGCGTGTGACCTGGGTAAACGACAGGTCAGGCGGCCTGGGGTGGGGCCGGCCCGGATCCGACACTATCGCTGCGGGAGACCAGTGACGATCTCGTTATCCGCAGGACATGTACCGCGCTACGCGGGCGTGCCACGATGCGAACGTGCGACCCTACGCGGCCTATCTGCGTGTCTATGAGCCTCTCTCCGCGTTCAGTGACGAGGAGGGCCGGTACTGGGCGCAGTACGCGGCCTCCGCGCAGCGGCCGCGGCGGGCGGCCGCCCTGGAAGCCGAGCAGGCCGAGGCGCTGAGCAGGCTGATCGCCACGCCCCCGATCGCGGCCCCGCGGCGCGAGAGCGGCCACGCGTATGTCCGCTGGGCCGATGGCGTCACCTACATCTGCCCCTGGCAGACCCGGCTGCGGTCCTGGCTCGAGCTGGCCCGGCTGCGGTCCGCCGCCCGCCCGCTGCTGGCCACCGCGTTCGCGGCGGGCCAGGCCGACCAGGCGTTGCGTGACTTCGCCTGCTGGCAGGGCCAGGCGTCCTCGCTGCGGGTGTTCATCCAGTCCTGCACCTGGGCGGTTCCCCCCGGATGGTTCGTGCCGTTCGCCCCCGAGGAGCGGTGGCTCGTGCTGGGCGGGGCGAGCGAGGCCGACGGCGGCGGCCCGGCCACCGCGGCGGCGACCCGGACGCTGATCTACGCCACGGCCATGTCGCAGGCCCGGCGGCGGATCGCCCGGGCGCTGAACGCGCTCCGGCGCACCAGCGGCGACGCCTTAACTAGTCCGCCCGGCGCACCGGGCGGCGGGGGCGGGGGCGGGGCCGGCGAGCTGGGTGGCCGGGGCGGCGAGCCCGGCAGCCGGGGCGGGGCCAGCGAGCCCGGCAGCCGGGGCGACCTGGGCCCGTGGCAGGCGACGGTGGAGATCGCCCAGATCGGCCGGTGGCTGGAGGAGTTCCATCCCCATTCGGTCGTGGAGCTGGATTACGGCGGTCTCGTGCACCTCCTCGACGACGAGTCCCTGCGTTCTGATCAGTCGGTCGCGGAGGTATCGGCGGCTATCAGCGCGAGCCGGGAAGGCCAGCCGGATCTGGCCGGCGTGCTCTATCAGCGGCTCCGCAGCAGGTGGCAGGCACTGGAGTCACTCGAAGCCGCCAACTGACTATCAGAGGACGACTTTCCAGATTCCACCCGTTGCAACGATACGTGTCGCTAGAATCACGCAGCGTGACGCATAACAGTGGAGCAACGGGGGCGACCTGTCACAGAATCTTTGCTCCTGGTGGTCGACTTGTCACCGCTGGTGATGGCAATATGGTCTCAGTGGGCCATATAGGACATCCACGGCAGGCTCCACAAGGAGCCAGGCTAAGCAACAACCGCAGGATCGCTCACTGGTCCAAGAGGAGAGGCCGTAGACATGTCTGCACGTACACCCGAGGCCGAGCCGCTGTTGACCCCGGCAGAGGTCGCGACAATGTTCCGCGTTGACCCGAAGACGGTGACGCGCTGGGCGAAGGCGGGGAAGCTGACCTCCATCCGGACGCTCGGCGGCCACCGCCGGTACCGGGAGACCGAGGTCCGCGCGCTCCTCGCGGGAATCCCGCAGCAGCGCTCGGAGTAGGCCCGCAACGAAGCACGACACGCAGTACAGCAGGACAGGCAGTACCCGAAGTAAACGCAGTACCGGAAGTACAGCAGTACAGGCAGTACCGGAAGTACAAGCAGTACCGCGCAACACGAGGGGGGGTCGGCCCCGGCGGACAGCCGGGCCGGCGAGCGGCAGACGCGCAGGCCGCTTGCTGGAGTTCGAGAGAACTGCCGGGGTCGATCCTGGGTCATCTCCCAGACGGGGAACCACAATCTTCCCGGGGACGAGTGGCGAGATCGTGGCTACTTAAGGTAGTCACGATCTAACTTTTTGTAACTGCCCTTGCCAAGAGCCCAGGTCCGCCATACTGGTCCCTGCCGCTAGGCCAGGACCGCTGCTCGCCAGCACTTAGGCCGGCGGCACGGCCGCCAGCCAGGGGGGGAGGGCGGCATGCTCGGCATCCGCGTACCCGGTGCCGCGGCGCGTGCGGGGGCACGTTCCGGGGCGGCCCGCGATGCCGACGCCCGCCAGGGCCCTGCGGGGCCCTGCGCGGCACCGCTTCTCAGGGGAGGATCGCACAATGCCTGACCCAAGGCTGGTATCCCGCGCACAACGCGCCGCGACAATGTTGGAGCGGGCATGGGAGCGGTGGCGTGCCACGCAGGGCCTGGAGGCCGAGCCCATGCCGCCGGTCTCGAGCTATGTCGGCTACTCGATCGAGGAGCCGTGGGGGCGGCCCCGGGTCGTCTTCGGCGTGAACGCCGAAGACGCCGAGCGGCTCGCGGCCTTGCTGCAGGAGAGCGTCGGGTACGGGCCGGACGGCCTGCCCGTGCCGGCGGATCCCGGCTACCGGACGCCCGGCCGGGGCGGCTTCGCGGCGGATCGCCCGGCCGTCCCCGAGCGTGGCTACGCGGACCGCGGATATCCGGACCGCGGGTACGACCAGAGCCTGCTCGACGACGTGCGCGGGCGGATTCCCGTGCAGGGGTGGCCGCCGGAGTTCAGCGAGAGCCGGGAGCAGCTGAACAGCGCCGGTCCCAGCCAGCTGGACGAGCCTGAGCTGCCTCTCGATCTGGGCCCCGCGCCGGACGGCAGGGCGCCGGACGGCAGGGCGCCGGACGGTGGGCCAGCGGGCGGCGGCGCGGCGGACCGGGGGGCGCCGGCCGGCGCGCTGTGGCGGGCCGGGGAGCCCGACCAGCCCCACGACCTGAAGCTGCCGGGTGAGCTCGGGCTTTCTGATGAGTTCCGGGGACCGGATGATGTGCTGGACGGTGACCAGCTCCCGCTGGCGGATGAGCGGGGGCGCGCGGATGAGCACGGGCCGTTCGGCGTGGGTGCGCCGTATGGCGTGCCCTACGCCGGGGACGCCCCCTACGCGGTTCCGTACACCGGGGAGCCCTATGACCCGGACGGCCCTTACGGACCGTACGGCCCGGCCGCGTCCTACGGGGCGCCTGGCGTTTTCGGAGTCCCTGGTGGCCCGGAAGTCCCGGCCCAAGCTGGCCCCGGCGAGGATGCCCCTGATGGGCCGTCCGGGTCTGGCCTGTCCGGGTCCGGCGAGTCCGGGCGGGATGAGTCCGGGCTGGACCAGCGGGCGGGATGAGCCGGGCGGGATGAGTCCGGGCGGGACGAAGGCGTGCGGGATGAGTCCGGGGACGATGGGGACCTGCGGGACGGGGACGACCAGGGCGGGGATGTGCGGCCTGGTGGCACGCCCGAGTACACCGGGGTCGCCGGGAAGCACATGCTGGCGGGCGAAGCGTCCGCGCGGAACGACGCCCCGGGCCACGGCGCACAGGGTGGCCAAGTACGGGGTGACGAAGCACAAGGTGACGGTGCCCGTGGTGAGGATGCCCGTGGTGAGGATGCCCGTGGTGAGGGCGCCCGTGGTGAGGGCGCCCGTGGTGAGGATGCCCTGGGTGCGGATGCCCTGGGTGCGGATGCGCTGGGTGCGGATGCGCTGGGTGCGGATGCGCTGGGTGCGGATGCGCTGACCAGGGACGCGCAGCCGGGCGGGGCGCTCCGTCCGGGCGATGGGCCGGTGCCGGGACCCCGGCACGGTTCCGTGCCGGACGGGCCGTACCGGCCCTCGCCGGCCTCGGCCGGCCTGGCCGCAACCGGCCCGGCCGGGAGCGAGGACACGCAGCGGGATGGCGGTAACGGCCCGGTCGCTTCCGGCCCGGCTGACTCGGGCCCGGTCACCTCCGGCCCGGCCGGCTCCGGTCCCATCGACCCCGGGCCGGCCTGGCCGCTTTCCTGCCGCTCCGGCCCCGGCTGACCACTCGCCTGCGGGGCCCGGCCCGGCCGGCGGCTCTCCAGCCGGTCCTGGCCCGGCCGACACGTCATCCACCGGTTCCGGGCCGGAGCCGTCGGGCTCAGCGCAGCCGGCCAGCGATGCCTCCGGGTCGCCGAGAGCGGCCGCAGACCGCACGGCGGATTCCGCCGGCCGGGGCAGCATCACCGACACGATGGCCGCGGAGCTGGCCGGGTGGGCGGCCGGTGAGCTCCCGGGGCAGGCCGCGGCCCGCCTGGCCAGCTGGGCGACCGCCGGCGGCGCGGTGGCCCGTGGCCGGCAGCAGGCCCGCAGCAGCGGCGGCGGAACCGCCGCGGAGCGGGTGAGCTAGCCGGGTTCTCTCCTGCTGGATCGGGCCTGACCACGCTGGCCCGCGCACAACGGCGCCGGCTGGTCGCATCCGGCCAGGATCGGCCACGCGGCTGTACCGCCATCCTCCGCAGGCATTCTTGAGCACGTACTCAGCCATCGCTAAGGTACGGGCGCTTACATGCTGCTGTGACACCCGCGAGCGGGCCCCCGCCCAGGCCACGGTACGGGCATCCGCTGACCCTGGTGGCCGTGGCGGCCGTGGCGCTGCTCGGTGGTGCGGGAGTAGCAGCCCTGGCGACCTCCGGCAGTTCCCCGGCCGCGAGTGCCGACTCCGCGTCGAGTCAGTCCAGCCCTGCTCAGTCCAGCCCTGCGCCCTCCGCCTCCGCGCCCGCCGCGCCCCGTGGCCCGGCCGTGCCGCGGCCCGCCCAGGGCGGCGGGTTCTTCGGCGGGGGTATCGGCGGCGGGTTCTCCGGCGCCCCGGTGCACGGCACGCTGGTGGTGCCCGCGTCCGGCGGCGGATACCAGACCGAGGACATCCAGCGCGGCAAGGTCACCGCGATCAGCAGTTCATCTCTCACGGTGGTCAGCCCGGATAACTACACCAAGACCTACCAGGTCAGCCGCTCTATCTCGGTAATCCCAGGGAACGGCAGCCTCAGCACGGTCAAGGTGGGCGACCAGGTCAGCCTGACCGCGACCGCGCACGGTTCCACCGCCGCCGTCACCAGCATCGTTCGACCTGTCCCGCCTCGGTAACGGGTACGCCGGCCCAGGCGGTGGCAACCAGGGACAACCCTCAGGCTGAGGGTGAAGACGTCTGGGCCCGGCCCGGCCTGCCCAGGGACCGGGCCGGGACCAGACACCAGCGAATTCCCGACCCGCCACGCACACTGTCGGCAGGCCGGCGGAGAATCTGGGGCGTGCGGGTTGCGGTGACGGCCGGGCCCGGGCGCACGGCCCTCCTGCAGGAACTCGCCGAGGATGGCAGCGGTCATGCCGCGCCCACCCTGGTGAACGATTTCCCGGCTGCGGTGGCGGACTACGAGCGCGCCGGGCTCGAGCGCGGGGAGACGGTGCGCTGGGTCTGGGCGGACACGTCCACGGCCTATCCCTCCCTGCTCCGGGCCGGCATCCGGGTGGACCGCTGCCACGATGTCGCGCTCACCGAGGCGCTGCTGCTCGCGCGGGGCGCCCAACCAGCCGCCGGCCCCATGATCGCCCAGCCATCAGGGGCCCCGCTATCAGGAGCCCCGCTATCAGGAGCCCAGCCATCAGGGGTTCAGCCATCAGGGGTTCAGCCGTCAGGGGTTCAGCCGTCAGGGGCCGCCGGGCAGGCGGTGGCCGCCCAGCGAGCACTGGCCGTTCAGCGGGCCCTGGCCGGCCGGCGACCCGACCCTGGACTGGGGACGACCGGGCAGGCGACCCTGTTCGGGCCGGCCGAGCCGGGCCTCGACGACGCCCGCGAGGTCCTTGCCGCCCTGGTCGGCGTGCACGCGGACCAGTTGCGCCAGATCGCGGCCGACGCACACCCAGGCCGGTTCGGGCTGCTGGCCGCGGTGGAGTCGGCCGCGGGCCTGGCCGCCGCTGAGATGCGCCTCCGGGGCATGCCCTGGCGGGCCGATGTGCACGATGCCCTGCTGGCCGGCCTGCTCGGCCCCCGGCCCGGGCCGGGACTGCGGCCGCCCCGGCTGGCCGAGCTGGCCGCCCAGATCTCCGCCGCGTTCGGCGGCCGTCAGGTCAACCCCGATTCCCCGGCTCAGCTGCTCAAGGCGTTCGCCGCCGAGGGCGTTCCGGTCCCGTCCACCCGCTCGGGCGTGCTCCGGGGCATCGACCACCCCGCGGTTCCGTTCGTGCTCGAATACAAGGAGCTGGCCCGGCTGCACGCGGCGCACGGCTGGGCCTGGCTGGACGAATGGGTGCGGGACGGCCGGTTCCACCCGGAGTACGTGGTCGGGGGAGTGGTGTCGGGCCGCTGGGCGAGCCGGGGCGGCGGCGCCCTGCAGATACCCCGGGTCGTGCGCCGCGCGGTCGTGGCGGATCCCGGCTGGGTGCTGGTGGTCGCGGACGCCGCGCAGCTGGAGCCGCGGGTGCTCGCCGCGCTCGCGGGTGACCATGCGTTCGCGGAGGCGGCCGGGTCCGGCGACCTGTACCAGGCGCTGGCCGGGGCGTTCGGCGGCGACCGGGCCAAGGCCAAGGTGGCGCTGCTGTCCGCGATGTACGGCGGAGCCGGGGGTGAGGCCTCGCAGCTGCTGGCCGTGCTCCGGCGGCGCTTCCCCCGGGCCGACGCCTACGTGGAGGCGGCCGCGCGGGCGGGGGAGGAAGGCCGGGTGGTCCGGTCCCGGCTGGGCCGGTCCTGCCCGCCACCGTCCGCCGAGTGGCGGGGCCTGACCGCATCCCCGGACGAGCCGGGGGCAGATGATCAGCGGGCGAGGCGCTCATTGCGGGCCCGCGGCCGGTTCACCCGGAACTTCGTGGTGCAGGCCAGCGCGGCCGACTGGGCGCTGGTCCTGCTGGCCGGCCTGCGCCGGCGGCTCGCGGCCATGGCCGGGCCCGGCGGGTCAGGCCGGCCAACCGGGCCAGGAAGGCCAGCCGGGGCGCTGGATGGCCCTGGGCTGGTCTTCTTCCAGCACGACGAGGTGATCGTGCACTGCCCGCAGGCCTGCGCCCCGGAGGTGGTCGCCGCCATCGCCGACGCGGCCGAGGAAGCGGGCCGCCTGCTGTTCGGCGCGACCCCGGTGCGGTTCCCGGTGACCACGGCCGTGGTCGACTGCTACGCGGACGCGAAGTGATCCGGCGGGGTGCATCCCCAGCTCAGATCAGGCGGCCGTGGCGGGCTGCTCGGTGCCGCAGTACTTGCACTTGCTCGCGGCCGCGGGCAGATCGGCGGACAGGCAGGCCGGGCAGGTCTTGACCGGCGGGGGGTCGCCGAAGACCACCTGGCCGCGGCGGGCCTGGACGTGCTTGTAGGGCACCACGATGAGGAAGTAGACGACGGCGATGAAAATGATGAAATAAATGATGGCGGAGATAAAGGCGCCGAAATCGACGAAGGTCTTAGGGTTGTTGGCCGCCCCGAGCTGAACGCCCAGGCCCGCTGATTTGCCGCCCTGGAAGCGGGACACGATCGGGTTGATGATGTCGGTCGTGAAGGCCAGGATCAGGCCGCTGAAGGCCAGCGCGACGACCAGCCCGACCGCGACAACGATCACATCGCCGCGCATGAGAAAGTTCTTGAAGCCCTTCATGCCCTGCGTGACTCCTTCTGGTGAGACGCCCCGTGGGTATGGCGCGCGCCTGGAGCGGGGTAGCCAGGCACGCCGTACGATTCCGGTGATCATGACGGGGCGCAAGTGTTTCCGCTTATTTGCTTTGCGGAGTCATGGGACTAGCCGGCGGGCCTGGTTATCTCCTGTATGAGGCCGGCCGCTCGCCGTTGAGCAACTCCTTTTGCTAGCCCCGGCCGGGCGGGCCGGCCGCTAGCCGGCGTTGGCCGCCAGGTCCTGATAGGCAGGCAGGAGCTCGCCCCACCGCGCGTCGGCGTCGCAGCGCTCACGCCCGGCGATGTAGGCGGCGAGATCTTCGACGTGGACCTGGATCCCCGCCCCGTAGGCGGCGAGATGGTCCAGCGGCATGCCCCGCTCCTCCCAGACCAGGAGGGTGTGGTCGCCGTCCGTGGCCAGCGTGACCTCGATGGCATGCTCGTACGACTGGCCGGGTTGCTCGGTCAGCAGCAGCAGCCGCCGTGGGGGCTCGCACGCTTCCACGCGCCCCGTGCCCTCCCATCCGCTGGCCAGGAACCGGGCCCGGAACTCACCGCCCAGGCGCAGGTCGCCCGCGACCTCGCCGAGCCACCGGGCGAGACGCCCGGGCTCCGTGAGTGCCGACCACAGGTCGTCGATATCGGTGGCGAAGCGGTCCTCCATGCGCACCACGCTCCGGCCGTCTGCCGACCGCAGGCTGCCCAGGATGCGGCGGCCCGCAGGTGTGTTGCTGGTCATCTGGTGCTCCTTCGTTCGCGTTCCCCCCGGGCCACCTCGGTGCAGGGCATCCAGGCGGGTTAAGGCTGAGCGGTGGGCCGCACCAGGATCTCGTTGAGGGTCATGCGGCGCGGACGGGTGACGGCGAACGCGATGACCTCGGCGATGTCGTCAGCGGTGATGGCCAGCTGCTTGTACATCTGCTCAGCCGCCTGCTTGACATCCGGGTGGGTGATGTGGTCGGTCAGTTCGGTCGCGACGGCACCAGGCTCGATGACCATGACCCGGATATCAGGCTGCAGCTCCTGGCGGAGCGCTTCGGACCAGCCGTTGATACCCCACTTCGTGGCGGCGTAGACCGCATTGCCGGGCCGGGCCGTGCGGCCGGCCACGGAGGACAGGTTCACCAGGTCGCCGCCGCCGTCGCGGAGCTGGTCGAGGAACACCTCGGTGACGGTCATGGCTCCGAGGAGATTGGCCTCGACCATGCGCCGGTGGTCGGTGTGCCCGTCGGCGGTGAAGGGGGCGAGCAGCATGATGCCGGCGTTGTTGACCAGGACGTCGGCCCCGCCGAGCTCGGCCTCGACGCGGCCGGCGGCCACGGCCAGGGAGTCACGGTCGGTGACGTCGGCCTGGATGGCGAGAGCGCCGTTGCCGAGCTCGCCGGCCAGAGCCTGGATGCGGTCCGCACGTCGCGCGAGCAGGGCCAGCCGGAAGCCGCTGGCGGCCAGCGCACGGGCGGTTGCCTCGCCGATGCCGGATGAGGCGCCGGTAATGACGGCCACGCGGCCGGTGCTCTGATCGGGAGTGGTGTTCATGCGCAGGTCCTCCGTCTGAGGTTCGTTGCCCCGTGGTGCGGGTCAGCGGGTACTGGTGCGGGTCAGCGGGTACTGGTGCGCGGCCGCTGGTAGCCGCCCGGGTCACCCTTCGGTGATCTTCTTGAGCTCGGTCGTCGCGCTCATCGCGTTGGGCCACCCCGCATAGAACGCGAGGTGGGTGAGGGCGTGCACGAGTTCGTCCTGGCTCAGGCCGTTGTCCAGGGCCCGGCGCAGGTGCGAGCCGAGCTGGTCGGTGCGGTACAGCGAGACCAGCGCCGCCACCGTCACCAGGCTGCGGTCCCGCTGGGACAGCCCAGGATTGGCCCACACCTGCCCGAAGAGCACGTCATCGGTCAGCCGCACCAGTTCAGGCGCCGTGTCCCCGAGTAGTTGCTGGGCGCGTGTCTTCCCTGTGTCTGTCATGTACCAGCCCTTGTCTCAGTGCGGGCGTTTCTGCGCCAGCCCGCGACGGCCGCGGGCCGCTAAGGAGCGGCAGTCCGCGACGGCCGCGGGCCGCGAAGCAGCGGCCGTCGCCTGGGGCTCGCCCTCCGGCCCCGCGATCGCGCCGGAAAGGCAGGGGCCCTGGGCGCGGGAGCCGGGCCGGGTGGCCGAGTGGCCCTGGCCGCTTTCCTCAAGCATGCCTCGCGAGCCGGCCGGGCGGCAGGCCGCCCCGTTCCGCGGAGCCGCCAGCGAGGGGTATGACAGGGCCCCCCTCCTGGGGTCCCTGTCGTCGCACTGCCGGGCAGACTGGTCCCATGGCGGGTGAGCGGCACCAAGATGGCGGCGGTACGGGACTGGGGCGTTTCCTGCAGGCCCGGCGCAACCAGGTCACCCCGGCTGACGTCGGCCTCACCCCCGGCCCCGGAGTACGCCGGACCCCCGGACTGCGCCGCGAGGAGGTCGCCGCCCTGGCCGGGGTGAGCATCGACTACTACACGCGCCTCGAACGCGGCAAAGAGACCCGCCCCAGCCCGGCCGTCGCCGACGCTCTCGCCCGCGCGCTGAAACTGGACTCCGACGAGCACGAGCACCTCCGCGCCCTGGCCGCCCGGGCCGCCCGGTACGCGCCCGAGCCTGCTCCCGCCCCCAGCCGAACCGTGCGTCCCCAGCTCGTCGGCGAGCTCCTGCTGAAAAGCCATGACTTCGCCACCCTGTGGGAACGCTACGAGGTCACCCGGCGCACCTCCGCGCAGAAAAAGACGTTCCATCACCCCCACGCCGGCACGATTACCCTCGCCTTCCAGGGCATGCAACTGGAAAGCACCCCCGGTCAGCGTCTCGGCGTCTATGTCGCCGAACCCGGAACCCCCGACTACGACGCGATGATCCTGCTGGACATGACCGCCCCGCCTCGCGCCGGGAAGCCGGCCGCGCAGCACCAGTACTGACACGCCGTCCACCGCCCGGCCGGCTCAGCGGCAGCACATACCGGCGGCCTGAGATGCGCCGGTTCGCCGTACACCAAGCTGAGACCTGCTGTTTATTTACTTTCCGGCGGGAATTAGCCCAGAATAATTTGAGAGAAGTCGATCGTAGGCCCAGGTGACACTGCCCGCCGCGCTGTGATGCGAAGGCAGCGCCGAGCAAGGCAGTGCCAGGTGACGGTGGCACGGAGCGGATCAGCGCTCAGCAGAGGGGGCCGGTCACATGTGGAGGATCCTTCTCTCGATCGCAGGAATGCTGATCGCTATCGCCGGAGTCGTCTGGACGCTGCAAGGCCTCGGGGCCATCAAGGGCAGCGTGATGACCGGGCAGACGCTGTGGGCCACGATCGGGCCGCTGGTCGCACTGGGCGGGCTGGTCGTCATCCTGGCGGGCCTGCGGCGGAGCGTTAAGTAGGCCAGCCCCCGACCCCCACCGCCAGCCCGCGAGCGCCGGGCCGGGCCTTACTCGTCGGTGGAGCGGCGGAGCCGCTTGATCTGGGACCGGCGCTGCTTGGCCGCGAGCCTGCGTTCCTGGGAACCGCGGGTCCGTTTGGTCGGCCGCCGGACCGCGGGCGGCGGGGCGGTCGCGGCGATCAGGATGCTGGCCAGCCGGCGGGAGGCGGCTTCCCGGTTGCGCAGCTGGGACCGCTGCTCGGACGCGCTGACCGTGAGAACCCCGTTGACCAGCCGGTCGGCCAGCGCGGCCAGCGCGCGTTCCCTCAGCACCGGGCCGAGGGCCGACGAGGCCGCCACGTCGTAGGACAGCTCCACCCGGCTGTCGCTGGTATTGACCGACTGCCCGCCGGGGCCGGATGACCTGGAGAAGCGCCAGGACAGCTCGTCGGCCGGGATCACCCTGCCCCGGACCTGGATCGGATCCACCACATTCACCATGATCCACCAGGACTGGCACCATCGACGTAACGGGCAGCACGAGCGGGAGGACGCGGATGACTGATCAGCAGCCGGGCTGGATCAAACACCTGGTCGAGCCGTTGCGGGTGAAGCCGGGCTCGGCGGTCAGCCTGCCCGGGGACTTCGACCCCGGGGCGCGCTTCGGCGTCCGCAAGAAGGGTGACGGCCAGGACCTGCTGCGCCAGGGCGTGGAGCTGCTGGCTGAATACCAGGACCGGCTGGCCGCGCAGGACACCTACGGCGTGCTGGTCGTGCTGCAGGCCCTCGACGCGGCGGGCAAGGACGGCACGATCCGGCACGTGATGAGCGGGGTGAACCCGCAGGGTGTCCGGGTGTCCAGCTTCAAGCAGCCGTCGGCCGAGGAACTGCGGCACGACTACCTGTGGCGGCACGCCCGGAAACTGCCCGCCCGCGGCGAGATCGGCATCTTCAACCGGTCGCACTACGAGGAAGTCCTCGTCGCCCGGGTACACCGGGAACTGCTCGACGCCGAGAAGCTCCCGCCGGAAAGCCGGACCGGCGACACCTGGGAACGCCGGTACCGGGAGATCAACGACTGGGAGCGCTACCTGGCCGACCAGGGCATCCGGGTGGTCAAGATCTACCTCAACGTGTCCAGGGAGGAACAGCGGAGGCGGTTCCTGCGCCGGATCGACCAGCCCGGGAAGAACTGGAAGTTCTCCGCCAGCGACGTGCGGGAGCGCCGCTACTGGGATGACTACCAGCGGGCGTACTCCGAGATGCTGAGCCACACCAGCACCCGGTGGGCGCCCTGGTACGTGCTGCCCGCCGACCACAAGTGGTTCACCCGCCTGTGCGCGGCCGCGGTCATCGCGCAGGCGCTGATCGACATCGACCCGCACTATCCGCCCCCGGACCCGGCCGCACGCCAGGAGCTGGAGCAGGCCCGGAGGGAACTCGAGGCCGAGGCGCGCTGATCTGCGAGGTCCCGTTTGACTGACTTAACCACTTACTACCGGCGGGTAGCGTTCTTGGAGGGGCGGCCCGGCGGCCCGCGATGGGGTTTCCCCCGAACCCTCCGCGTGATTACCAGTCCTGCCGGGCCGTCCCGTCACGCACGATCATACTCAAGGGCACAAAAGTGCAGCTCACGGGCGAGATGATCGAACATCTGATCGAATCCTGGTAACGTACTGGCCGTGCATCCTGGGCAGGGAGTCTACTAACGTGACCTGCCCGGGATGCCTTTCGCGACTCGAGGCCGAGGTGCGCTGATCGGCGAGGTTCCGTTTGCGGGGCACGGGCAAGTGGTTTGCGGTAGTTTCGCAGCGTTCCTGCCTGGATGACATGCTCGAGGTGACGGCGTGCCCGATGACTTGTCCGGCGCGCGGGTCTTCCAGGGCCGGCCGCTGACCGGCTCCCCCGCCGGGAGGCTCCAGGACGCGGCGGCCGAGATTCTGGCCGCGGGCACTCTCCCCCGGTGCCCGCATCCGGACCAGCCTCCGCTCTGGTACCTCCCGGCGGGGTCGCTCACCTGCTGCGACTGCACCGGGGTGCTGCTGCGGGCCGCCGACGCCAGGCCTGCCCGCTGCCAGATCTGCACCGCGCCGGCCACGGCCGTGGCGGCCTGGGTGGCCGGCGACGTCCCGTGCTTCAGCCATCTCTGCGAGGAGTGCCACGGCATCGGCTTCGTGCCCGTGGTGCCGAACTGAGCCGGTGCCTAGCTGATCATTTCCGACGCGGGCCGGGTCGTCTTCACTGGCTGCGGCCGGGGATGCACCGACCGGGGCGACGGGCGGCCGTGCGCGACGGCCAGCGAGAGCAGGCCGAGGGCCACCGCCACCACGGCGCTGACGCCGTACAGGCCGGGCAGGGTGAGCCCGGCCCGCCGCAGCGGCCCGACGCCGAACGCGGCGATCCCGTAGCCGAGCTGGTAGAACGCGATGACCAGGCCCGCCATCGCCGCCGACATGCTGGCCAGCCGCTCCTGCCCGAAGCTGATGGTCAGCGGCAGCAGCGCCGAGCAGCCGAACCCGGCCAGCGCGAAGGCCGCCACTCCCGCCACCGGGGCCCGCGGCGGCAGCGCCGAGATCGCCACGAACGCCCCGGCCAGCACGAACGGCAGCAGGTGGTAGGCGAGCCGGCTCGGGAACCAGCGCTGGACCAGCGCGAACAGCAGCCGGCCTGCCGTCACCATGGCCCAGAACACGGTGAGGGCCAGTGAGGCCACGGTCGCGGAAACCTTCAGCGAGGTCAGGTCGAGCTGCGACCAGTTCCCGTTCATGGTCTCGCAGAACCCGTACATCACCCCGAAGGCCGCGAACAGCCAGAACGCGGCCGGGATCCGGGCCCGGCGCCTCGCCGCGCCGGCCGCCCGCGGCCCGGCCGCCCGGGGCTCGGTCCTCAGCGGCAGCCGCAGGCTGGCCAGCAGCAGGGCGATGACCGCGGCCGCGGCCAGCACCGGCAGGCCGACCCAGAACCCCAGGCCCACGAAGATCGCCACGAACACCGGGGCCAGCGCGGTGCCCAGCCCGAGCAGCGAGTTGAGCACCAGCACCGAGCGGTCCACGGCGTCCGGGTGGAACGCGGCGGTGAACGTGTTGATCGACGGCACCGTGAGCCCGAACCCCACGCCCAGGCACCCGGTCGCCACCAGCAGCAGCGGATAGGCGGCCGGCTGGCTGCCCTCGACGAAGCGGCTGGCGATCAGCAGGATCATGGCGGCCAGGTTGGCGCACAGGCCGGCCAGGTACACCGGCTTGCCGCCGAGCCGGCGGCTGAGGTTTCCCTGCAGCAACGAAGACCCGACCGCGGTGACCGCCTGCGGCAGGAACATGGCCCCGTACTGGCTGCTGGACAGCCCGTAGGGGCCCGGTGCGGTGAAGATGGTGCTGGCCGCCGGGAACGTGACCAGGACGATGCCCTGCACCAGCCCGGCGGCGTAGACCACCTGGCTCTGCGCGCGACTGTTCATCGGGCCCTTCCTGGGCGTCATCGGGCCCTTCCCGGGCGACTGACTAGTGGCCGCACGCGTGCGTCGTGGTCACCGGCATCCGCCAGGCCGCGGCGGCCGCGGCGACGATCTCGGCGGTGGCCTTATACCCATCTGGCTCCGGGACCTGCCGGTGGGCCAGGAACCCGCGCACCATGGCCGTGACTCCCGGGGATGCCGAGCAGGTCACCGTGCAGCGCGGGGACCACCCGCACGTCGGGCGGCAGCGGGCAGACTGGCAGCGTGACCGCGTCGGCCAGCGGCACCAGCAGCAGCCAGCGCAGCGGGTGATGCCGGGCCGCTGAGGCGGCGAACCTGGCTCCCACCTCGTCCACCGAGTCGATCAGCCGCTGCGCCCCGTAGGACCCGAACGGGGACAGGCCGCCCACGAACCAGACCATGGCCCGCAGTTCGTCCGCGGGGACCAGGGCACGGCCGCTGCCGCCCGGGTAGGTCACCTGCCCGGGCGCGACGATCGGGCTCATCATCACCACCGAGCCGAGCGGCAGGCCCGGGCGGGTGGCCAGCATCGCGTCCACGCCGAGGGTGCCCTCGCTCTCCGCGATGATGTCCACCGGCCGGCCGGTCTCCTGGTGCAGCCGCAGGACCTGCGCGGCGATACGGCCGGCCCAGTTCCGGCAGGGGCAGGTCGCTGGCCGCGCTGCCCTGGGGGAGCGGATGGCCGGACGCGGTCAGGCCCCGGTAGGAGAACTGCTGGACCAGGGCCCCGGGGGCGACCGGCCGCAGGGAGCGGGACGAGGCGCAGCAGGCCGACCCGAAGCCCCGGATCTCCAGCACCGGGTCGTGCGTGGCCGGGCCGGGCGCCACGCTGCTGGCGGAGCTGCTGGCCGGGCCGCTCGCGGTCCCCGCGGCGTCGGCCGCCGGATCCCCGAGAGCCGCCCCGGCCGCCACCGCCGCCAGGCTCCGGTGCTGCGGCTGGGTTGCCGATCACGAACGCGAGCCGGGTCAGGCCCGACCACCATGGCCAGCGCGAGGACCATGGCCACCGGGGCCAGCGGGACCGACAGCGGCAGCAGCGGCGCCGGACGGCGGGTGGCCACGCCGACCAGCCGCCGGCGGGCCGCCTCCCGGCGGGCGACGGCCCTGGTCACGCCGAACCAGGCCCGCGCGTTGGCCACTCCCGCCAGGCCGCAGACACCGATGGCCGCCGTCACCGGCAGGCGCCCGATGGCCGCCGCCACCAGCGACAGCGTGACGAAGTCGGCCAGCAGCCAGCACATGGCCCGCGGCGGCGGCAGGGTCCGCCACCAGGACCCGAGGATGCCGCCGTGGCTCAGCGGCAGCGAGATCAGCAGCATCACCGGCACGGTGGCCAGGAAGGGCCAGGAGAACGGGAGGATGGCCACCCCGAGCGTCAGCGCGGCCACGGGGGACAGCAGCAGGCAGGCCACGGCGGTGAGCCCGGTGGCGGACCGGAACATGTCCCCCCAGCCGGGCACCGGCAGGTCCCGCGGCCAGGCCAGCCGGGCCAGCGCGGTGTTCAGGGCGGAGCGGATCCCCAGGACCGCGGCCAGCAGGGCCGCGAACCCCAGCCAGGAACGGTCATATCCGTACATCCAGCGCAGATCGTGGAAGACGGCGAGCGGGGCCACCGCGGTGACCTGCCCGGCCAGCGAGCGGGCCGGCGGCGCGAGCCAGCAGAGCAGCGCCGCTTCGGCCATCGCGGCCGCGGCAGACAGCGTGATCAGGCCGCGGTGGGCCAGGAATTCCCGGCCAGGCCACGATCCCGCGTTCGGCTTCATGAACTCGTGCGGCCCCCTTGGCGTGTGTCGGGGGACTACCGTGATCACAATCCTAAGAAGGTCTCCAGATGATCGCTTACGGGGAGGGCCTGGATGCGCTTCGCGGGCCGCACGGTCGTGATCACGGGAGCCGCGGGCGGGCTCGGATCGGGCATGGCCGCCGCGTTCGCGGCCGAGGGGGCGGGCGTGGCCCTGGTTGACCTGCCGGGCCAGCCCGGGGGAGGAGGTGGCGGCCGCGATCAACGCGGCCGTGGCCGACGGCGGCGGCCCGGGCCGGGCCTGGTTCGCCCCCTGTGACCTAGCCGACCTCGACGCGGCCCGGCAGCTGATCACCAGCCTCGGCGCCCGCGAGGGCGGGCCTCGACGTGCTGATCAACAACGCCGCGATCTACCCCCGGAAGGAAGTCGGGGACTACACGACCGAGGACTGGCTGGCGGTCCAGCGGGTCAACGTGGACGCGGCCTTCGTCTGCGCCCAGGCGGCGCTGCCCGCGATGCGGGCGGCCGGGTCCGGCCGGATCATCAACGTGTCCAGCATCACTTTTTTCGGCGGCACCCCGTTCCTGGTGCCGTACGTGGCGTCCAAGGGCGCCCTGGTCGGGCTGACCCGGGCGCTGGCCCGGGAGGTGGGCGCGGGACGGGATCACGGTCAACGCGATCGCCCCGGGCGCCTTCCCCACCGCCGCCGAGGCGATCCACCCGGACCTGGAGTCCTACAACGCGTTCATCCTGGAGCAGCAGGCCGTCAAGCGGCGCGGGACACCCGCCGACATCGCGAACGCCGCCCTGTTCCTGGCCGCCCCGGAGACCTCGTTCATCACCGGGCCAGCTGCTGGTGGTGGACGGCGGCTGGGTGATGAACTAGCTCTACAGGCGGCCAGCGTCCGTGATTCTCCGGAGGAACCGCTGGGTGCGCTCGTCTCTGGGGCTGGTGAACAGCTCCGCGGGCGGCCCCTGCTCCACGATCCGGCCGCCGGACAGGAAGCACACCCGGTTCGCGATGTCCCGGGCGAAGCTCATCTCGTGCGTGGCGATCAGCATGGTCATGCCGCTGCCGGCCAGTTCCCGGATGACGTCGAGGACCTCGGCGACCAGCTCCGGGTCCAGCGCGCTGGTCACCTCGTCGAGCAGCATCAGCCGCGGCCGCATGGCCAGGGCCCGGACGATCGCCACCCGCTGCTGCTGCCCCCCGGAGAGCCGGTCCGGGTAGTCAGCCTGCTTGTCCAGCAGCCCGAACCGGTCCAGCAGCGCCCGGGCCTCCTGCTCGGCCTCCCGGCGGGACGCGCCGAGCGCCTTGACCGGGGCGAGCGTGACGTTGCGCAGCACGGTCATGTGCGGGAACAGGTTGAAGGCCTGGAACACGATGCCCACGCTCCGGCGGACCCGGTTCTGGTCGATGCCCGGCTGGGTGATGTCCTGCCCCCAGAGCATGATCCGCCCGGCGTCGATGGGCTCCAGCAGGTTGATGCAGCGCAGCAGCGTGGACTTGCCCGACCCGGACGCGCCGATGAGGCAGATCACCTCGTGCGAGGCCACGCTGAGGTCGATCCCGTCCAGCACCAGGTTGGTCCCGAACGACTTGCGCAGGCCCTCGATGGCCACGGCGTCGGGGCTAGCCGGATCCGCGGCGGCTGGCCGGGTGCTCAGTCACGTGGCCGCCCCCGCCAGGCGGCGCCGCCGGTCCCGGGCGATCAGGTGGTCGGTGAACCGGGCCAGCGGGATGGTGAGGATGAGGAACAGGATGGCCGCCACCACGTAGCTGGAGTAGTTGAACACGGTGTCGCTGAAGATCTCGGCGGCCTTGTTGGCCTCGATCGCGCCGAGGATGCCGACCAGCGCGGTGTCCTTCTGCAGGCTGATGAAGTCGTTCAGCAGCGGCGGGATGATGTTGCGCACCGCCTGCGGCAAGATCACGTAGCGCAGCGCCGCGGTGCTGCGACAGGCCGAGCGACCGGGCCGCCGCGACCTGGCTCTGGTGCACCGAGTTCAGGCCCGCCCGGTACACCTCGGAGACGTACGCGGAGTAGGACAGGACCAGGGCGGCGACCCCGTACACCGCGGCCGACTGGGTGCTCACGAACGGCAGGTTGAGGGCGGGCACCCCGAACCCGATCGCGAAGATGACCAGGATCAGCGGCACGCCGCGGAACACGTCCACGTAGATGGTGCTGACGATGCGCAGCGGGAACATCACCGGGCTGTCCGACTGCCGGACGATGGCGATGACCAGGGCGACGATGAGGATGAGGACCTCGGCGGCCAGGAACATCCGGATGTTCAGCCAGAGGGCCTCGCCCACCGAGTAGTAGCCCTGCCTTGGGGTCGCCGATCAGGGACTTCCACATGTCGGCCGGGTTGAAGAACGTGTGCCGGACCGCGGCGCTGCCCGGCGCCAGCAGGAACAGGGCGGCCAGCGCGGCCAGCACCACGATCGTGCTGGCGGTGGACACGGCCACCGCCCCGCGGCCGCCGCCGCGCAGCAGCCGCGACCCGCGCCGCGGCTCGCCGAACGAGTCCGGCCCGCCGATGGACGGCTCGCTGAACGAGGGCTGGGGCGGGCCGGACATCAGGGCTTGATCGTCGGCACGCTCAGGTAGATCTGCAGGTACTTCTTTTCCAGCGAGGCGAGCGTGCCGTTGCGGTTCAGCGTGGCCAGCGCCTTGTCCACGCAGCCCACCAGCGGGTTCCCCTTGTGGAACAGCAGCCCGAAGTGCTCGCCGGTGGACGGGAACTGCCCCACCATGAGCGAGTTCTTGATCTCGGAGGAGGAGATGTACTGGGCCGTCGGCGTGTCCGCGACCAGCGCCGCGATCTGGTGGGTCTGAAGTCCCTGCTTCACGTCGTTCAGCGTCTCGTAGACCTTGGGTGTCTGCGTCGGCTGGATCTGGCTGTTGATGAAGGCCAGGCTGGTCGTGCCGACCTGATCGCCGAACACGTAATTCTTCAGGTCGGCCGGCGCGTGCTTGGTCACGATCGGGGTGCCCTTGAGCGCGACCAGGGCCTGCTGCACGTTGTAGTAGCTGGTCGAGAACGTGACCGCCTGGGCCCGCGCCGGCGTCACCGAGATCTCGTTGACGTCGAAGTCGAACTTCTTGGGGCCGGGCGCGTACGAGTCGTTGAACGGCTCGTAGGCCCATTTGACCTGGGACTTCTTGAAGCCGAGCTGCGCGGCCACCGCGTAGGCCACGGCGCTCTCGTAGCCCTTGCCGTTCGCCGGGTTGTTGCCGGAGAACCACGGTGGGTAGGCCGGCTTGTCCGTGGCCACGGTGAGCGAGCCCTTGGCGTACAGGTCCTTCTGGATACCTGCGTTGGTGCAGCTGGCCGTGCTGGCGGCGGTGCTGCCGCCGCTGGCCGTGCTGCCCGAGCTTCCGCACGCGGCGAGGCCCGTCACCAGGGCGGCCCCCACCGCGGTGATCATGATCCGCCGCATGTGATCACCTTACTGTGGAGGCGGTCACGAGACGAGGAGGCCCCAATGCCCGCGTGGATCTGCCGCACGTGCGCGGTCCAGCAGCCCGACACGCCCGAGCCGCCTGGGCGGTGCCCGATCTGCGACGATGAGCGCCAGTATGTCGGCTGGGGCGGCCAGCAGTGGACGACGATGGCCGAGATCGGCCGGGACCACGCGGTGCTGGTGCGCGAGGAGGAACCGGGCCTGACCGGCATCGGGGTGCAGCCGGCCTTCGCGATCGGGCAGCGGGCCCTGCTGGTCCGCACCCCGCAGGGAAACGTGCTGTGGGACTGCGTTCCCCTGCTGGACGAGGCGGCCCGGGCCAAGATCACCGAGCTGGGCGGCATCGACGCCATCTGCATGTCGCATCCGCACTTCTACGCCGCGCACGTGGACTTCGCGGACGCCTTCGGCGCCCGGGTCTTCATCCCGCGGGCCGACGAGCAGTGGATCCAGCGGCCCTCGCCGCGCATCGAGCTGTTCGACGACGACGCCGAGCCGGTGCCCGGCGTCACCCTGGCCCGGATCGGCGGTCACTTCGACGGCGCGGCCGTGCTGCACTGGCCCGCCGGATCCGGCGGCCGCGGCGCCCTGCTGACCGGGGACACCATCACCGTGGTCCCGGACCGGGACTGGGTCAGCTTCATGTGGAGCTACCCCAACCTCATCCCGCTGGACGAGGCGACCGTGCTGGAGATCGCCCGCCGGACCGGAGCGGTTCACCTTCGACCGGGTCTACGGCGGCTGGTGGGGGCGGGTCGTCGTGGCCGACGGGGCGGCCGCCGTCCGGCGCTCCGCGGACCGCTACGTGGCCCGGCTGCGCGGGCAGCGCCCCTGAAGTCCGGTGGTCAGCTGCGGGGATCTCGCCCCGGAGGGTATACCGATCAGATGAGCGCCTTGGGTGACCGCGGGTCCAGGGACATCGCGGTCGAGGACTGGTACGGCCTGGACATGGCGACTCCCGGCCCGGTGGACGCGGCCGCCGAGGATTCGCTGTTCCCGCCCGATCGGTGAGTACGGCTTCCTGTCCGACTGCGAGACCACCGCCCTGATCGCGCCGAGCGGGAACGTCGAGTGGCTGTGCCTGCCCCGGATCGACTCGCCGAGCGTCTTCGGCGCGATCCTGGACCGCTCAGCCGGCGGTTTCCGGCTCGGCCCCGAGGGGATCACCGTCCCGGCCGCCCGCCGGTACCTGCCCGGGACGATGGTCCTGGAGACCAGCTGGGCCACGCCGACCGGGTGGCTGGTGGTGCGTGACGCGCTGATCATGGGGCCCTGGCACCACGAGAGCGAGCTGTCGCACACGCACCGCCGGACGCCCACCGACTACGACGCGGACCACGTCCTGCTGCGCACCATCCGCTGCGTGACCGGCGAGGTCCAGGTCACGTTCGAGTGCGAGCCGGTCTTCGACTACGGCCGTCACCAGGGCACCTGGTCCTACACCGACCGCAGCTACGGGCAGGGGGTCTGCCGCCCGGCCGGCGATGCCCCCGGGGTCCCGCTGACCCTGACCACCGACATGCGGCTCGGGTTCGAGGGCGGCCGGGCCATGGCCCGGACCCGGATGCGGGAGGGCGAGGTCCATTTCTGCGCCCTGTCCTGGACCGATCACGCGCCGCCGTTCACCTACTCCGAGGCGCGCCAGCGGCTGCTCTGGACCGCGCACCACTGGCAGCACTGGCTGGCCCGGGGCCGGTTCCCGGACCATCCGTGGAGCCGCTACCTGCAGCGCAGCGCGCTGACCCTGAAGGGCCTCACGTTCGCGCCCAGCGGGGCCATGGTGGCCGCGGCGACCACGTCGCTGCCGGAGGTCCCGCACGGCGAGCGCAACTGGGACTACCGCTACTGCTGGCTGCGCGACTCCGCGTTCACCCTGTGGAGCCTGTACGCGCTCGGCTTCGACTGGGAGGCCGACGACTTCTTCTGGTTCCTCGCCGACCTGGCCCAGCGCGACGACGAGGTCCAGGTGGTCTACGGCGTGGACGGCGAGCGGGACCTCAGCGAGCAAGTCCTCGATCATCTCAGCGGGTACGACGGGGCCCGGCCGGTGCGGGTGGGCAACGAGGCCTACACCCAGCGCCAGCACGACGTGTGGGGCACCATGCTGCAGGCCATCCACATCCGGCTGGGCAGCTGGCAGCGGCTGGATGACCGGATGTGGCGGGTGGTGCGCCGCCAGGTGGAGTGCGCGCTGAAGTACTGGCGCGAGCCTGACCTGGGCATCTGGGAGGTGCGCGGCGAGCCGAAGCACTTCACGTTCTCCAAGCTGATGTGCTGGTCCGCGGTGCAGCGCGGCGCCCAGGCCGCGCTGGCCCGCGGCGAGGCCGCGCTGGCCAAGACCTGGAGCGAGGCGGCCGACGAGATCCGGGACGACATCCTGGCCCACGGGGTGGACGAGCGCGGGGTGTTCACCCAGCACTACGACACGAAGGCGCTCGACGCCTCGCTGCTGCTGCTGCCGATGACCGGGTTCCTGCCCCGCGAGGACCCGCGGGTCCGGGCCACCATCCTGGCCATCGCGGACGAGCTGACCGTGGACGGCCTGGTCGTGCGGTACCGGCCCGAGGAGACCGACGACGGGCTGCCCGGGGACGAGGGCACGTTCACGATCTGCTCGTTCCTGCTGGTCTCGGCGTTCAGCGAGATCGGCGAGATGGACCGGGCCCGGCAGCTGTGCGAGCGGCTGCTCTCGCTGGCCAGCTCGCTCGACCTGTACGCGGAGGAAATCGACCCGCGGACCGGCCGTCATCTGGGCAACTTCCCGCAGGCGTTCACCCACCTGGCCCTGATCAACGCGGTCATCCACGTGATCCGGGCCCAGCGCCAGCCGCCGTTGCCCCTTCCGCCGCCGCAGGCCTAGCGGCCGCGGAACACCCGAGGCTTCCTGGCCGGCCTGCCGGCGGCCATGATTGTCCCAAACGTCGAGGGGAGCGCGCAGTGGCCGAGATCATCAGGGCCGGGCTGATCCAGCAGCAGTGGACGGGTGACAAGGAGTCCATGATCCGGGCTTCGGCGGACGCGATCGGCCGGGCCGCGTCGGCCGGGGCCCAGGTCGTCTGCCTGCAGGAGCTGTTCTACGGGCCGTACTTCTGCCAGGTGCAGGACGCCGACTACTACTCCTACACCGAGGCCATCCCCGGCGGCCCCACCACCGAGCTGATGTGCGAGCTGGCCCGGCAGCATTCGGTGGTCCTGGTGGTGCCCATGTACGAGGAGGAGCACCCGGGGCTGTACTACAACACCGCGGCCGTGATCGACGCGGACGGCACCTACCTCGGCAAGTACCGGAAGACGCACCTGCCGCAGGTCAAGGGGTTCTGGGAGAAGTTCTACTTCCGGCCCGGGAACCTGGGCTACCCGGTCTTCGACACCGCGGTCGGCCGGATCGGCGTGTACATCTGCTACGACCGGCACTTCCCGGAGGGCTGGCGGGCGCTCGGCCTGGCCGGCGCCCGGATCGTGTTCAACCCGTCGGCGACCAGCCGCGGCCTGTCGCAGTACCTGTGGCGGCTGGAGCAGCCCGCCGCCGCGGTGGCCAACGAGTACTTCATCGGCGCGATCAACCGGGTCGGCGTGGAGCCCCTGGGCGACAACGAGTTCTACGGCCAGACCTACTTCGTCGACCCGCGCGGCCAGCTGGTCGGCGAGGCGGCGTCCGACACCGACGACGAGGTGATCGTCCGCGACCTGAACATGGACCAGCTCGCCGAGGTGCGGGACCTGTGGCAGTTCTACCGGGACCGCCGTCCCGACCAGTACGGGCCGCTGGTGACGCCGTGAACCGGCGGCAGCCGGGAAGGGGAGTGACGCCGTGAGCACGCTCATCAAGGGCGGCACCGTGGTGTCTCCCACGGGCGCCATGCCCGCGGACGTGCTGGTCGAGGGGGAGAAGATCAGCGCGCTGGCCGCCCCGGGCAGCGAGACCACGGTGGCCTGGGCCGCGACCGCGGCCCGGGTCTTCGACGCGGACGGGCTGTACGTGCTGCCCGGCGGCATCGACGTGCACACCCACATGGAGATGCCGTTCGGCGGCACGTTCTCGGTGGACACGTTCGAGACCGGCACCCGGGCCGCGGCCTGGGGCGGCACCACCACGATCGTGGACTTCGCGGTCCAGGCCAAGGGCACCTCGCTGCTGGCCACCCTGGACAAGTGGCACGAGAAGGCCGACGGCCACTGCGTGATCGACTACGGCTTCCACATGATCGTCTCCGACGTCAACGACACGTCGCTGAAGGAGATGGAGGCCTGCATCGGCGCGGGCGTGAACAGCTTCAAGATGTTCATGGCCTACCCGGGCGTGTTCTACGCGACCGACGGGGAGATCCTCCGCGCCATGACCAAGGCGGCCGGTACCGGCGCCGTGATCATGATGCACGCCGAGAACGGCATCGCGATCGACGAGCTGGTGGCCCAGGCCCTGGCCGCGGGCAAGACCGACCCGGTGCAGCACGGGCTGACCCGGCCGCCGGAGCTGGAGGCGGAGGCCACCCACCGGGCCATCACCCTGGCCCGGGTGACCGGATCGCCGCTCTACATCGTGCACCTGTCGGCGGCGCAGGCCCTCGAGGCGGTGGCCGGGGCCCGGGACACCGGGCAGAACGTGTTCGCCGAGACCTGCCCGCAGTACCTGTACCTGTCCCTGGACGACCTGGCCCGGCCGGACTTCGAGGGGGCCAAGTACGTGGCCTCGCCGCCGCTGCGGCCCCGCGAGCACCAGGGCTCGCTGTGGCGCGGCCTGCGCACCAACGACCTGTCCGTGGTGTCCACCGACCACTGCCCGTTCTGCTTCAAGGAGCAGAAGGAGCTGGGCCGCGGCGCCTTCTCCAAGATCCCCAACGGGATCCCCGGGGTCGAGCACCGGATGGACCTGCTGCACCAGGGGGTGGTCGCGGGGGAGCTGTCCCTGGCCCGCTGGGTGGAGGTGGCCGCGACCACGCCGGCCCGGATGTTCGGGCTCTACCCGCGCAAGGGCATCATCGCGCCCGGCTCGGACGCCGACATCGTCCTGTACGACCCGCGGGCCACCCAGGTCCTGTCGGCGGCCACGCACCACATGAACGTGGACTACTCGGCCTACGAGGGCTTCGGGATCACCGGGCAGGTGCGGACCGTGCTGTCCCGGGGCGAGCTGGTGATCGACGGCGGCGAGTACCACGGCCGCACCGGCCACGGCCAGTTCCTGCGCCGCGGCCTGTCCCAGTACCTGATCTGAACCGACGGGGAAGCAGATGGACTTCGGGGTGGTCCTGCAGACCGATCCGCCGTGCCCACGCCGTGGTGGCGACCATGCGCCGCGCCGAGGACGAGGGCTTCCGGTACGGCTGGACGTTCGACTCGCACGTGCTGTGGCAGGAGCCGTTCGTCATCTACTCGCAGATCCTGGCGGCCACCTCGGAGCTGATGGTCGGCCCCATGGTGACCAACCCGGGCACCCGGGACTGGTCGGTCACCGCGTCCCTGTTCGCCACGCTGAACGACATGTTCGGCAACCGGACCGTGTGCGGCATCGGCCGCGGCGACTCGGCCCGCCGGGTGATCGGCCAGCAGCCGGTCACCCTGGCCACCATGTCCGAGGCGATGCACGTGATCAAGGGCCTGGCCGAGGGGCGGGAGGTGATGCTGCACGGCGCGCCGATCCGCATCCCGTGGGTGCGCGACGGCAGGCTGGAGATCTGGATGGCCGCCTACGGGCCGAAGGCACTGGCCCTGGTGGGCGAGCAGGCGGACGGGTTCATCCTGCAGACCGCCGACCCGGACATCGCGCGCTGGACGATCGGGTCGGTGCGGGCCGCGGCCCGCAAGGCCGGCCGGGACCCGGACACGATCACGATCTGCGTGGCCGCTCCCGCCTACGTCGGGACCGACCTGGCGCACCAGCGCGACCAGCTGCGCTGGTTCGGCGGGATGGTCGGCAACCACGTCGCCGACCTGGTCGCCCGGTACGGCGAGGACGGGCCGGTGCCCCGCGTGCTGACCGACTACATCAAGGGCCGCGAGGGATACGACTACGCCCATCACGGGCGGGCCGGGAACCCGTCCACCGACTTCGTGCCGGACACCATCGTGGACCGGTTCTGCCTGCTCGGCCCGGCCGGGGCGCACCTCGACCGGCTGCGCGAGCTGGCCGGGATCGGCGTGGACCAGTTCGCCGTGTACCTGATGCACGACCAGCCCGGCGAGACGCTGGCCGCGTACGGCCGCGAGGTCATCCCGGCCCTGGCCTGAAGGCGCCCGCCGGCCGGAAGAACCGTCAATGTGGCCTTTGACGGCGCCTTTTATGGCCCAAACGGTCTTTTTGGTGTGATCCTTTTCATAAGGCCTGGTCTCGCGTTCCCCCCCGCCCACGGCGATCTCGGGCAGTCTGGGTCCTCGCAAGCACCCCGCGTACGAGATGACCGCCGCCTTCTGAGCGGCCTGGCGCCCTGTCCCCGCGCCGCATCCGACGCCGCTGACCTCGCCCCCCGCCCCCTCGGTGGCCGGTCTGCGCCCTGGGTGGAAACCGACGGCGCGCACGCGCCCGACCAAAGGTTCATGTTGTCCCTCAGCAGACGGGCTCCCCATCGCAAGACCCCCAAGATCACCCTTATCGCCGCGGGCTCGGCGCTCGCCCTGGCGGGCATCGCGGGCACCGTGGCGGCGTGGCCGGACACGTCACCGGCCGCGTCGGCGAGCGTCGCCGACGCCTCCTTCGCCGGCCCGGCCGCTGGGTCGGCGGCCGGTTCAGCCGCCGGGCCGGCACCCTGACCGGCGCGGCCGCCCGGGACAACGGGCTGGCCAAGTCGGCGCAGGACCTCAAGGCCAGCGAGGCGGCGGCCCGGCAGGCCGCCGTGCGCCAGGCCATCGCCCGTGAGCGGGCCCGGAAGGCCGCCCAGGCCCGGGCCGCGGCCCGGGCGGCGGCGGCGCGGGCCGCGGCCCGCGCCGCGCAGCAGCAGAAGGCGGCCGCCGCGCCCGCCGCAGCGGCCCAGCCGGCCACCCCCTCGGGCTCGCCGCAGCAGATCGCCCAGGGCATGCTCGGCTCCTACGGCTGGTCCGCGTCGCAGTTCAGCTGCCTGCAGCCGCTGTGGAACGCGGAGAGCGGGTGGAACGTCTCCGCCAGCAACACGTCGTCCGGCGCCTACGGCATCCCGCAGGCCCTGCCGGGCAGCAAGATGGCCAGCGCCGGCGCGGACTGGCAGACCAACGCGGCCACCCAGATCCGCTGGGGCCTGGGGTATATCCGGTCGGTGTACGGCTCGCCGTGCGGGGCCTGGTCGCACGAGCAGGCTTACGGCTGGTACTAGCGCAGCGGCAGGCCGGCCGGAGGGGCGGACCCGGGTACCCCGGGCCGCCCCTCCGCGGCGTGTGAGCTAGTTCACAGTGCCTTAATTGCGGGTTATGGTCACACTAAATCCACATTTGGGGCAGGGTGGAGGCCGCAAGCACCCTGCGTGCGAGATGGCCGCCTGAGAGCCGCCCGGCGCCCTGCCCCCGCGTCACGTCCGCACGCCGCTGCCCTCCCTGCAGATTCCGCCGGTAGCTGGCATGTGCCCGGGTGATCAGCCGCGCGCGTGTTCCGCGCCGACCGAAGGTTCCTCTTGTCCCGTTTCCGGACATCTCTGCGCACGTATCCGAAGCTCCTCCTGACCGTGACCGCGGCTGGCAGCGCCGTCACCGCGGCGGTCATTACCCTCAGCACCGCCCCCGCCCAGCCCGCCACGCCGCCCGCCGCCTCTCAGGCAGCCGGAGCCGTGGCCGTGGCCCCCGCGATCTCCCGGCCCATGGCCACCCTGGACGCGGCCTCCTCCTCGCAGCGCCAGGCCAACTACCGCACCGCCTGGCGGATGATGCCCCGCTTCGGCTGGGGCAAGCGGCAGTGGACGCCGCTGCAGAAGCTGTGGAACCGGGAAAGCGGCTGGAACAAGTACGCCGCGAACCCGTACTCCGGCGCCTACGGCATCCCGCAGGCCCTGCCGGGCAGCAAGATGGCCAGCGCCGGCAACCACTGGCGGACCAACGCCACCACCCAGATCCGCTGGGGCCTGCGCTACATCAAGGGCGTGTACGGGCGCCCGCGCGTGGCGTGGGAGCACGAGCTGGCCTACGGCTGGTACTGAGTCCCCCGTCGAGCCCGGCCCGGGATCCTAGAACCGGCCGCCCCTGATGCGGCGGCTGCGCTGGGACTGGCCGGGCTCGCCGTAGGGGTAGTCCGGGACCGGCGGCTCGCTCGCCTCGTCCAGCGACTGCATCTCCTCGGGGCTCAGCTCGAGGGCGGCCGCGGCCAGGTTGTCGGTGAACTGCTCCAGAGAGCGGGCCCCGAGGATCACCGCGGAGACCGCGGGCCGGGCCAGCACCCAGGCGATGGCCACCTGGGCCAGGGACACGCCGCGGCCCCCGGCTACCTTGCGGACCGCGTCGAGCACCTGCCAGGTCTGCTCGGACTGGCCGCGCTGGTTCCAGATCCGCATGCCCTCGTCGGCGTTCTCCACCACCCGGGTGCCCGGCGCGGGCGGCTCGCCGCGCTGGTACTTGCCGGTCAGCCACCCGCTGGCCAGCGGGGACCAGGCGAGCAGGCCCAGCCCGGCGTCCTGGCAAGCGGGCACGATCTCCCACTCGATGGCCCGGGCCAGCAGGTTGTACTGCGGCTGCAGCGACACCGGCACGGACAGCCCGCGGGCCTCCGCGGTCCCCACCGCCTTCTGCACCTGCCAGCCGGTGAAGTTCGAGAGCCCGGCGTAGTTGATCTTCCCGGCTCGCACCGCGTCGTCCAGGAAGCGCAGCGTCTCCTCGATCCGGGTCAGCGGGTCCCACCCGTGCACCTGGTACAGGTCGATGGTGTCGGTGCCCAGCCGGCGCAGGGATGCCTCCAGCGCGGCCTTGAGGTGCTGGCGGGACAGCCCGTGCCCGTTCGGCGTCTCGTCGGTGGGGAACCGGCCCTTGGTGGCCAGCACGACCTGATCACGGCGGCCCGGCCGGGCCGCCAGCCAGCGCCCGATGATCTCCTCGGAACGGCCGTCCGCGTACACGTCCGCGGAATCCACCAGCGTGCCGCCGGCCTCGGTGAAGCGGTCCAGCTGGGCGAAGGAGCCTTCCTCGTCCGTCTCGTTGCCAAAGGTCAGGGTGCCGAGGGCGAGCGCGGACACCGCGCATCCGCTGCTGCCCAGCAGCCGGTAGTCCATCAGGTCCTCCGTCGGGTCTGGAGTGCTCCCGCCCACGCTACCCAGCCCGCCCCCGGCTACCCCCGCAACCCCCGGCTACCCCCGGTCAGCTGCTCATCCCCGGGTTAAGCGGAGCGTGCGGCGACTTTCCTGATGGCCTGGGCGAACGGCTCGTCGGACGCCTGCGTTCCGGTGTCCAGTTCATCGAAGGGCCGGATGGAAGGATGGTCCGGCGCCTGGTCCTGCATCCAGGCTGACCAGGCGTCGTGGACATCCTCCGCCGTGACGTCCCTGCCTTTGACCAGGGCAAGCAGGGCGTACAGGCGGAACAGGCCCTTGGTGTCCTGGTCGGGAAGCAGATCCGGCGGGATCTCGCGCTCGATTTCCGCGGCCAGCTTGTCGAGGTAGGTCATCCCGCGGCCTGCCGCACGATCTCGGCACAATAGATCAGGGCGAAAACCCAGGGCACGATCCGCTCGATGTAGCCGAGTTCCCGGTACTGGGCGAACCAGGACCGGGCCACCGCCGGGCGCAAGGCGAAGGAGACAGGCTCGATGCGCAGCCGCTGCCACTCGTCGCCGTAGACGCGGGCCGGCAGTTGCTCCTCCATGGCCAGGATGACAGCGAATTTGGCCCGGTTCAGGTCCCGGTAACTCTTCAGCAGGGCCCACCAGGCCACGCACAGGACAATCCCGGCCGCCGCCAGGTACCAGCGGACGGCCACGGTGCCGATGACCGCCAGCACGGCGGTGTTCAGGGTCAGGAAGTAGCTGTTCGCCACGCCGCGCCGGGCGGACACCCGGTCCGCCATCTCGACCGCCAGCTTGTAGATCTCGAGGTAGCCGTCCGCAAGGTCCGCCGGAGCCGCTCCGGCTTCGGCACCCAGCCCGGGACGCTGCTCCTGCAGCGGTGGGTGGTCCATGTCTGATCCCGTCTTGAGCTCAGCTAATGATCTTCCTGGCCGCCCCGGCGCTGGGCGCCCGCGGGTAGCCCCATCCGCGTCCGCACCTCCGGATCGTGCTCATCGCTCGGCCGGCGGGTCAGAACGGCCTGCGCGCCGGGCCAGTTCCTCGATCGCAGCGGCCTTGATCCTCGGCGAAGAAGCGGGAGAATCGTACAGTGCGCGCAAGGCGGCAGCGCCCTCATCATCGCGCCCCAGCAGCGGGATAATCCTCATCAGGAGCTGATCGTCCAGCGGCGGCTCCAGGGTCAGCGCCCTGAGGGGCGGGACGGGGCTGATTCTCAGCTCCGGCATCGGGATGCGGGAGTCGAACGGCGTCAACCCCGCAGGCTCAGGCTCTCCTAGGGCGGCGAGATTCTCCCGGGCCTGACGAATGCCCGGCTCATACCAGAAGGGCGGCCCGTCGCACCAGGCCAGACGGTAAGCCTCGGCCGCGGAGGCGGCCGCCTCGCGGAGGTGGCCACCGTCGCGCTCGATCCTGCTGAGCAGGTTGACGGCATCAATCCGCTGCAGCGTCAGCTGCCGGTGCTCTGCGACCTGCAGGGCGTCGGTGGCATGTCCCCGGGCCGCGCCGAGCCGGCCGCTGCGCACATTCCAGGCCCCCAGTCGCACCAGGAGACCGGCCTCGCTGTCGGCCAGCCTCAGCTCACGGGCCATCACCAGCGCGTCGCTCAGGAGGTCATGGGCTCGATCCCGTTCGCCAAGCGCCTCCGCGACCGCCGCCCCGAGTGTCATCGACTGAATGCGCGGGATCGGCCGGCCGAGTTGCTCGGCACTGGAGGCTATTTTTCCGGCCAGGAACTGAGCGGTGGTGATGTCGTCCTCGCGCAGGGCGGTCAGGCCCAGTGACAGCAGGTCTTGCGGCCCGAAGATCTCTTCGACATCATCGCCACCTTGGCCTTTGCCCCGGTAGTCAGACAGCCACGCCACTGCCTCTTTATATTTCCCGCGCCTGAGGAGGGCCATGGCGAATCCCCAGAGCGCGAACTGAAGCACGTCTCTTTTACGCTCCTTGCCCGTGTCGAGGTTTATGCTCTCGCGCGCCAGACGTTCAGATTCGGCTAGCTTTCCCCGCTGGCCCAGAGCCATCGAATGAAGGGTCAGGAGAAGGCTTTGATCCTCTTCGTCGTTGCTTTTCCCGGTCAGCCCGATCGTGTCCAGCGAACGGCCGGGGTCGCCGCTGAGGTAGTAGGAGACGACCAGCCACAGCATGAGGTATCCGGCGCTTTCGCTGTGTTCCTCCTTCAGGAGGTCCATCAATCCTGGCTCGGCCAGGAACAGTTCAGCGAGTTCGGCCGCCTCCCGGTAGGCGCCGATCCGGTCGACGACGTCGAAGATACGGTCCGAAAAAATGTCGAAGGCCTCCTTGGCCCGGCGCAGCCGCACCAGGGTGTGGTACAGCTCGATGGCTCCGGCCAGGTCGTCGATGCTCTTGATCGCGTCTTGATCAGCCGCGGGGATGGCCTCGAAATGCGTGGCGAAGTTCTGGTAGATATCGTTCTTCGCCCGGGGATCCAGAGCCGACCAGGCCACGCCCCGGACGACGGGGTGCAGATCGTAGCGGTTGCCCCTCCGGTCCCAGCCGACCAGGCCGCGGTCTTCGAGATCGGTCAGGATCAGGTCGAGAGCGGGTTCGTCCGGGCACGGTTTGCCCGGACCCGTGAGCAGCGCGGCCAGGGTGGCGTAGGTCGCGGGAGCCCGGAAGGCGGCCACGGTATGCAGCACGCGATTGTCCGTGTCCGTCAGGCCGCTGAGAGCGTACTTCAGCACGTGCGACTTGCGCTGGATGAGGGGCAGCTGGAACGGGTCGAACTCGGCGTGGGCCTGTTGCCAGCGGGTGAAGTCACCTGGTGCCGGGCGGAAGCGGGCCACCTCGCCGGCCAGGGCCCGGATGAGCAGGGGGTAGTTGCCGAACGTGTTGAACAGCGCGACAAGTTCGTCGCGGCCTCCGGTCACGCCGAACGCGCGCCAGAGATTGACCGCATCGTCGTCGCTGAGCCCCTCGACGAAGTAGGCGGCCGCGCCGCGGATGGACGCGCCCGTGACGGCCTGCAGATCTGCCGGGTAAAGGCGGCTCGTCGCGAGCACGTGACTGGCCCTGACCCCCGCCAGACGCCGGAGGAAGGCGCCGACCCGGGGGTCCGCGGTTATCCGGAGCCGTGACTGGCCGGTGAACGAGGCCGCCGCCCCCGCTGGCAGCCCCAGGGCGTTGGCCACCGTATTGGCGGTCCGCTTGTCCAGGTCATCGTCGGCGAGATACGCCGCGTCGGGCCGGGCGTAAGCCAGCAGGAGCCGTTCCAGGCCGTCCAGCACGATCAGGTGAGGTTCCTGGTCGAGCGCGGCCAGCAGCTCCTCCTGCTGCTCAGACACGTGCATGTCCGAGACCTGATCGATCGGGAGGCGGCTCACATACGCGAGAGTGCGCGCGACGAAGTTGTCGAAGCGCGCGTCGCTTTCATAGAAACTCCACCACACGCGTCCCGCGAGCGGCCGCATCTCGTTCGGGGCAACCTCGTTGAACCATTTCCAGGTGACCGCGCTCTTGCCTATTCCGCCGATCGCCACAAAAGTGAGGAGGCGGGCCTGGTTGAAGTCGGCGCCGGCGCCGGTGACCCAGTCGGTCAGCACATTTAGTTCCCGCTGCCGTCCGACTACTTCAGACGTCTGGAGCAGCGTGTACGGATGGGCGATGTACGGCTCCGGCGGGGCGACGAGCTGGTGGACGTGGTGAAAGGAAACCTCGCGGGGGCGTAGCCGTTTCCGCATGTCGGAAAGCCCGTCGATAAGCAGGGCGCGCAACTGCTCCGCCGAGGAAAAATAGTTCACGGCATGCTCGAGTCTCACTTGCTCGCGCAGCTCGCGTACTCGCTCGGCTCCTGTGCCGGTATCCACATCTGCCTTGGTGAGAGGATGATTATCGGCCATGAGCAGCATGAGCATGGGGATACCGCGCTCGGTCGCCCGGTCCAGCTCAAGATGAGTAAAGGACTTGTCCTGCCCCCGCGTGACTTCCCCGTACCGGAAACCTAAAATAAGCACATACACATCGGCCTGGTCGACCAGGTCCCGTGAAAGCTGAAGAGGATCAGCGGGACTCGGAGCCTGAAACTCCATCATCTTGGGGAAGAAATCCTGCCGGAGGCAGGCGTCCTGCGCCGCCTTGCGATGATCGGGCAAGTCATAGACGGTGCTGCTGATCACGGCACACGGCATGTCCACCATCGACTGCCTCCCCCACCCAAGGCCCCGCTGATAGGCAGCAGTTTGACATGCGCGACGGCTAACCGCACCTGTGACGCCAGGGCCGCCATCGGCACAGCGGCGGATGCCCTTAGTACCGGAGGGCCGGCGCTTCCGCCACGGGCTCCAGGAACGCGGCCCGCGATCCTTCGAGCCAGTCGTTCAGCCCCCGCGGAGCGTGCCGGGTCACCTCCCGCACATGCGAGGTGAGCTGGCCGGCGCCGCCCGCACGGATCCAGGCGAACAGCTCCACCATGCCCTCGGCGTCCCAGGGCGCGAGGCCCGAGCCGAGCAGCTCCTCCCGCGCCCGGTCCTCCGGCTGGTCGGTGTAGCGCACCTGGCGGGAGAACACGGCGGAGATCCTGGTGGCCACGTCCGAGTAGGTCAGGGAGTCCGGGCCGGTCAGCGTGAACACGCGGGGCTCGCCGTCTGCCGCGGGCACCGGGCCGGTCAGCAGCCGCGCGGCGGCGTCGGCCACGTCCGCGGCGGCCACGAAGCCCACGTGCCCGTGACCGGCCGGCGCGTACAGCGTCGCCTCCCGCCGGATGGCCGGCGCGGCCGGCAGCAGCATCTCCATGTACGGCGCGGGGGCCAGGTAGCTCACCGGCAGCCCGGTCGCGTCCAGGTGCCGGGCGACCTCGCGGTGGCTGCGCATGAACCGCACCCCGCACCCGGGGTCCAGGAAGCCGTCCGCGGCCACCTTCACCACGTGCGGCCGGTGCCCCGCCGCCACGAGCGCGTCGATGAAGACGATTTCCAGCTCGGCCTGCGTCTCGCCGGACGGGCTCAGCAGGAAGACCCGGTCGAAGGCCTGAAGCTGGTCCGCGGCCGGCGGGTCATCGAAGGTCCCCACCAGGTTCTCGCCCGGGCCGGGCAGGTCGAGGCCCTTGGCTTCCACCCGCACCATGGCGGTGGCGGCCGCTTTCGCGTCAGCCAGTGCCTCCAGCAGGCGGTAGCCGACCCTTCCGGTCGCTCCGGTCACCAGGATCACGGCCCGCCTCCTCGTGCGCTGTCCTTACGGGCAGTCCTTATGGGCACCTTACGGGAGGGCCGCTTCGGTACGCCGGGCGCCGTCCCCGACGTAGTTTGGTTGAGTGAGCCGGGGCGCGTGGCGGAGATGGTCGATAGTGGCCTCCGGAACCGTCCTGCTCTGCGCGATCCCCGCGGTGGTCGCGGCGCTCCCGGTGCCGGCCTCCCCGATCAGCGCGCGCGGCCCTGCAGGCCCGCATCCTGGCCTCGGACCGCGTGCCGTACGAGGGGTACGCCGAGAGCACGGTGAACCTCGGCCTGCCGGAACTTCCCGACCTGCACAATGTGAGCCTGCTGCTGGACGGCACCACCGACCAGTACGTCTGGTACCGCTCGCCGGCCTACTGGCGGGCCGACGACGTGAGCGGGCCCAACGTGACCGGGATAGCGGAGAGCGACACCTACGCCGACGGCGGGGTCACCTACCTGTGGAACTACGGGACCAACCTGCTCACCCAGATCACCGGCGCGGAGCCGGTGCGGCTGCCGCGGGCGCCGGACCTGCTGCCGCCCGCGCTGGCCCGGCGGCTGCTGGACACCGCGGGCCACGCGGACCGGATCTCCCGGCTGCCCTCCCGCCGGATCGCCGGGGTGGACGCCGCCGGCCTGCGGCTGGTCCCCACCGGGGCCGGCACCACGATCAGCGCCGTGGAGATCTGGGCCGACCCGGCCAGCGGGCTGCCCGTCGAAGTCCGGATCTCCAGCCACGGAACCGCCCAGCCCGTGCTGACCAGCATGTTCCTGGAGCTGAGCCGGACCCGGCCGACCCTGGACGCGGTGACCCCGCACCCGGCGCCGAACGTCGGGCTCACCACCACCAAGCTCCCGGACGTGGACGGCGTGCTCAACGGCGACGGTGATGGCGACAGCGACCACGACCCGTTCCCGGCCCAGCTGGGCGGGCAGCCCCACGTGGCCCTCCCGGGCAGCCCGCCCGGGGTAGCCGTCTACGGCCGCGGGTTCTCGCGGTTCGTGGTGCTCCCGCTGCCCAAGGGAGTGGGCACGACCGCGCTCAATTCCGCGATCCAGGCCGGGGCGGACAGCGTGACGCTGCCCGGGACCGCCGGGACTGCCGGGACGCCGCCGCCGGCCGTGCTGATCCGGACGCCGCTGCTGACCGTTCTGATGGTCAGGGCCGGATTTCACCACGCTGTCTTCCTGTTCACCGGTGCGGTGACCCCGGCCGTGCTGGAGCAGTCAGCCAGCGCCCTGGTCACCGACTTGTCGCACTTTAGGTTCAGGTTCCATCGATGATCGTCACGCGCGGCCTTACCAAGCGCTACGGGCACCTGCTCGTCGTGGACCAGGTCGACCTGGATGTCCGGGAGGGCGACCGGTACGGCTTCCTCGGGCCCAACGGGTCCGGGAAGACGACCGTGGTCCGGATGCTGCTCGGCCTGGTCTACGCGACCAGCGGCGAGATCACGGTGCTGGGCGAGCCGGTGCCGAAACGGGTCGCCGAGGTGCTGCCCTCGATCGGCGCGCTGGTCGAGGGCCCGTCCGCGTACGGCCACCTGTCCGGGCGGGCCAACCTGGCCCTGATGGACGCGGCGGGCCCGTCGGGGAGCCGCCGGACCCGGCGCAGCCGGATCGCGGAGACCCTGGACCGGGTCGGCCTGGCCGGCATCGACAACCGCCCGGTCAAGAGGTACTCCCTCGGCATGCGGCAGCGGCTCGGCCTGGCCGCCGCCCTGCTGCGCACCCCGAAGCTGCTCATCCTCGACGAGCCGACCAACGGGCTGGACCCGCAGGGCATCCGGGAGATCCGCGACCTGCTCATCGAGCTGAACGCGGCCGGCACCACCGTCTTCCTGTCCAGCCACCAGCTCAGCGAGGTCGAGCAGCTGTGCACCCGGGTCGGCATCGTGAACCGCGGCCGGCTGGTCCGCCAGGACGACCTGGACACGCTGCGGGCTCTGACCGGGCGCTCGATCGTCCGGACGCCCGACACCGACCGGGCCCGTGAGGTGCTGGACGGCCAGATCGAGCTCGCGCAGGCCGGCCGGCTGGTGATCGCGGACGCCGACACCGCCGCGCTCAACTCACGCCTGGTGGCCCACGGGGTGCGGGTCACCGAGATCGCCGCCGAACGGCGGTCGCTGGAGGACGTGGTGCTCTCGGTGACCGGCTCAGGCTCGGACCGCGTCGACGTCCAGGATGGTGACCGGCCATGATCCGCGTGGAGCTGGTGAAGCTGGCCCGCCGGCCGCGCACCTGGGTGAGCCTCCTGCTGCTGTGCGGCCTGCCCGTGCTGGTGGCGGTGTTCGTGGCGGTCACCCACATCGCGCCGCCCCCGGGCCAGGGCCCGGCGCTGCTGTCCGCGGTGCTGGCCAGCGGGTCGCTCTACCCGGCCGCGGCCCTCGCGATCGTGCTGCCCATCTTCCTGCCGGTGGCGGTCGCGGTGGTGGCCGGGGACTCCATCGCCGGTGAGGCGGGCTCGGGCACGCTGCGCTACCTGCTGGCCCGGCCGGTCGGCCGGACCCGGCTGCTGGGCGCCAAGCTCATCGCGCTGATCGTGTACACGCTGGCCGCGGTGATCCTCGTCGCGCTGACGGCGTACTTCACCGGGATCGCCCTGTTCGGCTCGAAGCCGGTGGCCGCCACCCCCGGCGGCCTGACCACCTCCAACATCGCGGCGACCTCGCTGTCCGGCAGCGGGCTGACCCCGGCGGACATCGCGCTGCGGACGGTCGGGGCGGTGGCCTTCATCGCGGTGTCCATGCTGGGCGTGGGCGCGATCGCGCTGTTCCTGTCCACCATCACCGACTCGTCCCTCGGGGCCGCGCTGGGCGCGCTGGCCGCGCTGATCACCAGCGAGGTGCTGGTCACCCTCAACTCCGCGTCGGCGGTCAACCCGTACCTGCCCACCCGGTACTGGCTGGCCTGGATCGACTTCTTCCGCGACCCGATCGTCTGGCGGAACATCGAGCGCGGCTTCGCGGTGCAGGGCGTCTACGTGCTGGTCTTCCTGGCCGCGTCCTGGGCGCACTTCGCCACCAAGGACATCACCAGCTGACCCCGGGGCTATCCCGGGCTGGCGGCCAGCAGGCACACCCGGTTCCGCCCGCTCTCCTTGGCCTGGTAGAGGGCGTGGTCGGCGGCGGCCAGCAGCTCGTCGAGATCACGGCGGGAGGATCCCAGGGCGGCCACGCCGATCGAGATGGTGACCCGCAGCGGGGTGTCGCCGCCCACGGGGGTGGCGATCCGGGAGATCCTGTCGCGCAGCCGCTCGGTGATCTGGGCGGCCTCCGCGGCGTCCGAGCCGGGCAGCAGGATGCAGAACTCCTCGCCGCCGAACCGGCCGGTCAGATCACCGTCCCGGAGCAGCGCGCTCAGCGCGCTGGCCACGGCGGCCAGCACGGCGTCCCCGGCCAGGTGCCCGAAGCTGTCGTTGACGCTCTTGAAGTGATCGATGTCGGCGATCGCCACGGCGAGCGGGGTCCGGGTCCGGGCCGCCCGCGCGGTCTCCAGCCGGGCTTCGCGCAGCCACGTGCCCACGTTGAGCAGCCCGGTCTTGGCGTCGACGCGGGACGCGTTGACCAGCTGGGCGTGCCGGAACGAACGGTGCAGCAGCGCGACTAACGGCAGGGCCCCCAGCGCCATGAACGGGCTGGCGATGACCGCGTGGGCGACCAGGAGGCCGACCGACAGCTCGGCCGCGTCGTGGAACAGGGGCTCGCGGGTGAACAGGTTCTCCCGGACGCTGGCGGCCGGGTCGGCCCCCTTGACCGCGGTCATGACCAGGACCTTGTTGACCGCCGACTTGAGCACGCCGCACCCGGCCGCGGCCACGGTCCAGGCCAGCACCCGCGCCTGGGCGCCGGGCGCCAGCCCGGTGACCACCGGCGCGGCCGCGTGGAACACCGCTGACGCCGCACCGTAGGACAGGCCGACCGCTGCGGCGGTGAACGCGCGCCGGTGCACCAGGGTGGCCCGGACGCGCCACTGCACCAGGGCCATCCGGGGGATCGGCACCAGCAGCGCGTACAGCGGCGGCAGCAGCAGCGCGAGCGGCAGCTCCCAGATCGCGTGCACGTCCTTGACCAGGCCCGCAGGCTCGCCGGCCCGGTGGGTCAGCTCCACCGTCAGCAGGTTGCAGGCGAGCAGGACCGCGGCCAGCTCCAGGTCGGCGCCGCGGAACCGGGTGGTGGCCGCGCACGCCCCGATCACGGCCAGGTCCGCGGCGATGACCGCCGCGATGAAAGCGAGTAACCAGCCGGGGAGTTCCCACGCCCGGCATCGGGCACTGTAAGCAAGCGCCCGATTTCTCATCGTAATGGCATTAGCGCCCATTTGTTACGCTCTAGGCATATGGATCCGAGCTCCGGGCCGGGTAACTTCCGTGCGGAAGGGGGTGCTGGCTATGCGCGGCGAAGGCTGGACGTGACCGCGGTCGTGCGGCGGCGGGCGCGCCACGGAAGGCCTGCCACGCGCGTGTCCCGCCGTATCGCACACCGCAACCCCCCCGGGTGTATCCCCATAAGGTAGTGAACGGTGGCGTATATGTCACCAGCCAGCGTCATTCCCGCTGGCCTATTTGCCGCGACTCGTCCTGATATTACTTTGAAGTACGTATGGGTATTTGGTGCCTGAATGACTGTCCCGTGAGCCCGCGCTGACGGGCTACGGGCCCTCCGGGCCGGGCCCGCCGGGGGCGTTCGCCGTGTACCAGGCGTCCAGGGAGTCCAGTTCCGCGACGAGGCGGCGGGCGAACTCGGTGGCCCGGTAGTGCGTCTCACGGGGGAACCGCCGCACCTCCCAGCGGCTGACGTAGCCCGCGTCCTCCAGGTGACGCAGCCGGTCACGCATGACCTTCCAGGTCAGCCGGTGCCCGTCGCAGGCCTGCTCGTTGATCGCGTCCAGCAGTTCGGTGGGGCGGGCGCCCTCCTCGGTCAGGTTGGCCAGGATGGCCAGATCCCACCGGCCGCGGATGCTGCCCAGGAACCGCATGAAGTGCTGCCAGTTCACCGCCGGCCACCCCCCGGTCCCGGCAGCCCGCCCCGGAGCGTGTCTTCCGCGTCACGCCGGCGGCCGGTAACGTGACCAGGGGTCCCATCCAGCAGTCTCGTTAGCCAGGTGGTAAATGGATCATCGCGAGGCTGGGAGCGACTCATAGTGATCCAGGGAAGCACAGCCGCCGGGCGCGGACGGGAACTGTGAGTTCCGGTCACGATGCTCCCGATGCCGCGTGGCGACGGCGCAGCGAGCTCAGCGACCTCCTGCTGAGCTGCCGCTCCCGGCTGGCCAGGCAGGACCCGGAGGGCCACGAGCGGGGCCTGCGCCAGCAGGACGTCGCCGACCTGATCGGGATCAGCGCCCGCTACTACGCCTCGTTCGAGCGCGGCGAGATCGACAAGCCGGGGGTCCACCTCGTCGAGTCCGTCGCCGCCGCGCTCCGGATGAGCGATGCCCAGCGCTCCGCCCTGCACGTGCTGGCTTTAAGCCAGGACCCGCCCATGCCGGCCCGGCAGGCTGGCCCCCCGGGGAGCCCGCCGGCGATTCCGCCGGCGCTGCGGGAACTGGTGCGGCGGCTGGACCCCACGCCGGCCGCGATCACCGACGAGATGTGGACCATCCTGGCCCGTAACGCGGCGATGACCCACTGGGTCGGGGAGTACTTCGACCGGGTGCCCCCCGATCAGCAGAACCTGATCCTGTACCTGTTCACCCCCGGGGCCGGGCAGGTCCTGGCCGACGTGGATGGCGACCGGCAGGCGGCCGTGGCCGGGCTGCGGTACCAGTACGCGCGGAACGTCACCAGCCCGCGGTTCGCCGCCCTGGTCGACCGGCTGCTGGCCACCGGGCCGCAGGCCCGCGACCTCTGGAAACGCCATGACCTGGAAATCCCGCGGAAGCTCTACCGCCTCCGGATTCGCGCCGGGGATGGGCGGGCCGCGGATGTGAGCGTCGTATTCACGGCCCTGTCGGCGCGCCTGTCGCTGCTGGTCGCCATGCTCCCGGAAGGCCAGCCTGATCCCGTTTAACGCACCGGAAAGTGCGGGTAATGGTACATGAATGTACGCATGGGGCGCCTGTTGAATCAAAACGCGCGGCGGGTGTAGGAATCGGGATTATAAAGAAACACGGTAATGGTCAGGTGCCACCGGGGCGGGAGGCGCGAGCGTGATGACGGAGCGGCATCTGCGTGTGATCGCGTCCGGGCCAGCGGCGGGGAGGGGAGCCGCGGAGCGGGGGCCCGTGTGTCCCCGCAGCGCCCCGGATCTGGCCGCCGTCCGCGCCCTCGCCGAGTGCGGCGAGCTGGCGGCGGCCGTCTCCGGGCTGACCGGCGCGGGCGGGGGACCGCTGCCGGCCGGCCCGGCGGGCCACCTGGCCCGGGAGATCGCCCGGGAGCTGGTCGGGGCGGGCTTCCCGGTGCACCGCTGCTCAGGCTGGGATCCGCAGCGGCGGGTCGGCGGCGTCTGCGTGCGGCCGGTCCCGGTCCGGACCGGCCCGGCGGGCCCCGGCGGGGTGATGGTGAGCTGGGCGGTGCACGATCTGCTCGCGCTGGACCTGGACCGCGAGGCGGACCGGGAGGCCACCCGGGAGATCATGAACATGGCGCTGGCCGAGATGCTGTTCGCCCTGGGCTACGCGATCGAGCCGGCCGGCGCGGGCGGGGCCTGGGTGGCGACCGGCCGCCGGCTCGCGGGCCAGGAGGCCTAAGGCGAGACACGCCTCAACGGCAGTCCGCCGCCGACGGGGCCCGGGCCGGGCCGGACCCGAGCGCCTGCAGGACCATCGCGGTGACGGCCGGGTTGGTCGGCAGCTGGGAGTGGCTGACCTGCACGGCCGGGCACACCGACTGGATGGGCACGTTGAGCGCACCGGCCAGCCGGGCGGAGTCCGGCGGGGTGACCGTCTGGTCATCGGTGGTCCACAGCGACAGCCAGCGCGGCCGGGCGGGCACGGCGGTCGCATCCAGCTGGGTGAGCAGGCTGCTGCCCGGCACCAGCTGCTGGCACGCGACCGGGCACGCGCCGGGCACGAACGCCGTGGCCGCGGAGGCCAGCTCGGCGCCGTGGAACGGGGAGCCCAGCGTGATGACCCGCCGGGCCTTGTGCGTGCCGCCGTCCTGCCGGGCCCAGACCAGGGTGGCCACGCCGCCCGCCGAGTAGCCGATCACGTCCACCGACGGCGCGCCGCCGCTCAGGGCCCGGTCGACCGCGGCGTTCAGCACGCCGGCGTCGGCAATCAGGCTGCCCGTGCCCTTACCCGGCAGGTGCAGCACGGTCGCCACCCGCCCGGTGGCCCGGATCCGGCGCGCCAGCACGGACAGCGACCCGGTGCTGCCGCCGTACCCGGGGACCAGCAGCACCGGCCCGGGCCGGTCCTGGGCCGGGGTGCCGGCCGCCGGGGGAGCCGGGCTGGTACCGCCGGAGACCAGCACGCTGACCACGGCCACCACCACGATCACGGCGGCCAGCGCGGCCAGCCCGCCCACGAACAGGCGGCGCCGCGGGGAGAGCCGGCCGAGGAAGGAGGTCATCCCGGGACCCCGGTCGTGGACGGGGACAGGCTCCGCGGATCGCGGGCCGGCCAGGCGCCCCGCTCGGCGGCACCGAGGAAACGGTCCACCGCCTCGTTGAACAGGTGCGGCTCCTCCAGGTTCGCGGTGTGGCCGGTGCGCGGCAGTACCGCCAGGCCCGCGGTGGGGATGGTGCGCTTGAGCATGAGCGCCACGTCCAGGCAGCTGTCATCCTCGTCGCCGGCCAGGACCAGCAGCGGGGTGGTGATCGCGGCCAGCTCGTCGCGCAGCCCGTACAGCGAGGGGCGGCCCGCCTGGACGCCGCGCATGGTCAGTGCGGATCCCAGCGCCGAGTGCCCCGCCAGCGCGGCCGCGAACTCGGCCCAGCCGCGCGGGTTCTTGTTCTGGAACTGCACCCGGGCCGGCCCCAGCGCATACCACCGCGCGACCTCTTCCGCCCCGTCGGCCTCGAACGCGGCCGCGATCGCCTCGCACTCGGCGCGGAACGCCGCCTGGCGGTCCGGGGCGGCGCCGTAGCCGGCCCCGGCCGCCACCGTGGACAGCACCCGGTCGGGGTGCCGGAGCGTCAGGTGCAGGGCGGCGAAGCCGCCCATGGACAGGCCGACCACGTGCGCGGCCGGGAGGCCCAGCCCGTCCAGCACGGCGACCGCGTCGGCCACCGCGCGGTCCTGGGAGTAGGCGGCCGGCTCCGCGGGCACCCCGGACGGCGGGTAGCCCCGCGCCGCGTAGGTCACGCACCGGTAGCGCGCCGAGAAGTACCGGACCTGCGGTTCCCAGCTCCGGTGATCACCCGCGAACTCGTGCAGGAACAGCAGCGGCGTGCCGCGGCCCGTGCTCTCGGCGTGCAGGCTGACCCCGTCTTTGGTCGTGATGGTCGTCACGGACTCCCCATGATGTGCTGGTACGTGCCCGCCGCGGCGGCGGCGGGATCGCCGGCCCGCAGCGCGGCCACGATCGCGTCGTGCTGGCGGGCCGATTCCGCGTGCGTGCGGGCCACCTTGGGGCCGCCGTGCAGGGACGCCCACAGCAGCCGCATCAGCGACAGCAGCAGCGGGCTCCGCGCGTACTCATACACGCTGAAATGGAACTCCCGGTTCAGCGCGGCATACCGCGGGTCGTCCTCTCCCATGGCCCGCATCTGGTCGTTCAGCTCCTCCAGCCGGGCCAGGCCGGCCGCGTCGATCTTGCGGGCGGCCAGCGAGGCGCCCAGCGATTCCAGTGCCGCGCGGATCTGGAAGTTCTCCTCGACCGGGCCGTCGTCCGGCTCCACGACGGTGAACCCGCGGTGCGTGTCGCCGATCACCAGGCCCTCGGATTCCAGCCGCCGCATCGCCTCGCGCACCGGCGTCTGGCTGACCTGGAACCGCTGGGCCAGGTCCCGCTGGCGCAGCTGCTCGCCCGCGGCCAGCTCCCCGGTGATGATCTGCTCCCGGATGAGCGCCGCCACCATGTCGGTCTTGCTCACGTAGCCGGGCCCGGGGGTGCCCCGGTCCGTCTCGCTGCCGGTGCCGGTGCCCGGCGAGCCCGGGCCCTGGATTCCGGTGCCGGGCATTCCCGTGCTGGCCGTGGTCATCTGCCGCCTCCGTTAGTGGCGAGTTCCTGCACCCGGGCCGGGGTGAGCGGCAGCCGCCCGACGCTGCCCGCCAGGCCCAGCGCGTCCCGTACCGCGCTGGCCAGCACCGCCCCGGCCGCGGACACCCCGCCCTCGCCCGCGCCGCGCACGCCCAGCGGGTTGCCCGGCGCCGGTGAATCCTGGGTGATCAGCACGTCGATCGGCGGCACCTCGGCCGCCGTCGGCACGCGGTAGTCCATGAACGTGGCCGACTGCGGCTGCCCGTTCTCGTCGTAGCAGAACTCCTCCAGCAGCGCGCCGCCGATGCCCTGCGCGGCGCCGCCGCGCAGCTGGCCGGCCACCAGCGCCGGGTTGACCGCCCGGCCCACCTCGTAGGCGACCAGGTAGCGCAGCACCTGGACGCCGCCCGTGCCGGGGTCCACGTCGACCACGGCGAGATGCACCCCGTACGGGTAGGTCATGTGGGTCACCTCGAAGCGGCGCCGCGCGGACAGCCCGGCCGGCTCCCCGGGCCGCAGCCAGGGGCTGGCCGGGTCGGTGGCCCGGGCCACCTCGGCCAGCGTGACGGCCGCGCCGGGATCACCCCGGACACTGATCCGGCCGCCGGTGATGACCAGGTCGCCCGGGGCGGCCTCGAGCATCCGCGCGGCGACCTCGGCGGCCCGGTCGCGGACCGCGCCCGCCGCCGCGTGCACCGCGCTGCCCGCCACCACGGTGGACCGGGACGCCCACGACCCGCCGCCGAACGGCTGCCGCTCGGTGTCCCCGTTGACCACGCTCACCTGGTCCGGGTGCACGCCCAGCGCGTCCGCGGCGATCTGGGCCAGCACCGTCTCGATGCCCTGGCCCAGCGACGTGCCGCCGGAGTAGACGTGCACCGCCCCGGTCCGGCTGACCACCACGTCGGCGGTCTCCTGCGGGCCCAGCCCGCTCTTCTCCAGGAACGCGGCCACCCCCAGCCCGCGCCGCCGGCCGGCCCGGCGGCCCCGCTCCACCTCGCCGGGGTAGCCGAGCCGTTCCGCTTCCGCCTGGGCCGCCGCCAGCAGCGCCGGGTAGTCGCCGGCGTCGAGGATCACCTCCGTCCCGAGGGTGCTCATCGAGCGCTGGCACGGCAGTTCGCTGGGGTGAAGGAGGTTGCGCGAGCGAATTTCGTTGCGGCTGATTTTAAGCTTGTGCGCGGCCACGTCGAGCAGCTGCTCGCGCGCGGCGCTGCCTTCGAACCGGCCGGGCGCCCGGTACGTGCCGCACGGGGTCTTGCTGGTCAGCACCACGCGGATCCGGCCCCGGTAGGCGGGGACCCGGTACGGGCCGGGCAGCATGGCCACGGTCAGCTCGGGCACGATGATCCCGTGGGTGCGGCAGTACGCCCCGTTGTCGTGCACCACGTCGTCGCGCAGCCCGAGGATCCGGCCGCCCGCGTCGAAGGCCGCGGCGATCCGGTGGGCCTGCTGCCGGGAGTGGTTCACCGCGACCAGGTGCTCGGCCCGGTCCTCCACCCACATCACCGGCCGGCCCAGCGTCCGGGCCAGCCACGGGACCAGGAAGTCCTCCGGGTAGAACTCGCCGCGGGCGCCGAACCCGCCGCCCGCGTCCACCGCGTGCACGTGGATCAGCGCCTCGTCCAGGCCGAGCATCGAGGCCAGCAGGTCCCGGTTGAACACCGGCACCTTGGTCATCCCGAAGATCGACAGCCGGCCGGTGGCCGGGTCGGGGTCGGCCAGCAGCGCCCGCGGCTCCAGCGGGACCGCGCCGTGCCGCCCGATCTCCACCTCGATCTCCACGATCCGGTCGGCCCGGGCGAACGCCCCGGCCACGTCCCCGTAGCCCAGGCTGAAGTCGGCGGCCACGTTGCCGCCCGGGAACAGCGCCGGGGCGCCCGGTTCGGCGGCCGCCGCGGCGTCCAGCACCGCGGGCGCCTCGTCGATGTCGGTGTCCACCAGTTCGGCGGCGTCCTCGGCCGCGTACGGGTCCTGCGCGACCACCACGGCCACCGGCTCGCCCACGTACCGCACCGTGTCCGCGGCCAGCACCGGCTGCAGGTACGCGCGGAGGTCGGCGCCCTGGACCGGGAGCCGGACCGGGATGGCCAGCCCCGGCGGCAGGCTGGCCGCGGTCACCACCGTCACCACCCCGTCCGCCTGGAGCGCCTGGGCAGTGTCCACGCCGCGGAGCCGGCCGTGGGCCACGGGGGAGCGGACCACCCGGGCCCACAGCTGGCCGGGCCGGGCGAAGTCGGCGCCGAACCGGCCCAGGCCGCGCAGCAGGCGGGGGTCTTCCTTGCGAGCGATGCTCGCCCCGATGCCGCCGCGGGGGAGGCTGGACCCGATGGTCACGGCACCTCCCGGGCGTGCCGCCGCCGGGCCGTCTCCAGGACGGCCTCGACGATGCCCTGGTAACCGGTGCACCGGCACAGGTTAGCGGCGACCATCTCACGGATCTGCTGCTCGCTGGGCTCGGCGCCGTCCGCGCCCCGGGCCTGCTGCTCGGCCAGGTAGCCCTCGGCCAGCATCAGGAACCCGGGCGTGCAGAACCCGCACTGCAGGCCGTGCCGGTCACTGAACGCCTGCTGCAGGTCGGACAGGTCTTCCCCGTCGGCCAGCCCCTCGACCGTGGCGATGTCCTGCCCGTCGGCCTGCACCCCGAACATCAGGCAGGCCCGGGCGGGCACCCCGTCCACCAGCACCGTGCACGCCCCGCAGATGCCATGCTCACAGCCCAGGTGGGTGCCGGTGTAGCCGAGGTCGTGCCGGAGCATGTCGGCCAGGGTGCGCCGGGATTCCACGGCCAGCTCGTGCTCCCGGCCGTTCACCCGGACCCGGATCAGGTGCGTGTCCTTCACCCGGTGCTCCCTTCGGCCCGTGGTTCCCGGCTGGCCCGTGGTTCCCGGCTGGACTGTGGTTCCCGGCCATTCAGGGCCGCGTGGATATCCCAGGGACGGACCGGGATGTGGTCGATCTCCGCGCCGGGACGGGCCTCCCGGAGGGCGTCATTGACCGCGCTGAGCACGGCGGCCGGGGCGCCGATCGTGCCGCCCTCGCCCATCCCCTTGGCCCCGGTCTCGCTGAACGCGGACGGCGTCTCCAGGTGGACGATCTCGATAGGGCAGATCTCTGCCGCGGTCGGGGCCAGGTAGTCCATCAGCGTGGCGCTCTCCGGCTGCCCGCCGGGGTCGTAACGGACCTGCTCCAGCAGCGCGGCGGCCACGCCCTGGGTCACCCCGCCCCGGACCTGCCCGTCCACGATCACCGGGTTGATCACCACGCCGCAGTCCTCGACCACCAGGTAGCGATGGGGCCGGATGCCGCCGGTGCCCGGGTCGATGGCGACCAGCACCGCGTGGCAGGCGTTGGAGAACGTGCCCGGCGGGTCGAACGACTCGCGCGACTCCAGGCCGTAGCGGAGCCCCTCCGGCAGCCGGTGCGCCTGGAAGTGCACGATCCGGGCCAGCTCGCTGAGAGGCACGGCGGCGGCCTGGTCGCCGCGGACCGCGGCCCGGCCGCCGCCGAGCTCGATGTCGGCCGGGCTGGCTTCCAGCAGGTGCGCGGCCACCTGGCGCAGCTGGGCGGCCACGCCGTCCGCGGCCCGGCGGGCCGCGCCACCGCCGATCACGATCGAGCGGCTGCCCCAGGTACCCCACCCGTACGACGCCAGGTCGGTGTCGCCCTGGCGGAGCCGGACCTGGCCCGGGTGAACGCCGAGCCGGTCCGCCACGATCTGCGCGAACGTGGTCTCGTGGCCCTGGCCGTGCCCGCAGGTCCCGGTGGTCACGATCACTTCGCCGGACGGATCCATCCGGACCGAGGCGGTGTCGTAGCCGGGCGTCATCCGCATCCGCCGCTGCGACATGGTGGGGGTGCCGTAGGCGGTCCGCTCGGAGAAGCAGGAGTAGCCGATCCCGGCGAGCAGCCCCGCCGCGCGCAGCCGGTCCCGTTCCGCGGGCCAGCCGGCCTCGGTGACCCGCTTCTCGGCCAGTTCCAGGGATTGCGCGTAGCTGCCCTCGTCGTAGGTGACGCCGTTGCAGCCGGTGTACGGGAACTCGCCGGGGCCGATCATGTTCCGGCGGCGGACCGCCAGCGGGTCCAGGCCCAGCTCATGGGCGGCCTTCTCCATCAGGCGCTCCATGACCAGGACCAGCTGGGGGCGGGACACGCCGCGGTAGGGCGCGGTGGGCGCCTTGTTGGTGGCGATCGCGCGGCCCCGGGCCCGGTAGGCGGGCACCTTGTAGATGCCGGGCAGCTCGGTCGCGGCCATCAGCGGCTCGACCGCGCAGGTGAACGGGAACGCGGAGTACGCGCCCACGTCGCAGTCGATGTCGGCGGCCAGGCCGAGGATCCGGCCGTCCGCGCCGAACGCGGCGCGGACCTGGTAGCGCTGCTCGTGGCCGTGGAACGAGGCGGTCAGGTTCTCCTGCCGGTCCTCCACCCAGCGCACCGGGCGGCGCAGCCGCATCGCGATCCCGGCCAGGGCGGCCTCTTCCCGGCCGGCCACGCACTTCAGCCCGAACCCCCCGCCGACGTCCGGGGCGATCACCCTGACCCGGTGCTCGGCCACCCCGAACGCCTGGGCCACCGCGGACCGGACCTGGTGCGGGACCTGGGTGGACACGTGCATGACGACCTGCTGGTCCCGCTCGTCCCACTCGGCCAGGCAGGCCCGGCCCTCCATGGGCAGCGCGGCCAGCCGGCCGCTGGTTACGGTGGCGGTGACGACGGCGGGCGCCTGATCGAAGATGGCCGCCAGGCGCTCATCGTCGAACATGGTCAGGTTGACCAGGCAGTTTTGCTGCGCGTGCTCGTGGACCCGGGGCGCTGCCGCGGCGGTGGCGGCGTCCAGGCTGGCCACCACGGGCTGCGGGGACCAGTCCACGTCGACCAGCTCGATCGCGTCCTCGGCCAGGTACGGGTCCTCGGCCAGCAGCACGGCCACCGGCTCCCCGACGTGCCGGACCCGGCCGATGGCCAGCAACGGCAGCGGGGTCGGCACGAACCCGGGCCGCTCCAGCACGGCCAGCAGGGCCGGGTCGCCCAGGTCCGCGGCGGTGAACGCGGCCGCCACCCCGGGCTGGGCCAGCGCCCGGGAGGTGTCGATGGCGCCCAGGCCCGCGGCCGCGAACGGGCTGCGCACGAAGGCCGCGTGCAGCGTCCCGGCCCGGGCCAGGTCGCCGGTGAACTTGCCCCGGCCCAGCAGCATCCGCCGGTCCTGGGTGCGGGGCACGGCCGCGCCGACCCAGGTCACGGTGTGCTCCCGCGGCCGGCGGCCCCGTTGCTGCCGGCCCCGTTGCCGGGCGCTCCGTTGCCGGGCGCTCCGGGGCCGCGTGCTCCGGGCCGGCCGCTCCGGGGCCGGCCGCGTCGGCGAGGGCGCGCTCCACCAGCGTGGCGGCCAGGTGCCTGCGGTACCCGGGGCCGCCGTGACCGTCCGCGGGCGGGTCGATCTGGGCCGCGGCCAGCGCACCGGCGGCCCGCCAGGTGGCCTCCGCGGCGGGCTGGCCGCCCAGCTCCGCCGTGTCCACCACGAACGGCAGCGGCCCTACGCCACCCAGGACGACGCGGACCGAGCGGCACACCGGGCCGGCCGGGCCCGGTTCCCCGAGGTCGGCCGAGACGGCTGCGGCGACCACCGCGAAGTCCCCCTGGCGCTGGGCGAACTCGGTCAGCGCGGCGTGGCGGGCGGCCCGCGGGAAATGCAGCTCGGTGATCATCTCCGCGGGCTCCGCGCTGGTGGTGTAGAAGCCCTCGAAGAACTCGCCGGCCGGGACGCTCCGCGCGCCGGACGGGCCGGTCAGGATCACGTTCGCCCCGAGCAGCACGGCCAGCAGGCACCACTCGGCGGACGGGTCGGCGTGGGCGATGCTGCCGCCGAACGTGCCCCGGGCCCGGATCGGGTAGTGCCCGATCCAGCGGGCCGACCGGGGCAGGACCCCGAACCCGTCCAGCACCGCGGGGTCACGGCACATTTCCACGGCGCGGTGCCGGGTCAGGGCGCCGACCCGCAGGCCGTCGGGCCCGGCCCGGAGGTACTCCAGGCCCGGTATCCGGGTCACGTCCACCAGCGCGGCCGGCCGGGCCAGCCGGAAGTTCATCATCGGGACCAGGCTCTGCCCGCCCGCCAGGATCTTCGCCCCGTCTCCGAGCTCGGCCAGCAGCGCGACGGTTTCGGGCACGGAGCGGGTGCGGTAGTAGCTGAACGGGGCGGGCTTCAACCGGCCTCCTCCCAGGGGAGTACCTCCGATTTGGTATACCATATGTCAAGATCGTTGCTGGTGGCGCTTTGCCGGGAGTTGCCCATGCCGCACCCGTGTGTCCTGGCCGAGCTGTTGCCGCCGGGGCCGTTGGGTCTGGATCCGGGGCCGGGGCCGTTGGGTCCGGGTGCGCCGGGGCCGGGGCCGGGGCCGTCGGGTCCGCCAGGGCCGTCGGGTTCGGGTCCCGGGGAGTCTGCGGGGTGGCTCCGCGTCCGGCTGGCCCGCCCGGAGCGCCGCAACGCCCTCGACGTGGGCATGACCCGCGCCCTGCTGGACATCGTCCGCGCCGACCCGGCCGTCCCGCTGCTGATCGAGAGCACCGACCCTGCCGCGTTCTGCGCGGGCGCCGACCTGAGCATCACGGACCGCGAACGGGCCATGGTCTCCGACCTCCTGTACCAGTGCTACGAGGAGATGGTCACCCGGCCCGGGCCGGTCATCGCGGTGGTCGAGGGGCCCGCTGTGGGCGGCGGTGCCCAGCTCGCCGGGGCCGCTGACCTGCGCATCGCCGGGCCGGGCGCCCGGTTCCGCTGGGCCGGCCCGCCCGGCCGCGGCCTGGCGGTGGGCGCCTGGGTGCTGCCCGGGCTGGTCGGCCGGGGCGCCGCCCTGGAGCTGACCATGACCGGCCGGTGGGTGGCGGCTGCCGAGGCGCTGCGGCTGGGCCTGGTCAACCGGGTCGCGGACGAGCCGGGCCAGGCCGCGGCGGCGCTGGCCGGGGACCTGCTGGCCCGGGGGACCGCCGTGACCGGCCCGGTCAAGCGGATCGCCTCGGCGGGCGGGCTGCTGGACATGCTGCGGGCCGAGCGGGAGGCGAACCGGGCCGCGTGGGACGGCGCGTGACCGACCCGGCCGGGCCGGAGTGGACCTCGGCGGCGTGGAGCCGCCATGGCTGGCGGATCCACGGGGGCGCGGGCGGGAGGACGGCCGCCGCGGGCGGCGGGACGGGCGCCGCACGCGGGTGGACCGGAGCGGCGGCCACCATCCCGGAGCTGGCCGCCGCGTCGGCGCGCCGTGTTCCGGACCGGGTCGCGGTGAGCGTGGACGGCCAGCCGGTCAGCCACGGGCAGCTGGACGCGCAGGCCCGGCAGGCCGCCGCGTGGCTGGCGGGGCGGCTGGGCCGGGGGGAGCGGATGCTGCTGGCCGCCGGGCCGGGCCCGGGCTTCCTGCGCTGGTACCTGGGGGCGCTGCGCGCGGGCGTGGTCGTAGTGCTGGCCAACCCCGGCTACACCCCGGCGGAGCTGGGGCACCTGGTGGCCGACTCCGGCGCGCGGCTCGCGGTCGCCGATCCCGGCCCGGCCGGGCGGCTGGGCCCGCTGGCCGCCGGGCTGCCGGTCGTGGCGGCGGGAGATCCGCCCCGCGATCTGCCGCCGGAGGCCGGCCGGGCCCTCCCTGCGGCCGGCGACATCGCGCTGCTCGCCTACACCTCCGGCACTACCGGGCGGCCCAAGGGTGTCCCGCTGACCCACCAGCAGCTGGCCGCCTCCATCCAGGGCGCCATGACCGCCTGGCGGTGGGCCGGCAGCGACGTGCTGGTCCACGCGCTGCCCCTGTTCCACCAGCACGGCCTGGGTGGCGTGCACGCCACGCTGATCGCCGGGTCCACCGCGCACCTGCGGTCCAGATTCGACCCCGCCGACCTCATCGCCACGGTCCGGGCCGAGGGCGGCACGGTGCTGTTCGGTGTGCCCGCCACCTACCAGGCCCTGCTGGACTGCGCGGGCGGGGCACCGTTGCTGCGGGGTCTGCGCCTCGCGGTCTGCGGGTCCGCCCCGCTGAGCCCGGCCCTGGCCGCCCGGCTGCCCGGGCTGCTGGGCCAGCTGCCGCTGATCCGCTACGGGACCACGGAATCCGGGCTCGACGTCTCGAACCCGCTGGGCGCGGCCCGCCCGGATACCGTCGGCCTGCCCCTGCCCGGGGTGGAGTGCCGGATCTGGTCCGGGGGCGGCGAGGCCTCGGGGGGCGGCGAGGCCTCCAGGGGGCAGGAGGCGCCGCCCGGCACGGACGGCGAGATCCAGCTCCGGGGCCCGCAGGTCTTCCACGGCTACTGGCACGACGCCGAGGCCACGGCGGCGGCGTTCACGCCGGACGGCTGGTTCCGGACCGGCGACATCGGGGCCGTCGACCCGGCCTCCGGCCACCTGGTCATCCGGGGCCGGACCAAGGAGCTGATCATCAGCGGCGGGCTGAACGTCTACCCCCGGGAGGTGGAGATCGCGCTGGAGCGCCACCCGTCGGTGGCCGAGGCGGCGGTCGCGGGGCTGCCCCACCCGCGCTGGGGTGAGCAGGTGACCGCCTGGGTCGTCCCGCGCGCCGGCGCCACGGTCAGCGAGGCCGAACTCATCGCCCACGCCAGGACCCTGCTGGCCGCCTACAAGTGCCCGAAACAGCTCTTCACCCTGGCCGCCCTGCCCCGTACCCCCCTCGGCAAGCTCAACCGTGCCGCCCTCACCCCCCGCCCCCAGCCGTGAGGCACTGACTTATCACCTATCTGGTGCACTCAAATCCCCCCAAATCGCCCACTGGGATGCACCAGATAGGTGATAAGTCGTTGCGGCACATGATCAATGTGAGAGCCGATGTGCGTGGTGCTGCTGTGACGGGAACGACCCGCCACCGTGGCGGGAACTACCAGCCGTGGTGGCGGGAACGACCCGCTGCGGTGGCGGGGACTTCACAGGCGGCGCCGCGCTGGCGGGGCGGGCGGCGGGATGGGGTCACGGACGGAGGGCGTTCAACGATATGTCCGTTATATACGTCCAGGCCACCAGCCTTCCGCCAAACTGATATTTGGTATACCATCCTGCCAGCGCGCTACCGGAAGCGGCCACCAGGGCATCGGAAGGGGTCTGCGGTGGATCTTCAGCTGGACGGAAAGGTGGCCCTGGTCACCGGGGCCAGCAAAGGCATTGGCCGGCACGTCGCTGAGCATCTCGCCGCCGAAGGCGCCAATGTGGCCATTACCGCGCGGACGGCCGCACCGCTGGAACTCACGGCCAAGGAAATCCAGGCCGCCACCGGCCGGCCGGTGCTGCCGCTGGCCGGGGACATGAGCGTCACCGCGGACGTGACGCGCTGCGTGGCCGCCACCGAGGACCGGCTCGGCCCGATCGACATCCTGGTGACCTGCGCGGGCAGCTCGCCCGGCGGGCTGCTGGAGGACCTGACCGAAGAGCAGTGGATGTCCAGCCTGAACCTGAAGTTCATGGGCTACGTCCGCTCGGTGCGCGCCGTCATCGGGCAGATGCGGGAGCGGGGTACCGGCTCGATCGTGCTGGTCGTCGGCAACGACGGCCTCAAGCCCAGCTACTGGGAGATGACCGCGGGCGTGGCGAACGCGGCGGACATCAACTTCGCCTCGTCCGTCGCCGAGCAGTACGGGCGGTACGGGGTGCGGATCAACACGGTGAACCCGGGGCCGGTGAACACCGACCGGTGGGACACGCTGGAGAAGGCGTTCGCCCGGGACAAGGGCGTAACCCAGGACCGGGCGCACGAGCTCGCGCAGGAGTCCATTCCGCTTCGGCCGCATCTGCGAGCCGGCCGAGGTCGCCGCGCTGGTGACCTTCCTGGCCTCGCCCCGGGCCAGCTTCATCAACGGGGCCCACATCCCGGTGGACGGGGCCCAGCGCAAAGCGATCATGGACCGGTAGGGCGCGGGCCGTGCAGCTGACCAGCGCGATCCGGATCGGCCGGCCCGCTCCCGAGGTGCTCGACGCGCTGCTCGACGCCGGGACGGTGGCCGCCTGCCTGCCGGGCAGCCGCCTCATCGGCGAGGTCGCGGACAACACCTACGCCGGGGAACTGCGGCTGCGGATCGGCCCGGTGCACGCGGTCTACGCGGGCACCGTGCACCTCGACGCCGCCGACCGGGACGCGGGCACCGCCACGCTGCACGCGTCCGGGTGGGAGCGCGACGGCCAGGGCCGGGCGGACGCCAGCGTGACGCTGCGGGTCGAGTCCGCGCGGGGCCAGCACCCGCGTGCTGATCAGCGCCGACCTGATGATCCGGGGCAAGGTCGCCGAGTACGCCCCGGGCGCGATCGGCGACGTCGGCCAGCGGCTGGTCGAGCAGTTCGCCGGCAACGTCGAGCAACTGCTCGCGAACCAGGCCGGCCCGGGCCAGGCCGGCGCGGGCCAGGCCAGCCCGGGCGCGGACCGCGCGGCCGCCGCCCCGCCCCGCTGGTTCCCGCTGCCCGGCCGGAGGCTGCTGGCCGCCTCGGCGCTGCTGCTGGCCGGCGGCGCGCTGGCGGCCGGGGCGCTGGCCGCCCGGGCGGCGTGGCGCCGCCGCCACCTGTCCTCGTCCCTGCTCTCCGAGTCCTCTCCCCCCGAATCCCCGTGGTACTTCTCGCACGAAGGGGCACGCCATGGCTAACCCGACGACCGATGGTGCTCAGCCTGAGCTGAGACCGCTGCAGATCGAGTCCAACGGCATCAACGTCATCACGGACGCCGAGCGCAAGGGCCATCCGCGCGACCTGTTCTGGCCCTGGTTCGCGGCCAACGTCTCGGTCCTCGGCCTGGGCTACGGCGCCTTCGTGCTCGACTTCGGCGTCTCGTTCTGGCAGGCGGTCGCGCTCGGGCTGATCGGGATCGTGGTCTCGTTCCTGCTCTGCGGGTTCATCGCGGTGGCCGGCAAGCGGGGCTCGGCGCCGACCATGGTGCTCGGCCGGGCCGCGTTCGGGGTCCGCGGCAACAAGCTCCCCTCGCTGATCTCCTGGCTGCTCACGGTGGGCTGGGAGACCGTGCTGATCATCCTGGCCACGCTGGCCACCGCCACCGTGTTCGAGCGGCTCGGCTGGGGCGGCGGCACCGGGGTCAAGGTGATCGCGCTGATCGTGGTGAGCGCGCTGACCGTGGCCGGCGGGGTGATGGGCTTCGACCTGATCATGCGCATGCAGTCGGTGATCACCTGGGTCACCGGGATCCTGACCGTGGTGTTCATCGCGCTGGTGGCCGACCAGATCCACTGGCACACGGTGTCCGCCATCCCGGCCGGGCTCGCCGCAGAAGTTCATCGGCGCGCTGGTGTTCGTGATGACCGGGTTCGGGCTGGGCTGGGTGAACGCGGCCGCGGACTACTCCCGCTACCTGCCGCGCCGCTCCTCGGGCCGGGGCGTGATCGGCTGGACCACGTTCGGCTCCTCCATCGCGCCGATCTTCCTGCTGGTCTTCGGCCTGCTGCTGGCCGGCTCGTCGGCCAAGCTGAGCAGCGCGATCGGCGCGGACCCGGTCGGCGCGCTGACCACCCTGCTGCCCACCTGGTTCCTGGTCCCGTTCGCGATCGTGGCGGTGCTCGGCCTGGTCGGCGGCTCGGTGCTGGACATCTACTCCTCCGGCCTGTCCCTGCTCACCCTCGGGCTGCGCATCCCGCGCTACGCCGCCGCGCTGATCGACGGCACGGTGATGGTGCTCGGCACCATCTACGTGGTGTTCGTCGCGCACAACTTCCTGGCCCAGTTCGAGGGGTTCCTGATCACGCTGGGCGTGCCGATCGCCGCCTGGTGCGGGATCATGCTGGCCGACATCATGCTGCGCCGGAAGGACTACTCCGAGCCGGACCTGTACGACCCGCGCGGCCGCTACGGCGACATCCGGCTCGCCCCGCTGGCCATCATCGTGATCGCCACCGTGATTGGCTGGGGCCTGGTCACCAACACCAACGCGAGCTGGCTCACCTGGCAGGGCTACCTGCTCGGCCCGCTCGGCCTGGGCGGCAAGACCGGTGCCTGGGCGTTCGCCAACCTGGGCGTGCTGGTCGCGCTGGTCCTCGGGTTCGCCGCCGCGTGGGCGCTCGACGTCGCGCCGGTCCGGGCCCAGGAGTCCCGGCCGGTGCTCGCCTCGGCGGCGGCCGGATGAGTCATCCCCCGGGCTGCCTGGCCGTCATCGACATGCAGCGGGTGTTCGGCGAGCCGGGCAGCCCCTGGCTGGCCCCGCGGTTCGGCGAGATCGTCAAGCCGGTCCGGCGACCTGGTCGGCGGCGTTCGGCCCGGACGTGGTGTTCACCCGGTTCATCGCCCCCGCTGCCCCGGCGGGGGCCTGGCAGCGCTACTACGAGGCGTGGCCGTTCGCGCTGCAGCCGCCGGACGCGCGCATCTACGAGCTGGTGGACGAGTTCGCGGCCGGGGCCGGGCCGACGGTGGACACGACCACGTTCAGCAAGTGGGGGCCGGAGCTGGCCGGGCGGGTCGGCCCGGCGAACGAGCTGGTGCTGGCCGGGGTGTCCACCGACTGCTGCGTGCTGTCCACCGCGGTGGCCGCGGCCGACGACGGGCGTCGCGGTCCAGGTCGTCGCCGACGCGTGCGCCGGGCGTGGACGACGACAGCCACGCGAAGGCGCTGGACATCCTCCGGCTGTACGCCCCGCTGGTCGAGGTGGTCAGCGCTGGATGATGTCCTGGGCGGATGACTGCCCAGGACCGCCGCGACCGCGCGGCCGGCGCGCTGTACGGGCTGGCCGTGGGCGACGCGCTCGGCATGCCCACCGAGTCGCTGCCCCGGCGCGAGATCGTGGCCCGGTACGGCCCGCTGCTGGAGGAGTTCCAGCCCGGCGCGCCCGACCAGCCGCTCGCCCCGGGGCTGCCGGCCGGGACCGTCACCGACGACACCGAGCAGGCGCTGATCCTCGCGGACCTGATCATCGAGGGGGGCGGCGTGGTCGACGAGGCGCGAGTTCGCCCGGCGGCTGCTCGCCTGGGAAGAGGACATGCGGGCCCGCGGCTCGCTCAGCCTGCTCGGCCCGTCCACCAAGCGCGCGCTGGCCGCGCTGCTCACCGGGACCCCGCTGGACGAGGCCGGCCGGTCCGGCACCACCAACGGCGCGGCCATGCGGATCACCCCGGTGGGCGTGGCCACCCCGGCCGGTGATCTGGACGCGCTGGTCGGAGCGGGTGGTGACGGCCAGCCGGGTCACGCACAACACCGGGGTCGCGCTGGCCGGGGCGGCCGCGGTCGCCGCGGCGGTCAGCGCCGGGGTGGACGGCGCGTCCGTGCCCGAAGCGACCGGGGCCGCCGTGGCCGCCGCCGGGCGGGCCGCGGGCCGCGGGCACTGGGTGGCGGCCGCCGACGTGGCGGCCCGGATCACCTGGGCCACCGGGCTGACCGCCGGGCCGGCCCGCAGGCGAGGTGCTGGAGCTCGTGGACACGCTGGTCGGCACCAGCCTGGCCACCCAGGAGTCGGTGCCCGCCGCGTTCGCCATGCTGGCCGCCGCGCCGGACGACCCGTGGCTGGCCTGCCGGATGGCGGCGTCGGCGGGCGGCGACACGGACACGATCGCGGCCATCACCGGCGCGATCGGCGGTGCGTGCCACGGGGTGGCGGCCTTCCCGGAGCAGGCCCGCGCCACGGTCAGCGCGGTCAACGGGCTGCGGCTGGACGAGGTGGCGGCGGCCCTGCTCGCGGTCCGCGAGCTCATGACGATCGAACGGCTGCTGTACCTCGGCAACGTCGTCGTGGACTTCGTGCTGGACGTGCCGGCGCTGCCGGAGCCGCGGCGGCGACGTGCTGGCCCGCCGGTCGCAGCTCACCCCGGGCGGCGGGTTCAACGTGATGGCCGCGGCGGCCCGGCAGGGGCTGCCCGTGGCCTACGCCGGGGCGCACGGCACCGGGCCGTTCGCCGACCTGGCCCGTGCCGGGCTGGCCGCCGAGGGCATCGAGGTGCTCCAGCCGGCCCGGCCGGGCCTGGACACCGGCGTCGTGGTCGCCGTGGTGGACGACACGGCCGAGCGGACGTTCGTGACCAGCCCCGGCGCCGAGGCCACGCTGACCGCGGCGGACCTGGCCCGCGTGACCGCCCGGCCGGGCGACGCGGCTGGCCTGTCCGGCTACGGCCTGGTGCACCCGGCCAACCGCGGCGCGCTGCTCGGCTGGCTGGCCCGGCTGCCCGCGGCGGCCACGGTCGTGTTCGATCCCGGCCCGCTGGTCACGTCCATCCCGCCGGACGCGCTCGGCCAGGTGCTCCGCCGCGCCGACTGGCTGACCTGCAACGCGCGCGAGGCGGCCGCGCTGACCGGAGAGGAGAGCCCGCCCGCGGCGCTGCGCGCGCTCGCGGACCGGCTGGCCGGTGACGGCCGCCCCGGTGCGGGTGTGCTGGTGCGCACCGGACCGGACGGCTGCCTGCTGGCTTCTTTTTCCGCAACGGAACCGCTCGCGGTGCCGGGCTTCCCGGTCACCGAACTGGATTCCAACGGGGCGGGCGACACGCACACGGGCACCTTCATCGCGGCGCTGGCCTCCGGGGCGGATGCCCCGGAGGCGGCCCGGCGGGCCAATGCCGCGGCGGCCATCTCGGTAACGCGGCGCGGGCCGGCCACCGCGCCTAACGCCACTGAACTGGCACAGTTCCTTTCCCGTGTGGGATGAACACTTTCTCTGCGGTGGTGTAAGAACATGCCAATCGTGGAATAGAGCACTCCGTAATTGATCAATTACGGGGGGAGATCAATGCCTGTGCAAACCCGGCACGAACGGCCGTTCGCCGCAAATCGGTGGCGACCGCGCGTACCGGCGCGATTCGCAGCAGTGTGGCCAAGAATGCCGCCAGCAACCAGAAATCCAGGACCAGCACGAAGGCGACCGCCGCCAAGCCGGCGCGCGGCGCGGCCACGGGGGCGAGGAGCATGCGGACCACAGGAGTTGCCGCGAGGACCGTGTCCTCCGCGGCAGTGAAGGTTGCCTCATCGGCGACCCAGATGGCGGCGGCGGCCACTAAGGCCACGTCGTCGGCCAAGACCATGTCCACCGCCATGCAGGCGATGAACACCGCCACCAAGACCATGTCCAGCGCGATGCAGGCCATGAACACGGCGACCAAGGCCATGTCGTCCGCGGCCAAGGCGCTGACCGGAGCGGCCATGACGATGTCGGCCGCGCCTGCGGCTGCCTCGGCGGGGACGCGGACCCGGGCCACGGCCAAGCCGCGGAGCGCCGCGAAGCCGCGGAGCGCCGCGAAGCCCAGGAGTGCCGCGAAGCTCAAGAGTGCCGCCAAGCCGAAGAGCGCGGCAGCACGGAAGAGTGCTGCGAAGCCGAAGAGCACGGCGAAGCCGAAGAGCACGGCGCGGACGAGCACGGTGACGCGGACGAGCACGGCGATGCGGACGGCCGCGAAGCCGCGGCCGGCCGCGAAGGCGCGCCCGGCCGGGAAGCCGAAGTCGGCCTCGGCCGCGAAGCCCAAGGCCGCCGCCCGGCCGCGGACCGCGTCGCGGTCCCGCGCCACGGCCACCGCGCGGAAGCCGGCGACCGCGGCGAGGTCAGCCACGGCGCGTCCGGGCACGGCGCGTCCGGGCACGGCGCGCCCGACCACGGCGGCCAAGCCGCGGACGGCCTCATCCCGGACCGCGCTGGCCCGGGGGGCGGCGAAGCCCAGGACGGCCGCGACGCCGAAGGTGGCCGCGAAGTCTGCGGCGACCGCCAAGCCGCGGGCGGCCAAGCCGCGCGTGGCGGCCAAGCCGCGCGTGGTGGCTAAGCCGCGGGTGGCGGCCAAGCCCAAGTCCACGGCGACTAAGCCGCGGACCCCGATCAAGCCGAGGACGACGGCCCGGCCGGGCCTGGCGGCGAAGCCGGGTATGGCCAAGAAGGCTGGCACGGCGATGAAGCCGGGAATGGCCAGGCCGGCCGTTTCGCGGCCCGCGATGACCCGCCCGGCTCCGGGCCGTCCGGGGATTCCGGCCGTCAGCCCGGCTGGCTCACAGCCGGGCAACGGCACGCCTGCCGCGCCGGGTACCGACCGTTACCGCGACATGCTGGCCGGCCTGATGCGCTGAGGCGGCCTCGCTCGCTGAGCTGGCCACGCCGCCGGAGGCGGTCACGCCGTAGTGAGCTCAGCGGTGTCACGACGCAGGGAGCCCAGTGGCCGGCTGGCCGGGTGCGGTGCCTGATCAAGGCGCTGCGGAGACCCGGCCACGCCGGCCGCTGGGCTTTGCGCTGCCCGGACGCGCGGACGCGCGGACGCGTCCCCGCTCCCCAGATGCCGGGTCTGCGGCCGCTGGGCTCACGCCGCCCGCAAGCCCCGCCCGCACGCCCGGGCCTGTCCCGGGGCATCCACCGCGTCCGCCGGCGCGGTGGATGCCCCGCCCGCTGTAGCCTCCCGGTGGGAGGGGTGGGGCCATGCAGATACCTAAGCCGGCCGACGCGGACAAGGAGTTCTTCCGGTCCGTGCTGCCGGACGACCCGGAGATCGAGGTCAAGCCGATGTTCGGCAACCTGGGCGCGTTCGTGCACGGCAACATGTTCGCCGGGCTGTTCGGGCCCGACCTGGGGGTGCGGCTCGATGAGGCCGGGCGTGCGGAGCTGGCGGCGGTCGACGGCAGCGGCCCGTTCGGCCCAGCCGGGCGGCCGATGGGTGGCTACCTGAGCCTGCCGCGGGCCTGGCGCGCCTCGCCCGAGCTCGCCGCGGGCTGGGTGGGGCGGGCGCACGGGTACGTCGCCACGCTGCCGCCCAAGCAGAAGAAACCCGCGCGGAAGAAGCCGGGGCCCGGGGCCTAGCTACCTCGCCGTCCCCGGAGACCCGCGCGGCCGGTTGATCCAGAACGTGAGCTGCAGGATGAGGCCGGACAGCGCCCAGCCGGCGGCCACGTCGGTGAACCAGTGGTAGTCACACCACACCAGGGCGGCCCCCACGCCCAGCCAGATCAGCCCGAGGCCGGCCAGGGCCAGGTACCGGATCCGGGCCGGCCGCCCGGTCAGCAGCATCGCCGCGGCCAGCGAGTAGCAGACGCACGCCGTGCTGGTGTGACCGGAGGGGAAGACGCCCAGGGCGCCGGGGGCCACCGCGGGGAGGCCTGGCCCGCTCCGGGCGATCAGTATCTTCGCCGGGATGACCGTGCCGAGCAGCAGCACGACGCCGGTCAGGGCGATGAGCAGCGGGCGGATCGTGTGCCGCCGGAGGGCCAGGGCCAGTGCCACCGCCGCGAGGACCGGCACGGCCACGGTGGTCATGCCGAGGTCGGTGAGCAGCTGGGCGGGCCGGTGCGGGGTGTCGCCCAGCCATCGCCAGGCCGGAGAGTCCGCGCGGGCCAGCACCGACGCACGGATCCGCTCGTCCAGGCCGATGAGCGGGCCATGCACCAGCACGTTGACGGTGAGGATGGCCAGGATCAGGAGCAGGCCCCAGGTGATGAGCCGGGCGAGCGGCCAGTCGTGCGGAGCGGCGGGCGCCGTGCCCGCCACATCCGCGCTGACCTGATCCTCACTGGTCCTGTCCACTCATCGTGAGGGTACCCGTGGGCGCCCCGGCGGCAACGGGCCCTCCGGCGGGCTGGTCACCGGGTCCACGGGGGCGTGAACCAGGACCCGTCCGGCAGGACGCCGGCGAACCCGACCGTCGTCGTGACCCAGGCGGTGGCCGGCCCGGCGGCCACGTTGCTGGCCCCGAACCGGGCGCCGGCCGGCACCAGGACCACGTCGCCCGCCGTGGCGTCGCCGGCCTCGCCGTCCACGCTGACCCGGAGCGTGCCGCTGAGCACGTACAGCACCTCCTCCCGGGACACGTGGTGCGGCACGCCCTCGGTGCCGCCGGGGATCTCGACCCGCCAGGCGCACAGTTCCCGGCTGCCGCGCTCCGGGCTGGCGTAGGACGTGAAGGTGGTGCCGTGCATCTGGTGCACGACCGACTGGGCGGCGCGGATGACAGGCATGGGACGGTCCTCCTGAATATAGGCAAGTAGCTTGCTCATATGTTCAAGCTACTTGCTTAATCTGTCAAGCTGGGGAGATGCAGCACCATGACCCTCAGGCCCTGGCGGTCGGGCTCCTGTCGGTGAGCCGGGCCCTGGTGGACGGGATCTCGGCCGGGGTGCACGCCCGGGGCTTCGATGACGTGCGTCCCGCGCACGGCTTCGCGTTCGCCCGGCTCGCCCCGGACGGCGCCACCATCACCCAGCTGGCCGAGCACCTCGACGTCACCCGGCAGGCCGCCGCCCAGCTCGTGGACGAGCTGATCGCCAAGGGCTACGTGCAGCGCGGCCGCCACCCGGACGACGCCCGGGCCCGGCTGATCACGCTGACCGACCGGGGCTGGGCCTGTACCCGGGCCGCCGACGCGGCCACGGCCGACGCGGTGCGCCCGTGGGCCGCGATCCTGGGCGAGCAGCGGCTGCGGGCGCTCCAGGACGACCTGCTCCGCATCGCCCCGCGCGGCCCGCTCCGGCCCACCTGGTAATGCCGTTCGACCGGGCCGGCGGCCGCCGGATACGTTGTCGGCATGGTGGCTTCTGATGGACAGCCGGCGGCCGGCCCCGGCGGGCTGGCCGCCGCCCTGCACGCGCCAGGCCCGGATCCGGGCCTGGCCGGGCCGCTGGCCCTGTTCGGGCGGTTCGCCGGGGACTGGGACATCGAGTGGCGCGGCGCGGATCAGGACGGGAACCCGGCCACCATGCGGGGCGACCTGCACTTCGGCTGGGTGCTGGGCGGGCGGGCCATCCAGGACGTCTGGCGGGTGCCCTCGTCCGGCGCGGTGCCTCCCGGGCTGCGGCCGTTTCACGGCACCACGCTCCGCTTCTATGACCCGGAGCTGGGAGCGTGGCGGTCGACCTGGATCGACCCGCGGGGCGGCCGGGTCCGCCGGTTCATCGGCCACCCCGAGGGTGCTGACATCATCCTCGACGGGCTGGACGACGACCCGGCCGAGCGCTGGTGTTTCCGGGACATCGCCCCCGGGGCCGTCCCGGAGTCCTTCCGGTGGACCGGGGAGGTGTCCGAGGACGGCCGCCGGACGTGGCGGCTGGACGAGGAGATGCTGATCCGCCGCCGCTGATCCGCCGGCCCTGATCCCGCCTTATGCCCGCCGCAGCGATCATCATCAACCGCACCCGGATCCGGGACCTGCCCCGGTTCCGGCGTCAGTGCTGCCTGGCCGCGCGCGCCGCGGGCTGGGAGCCGTCCTTCGCCGAGACCACCCCGGGCGACCACGGCCTGGGACTGGCCCGGGACGCGCTCGCGGCCGGGGCCCGCCTGGTCGTCGCGGCGGGCGGCGACGGCACCGTGCGCGCCTGCGCCCACGTGCTGGCCGGCACGGGCGTGCCGCTGGCCATCGTGCCGCGCGGCACGGCCAACCTGGCCGCCCGGGCGCTGCGGATACCGGCCCGGCTGGACGCCGCCCTCGCGGCCGGGTTCGGCGGGCAGGACCGCCAGATCGACCTGGCCGAGGCCGGCGGGATGCTGTTCGCCGCCATGGCCGGGATCGGGCTCGACGCCGCGGTCGTCAGCGGCACTCCCGACCTGCTGAAACGTCACCTCGGCTGGCTGGCTTACGCGGCGGGCGGTGCGACCCGGCTGGCCGGGCGCCGCGGCGTGTTCACCCTGCGGCTGGACGGGGGGCCGCCGCTGACCCGGCTGGCCAGGTCCGTGGTGGTGGGCAACGTCGGGCTGCTGCCGGGCGGCTTCACGCTGCTGCCGGACGCCCGGCCCGACGACGGCCTGCTCGATGTGGGGATCCTCGCCCCCGCGGGCCTGGCCGGCTGGGGCCGGGTGGCCCGGCGGGTGATCACCGGCAGCCGCCACGATGACCTGAACCTGGAGCGGTTCCGGGCCCGCCGGGTCGAGATCGAGGCCGGCGCCGAGCTGCCCCGGGAGGTGGACGGGGAGGTCATCGCCCCGGGCCGGTCGCTCACGGTCACGCTGCGGCCCGGTGCGCTGCTGGTCAGGGTGCCGGCCGCGGAGTTAGAGATCGCCGATGCGGGGAAATGGCAGTGAGCATGCCGATGGCTGGTGCCCCTGCCCCGGAGGTGGATGACGTGGAGATCAAGATGGTGCTGTTCATGCCCCGCGACGCCGCGAGCGTGCCGGTCAGCCGTCAGGTCCTCGATAGCTGCCTGGAGACCCTCGGCGTGACCCCGGATACCCGGACCGACATCGCGCTGGCCCTGGGCGAGGCGTGCGCGAACGTGGTCCTCCACGCCGGGCCCGGCGTGGAGTACGAGGTGCTGGCCTCGGCCCGGGACGGGCGGTGCGTCATCGAGGTGGTGAACACGGTCCCCTGCGCCATGGACCGCGGCGAGGCCCCGGTGCCCGCGGGCACCGCGCTGGGGTCCCCGACGCCGGAGCCGGTCCCGGCGACCGCCGAGCACGGCCGCGGCCTGAAGATCATCGACGCGGTGACCGACAACCTCCAGCTGACCGGCGACGGGCGCGCCGGGACCACGGTGCACTTCGAGAAGGCCCTGAGCTGGGTGCCCGGGGCGGCCGGCGAGCAGTTGCTCAGCGCCCACTCCTAGCGCCGTCCGGATGAGGGACCGGCTGGCTCAGCCGGTGGTGAGCGGCTGGCCCCACTGGCCCCGGTGCAGGACCTCCGCCGCGGGCCGGCGCCGGTCGCGCAGATCCCGCGGCGGCTCGTCGCTGTAGCCGACCGAGATGGCCCCGATCGGCGCGAACTGCGGCGGCACCCCGAACTCCGCGCGGAAGGCGCCGATCCGGTCGGCCGGGAGCCCGAAGAAGCAGGCACCCAGCCCGGCATCAACCACGGTCAGCAGCATCTGCAGGGACGCGAACCCGGTGTCGATGTCCCAGTACGGTGCGGGCCACCACGCGTCGCTACGATCCGTGTGCCCCTTGTCCGCTAGCGCGTAGCGGTCGAGGTAGGCGTCCTTGTTCGACAGCGGCACGATCAGCAGCGGCGCCTCCACCTGCGCCGCGAACCATCCTTCCGGGCCCTCCGCGGGCGTGGCCGCGGCCCGGAACCGGGCCACGTCGGCCGGGTCGTCCAGGACCAGGAAGGCCCAGCCCTGGGAGAACCCCGCGGACGGCGCGCGCAGCCCGTTCCGCAGGATGCGGTCCACCACGTCCGGGGGGACGGGCCGGTCCGTGTCGTAGTGGCGCACCATCCGCCGTCGCCGGATCACGTCCTGGAATTCCATCCCGCCAGCCTAGGACGGCTAGCCGGCGGCACTCTCCTTGAGGACGGCCAGGATGTTCCCGGCCGGGTCCCGGAACCAGGCGATGTCGGGCCCGTAGCCCCGGCTGATCCCCTTCGCGTCCTGCGCCAGCCCCTCGTACCGCTCGAACGTCACGCCCCGCGCGCTCAGCTCGTCCACGGCCGAGTCGATGTCCTCGACCGGGAAGTTGAGGATCGTGTACTCCGCCGGGACGTGGCCGGGCTTCGGGTAGACGAGCGTGTCCCGGCCGCCCGCCAGGTGCAACGTCATCAGGCCGTTGCTCTCCGAGGTGGCGATGCCGAGTACCTCGCCGTAGAACGTCCGCGCCGCCTGCAGATCGCCCACGGCGAAGCCGCTGAAGGCCCTGGTGTCCGCGAACATGGCCATGCCGTGCTCCTCTCGTCCCGTTCCCCTGGTTGAGACGACCCCGGTGGCCCGGACTCATCGCCTGTCCCATCCTGGTCCCGCAGGCCCTGCTCGTTGCGGGAACTCCTGAGTGTGATCTGCTGTGGCTCGGGTAGCGTTGTGTGATCTAGAGCGCGGCCCGGCCGTGCTGACCCCGAGGAGCCCGCCGTACCGGACGAGGAGACAGGCCAGCCGGGACGACCGCCGTACCCCGTACTGCTGCCGGCGCCGCTATTGCACGAAGCCCTGGCCCGGGAAGCGCTCCCGCGCCGCACATCACAGGGCTCCGCCGGGGCTGCCGGCATGGGTGGCGAGCCCGACTACGAGCCGCCGCCCACGGAGGTACTGACCCGGGTGCTGGACGCTCTCCGCAAGCTGTGAGGCGCACGGCCCCAGCGAGCACCTGAGAGCGACCCGGGAGGCCTACGATCCCGGCTTCGCCGCGTGGCTGACCTTGGCGTGGCGGCGGCGTGGGGCAGGGCGGCGGATGGCCGGCCCGGGGCCGGCAACCGGGGATCGAACAGCCAGCCGGCGTGCAGTTTCTGCTCGACCGCGTGGAACACGGGCGTGTCCGTGGGGTGGGACGCGGCGTCCCGGACCTCATAGGCGGGGTGATGGAGGGTAGCCATGCCCGCAGTACACCGCGGGCCGGGCCGCGGATCGAGCATGGAACGGCTCCCGCCAGCCTTCCCGAATCCGGGGCAGGCCGGCGCATCGGGGACGGTCGGAGCCACCTGGGAGAATGCCGGCGTGCCTCGCCATCTTCGCGGACTGTTCCGCGCCCTGCCGGCCGAGGTGGCCATCCTGACGGCGATCTCCTTCACGGTCGCGCTCGGCTTCGGGATCGTCGCCCCGGACATCCCGGCGTTCGCCCGTCACTTCGGGGTGAGCACCGCCTCGGCGGCCGGCGTGGTCAGCGCGTTCGCCCTGCTGCGCGTGCTGGGGGCGCTGCCCGCCGGCCGGCTGGTGGACCGGTTCGGCGAGCACAAGGTGATGGCGGCCGGTATCGCCATCGTCGCGGCGAGCAGCATCCTGGCCGGCTTCTCCGGGTCGTTCGTGCAGCTCATCGTGCTGCGCGGGATCGGCGGCCTGGGATCGGCGATGTTCAGTGTCAGCGCCCAGACCCTGCTGCTGGTCAGCGTGCCGCCCGATCAGCGGGGCCGGGCCAGCGGCCTGTTCTCGGGCGGGTTCCTCGTGGGCGGCATCAGCGGCCCCGCGATCGGCGGGCTGCTCGCGGCCTGGTCGCTGCGGGCCCCGTTCTTCATCTACGGCGGCATGCTCATCGTCCCGGCGGTCATCGCCGCGGTGGTCCTGCGCGACCCGCCCGGGCGGGCATCGCGCGGCCCGGCCCGGGCCGCCCGGCCGTGGGCCGGGATCGCCCGCGCGCTGCGGAGCCGGGCCTACCGCGCCGCGGCGGCCGCGAACCTGGCGGACGGTTTCGGCGCCGTGGGGGTGCGGAGCGCCATCGTGCCGCTGTTCGTCCGCGACTCCCTGCACCGGTCGGCGGTGTGGACGGGCATCGGGTTCCTCGTGGTCGCCGTGCTGAACGCCGCGGTGCTGCTGCCCGCCGGCTGGGCGGCCGACCGGCTGGGCCGGCGGCCGGTCATCATCGCCGGCTGCTCGGTGTCGGCAGGCGGCATGGTCATGCTCGCGGTCGCGCCCGGGCTCGGCGGGTACCTGGCCGCGGTGGCCGTGCTCGGCCTCGGATCGGGGCTGCTCGACGTCGCGCCCGCGGCCATGATCGGCGACATCCTCGACGGCCAGGGAGGCACGGTGGTCGCGTCGTACCAGATGGCCGGGGACGCCGGCACCGTCGCCGGGCCGGTCACGGCCGGCTACCTGGTGGACACGGTCTCCTACGGCGCCGCCTTCGGGCTGGCCGCCGGCGTCCTCGGGCTGGCCGCCGTCCTCGGGTTCCTCGCCCCGGAAACCCGGCCGGCGGCCGCCGGTGCGGCCGCGGCCGAGCCGGTACGCACCCGCCAGAATTGAGGCGGCCGGCCGCGAGTAGAAGCCCGGTCCCGGGACACCTGTCCGGCCATGACGACATCGAGCGAGTACGCGGACCCGCCGGCTCAGGCTGACCCGGCCGGGATGAGCCTGCAGACCGACGAGGCCAAGGCCACCGTCGCAGAGATCAAGGCCGAGAACGAGGCCCTCAAAGAGGCCGACCTGGCCGCGGAGGCCCAGGCCGAGGCGGCCGCCGAGCAGGCCAGGCAGCTGGCCGGGGTGACCGGGGAAGTACTGGAAGAGCTCAAGGACATGAAGGCCGGAGCCGACCAGGCGTGACCAGCCGCACCGGCTGAGGGCTGTGCTGTCGTCCCTGGTGGCCGCGCAGCCTCAGCCGGCCTGCCAGCCTGAGGCCTCCGCCACGGCAGAGGGGATGAGCGTACTGTTTAACGGTGCGCCTACTCTGAGGCCGCTGGCCTTGCGGCGGGACAGGAGGCCGTGATGAGAGCTCGCCTGAGGCCGATCCGGTGGCTCGCTTGGATGGTACGGAGCCACCCGCAGCCCGTATTACTCGTTACCGGCGCACTGCTCATCGTCATCTGGATGCTGTGGCCCAGTACCCTGGCCTTCGTTCCCGGAATGCTGGTTCTGGGATTGGGTACGCCGGGCGGCAGTCCCCTTCCCGGGCGGTTGAGCCCTACGGCTGCCCTGGCGCGGATGACGAACAGCGGAGTGCGCGGCGGGGAAGACACGAACGCCCGCTGATACCGGGCTCCGGCGCATGGGCACAGGTACACGGTCGGATGCGTCCGGCGTTCCTTCCGATCCGGGCGGCTGGGCGAGCCCGTCGCCTCTGCGGGTATCGGCGTGGAAGCCCTCGTTGCTGACGATTGCCTGCAGGGCGGCGAGGTGTCCGTCATATGCTGCCCGCCCGGCTGCGGTCATGGACATGCTGGTCCGCACGCGCGACGCGCAGGTGGACTTGTGCACGTCGATGTAGCCGGCCTCATGCAGGACCCGGATGTGCTTGGACAAGACCGAGTCGGCCACTCCCAGGCCCTCCCGCACGGTGGCGAAGTCGGCGGAGCTGACGGCGGACAGTATCGCGCAGATCTGCAGCCGGTTCGGCGCGTGCACGATCTCATCGAAGCGGGCGGCAGTACTCACCGGCTTGCCTGCAGGCGCGCTCGTAGCAGTTTGTCCGTCCAGCGCCCGAACACGACGGTGAGGGGCACGGCAAGCGCGCCTGCGGCCAGGAATGCGCCGTGTGTCCCGCGGTCAAGGCGGAGCCAGCAGGCGATCGCGATCAGCCCGCTCAGGGTCAGGACGTGGCCCGCGAAAACGGCTCGCGTGCGGCAATCGAAGTACTCCATCGCGACCCCCACACGACGCTGGTTCCACCACGACAGCGCACTGCAGCCGGCCGTATAGGCAGCCACCGACCAGCCGAACAGCGCCCAGTTGCGGAACTCCGCCTCGGCGATCGCGCCGCCGGCGAGCACCCCGAAGGCCAGGTGGAACCAGCCTGGCGCGATGATCCGGTCTGCCAGCCAGGAGCGGCTGGCGCCGATGGCGGATATGGCGCTGGCGGCCTCGCCGGGTGCCATCCCGGCGGCCGGACGGTTGGGGCCGTCATGACTTTCCATGACGGAAAGGCTAGCTGCCACTTTCCATCATGGCAAGGGAGTGTCAGCGATCAGCCGAAGCAACCGTCAGCGATCAGCCGCAACACTGTCGCCCATCAGCCGAAGGCCAGACGTCAAGCCTCAGGCGAACTAATACAACTGACCTGGTGGGGCGCCTGGGGCTCGAACCCAGAACCGACGGATTAAAAGTCCGCTGCTCTACCATTGAGCTAACGCCCCGGGACCGGGCAGGCCGGCACCGTCGGACGAAGCGTACCGACTGAAGCGGTGATCCGCGTAGCGGCGGCCGCCCCGGACCGGGTCAGGCCCGCGGGCGGATGGGCGGGATCGGTCTTCTGCGGATGGCGCCGCGGGCCGGACCACAGCGCCGGGACCGCGTCCACGGCCTTGGCCACCGCGTAGGCGGCCTGCTCGTAGTTGACCCGCCAGCCCACGAAGTCCGGCCAGGCGTCGGCGGGCGTGCGCTCGACCGGGAAGTTCACCTTCTCCAGCGTCGCGATCCCCTCCAGGAACTCCTGGTAGGTCAGGCTGATGCCCTCGCTGGGATCGGGCATCTCCGGCACGGCCAGGCCCATGGCCCGGGCCACCTCGTTGAAGCACTGGAACCCGCCGCGCAGGCACAGCCGGGCCGCCACGGTCGGCGCCGCCTGCGGGGACAGGGCCAGGTACATGGCGGCCGAATCCAGCACCGCGAGCAGCGCGGTCACCCAGGACGACAGCGGCCTGGGCGAGCGGAACCGGACCAGCGGCAGGTAGGTGGTGTGGCTCTCGGCGATGTCCGCGGCCCAGCGCTCCCACTGGTCGTACAGGTCCGGCAGGGTGTTGATGGTGGACGCGCCCGAGCCCAGCGCGTAGTGCGTGCGGGCCAGCAGTTCCGGGCCCCACGACGGCACCCCGGCCCGCGCGTTCAGCAGCGCGACGTCGGTCTCCCGCCGGTTGAACGCCGAGTACAGGGTGGGCAGGTAGGCGATCTGCAGGGTCAGCGTGGTCAGCCCGATCAGCCCGGCCGCGTACTGGATCAGCCGGCCGGCCGCCCCGGACACCGAGGAGTCGCCGATGAACCAGAAGGCCGGGCCCGGCGTCATCGAAGGACAGTGTCACCCCGCCGGGCATGAACGGCCACAGCAGCAGGGTGAACCCGACGTACGCCACCAGCCAGCCAGGCCAGCAGCTGGCAGATCAGCAGCGTGGCCGCCTCGGCGGCCAGGATCCGGTCCCGCCGGCGGTAGTTCCTGACCGGGGCGGTCAGCAGCTGGAACCCGGTGTGCACCAGCCGGTCCACCCAGATCATCAGCCGGCCGCCGGCCGGCCGCGGCACGATCAGCGTCCCGACCAGGCTGATGCAGTCGATGACGACCAGGAACAGCCCGACGGCGGCGGCGATGTACCGCGCGTACAGCGGCACCATCATGGCCGGCCCCGCTACGCCGGCTCGTCGATCGGGACCAGGGCCGCGACGTCCGGGTGCCGGTCCAGCCAGGCCCGCGCGAACGGGCAGGCCGGCACGACGGTCAGCCCCTCCCCGGCCGCGTACCCGATCGCCGCGCGCACGAGCTGGCCGCCGACACCGTGGCCTTCCAGCGTCGTCCGGCACGCCGGTATGCAGCAGGACCATCCGCTCGCCGCGGCGCCGGTACACAAGCTCCGCAACGGAACCGCCCGCGCGGTACTCGAACACGTGACGGCCTGGGTCGTGGGTTACCTGCGGTGAGTCGATCACGCGGTCCATCGTCTCAGGACGGGACTGGCCGCCGCGGGGCGGGAATGCGAAGCTGGCCGGACCAGCACGTCACCTGGGGTGGAGTCATGACCGTGAGCAGTGCCGAGCAGGCCGACCTGGACGTTCTCGCCGGGATCCAGCAGCGGGTCCTGTGGCTGGCCACCCGGATCGTGGACGCGGCCAACCACGACCGCGACACCGGGGACGGCGTCAAGGTGGGCGGCCACCAGGCCTCCAGCGCCAGCCTGGTCAGCGTGATGACCGCGCTGTACTTCGCGTACCTGGACGCCCCGGACAAGGTCAGCGTGAAGCCGCACGCCTCCCCGGTCTACCACGCGATCCAGTACCTGCTCGGCAACCTGGACCGCGGCTACCTGCCGTCGCTGCGCGCGTTCGGCGGCCTGCAGGCCTACCCGAGCCGGACCAAGGACCCGGACGGCCCCGACTTCTCCACCGGGTCGGTCGGGCTGGGCGCGGCCGCGCCGCTGTTCGCCGCGGCGGCCCGCCGGTACGTGGACGCCCACTTCGGCCCCCGGCCGCGCAGCCGGTTCGTCTCCCTGATCGGCGACGCCGAGCTGGACGAGGGCAACATCTGGGAAGCGGTCGCCGACTCCGCCACCGACGGGCTCGGCAACGTCATGTGGATCGTGGACCTGAACCGGCAGTCGCTGGACCGGGTGGTGCCCGGGATGCGGATCGCCCAGTGGGAGCAGCAGTTCACCGCGGCCGGGTGGCACGTGGTGGAGGCCAAGTACGGCGCCGGGCTGCAGCAGGCCTTCGAGCGGCCCGGCGGCGCCGCGCTGCGCGACTGGATCGACGCCCTGCCCAACGAGCACTACCAGTCGCTGTTCGGCCTGGCCCCGGCCGATGTCCGGGCCCGCTTCCTGGACGGCGCGCCGGAGGAGGTGTCGCGGGTTCTGCGCCGGCCTGGCCGACGACGAGCTGGCCGCCCTGGTCACCGACCTGGCCGGGCACGACCTGCGCTCGCTGCTCGACGCGTTCGCCGCCTGCGACGCGGAGAAGGACCGGCCGAGCGTGGTCTTCGCGTACACGGTCAAGGGCTGGGGCCTGCCGATCGCCGGCAACCCGCGCAACCACTCGGCGCTGCTCACCACGAACCAGGTGGACGAGATGCGGGCCCGGCTGGGGCTGACCCCGGACACCGAATGGGACCGCTTCGACCCGATGACGCCGGCCGGCCAGTGGGCGGCCGCGCGGCGTGAGCACCTGGCCCGGGCCCCCCGGTCGGCGCGGCCCGCGGTGACCGTGCCCGAGGCCACCGGGCCTGCGCACCAGCCGGCCGCTGTCCACCCAGGAGGCCTTCGGCCGGATCCTGGTCGACCTGTCCCGGGACCAGGCCGTGGCGCCCTACCTGGTCACCACGGCGCCCGACGTGGCCACCTCGACCAACCTGGCCGGCTTCATCAACCGCACCAGGGTGTTCAGCCCGGACGCGCGCCGGTCGTGGAGCGAGGACACCGTGCTGAAGTGGGCCGAGGGCCCGGACGGCCACCACATCGAGCTGGGCATCAGCGAGATGAACCTGTTCCTGCTGCTCGGCCAGCTCGGCCTGGCCTGGGACCTGTCCGACCAGCCGCTGCTGCCGGTGGGCACGGTGTACGACCCGTTCGTGCTGCGCGGCCTGGACGCGTTCATCTACTCGGTCTACTCCGGCGCCCGGTTCATCGTGGCCGGCACCCCGTCCGGGGTCACCCTGGCCCCGGAGGGCGGCGCGCACCAGTCCACGATCACCCCCTCGGTCGGCCTGGAGCTGCCCGGCGTCACGTTCATCGAGCCCGCCTACGCGACCGCGCTGGACTGGCTGCTGTGCGGGGCGCTGCAGGGCATCGCCACCGCGAACGCGGCCGCGCTCGGCCCGACCCGGGACGGGACGCCGGTCATGGAGGACGGCTCGTACTACTTCCGGCTCACCACCCGGGGCCTCGACCAGCAGCCGTTCCAGGCGGCCCGGGACCGGCTGGGCGACGCGGTGCTGCGCCGCCAGGTCCTGGCCGGCGCCTACCGGCTGGTCGACGCGGGCCCGCCCGCGGACGGCACGCCCGATGGTGCACCTGGCCGGCTGCGGCGCGGTGCTGCCCGAGGTGCTGGCCGCCGCGGCCGAGCTGGCGCGAGGAGGGCATCGCCGCGAACGTGGTGGACGTCACCTCGGCGGACCGGCTCTACCGGGCCTGGCAGCGGACGCTGCGCCAGGGCGTGCGCACCGCCACGGTGCCGTCCATCCCCGGCGCGCTGCGCAGTGCGTTCGGGGCGGGGCTTCGGGACCGGGCGCCGATCGTCACCGTGCACGACGCGGCCTCGCACACGCTGAGCTGGCTCGGCTCCGCCCTGGGCGTGCCCGCGGTCAGCCTGGGCGTGGACGGTTTCGGCCAGTCCGGCGCGGTCAGCGACCTGTACCGGGCGCACGACCTGGATTCCGGCTCCATCGTCAACGCCGCCCTGGCCGCCCTGTCCCTGAGTTAAGCCCGGTTCACCGAGGCGGCCGCCTGCGGAAGGTCAGCGGAAAGCGCTGATGCCGGTGAGGACCTGGCCCAGGGTCAGCGCGTGGACTTCCTCGGTGCCCTCGTAGGTGAGGACCGACTCCAGGTTGTTGGCGTGCCGGATCACCGGGTACTCCAGCGTGATCCCGTTGGCGCCCAGGATGGTCCGGGCCTGCCGGGCGATCTCGATGGCCGCCCGGACGTTGCTCATCTTGCCCAGGCTGACCTGCTCGCGGGGTCAGCTCCCCGGCCTCCTTGAGCCGGCCCAGGTGCAGCGCGAGCAGCTGGGCCCGGGACAGGTCGGCCAGCATCCAGGCCAGCTTGCCCTGGGTGAGCTGGAAGCCGCCGATCGGCTGGCCGAACTGCTCCCGGGTCTTGGCGTAGTCCACCGCGGCCTCCAGGCAGGACCGGGCGGCCCCGGTCACCCCCCAGACGATGCCGAACCGGGCCTCGCTCAGGCAGGACAGCGGCCCCTTCAGCCCGGACACCCCGGGCAGCATGGCCTCCGCGGGCAGCTTCACGTCGTCGAAGTGCAGCTCGGCCGTGATCGAGGCGCGCAGCGACATCTTCTTGTGGATGGACCGGGAGGTGAACCCGCGCGCCGCGCGAGGCACCAGGAAGCCCCGGATCCCTTCTTGCGTCTGGGCCCACACCACGGCGATATCTGCCACCGACCCGTTGGTGATCCACATTTTGGACCCCGACAGCACCCAGTCACTTCCGTTGCGGATGGCTTTGGTTTTCATGCTGGACGGATCGCTGCCGTGGTCCGGCTCGGTCAGCCCGAAGCAGCCGATGGCCTCACCCGCCGCCATCCGGGGCAGCCATTCCTCCTTCTGCTCCGGGGAGCCGTATTTCCAGATCGGGAACATGGCCAGCGAGCCCTGGACGGAGACCAGGCTGCGCAGCCCGGAATCGGCCGCTTCCAGCTCGCGGCAGGCGACCCCGTAGGCGACCGGGCCCATTCCCGCGCAGCCGTAGCCGGTCAGGTGCATGCCGAGCAGGCCCAGCTTGCCGAGTTCGGGGGCGATCTCGCGGGGCAGCGTGCCCGCCTCGAACCAGTCGGCGATGTGCGGCATCACCCGCTCGGCCGTGAACGCCCGCACCGTGTCGCGGACCAGGACCTCGTCCGAGGCTCAGCTGCTGGTCGACGCGCAGCAGGTCGAGGTCGTGGCCGGGCTGGCCGGCGGCGTGCGTGGGCATGGCGGGTCCTTCCGGTCATTCACTAACTCCCGCGCCCAGCGTATGCGGGCCGCGTTCGGCTGTCTGGACCCGGCCGGACCGGGAATGATCGGGGCATGAACGAGGCCAATGGGAACAAGAGGCTAATCCGGACACGGAAAGGTCGGCTCGTGGCTGGCGTCTGCTCCGGGATCGGCGAGTACGCCGGTATCGACCCCACCGTGGTCCGGCTGATCTTCGTCGTGCTGGCCCTGGTGACGGCCGGCGTCTTCGCCCTGGTGTACCTGGCGGCGTGGGTCGTCATCCCAGAAGAAGGGGAGGGCGCGTCGATCGCCGAGAACCTGATCAAGAAGACGGGTAGCAGCTAGCCGGGCGCGCACGGACAGGTCACGGGGCGCCCGGTGGGCTGAGCCGCGGCGGGTGCTCCTGGCCGGGCTGAGATCGGGCGCGGTGGCGCGGCCGGTCCCGGCGGGCCGGGCGGTCCCGGCCGGTTGCGGGGCGTCCCCGGGCGGGTCGGCGTCCGCGGGCGGGTCGGTGTCTGCGGGGCGCGGCGGCGGTGCGGACAGGCCGGTTCCCCGCTCGGCCACCGGCAGGTTGAGCACCGGCGGTGCGGCGGGACGGGGCCTGGGCGCGGGGGGCAGCCTGGGCCGCTCGGGCGGCTCGGTGAGCAGCGGGCCTGGCGCTGGCGCTGCTGGGCCCGGTGCTGGTGCTGGGCCTGGCGCTGGCGCTGGTGGTGCCGTGGCGACGGCGGTCCCGGCCAGCGCGGAGGCCGCCGGGCCGCGCTCCAGCATGCTGATCAGCTCCGCGTGCCGGCGGGTCCAGTCGGTGGCCAGGGCGGCGGCGGCCAGCAGGCCCAGCAGCCCGGCGAGGGTGACCGCCGCCGGCGCCCCGACCCGCTGGGCCACCGCCCCGCCGGTCAGGATGCCCAGGCCCTGCGCGGCCAGCAGGCCGGTCTGGGCGACCGCGAACGCGCGGACCCGCCGGGCGGCCGGCAGCGCCGTGACGAACGCCGCGGCGGCGGCCAGCTGGTAGGCGCCGCCCGCGCCGGCCAGGGCCCAGAGCAGGAGCAGGACCGGCAGCGGCGGGTGCGCCAGGCTGAAGATCAGCGGCGCGCAGGACAGCATGGCCAGCCAGCCCATCGGCCGCATCCGGTCCGAGGGGCGCAGCAGGCGGCCGATCACGAACCCGCCGATCATCGTGCCGGCCGGCATGGCCGCCATGAGCAGCCCGATGGTCGGCGCGCCGCCGCCGAGGGTGCGCGCGTACGGGGCGGCCAGCGCCTCGGGCACCACGGTGAAACCGGCCAGCCAGCCGAAGAGCACCAGGGTGCGCAGCACCGGGCTGCCGAACACGGCGGCCACGCCGTCCCAGGTGATCTCCCACGGCGAGGGATGGCTGGCGCTGCGCGGCGGCGCGGGCCGGGGCCGCACCCCGCAGGCCAGGATGCCGGCCGACAGGCTGAAGGACAGTGAGTCCAGGGCCAGGGCCCGGTACGGCCCGAGCGCCGCGACCAGGCCGCCGCCGGCCAGGAAGCCGGCGATCTGGCCGAGCTGGGTGGTGTGGCTCCCGATCACCGAGCCCAGCGGGTACTTCTCCGCGGGCAGGACGTCGGGCAGGATCGCCGACCGGGCCGCCGAGAACGGCGTGCCGAGCAGCACGGTGGCGAAGATCAGCAGGCACAGCCCGGCGAACGGCAGCCCCGGCAGCGCCATCAGGGCGACCAGCCCGGCCCGGGCCAGATCCAGGGTGATCATCATCTGCTGGCGCGGCATGAGGTCGGCCAGCCCGGCCAGGATCCCCCCGCCGATCACCGGCGGCAGGTAGGTCAGGGCGTAGGCCGCCGCGGTCAGGAACGCTGACCCGGTCCGGGCGTACACCACGAAGGCGATGGCCACCTGCGCGAACTGATCGCCCGCGCAGGACAGCGCCTGGGCGGACCACAGCGCGCGGAACTCCCTGACGGCGAACACATCGCGGTAGGCAACCGGCTGGTCGCCGGGTTGCCGGTGCCGGCCCGGCCCCGATGCGTGCGCCGGCCTCCGGGAAAGCGGTGGGTGCTCTCCGTTGTGCACGGCGGCTCTTCTCTGCTGTTATCTGCGATCCGCTACGGCGTCCGGGGGGGCCGCCTGAGCGGATCGCAATCCTTCTTTCACGCTGTGTCATCGAATGCGGACATCTGCGGTCAGTTAGGTGACCGGCAGTAGTGACTGTGTGTCGTTAATCGATTGCCTACCGTGTCGAATTTTTGGGAAATGCGCAAGGGGTTCCTGCATGATCGTCTTGGTTCCGGTGGTCGCAGTTGTCAGGGGGATGCCACTACGTGGGCCCTGACCAGCGGGGAGTCCACGATGCGGCGCTACCGGACGGTTTGCGGGGACAGGTGTGCGTTCTGGGCGGACAGGTCTGGGTGACGGGTTGGCTGGGGTCGTGGGCCCGCCGGCCAGAGGTGTTCCGGACGGCCTGCGGCGCCCCGTCTGCGGGGCGTCCGCGGGCTTGATCGCGGACGTGATCGAGGGCGGCCGGGGGAACGCTTTGGCGGGAGCGCCGGTTGTCCCCTATGCTGGGGCAGTCCCCGACGGCGGGCGCCAAGGGTCACGGCGGCGGCGGCCGTCATCGGCCCCCATCGTCTAGTGGCCTAGGACACCGCCCTTTCAAGGCGGCGGCACGGGTTCGAATCCCGTTGGGGGCACCGTCGGCCACTGGCCGGCACAGATGGTCCTGTAGAGCAGCTGGTTAGCTCGCCACCCTGTCAAGGTGGAGGTCGCGGGTTCAAGTCCCGTCAGGACCGCTTGGCTTAGACCGCCCGTCGTGGTTGGTGTGACGGGGGTCAGTCACGGTCAGGTAGCTCAGTTGGTATGAGCGTCCGCCTGAAAAGCGGAAGGTCGGCGGTTCGACCCCGCCCCTGACCACTCAATCTCGTGGCATCGGCCAGCCCTCTCACCTGCGAGAACGCAGGAGGAGAGGGATTTCCTATGGCCGTGCGAGTGATCATCTCTAGGTTCTCTGACCTGCGGAAACGCTCAGGCGCGGATGAGTTCGCTGCAGCGGAACCGCAGGAAGAGAGAAAAACGATGGCCATCACGCAACCGCGTCCCCGGCGGGTCAAGCCCCTGGATGCCGGGCCGTTCGCACCTGAGATCGGATCGTTCCGGCTGCACCTGGCGGCCGAGGGCAAGGCGCCGAAGACGGTGCGGACCTATGTTGAGGCGGTGGCGTGGTTTGCTGCCGCTCACCTGATCGAGCGCACCAGGTGCACCCAGTGGGACGAGGTCAGCTGCCATGACGTGCAGCGATGGCTGATCCATCTGCTCACCCGGTACAGCGACGCTTATGCCAGCAATCAGTTCCGGGCTCTGCAGCAGTTCTTCCGCTGGCTGGCGGACGAGGAACAGCTCGCGGACCCGATGGCCAGGCTGCGTGCCCCGAAGGTGCGCGAGAAGCTGGTGCCGGTGTTCACCAGCGAAGAACTTGCGGCGCTGGCGAAGGCGTGCCAGGGCCGGGCGTTTGGTGAGCGGCGCGACGCCGCAATCATCGCGGTGCTCACCGCGACGGGGATCCGCGCGGGGGAGCTGGCCGGGATCCAGTACGACCCTCAGGACCCCCCACCGTAGCGATGTCGATCTGTGGGCCCGGGAGATCACCGTGCGTGGCAAAGGCGGTAAGCCGCGGGTGGTCAGGATCAGCCACGTGGCGCCCGTGCCCTGGACCGGTATCTGCGAGTGCGGTCGAAGCACGGGCAGGCGTGGCGGCGCGAGCTGTGGCTGGGGATGAACAACCGCGGGCCGATGACGGCCAATGGGACCCGCCGCCACCAGGCCCGCGCACGATGGTTCCACAAACGCGCCAGACTCGCCCGTAACAGCGAGCCTTCCCTGGTCAGCTAGCGAAGTGCGGCTGCCTTACTAGGCATGGTGCGCGGTTCGGCTTGGGCGGCGACCCTGGTCAAACGGCACGGGTTGAGGCTGCGCGCGCTTCGCCTCGAGTGCGCCTGACGGCAACGTGACCTGACCGGCGGGCACCTAACGATCTTGGCCACGGGTAAATGCGTTGCCGCCTCTCGGCATGCAGTCCTACAGTGGCCGCGCCGCGCGGCAAGAAATGTCCTCTGTATCAGGAAGGAGGTGCCCGCGATGTTCACTCATCGTCAGACGCCTCCAAGGGTTGCTCCCTAGCAATCCTGGAGACGCAGTGGGGGCACCCTCAGGAATCTGGTCTCAGCCAGTCCTGGGGGTGCCTTCTAATCAGGCGCCGGAGAATTCGGACTGCACAAGGCCTACTCGGTGTCCGCTCGTGCCGCTGATCGGCGCCTATCGAGCCCGTTTCGTGGGGTGGCCACGCTGGCTGGGTGCGCCTCGGCTTGAGCCGAGGATGATGTCCTTCAGCTCCGCCAAGGTCTGGATCCGGTAGTGCGCCTGCGAGAAGTCGTGTGACTTCGTGAACTCGTTGTAGACGACGGCACAGTCGATGCCGGCTGCTACCGCGGAGCGCAGCCCTCTGGCCGAGTCCTCCACGACCAGGGCCTCTTCCTCGGGGGCTCCGAACCGGTTGAGGGCCGTCAGGTAGGGCTCCGGGTCTGGCTTGGCCCTCGTGTAATCGTCGCGGACGAGGACGAAGTCCATGTACTGCCTGATGTGACGGCCTTGGTGGATCAGCTCAAAGTCCTCGCGCTTGGAGGTGGTCACGATCGCCATGCGCACGTAGTGCGACAGTTCGGCGAGTGCCCCGGCGACGCCGTCGATCTCGATCGCCTCGGTCCGCAGGTACTCCTGGTAGTAGGCGCTCCGGATCTCACGCAGCGTGTCGATGGTGTGATCATCAACCCCGGCCGCCCTGGCTTGAGCCCAGGTGCCTGCGCCTTGGCTCATGTCCAGGAGGTACTGGTCCGGGTCCAGCAGCAAGCCGATCTCGGCCAGCGCACGTTCGCCGGCCTTGTAGTACCAGTGCTCGGTATCGACCAGCACACCGTCGTGATCGAACAAGATGTACTTCTTCACCTAAGCGTTCCTATCCCGGCGGCCCGGAATGGCGACAGCAAGACCATGCGGCGCACGAGGCGAGCCATGGAGGCGACCGTCTCCGGCGGAACGAACGCTGTTGCCGCCGTAATCATCCCCGGCCGGGGTGGCAGGAGGACCAGACCTTCGCCCTCCCTGCTCAAGGGTCAACCAGAGGACCCGACCTTGGAACGGAAGGGGACCTCGCGATCCACAGCCTCATCCTGCCGGACCAACATCCGCATCTGCCGCGGGCCGGACGTCAGGCCGAGCCTTCTGCGTGTTACAGCAGACGTTGCAGTTCCTCGACGGTCAGGCCGGTGTCCGAAAGAATTCCGCGCAGCGTTCCCTTGGCCACATCGCGACCTTGATGTACCGGGACCGTGGTCCCGCGCCCATCGGGATGACGCATGATGTGGTGGCTGCCGGCAACCCGGGCCACTTTGAACCCAGCTTTTTCTAACGCGCGGACGACCCGTTCGCCGCGCACGGACGGCACTGGCGGCATCAGGCCACGTCAACCGTCAGGGTCAGCTCGTCCGGGGCGCCAAACTCAGCGACCAGGCCTTCGAGTGCCTCGCGCAAGTCCGCGACCGCAGCCTCGGCGGTATCGCCTTCGCCGTTAGCCCCCACGCCCGGACGCAACTGCGCGTGAGCGCACCAGATGCCGTCTTCGTCCTGCTCGACGGTGTAAGGGACGTGCACAGCCCGGGTCATCGCCGCCGACTCCTCCCGAAAAGACTCCCTCAATCGTAGCCTGCCGCCGCAGGCTGCCAGCGAGCCACCGTCGGGTCGCCACTGACTGCTCACAAAGGGTAGTTCCTCTGCGCTCACGAGCAGCACGGGTGCTCGACGCTTGTTCGCTTTGCGTGGCGACTTCTGGGCCGAGTTGATGGCTGCTGGGTTGCGGGACGACTGCCTCAGCTCTCCGCACCCGGCGCAAGCGCCGTGCCCGTCCGTGCCTTGCCGAGCCCCACAGAAGCCCCACAAGTGCTTGCTTCCGGAGGGCTCACCACCGGAAGCCCAAGACGAAACGGGACTACGCGGCACACGGCGGCACGGTCGCTATGATGACGGTGTAGGCCCATTGACCAGCAACTATGCCGGTGAGCTGGGCTGACGCGATGCCTACGAGATCTTGGCCCAAGGGGCGACGGAACCCCTGAAAAGCGGAAGGTCGGCGGTTCGACCCCGCCCCTGACCACCCTTGTCCCGCAGCATCGGCCAGCCCTCTCACCTGCGCTAACCGCGGGAAGAGGGGAGTGCCATGGCGCTGAGTGCGCTCTCGCAGTTCAAGATCCCCTCAGAAAGCCCACAAGTCGGTATTGCCGGGGGTGCCTGCTAGAGGGGGTGATGCCCCCGGCGGCGGGTCATCGCGGCCTGCAGTTCGCCAGGGCCGGGATCGTCAGCCGCCAGCACGCCCAGCGCCAGGCCGGCACGGCGGGCGGGTATTCCTGGTACCACTCGATGATGGCGACCCGCTACTCCGGCTCGTCTGGCTCGATGATGGGCAGTAGCTCCTACAGATGCGGCATGCGATCCCGCAGGTCTACGTGGGCTACAAGCAGCTTCATGATTCTGCCCTGGCGCCTGGTGTGCTGGATTCCAGGACGAAGGAACTTATCGCCCTGGCCATCGCGGTCAGCAAGGAATGTGACGGATGCATCGCGGCGCACGCACATGCGGCGGTGCTGCACGGGGCGAGCCCGCAGGAAGCCGCCGAGGCGATCGGCGTCACTTTCCTCATGAACGGCGGCCCGGCCACCGTCTACGGGGCGCGGGCGTTCGCCGCCTTCCAGGAGTTCTATGGCCAGCAGGCCGGCCAGACGGACCGGCACCTGCCCGCTGGATAAGCGCGGAGGATGCCTCCTGTACAGCGGGCAGCGGGCTGGTCAGGTGAGCCCAGGCGGGAGGGGATCCGGGCGGAAGCGGCGCAGCCGCAGGCTGTTGGACACGACGAAGACCGAGCTGAACGCCATGGCGGCGGCGGAGATCAGCGGGTTGAGGAAGCCGAGCGCGGCCAGCGGGATGGCGGCGGCGTTGTAGGCGAAGGCCCAGAACAGGTTGCCCTTGATGGTGCGCAGGGTACGCCGGGACAGCCGGATCGCGTCGGGCACCGCCAGCAGGTCCCCGCGGACCAGGGTGAGGTCCGCTGCCTCCATCGCGGCGTCGGTGCCGGTGCCCATGGCCAGGCCCAGGTCCGCCTGGGCCAGGGCGGCGGCGTCGTTCACGCCGTCGCCGACCATGGCCACTACCCGCCCGTCGTCCTGCAGCCCGCTGATGGCCGCAGCTTTCCCGGCTGGCAGCACCCCGGCGATGACCTCACTGATTCCCGCCTGGCCGGCGACCGCCCGGGCTGCGCGGTCGTTGTCCCCGGTGAGCAGCACCGGCTCCAGGCCCATCCGGCGCAGTGTGGCCACCGCCTCCGCCGACGTGGGCTTGATCGTGTCGGCGACCACCAGCACACCGCGGACCTGCCCGTCCCACCCGGCGAATACGGCAGTCTGCCCGGCCGCCTCCGCGTCGTCGGCCCGCGCGGCCAGGGCCGCTGGGATGGGCTGCGCCCACTCGGTCGTGATCCAGTCCTGGCGGCCAGCCACGACCGCGTGGCCTTCGGTCACCCCGGACACGCCGAGCCCGTGGTGGCCGGTGAAACCCTCAACGCCGGGCAAGCTGGTACCGGGCTGGTCGCGGGCGGCGGCGGCGATGGCTGCGGCGATCGGGTGCCCGGAGGCGTCTTCCACCGCCCCGGCCAGGCGGAGCACCTGAGCCGGGTCCTCGCCGGGTGCGGCGGCCACATCGGCCAGCGTCATCCGCCCGGTGGTGACGGTGCCGGTCTTATCCAGTACCACCGTGTCGATGGTGCGGGTGGACTCCAGGACTTCTGGTCCCTTGATCAGGATGCCGAGCTGGGCGCCCCGGCCGGTGCCCACCAGCAGGGCGGTCGGCGTGGCCAGCCCCATCGCGCACGGGCAGGCGATGATCAGTACCGCGACCGCGGCGGTGAACGCCGCGCCTGCGGGCTGCCCGGCGGCCAGCCAGCCGGCCAGCGTGACGATAGCGACCCCCATGACCACGGGGACGAAGACCGCCGAGATCCGGTCAGCCAGCCGCTGTACCGGTGCCTTGCGGGCCTGCGCCTCCGTGACGAGCCGGGTGATCTGGGCCAGTTGCGTGTCGCTGCCGACTCGTGTCGCGCGCACGACCAGGCGGCCGCTGATGCTGACCGTGGCGCCGGTGACCGCGTCCCCGGCAGTGACCTCGGCCGGTACAGGTTCCCCCGTCAGCATGGAGGTGTCGACCGCGGAACTGCCGGATTCCACCATGCCGTCGGTGGCGATCTTCTCGCCCGGCCGGACTACGAACCGGTCACCGGCCTGCAGTTGCCGGGCCGGGATCCTGGTCTCGGTGCCGTCCCGCAAGACCGCGACGTCCCTGGCGCCCAATGACAGCAGCGCGCGAAGCGCCGCACCCGCGTGGCGCTTTGCCCGGGCCTCGAAATAACGGCCCAGCAGGATCAGCACCGTCACCCCCGTGGCGACATCCAGGTAGATGTCGGCACCCACGGCACCACGCGCCAGCAGGGCGGCGTCCATGTGCGCCCCGGCCCGGCCTGCCGCCCCGAAGAACAGTGCGTACAGCGACCACAGGTAGGCTGCGCCGACCCCGACCGAGATCAGGGTGTCCATGGTGGCGGCCCCATGCCTGGCGTTGGTGAACGCGGCGCGGTGGAACGGCCATGCTCCCCACACCGCCACCGGCGAGGCCAGCGCCAGCGAGGCCCACTGCCAGTTCCGGAACTGTGCCGCCGGGACCATCGCCAGTACCACCACCGGGACCGCAAGCGCCAGCGATACCAGCAGCCGCTGCCGCAGTGCGGCCTGCTCGTTCCGGGCGTCATCCGGTGATGCCGTTTCCGGCCCGGCGTCTCCGGGCTCTGCGGGGGGCGGCAGCTCAGCGGTGTACCCGGCCTGCTCCACGGTCAGAACCAGATCGTCCGGGCTGACCGCAGCCGGGAAGCTGACCCGGGCGGTCTCAGTGGCGAAGTTGACGGTCGCGGTGACCCCGGGCAGCTTGTTGAGCTTCTTCTCCACCCGCATCGCACACGACGCGCAGGTCATCCCGCCGATCAACAGCTCCACGTTGCGCCCGAGACCATTCGGGGTGACAACCTGCTGGTCACCGGAAACCGTGCCCATGAGCTTCGTGCTCCCTCCTGCGCGCAGGCCACGTCCTGGGGCCGGCGGGACCAGCCCGGCTACTTCACTGCGAGGCAGTAGTCCCCGGCCTCACCCAGGGCGCCGGCCACCGCCTGTTCAGCCAGCGGCGCGTCGCTGACCACTGTGGCGGATGGGGTCTCCTTGCCGCGCTGGAGTCCGTGTCGCGCTCACGATGTAACCCTGTGCCCCGCTTACCGGTGGGGATAGGGACATCGGCCCTCATGCATCAGGACGTACGTCATTACCCCCGGGGGGTATCTCATGATGATCCAATCGTACCGCCGCGGGTCATGCAGCACCCGGCACCCGGGATCGCCAGGCCCGCGGCGGGCCTCAGCGGGTTACGCGGCTCTCGGACAGCGAGTCCAGGGTGGCTCGCAGCCTGCGGGCTGCCTCGTCAGCGACCGGCTGGAGTGCGGGCTCGCCGGTGATGGTCACCATGGCCTGCGGGTCGAGCGCCTCAACGATGGTCTGGCCCGCGTCGGTGCGCACCACCACGGTGCACGGCAGCAGCAGGCCGATCGAGGAGTCGACGCCGAGGGCCTGGGAGGCCAGGGGCGGATTGCAGACGCCCAGGATGAGGTAGTCCTCCAGGTCCTGGCCGAGTTTGTCGCGCAGGGTGGCCCGCATGTCGATCTCGGTCAGCACGCCGAAGCCCTGGGCCCTGAGTGCGTCACGCACGCGGGGCACGGCCTCGGCGAATGGGGCCTGTGTGCGGATGCTGATGCCGTAACTCATATCTTCCCCGTATCTATTTTCGCCGTTTCTGGTCAGGACAGGGTGAGGAACATCTTCTCCATCTGCTCCTCGGTCATCGGTGATCCCCCGTCCCCGGCGGTGAGGCACTGGCGCATCCCGCTGGCCACGATCTTGAAGCCGGCCCGGTCCAGGGCCCGGGACACCGCCGCGAGCTGGGTGACCACCTCGGTGCAGTCCCGCCCGGACTCGATCATGGAAATGACCCCGGCCAGCTGGCCCTGGGCGCGACGGAGCCGGTTGAGCACCTGGCCCTCGGCGTCGTCGTCGATCTTCATCAGCCTCTCCTTGCGTTACAGTCACTCTAATATACCCTAGGGGGTATAGGTTGGACGCAGCCGGCTGAGCCGCCCGCTATGCCGCCCTCACGGAAGCGGCCCCGCCGACTAGCGGCAGGCCCGCGTCGCTGGCGTGGGTGAACTCGTCGTCCACGGCGACCACAGGGTGCCCGGCCGCCTGGAGCAGGGATGCGGCGATAACGGCCCGGTAGCCGGACCGGCAGTGCACCCAGACCTCGCCGCGCGGGACCTCGCCGATGCGGGCGGGCAGATCCTGGAGCGGGATGTGCAGCGCGCCGTCCAGGTGGCCGTCCGCCCACTCGAGCGCCCGGCGCACATCCAGCACGATGACGGGCCGGTGGTGGCGGACGGCGGCGAGCTCAGCGAAGCTGGCGACCTGGAAGTAGGCCAGCGGCTGCCCGCCTGCCCAGTCCTGCGGGGTGCCCGTCGCGGCGCCGGCCAGCTGGTCGATGCCGATCCGGGCCAGATCCCGCTGGGCCTCCGCGACCTGCTCAGGGGTGTCGCCGAGTAGCGTCAGCGGGCTTCCCCACGGGATCAGCCAGCCCAGGTAGTTGGTGAAGTCGCCGCCGTGCTCGAAGCTGAGTGATCCGCTGAGGTGCCCGGCGGCGAACGCGCGCCGGCTGCGCAGGTCCACGACCCACTCCCCGGCATCGATGCGGGCGGCCAGCTGCGCGGCATCGGCGCGGGCGGGCAGGGTCAGGTCGGGGGCGCCCGGACCGGCCGCGTTGGCGGGGCCCATGCGGGCGTAGTACGCGGGGTAGGCGTCCAGGCCGGCCAGCAGTTCCGCCACGTACTGCTCTTCAGCGAGCCTCAGCACCGGGTTGGCGAGCCTTTCCCGGCCGATGGTGGAGGCGGTGCCCGCGGACTGGGTGGCTGAGCAGAAGCTGCCGAACCCATGCGTGGGGCAGACCGGCGTGTCATCTGGCAGCTGCGCGAGCCGCCGGGCGGAGGCGTGCTGGGCCGCGGCCAGCGTGGCCTGGTGCGCGGGCCCGAGCAGGTCGGGCCGCCCGGTCGAGCCGTGCAGCAGCGACCCGCCGGTGAACACCGCGGTCACGCGTCCGGTGGCGGTGTCCTGCAGTGCGTAGGACAGGTGGGTGAAGGTGTGCCCCGGGGTGGCGATCACCTGCACCGCCATCGTCTCTCCCACCGCGATGGCATCACCGTCGCTGACCGGGGTCCGGTCGAAGGCCACCTCATCGTCGGCGTTGACGTGGTAAGCCGCGCCGGTCACCCGGGCCAGGGCCAGGCCGCCGCTGACGTAGTCGTTGTGAATATGGGTCTCGAACACGTGCGTGATGCGGACCCCGCGCCCGGCGGCAGCCGCGAGCAACCGGTCGATGTCCCGCTGCGGATCCACCACCAGCGCCACCCGCCCGTCGGTGGCCAGGTAGCTGCGGTCACCCAGCGCCGGGGTGTCGATGCTGACGACCTCGATCATCGCCGGGCCCCGCTTTCCTGCCCGGACCCGGACGCCGGGGTCACCAGCGGCCCGCCCGCCGCGGCCCAGGCCCTGGTCCCGCCGGCCACCGACCATGCCTCGATGCCGGCCGAGGCCATCTGCGCCGCGGCGGCCAGGCTCCGGTTGCCAGTGGCGCAGATGACATAGACCGGCCGGCTGCGGGGCAGCTCGCGCAGCCGCGCCCGCACCGCTGCCATCGGCATCAGCGTGGCGCCGGGAACGTGCCCGGCCGCGTACTCGAACGGTTCCCTGACATCCACCACGACGCCCCCGTCCCGGTGCGCCGCCGCGAAAGCGGGGACGTCCACCTCACGAACCATGATCAGCTCCTTGTATACCCCGGTGGGTATCTAATTTCAGCCACCATAACGGGCGGAGGCGCTGGGGCGCAAATACCCCCGGGGGCATATCGGGTCGAGGCGGAGAGGCGTCACGGTGAGTCTCCGGCGGACCGCGGCTCCCCTGACTGCCCAACGCCCGGCCCCGCTCGCGGCCAGGACCGCTCGCGCCCGCCAGCCGGGCGCAGGCCCGGCGCCGGGGCGCCGCGGCGCGAATGGGCGTCGCTCGTGACGGCGCACCCGCGGATCGCTTGGTAGCATACCCTGGGGGGTATTGTTGACCAGCCAGGCATGAGCCCTGGTCCGGAGCGAGAGAACAAGTAAGGGTGGCGGGTTATGTGCTCACCGGCAAAGTGCGGCCGTTGCGGCAAGACGACATGGCGAGGCTGCGGACGCCATGTGGATGCGGTCATGTCCCGCGTCCCGGCAAATGCCCGCTGCGACTGCCCGCCGCGCGAGTCGCGCTCCTCGCCCTTCAGCTTCCTGCGCCGGTCGCGCTGATCGCGGGAGCGCCAAGGTGAGCTAGAGGTTCCCTGAGCCAGGGCATAAGCCTGGCTTAGGGGCCCCTCATGTTTTCGGTACTACGTCGGTCAGGCCGGCGATTCTACGGTCAGAGCATGACCGTCTCGCCCGAGCAGCCCGAGCGGTGGGTAAAGCTGCTGGATCAGGACCGGTGCATCGGCTGCCACGCGTGCACGACCGCGTGCAAGAGCGAGAACGATGTGCCGCTCGGGGTGACCCGGACGTTCGTCAAATCCGTGGATGCCGGTGTGTTCCCCCAGGTCCGGCGGTCGTTCCAGGTGACCCGGTGCAACCAGTGCACGGACGCGCCGTGCGTGGCGGCGTGCCCGACGGAGGCGATGTACCAGCGGCCGGACGGGATCGTCAACTTCGACAAGGACATCTGCATCGGCTGCAAGGCCTGCATGGCGGCGTGCCCTTATGACGCCATCTTCATCAATCCCGAGGACCACTCCGCGGAGAAGTGCAACTTGTGCGCGCACCGCCTGGACATCGGGCTGGAGCCGGCCTGCGTGACGGTCTGCCCGACCGGCGCCATCCTGGTCGGGGACCTGAACGATCCCTCCTCCGAGGTGGCCAGGGTCATCGCACGCGAGCCGGTGACCGTGCGCCGCCCGGAGAAGGAGACCCGGCCGGGCGTGTTCTACAAGGGCGCGGATCAGGTGACACTGGACCCGCTGGCGGCCCGCCGCCCGGAAGGCGGTCTCCTGGCCTGGGCCACCCAGGGTGGCGGCCCCGGGCATGTCCCGCCTGGCCATCCCGGCCGCCATAACTCCTCGGCGGCGGCGCTGCTGTCCTATGACATCCCGCACTTCGCGCCGTGGGGGTGGCGGGTCAGCCTCTACACCTGGACTAAGGGGATCGCCGCCGGCGCGTTGCTTGTCCCGCTGATCCTGGTGCTGGCCGGCCGGCTGGGCTGGAACGACCCGGTGGCCCGCTGGGCGGCACCCGGGCTGGCGCTGGGCTTCCTCGCCATCACCGGGGTCCTGCTGATCTGGGATCTCAAGCACCCGCTGCGCTTCTACCTGATCTTCACCCGGCATCACTGGCGGAGCTGGCTGGTGCGCGGGTCGTTCATCATCGCTGGCTACGGGGCCGCGGTCACTGTCTACCTGCTCGGATCACTGACCGGCTCCCTGCTCACCCGCCAGGTCGCCGCCGGGTTCGCCATGCCGCTGGCGATCGCCGCCGCCTGTTACACGGCGTACCTGTTCGCCCAGGCCAAGGCGCGTGACCTGTGGCAAAGTGCCCTGCTCGCACCGCACCTGGCGGTGCAGGCGGTTCTGGCCGGCGCGGCCGCCGCCCTGCCGTTCGCGGTGTGGCTGTCGCCGCACCGCGGTGTCGCCGGGGTGGAGGCCCTGCTCTGCGCCGCGGCCGCCGCGCACCTGCTCCTGGTGGCGGGGGAGATGACGCTCACCCATCCCACGGCCCACGCCCATCTGGCGGCCGGGGCGATGACGCGGGGCCGCTACTCCCGGTTTTTCTGGCCCGGCGTCGTGCTGGTCGCCGCGGCGGTGGCCGCACCGTGGATCGGGGCGGCCGCCGCCCCGCTCGCACTCGCCGGGCTGCTGGCCCACGAGCACGCGTACGTGCAGGCCGGCCAGTCCGTGCCGCTCGCCTGAGGGGAAAAGCACATGACCAAATCTCCGCAACGGGACCTCGACGCGCTCGGTGCCCTGGTCAAGGCGGACCGGGCCAGCGTGGAAGCCCGCGGGGAGACCTTCTACCAGGGGCCCAGCCAGGGCGTGCTGGCCGCGTTCCCGCCGAAGGAGCGGTGGGACGACTGGGTGGAACTGGACTCGCGGGCGTGGCCGAGGCGGGTCGAGCGGCACTCGATGCTGGTGCCCACCACCTGCTTCAACTGCGAGTCCGCCTGCGGCCTGCTGGCCTACATCGACCCGGCCAGCCTGCAGGTCCGCAAGTTCGAGGGCAACCCCGAGCATCCCGGATCACGGGGCCGCAACTGCGCCAAGGGGCCGTCCACCATCAACCAGGTCACCGACCCCGACCGGATCTTGTACCCGCTCCGCCGGGCCGGGGCCCGCGGCGAGGGGAAATGGGAGCGGATCACCTGGGACGAGGCGCTCGACGCCCTGGCCGCCCGGCTCCGCACCGCGCTCACCGAGCAGCGGCACAACGAGATCATGGTCCATCTCGGCCGGCCGGGCGAGGATGGCTACACCGAGCGGGTGCTGGCCAGCTGGGGAGTGGACGGCCACAACTCGCACACCAACGTCTGCTCCAGCGGCGGGCGCACCGGCTTCCAGTTCTGGATGGGCATCGACCGGCCCAGCCCGGACCACGCCAACGCGAAGGTCATCTACCTGATCAGTGCCCACCTCGAAACGGGCCATTACTTCAACCCGCACGCCCAGCGGATCACCGAGGCCCGGGAGAACGGGGCCAAGGTCATCGTGCTGGACACCCGGCTGTCCAACACCGCCACCCACGCCGACTACTGGCTGTCCCCGCAGCCCGGCAGCGAGGCCGCGATCAACCTGGCCATCGCCAGCCACCTGATCCAGACCGGCCGCTACGACCGGGAATTCGTCCGCCGGTGGTGGAACTGGGCGGAATACCTCACCGAATGCCACCCGGGCCAGCCGGTGACCTTCGAGGCGTTCGAGGAGATCCTCGCCGGGCTGTACGCCGGGTTCACCTTCGAGTTCGCCGCGGCGGAGTCCGGGATCGACGCCGCGGTGCTGGCGGAGGTCGCCGAGGTGGTCGCCGGCGCGGGGACCCGCTTTTCCTGCCACTCGTGGCGCTCGGCGGCCGCGGGCAACCTCGGGGGCTGGCAGGTCTCCCGGACCCTGTTCCTGATTTCCGCCCTGCTCGGCGCCGTCGCCACCGAGGGCGGCACGTTCCCCAACGCGTGGAACAAGTTCGTGCCGCGCCCCATCCATGTGCCGCCGCACCCGGGTGTGTGGCAGGAACTGTCGTGGCCGCTGGAGTTCCCCCTCGCCCAGAACGAGATGTCGTTCCTGCTCCCGCATTTCCTGAAGGAGGGCCGGGGCCGGCTGGACACCTATTTCATCCGGGTCTACAACCCGGTGTGGACCAACCCGGACGGGCTGTCCTGGATGGAGGTCCTCACCGACCCCGGCAAGGTCGGCTGTTTCGTCGCGCTCACTCCCACCTGGAACGAGTCGGCGTACTTCGCGGACTACGTGCTGCCCATGGGGCACGGTTCGGAGCGGCACGACACCCATTCCTATGAGCAGTACGACGGCCAGTGGGTTGGTTTCCGCCAGCCGGTGCTGCGGGCCGCCCGGGAACGGCTCGGCGAGACAATCACCGACACCCGGCAGGTCAACCCCGGGGAGGTCTGGGAGGAGAACGAGTTCTGGATCGAGCTGTCCTGGCGCATCGACCCGGACGGTGCTCTCGGCATCCGCCAGTACCACGAATCGCGGGCCCGGCCGGGAGAGAAGCTCACGGTGGACGAGTACTACGGGTGGATGTTCGAGCACTCCGTTCCCGGGCTCCCCGAGCGGGCCGCGGCCGAGGGCCTGACCCCGCTGCAGTGGATGCGCCGCTACGGCGCGTTCGAGATCACCAAGGGCGGCGGGGCCCTGCACGAGCAACCGGTACCAGCCGCCGAACTCAGCGGCACCCGGATCACGCCGACCGGCCGTGTCTACACGGCCACCCCCAAGCCGGACAGCCCCAACGTCGTCCCGTCCGGTGCTCCTGAGCCAGACGACGCGGGCCGGCGCCCGGCCGGGGTGCAGATCGACGGAGTGATCCGGCGGGGCTTCCCGACGCCGTCGGGCAGGCTGGAGTTCTGGTCCTCGACTCTCGCGGCCTGGGGCTGGCCGGAGCATGCGCTGCCCGGGTACATCCGCAGCCACGTGCACCCGGACAATCTGGCCGAAGACCAGCTGGTGCTGCTGTCCACCTTCCGGCTGCCCACCCAGATCCACACCCGCTCCGCGAATTCCAAGTGGCTCGACGAGCTGGCGCACACCAACCCGGTGTGGATCCACCCATCGGACGCGGCGCGGCTTGGCGTTCGCCGGACCGGCGATCTGGTCAGGGTGGAAACCGAGATCGGTTACTTCGTCGCGAAAGCGTGGCTGACGGAGGGCATCCGGCCTGGTGTCGTCGCCTGCAGCCACCACATGGGCCGCTGGAAGCTGACCGGCCATCCGGTCAATTCCGGCGGGATGATGGCCACCGTCGACCTGCGGCGCGAGGACGATGGCTGGGCCATGCGCCGTCAGGCCCCGGTCAGGCCGTATGAGTCGGCCGACCCGGACACGGCCCGGATCTGGTGGAGCGACACCGGTGTCCACCAGAACCTCACCTTCAGCGTCCATCCCGACCCGATCTCCGGCATGCACTGCTGGCACCAGGCGGTCCGGGTGTGCCCCGCCGCAGCCGGCGACGCGGCCGGGGACATCTGCGTGGACACCGCCCGGGCAGGCGAGGTGTACCAGGAGTGGATGGCCGCGACCCGGCCGGCGGGCTCCGTGTCGCCCGACGGCCGGCGCCGGCCAGGGTGGCTGATGCGCCCCCTCAAACCGTCGGCGGACGCGTTCGCCCTCCCGCGGATCCCGACATGACCAGCACCCGCACGCCGGCCGGTAACGGTGGCGGGCCGGGGGAGGGACGGTGGGAGCTGCTGCGGGCCCTCGGCGCACTCGCGCTCGGGCCGCCCGCGGCCACCGGCCGCGCCGCCGCCGCCCTCGGGCTGCCGGCCTGGACCGCCGCCGAGTACACCGGCCTCTTCGTGCTGTCCCTGCCGCCCTACGCCTCCATTCACCTCGGTGGTGAAGGCAAGCTGGGCGGCGAGGGCGCTGATCGTATCGAGGGCGTGTGGCGGGCGCTGGGCCTCATCCCGCCCAGCGACGCGGATCATCTCGGCGTCGTTCTCGCGCTCTACGCCGAGCTCGGCGAGGCCGCCCAGGGCGCGCGGGCCCGGCGGACCCGCGAGCGTCTCGACCACATCCGGACCGCAGTGCTTTGGGAGCACCTGTGGTCCTGGGTGCCCGGCTACCTGGACGCCGCCGGCGAGCAGGAAACCCGCGCCCGGCCGTGGGCCCGGCTGCTGCTGCGGGCGCTGTCACGCGAGGCGGCCACGAGCACGCCCGCCAGCTCCCTGCCGCTGGCATTGCGGACAGCCCCCGCAGGCATCAGCGCGGATGCCTCACGCGGTGAGCTGCTGGATGCGCTGTCGGTGCCGGTGCGGACCGGATTCATCCTGGCCTACCCCGATCTGGCCGCCGCCGCCGGCCACCTGGGCCTGGGCCTGCGCCGCGGCGAGCGGCGCTTCGCGCTGAAGGCGATGCTGGAGCAAGATGCCGCGGCGACGCTGGGCTGGCTCGCCGGGCACGCCGCAGCGTGGTCCCGGCGGCACGCCCGCCGGCCTGCCGTGCCCGCGGACCCGCGGGTCTGGTGGATGCAGCGGTCCGCCGCCACTGCCAGCACGCTGCGGGACCTTGGCGGGCGGGCCCGGCAGGCCGTGGACGCCGATAGCCGGGACCTAGCGGCGAGGTCACCCCGAACTGCTGAGGCCCCCATAAGCACCCGTTGGGGGTGACCAGCCCAGCGGCCGCCCTGCATCCCCTCTGCCGCGGCCCGCGGTCCGGCGTTGCTGAAGCTAGCCTGGGGCCATGCTGCCGCCGTCCACGCCTGACCTCATTGCCCTGGATCTGCTCGATTCGATCGCGGAACTAGGCAGCCTGGGCCAGGCGGCCAGCCGTCACCGGATGTCGCAGCCCGCGGTCAGCATGAGGATGAGCCAGCTGGAGCGCAGGCTGGGTGTCGTCCTGCTGCGGCGGGGCCCGGCCGGGACACGGCTCACGCCCGCTGGCCAGCGGGTAGCCGCCCTGGGCCGGCGGGTCCTCAGTGAGGCAGAGGCGATGATGGCCGGGGTGGCGGCGGTGGTGGCCGAGGAGAGCTCGCACCTGCGGGTCGCGGCTTCGCTCACGGTGGCTGAGCATCTGCTCCCGGGCTGGCTCGCCGCGCTGCATCGCGAATCCCCCGAGGTGATCCTCGCCGTGGAGGTGACCAACTCAGCGAAGGTGCTGGCCCGGGTCCGGGACGGCCGCGCTGATGTCGGGTTCGTGGAAGGGCACGAGACCGGGCTGGACGGGATGACGACGGTCGTGGTCCGCAGCGACCACCTGGTGGTCGTGGTGGACCCGGCGCACCACTGGGCCGAGCGGCAATCCCCGGTGGCGGGCCCGGAGCTGGCGGCCGCTGAGCTGATCGTCCGCGAGCCCGGGTCGGGGACCCGGGAGGTCCTGGAGGATGCGCTGGGCGCGTGCGGCGGGCTGCGTTCCCGGCTGGAGCTGGGCTCGACCGCGGCGATCCTGGCCGCCGCCCGCCGGGGCGAGGGCCCCGCAGTGCTGAGCGCCCTGGCCGTCGCGGCAGATCTGGATACCGGCCGTCTGGTCGCGGTGCGCACCGAGGGTATTTCCCTGACCCGGTCGCTCCGGGCGGTATGGCTGGAGGCCCAGCCGCTGGCGCCGCTGGCCAGGCGCCTGCTCAACGTCGCCGTGTCCTGACCGGCCTGCTCCCTGGCGGCCGTCGGTGTCCGCCGCCTGGCGATAAGCGAGCCTTATGGGTTCCCAAGCAATCACCGGCTAGGCCGCCTGGGTGGCCGGCCTTAGCGTCAGAAACGTGATGATCCCAGGACTCCCTGCAGGTCTGCCGGGGCCAGGGAGGCGGCGCGGCCGGTGCGAGAACACGGCCGGATGACATCCCCGGCCAGGACGGCGCGGGAATTGCGCCGCGGACTGTCCCGGCTGGTGGTCGAGCCCCGCCGGCCCGAGGCGGTCCGCAACTGGCCGGGAGCTCACTGGCTGGTGGTCGCGACCGTGTGTATCGGCGCCTTCATGGGCCAGTTCGACGCCAGCATCGTCATCCTGGCGTTTCCCACCCTGAGACACGATTTCGGCGCCTCGCTCGCCGACGTGCAGTGGGTTGGCCAGGCCTACCTGCTGGTCCTGATCGGGCTCCTGCCCGCGGTGGGGCGCTACGCCGACATGTTCGGCCGCAAACTCCTCTACACCTACGGTTTCGTGATCTTCGTGCTCGGATCTGCCTTGTGCGGATTCGCTCCCAGCCTGCCCGCCCTCATCGGCTTCCGGGCACTGCAGGGTGTCGGGGCGGCCATGTTCCAGGCCAACAGCGTCGCGATCATCGCGGGCGCCATCCCCCGGCACAACCTGGGCCGGGCGATCGGCATCCAGGGCGCGGCGCAGGCCCTCGGCCTGGCCCTGGGCCCGGCGGCCGGCGGGCTGCTCATCGCGCTCGGCGGCTGGCGGCTGATCTTCTTCGTCAACGTGCCCATCGGCCTGGCCGGGACCGTCCTGGCCTGGCTGCTCATCCCCCGGAGCCGCAACCTGGCCCGCCGCCGCCCCTTCGACTGGGTCGGCCTCGGCGTCTTCCTCCCGGCCGTATCCGCGCTGCTCCTCGCCGTGTCCTACGGCAACCGGTACGGCTGGTCGTCCCCGCTGATCCTCGGGTTCCTGGGGGCCAGCGGTGTGCTGCTGGCCGTGTTCCTGCTGCGGGAGACAAAGACCGGCGCACCCATGATCGACCTCAGCCTGTTCAGGCGGATCCCCTTCAGTGCCGGGATCGCCAGCGGGCTGCTGTCGTACCTCGTGCTCTTCGGCACCCTCACGGTCGTGCCGTTCTTCCTGGAGATCGCGCAGCATCAGCCGCCGGGCGTGGCGGGCCTGCAGCTTCTGGTGCTGCCCCTGGGCCTGGCGATCACCGCCCCGTTCGCCGGGCGGCTGGCTGACCGGATCGGTGCCCGGCCGCTCACCACCGGCGGCATGATGGCCGCCGCCGCGGCGCTCGCCATCAGCCCCGTCATCAAAGATCACCCGGGACTGTTTCTTGGGGCCCTGGCCGTGACGGGTATCGGGCTGGGTGCTTTCACCCCGCCGAACAACGCGGCCATCATGGGGGCCGCGCCCGCTCACCAGTCAGGCATGGCCAGCGGGGTCCTCAACATGACGCGGGGGCTGGGTACCTCCCTCGGCCTGGCCCTGGCCGGCCTGGCTTACACCATCGGTGCTGGCAGCGGTGAAGCTACCGCCCGCGGAGCGGAGGCCGGGTATGACGTGGCGGCGCTCTTCCTCGCCGCCGCCGCCACCCTCGCCGCGCTCATCGCAGCCTTGCGCGGCCGGTCCCCGCTCAGCCACGACCCATCGCTGACCGCTGAGTAGGATCGGCCACCGCTGAGACAGGGGCCCGGGTGGTGACGCTCAGCGGGTCCCGGGCACCGGGCGGGCGGACATGGTGAAAAAGTCACGCGGCCACCAGGGCTCGAAATACCGGTTCGGTGCGCCGAACATGCCCGGCAGCAGGTCTTTCCCGTTGGCGGGGGTGGCCCGGGCGCTGGCACCGTTCGGGTGGTACGAGGCGAAGTTCACCCAGTCGGTGTTGATGTCCAGTTCCATGCCGCGGACGGCGCCCGCCCGGACCAGGATGTCCGCCAGCGTGGTGATGTTGAGCCCGGGACCGCCCACGTAGACCAGGGCCCCGTTAGCGGTGATGCCGACGGCTGACCGCCAGACATAGACGGCGTTCCCGAGGGTGAAGCCCCACCGGGTCGTGTCACTGGGATTGAGGCCGGGCACGGCCTTCCCGTTGCTGACCAGCAGGTCGAGGTTCTGCCGCACGGAGACGACGTCCGGGGTCAGGGTGGCGCCGTGGCCCCAGGCGAGGATGTTGGCCGAGCCGTTGCGGTAGATGACGAACGACGCGGCGCCCTTGCGCAGCGGGAGGATGGTCTTGCCGCCGGTGTAGTAGCCGCCGTTGGCGTTGTCCATCAGGAACCCCGCGTTGAAGGCCGCGACGAGGCTCCTGGACGCGGCCCGGGAGACGGGCGCGGTGTAGCGGTAGGGGCCGCCGCCGGGAATCGTGCTCCCGGAGTAGAGCGTCGCCCGGAGCAGCCGGGTGTCCATCCAGGCCACCCCGACGACCAGGCTGGTGTGCACCGCGTCCGGCCGCACCCATGTCTCATAGACCGCCGGATAGCCGCCGACCCGGCGCCCGGCCGGATGCCAGACGCCTTCCCCGGGCAGCCGGTGACCGGCGGGCGAGGTCATCCGCGCCGGGACCGCCAGGTGTGCGACGGCCCGCCCCCTGTGGCCGCCCGCCCCGCCCGTGCCGCCCAGGCTGGGGATGGCGGACTGGGCCGGCTTGCCGCCGACCGGTGGCGCGTGGTGGGAGTACCACACGTTCTCGGCCCAGTTCACGATCGGGCTGCCGCCGTGCTCCCGGAACCATTCCGCGCCGCGGGCGGCTGCCGATGACCCCAGGCCGGGATTGGTGAGCGCACTGCCCAGCGAGTACCACACCGGGGTGAGCAGCAGGACGACCGCGCAGAGGGCCGCCAGGAACGGGTGCCGGCCAATGACTGTCCGGCGGGCACTGCGGATTTCCCGGCGCCTGGCCCGGCGGCCCTGCGGCTTCCGCGGTCCGCCGGCCGCGGCCGGCGGACGCATCCAGGGGTCGTGATCCAGGTCCGCTGCCCAGTACCCGGGATCCGTGTCCTGCCCGTTACCGGCGCCGTACCCGGCTTCCGCGCCGTACCCGTTACCCGGTCCGTGCCCGTGACCGTTGCCCTGGCCCGGATACAGGTCGGACGGCACCCGCGTCTCGCCGGGCGGCCAGCCAGCGGGGTCACGCCAGGCCCGCTCCGGCTCCGGCTGCTCCCACGGGGCGCCGGCCCGCTGACCCGTTCCCGGCCAGGAATCACCTGCCTGGCCCGCCCGGTGGCTTCCGCCGTGGGCCCGTCGCGGCGGGTGATCGTCCTGCATGACCTGCCATCCCTCCTGACCCCGGGTTGGCTGCCGCTGGACGCGTCCTCGTGATCAACCACGACCGCCCAGGCCCGTCGTGTGCAGTCGGCGAGCCTGATTCAGGTTAGCTGCGGTTCCGGCCCGCTCAGCATCTCAGGACAAGGCTTTGCCCGTTCCTGCCGCTTTGTTAGCGGCAGCCCGCCGGGCGTCAGGCGAGGCCCTTCACCATGAGGCTCCAGTACATGCTGGGCAGCCCGTAGCGCTTGAGCAGCCACATGTCATAACGCGGCTTGAGGGTGTCGATGAACGGGATGCTGGGGGTGCGCTTGAGCTCGTAGTCGAACTCGGCGAGCAGCATCCTGTTGCGCGAGGTGACCAGGGGACAGGACGTGTAGCCGCTGTACCGGCGCCTGGGACCCTGGCCGCGCATCGCCGCGAGCAGGTTCGCGGCCAGGACCGGGGCCTGGGCGCGGATGGCGGCGCCGGTCTTGGACGTCGGCAGGCTCGAGACGTCACCGAGCGCGAACACATTGGGCCAGTCCGGGCTCTGCAGGGTGTGCTTGTCCACTCGCACGTAGCCGAACGGGGTGGCCGGGTCGGCCAGGGGCGACGCCTTGACCCAGTCCGGGGCGCTCTGCGGCGGGGTGGCGTGCAGGATGTCGTACTCGATGGTCTCCTTCGTGCCCGCCTTCGTATCGGCGATGACGGCCCGGTTGTTATCCCCGTCGATCTCGGTGAGCTGGGACTCCTTGCGGACCTCGATGCCGTAGCCGGCGGCCACGCCCTCAAGCACCCTGGCCCAGTCCGGCTGGCTGAACATCGCCGCCGTGGGCAGCACCAGGATGACCCGGGTGCGGTCCAGGACGCCCTGGCTGCGCCACCAGTCGGCGGCCAGGTAGGCGATCTTCTGCGGGGCGCCCGCGCACTTGATGGGTCCGGCGGGCATGGTGAACACCGCCGTGCCCCCGCGCAAGCCGCGGATGAACTCCCAGGTGCGCGGGGCGAGGTCGAAGCGGTAATTGCTGGAGACGCCCCGCTGGCCAAGGGCCTCGGGCAGCCCGGGCACCTTGGCGAAATCCAGCTGGATGCCGGGCGCCATCACGAGGTAGTCGTAGTGCAGGTCACCGGACGGCGTGGTCACGGTCTGCGCGGACGGGTCGACAGCGGTCGCGGCCTCGCGCACCCAGGTCACGCCCCTGGGCATGACCCGGGACTCCGCCCGCACCGTCGCGCCCTGCGGGCACCGGCCGCCTCCCACGAGCGTCCACAGCGGCTGGTAGTAGTGGCTGGCAGACGGCTCGATCACGGTGACGCTGTCCACGCCAGCCCGGCGGAGCCGGGCCGCGGCGACGATGCCGCCGGTACCGCCGCCGACGATGACGACCTTCTGCTTCAGGGGGGCAGGGCTTGGCTGGCTCATTTGGTGAGCCTCCTTAGCGGGTTGCGGGCCGTGCGATGGCCAGGCCGGCGGTTTCAGCGTGGCTGAATTCGTCGTTGATGCTGATGACGTCGCGCCCGTGGGCGGCCAGCATCGAGCCGGCCACCATGGCGCGGTAGCCGCTGTGGCAGTGCACCCAGACCTCGCCCGCCGGTACCTCGCCGAGTCGTCCGGGCAGTTCGCTGAACGGAATGTGCACGGCGCCGGCGATATGGCCCTCATCCCATTCCAGCCGGCGGCGGACGTCCAGAATGACCGGGCGGCTGCGGGTTCTCCCGGCCGCGGGCCTGGCCGCGGCGAGGTCACCAAACTTCACCAGCCGCAGCGTGCCCAGCGGCTGCTCCCCGGCCCAGTCCCGCGGGCGGCCGGTCGCGGCGGCGGCCGGGCGGTCGATGCCGATCCGGGCCAGTTCCCGCTGGGCCTGGCTGACTTGCTCAGGTGTCTCGCCGAGCAGGGTCAACGGCGTACCCCAGGGAATCACCCAGCCCAGGTAGGTGGCGAAGCTGCCGTCGAGCGGGAAGCTGAACGAGCCGGGCACGAACCCGGCGGCGAACGCGACCCGGTCGCGCAGGTCGATGACCCACTCTCCGGCCTGTATCCGGCGCCGGATCTGCGCGGCGTCAGCCCGGTCCGGCGGGGACAGATCCGGGCCGTCCGGCCCGGCGGTGTTGGCCGGGCCCATGTGCGCGTAGTACGCGGGCCAGGCGTCCAGCCCGGCGAGCAGCGTGTCCAGGTACATCTGCTCGCTGGCGGTGAGTGCGGGGTTGAACCGCTTCTCCTGCCCGATGGTGGAGGACCGGGCCTGCGCCTGGGTGGCGGCGCAGAAGCTGCCGAACCCGTGGGTGGGGAAGATTTCCGCGGAGTCGGGCAGTTCGCGCGCCAGGCGGTGGGCCGAGGCGTACTGCGCGCGGGCGAGGGTCAGGGTGTGATCGGGCCCCAGCAGATCCGGGCGGCCGGTCGAGCCGTACAGCAGTGACCCGCCAGTGAACACCCTGGCCAGCGACCCATCCGACTCCAGGACGTAGGACAGATGGGTAAAGGTATGCCCGGGTGTCGCCAGCACCCGCAGCCGCATAGCGTCCCCGATCTCCAGGTCATCGCCGTCACGGACCGGTGTCCGGTCGAAGCGGACCGGGTCGGCCTCGTTGACGAGGTAACTGGCTCCCGCCGCCCGGGCGAGCGCCAGCCCTCCGGTGACGTAGTCGTTGTGTATATGGGTCTCGGCGACATGGGTGATGCGCACACCGAGGCGGGCGGCCAGGCCGGTGATGCGGTCGATATCCCGCTGCGGGTCGATCACCAGAGCCGTGTCCCCGTCGTGGGCTAGGTAGCTGCGGTCGCCCAGGGACGGCGTGTCGATGGAGAGCACTTCGACCATGATCGCGATCCTTCCGGACCCGGATACCGGCCCAGGCATCCTTGAGTCCGTTTAATGTACGGTCATTCGTACAGGGAAACAAGGCTCTGCCGCAGCTGAGTGCGTCCTCCGGCTGGCCAGGTCCTGGTGTCCGCTGGTGGTACGTTCCGTGGTGTCCGGACGTTTGGGCGTACTCCGGCCCGGGCGATCGCGATCGTTCCCGTCCAGGTCAGGAGGTGAGGTGATGGGACCGGCGAGCCAGCGGGCGGCGGCCCCGCAGCCTCTGGACCGCGGCAGCCCGCTGCCGCTATGGGCCCAGCTCCGCGACGACCTGCGGCGGCGGCTGGCGGTGGGCGCCTTCGATGACTCGTTCCCCGGTGAGCTGGACCTCGTGGGGGAATACCAGGTGAGCCGGCACACCGTCCGGGCCGCCCTGCGTCAGCTCCGGGCCGACGGGACCATCGTCGCTGAACGGGGGCGGCGCCCCCGGCTGGCCGGGCAAGAGCCGATCACGCAGCCGCTGGGCGCGCTGTACTCGCTGTTCGCCTCGGTGGAATCAGCGGGCCTGCGCCAGGCCAGCGTCGTGCGGGCCCGCGACCTGCGTGCCGACGGGGTGATCGCCGACCGGCTCGGGCTGGAGGCATCCACGCCGCTGTTCCGCCTCGAGCGGCTGCGCCTCGCCGGGGGTGAGCCGCTGGCCCTCGACACGGTCTGGCTGCCCGCCGACATTGCGGCGCCGCTGTTGGAGGCGGATTTCACGCACACTGGTCTGTACGACGAGCTGGCCACCCGGGCCGGTGTCCGGCTCCAGGGCGGCCGGGAGCACATACGCGCGGTGGTGCCCACCCCGGCGGAGCAGCGCCTGCTGGAGATCCCGCCAGCTGCTGCGGTGCTCGCCATTGACCGGCTGGGCCACGCCGGGGGCAGGCCCGTGGAGTGGCGGCATACCGTGATCAGGGGAGACAGGTTTTCCCTGGTCGCCGAGTTCTCGGCGCGGACCGGCTATCAGCTCAGCCTGGGCAGCGCATACCCCGCTGCCCGGACGCCGGCCAGCGTGACCGCAGCGACCGCGTAGTGGTGCCCGCCGGGCACCAGACTCCATCCGGAAGTGATGGGCGGGAAAGGGTGGCATCGTGGACAGCCAGGAATGGGACCAGCGCTACGCCGGCACCGCTCTGGTGTGGACGGCCCAGCCGAACCGTTTCGTCGTTGACGAGCTGCAGGACCTCCCCCCGGGGCGCGCGCTGGACGTCGGGGCCGGCGAGGGGCGCAACGCGGTATGGCTGGCCGGCCGCGGCTGGCAGGTGACCGCGGTGGATTTCTCTGCCGTCGGGCTGGACAAGGGCCGCCGCCTCGCCGGGGCGCGCGGCCTGGACATCGACTGGGTACACGCCGATCTGCGCGACTACCAGCCCGAGGAACGCTCATTCCAGCTCGTGCTCATCGCCTACCTCCAGCTCCGCGAGGCGGAACTGGACGGCGTGCTGCGCCGCGCCGCGTCGGCACTCGCGCCCGGGGGTGTGCTGCTGGTGGTGGGTCACGATGTGACCAACCTGACGGAGGGGGCCGGCGGCCCGCCGGATCCGGCTGTCCTGTACACGCCGGAATCCATCACACGCCCTCTCGGCGGCCTCACTGTGCTGCGGGCGGAGCGAGTCCGGCGCCCGGTCGGCACAGGCCAGGCGGTTGACACCCTGGTCCGCGCGGTCCGGGACTGATCAGGAGCAGGCAACCGCGGGCACGTTCCCGCGCCCACCGCGCCGGCTGATTCCAGGCCGGCCCAGCACCGCTGGCCGGGTCAGCCATTCCAGGCAGCGCCGGAAATGGCTAATGCCATCCCGCAGCCACTGGCTGAGCCAGGCTTCCGCGCGGCAGCGGGCTCCGGGCGCGTGGTTCTTGACATGGCCTGCACATGTTCGCGGCACTGGCTGCATGGCTGCGGCGTGTACTGAAAGTGAGGTTGAAAGGGCGTGAGGATGATGATGAGGCGGACGATTATGGCGCTGGCAGCGGTTCCGGCGGTGCTGCTGGCCGGTGGTGGTGTCGCGGTGGCGCAGGCGGCGGGTGCTCCGGCGGGCACGGCAGTTGTCCAGCAGGCGGGCGTGCACCACAGTGGCGGTGCGTGCGATCAGCATCAGATGGCGGCCGTGGTGAAGGCGATGGCGCGGCACGACCACCAGGGCTGCGCAGGCCAGGGGAACTGCGACCGCGGGCACGCGGCTGACCAGCAGGGTGCCGGGGGCATGATGACCCGTGCGCACCACGGTGATGGCTGCGGTGACGGTCAAGGCTAGCCACGAAGTGAGACACGATGTCCCGGTCGCCTGGTGGCCGGGACATCAGCATGTCAGGAGGCGGGCAAGGTCAGGGTGAATGTCGTCCCGCCGCCGGGTGGGCTGGTGGCGGTGAGGGTGCCGCCCTGGGCGGCAGTGAGTGCGGCAGGCGGCCGATGCCGTGCCGGCCCGGCCCGCCGGCGGTGCCGGCCGAATCGTTCGAGAGTGCGGAGGTCCGCGGCGGGGATGCCGCGGTACCTGACGGCCCAGGTGCCTGCCGCGCCGGACCGGGCCGCTTCACGTTCTTGGACGGCCGGGCTTGGCACCCGCGGGGTCGCGCGGCGCCCGGCGCGGATCGGGGCCTGTTGGCCCGGCCGGAGGTGACGAACGGCCCGGCCGCCGCGCGCATGCCCGCCCTACCGTGGTGGTGTGAGTACTTCAACGTTTGTTGATTCGAGCCCGGTTGAGCTGACGGGCGGTTTCGCGGCCCTGGCCGACCCGGTGCGCCTTGCCATCGTGGGGGTGCTGGCCGGGGGTGGGCGGTGCGTGTGCGACCTGAACGAGCAGGTGCCGGTCGCGGCGAACCTGCTGTCCTACCACCTGCGGGTGCTGCGCGAAGCGGGCCTGGTGAGCGCGGCCCGCCGCGGACGGTGGGTTGACTACCGCCTCGACGGCGGCGGGTTCGCCGCGTTGTGGGCCCAGGCGTCCGCCGCTGGTGTGCCGCTGCCCGGCGACCGGGTCAGCGCCGAGCGGCGCGGATCGCCATGTGAGGACGACGGTGAGGGGGTTTGCGGTGACTGACACGAGGACGAGCGAGGTCACCGGCGCGGCTGGGCAGCGGCCGGTGGTGGCCGGGCTGTCCCGGCTGGATCGGTTCCTGCCGGTGTGGATCGGCGCGGCGATGGCCGCTGGGCTGCTGCTGGGGCGCCTGGTTCCTGGCCTGAACAGCTCTTTGAACCGGGTGGCGATCCATGGCACCAGTCTGCCGATCGCGCTCGGGCTGCTGCTGATGATGTACCCGGTGCTGGCGAAGGTCCGTTACAGCGAGATCGGGCGGATCACCGCGGACCGGCGGATGATGACCGCCTCGCTGCTGCTGAACTGGGTGGTCGGCCCGGCGGTGATGTTCGCGCTGGCCTGGCTTTTCCTTGCGGGCCAGCCTGCGTACCGGACCGGGGTCATCCTGGTCGGGCTGGCCCGGTGCATCGCGATGGTGCTGATCTGGACCGACCTGGCGTGCGGTGACCGGGAGATGGCCACCGTGCTGGTCGCGCTGAACGCGGTCTTCCAGGTCCTGCTGTTTGCCGCCCTCGCGGTCTTCTACCTGCAGGTGCTGCCCGGCTGGCTGGGCCTGCACACCACCAGCCTGCACGTGTCCATCGCCGAGATCGGCGGCACGGTCGCGGTCTTCCTCGGCATCCCGCTGGCAGCCGGCTACCTGACCCGCACGCTCGGCGAGCGGGCCCGCGGCCGGGACTGGTATGAGACCCGGTTCCTGCCCAGGATCGCGCCGGTCGCGCTGTACGGGCTGCTGTTCACGGTCGTGATCTTGTTCGCCCTGCAGGGCCGCAAGATCACCTCACAGCCGCTGGATGTGGCCCGGATCGCGCTGCCGCTGCTGGCCTATTTCGTGATCATGTGGTTCGGCGGGTTCGCCATCGGCCGCCGGCTGCACCTGCCCTACCCGCGCACCGCCGCGCTGGCGTTCTCCGCGGCCAGCAACGACTTCGAGCTGGCGATCGCGGTGGCGATCGGCGTGTTCGGGGTGACCAGCGGGCAGGCCCTCGCGGGCGTGGTCGGGCCGCTCATCGAGGTGCCGGTCATGCTCGCGCTGGTCTACGTCGCCTTGTGGGCCCGCCGCCGCTTCTACCCCTCCGAGGAGGCAACGCCATGAACTGCTTCGACTGCGCCGCGCTCGGCGGCCATGCCGATGCGGTCGCCGTGTGCGCCGACTGCGGCGCCGCCGTTTGCCACCACCACGCACACGTCACCGCCCGCTGGCTGACCCGCACCATGGTGATCAACCGCGTCGTCGCCGTCGAGCCACCCGCGCGCACCATCCGCTGCGGCGTATGCCAGGCCGCCCGCGACGCCGCGCCGGCTACCAGCTACGCGGCGGCTGGCTGAGCGACGACAACCGGCAGTGCCGTCACGCCCACCGGGCCGGGTGATCCGCGGATCCGGGTGATACCGGCCGGGCATGCCCGGCAGGACGGCCGCCCCGCAGATGCAGCGGAAAGGAGCGGGCGGCCGTGATCTATCTGGCCATCGCTGTCCTCGTGTTCGCTCTTTCCGGCCTGCTGTCAATGGCCGGGCTGGGCGCCGCGTTCATCTTCGTGCCGCTGTTCTACTGGCTCGGCGTGCCGCTGCCGGTCGCCTCCTCCACCGCGCTGCTGCTGAACGCCGTGAGCCTGTCGTTCGCCTCCGTCACCTACTGGCGGGCCGGCCTGATCAACTGGCGGCTCGGTGTGCCGATCACGATCACCGCGGTCGCGGCGGCGCCCGTGGGCGCCGTGCTGGCACCGCACGCCGCCAAGCATGTGCTGCTGGGCCTGCTCGCCGTGTTCCTGGTGTTCTCCGGCGCGATGATGCTGTTCTACCGTCGGCCAGCCGTGCCCCGGCCGCTGAGCCGGCGAGCCGAAGCAGGAACCGGCGGCGCGGTCGGCGCGGTCGCCGGCTTCCTCGGCGGGCTGCTGGGCGTCGGCGGCGGCAACATCATCCTGCCCGTCCTGGGCGAGCTTGGCCTAGATGCCAAGGTCGCTGCCGGCACCACCGGGTTCGCGGTGGTGTTCTCCTCGCTGTCAGGTTTCCTCGGCCGCATCAGCACCGGCCACCTCAACGTCGTCCTGCTCACCGTCAGCGTGGTCATGGCCGCCGCCGGGTCGCTGGCCGGATCCCGGCTGATGACCACGAAGATCTCCGCCACCCAGCTCAAGCGCCTCATCGGCATCGTGCTGTGGGGCATCGCCGCCCAGCTCATCTGGAGCCTGGCATGAACCGCTCATCGCACCCTCCACCTGGTCCGCCGGTGATGTCGGGGAGGGAGGGCAACGCTACTTCGAGCTGCGCAAACGTCTGGCCGGGCACGGTCCTAGGGCAAGTCAGCAAGTAGCCGATGAGGGCGTGATCTGCGCTACAGCCTGACCTATGCGACACCCTCATTGAATGACCAGGCAGGGCGTACTAACTCGATAAAAGCCCGGTCAAAATGGGATCCGATATCGACGTGAAGGCTCTGCATATGCGTCAGGCTCGTACTTATTACAGTTGGCAGGCCATTGTCTGAGCCTCGCATGCATGAGACAATGTGGCGGTTCCCAGGGGGGTCCATTCATGACGTCTGCAGCGCCGCGTCGAGCCGCACGTTCGCTGTCTTCCGTGTGGCCCGCGATCTTCGCGATCGGCAGTTCTCATAAGAGGAGAAGGCGGTATTTCGCCGGATACGCCACTCCAAGTGGGTCGACCACACGCTGGTTCAGTGCCACCATGACAGCTGCATTGGCCGGATCTTTCCTGCTCACCGGGGCGGGGACACGAGTCAGCAACGAGGTGGCCGGGCCGGCCACGCACGCCACCTCAGGAACTGGGTTTTCAAGCCCCTTTTCAGGAACCCCCCGCTATGAGCACTTGGCACCTACGGAAGTCAGGAACGCAAGTCAGCTGAACCGGGCCATTGGCCGACGAATGGCTGCCAAGATTGCTAAAGATCTGAGACTGAAAAAGGCCGACACCTTCACCAAGAAGCAGTACCGCGAATTCGTCTCCGGACGTGGTGTCGGCGGCAACGCTGCTGACGCGAGGTTGGTGGATGCGAGCATCCGAATCCTCACCAACACGACTGGGCGCCCGCTGTACTCTCTCGTAAACGGCGCCATAACGCCATCGGTTCTCGCCAGCTACGGGCTCTTCGTGAACGTGAACGGCCTGCTGGAAAGCCCAGCTAACGCGGACGCCCCGACGAGAAAAGTGAACGCCGTGATCGCTCCTGGCGGCTACCTGGGCAGGTGGTGTTGGGCCAACGGTGCGACCTCTTCCTTGCTCATGCTCTACAGGTCGGCGTACACGGTGGAGGCTATCTATGGCTTCGCATCGCAACAGCAGTCGGGTAAGGCACAACTTGTGACCAACACCAAAGGAGGCGTGAGCAAGGAGGTTGGGATGTCGATGGCACCTGCCATCTGGCTGACCAACTTCGCGCTGATATACACCCTGAACCCCGCATTGGCAGCCTACATGCCCGCCCGCTGGGCACCAATTCCCGCAACCGTGGCTAACGCAATCCTGGCGAGCCCCACTGGCCAGGTCCCGTACAGCGAGTATGCGTCCGCCTTTAAATAGTCACCTATAGACCAGCGCCTGGCTTAGTCCTGGCTCGGCCCTCGCAGCAGGGCGCCGTGCTGGCTACAGGGATGACCGCGATGATGATGCGGTCCCTGTGGTTTGTGTCAAACAGATTCGCGCGGCCACAGTGCTGCTAGCTGTGCGGGGCTGATGTTGCCGCCGGTGCAGACGATCGCCAGCCTCCGGCCGGCGAACCGCTGGGGGGAGCCCAGCACCGCCGCCAGGGCGGCCGCGCCGGCCGGCTCGACGAGGTTGCGCGTCTTCTCGATCATCACCCGCGTTGCGGCCCTCAGCGCATCCTCAGAGACCAGGAGGAAGTCGTCCAGCAGACCCCGCAGGATCCGCTGCGGTAGTTCGAACGCGGTCCTGGTGGCCAGCCCTTCCGCGAACGTGCTGGTGGTGTCCTCGACGAGCGTGCCCGCCTGCCAGGAGCGGTAGGCGGCCGGCGCCGCCTCGGACTGCACGCCGATCACCTCGATCGACGGGCGCGCGGCCTTGGCGACCACACAGGCCCCCGCCGCCCCGCTGCCGCCGCCGACCGGTACCACGATCACCTCGGTATCTGGCTGGGACTCGAGGACCTCCACGGTGGCGGTGGCCACGCCCGCGATGAGCGACGGCTCGTTCCCGGAGTGGATGTACCGGTAACCTGCTCGGTGGCCTGCTTCTCGCAGTGCTCGCGGGCCTCGTCGAAGTCACGGCCGTAACAGACCACCTCGGCGCCCAGGGCCCGCATGGACTCGACCTTCACCGGGTTGGCCTGCTCGGGCACGCAGATCACCGCCCGCACGCCGAACAAGTCCGCTGCGTAGGCAACCGACTGGCCATGATTGCCGGTCGAGGCGGCGATGACACCCCGGCGCCGCTCATCCGCGCCCAGCTGGCTGACCAGGTTCACTCCGCCGCGGACTTTGAACGCGCCCACCGGCTGATGGTTCTCATGCTTGACCCACACCTGGGCCCCGGTCATGGCATCCAGCGCCGGGTAGCGGTACAGCGCAGTCGCCCGCAGGTAGGGCGCGATGCGCCGACGCGCCGCGAGAACGTCAGCAAGGTCTGGCACCGGGGAGGCGGTCATCCCACGTGTCTACCACGGCACTGGCCATCGACTCGCAGGTCATCTGCCATGAGTCCGGGGAGGTGCGAACCGCCCAGGTCAAGGTACCTAGTCACGGCCCACCGCAGGTCGGGTGAGGCCTCAAACCGCCCTCTATCGCCCTCCAGAAGCGAACCGCGAACAGAACCGGCGCATCCGGCGCCCGACACCATCGCAGAGTCATCGCCCGGCCTTGCCTGCCGATCAGGAGATCGCACTCGCTGGCTGCCATCTGGCCTGTGCAGGCTGGGCGGCCGTGCGACTCGCTCTGACGCTGCCCAGCGCCGGAAGATGGGGTAACTGCCCCATGCGCATGGGACCTGTTTCTGTCCATGCTCGGAATCAGCCAGCGGAGATGCCGCCTGGCTGACGAGCAGGTAGGGGACGATGTGGCCAGCAAAGCCGTGATCAGCCTGACCACCGGTCTGGAAGACCCGGAGAAGGTAACGGTTGCCTTCCTGGTCGCCGTGGGGGCGGCCGAACAGGGGCGCCCGACCTTGATGTTCCTGACCAAGGAAGCCGTGCGACTGGCCCTCGACGGCGTCGCACAGGGCGTGGCCTGCGAGGGCTGCCCCTCGCTGCCGGAACTGACGAAGCGTTACGAAGCCGCGGGCGGCCGGTACCTGGTCTGCCCGATCTGCTTCAACGCCAAGCACCTGGACGACACTGTCCTGGTGACCAGCGCATCACTGGGCGGAACTGTGCCGCTGTGGGAATGGATCGGCGATGAGCCAGCAACTACGTTCAGCTACTGATCACGGCATCGCTCGGCACGGCGGGCGAGCGCTTCGCCCACGCCCTGGCTGCGAAAGACGCGACCGCGTTCCGGGCGCTGCTGGCTGACCCGATCGATTTCCAGGCGCTGACGCCGGGCCGCCACTGGCAGGCCTCGTCGCCTGGCGAGGTGGTCGGCGACGTGGTTCTCGGCCGGTGGTTCGGCGCCGGGGACGACATCGAGGCGCTGGAGTCGCTGAGCACCGCCCGGCTGCCGGGCCGGGAGCACGTCAGCTACCTGCTGCGGATACGCAATGCCGACGGTCAGCATCTGGTCGAGCAGCAGGCGTACTACAACACCGACGGCGGGCGGATCACGTGGATGCGGATCCTCTGCTCCGGTTACCAGAAGCTGTCCGGCTAGGGTTCCGGTTCGCCGATCAGGCCGTGGCTAGAAGCGTACAAGCTGGCCAGTGCCCGGTTCGCGGTACCCGTTTTGGCGTAGATGTGCTCAACGTGATGGCTGGCTGTCTTCCTCGAGATCACCAGCCGCTCGGCGATCTCCCGGTTCGACAGGCCCCGGGCCAGGAGCCTGAGAACCTCGACCTCGCGGCTGGTCAGGCCATCTGGCCGGGCCGGCCTGCGGACGGCACGATGCCCGGCAGCGGTGAGTACGGCGGCCACCGCCTCGGGGTCGAGCCGGCCGTCCCTGGCCTCGGCCCGCAGCTGGGCAGCAGCCTCGTCAGCCGTTGACACGGGACGGTGCGGGCGTGGCTCGGTCCGCGAGTGGTAGAAGTCGGCGGCGGCGAGCAGCCGGCCCTCCCGGCTGATGCTGCCCCCGGACAGCCCCCGCGGATAGCCGGAGCCGTCAAGGCGCTCGTGGTGCTGGACAGCAACAGCGGCGAGCGGAGCGAGGGCGGGCAGGCGGGCCATCATGCGCTCCGTGAGGTACGGGTGCAGGCGCACCCGCTCGGTCTCGGCGTGGCTCAGCGGGCCGTCCTTGTCCCAGATGGTGTTCGGCACGCCGAGCCGGCCCAGGTCGTGAACGAGTCCCGCCAGCCGCACCCGCCGTGCGGCCGGCTCTCCCAGCCCGAACGCGCACGCGGCCCTTCCCGCGAGATCGGCGACGCCCCGTGAGTGCCCGATGGTGTAAGGCGATTTCACATCGGTGAAGTCTGCGATGGCCTCTAGCGCGGACTCGATCTGCTCGCCGCCCAGCCGAATCCCCCGGGCTGGTTCTGCCCTCATGACCTCGTCCCAGGTGCTGGCCTCATCCAGGCCTGCGCACAGTGCTGGTGCCTCCGAAGCGAAAAGGTCCACGATCGCAGGGTCAAACTGAGTTCCCCGCCGCTGGCGGGCCACTTCGATCGCGGCGCCGGTTCCGCCCGCGCGGTGGAACACCTCGACCACGTCGGCGAGCGCAACCAGCCGGGAGGCCACGAGGATCTCCTCTCCGCGGGCTCCTTTCGGAACGCCCTTGCCGTCCCAGCGCTCGAAGGTCTGCTCGACGCTGTCGCGGACGCGCTGGGCCAGGCCGAGCCGCGCTGTCAAGTCGTCGGCGGCCCTCCAGTGGTTGTCCAGCATCGACGCCGCTGCCTTGCGGCCCTCACCCAGGAACACGACGCCGAGCCTGGCCCGCTCCACGCCCGGCCGGCCGGCGCCGAGGTGGCGGAGCATGAACAGCGGCCCGGACGCTGCCGTCGCGAAATCCGTCCGGCGGAAGTCGCTCTTGAGCGCCATGTCGTCACCGAACCACTTCGCCTGCTCGTACGCGTCAACATGGCACCCCACCCAGGCAACCAGGGCTGAGTAGTAGACAACCTCTCGCTCGGCCTCATCCAGGCCCATAAGCTCCGCGAGCCGGATAGCGATCAGGCACTGGCGCAGCACATGCTCCATCGGCTGGCCCATGCCCAGATCCGTGGCTAGCGACAGGACGGCAAGCAACTCAGCCAGGGTGACTCGCGCACTGGCCGGCTCTGTCATACGTCGCTCCTATGCGCCAGCCGCCCCGCCCCCTGGCACTTATCCGGCAAATCTGCGCGTCACGGCCAGCGCAGCTAAGGATAGTCAACCCCGCCCCTGACCACTCAATCTCGTAGCATCGGCCAGCCCTCTCAGCTGCGCTAATCGCAGGACGCTACCTAACGCTGCCGCGCGGAGACGGTGATGTTCACCGCTCCTCGGACCGGCGGTGCTGGAATGCCAAAATGAGGAACCACGCCCACACGAGTGTGCAGGCGGCGAACAAGGCGGAGCCGCTAATGTCCACTGGCAGGACTACAAGGGCGGCCGCAAAGAGAAGTACAGCCGTAATGTAGCCTGCCCTAACTGTGGGCGCCCCAGGCGATGAGCAACCCGACAGCGATCAGCACGAATGCGCCGAGGATTCGCTTGGCCAGCTACCAGCGCAACGGCCAGTGAGTCGGCGGCGGCTGGTCAGGCCCCGCTGACTCCGCCTGATCGTCCAACTGACACCCCCAGGTGATGGCAGGGCAGGTTTCCTGCAATGAAACCTGTAGCTGATCGGCCCTCGCCGTCAAGCTATGCACCACCACCCGCGCCCAGGAATGCGCACATCTGCCGCATATGGTGCATTGGAACAGGCATGACGTGGGCCGCCGTAGCTGGATGCCGAGCGCTGGCGGCAACGATCGTGGCGGAATAGCAGAACGGAGGCGGCCCCGCCGGAGGCATTCCGGCGAGGCCGCAGCGGATCTGTGCGCCGTGTCTGATGCGGTCAAGGCAGCGGGCTCATCTCACCGCGCCGGCGTGTACGCCGCGCCGTCGGTGAACGTCGTGCCGGTAAGGCTGAATCCGCCCCAGACAATCAGCTGGCTGCCCGTCCAGACGGCCATGGGGCTGGCCCGGCCACGCAGCGGCGAGGCTGGCAGGGCGGTCCAGGTGTTGGTGGCCGGGTTGTAGGCCTCGCCATGCGGCGGGGAAATCCCTGCGGCGGTAACCCCGCCCCAGACCAGCACCTGGCGGCCAGTCCAGACCGCAGCGAACAGCTTACGGGGGTAGCCCATCGCGGACAGCCACCGCCAGCGGTTGGTTCCAGGGTTGTAGGCCAGGCCGCGGACGGCAAGGCGGATGCCCGTGCCGGGCGCGCCGGTGAAGCCGCCGATGAACAGGACTTCCTTGCCGTCCCACACCGCGGTCGCGCCCCAGTGGTCCAGGGGCATCGGCGCGATCTTCCGCCAGGTATGGGTGACCGGGTTGTAGGCGGCTCCGTCACGCAATGTCCGCGCCGGACCCGGTGCAGTGGTGAAGCCGCCGGCGACGAGAAGTTCCTTGCCGGTCCAGGTGCCGCTGGCGGCAGACCGCATCTGCAGCGGCGAGGCCGGGAGCATATGCCAGGTACTGGTCGCCGGACTATATGCCTCGCCCGCGTCAGAACCTCCGGCGCAGCATGAGCCGAGCCACATGACCAGCTGGTGGCCGGTCCAGCCGAGCACGCTGCTGGTGGGCCCAGCGGGGCCGGGGACTGTGGTCCAGCGGTTGACGGCCGGATTATAGGAGGCGTTGGTCTGCCCGAATTCCAGCATCCGCGACCCCGTCCAGACCGCGATATCCTCGGTCTGCAACGACATCCACGCCGGGCCAGGGGCAAGCCTTGCCCAGGTCCTGGTGGCGGGGTGGTAAGCGAGCGTGAAGCGCCCGCGCCCCGGGTAGGCCCCGAAGGCGCCATGGATGATCATCTCATGGCCGGTCCAGGCGCTGACGGCTCTGAACGGCTTGGCGGTTGCCGGGGCGGCGGGCAGCAGCTTCCAGGTCCCCGCCGCGGACAGCGCGGTGGCCTGGCCTGCGGCTGCTACCTGGCCAGTCCCGGCCCGGGCGCTACCGCTGGCGCCTGCTGCCAGGGCGACGACCATGCCTGAGGCGAGCGAGAGACTGAGGAACATCCGCCCGGGCCGGGCGCTGAATAAGGTCGAATGACTGCTCATGGCTGGTCCCTCCGGAGAAGTATCGGCAGCTGGGCGCTTGCCCGGCCGCCAGACACCGCCGCGGTATCCGGCGGCCCGGCAGGAACACTCTGTCCATTCTCCGCCGCCCGGCGGGCAGATAGCAGGGCCGCAGGTCCTATGCCCCAGGGTCCTTCGGCCGCCAGCACCGCAGGCACGAAAGCGCCGCCGCAGGACACCAGCGGAACGAGATGCCAGGTCAGTGAACGGCGGCAAGACAGTGCACCTGGGTCGGCCCGGTGCCGTTCCGCGGCTTCGGGGAGTGGTCGCCATGCGGCCGGGTCCGGGCCACCATCACCCGGCGGCTGAGGTGACTTGTGGCCCTGTGCAGCCGGGTGCGGTGCGGAACACACTCGCGATAGCCGGAAAAGTCATGTAGGGGCCAGGAAAGCGGCTTGCGGAGAACGTGGAAAGGCCGGAAGGGCTTCAGCCGGTGAAAGCGGTTGTGTGCACGAGATACGGGCCGCCGGAGGTCCTTCGGGTCGAAGACGTGCCAGTGCCCGTTCCCCGCAGGAACCAGGTGCGCATCCGGGTTGCGGCGACGGCAGTGACATCCAGCGATTGTTATGTGCGGGGCCTGAATCTGCCCGCCCGCTATCGGGTTGCCGCCCGGCTGGCGCTGGGCATAACCGGGCCACGGCGGCGCATCCTGGGCATGGTGCTGGCCGGTGAGGTCGAGTCCGCCGGCGCAAGTGTCACCGCTCTCGGCCAGGGAGACCAGGTCTTCGGGTTTGACCGTCATGTCTTCGGGGCTTCCGGTGCGGTCGGCACCAGCGCCGTCCATCTCGCCCGGCACTTGGATCTGCATCTCGGTCGACGACGGAACACCGAAGCTGCTCGCCAGGGACCTGGCCCTGCTGGAAGAGCTGGCCGAGACGAAGGCAATCAGGCCGGTCATCGACCGCTGTTACCGGCTGGAGCAGATGGCTGAGGCGCACAGGTACGTCAACGGCGGGCACAAGAAGGGCAACGTGATCGTGACAGTGAGCACATGACACGCGCCGATCGGCTCACCGATCCGGGCATTAACCCACAAAAAGGGTGACCGGTATCGCAGGCCATCGCGCGCCTCCCACGCCGCGCTACAGGGGTTCGATCCGGCGGGTTCTCTTCCTGCGCTAATCGCAGGAAGAGGGAGTGCCACGGCGCATTCGCCGGATCCGGTGATCCTCAGCCGGACGGCACGAACCGGTCGAAGTAAATGTGGCGTTCCTTGCACCCGGCGGACCTGAGCAGCCCGAGAGCCGCATCGATCATGGGCGGGGGGCCGCACAGGTAGGCCTCCATACCCCGGGCCGAGGGCAGGTGCCGGGCCACGACGTCGGTGACCAGGCCGGTCTCCCCGGCCCAGCCGTCCGCCGCCTCGCTCAGCGCGGGGACGAAGGTCAGCCAGTCGTGCGCCGCGGCCAGTTCTTCCAGCTCCGCGACGAGGAACAGGTCATCCTGGGTTCGCGCGCCGTAGAAGAAGGTGACGTCACGCCGGTTCGGCGCGGCGGCCAGGTCCCTGAGCATGGCCAGGATGGGGGCCATCCCGGAACCGCCGGCGACCATGATCATCGGCCGGTGTGACAGGCGCACGCCGAACTGGCCGAACGGCCCGCGCAGCCGCATCCGGTCACCGGGTCCCACGGCACCGTCCAGGGCCGCGGAGAACGCGCCCCCGGTGATCACCTTGATGATCAGGTCAACCCGGTCCGCCTCGCCGGGCGGGTTGGCCATCGAGAAGGACCGCCAGCCGTCCGCCGTCCCGGGCACGGCCACCTCCACATACTGCCCGGCGGTGAAGGCGAAACCGGCCGGTTCGTCGAGGCGAAGCCCGAGCCACCGGATGTCACGGGTGAGCGGCTCGATCCGGTCCACGGTGGCCGAGTACTCCTGGACATGCTGCCCGGCCAGGTACTCGTCCTCCGTGAGGTCGTCCATGGTCTGGGAGACGTCGACGACCAGCTCGCCCGCAGGGGCGAACGTCGAGCACAGCAGTACCACCCCGGCGGCCCGGTCGGCGTCGCTGAGCGAGAACGACGTGTTGTCGCTCAGCTCGTAGTCGCCCTCCACCACCTCGGCCCGGCACGTGCTGCACCCGCCGTGCTTGCAGCCGTACCTGACGAACCGGCCCTGGCGCAGGATCGCGGTCAGGACCGGCTCGCCCGGCTGGACCTCCAGGGTCTCGCCGAAGGGCAGGACGGTCACTCTGGTCATGCCCGCAGCGGGTCCTTCACCTCGTACTCCAGGCGCCGGATGTCATCGATGGTCCACATCCGGTCGGGGTTGAGGTGGGGCTGGCCCATCAGGGTCTTCCCGTCCGGCCGGACATAACCGAGGGCCAGGATGACGTCGGCGAGATCCATTCCGTCGAAGCGTTCCCACCAGCCAGCGCAGCCCGTGTAGATCTTCGGGTTGAGCTTGAAGATCCACTCGCATCCCTCGCTGCAGACCGCGTAGCGCTTGCCCTCGTGATCGAAGATCCGGGTCTCGGGGGCGTCGATCCGGGGCATGACGCAAGGCACGTGGCACACCTGGCAGAACGGCGGCAGGGCGGGTAGTTCCTGCATCAGGATCCGGCCGGAGGAGGGGTCGCTCATCGCCCGGTAGGCGTCCCACAGGCCGCCGTAGCGGGCGGTCCAGCCGGGGTAGTGGTTCTCGAACCACTCGTAGTCGGCCGGGCCCATCGGGTCGATGCGCCAGAAGTTGAGCGGCCAGATGGCAGCCAGGGCGATGGCGACGGAGTGGTGCATGTCCTCGACGTACCGGGCGACCTCGCCGAGCCGGTCCGGCGGGCGGAGCCCGAAAGAGCTGAGCCGGCTCATGTAGGAGCCGACGAAGTCGTCGACGACCCACTCCTCCCACACGTCCTTGTAGGCCCACGGGCGGTTCACCGCGTAGTACTCCGAGACCACGCCGACGAGAGTGTCCATGGACATGTGCTGGTGCCAGAAGTGCCGCTCGAGTGACTCCTGCAAGAACGGGACGTTGTCAGGCTCCTGGACCACGCACATCAGCGTGCCGTACCCGTTGGCCATGTGGCGGGACTCGTCGGACTGGATGGACAGGAAGGAGGTGGGCATCGCGTGGTCACCGTTCAGCATGGCTACCTGGGGAAGCGCGACCACCAGCGGGTTCGTGTAGGCCGTCTCCAGGACCACGTTGAGGCACATGGACACCTCGATCGGGTCGCCGGTGTTGAACGGCTGGAACGAGGCCCGGGCCAGCGTCCCGATCGGATGGTTCCCCAGCGCGATCTGCCCGATGTCAAAGCCAGCCGGGTCATGATAATTCTTGAGATAGTACTTCCGCAGTCCCATTTCGAGCTGCGTGTGCCGGACCTCATCAAGCATCTGCGCCGCGAATCCCTGGCGCATTTCCTGGTTCTTCACCGAGGCGACCAGGAACCCGGCCCCGGTCACCGCCTGGTACTCGGCGTCGGTGAAAGCAGGCACGGCGAATTTCATCGCCTCCATGAAACGGGGCTCAGCAACGTTCGCATTGCGGTACCGCACATCACTGTCCAGGCCGCCATAGACCCGGTTATCCTTCTCGGTCTCCATCGCGGCGTAGCCGCGCATCATGATCCGGAAAGGATCCTTGCCGTTCGGCGGGATAATGTAGCGGGTCGGGAACTTCGGGTCAGGGCGGGCGTAGTCGAATCCCCAGTCGTATCGTTTGCCCTTGGCGTGGACCGCTTCCAGCTTGGGCGCCATTGATCCTTCTCCTTCACTAGTCGCGGAATCGTTCAGGCAGGATGTCCGCGTAAATCTCCACTGCGGCGTCGCTCACGACGATCCGGCCGTAATAGGAAGTCATGTTGACCAGGAAATCGTGGACGGTGTAATCGCGCCCGAGCCGCTCGGCGAGGTCGGCCATATCGAACCTGAGCAGCCCGTCCCGCTCGATCTTGTAGAAGCAGTCGTTGTCAGTGATCTTCGCGTCGGGCATCTCCTCGGCGACCATCTCGACCGCCACGGTGGTCTCGGCGCTCCCGATGAGTGAGATCCCTACGGTGTCCCGGACCTTGGTGAGATCCTTGGCCGACATGGCAGTCCTCCCTTTCACGCCCGGGCCGGGCTGGCCAGGCCGAAACCGGTGAGGTAGGCGGCCTGCTTGGCGCGCACGTCGCGCATGGCTGACTCGAACGTGGACGGCCTGGCCGGCGCCTGGCCGAAGGCGGGGGCGAAGGCCTCGCACGCCTCGATCGAGTAGGCGTCCCATTTCCGGAGCCAGGACGTGACGATCTCCCGGTTCGCGCTCCCGTGGACGGGGTCGGCGAGCACGTGCTCGATCAGCGCGGCACTCCAGCGCTGCGTCCGGGCCGTGTCGGCTTCCGAGGACGCGATGATGATCGGGGTCACCACGTCCCCGTTCGCCGCGGCGAACCGGCTGAAGTACTCCACCTTCGCCAGTTCGCCGAAGATCCGGTCGAAGCACAGGTTGGTGGCGACGATCACTTCCATCCAGTCGTTCAGGGCGATGATGTTCTCCACCGCCTTGCGGGCGCCCTGCCAGAGCGGATCACCCTGCCAGGCCGCCTGGACGCCGTCGTCGCTGAACCCGGGGAACGCCTCGGCGAGCTCGAACGAGTAATAGACCACGTCTTGCAGGTGCCGCAGCTTGTCGCCGGCCTCGAAGACGATGGAGAACGTCACTGTGTCGGACAGCGCCTCCCGCTCGGCATAACACAAGGCCAGGAAGAGGCCGTACTCCACGAACGGGTAGGTCATGTAGTGCCCGGCCAGCCCCTGGCTGATCCACTTCTTGTCGGCGAACCCGAACAGTCCCGCCGCGCGGGCCCCCTCGAACGAGCGCTCCAGCGCCTTTTCTGATTCGTGGACGCCCGAGATGTATCCCCGCTGCCACGTCTGGTTCGGGTCACGGTAGGCGTACCAGTCAGATGAGTGGATGGCGGTCGAGTCCTCGGTGTAAGGATCCCGGCCGTCATCGAACCGGATAGGCCAGCCCTGGAATGCGTACTGCGCAGGAGTGGATTGCTGGCCAACAGTCAGGTCCTCATATTCTGTGGGCCGTCTTCCAGCGGGCTTGACCCAGGCAAATGAACGATTCCCTGGCAGGTTCTGCCGTTTCTGCGCCGCGTGATTAGTCATCGATTCCAGCCTCCGGGCTGAGCGCGCGTCCGGCAGCGCACCCCTATTCAGTCAAATGAAGAGGACTAGCCGGACGGTACGGCATCCCGGGGGCGGCGGTCTTGGTCTTACGAGGGCAGAATAGGCCGCCTCATCTGACTCTGGAGGCTGTCATTGCGGAATGTCCTGCCGCGGCGATCACGTGCATATGTAACCAGCCTCGTCTTCGGAATTCCACTGTCCTCCAGATACGAGACTAATCTCCCCCCTGGCCATGGCATGCCTATCGTGGCACCTTGGGCCTGAGCCTCTTGCCCTGACAGGTGGGTAAGCGGCAATTCTTCGTCCTTCCCAGGTGAGTCAGCCGGGCCAGGCCTTATGGACGGTGCAAGACCCAGCGGTTCAGGCTTGAGACGATGCGCTGTCTTCGGCGTGCAGCCTTAGCTGGTCCCGGCGCAGGAATTCGGCCTCGCGGTCCGGGTCAGGAGCCAGTCCTCCCACCGAGGCGCCGCCTGCTGATGACTTCCTGGCGCCCGGGGGCAGGAAAGTCGCGGCCCCGGCTACCGAGCCGTCCAGTTCTGTCTGCCACAGCCAGCCCTCGGTGCGGGCGACTCCCTGACCGAGGACGACGCTGGCTGCCTTGGTGAACAGGCCCGCCGCGCCCGCCAGCCACGCGATGCTGCCAGCCACCCGGACGAGGTCCGGGATCGTGTGCAAGTAGGAGCCTGCGTAGATGATGCCCGCGGCCAGGATGGCGGTGGCCGCTATGGCCCACCAGAAACGCCTGATGACCTGGCCGGTGCCTCTCCTCGCGGCGGCCAGGTAATCGGAGAGGGACAGGGTGTCGCGGGCGGCCTTCTCGCCCGTGAGCAGTTCCCGCCAGATGCGCCCCTGAACCCGGATAGCGGATCGTGCGGCGCTCCAGTCATTTGCCGACGGGTCTTCCTGAACCCACTGCTGCCAGTCGTGCAGGCCACGGCTCACCGCGTAAGCGGTGTGATCGGGCAGGAGGGTCTTGAGGTCGGCCAGCCAGTCATTGATCGTGGTCAGCCGCCCGGGTTCGAACATGCTGAGAAATTGCGCCCGGCGCTGCGCGTCAGTGACCGCGTTGACCGGAAGCAGGGTCGTTTCCGCTATGGCCCGCCCGAGGCCATACGCCTTGCCCAGCAGGAAGTCCGCGACTGTCAGCGCCTCCAGCAGACGGCAGTGCAGGGTGAATATGGCGTCCAGAGTGTCATCACGGCCCCGGGCCGGATCGGTCAGGAGCATGAGCACGTCCGACATGGCCTCGGCCAGAACCGGTGGCGGTGTGACCAGAAGGATGTCCACCTGCGACTGAATCTGCTCACCCAGCCACGTCGACTGGCTTGCGCCGCCGAATTCGGAACGCCCAGGGAGATGATCGCCCCGCTGCGGATCGCGGGCCGGGCCCCGGTGCACAGGGGAGTGGAAGAGCTGGGCTACCTGCCACCCCAGGGCAACGGCCCGGCAGATCCCGGAATGCGCGTGGGCCAGTTCCTGGGTGCTTGCCCAGCCGCTCACCGCACTGCCTCCTGTGATTCCGGCCATGTCGCCAGAGCCCCGCCGATCCGGTCCGCATCCGCTGCCGATACCCACATGTTGTGATCTCACCGAAGGTATTGCGGATAGGAGCCCTATACACGGAGAACGGCGGCATGTTCTTACCAGGTGCGTCTTGTTCTGCCGTGAGGAACGCGCACCTGGCGTGGCCGGCCGCGCGGTCCCGGGCGGCGAGACGGCCCTCGCGTCCCTTGCTTAGGGTGACCTGATGACCAGCCCCTGGGATCCGGACGGCGCAGGCGTGCTGCGGCTGCCATCCGGCCGGCTCGTCAGGGGCCGCAGCCTGCGGATGGCCCTCCCACCCGGGCCAGCGCCCACCTTCGCCGTCTACCTGCTCAGCAGGCAACCCCCAGCCGTCGCCTGGCAGGCCCGCTGGGTGCGCTGGCCCGACTTCTGGCTGCCCCGCGACCAGGCACACGTGCGGAAAGTCCTGCACGAGGCCTGGGAAAGTGCCCTCACGGAACGCGTGGAGATCGCGTGTTCCGGTGGCCGCGGAAGGACCGGGACGGCGCTGGCCTGCCTCGCCATCATCGATGGGCTACCGCCGGAACAGGCCGTTGCCTTTGTCCGGCAGCATTATGACGCGCATGCCGTTGAGACGCCTTGGCAGAAGCGCTACGCCACCCATTTCCGAATGACGCGGTGAGGCGGCTGATCCTGGTGGGCGGGAGGATGCATCGCCGCCGTGGTGACAGGAATTCTGCGTCTCGCCGGCGAGAGGATGGTCGCGGAGGTCCGGGCGTCGGCGCTCCGGGCAACATCGGCGTCGCTGGAGCAGCTCGCCGCCCCGCTGCCTGAATCGGTCGTCTCGATCGCGCTTCGAGCCTGGCCGCTTGACTTCCCCGACGACATCGCCGTTCAGCGCCGCCCGCCGTATGAGTCCCGGGCCGACTCCGTCATGTACTGCCAGGTGCTCTCGGAGTGCGCTCACGTACGCGGCTGGGTGGTTCACCTCTTCGACGCGAAGGCCGCCGAGGCGCAGGCAGCCAGAATCCTCGGTGCCCGGGCCGGCGATGTGCTCCATGGACCGCGGGCCGCCCTGGACCAGGGACCATCGGATCGCGCTCGCCGCCACGATCGTGGCCAGCTGAACCTCGGGCCGCTCCGGCCAGGGGGACAGGGCGGCCGCCCGGAGCTGCCCGGCCGGCCCGGCGCGTTGTGGTAGGGACTGGGCATGGAGTTCTTCTGCTACCACCGCGACCGGCCCGGCTCTTTGGCGCTGCGTGAAGAGCTTCTGGAAGAGCACTGGTCCTACATGGACCGCTACGCGTCGCAGATGATTGCCCGCGGCCCGACCCTGGCCAGCGACGGCAGCACGCCCACCGGCAGCTTGCACATCGTCAACCTGCCCGATTCCGCTGCCGCCCGCGCGTTCGCCTTTGACGAGCCCGGCTACCAGGCCGGTGTCTACCGGGACGTGCTGCTGCGCCGGTGGCGCAACATGCTGGGGCGCACCATGTGGGACTTCCCCGGCGGACCGGGCGGAGGCAGCCGGTATCTGGTGCTCGGCCTCGGCACGGGGCAGGCCGCGGACCTCGCCGTGCCGCCTGACCGGGACGAGCTGATCGCGTACGGGCCGCTGCTGTCGGACGACGGCGCCGCGTGGCTGGGTACGGCGGGGCTGGTCCGGGCGCCGGACGAAGTCACGGCACGAGCCATCCTGACCCCGGACCGCTACGCCGGCATCGAGGTCCACAACTGGCAGCCCGGCGGGCGGTCATCATGAGCCGATCAGGTCGCGGGTTCGCTCGTCGGTGCGGCGGAGGGTTGCTCGGTCGGGATCCGGCGGCTGGCGAACAGTGCCATCAGCGCGATGAGGGCGAGCAGTGACAATGATGCGCGCAACCCGGCGATGCGGGCTTTTTCGTTCTCTTTGACGATGGCGTCGGCAGTTTGCTTGGGTACGCCGGCCTTGTCGAGCTGGGTTTTCAGGTCCTTGTCGGATATGAACGGGATACCTGCGCCCAGTTCCGTCTGCGCCTGGGAGGCGACTTCTTTGGGGACGGCGGGGTTGTTCTGGATGCCGCTGAGGAAGGAGCCGGTCAGCGCCGAGATGAGTACGGCGCCGGCCAGCGCGGTTCCGATGGACGCACCCAGGTTGGTGACGGTGTTCTGGACTCCGCCGACTTCGCCGCTTTGCTCGTCGGGCACCGACGACACCGTTACGCTCCCCAGCTGCGAGGCCAGCGCGCCGATACCAAGGCCCGCGAGGAGCATCGGCCAGGTCACGATCTCCGGCCCGGCGCCCACCTCGAGTGCGGCCACCATGATCACGATGGCCGCGAACAGCGCGAGGAACCCGATCCGGACAACCCGGCGTGGTGACGCGTGCGGGAAGACCTTGGGCACGCCCACCGCGGCCAGCAGCAGCGTGATGGACAGCGGCAGCAGCCGGACGCCCGTCGCGATCGCGGACAGCCCGAGCGCCACCGACAGGAACAGCGGCACGGCGAAGAACAGGCCGGCCTGCAGGAGGTACTGGAAGAAAAACGAGGTGAGCCCGCCCCGCAGGACCGGGTTCCGCAGCATCGCCGGATCAACCAGCGCGTCGCCGCCGTGAGCCAGCCGGTGACTCTCCCACCACAAGAAGACCCGCAGCACCACACCGCCGCCCAGGACCAGCCAGATCACCGGGGACAGCCCCAGCCACACCGGAGCATCGGTCTTGGGCTGGATGAAACCCCACGTCCCGGAGCGCAGGATGCCGTACACGATCAGGCCGAGGCCGAGCGCGGACAGCACGGTACCCACGACATCGAGCCGGACGCCCGCCTCGGCCGGGGTGTCGGCTATGCGGCGGGTGAGCATCAAGATGATCAGCACCACGACGACCTCGCCGGCGAACACCCACCGCCAGGAGGCGTAGGTGGTCAGCAAGCCGCCGATCAGCGGCCCGGCCGCCACCGCGATCGCGCCGGCCGACGCGACGAGACCGTACGCGCGCGGGCGCTGATCACGGGCGAAGTTCGATGCGACCAGCGCGACGATCGCCGGCATGATCAGCGCGGCCCCGACGCCCTCCAGGACTGACCATCCGGCCATCAGCACGACGAGATTGCCCGCGAGTGCGGTGGTCAGCGACCCGCACCCGTAGATGACACAGCCAATGGCGAAGGCGCGCTTGCGGCCGATGATCTGGCCGATCTTGCCGCCGGTGATCATGAGTGAGGCCATCACCAGCGTGTAGAAGGTGATCGCGGTCTGGATCCCGGTCACGGTCGTGCCGACGTCCTTGGCCACCGTGGCGATCGAGACGTTCATGACCGAGCTGTCGAGCGTCATCAGGAACTGCGCCGAGGCGAGCGTCAGCAAGACGATCCCGGCTGCCGCAGGCGCGCGTTCAGCGGCGCGGCCCGCTCCGGCCGCCTGACTTACATCCATTCGGCCAGCTCAATTCACGTGAAGAGACAGCGAAGACTCTACCGTCGCGCCTGGCGGGCGGCCGGCACATCACCCATCCGAGGTGATCGCAGGCGCCGGTGTCCTGGCCGGCCTCAGGGGCTCGTGAGGATGACGAGTTGCTGGGTCGCCCGGGTCATCGCCACATAGCGGTCAACCGCACCTTCGATACCCGTGCCGAACGCCTCGGGGTCGACGAGGACGACCAGGTCGAACTCGAGCCCCTTGGCCAGCTCGGGGGTCAGCGAGCGCACGCGGGGCGTTGCCGCGAACGCGGGATCGCCGATGACGCAGGCGATCCCGTCGGCATGCGCGGCGAGCCAGGTGCCGAGGACCGAGCCCAGATCCGAAGCAGATCCTCCTGCGACGGGTACGCCGCTGCTGCGGATGGAGGCCGGCACGTTGGCGTCCGGGAGCACGGCCCGGATGACCGGCTCGGCCTCCGCCATGACCTCTTCGGGGGTCCGGTAATTGATGCTCAGGGCAGCCAGCCTGATCTGGTCGAAGCCGACCCGCTCGAGCCGTTCCTGCCACGACTCGGTGAACCCGTGCCGGGCCTGGGCACGGTCCCCGACGATGGTGAAGCTCCGGGACGGGCAGCGGAGCAGCAGCATCTGCCACTGCGCGTCGGTCAGTTCCTGAGCCTCGTCCACGACGATGTGCGCGAACGGGCCGGCGAGCCGGTCCGGATCGGTACCGGGCAGCGCGGCCTCGTTGACCAGGGCGTCCTGGAAGTCCTCGCCGCGCAGCATCGTCACCAGGCCTACGCCGTATTCGTCGTCCGCGACCTCAATCAGGTTGTCGACGACCCGGGCCATCTGCTCGCGTTCAGCGGCGACCGCGGCGTCATGCCGGCGCTTACGTCGTGACGCCTGCGGGTCGCCGAGCCGCTGCTGGGCCGCGTCCAGGAGCGGCAGGTCGGACACCGTCCAGGCCTGGGCGTCCTCGCGCTGCAGCTTCTGGACCTCACCGGGACGGAGCCAGGGGGCGCACAAGCGGAGGTAGGCGGGTACCGACCACAGGTCGGCCACGAGGTCAGCCGCTTCGATCAGCGGCCACGCGCGGTTGAGAGCGGTGTGCAGCTCCCTGTTGCGCAGCAGCGACTTGCGGAGCAGGTCAGCCGGGACGTCGTCGTCACGGGAGTCCATCAGGATCGCCAGCAGCGCCGCCCAGATCTGGTCGCGCGCCTCGTTGTGCGGGGTACCGGGTTCTGGTGCGTCGAAGGCCTCGGCCCAGTCGTCGGCGCTCAGCCAGATGCCGGACCAGGGGGTCTCGACCGTCATCCCCTCGGTGGGCGGCTTCTCGTAGAACCTGACGGCCGGCTCGATCGCCTTCACCAGGTCCGCGGACGACTTCAGGCGGGCCACGTCCGGGTCGGCCTCGTCCGCGGCCGCGGCTCCCTCGGGGACGAGGTCCCGCAGAGTGCAGGTCTGCACGCCCTCCTCACCGAGGCTGGGCAGGACGTCGCCGACGTAGGCCAGGTAGGGCTGGTGCGGACCGACGAACAGCACGCCGCCCCGGCGGTGGCCGAGGCGCGGATCGGAGTAGAGGAGGTAGGCCGAGCGGTGCAGGGCGACGACCGTCTTCCCCGTGCCCGGACCGCCGTCGACCACGAGAGCGCCGCGGGATCCGGCGCGGATGATCGCGTCCTGGTCGGCCTGGATGGTGCCGAGCACGTCTCGCATCCGGGGCGACCGGCTGCTGCCCAGGCTGGCGATGAAGGCGGACTGGTCGTCGAGGGCGGCGTGCCCTTCCAGCCCGTCCGCGGTGAACACTTCATCCCAGTAGTCGCCGATCCGGCCGCGGGTCCAGCGATACCTGCGGCGGCTGGCCAGACCCATGGGGTTGGCGTGGGTCGCCCCGAAGAACGGCTCAGCCGCGGGGGAGCGCCAGTCAACCAGCAGCCGGCGGCCCGCGCTGTCGGTAAGGCCAAGCCGTCCGACGTACACAGGTTCGGGATGGCCTGCGCGGACGATGCGCCCGAGGCACAGATCCAGGCCGAACCGGCGCAGGGTGCGCAGGCGGGCGCTCAGCCGGTGGATCTCCATGTCCCGGTCCATCGCCGCCTGGCCTATGCCGCCGGGTGCCTGGCGCTCGGCGTCGAGGCGGCCGGACAGGTCGGCGATCGACTGCCCGAGACTCTCCGCGATGGCCGCGAAGTGCTGCTCATCGCCGGCGATCAGCGCCGGATCGGCCTTGGCGGTGAGGCGATCGGGAAGGTCAAACGCGCTGGTGGTCAGAGGGTTCACGCCATCAGGTCCGATCCGCGCGGTCCATACGCCGACGACAATGCACGCACTTCGCGACTCCCCATTTCCGCAGGTTCCGGCCTCGGCCAGCGATTATGCGGCACGACCCGGGTCTTGCCGCAAGCCCCCCGGTGCGCTATACGTTGAAAGTGGAGGGGAGTGCGTACTTCTCCTTCCCTCGTCGTCCGCTGTGGACGGCCAACCTCCTCGCGAAGCGGCTGCGCGCCGTCCTGCCCCCTACACTTAGTGGGGACTAAGCTAGATATCCCTCACCTGTGGCTTGGTCAACGGTCAAGGGGGCTGCCATGGGGAGCGCAGGCGCGACAGGCCCGGCCAGGCGCACCCGGCTGACCGCTGACCAGCGGCGAGAGTCGATTCTGAGGGCCGCTACCGAGGTGTTCGCGGAGGCGGGCTATCGCGCCGGGAAGGTGTCCGACGTGGCCGCCCGGGTCGGGGTGACCGAGCCGGTGATCTTCCAGAACTTCGGCTCCAAGGCCGCCCTGTTCGCCGCCGTCCTCGCCCGCGTGGCCAGCGAGCTCCACGCAGAACTGCACGCCCAGCCGGGACATGACGGTTCGGCCGCCAGCCTGCTGGCCCACATCCTGAGCCCGCCCCGGGGCGGGCAGCCACACGGGCGCGGGCCGCACCGCATGCTCTTCGCCGACGCGGCTTCCCTGCTGGCCGACCCTGGTGCTGGCGAGGCAGCAGGCCGCGTGGCCGCGGTGGTCGCCGGGCACCTCGCTGACCTGGTCCGGCGGGGCCAGGCTGACGGGAGCATCCGGGACGACGCCGATCCCGAAGCGGCAGCATGGCTGCTCTTGTCGGTCCTGGCCACGCGGTCGCTGCGCGCGGCGGCCCGGCCCGGGCCGGGGCACCTCGAGCCCGGCGTGGCCGCGCTCACCCTCCGCGCCTTCGTTCCGCCCGCCCCGGACGCACGGAACGAAGGCTAGCTTCCGGCATCGGGCGGACCCTGACGGGTCCTCGTTCGGGCTGTGCAGTGGTCAGCTATGCGCGGCGCCGGAAAGCAGCCCAGGTAAACGGCTGGATCTGGCCCGCCGGGGTGATGTGCTGTTCCGTTTCGGCGGCGACCAGCGCCCAGGTGCTACCCAAGCTGGCGGCCCAGGCCGGGCGGGTCGTAGCCGCAAACGGGCAGCCCCGTGCAGTGCCGGGGCCCTTCCGGGGCGAAGCAGCCAAACACCGCGATGGCATCCGCGGTGGTGGCCAGCCCCAAGGTCTGCCTGTACTGCCGCCGGTCGCGGCTGGTGGTCAGGAAGTGGAAGGATGCCTCATTATCCCGCCATCAGCCCAGCTCAGACCCACCAAGCCCAGGGATTAAGCCCGGGTGACAGGCTCACTGATACGGGAACGAATATGCTTTTCGGGCCGGCTCCCCGAATATAAGATGCTACGAAATGCTGCCTTGAATCAGATGTCTCCGCATAGGAAATATATCGATCCAAATCAACAGCCCGAACTTGAGCTTTTGTTATGGAATAGGTGGCTGGCCCGGGATACGGGCGGCGGCATTTCCCGTGCTGAGTTTCATTCGCTTACCTCCGGGGGAGGCTGTGGTGGGGCAATACGGGGGGCGTGATCGTGAGAAATTCCATATTGGCGAGCCCGTGCGCATGGCGCGGCCGGGCCAGGATGGCCTGCGCGGCCGTGGCCGTGGCGTCGATCGGCGCGGTGTGGCCGTCGGCTGAGGCGTCGGCACAATGGCATCCATCCGCTGGGCCGCAGCAGCCGGCTATCCAGTCCGGGCTGGTTTTCACCTGGGGAAATAACCAGACGGGGGAGCTGGGCCAGGGGAACGACAAGGATTCCTCGGTACCTCTCGCCATCCCGAGACTGGGCTGGCCGATCTCGGCTATCTCGACCGGGACAGACGGCAGCCTCGCGCTCACCCGGCGAGGACGGGTCTGGGCCTGGGGCGGGAATGACCAGGGCCAGCTGGGCATCGGCAGCCAGCAGTGGCATAACGCGCCGGTGATGGTCAGGGGGCCCGGTGGCCACGGCCACCTATCGCGCATCACCGCGGTTTCTTCCACCAACGTGGCCAGTGCGGCTCTGAACGCCGACGGCCACGTCCTTACCTGGGGCGACAACATCTGGGGGCAGCTGGGCAACGGGACCGTGGCCGGCCCGGACCACTGCCCGACCTCGGCGAGCCAGCCCCCGGGCCCGAGCGATGTCTGCAGCACATTGCCCGTTTCAGTCGTGGGTGCCTCGGGCCGGGGGACGCTTTCCGGAGTCGTGGCTATCGCCGGTTCGAGCGACGATGACCTGGCCCTGCGGTCAGACGGGACGGTGTGGACCTGGGGGATCAACGTCTCCGGGCAACTGGGCATCGGCACTGCCTCGGGTCCCGGGGAATGCAAGCCTTACAGCCACTACGCCGCCGTCGGCTGCAGCACGAAACCGGTCGAGGTCGTGGGGCCGGGCGGCAAGGGTGTGCTCAACCATGTCGTTGCCATCGCCGGTGGCGCGGACTTCAACGTGGCCCTGCGGGCCGATGGCACCGTCTGGGCCTGGGGATCTGACTCATTCGCCGACCTGGGGCAGGCCGCGCCCGCGCCCGAGAGGTGCTACAACCCGTTCGCCGACGAGGCGCTGCCCTGCAGCACGGTCCCGGTGCAGGTCAGCGGGCCCGACGGGGTCGGGCACCTGAGCCACATCACGGCCATCTCGGCTGAGCCGTCCGCCTATGGCCTGCACGTGATGGCGCTGCGGTCTGACGGCACGGTCTGGTCCTGGGGGGTAGACGACTACGGGCAGCTCGGCAACGGGAAGTCGGAAGAGTTCGACAACCTGCCGAGTGAGGTAGTCGGCCCGGATGGGCAGGGGCATCTGCGGGACGTGGTCTCGATCGCCGCGGGCGGCGGGTTCAGCATGGCGCGGCTGTCCAACGGCAGCATCTGGACCTGGGGCGAGAACAGCAACGGCCAGCTCGGGATCGGTAACGCGACCGGTCCCAGTGTCTGCACCACCGAGCACACGGCCTGCAGCCTCGTGCCGGTTCAGGTCAAGGGACCCGATGGCGCCGCCACGTTCAGCGGGAGCGTGGCGATCTCGGCGGGGCAGGTACACGCGGCGGCTCTGCGGGCCCCGTGACCTCGGTCAGGGTGCTGGGCACTCCGCGGCCAGACGGCGCCCGCCCTGGGTGCCGTGGACTACCGCGGGCTGCCGCTGCGTGCCGAACGCCCGCCACCGGCCCGTCAGCCGGACCACCGGGCCGCCGTCCGGGTGCACGGTGAGCCGGGCGGTCAGCCAGCCGGACGCCTGATCCCAGACAGCGGTGCCATCGACAACGGCGTCGCTCACCCACCGCACGCGCCGCAGGGTGATCTTCAGGTCAGTGCCACCGGAGAAGGTGACCCGGCCGCCGCGCAGTCCCAGGTCCCGGTCGCCGCTGAGCAGCGGCCAGCGGCTCACCTCGTCACCCACGCTGGCCAGGGCCACGGTGGCGGCGCGGAGGGCCTGGCGGCCCGCACGGTTGCCGGGCCGCGGGGTGGCCGGGATGGCCTCCGCCAGCCGGCGGGGATAGCTGCCGACGGTGTGGATGGGGGCCACCCGGCTGGCGCACGAGGTGTTCTCGCTGCGCAGGCCGCCGGGATCCCGGACGAAGCGCTGATACACCGACATGGCACAGCCGCTATTGCCGTCCTGCTCGGTGACATGGGTCAGGTTGGCCAGCGTCACCAGCCGGGCCGAGCGGCCCATCTGCCGGGCGACCACGGTGGCACCGTCCAGCCGGGGAGTCAGCGAATCGAGGCTCCCGGACAGGATGAGCACGGGCAGCCGGGGCGGGACGAGCGGCGGCCGCGCAGTGATCGGCGGATTGTGGTGAACCGGCGCGGGCCAGTCCAGGCAGGCGCGGTAAGCCTCGGTGTACTGGTCCATCGAGGTCCACTGGGCCAGGCTGAACGGCGCGAAGGTGCCGGCTGGCTCGCGGCGCAGCGCCGCGCGGTACTGCCGGTTCCGGACCGCGGGCGGGGCGGACCGGTCGAAGAGCTGCACATAGTCGGTGCATGACACGGCGAAGTACAGCCCGTCGCTGAACCCGGGCAGCGGTTCGTTGGTGTCGTCGAAGCCCAGCGACAGCGCGGCGAGCCGGAGCAGCGGGGCGGCGTCGCCGCGGCGCAGCAGCGCCCGCGCGGCCGCGTCCAGATCCTGGTACACGACTGGGTCGAAGCCGGCGTTGTTGACCAGGTTGACCAGGGTCAGCGGGGTCACCGTCCGCCGCCCGGCGGTGCCGTCCGCCGTGGTGGTCGTCCCGCTGACCGGGGCGTGGGCCAGCCGCCGCTCCAGCGCCGCGATCCGGGCCCAGGCCTGCCCGCCGCGGGTGGCCGCCGCGCAGGCCGCCGACCGCTGGCAGGCCTGGGCGAAGGCACGCCGCGCGGTCAGCACCGTCGTGGTGTACCAGGGATCGAGACCGAGCACCTGATAGGTGGAGTCCAGCGTGACCGAGCGCAGCAGCCCGGGATACCGGGACGCGAACACCTGGGCGAACCAGCTGCCGTAGGAATCCCCGTACAGGTCCACCGGGCCCAGCCGCAGCGCGTGCAGCACCCCGGCCACGTCCCGCGCCGAGTAGGCGGTATTGAACAGGTCGGAAGCGTGCACCCAGCCGCCGCCCCGGTAGTGCCAGGTGTGGTTCAGCTGCGCCCCGCAGGCCGCTACCAGGCGGTCGAAGTGGCGGCCGTGCTGCTTCCCGCCCGCATGCCCGAGCCCCGGGCAGTTCACCGGGGTGGACGTGCCGGTGCCGCGCAAGTCGATCAGCAGCAGGTTGCGGGTGGCCAGCAGGCGGCCGGTCATCGTCCGGTACTGAGGCTCCGAGCCGGTGGAGGCGTACCCGGGGCCACCTTCCACGGCGAGGATGGTCCCGGCGGCGTGAGTGGTGGCTGGCAGCCAGCGGAAGCCCAGGTGGATCCGGGGGCTGGCCGCGGAGGAGTAGTCCAGCGGCACCGCCAGGCCGCCGCAGAAGGTGAGCGGTTTCGCGGCGCACCGGTGCAGGGTGACCGCGCCTGCCGGCAGCCTGGCCGCGTGGCCGGGGACCGCCGCCCGGGCCGCCGCGGAGGCCGGGGAGGCCGGCGGGCAGGACCGCCAGGGCGGCCACGGTGCTGGCGGCCGTCGCGGTGCTGGCGGCCAGCATGGCCGCCCGGGTGATGAAGCGCCGCGGGGCTCTCATCTGGTGATCGTACCGACGCGCCCCGTGAGGTGCTATGACCAGCCCAGACGCCCCAGGCTGACGCGCCGGGCGGGTTCGCCGGGCTGGCTGAACGCCAGCCAGGAGTCCAGCGGGCGGGCGCTCATTCGAGCGGCCCGGGGTAGGCCGCCTCGGCCCGGTCGGCGAGCCTGCCGGTCTGCCGCCGGAGCACCACCAACACCGCGGCAATAACGAGGACCGCTGCCCCGCCGAGCACCCAGGTGATCGTCGATGACGCTTGCTGGAGGGCGTGACCGGCCAGGTAGGCGGCCCAGGTGTAGATCGCGGCCCACAAGATCCCGCCCGCTGCGTTGGCAGGCAGGAACCGCCACCAGCGCATCTTGCTGGTGCCGGCCAGGAAGGCCGCGTAGGTGCGCAGGACCGATACGAAGCGGCCGAAGAACACCACCTTCCCGCCCTGGCGGTCGAACAGGTAGCGGGCGATCTTCAGCTTCCGCTCATCCAGCCGCACCCGGGGCCCGTAGCGGCGGGCCAGCGGGTACCCACCCACGTGCCCGAGCCAGAAGCCGATGTTGTCCCCGACGATCGCCGCCGCCGCTGCCACCGCGAAGATCAGCCATGGCGAGAGCCGGTGGGTATGCCCGGCGTAGATACCGGCGGTGATCAGCGCGGTCTCCCCGGGCAGCGGGATTCCCAGGCTCTCCGCGCCGACCAGCGCGAAGAGCGCCAGGTAGCCGTAACTGGCGATGAGGTGGCTGATGTTCACCGGGGGTGCTGGCCGCGCGCGGCACGGCTCACGCCGGTTCCCCGGGCAGGCCGCCCGAGGCGGCTCGCCTGGCGCTCGCTATCCCGGCTGATAGCGCGATCGCCTCCTGGCGCGCGTCATCGGCCAGGCTCTTGGCCGCGGGCTGCGTCACCGACGCGGCGGCGGAGGCCGCGGCGTCGTGGATCAGCCTGGCGGTCTTGATCAGCTCGCCGACCTGGCCTGGGACTGGTCCCAGGCCGCCGCCTTCCGCCGGGGCCCGCCTGGCTACCGACAGGGAGCGGTCGGCGTCGGCCGCCGAGTGGCGAAGCCGGCGGCACAAGGCGTCCAGGTCCCCGGTCGGGGCTCCCGCCTGCCGGGCCGTCTTCACTGCGTGGTCGGCCGCGCTCACCGCCCGCCACAGTTCATGACGTGCCTGACGGGCTGCAATCCAGCGCCGGTCGGGAAGCTGGCGTGACCACAGCCAGCGCCGCCCGGTACTGGCGGCCACGCCGCTCACGGCCCGGCCACCCGCCGCCCGGGCGGTGATGGCCCGGCCGGCCGATTCCAGGCCGCGGCGGACACGGCGCTTCAGCCACCAGAAGCCCGCAGCCGCCCCGGCGACGCAGATGGCTCCCGCGATCAGAGCAGCGGCGAGCAGCTCGAGGGCAACTCTTGGCAGCATGCTGAACCCCTCTCGGCGTCCTCCGGGGCACGTCCCGCGCCGGTGCCAGTAAAGCCTCTACACAATTTGTAGATGATATGTGAGGCGGGAGACCGTGCCAGTCGCCCGTCACCCGGGACCTTCTGACCGCGAGGCCCCAGTCAGGCCCGGTACCTCGCGCGATCGGTGGACTTCCCGCCGATGACGTGCCTAAACGGGCCAGCGCCCCGGGCCGGCGGCCCGAATGCGTCCCAGGGACCACGCGGACTGGGGTACGCTTCTCTCACCCGGCCTCCCACTGTGGACGGCCCCGTGCGAAAGCCGCGCCAGTGACCAGCGCAAGCGTGGCGGCCCTGATGGGCCATCGAGCGGTGCAGAGCCAGATTGAAACCTGAAAATCAGGTCAATTTGACGGCCCGGGTACGCGCTGGTAAGTTAGAAGGGTTGCCCCGGAGTTGAGGCGGAAGCCTTGGTGATGGTGTGCGTCCGTTTCTTGAGAACTCAACAGCGTGCTAAAAGCCAGTGCACATGCACTAAACCCCCGTCTGCGGGGGC
>CAWKOA010000013.1:0-160214 GCA_963851025.1 uncultured Actinomycetes bacterium
GGTCTCCGAGGCCGGCATCACCGTGGTGGGCAAGAGCCAGAAGGTGACGGTGTGACCGTGGCCGGTGACCCCGCCGCACCGGCCCGCGGCGACCTGCTCCGGGTGGCCCTGCTCACCCGTGAGTACCCGCCCGAGGTGTACGGCGGCGCGGGCGTGCACGTCACCTACCTGGCCCGGGCCCTGGCGGGCCTGGTCAACCTGACCGTCCACTGCGAGGGCGGCGACCGGCCCGGGGCCGTGGCGCACCGGCCGTGGGAGCTGCTCGCCGGGGCGAACCAGGCGCTGGCCACGATCTCCACCGACCTGTCCATGACGGCCGCGGTGGGCGGCGCGGACCTGGTCCACTCACACACCTGGTACGCCAACCTCGCCGGGCACCTGGCCTCGATGCTGTACGGGGTACCGCACGTGGTCACCGTGCACTCGCTGGAGCCGCTGCGCCCGTGGAAGGCGGAGCAGCTCGGCGGCGGGTACGCCCTGTCCAGCTGGTGCGAGCGGGTGGCGGTCGAGGGCGCCGCCGCGGTGATCGCGGTGTCCGAGGGAATGCGCGAGGACGTGCTGGCCGCCTACCCCGCGGTGCCGCCGGACCGGATCGCGGTCATCCGGAACGGGATCGACACCCAGGAGTACGCCCCGGACGGCGGGACCGGGGTGCTGCGGCGGTACGGGGTAGATCCGTCCCGGCCCGTGGTGATCTTCGTCGGGCGGATCACCCGGCAGAAGGGGGTCCCGGTGCTGCTCCGGGCGGCCGCCAGCCTGCCGCCGGAGGCGCAGCTGGTGCTGTGCGCGGGCCAGCCGGACACCCCGGAGCTGGCTGCGGAGGTCAGCGGGCTGGTAGCGAGCCTGCAGGCGGCCCGGACCGGGGTGATCTGGATCCCGGAGATGCTGGCCAAGCCCGAGGTCATCCAGCTGCTCAGCCACGCCACCGTGTTCGCCTGCCCGTCGCTGTACGAGCCGCTCGGCATCGTCAACCTGGAGGCGATGGCCTGCGGCACGGCGGTGGTGGCGTCCCGGGTCGGCGGTATCCCCGAGGTGGTCAGCGACGGGGAGACCGGGCTGCTCGTCCCCCCGGACGACCCGGCGGCCCTGGCCGGAGCGCTCAGCGCCCTGATCGGCGACCCGGCGCGGGCGGCGGCCATGGGCGCCGCGGGCCGCAAGCGGGCCGCGGCCGAGTTCGGCTGGGACACCATCGCCGCCCAGACCGCGGATCTGTACGCCGGGCTCACCCGGTAATCCGCCGCCTGTCCCAAACTGAGACCGCCACCCCTGGCCAATGAACAAGTATCGGACAAGTCCTGGTGGTGTCACAGCAGCGGGAGAGGCCGTGGGCGACGTAGCAGCAAATCCCAGCGCGGGGACTTCCGGCCCGGGCGCTTCTGGCCCGGGGAGCACCTTCCGGCTGATGTACCGCAGCCGGAACATGATCCCGGATGACCAGCGCAAAGCCGAGCTCGGGACGTTGTTCAGCGCCGCGCGGTCGAACAACAAGAAGCAGCAGATCACCGGGGCCCTGCTCATCTACGGCGACTGGTTCGCCCAGGTGCTGGAGGGCGCGGAAGCGCCGGTCCGGGCGCTGTTCGCCACGATCGAGCAGGACCCGCGGCACGAGAACATCTCGGTGATCCAGTCCGGCCCGGCCGAGGGCCGGGTGTTCTCCCGGTGGGCCATGGCCCGGGTCTCGGCCGACGGCGAGCCGGACATCCGGCTCATCGCGCACACGGACGGGATCGCCCCGGCGATGAGCCGGGGCACCACCCCCGAGCAGGAAGCGCTGCTGGACGTCATGCGCGCGGCCACCCGCGGCGACGCGCACGCGCACTGAGCGGGGCGGCCGCTACGCGCTGACGAGGCGCGCCAACATACGCGCGCTGGCCGGCGTGGCGGGCCAGCTTCCGCCGGCCAGCGCGTTCCAGCTCAGCGCTCTCCAGCACGGGCCAGGGCCGCCCTGTCCTGCGGCGCGTCCCAGTCCAGCACCGGCCCGGCCGGCACGATCCGCAGCGGGTTGAGCTGCGGATGCGTCCCGTAGTAGTGCCGCTTGACCTGGTCGAAGTCCGTGGTGGTGCGGAAGGCCCGGATCGAGTAGAGGTCACGCGCGTACGGCCACAGGTTCGGGTAGTCGGCCAGGCGGCGCAGGTTGGCCTTGAAGTGGGTGACGTACACCGCGTCGAACCGGGCCAGGGTCACCCACAGCCGCACGTCCGCCTCGGTCAGTGCGTCACCGACCAGGTAACGCCGGGTGGCCAGCCGCTGGTCGAGGTCGTCCAGGGTGGCGAACAAGCTGGCCACGGCGCTGTTGTACGCCACCTGCGAGGTGGCGAACCCGCACCGGTACACGCCGTTATTGACGGTGGCGTAGATCCGCTCGTTGAGCGCGTCGATCTCCGGCCGCAGTGCGGCCGGGTAGAGGTCGTACGCCGGGCTGGCCCACTGACCGAACTGCGTCCCCAGGTCGATGGTGATGTCGGGGAAGTTGTTGGAGACGATCCGGCCGGTCTGCCTGTCCCACAGGACCGGCACCGAGACATGCCCGTCGTAGCCGGGCTCGGTCGCCTCGTAGGCCTCCCGGAGCAGGGTGAAGCCGTTCACCGGGTCCGGTGTGTAGCCCGGGCCTTCCCGGAACGCCCAGCCCCGCCCGTCCCGGACCGGGTCGACCACCGACATCGACACCACGTCCTCCAGCCCGAGCAGCGCCCGGACGATGGCCGAGCGGTGCGCCCACGGGCAGGCCAGCGAGATGTACAGGTGGTAGCGGCCGGCCTCGGCGGGATAGCCGGTGGACCCGTCCGCGCTCACCCGGCCCTGGAAGCGGTACACGGGGCGGACGAAGGCGCCGTCCGCGGCGGGCGGGCCCTTCTTGACCTGGTAATCGCCGTAGGTCTCGAAGTCGGCCGGGCTGGCCACGGCGGCGGTGGTGGTCATAACCTCATCCCTCGGTGATCAGGCCGGGGTGGTCACATCCGGCGCATCTTGAAGTAACGCACTATGTCATCCCGGTTGATGATGTTGATGACGATGAAGCCCACCAGGCCCACCACGACCAGCCCCGTCAGCACTTTCATGGCAATCTCCCAGTTCCGCGCGCCGCTGGCGCGGGCGGATGCTCGTCCAGGCGGCCGGGTTTAGACAGCCTTGAAGCTGACATACCCGCCACCGGCGGATCGAAATGCCCGGACCGGGTCAGACGGCGGCCGTGCCGATCAGCCCGTTCCGGGTGACCAGGGCGGCCAGCTCCTCCTCGGCCAGGCCCTCGGTGCCCGCGGGGCGGGCCGGCACGACCAGGTAGCGGTTCTCGGCGCTGGCGTCCCACACCACGATCGCGGTGTCCGCCGGGAGCTGCACCCCGAACTCGGCCAGCACCGCCCGCGGCTCGCGGACCGCGCGTGAGCGGTAGGCCAGGCTCTTGTACCAGCTGGGCGAGGGGCCCAGCAGCGACACCGGGTAGCAGGAGCACAGCGTGCAGACGATCATGTTGTGCGTGCCGGGGGTGTTCGCCACGGCCTTGAGCCGGTAGCCGCTGCCCGCGTGCGCGGTATCGAAGCCCAGCTCGGCCGCGGCCGCGTTGCCGTCCGCGAGAAGGCGGCCGGCGTAACCGGGATCGGTCCAGGCCCGGGCCACGATCCGGGCGCCGTTCAGCGGGGAGGCGTGCGCGTACAGCCGGGCCAGCACGGCGTCCAGCTCCGCGTCCGTGGCCAGCCCGGCGGCGAGCACCCGCTCCTCCAGCTCGCGGACCCGGACGGCCGCGGGCTGCTCCGCGTGACCCGTTCCCATCAGCCGGCCTCCTCCAGGTAGGACTCCCACAGGTCCACCACGACCGAGTGCGTGCCGCTGCCCCACAGCGCGGCGGCGGGAAAGCGGACCGAGTAGACGGTCTCGGTGCGCGGCGGCGTGATGCCCCGGGCCCGGTCATCGGGCAGCGGCCACGGCCCGGCCGCCTCGACCACTTCCCCGGTCTGCCCGCGCACGTAGCCCGGCAGCCGGGTGTGGTGGTCCGGATCGCCGAGCCGGGCCCGGACCCGGGTCCCCGGGCTCAGCGTCACCCGTCCTGCTCTTTCAGGAGGCCCTTCTCCACCAGCAGCGTCTCGATCGCGCGCAGCCAGCGCTCGTAGTAGCCCAGCTCGAGATACTGCTGGGGCGGGATCCGCTCGATAGCGTCCCGGAACTCATCCACGCTGTACAGGCCCCGCGCCCGGAGCACTCCGTTCAGCGCGTAGACCCGGGCCTCCCAGTCATGATGGAAAGGCAGGCCGTCCTCGCCCAGCGGGACCGGGCCGAACCCGGTCTGGCCGCCGATGTCGTGCGCCCGGCTCACTGCCCGCCCATCCTGCCGTCGTGGTCGTCCCGCACGGCGGGGGCCATGCGGCGAGCTGGCGGGTCCCGGGGGGTGACGGGGAGGGAACGTCTGCGCGGCCAAGGCCAACCTGCGCGGCCACTTCACACCCTCGGCAGTGGCTCTTCGGTCGGTCATCGGCCCGGGACCCGCTTGAACGTTACCTCGGCCGACGCCGCGCTGGAAGAGTGCCGGAGGGCAACAGTTGACGAGGGTCCGCGGTAGCTACGGGAAGGCTTCCGCGCGCCCGCCCGTTGTAGGAATCCTGGGGTCGCGCAGATCGGGAGGGTTCGGATGCAGGTGGAGGTGTGGGCGGACGTTATCTGCCCGTGGTGCGGCCTGGGTGCCCACCGGCTGGACGCGGCGCTGGAGCGTTTCCCGCACCGGGACGAGGTGCAGGTGACCCGCCGTTCCTTCCAGCTGGACCCGGGGGCGGCGCCCGGTCCGGGCGAGCCGGTCCGGGACATGCTCCGGGCCAAGGGCCTGGACGACGGGCAGATCGACGCGATGACCCGGCGGGTCGAGAGCCTGGCCGAGAGCGAGGGCCTGCGCCCCTACCACGTCCTGGACAACCGGGTGGGCAGCACGGGGCTGGCCCACGAGCTGCTCGCGTACGCGGCCGACCAGGGCCAGCAGGCCGCGGCGTGGCAGCGCCTGTTCACCGCCTACTTCGGCGAGGCGCGGCCCATTTTCTCGGTCGGGGACCTGGTGACCCTGGCGGGCGAGATCGGGCTGGACACCGACGGCGCGCGGGAGGCGCTGCTGTCCCACCGGTACGCGGCCCGGGTGGCGCAGGAGGGCCGGGAAGCGGCCGAGCTGGGTGCGACCGGCGTGCCGTTCTTCGTGATCGACCGCCGCTACGGCGTGGCCGGGGCCCAGCCGGCCGAAACCCTGCTCGCGGCCCTGCAGCGGGCCTGGGACGAGCGGCTGGTGCCGGGCCGGCCCTGACCGGACCTGGGGTCTGACCCGGACCGCCCCTGACCGGGCCATCCCGGTCCCGTTCGGCGGCCCCCTACCCCCCTACCGCTCACCGAACGGGACCGGGATGGGTGTCCCCACGCCCGCGCCAGGCGTGGGGACGTTTCGGGTACTCCCCTCACCTGGGGCCTCCCGCACACCGGCGCGGGCTCAGGTCCCTGTGGCCTAGTTTCCGGGGCGGCCCGGCGGTACGCAGCGGGGCGGATAACCCTCGGACAAGGTCGGACACCAGCGGATATGACTGATTCCCCCGCAGATGTCAACTCAGCGTGCCCCCTGGGAGTCATGCATGCACGGGGGCGGGAGCTAAGGCACCGGACCCGTGGCCGTTGATCCAGAGGGGGGATGACGTGGCCACCGAGGGGGGAACCGGGGCTGTTGGCCCGCGAGACGACCAGCCGGAACCTGCGCAGCCACCGCCAGCGGCCGATGATCCGGGGCAGCCTGATCCCCGGCGGATCGCCCGGCAGCTGGACTTCGGCCGGGAACTGACGCTCGCCCGGCAGCGGGCCGGGCTGACCGTGCGGGAGGTGGCCCGGGCGGTGGGGATCCCGGCCAGCACCGCGGGCGACTACTTCGCGGGCCGCCATCTGCCGCCGCCCAGCCAGCCGGGGTTGCTGCCGAGGATCCTGCGGGTCTGCGGGGAGACCGATCCGGCCCGGCTGGGCGAGTGGGCCAGCACCCTCAACCGGATCCGCCGCGGTCCGGGACGGCGGCCGGCCGCCACCGCGGCGCCCTACCGCGGCCTGGCCAGTTTCCAGACCGAGGACGCCGCCTGGTTCTTCGGCCGGGAAGACCTCACCGGGCGGCTGGCCGGGCTGGCTACCGCCGCCCCGCCCCCCGGGGTGCCGCTGACCGTGGTCGGGCCGTCCGGCTCGGGCAAGTCATCGTTGCTGCGGGCCGGGCTGATCCCGTCGCTGCCGGACCGGCCCGCGCGCAGATTAGCGCTGTTCACCCCGGGCGCCACACCTCTGCGCGAGCTGGCCCGGCAGCTGGCCGGGCTGGACCCGGCCCGCTCAGACCCGGCTGACCCGCAGACGCCGGCGCAGATCAGCCGCATCGAGGCGGCCCTGCGCAGCGACCCCGGCCAGGCCCCCGGCCTGGTGCCCGGGCTCACCCCGGACGGCAGTGACCCGGACGGCGGTGACCCCGGGCTGCTGATCGTGGTGGATCAGTTCGAGGAAGTATTCACGGCCGGCCGGGACGAGGTGGAGCAGCATCGCTTCATCACGGCCCTCTGCGCGCTGTCCGGCCCGGCCGTGGTGGTGCTGGCCCTGCGGGCCGATTTCTACGATCGCGCGCTGCAGTACCCGGAACTGGCCCGCGCCCTGCAGGAGCACCAGGTCGTGGTGGGGCCGATGACCCGGGGCGAGGTGCGCCGCGCCATCGTCGAGCCGGCCCGCCTGGCCCGGCTCGACGTGGAGGACGGCCTGGTCGAATTGCTGCTGCGCGACCTCGCGCCGCACTCCCCGGACTGGACGCCCGGGGCGGCGCACGAGGCCGGCGCCCTGCCGCTGCTCTCCCACGCCCTGCTCACCACCTGGTCCCGCAGCCACGGCCGGCTCACCGTGGCTGACTACCAGGCCAGCGGGGGCATCCGGCACGCGATCGCCCGCACGGCCGACCAGGTCTACGGGGCGCTGGGCGAGGATCAGCGGGACATCGCCCGGCGGCTCTTCCTGCGCCTGGTGTACGTGGCCGACGACGCACCGCAGACGCGCAGCCCGGTGCCGCTGGACGAACTGCGCGACTGGCCGGCCGAGGATGGGTCACCCGCCGAGGTGCTCGACCGCTTCGTCGCGGAACGGCTGATCACCGTGGACGCGGACACGGCACAGATCACCCACGAGGCGCTGCTCACTGCCTGGCCGCTGCTGCGCACCTGGATCGACGACAACCGGGAGAGCCTGCGGGTGCGGCGGCGGCTCAGCGACGCCGCCCGGGCCTGGGGCGAGGCCGGGAGGGATCCCGCCGCCCTGCTCCGCGGCGGCCAGCTGGCCCTGGCCCGGGACTGGGCCGCGGACCGGCTCAACCGGGACAGCCTGAGCCCGCTGGCCCGGGACTTCGTCGAGGCGGGGATCGCGGCGGAGCGGCTCCAGCAGGCCGCGGAGCGCAACCGCACGCGCCGGCTGCGCCGCCTCGTCGCGGCCCTCACCGTGCTGGTCATCCTGACCGTCGGGCTGGCCGGCTACGCCTTCCAGCAGCGGGAGGCGGCGACCACGGCGCGGGACACCGCCACGGGGGCCAGGAACACCGCGCAGTCGCGAGAGGTCGCTATCGAGGCCGATCAGGTCCGCGGGCAGAACGCCTCGCTGGCGGCCCAGCTGAGCCTGGCCGCCGACAAGATCAGGTCAACCGCTGACGCCCGGGCCAGCTTGCTCGAGTCCTCCGGCAGCCCGGCGGAGGCCCGGCTGATCGACTCGACGGGGGTGGTGCAGGCCGTGAGCCTCAGCCCCGATCACCACACGCTGGCGGTGGCCGACGCGGACGGCACACTGCGGCTGTGGGACGTGACCCAGCCCGATCACCCGGTGGCGCTGGGAGCTTCGCTCCTGGCGCCGGACCGCCACAAGCCGTTGTACGCGGTGGCGTTCAGCCCTGGCGGCGGCCTGCTGGCCGCCGCGGGCGCCCGCGGTGACGTGCTGCTGTGGGACATGAGGGCGCCGGGGCGGCCGGCCCGCCTCGAGTCCCTGACCGGCCCGGCGAAGACGGTGTACTCGCTGGCCTTCAGCACGAGCGGGTCGCTGCTGGCCGCGGGCAGCGCGGACGAGACCGTGCGGCTGTGGAACGTATCAGACCCGTCGCACCCGCGGGCGGCGGGAAAGCCGCTGACCGGCGCGGGTGGCTTCGTGCAGGCGGTGGCGTTCAGCCCGGATGGCACGACGCTGGCCGCGGGCAGCACGGACGACACCGTCCGGCTGTGGAACGTGTCCGACCCGTCGCGCCCGCGGGCGCTCGGCCGGCCGCTGACCGGGCCGGCCGAGGTGGTGGACGCGGTCGCGTTCAGCCCGGACGGGCGGACCCTGGCCGCCGGCAGCCAGGACCACAAGGTCTGGATGTGGAACGTGGCCACACCCTCCCGGCCAGTCCGGAAGGGCACCCTGACGGGGGCCACCAACTGGGTGAACGCGGTCACGTTCAGCCCGGACGGCCACAGCCTGGCCGCGGGCAGCAGCGACGACCGGGTGCTGGTGTGGAACCTAGCCTCCCGGGCGCTGACCGCCACTGTGGCCCAGCCGCAACCGGTCACGTCCCTAGCCTGGGACGGGGGCACCCACCTGATCGCCGGGGACGCAGACGGCCTGGTCCGGCTGTGGACACTGCCCACCCCGGTGCTGCGGACAGGCGGGCCGGTCAACAGCGTGGCCTACAGTGGCCGGCTGCTCGCGGTCGGCGGCACTGACCTCCAGGTGTGGGATTCCGTCACCCGCCTCCCGCTCGCGGCGGCCGCCGTGCCCGGTCCGGCGGGCACGATCGTCAACGCGGTGGCCTTCTCACGGTCGGGAGCAGACCTGGCGGCCGGCTACAGCGACGGCCAGCTGCAGCTCTGGGGGGTAGGCCCCCGGGGCATGCTGACCCAGCTCAGCCCGCCGGTCCAGGCGTCCGCCAGCGGCCTGGTCGAGTTCGCCACGTTCAGTCCGGACGGCGGGCTGCTGGCCACGGGCGGCGACGATGGGACCGTGCGGCTGTGGTCGGTCACCGATCCTGCGCATCCCCGGCTGCTGGCCACGGCGCCCGACTCGGGCACCTACGTGTTCTCGGTCGCGTTCAGCCCGGACGGCCGCACGCTCGCGGCGGCCAGCGCGGACGGGCTCACCCGGCTGTGGAACGTCAGCCCGGCCCGGCTATCTCACGAAGATCGCCACGCTGGCCGGGCCGACGAGCTACGCCATCTCGGTCGCGTTCAGCCCGGACGGCCGCACCCTGGCCGTGGGCAGCGCCGACAAGACCGTGCGGCTGTGGAACGTCACCGACCCGGCCCGGCCGGCCCGGCTGGGCCGCCCGCTCACCGGGCCGAGCGGCTACGTCTACTCGGTGGCCTTCAGCCCGGGCGGGCAGACCCTGGCGGCCGGGGCGACCGACCACACCGTCTGGCTCTGGCACGTCAGCAATCCGGCCCGGCCGGGCCTGGTGGCCGCGCTGACCGGCCCGGCGGAGCAGGTGTTCTCGGTCGCTTTCTCACCCGGCGGCAGCACGCTGGCCGCGGGCAGCGCCGACGGCACGGTCACGCTCTGGGACACCCAGGTCCGCGCGGCCGCCACCGACGTATGCGACACCGCGGGGCAGCGGCTGACCCGGGCCGAGTGGGCCGCCTACATACCTGGACGGCTTTACGCACCCCCGTGCGGGTGAGGCGCGGGGCCCCGCCGGGACGGCCCCCGGAGCAGCCCGCGGGCCCGCAGCGCCACCTCCAGCTCGAAGCGGGCTCCCGGCTCGGCCAGCACCGGGCCGAACAGCTCCTGGATCTGCCGCAGCCGGTAGCGGACCGTCTGCGGGTGGACGTGCAGCTGGCCGGCGGCCAGCCGGGCGTTGCCCGCGTTCTGCAGCCAGGCCAGCAGCGTCTCGGCCACCACGTCCTGCTGCACCGGCCGGAGCCCGGCCAGCGGCGCGAGCCGGACGGCGCTGAGCACCCGGGCCAGTTCCTCGTCCGCGGACAGCAGCAGCGTGGCGAGATGCTCCTCGCACCGGATCAGGCCCCGGCCGCCGGTGACCAGCCCCCGGCGGGCCAGGGCCAGCATCTGCCGGGCCCAGCGCAGCGAGCTGGCCGCCCGGCTGAGCGGGACCGCCGGGCCCAGCGCGCCGGTCCACCCGCGCAGGCCACGCTCGATGACCTCGGCCCGGCCGGGACCGTCCGGGTCCGGCACCAGCAGGCACGGATCCTGGCGGGCCACGTCGACCAGGACGTCCGGCGGCAGCGCGGGCAGCGGGCCGAAATGATCCTGGCTGCGGTCTTCCAGGGCCACCACCGCGACCCGGCGGGGCAGCGCCCACCCGGCGGCGCGGGCGAGTTCCGCGACCGCCTCCCGGGAGACCGGCGGATCGGTGACGATCAGGTCGAGCAGCCGGCGGCGGCGGCGCTCCAGCTCACCCGCGACTTCCGCGCTGGCCTGGGTGAAGCCTTCCGAGCAGGCCGCGGCGAGCTCGTCGAGGTACAGGAACAGGGCCTCGCCCACCGGCCCGATCACGTCGATGCTCAGGCTGCCGCGGACCGCCTGCTCGCACAGCATGCGCCAGGTGACCCGGGCGCCGAGCCGCAGCGCCGACTGCAGCGGCTCCAGGCTGCGCCCCTCGGCGGCCTCGATCCGGCCGATGTCGCGGAAGAGCTGCGCGGTCGTCTCGCGCGGGGTCCCCGGATCGGCGATCTGCAGGACGAACTGCTGCACGGCCTGGTGCACGGCGCGGCGGACCGTGCTGGTGTAGGTGTCGTCGTTCGGCCGCGCGTATTCCGGCACTTCCCGCTGGATCGCGTCGATCACTTCCTCGGCCGCGCGCCCTAGTTCCGGGCGCATGACGTCGGCCACCTGCGGTGGCACCGCAGGCCACGCGCCCGCGTCCGGGAACGCTGAGCTGTGCGGGGACACCGCGCCGTTTCCTTGCCGCACGCCTCATCACCAGCCCTGTTGACCCGAACGTACACGAAGGCGGCGGCGAGGTCTTTACGGCGAGGCGAAGTCGCCGGCCCGCCCATTTGTCCGCTGCGGATAAATGGGCGGGCCGGCTGGCTGACATCGGTGAGCAGACCGGCCGGCCCGGCCGATGTTCAATCTGGGTGCCGGAACATCGGGGGCGACCGGATTCCGGGTCCGCCGATCCACGGAGGCAAAGATGCCTTATCGCGCATTAACCCGTCGTCTTATTATGCTCACCGCCGCCGCCTGTACCGCGCTGGCCGTCGCCGCCTGGCCGGCCCCGGACGCCTCAGCCGCCGCCAGCCCGGCTCCGCTGCCGGTCAACTACGACTTCGCCGCCGGGGCCCTGGCCACCTTCAGCTCGCCGGATACTCCCCCGCCGGGCGCCAATAATTTCTCCTGCCAGCCCAGCGCCGCCCATCCCTATCCGGTCGTCCTGGTGCACGGCACCCTGGCCAATATGAATGACAACTGGCAGGCCGCCTCGCCCATCCTGGCCAATCATGGCTACTGCGTTTTCGCGTTCAATTACGGCGGCAGCTCGCCCTCCTCGGTGCTCCAGGGCACCGGCGACATCGCCGCGTCCGCACAGCAGCTGGCCGCCTTCGTCAACCAGGTGCTCGCCGCGACCGGCGCGGCCAAAGTCGATCTGGTCGGCCATTCCCAGGGCGGGATGATGCCGCGCTACTACCTCGATTTCCTGGGCGGCGCGGCCAGGGTGGCGACGTTCGTGGCGCTGGCCCCGTCCAACTACGGCACCACGCTGGACGGGCTCACCCAGCTGGGCCAGCAGCTGAGCATCATCATGCCCATCAACGGCGCGCTGAGCACGGTCTGCACCGCGTGCGTGCAGCAGGAGGAGGGCTCGGCCTTCCTGAAGACGCTGAACGCGACCCCGACGGTGCCGGGCGTGAACTACACCGTCATCGAATCCTGGGACGACGAGGTGGTCACGCCGTACACGAACGCGTTCCTGCCGGCCGCCCCGAACGTCACCAACATCACCGTCAACCGGCAGTGCGTGCTGGACTCGTCCGATCATCTCGAGATCGTCGCGGACCCGGTGGCCATGGCCGACATGCTCAACGCGCTCGACCCGGCCCACCCGGTACACGTTCCGTGCCTGGTCGTCCTCCCGGTCACCGGCCCGGTAGGCCCCGTGCCTGCGTTCTGAGGGCGGCCGGGCCCGGTTAACCTGGCTCGTGCGCACCAACGACGAGGTCGCCGCGCTGCTCGCCGAGTACGCCGACCTGCTCGCGATCACCGGTGGTGACGCGTTCCGGATCAGGTCCTACGAGAAGGCCGCCCGCTCGGTCGGCGGCTACCCGGAGGACCTGGCCCGGGTCGATCCCGCGGAGCTGGACCAGATCCCGAACGTGGGCCGGGCCATCGCGGCCAAGATCCGCGATTACCTGGGCACGGGCCACATCCGCCAGCTGGACGCGCTGCGCGCCAAGGTCCCGGACGGGGTGCGGCAGCTGACCGGGGTGGCCGGGCTGGGGCCGAAGCGGGCCATGGTCCTGTACACCGAGCGCGGCATCCACTCCGTGGACGAACTCGAAGCGGCGATCGCGGCGGGCCGGCTGGAGGGACTGCCCGGCTTCGGCCCCAAGTCGGAGGAGAACCTGCTCCGCGGCATCGAGCTCATCCGCAAGTCCGCGGGCCGGTCCCGGATCGACACCGCGATGGACCTGGCCGCGGAGCTCATGGCCCGGCTGGCCGCCGTGCCCGGCTGCACCCGCTGCGCGTACGCGGGATCGCTGCGCCGGATGCGCGACACGATCGGGGATGTGGACATCCTCGCGGTGGCCGCCGATCCGCCTGCGCTGATGGCCGCGTTCCGGGAACTGCCGCTGGCCGCCGAGGTCATCGCCAGCGGTGACGCCAAGACCTCGATCCGGACCGCCGACGGCATCCAGGCCGACCTGCGGGTCGTCCCGGAGGGCAGCTGGGGCGCGGCGCTGCTGTACTTCACCGGGTCGCAGGCGCACAACGTCCGGCTCCGCGAGAGGGCCATCCACCGGGGGCTGAAGCTGTCCGAGTACGGCCTGACCGACGCGGAGACCGGGGCGGTACTCGCGGCCGCCACGGAGGAGGAGGTGTACCACGGGCTGGGGCTGCCGTGGATAGCGCCGCCGCTACGCGAGGACAGCGGGGAGATCGAGGCCGCGCAGCACGGCGAGCTGCCCGTCCTGGTCACCGAGGCGGACCTGCGCGGCGACCTGCACACCCACACCAACCTGACCGACGGGGTGGCGCCGCTGACCGCCATGCTGGAGGCCGCGGCGGCCCGCGGCTACGCGTACTACGCGGTCACCGACCACGCCCCCAACCTGTTCATGCAGCGGATGACCGACGAGAAGATGCTGGCCCAGCGGGCTGAGGTTCGCCGCCTGGACGGCCAGTACAGCGGGATGCGGCTGCTGCATGGCACCGAGCTGAACATCGGCCCGGACGGCGAGGTGGACTGGCCCGCGGAGTTCCTCGGCGGTTTCGACCTGTGCGTGGCCTCGGTGCACTCGCACTTCACCCAGCCGCGGGAGGAGATGACCCGCCGGATGCTGCGGGCTATCGAGAACCCGCACGTGGCCATCCTGGGCCACCCCACGACCCGCATGATCGGCCGGCGCCCGCCGGTGGACGCGGACCTCGACGCGGTGTACGAGGCGTGCGCGCGGACCGGGACCGCGATCGAGATCGACGCGTTCCCGGACCGGCTGGACCTGTCCGCCGAGCATGTCCGGCTGGCCCGCCGGCACGGCGTGGCGTTCAGCATCGACAGCGACGCGCACGCGGTCGGCCATCTCGATGTGATGCGCTACGGAATCGGCACCGCGCAGCGCGGCTGGCTGAGCGCGGACGAGGTGATCAACACCTGGCCGCTAGACCGGCTGACCGCGTTCCTGAACGCCAAGCGCCACGCGTCCTGAACCTCAGCCCGGCGGGGCCTGGCGCAGGTAGCGCGCGAACCAGTCGCGGGCCAGGGAGGCCACCTGCTCCAGCGTGCCAGGCTCGGCGAACAGGTGCCCCGCGCCCGGGATCACCACGAGCCGGCTCTCACACCGCAGCTGGGCCCGGGCGGACTCGTTCAGCTCGAGCACCCGGTCGTCCAGCCCGCCGACCAGGAACAGGGTGGGCGCGCGGACCTGGGCCAGCGCGGCCCCGGCGAGGTCGGGACGGCCGCCGCGGGAGACCACCGCGGCGATCGCGCCGCGCCCGCCCGGCTGGTCAGGGTCGGCGGCGGCGCGCAGCGCCGCGGCCGCCCCGGTGCTGGCCCCGAAGTACCCTACCGGGACGTGCTGCAGGCCGGGCTGCGCGCGGAGCCAGGCGGTGGCCGCGGACAGCCGGCTGGCCAGCAGGCCGATGTCGAACACGTTGGCCCGGTCCGCTTCCTCTTCCGGCGTGAGCAGGTCGAAGAGCAGGCTGCCCAGCCCGACCACGTGCAGGGCGCCGGCCACGAACATGTTGCGCGGGCTGGTGCGGCTGCTCCCGCTGCCGTGCGCGAACACCACCACCCCGCGCGCCCCGGCCGGGACGTCCAGCCGTCCCGGCAGCGGCACCGTCCCGGCCATGACGATCACGTCCCGCGCTTCCTCCCCCGGCGCCCCGTCCCGCGCTTCCTCCCCCGGCGCCCCGGCCCGCGCTTCCCCGCCCGGCGCCCCGTCCCGGGCCCGGTCCAGCAGGCTGACCACTTCCTCGTCAGCCGTCTGCGCGAAGTCCCGGTACCACTGGCCGATGGCCAGGAACGGCTCGGGCGCTTCCACGCAGACGACCTCGTCGGCCACGCTGGCCAGCGCCTCGACCGAAGACGGCGGCGCGACCGGGACGGCCAGCACCACCCGGGCCGCCCCGTGCGCCCGCGCCACCTGGCACGCCGCCCGCGCGGTGGAGCCGGTCGCGATGCCGTCGTCCACCACGATCGCGGTCTTGCCGGTCAGCGGCACCCGGGGGTGGCCGGCCCGGTAGCGGTCCGCGCGGCGGCTCAGCTCGGCCCGCTCCTGCTGCTCGACCCCGGCGAACTCCCGGCGGCTGACGTGCTCCGCCTCGATCACCTCGTCGTTGACGACCCGGACGCCGTCCTCGCCGATCGCGCCCATGGCCAGCTCAGGCTGGGCGGGCAGGCCGATCTTGCGGACCAGGATGACGTCCAGCGGGGCGTCCAGCGCCCGGGCGATCTCGTAGGCGACCGGGATGCCGCCCCGGGGCAGGCCCAGCACCACCGTGCCCGCTCCCCGCTTGATCCCCGGCCGGCCGGCCAGCAGGCCGGCCAGCCGCCGCCCGGCGTCGGCGCGATCGAGGAAGGGCATCCCGTCCACCCCCGCTTACGTCTCGATCAGGGACGTGAGCAGCCGCCGGGTCCGCACCGCGTCCTCGCCGCGGCCGAACTCCCCAGCCACGAAGTCGGTCACGCCGGCGTCGGCCAGGTCAGCCAGCTGGGCCGCGACGGACGCCTCGTCCCCGACCAGCGCCACATCCGCCGGGCCTGCCGCTCCCTCGCGGTCCAGCATGGCCCGGTACGACGGCAGGTCGCCGTAGATGGCGAAGACCTTGGCCGCGGCGGCGCGGGCCCCGTCCGGGTCGCTGGTCACGCAGATCGGCAGGATGCACACCACCCTCGGGCTGGGCCGGCCCGCGGCCTGCGCGGCGGCGGTGATGGTCGGCACGATGTGCGAGCGGACCGTGGCCGGGCCGGTCATCCACAGCACCGTGCCGTCCGCGTACTCGGCGGCTACCTGCAGCATCCTGGGCCCCAGGGCGGCCAGCAGCAACGGCACCGGCGTCGGTCCCGGGATGGTCAGCGTGAGGTCGGCGCTGAGCTGGTTCCCCTGGACTTTGGCCGGCTCGCCGTGCAGGAGCGGCCGCAGGATCGACAGGTACTCCCGGGTGTGCTCGACCGGCTTGCCGAAGTCGTAGCCGAACATGTGCCGGATGACGATCTCGTGCGAGGTGCCGACGCCCAGGGTCAGCCGCCCCCCGGTGGCGGCGGCCACGGTCAGCGCCTGCTGGGCCAGGGCCGCCGGATGCCGCGGGTAGGTGGGGACGACGGCCGTGCCCAGCTCGATGCCGGGCACCTGGCTGCCCGCCACCGCCAGCGCGGTCAGCGCGTCGAGACCGAAGATGTTGTTCATCCAGGCGGACGGGAACCCGTCGTCCGCCGCGCGGCGCAGGGTGTCCCGCACCTGGCCGAGTGGGTCCGGTCCGGACGGGTCCGGCACTGACACGCCAATCCGCATGAGGTTCTCCGCTCCGTCTTAAGCACGCTCAGCTCTGAGCACGTTCAGCTTGAGCACGTTCAGTCCTGCCCCGCATAAGCCACGGCTACCTCCGCCGCCAGACCCGCGTTGTCGGCGATCAGCTGCCGGTTGACCTCGATACTGCGCCCGCCGCTGAGCTCGTGCACCAGGTCCAGCACGGCCGGGGTCACCGCCTGGCCCCGGATTCCCTGGTCACGGACCTGATCGACCGCCTCAGCCAGGATCGGCTCGATGTCCAGCGAAGGATCCGGTGGCCTGGTCAGCAGCACCCCGGACGGACCGTTGAGGAGCCAATGCGCAGCGGTGAGGCGGGCGGCCTCCGCGGCATCGGTCACCATCGCGGACACTGGTGGACCACCCTGGGCGCTGTAGAACATCGGGAGCGTGCGGGTGCGCCAGCCCAGCACCGGCACGCCCAGGGTCTCCAGCAGTTCAGCGGTGGCCGAAACGTCGAGGATGGATTTGACGCCGGACGACACCACCAGGGCCTGGGTGCGGGCGATCTGCGGCAGGTCGGCGGAGACGTCGGGGACGGTGGCGAAGCCCCGGTGCACCCCGCCGGTGCCGCCGGTGGCCATGAACCGCAGGCCGGCCAGCCGGCACACGGCCAGCGTGCCGCCCACCGTGGTCGCGCCGAGCGCGCCCTGGACCAGGCAGGCGGCCAGGTCGCGGGCCCCGACCTTGCGGGCCGCGACGCCGGCGCTGGCGAACCGCTTCAGGTCGGACTCGGTCAGCCCGATCCGCACCGCGCCGTCCACGATGCCGATCGTGGCGGGCACGGCGCCGGCCTCCCGGACCCGGGCCTCGGCGGCCAGCGCGACCGCGACCCCCTCGCCGCCCGGGAAGCCGTGCGAGACCAGGGTGGTCTCCAGCGCGACTACGGGCACCCCGCGGGCCAGGGCGTCCTGCACCTCGTCCGTCATCAGCGGCGTAATCGCCGTCACGGCATCGCTCCCATCTTGGCCACCGCCCGGGCCGCCGCGGCCAGGCCCATGCTGACCCCGCCGACCAGGTAGCCCGCGGCGAACGCGTCACCCGCCCCGGTCGAGTCCACCGCGTCCACCGGATGCGCCGGGTACTGCGTGCCCCCGGCCCGCACGCCCCGCGCGCCGAGCTTCACCACCAGGTCGGTCCCGGCCAGGTCCGTTCCATCGAGCGCCCCGATCAGGTCCGCCTCGGCCTCGGTGCCGAACACGACCTCGGGGCGGAGCCGGCCGAGCAGCGCCCGGAACCGGCCGGCACCGTACTCATTCAGCACGGCCGTTGATGATAGGTCAACACTGAGCCGGGGCACGCGGGCGGCCGCGGCCAGCGCGGCCCCGCTGACCGGTGCCCGGGTCAGGCTGTAGGCCGGCAGGTGCAGCATGTCGCAGCCCGCGAGCCAGCCGTCGTCCAGGGCTTCGGCGGCCAGCAGCGGGCCGACGCCCCGGTCGGTCAGCATCGACCGGCGGGCGCCGTCGTGAGACAGGGACACCACCACCCCCGTCGGCCCGCCGAGCACCGGCCCGTGCAGGGTCACGCCCCGGTGGTGCAGGTCGCTCGCGACGAGCCGCCCGGCCAGGTCGGAGCCCCGGGCCGCGATGAGCCGGGCCTGCCCGCCAAGGGCCGCGATCCACGCGGCCACGTTGGCGGCCTGGCCGCCCGCGCCGACCCAGGTGCGCGCGGGCGTGTCGGTCTCCTCCGCCACCGGCCCCTCCGGGCAGACCACGACGTCGAGGTGCGCGTCGCCCAGCACGCAGAAGAGTGTCACTCGGCAGGGGTGTCCCATCCGTGGGTGAACGATGAGTAATTGATCATCTCACCGGGCGGCCGGGCACTACGCTGAGCCCCGTTGACTTGCGGCGACTCCGGGCCGCGGTCTCGGCGAAGGAGAGTCAGATGCCCCTGTTCGGCAGCGGGTCCGGCGACACGACGACGTGGGAGCCCCAGGCCGCGGACAGCCGCCTGGCGCACACCGCCGGGGCCACCCCGGACGGGGTGTTCACCTCCGACCTGTCGGTGTCGGAGTACGTGCTGCTGGGCGAGGCGGGCTTCGAGCCGCTGGGTTTCGTGGTCGGCTCATCGATCTTCCACATCGGCATCCAGGTCGGCCGCTGGTCCCAGAACGCGGAACTGCAGGTCCTCACCCAGGCCATGTACAGCGCCCGTGAGCTGGCCATGACCCGGATGCGCGCCGAGGCGGACCACCTGGGCGCGGACGGCGTGGTCGGGGTCAACCTGCGGATGCAGATGTACGTCTGGGGCCAGGACGTGCTGGAGTTCGTGGCCACCGGCACCGCGGTGCGGGCGCTGGAAGGCGAGGGGGCGCACCGGGCCCCCGACGGCCGCGCGTTCACCTCGGACCTGTCCGCCCAGGACTTCTTCCGGCTGCTGGCCGCCGGGGCCGTGCCGGTGGCGTTCGTGCTGGGCACCTGCGTCTACCACATCGCGCACCAGTCGGCCATGCAGGCGCTGCGCCAGGCCGGGCGGAACCAGGAGATGCTCCAGTTCACCCAGGGCGTGTACGAGGCCCGTGAGCTGGCCCTGGTCCGGATGCAGGCCGAGGCGACAGTCGCCCGCGCGTCCGGCATCGTCGGCGTGAACGTGGCCGTCTCCAACCACGTCTGGGGTGAGCACGCGACCGAGTTCCTGGCCACCGGGACCGCCATCCGGCGGCTCGGTGAGGAGCACCGGCTGCCCGGCACGACCCCCAAGCCCACGTTCACGCTGGGCCTGGATGCCTGAACTTAACCGGTGGGCGGACCGGGCGGCCGTGCCCCAGGCGGGGCGCATGCGATCGGCCTGCGTGTTCTGCGGCTCGAATCCGGGCCGGCGCCCCGAGTACCTGGCGGGTGCCGCGGACCTCGGCCGGACCCTGGCCGAACGCGGGCTGCGGGTCGTCTACGGCGGCGCGCACGTCGGCACCATGGGCGCGCTGGCCGACGCGGTCCTGGCCGCGGGCGGTGAGATCATCGGGGTGATCCCCGGCCTGCTCGTGGAGGCCGAGGTGGCTCACCCCGGGCTGAGCGAGCTGCGGGTCGTCAGCAGCATGCACGAGCGCAAGGCGGTCATGGCGGACCTGGCCGACGGGTTCATCACGCTGCCGGGTGGCCTCGGCACGCTGGAGGAGTTCGCGGAGATCGTGACCTGGGCGCAGCTCGGACTGCACGCCAAGCCGACCGGGCTGCTGAACCTGCTGGGCTACTACGACGGGTTGCTGGGCTTCCTGGACCACGCCACGGACGAGCGCTTCGTCCGCCCGGATCACCGGGAGCAGATCCTGGCCCGGGCGTCGGCGGCGGAACTGCTGGCGGCCATGGACGACTGGTCGGCGCCGCCCCGGGCCGCGGCCAAGTGGATCGACGCGAACGGCACGGACATCGTCCCCCGAGGACACGCTGCGGCAGATGGTGGAGTTAACTCCACCGAGAAGTAGGCCGGCCACCCCCCATGATGGAGTCGCTGACTCGGATCTGGAGCGGGAGGTACGGATGAGTCATCGCCCTGGCATCTTCAGCCGGCTCGTCCGGCTGACCCTGGTGACCTGCGTTCGCGGGCTGGTCCTGGCGGTGGTGTCGCTGGCTGGCCTGCTGCTGTTCGCCGCCTCCGTGATCTCCCTGTTCAGCCTGGCCGCGGGGATCGGGATCCTGCTCGCGCCGAGAAGCCTGCTGGCCGTGCGGGGGCTGGCCAGCACGCAGCGCGTCTGGGCCCGGCACTGGTCGGGAGTGCGGATCGCGACGCCGTACCGGCCCCGGCCGGTAGAGCTCACCAACGGGCTGATCGGGCGGCTGCAGCGCTGCAAGTGGCTGCTGACCGATCCCGCGACCTGGCGTGACCTGCTCTGGATGCTGGTCAGCGTGCCGGTGAGCGTGGTCCTCGGGCTGCTGCCCGCGTTCCTGGTCGTCGCGGGCGTGTGGGTGCTGGTGGCCGATTTCGGGGACCTGTTCTTCGGCTGGTGGGCCGGGGCACCGCCCGGTTTCTGGGGACAGGTGTTCTGGCTGAGCATGCTGCTGCTCGGCGTCGTGACCGGACCGCTGATCCTGAGAGCACACGCCTGGGCCGCCTCGTCGCTGCTGGCCCCGACCCGGGGGGCGATGGCCACGCAGGTGGGCCAGCTGGCGGAGTCCCGCTCCCAGGCCGTGGACGCCTCGGCGGCCGAATTGCGCCGGATCGAGCGTGACCTGCACGACGGGGCGCAGGCCCGGCTGGTTTCCCTGGGCATGAACATCGGGTTCGCCGAGCAGGTGCTCCGGGACAACCCCGACCTGGCGCTGACCCTGCTCGCCGAGGCCCGCACGTCGAGCGGGCAGGCCCTGTCCGAGCTGCGCACCCTGGTCCGCGGCATCCACCCGCCGGTGCTGGCCGAACGCGGCCTCGACGGGGCCGTGCGCGCGCTCGCGCTGAGCTTGCCCCTGCCAGTGGACCTGCACATCGACCTGCCCGGCCGGGCGTCCGCGCCGGTGGAGTCGGCGGCTTACTTCGCGATCGCCGAGGCTCTCGCTAACGTGGTCAAGCACGGCGGCGCGAACCGCGCCTGGATCCAGATTGAGTACGTTTCCGGCAAGCTGGTGGCGATCGTCGGCGATAACGGCACCGGCGGCGCCACGCTGCGGCCCGGCGGCGGGCTCCAGGGCGTCGAACGGCGGCTGGCCGCCTTCGACGGCGTGATCGCCGTGACCAGCCCGGCCGGGGGGCCGACCGTCGTGACCATGGAGCTGCCGTGCGAGTTGTCCTCGGCGAGGACCTGACCCTCCTGCGGGACGGGCTGATCCGGCTGCTCACCGCCTACGACATGGACGTCGTGGCGGCCGTGGACAACGGGCCGGAGCTCTTGCGCGCGCTGGTCGAGCACCGTCCCGACGTAGCCGTCGTGGACGTCCGGCTGCCGCCCAGCTTCACCGACGAGGGCCTGAAGGCGGCGATCGCGGCCCGCGCGCAGGTCCCGGGCCTGCCGGTGCTCGTCCTGTCTCAGCACGTCGAGCCGCTGTATGCGCGGGAACTGCTGTCCGCGGCGCGGGGAGGGCTCGGCTACCTGCTGAAGGACCGGGTCTCGGACGTCCGGCGGTTCATCGAGGCCGTGCGGACCGTGGCCGGCGGCGGGACCGCCATGGACCCGGAGGTCGTGTCGCAGTTGCTGGCCCGGCACGCCCGGGACGAGATGCTGGGCCGCCTCACCCCCCGGGAACGCGAGGTCCTCGCGCTGATGGCCGAGGGGCGCACCAACGCCGGGATCGCCGCCCGGCTGGTAGTCACGGAGAAAGCGGTCAACAAGCACATCAGCAGCATCTTCACCAAGCTGGACCTGTATCCCGCCGACGACGGCAACCGCCGTGTGCTGGCCGTCCTGGCCTACCTCAACGCCTGAGGCCGCCCCAGGCGGCCCTTGCCGGACGCGTTGCCGCTCCGTTAGCTTGACACCAAGTTGATCGCCGTCGGGGGGAGGGGCGATGCCAGCTTCGGTGGGTACCTCGTGATCGGATGAGCGGTCAGCTGAACGTGCGCCGCGCGTCGGCCGCTGACGTCGACTCTGTTACCTCGATCGTCACGCCGGCCTTCGAGCAGGACCCGTTGTGGGCCCACGCGATGGCGCTTCCCGATGGCAGGACGGCGCACCATGGCGAGTTCTGGCGGCTGTTCATCGAGGGGCCGCTGCGGTACCCGTGGACCTGGCTGACTGGCGGCGGGGAGGCTACCTCCGTCTGGATCCCGCCAGATGGCACGGAGATGACACCACACCAAGAGGAGCGCCTGGCGGATCTGGCCACCCATCGCCTTGGTCCCACCGCCGACGCCTACCAGGAGTTGCTCAGCCGGTTCGAAGCCGCGCACCCGCGGGCAGAGCCGCACTACTACCTGTCGCTGCTGGCCACCCACCCTGATCACCGGGGGAAAGGGATCGGCATGCGGCTGCTCGCCCACGGCCTCAAGCAGATCGATGCGGAGCATCTGCCCGCCTACCTGGAGTCCACCAATCCCGCCAACAACCGCAGGTACGCCAGCGCGGGCTTCGAGCCGCACGGCGAGTTCAGTTATCCCGGCGGTGGCCCGGTCGTAACGACCATGTGGCGTCCCGCGCGCTGAGTCCGGGTCACCGGGTCAGGCCGGGTAGCTGCCACCGGGTCAGGCCAGGTAGGTGGTGGGTCCGGTGGTGTAGGCGCGCCCCGCCGGGGTGGTCCACGTGAGGTAGCCGGGGGCCGCCTGGGTCAGGCTCCAGCCGGGCGCCTGCTTGCAGTGGTGGTCGCGGCGGCAGGCGGGGCCTGGCCTGCATCCTCAGCACGAACCGGCGGATTCCGTGACGCGCAATCGTCGTGGGTCGCCGGGCACCCCGCCGGGTCAGGTACGCCGGTCAACCCGGTGGGCTGGTACGCCAGCGCCGGCTCCCCGGCCTGCTTAAGCGCACCACAGACGGCCTGGATTCTGACCTAGAGCCGTGTCCGGGGCGGGCAGCGTCCCAGCCCAGGGGCTCCTCCCCTGAGAACGGAAAATCCATACGATCAGGGGCCCGATGACGTCGGGGTCAGTTACCAGGCCCGCTGACGGCGCCTCCACCGCTGTATGAGCCCGGGGCCGGGGTGCTGGAGGGGCAGCGGCCGCTGGCGTAGACGAGAGTCCAGCTGGCGGAGAACTCGACGCTGCGGCGGCCGTGCCGTCCGGGCTGGACGCTGGGCGGGCTGACGTTGATCCAGAGCCCGATCGGAGTGGGGATGGCCGCGGGATTGATGGTGAACACGGTCTGGCCGCCGGCCTGGCTGTTCTGCGGGAAGATCCTGTCCAGCAGCCGGAAGGGGTGGCGGGCAGGCTCCGGGTAGTACAGGCACGGGCGCGGGATCTGGCTGGTGAACCGGACCGTGGCCGGGACGCCATCGGCGCGCAGCTGGCGCTGCAGGCCAGCCGGGTTGCGCAGATCGCGGATGGTGACCCTGACCCTGCCGCCGGGCCTGGCGGAAACGGTCCAGGCCGCCAGCCTGACCGGGGTGGTGCCGTTGCCGCCGCCATGGTTGCCGCTGCCGGGCAGCACCGTGAGCGCCGTCACCGCGGCGATCACGGCGGCGGCCGCGGCCAGGCCGTACCGCAGGCGGCGCCGCCGGACCCGGGTGATGATGTCCCCGGCCGAGGTGGCCATCTGCTCCCCGGCCACGCTGTCGCGGGCATTGACAAGGCAGTCGCGCACGGCCGTAAGCACGTCGTCGTCGGTCATTCCGAGGCCTCCTGACTGGCCGGAATAAAGATCTGAGTACGCAAGGTGGCCAGCGCGCGGTGCAGGTGCACGCCGACCGTCCCCGGCGCAATGCCGAGGGCCTGGGCGGTGGCCTGGGCGTCCAGCTCGAACAACACCCGCAGGATGATCACCTGCTGCTGCCGGACGGGCAGCCGACGTATCGCAGCCAGCAGCTCCTCATCCGGGGCGCCGGCCTCCTCCGGTGCCGCCAGGTCGCGGCGGCCGAGGGCGATCTCCCGCCGCCGGCGACGCCACCAGGAGACGTTCAGGTTCAGCGCAGTACGGACCACCCAGGCCCGGGGCGCCGGGTGCTGGCGCACCGTCCGCCAGGACGCCCAGGCCCGGGTGAACGCCTCCGCCACTAAATCCTCAGCCAGCTGGCGGTCGCCCACCGTGACCCGCACGATCTGCAGGCAGTCGTCCCGGGCGGCATCGTAGAAGCCGGTGAACTCCAGCCGCTTGTCCGTCATGCCCCCACTACGCATACCGCCCCCGATCCGTTTACACCAACGGGCAGCGCCAGCCCGGCAGGGAGCTTAAGGGCAAACGTTGCCTGGCACGGCGCTGGGCGGCCTGGTTGATGATCGGGCGCGGCGGAAGGAGCCCATCGGCGTCTGTCCGGTGTAGGGCACCCATGGGGGAATTTCACCGGGCGGGTCCTACGAGACGGCCTCTCGCAGGCGTCCCCTCCGACCGCTATCGGGTGGGCACAGCCGGAGCCGGACTTCATGCGAGCATTGGAAGATGAGCCAGGATGCCGACGCCCTGGAGCGGGCGATCACGCTGGCCTGCTGGGCACATCGGGGACAGCGGTATCCATCACCGGAGGCAGAGCCCTACATTCTCCACCCGCTGCGGGTGATGCTGGCAGTCCAGGGTTGCAGGGCCCAGATGGCTGCTGTGCTCCATGACGTGATCGAGGACACGGAGGTGGGTCCCGACCGGCTGCGGGAGGCGGACCTTCCGGAAGATGTCATCGCCACCGTGGTCGCCTTGACGCACCGGCCGGACGAGAGCTACGAGCAGTACATCGAGAACGTGGCCTGCGATGACCTCGCGCGGGAGGTCAAGCTGGCCGATCTTGCCGATAACCTCGCCAACAACCGCCGGCTGGCCAGCACCCCGGACGTGGCGGCCCGGATCGACCGTTATGAGCAAGCGGTCCGTCGTCTGCAATCGCCGCTCCGGCGGACGCAGAGGGCCAGACCGGATGGCGCGCTCGGATAGCGACCCGCTATCGGAACATCGCGTGCCCTTGAGGTCAGATGAAGTACAGCAGGCAGCTCACGAGTAGTGGGAACAGTGCTGCCGGCCCGTCATATTGTCCGCTGACCGATGAAAGTGCTGCGTCGATGCTGATCGTGTGTCCGTCGATGACCCCGTTGATGTGAGCCTCGCTCAGATCGGTTGCGACGGTGACGAACAAGGTGATTACGGCCCCGTCGAAGTCTCCGTCGATGCTCATGACCGTCGGCCCGTAAGCGGGCGCTTCGATCGGCGCGACATGCGCTCGAAGTTCTTGCTCGCCGACAGCGCCAGAAACGTCGGCATGACGCACGGCGTAATGAGGCGTCAGATGGACGTCGCTTCGCAGATGGACCGGTCTGCCGTCGTACTCGCCGAGGAACAGCCCGACCGGGTCAAGGTTGTTGAAGTTGGATTCGATCCGCCAGTAGCCGCCGACCGGCGCGCCGAGGCTCTCGCCGCGGATGCCAGCACGACTGCTCGGGATATCGAGTACGAGCTCGACCCGCTGCTCGCCAACCCTTCCGACAAGGTGTTCGCCGGCGCGGACCAGCTCGACGTCAACCACGAACGAACTGTAGTCACCCGAGGCCGTAAACGACCGCTGATCTTCCAGACGCGAGGAGGTCACATGTGCGGGCTCGGCCCAGGGGACGCGTTCCCATCCACTGAGCCACCTCCGGCCTGTCGTTTCCGTCACCATCGACACTACTGCCGGCCACCGACAAAATCGGGACTCATAAGTCGAATAGAAAATTGATTCACTAACATATTCTGCTGATCTTGTATTTCATCTCCCCGCCAAACGATCTTGGTGTGGCCAGGCGGCAGAGGGAGTAGGGTCCCCGACCGTGGCCGAACCAGATTTCGTGCACGCAACCCGCATCTCCTACGACGCCGTGGCCCCGGACTACGCCAGCCGGTTCCGCGGCGAACTGGCTGCGAAGCCGCTGGACCGGGCCATGCTCGCCGGGTTCGCAGAACTCGTCGGGGCGGCCGGGACCGGGCCAGTCGCTGACGTCGGGTGCGGGACCGGCCGCGTCACCGCAGAGCTGAGCTGCCTGGGACTGGAGGTGTCCGGGATAGACCTGTCACCGGGCATGATCGCCGAGGCCCGCCGGTCTCATCCGGGACTGCGGTTCGACGTGGGATCGATGCTGGCCCTCGACCTCCGGGACGGCACCCTGGGCGGCCTGCTGGCGTGGTACTCGATCATCCATCTCCCGCGCGAACGGCTGCCTGCTGCGGTTCGACGTGGGTTCGATGCTGGCCCTCGATCTCCGGGACGGCACCCTGGGCGGCCTGCTGGCGTGGTACTCGATCATCCATCTCCCGCGCGAACGGCTGCCTCAGGCCTTCGCCGAATTCACCCGGGTGCTGGCTCCGGGCGGGCTCCTGCTGACGGCCTTCCAGGTCGGCGACGAGCCCTTGCACCTCACGGAGGCGCTGGGTCACGCCGTGTCCCTCGACTTCCACCGGCTGCAACCAGACCACGTAGCCGGGCTGCTCAGCCAGGCCGGCCTGGACATGCAGGCGCGCTTGCTGCGCGAGCCAGCTGGCGACGGCGACTTCGCCGAACGGGCCCAGCAGGCTTTTCTCCTGGCCCGCAAACCGGCCACTCTCCTAGCCCGCAAACCGGCCACCTCAGATCCGGTCCCCTCAGATTGAGCGGGCCATCGGGCATAACTCGGGGCCGTAGTTGGCTACTAACGCCAGGGACACGGAGCGGCCGCGCCGGGAATGCGGCGCAGGCCGGCTCGGTTGATATACCCCAGAGGGTATTCCGGTAGCGGATGCCCGGTGAGACGAGGAGATATCCATGGCTACGGTCGAACTGACGGGCCAGAACTTTGAGTCCGTCGTGGGCGGCGCGGACATGGTTCTGGTGGACTTCTGGGCTTCCTGGTGCGGCCCGTGCCGCATGTTCGCGCCGGTCTTCGACCGGGCGTCAGAGAAGCACTCGGACGCGGTGTTCGGCAAGGTGGACACGGACGCTGAGACCGCACTGGCCCAGCAGTTCAATATTTCGTCCATCCCCACGCTGATGGTGATCAGGGACAACATCGTCCTCTACGCGCAGCCGGGCGCACTGCCCGAGCAGGCGCTCGAGGAGCTGATCACCAAGGCCCGCGAGCTGGACATGGACGAGGTGCGGGCGAGCATCGCCCAGGACCAGCACGGCCATGACGGCGAGCACGACCACGGGCACGACCACCAGCACGGGCACGACCACGAGCACACCCAGAACCAGGGCTGACCGCTCACCCAGCGCAGAACGAGCCCGCCGTCACAGTGCTGACGGCGGGCTCGTTGCGTACCCTCTCACCGCGCAGCACAGCAGCCCCCGGCCGCACCGCCCGCAATTCCGCCGCGGCCATTCCTGGCTAATGCCTGGTATGCCGGAAAAGTAGGCGTGGCCTGCCCCCGCCGGCTCTGCCAGGATGAGCCTGGCTCGCGACGGCCAGCCCAGCCGGATCACCCGCCTGGACCAGCGCCGATCCTGCCCTGACCACCAACGTCATCGACGGATCCGAACGGGGAAATCACCATGCCTGACATCCGACCCGCTGGCCTGCGTGGCCGCCTCCCGGTCAAGCCGCCCGGGGAGCGGTTCAACATCCAGTGGCTTTCCAGCTACCTCACCACGCCATTGCCGGCGCCGGTCTACCCGGTGGACGTATCGGCCGGAATCACCGACTGGGGCATGCTCGGCAACGGCCCGGACAAGACCTGCACGACACACCCGAACGGCGTGGGCGATTGCACGTTCGCGGGCCGCCAGCACTACCGGATGGCCAAGGCCGCCGCGGGCCACGAGACCGAGAAGTGGGAGGACTCCAACGCGCTCGTCGCCGAGTACCTCGGCTACGACCACGGGCAGGACCAGGGCGCGAACATCGCCGACCTGCTCCTGTACTGGTACAAGAACCAGACGATCCTGGCTTTCGCGCCGGTTGACCACACCGATGCCGCGGCCGTTGACTCCGCGATGACCGCGTTCCACGGCGCCTACGCAGGCGTGAACCTGACCGACGACGCCGACAGCCTCTTCGGCCAGCACGAGCCGTGGACGGTGAGCGGCGGCCAGCGGCCCGACCCGAACGAGGGCCACTGCATCGTCAAGGTCGGCGCGGACGGCGGCCAGCTCGACACCTGGGTCACCTGGGGTGCGCTGCAGCAGTCCACGCGGGCGTGGACGGCGGCCTGCCTCGACGAGGCCTGGGTCGTCATCACCGAGGAAGACGCGAAAGCGGCCAGCCTCGACATCGCCGCGCTGCGCCGCGACATCGACGCCCTGCACGGCACCGGCGGCAGCTAAAAGCCCAAATTCTCCGCAACGAGGACCGTCCGCCGCCGGTCTGGGCCCCGGGAATCACCACCCCCGGGGCCCGGGCCGGCGGCGCCTCAGGCCTCGAGCGGCACGGCGGGCCAGTCGAGCATGCGCGCCCCGATGACGGCCACTCGCAGCGCGAGTCCTTGCGCCGGGTCGGCCGGGTCGCGGCCGGTCAGCTCCCTGACCCGGGCCAGCCGGTAGGTCACCGCCCGGACGGACAGGTGCAGGCGGCGGGCAGCCTCGGCCGCGACGCCGCCGCAGGCGTAGTACTCATCCAGCGTGGCCAGCAACGGCCCGGCGCCGCCGCGCGCCTGCGCCAGCGGTGTGAGCAGCGCGGCGACCAGGTCGGTGATGGCGGCCCGGTCGCGCAGGATGACCTGATAGATGAGCAGGTCGGCCGCGTCCACCACCGGGTCGGGCATGCCGAGGCGCGCCGCCACGTCGAGCGCGTCACCCGCCTCGTCGTAGGACCGCCGCACGCCGCCCGGTCCCGGGTAGGCGCGGCCGTACGCGACCCGCCACGGCCGCGGCTCGTCGGCCATCAGGTCGGGGTGACCACGGGTCAGCGCCCGGGCCAGCGCGACGGCGACCCGGCTGGCCTCGCCGCCGTCGCTCACCCCCGTCACCGCGACGAGCCGGCCGCCCCGGGTGATCGTCAGCGAGGGGGACGGGGCGGCCGCCTCGGCGACCAGCCGGTCGATGTCCTTGCCCAGCGGCCTGGTGGCGTGCACGCCGGCCGCATACTCGGCCAGCACCACGAGGTGCGGGCCGGCCAGCCGCAGCCCGAGCCGCTCGCCGCGGACCAGCAGGTCGGCGGCGTCACGGCCGGACAGCAGGTCATCGATGAACTCCAGGCGCTCGGCCTCCTCGCGGCGGGCGATCGACAGATGGGCCCGCTCGAAGCCCTCGGCCGCCGCCGCCACCGCGTCGTCGGCGGCCCGCAGCACGCCGAGCCCGGCGGCCCGCAGATCGGTCAGGCCGGGCAGTTCACGCCAGAGCCGCCAGGTGGCCGACAGGTACAGGTTGACCAGGCCGCGCAGGGCCACACCGCTCTCCGCGGCCCGCTCCCCCGCCCGGCCGTACTGGGCGAGTTCCATGGTGGCCAGGCGGCGGCCGGTGCGGGCCGCGTCCGCCGCCGCGGGGAGGTAGTCGGCGAGCAGATCCGGGGGCACCCCGCCCGCCTCCCGGCTCGCCGCGTGCGCGATCGCGTCCAGGTCGACGGTCTCGCCGGCGAAGTTGCCGGGAGCAGGCAAGTTCATGGGGGTAATCTTAGCCGGTTACGGTCAATGACGGCGCGTCTCCGGCAATGGATAGTAGTCAGGAGCGGCTGGTGAAACTGGCACCAGCACCACGAGGAGACCGCAGTGACCATGATCCACCCCCCTTCGGCTGCGCCCGCTGGACCGCCCCGGCCGCCCGGGGATCCCGGGTTGTCCGGACACTCTCCCGATCCCGGCCCCCGCGGTGGTTTCCGCGTCGCCGGGATCCCGGTCACCCTCACCCCCGGGGCCTACCTGCTGGGGGTGCTGGCCGCCGGGTTCAGCGCGATCGCCCTGCCCGCGGTCAACCCGGGCCGGTCGGTGACCGGCTACCTGGCCGCGGCTGTGGGCGTGGTTGTCGTCCTGCTGGCCAGCATGGTCGCGCACGAGCTGGCGCACTCGATCATGGCCCGCCGGTACGGCCTCCGGGTGCCGGTCACCGTCGGCCTGTTCGGCGGGCTCCGGCACGGCCAGGCCCAGCGGCCCGGATCGTCCGCCGAGCCGGAGCTGCCTGACCCTGGTGCCCAGTGGCGCGTGGCCGCGGCGGGGCCGCTGACCAGCCTGCTGCTGACCGTGGCCAGCGTGGCCGCGGTCGCCTTCTTGCCCGTGCTCGGCGCCGGCCTGCTGGTCGTCGCCGTGGCCGCCGCGGCGGCCTGGATCAACGGCCTGCTGGCCGTGGCCAACCTGGTTCCGGGAGCGGGACTGGATGGCGGGCGGATCGTCCGAGCGCTAGCGTGGGCGCGCTCGGGCGATTCCACCCGCGCGGGGCTCATCGCCGCCCGCTTCGGCCAGGTCAGCGGGGCGATCCTGACCGCCGCCGGGGTGACCGCGCTGGCGCTGGGCCATCTGGCCGGGCTCTGGCTCGGGCTGATGGGCCTGCTGATGGTCGCGGCGTCCCGGGCCGAGGCCAGCCAGGTACGCACGTCGGCCGCGCTGGCCGGGGTGCGGGTCCGCGACGTCCTCCCGCCGGACGGCGGGCTGGCCCCCACCGCCCGCGGCTGGCAGACCGTGCAGGACTTCCTGGACCTGCAGAGCCTGGAGCAGGACGGCGGTGACCTGCTGGCCCGCCTCCGCGCGACCGCCTACCCGGTCCGGGACTTCGACGGCCAGCTGTCCGGCCTGGTGACCCTGACCCAGCTGCTGGCGGTGCCGGTGAGCCACCGGGGCGCCACCCGGCTGTCGCAGGTCGCCACCCCGGCCGCGGCCCTGGCGTTCACTACCCTGGATGAGCCGCTGACCGACCTGCGGGCCCGGCTGAGCGCCGTCCCGGCCAGCCCGGCCGCGCTGCACACCGCCGGTCATGCCCTGGTGCTGGGCCCGAGCGGCGAGCTGGCCGGGCTGCTGACGCCGGCTGACTTCGCCCGGGCGGCCCAGCTCGGCGCCCTGCGGTCGGCCACCGCCGGAGCCGGTCCCGGGCCACGCTGAACCGAGAGGAGCCCCCGTGATGCACGACGCCTTCCATGTGCCGCTGTGGCTATGGGGAGTCGCGCTCGCGGTGGTCCTCGCAGTCGCCGCCGCCGATGTGATTCACGCCTCGCGCAGCCAGGGCCGGGAGCCAGGGCTGCGCGAGGCGGCGTTGTGGACGGCGGGAGTCGTCGCGCTGGGCGCGCTGTTCGGCCTGGCCCTCGCCGCGGTGGCAGGCCCGAAGGCTTCGGGGCAGTTCTACGCGGGCTGGCTGACCGAGTACAGCCTGTCGCTGGACAACCTGTTCGTGTTCGTCCTGCTGATCGGCGGGTCGGCAGTGGCGCGCCGGCTGCGCAGCCGGGTCCTGCTGGCCGGGATCGGCCTCGCCCTGCTGCTGCGGGCGGTGTTCATCGCGGCGGGGGCGGCCGCGCTGAACCGCTTCGACTGGGTGCTGTACATCTTCGGGGCCGTGCTGATCGTCACCGCGGTGCGGATGGCCGCAGGCCGGGGCAGCCCTCCCGACCCCCTCCATCCTGGGCCCAAGCTCCCCGGCCCGGCGATCCTGTGGCGCGGGCTGGCCGGCCGCCTCGTGCGGCATCCCCACGGCCCGCTGCTGATCTTGATCGCGGCGATCGCCGGCGCGGACCTCGTGTTCGCGATGGACTCCATCCCGGCGGTCTTCGGCCTGACCCGCGATCCCTACCTGGTTCTGGCCGCGAACGTGTTCGCTCTGCTCGGCCTGCGTCACCTGTACTTCCTGATCGGCGGCCTGCTGGACCGGCTGGTGCATCTTAGCGCCGGGCTGTCCGCGATCCTGGCGTTCATCGGGCTGAAGCTGATCGCCGAGGCCCTCGGCGATTCCGGGGTGCACCGGGTCGGGCCCGTGCCGATCCCGCACATCACCACCTGGATGTCCCTGTGCGTCATCGGCGGGGTGCTGGCCGTGGTCACGGTGACCAGCCTGCTGGCCACCCGGGACCGCGCGGCGCTCAGCCCCTCCCGGTCAGGGCGACCAGCTGAGCGGCCACCTCGTCCGGGGCAACCTTCCGAGTCTCACCAGTAGCCCGCTCGGTCAGCTCGACCAGGCCCTCGGCCAGCCCCCGCTTGCCCACGGTGACCCGGTAGGGGATGCCGACCAGCTCGGCGTCACGGAACTTCACCCCGGCCCGCTCGGCCCGGTCGTCGATGACCACCTCGAAGCCGGCCGCGGCCAGCTGGTCGTACAGGGCCGCGCCCGCCTTGGCCACCTCGGCGTCCTCGGACTGGGCCACGGTGACCACCACGGTGAACGGCGCCACGTTCAGCGGCCACACGATGCCGCGCTCGTCGTGGTGGCACTCGACGATCGCGGCGATCGCGCGCTCCACCCCGATGCCGTAGCTGCCCATGATCAGCGGGACAGCCTTGCCGTCCGGGCCGAGCACGGTCGCGCCGAACACCTTGGAGTAGCGGTCGCCCAGCTTGAAGATGTGCCCGACCTCGATGGCCTCGATCAGCTCCAGCGGTTCCCCGCACTGCGGGCAGGCCTCGCCCGCGGTGACCTCGCGCAGGTCGGCCCACTGGCCCACGGCGATGTCCCGGGCCACCTCGACGCCGCGCAGGTGCTGGTCGTCGACGTTGGCCCCGGTGACCATGTCGCGGCGGCCGTCCAGCGCGCGGTCCGCGATGATCGGCAGGCCGCTGACCCCGACCGCGCCCAGGCTGCCGGGCAGCGCGCCGAGGGCCTCCCTGATCTCGTCCGGCTGCGCCGGGCGGACCGCGGCCGCGCCGGTGGCGTCGATCAGCTTCTGCTCGTTCAGCGCGTGGTCGCCGCGCATCAGGACCAGGGTGAGCTGGCCGTCCAGCACGTAGACGAGCGTCTTGATCTGCCGCGTCGCGGCGGCGTCGTACCCGGTGGCCAGGTCCTCGATGGTCCGCACGCCGGGGGTGTCGAACCGCTCCGGCGCGTCCAGGCCGGGGCCGTCGGCCAGGTCGGCCAGGCGTGACGTGGCCTTCTCGATGTTGGCCGCGTACTTGCAGGCCGGGCAGTACACGACCAGGTCCTCGCCGGAGGACGACGGGCACATGAACTCGGTGGAGTCACTGCCGCCCATGGTCCCGCTGGAGGCTTCGACGGGGATGGCCGGGATCCCGAGCCGCTCGAAGATGCGCAGGTAGGCCCCGTAGTGCCGGTCGAACGCGGCGTCCAGCCCGACCCGGTCCAGGTCGAAGCTGTAGGAGTCCTTCATGGTGAACTCGCGGGTGCGGATCAGCCCGGCCCGGGGCCGCGGCTCGTCCCGGAACTTGGTCTGGAACTGGTACCAGGCCTGCGGCAGCTGCTTGTGCGAGTTCATCTCGGTGGCCAGGACCGCGAAGATCTCCTCGTGCGTCATGGCCAGCGCGAGCCGGGCGCCCTTCCGGTCGGCGAGCCGGAACATCTCCTCGCCCATGATTTCCCACCGGCCGCTGCGCTGCCAGATCTCGGCCGGGTGCATGTCGGGCAGCAGCACCTCCTGCGCGCCGATCGCGTTCATCTCCTGCCGGATGATCTCGATGACCTTGGCGCGGACCCGCACGGCCAGCGGCAGCAGCGAATAGTGCCCGGCCATCAGCTGGCGGATGTAACCGCCGCGCAGCAGCAGCCGGTGACTCGGCGCTCCCGCGTCTGCCGGGTCCTCCCGCAGGGTCGGGATGAACATCTGTGACCAGTGCATGCGCGGGGACTCTCCGTCTGGGAAATGAACTGGGTTAGCAGCTTAGTGGGAGTCCGCGCCTGGCGCGGCGCGCACCCGCAGCCCCCGCTCCGGCGGCGGCCCCGGTTCCAGCGGCGGCGCGCCGACCGCGCAGTTCGTCAGGCATTCCGGCTCGGGCACCTCTTCCCCCGGGGCTGGCCGGAGCACGCCGTTGTCGACCAGCAGCGCCGATCCGATCGCGGCCAGCACCATCAGGCCGGAGCAGATCAGCATGGCCTCGTGGAATCCGCGGTTCAGCGACGCGGACACGTGCAGCGCGTTGCCGCTCAGCCCGACTGCCGCCGGCAAGCCCGCCACGGCCAGCAGCCCGGCGGCCCGGGCCGTGGCGTTGTTGACCCCGCTCGCCACGCCCGCGTGCCGCTCGTCCGCGCTGGCCAGCACGGTGGCGGTGAGCGGGGCCACGGTCATGGACAGGCCCAGCCCGAACAGCAGGACGGCCGGCAGCACGTCGGCCACGTACGAGGTGTCCGGCCCGATCCGGGTCAGCAGGGCCAGGCCGGCCGCCGCGGTCAGCAGCCCCCCGGTCATCAGCCAGCGCGGCCCGAAGCGCTGGGCCAGCGCGCCGGCCCGTGCCGACAGCAGCAGCATGGCGGCGGTCGAGGGCAGCAGCGAGATCCCGGCCTGCAGGGGCGTGAAGCCCGCGACCACCTGCAGACTCAGCACCAGCAGGAAGAACACCGCGCCCATCGCCCCGTACACGACGAACGTGATCAGGTTGATGGCGGTGAACTGGCGGGACGAGAAGATCCCCAGGGGCAGCATCGGCGGGACCCGCTCGGGATGCCGCCCCCGCCTGCGTTCCAGCAGGACGAACGCGGCCCCGGCGGCCAGGCCCCCGAGGGCCGGCACCAGGGAGGTCAGCAGCGACGCCGAGGGCGCCTCGATCAGCCCGGCGGTGATACCGGCCAGGGCCAGCGCGGCGAGCACCGCGCCGGCGATGTCGAACCGCCCCTGGGCGGTGGGGTCGCGGCTCTCCGGGACGTGCCGGATGGTCACGGCGATCACCGCCGCGGCGAGCGGCAGGTTGAGCAGGAAGATCCAGCGCCAGCCGATCGAGCCCACGATCCAGCCGCCCAGGAACGGGCCGATCGCTCCGGACACGCCGCCCAGCCCGGACCAGGCCCCGATGGCCCGCGGCCGGTCGTCGGGCGCGAACGCGGACTGGATGATGGCCAGCGAGCCGGGGGTGAGCAGGGCCCCGCCGATGCCCTGCAGCGCCCGGGCCGCGATCAGCACGCCGATGCCCGGGGCCACGCCGCACAGCGCGGACGAGAGCGCGAACCAGGTCACGCCGATCAGGAACACGCGGCGGCGGCCGAACCTGTCCCCCAGCGCCCCGCCCAGCAGGATCAGCCCGGCCAGGGTCAGCGTGTACGAGGTCACCACCCACTGCAGGCCGGCCAGGGAGGTGTGCAGTTCGTTGCCGATGGTCGGCAGGGCCACGTTGACCACGGTGGAATCGAGCATGGCCATGCTCGACCCGAGCACGGTGGCCGCGATGATCCACCGTCCGCGGGGCTGCCCGAGCGTGATCCGGCCGGGCGCCGGAGTGGTCGCTGAGGTCATTTCAGGCTCAGACGCCGCACATGTCGAGCAGCTTGCGGACCGTAGCGGCGTTCCGGGCCGTGCCCGCCCCCTGCGCCGACATCGGCCGGCCCGCCCGGGTCAGCAGCGCGGCCAGCTCGCTGCGCCCGAAGCCGTCCGGGGTGTGCAGGAAGAGGGCCCGGCCCACGTACTGGGCCGTGTCCCGGCTGCCCTTGCGCGCCGCCTGGTCCTGGGCCTCGGCCACGCTGGTGATCATCTCCGGCGCAGGTTCGGCGGGCAGGAACACCACGTGCACCGCCCGGAGATTCGGCTCATCGGAGTACGGGTTGTCCCGCGCGACCTGGGCCAGGTCCGCGGCGGACAGCACCAGGACCCGGGACCGCACGCCGGTACGCTGCTCCACGGCCTGCTCGATAGCGTCCCCCAGCGCGACCGTGTCCGCCTGCGCGGTGCTGAACACCACGTTGCCGCTCTGGATGTAGGTGGCGACATCGGTGTGCCCGAGCGAGGTCATGATCTCACGCAGGTCCGCCATCGCGACCTTCTTGTTCCCGCCGACGTTGATCCCGCGCAGCAGCGCGACGTGAGTAACCACCTGGCCACCATAACCAGCCAGCCACCTGGCCTTCGAGCACAACTGCGGGGCGGACCTAGAATGCACGGCGTGGCTCAACCCGATACGGCGCCGGACCCCCAGCTCCCCGAGCGGCAGGCGGGCCGGGTGATCCTGCTCGACCCCGGCGACCGGGTGCTGCTGATGCGGTACGACGACGCGCTCCCCAACGGCCGGCACTGGACCACGCCCGGCGGCGGGCTGGACCCGGGCGAGGACTACGCCGCCGCGGCTGTCCGCGAGCTGGCCGAGGAGACCGGCTGGACCGACATCCCGCTGCGCCGTGAGGTGCTCCAGCGCAGCCTGACCATGGAGCACAGCGGCCGGCTGGTGCGCCAGCACGAGCGTCACTACCTGGCCCGCACCGACCAGCCGGGGCGGGCGCTGGGAGACGTGGCGCAGATGCACGCCTCCGACGGGATCGCCGCCTGGCGCTGGTGGAGCCTGGCCGAGCTGGACTCGACGTCCGAGGTCATCTGGCCCGCCGAGCTTGCGGACGTGATCCGGAAGGTCTTGGCTGAGGAGCAGGCCCCGGGCTAACCCGCCCGGGGCGTCATTCAGGGGAGGGCATTTGCCGATGGAGCCCATGCCGGAGGACTGGAACCGGGCGCTCGCGGTGGTCGCGCACCCGGACGACCTGGAGTACGGCGCAGCGGCCGCGGTGGCCCGGTGGACCCGCCAGGGCAAGCACGTCGCGTACCTCCTCGCCACCCGGGGCGAGGCTGGTATCCAGGGGATGGCCCCCGGCGTGGTCGGCCCGCTGCGGGTGGAGGAGGAACGGCGCAGCGCCGCCGTGGTCGGGGTGCACGAGGTCCACTTCCTGGACCACCCGGACGGCCTGCTGGAGAACGGCCTGCCGCTGCGCCGTGACCTGGCCGCCGTGCTGCGCGAGGAGCGCCCCGACATCGTCATCACCATGAACTTCGAGCTGACCTGGGGCGACACCGGGATGGTCAACCACGCCGACCACCGCGCGGTCGGGCTGGCCGTGCTGGACGCCGTCCGGGACGCCGCCAACCCCTGGGTGTTCACCGACGCCGGGCCCGCCTGGGGCGGCGCCAGCGAGGTCTACGTGGCCGCCGCGGCGGATCCCACCCACTATGTCGACGTCACCGACACGATCGGCGCGGGAGTCGAGTCGCTGCGCGAGCACAAGGCCTACATCGACGGCCTGGGCCGCGACTTCGACCCGGACGAGTTCCTCCGGAACATGGCCGGCTACACCGGCCTGGCGGCCGGCTGCGAGTACGCGGTGGGGTTGCGCCGGTACACCACGGGCTGAGGGTCTCGTCCGTCCCGCCGGTGGTAGCTCAGACGGGGCAGGCCCAGTCCTCGCGGCCGGCCCGGGGGGCGCTGTCATCCCCCGGCGGAGGGAACAGGACCCGCAGCGTGAACGCGCCGGCCGTCGGGCCGTGGGCCCGCAGCCGCCGGACCCGGTCCTCGGCCTCGGCCGGGCTGGGCACTGTCCCGCGCGGGATCCACCACAGCGTGGTGTAGGCCTCGGTCATCCGCTCGAACCACTGCCGCCGCCGGGCCAGGACGCGCCGGTGGACGTCGGAGTAGACAAAGGCGGCGAGCGCCTCGGGTGACTCCCAGACCGACATGTTGACGATGACCCCGGCGCTGCCCGCCTCGTCCCACTCGAACCCGCGGATCGCGGTGGCGTTGCCGTCTTCGGTCTGCAGCCGCCAGACGAACCCGGGCGCCGCGTCGGCCGCCGCGTTGACCGGGTCGAGAGCGGCCACGAAGTCCGCGAGTTCCGGGCTGTCCAGCGGAGCCCGCAGCCGGGCGATGTTCACCTGCGCCAGCACATAGTCCACGCCCCCATGCTGCCATCCCGCCTCCCGCACGCCCACCCCCTCAGCGCCGGCCTGCCCCTCCCCGCCAGCCGGCCACCCTCCCCGCGAGCCCGCCACTCCCTCGTCGCGAGCCCGCCACCCCGTCGTCGCGAGCCCGCCACGCCCCTCCCCCGCGAGCCCGCCACGCCCTTACATGCCTTGACAGTTATATGCCTGTAGATGCATGCTAGCGAGATGAGCACGGTGTTCGAGGTGCTGGCTGAGCCACGGCGGCGGCGGATCCTCGACCTCGTCCGGGACGGTGAGCGCTCGGTCGGGGAACTCGTGGACGCGCTGTCCATGAGCCAGCCCGCGGTGTCCAAGCACCTGCGGGTGCTGCGCGAGGCCGGGCTGGTCGAGGCCCGGGTGGACGAGCAGCGGCGGCTGTACCGGCTGCGGCCCGGGCCGCTGCGCGAACTCGACGCCTGGCTGGCCCCGTACCGCTGGGCGTGGGACGAAAGCCTGGACCGGCTGGAGGCGCACCTCGGCGAGATGGCCAGCGAACCCGGGACTAGTCAGGAGGACAGCTGATGAAGGGCACCCTGGAGCAGGCCGGCCAGCGCTGGCGGCTGCGCTTCACCCGGGATCTGGACCACCCGGTGCCGCAGGTCTGGCAGGCGGTCACCGAGCCCGCGCACCTGGAGACCTGGTTCCCGTTCCGGATCACCGGCGACTGGGCCGTGGGCAGCCACCTCACTTTTTCTGACCCGCAGAGCCGGGTCCCGGACTTCACCGGGGAGGTACTCGCCTTCCAGCCCCCCGCCCTGCTGGAGTTCCGCTGGGGGCCGGACATCGTGCGGCTGGAGGTGGCGGGCCGGGACACCGGGTGCACCCTCACCCTCCTGCACACGTTCGGCGAACACGGCAAGGCGGCCCGGGACGCGGCCGGCTGGCACGTGTGCCTGGAAGCACTGGCCCGCCACCTGGACGGCGGCGCCGCGCCGCCGGCCAGCCTGTGGGGGGAGGTCCACCCGGGCTACGTGAGCTCCTTCGGCCCGGAAGCCTCGAGCGCCGGGGTGCCGCCCGGATAGCAGCCGGCGAGCAGCTGACCCGGAGCACCCAGCGTCTGGCCCGGCGCGCACCGCGGGCCACGTCTAGAGTGGCTGACCGTGGCAGGACGTGGCACCCCGGCGACCGCGCTGCTGGTTAAGCAGCGCATCGCGCACACCGTGCACACCTACGAGCACGACCCGCGCCGGGCCGGCTACGGCCAGGAGGCCAGCGACGTCCTGGGCGTCGCGCCGGAACGGGTGTTCAAGACGCTGGTCGCCCAGGTGGACGGCGCGCTGACGGTCGGCGTGGTCCCGGTGGGCAGCCGGCTCGATCTCAAGGCGCTGGCCGCGGCGGCGGGCGGCCGGAAAGCGGCCATGGCCGGCCCGGCTGACGCGGAGCGGGCCACGGGCTACGTGGTCGGCGGGATTTCCCCGCTGGGGCAGCGCAAGCGGCTGCCCATGGTGATCGACTCCTCGGCCCTGCTGTTCGGCACCATCTTCTGCAGCGGGGGCCGCCGCGGGCTGGAGATCGAGATCGCGCCCGGGGACCTGGTCGAGGCGGTGCACGCGACGGTGGCGGATATCGCCCAGCCCGCCTGAGCCGGTGGCGCTGGCCTCTGGCCGCGCGGCCTGAGCTCCGTTAGCGGGATACGGCCTCGGGACGCGCGGCCGGCGCGTAGGCCCGCAGGAACGCGGCGACGACTTTGCCGACGTGCTCGTCGAGGTCGGCGCGGGTCACCGGGCGGCTGGGCTGCAGGAGCGCCTGGTCCTGATAGAGGCCCAGGACCGCGTAGGCGAAGAACGCTGCCGCCGCCGCGGGATCATCGGTGTCCAGCTCGCCCTGGGCGGCCATCTGCGTGAACGATTCGGTGAGCAGGGCGAGGGTTCGCGCCGGAGCGCGGTCCCAGTAGGCGGTGACGATGCCGGGGAAGCGCAGGGCCTCGGAGATGGCCAGCCGCCGCAGCTGCACGACGGCCGGATTGAGCACGCCGTAAGCCAGGACGCGCGCCACCGCAGTCAGCCGTTCGGCTACCGGCCCGTCCCCGCCGAGGGTGGCGCCCAGTTCCGAGATGATCTGTTCCGCGCGCTCGGTCACCGCGAGCACGACGGCGCGGAACAGGCCCTCCTTGTCCTCGAAGTTGTTGTAGACGGTGGTCTTCGAGACGCCGCTCGCAGCCGCGACGTCATCCAGGCTCGTCGCGTCGTAGCCCCTCTCCAGGAACATCTGCCGCGCGGTGTCGAGGATCAGTGGGCCCTTCCGGCCAGCCATGCGAAACCTCCTTGACACTGAACTGTACCGTACAGTAGCGTTCCACACGTGTACTGGTCAGTGCAGTTCAGTTAGGGGGATTCCAGTGCCTACCGCCGCTCTCCAGAATGGCCGCCCGGCCGCCGATTGCCCGCCCGCCCCGGTGCGGGTCACCAAGTCACTGCTCGGCTACGGCGTGATCGCCGGGCCGTTCTACGTCGCCGCCTCACTGGCCGAGGCGCTCACCCGCTCTGGCTTCAGCCTGGCCCGCGACGACTGGAGCCTGCTCGCCAACGGCACCCTCGGCTGGATCCACATGCTGGTGCTGGTGCTCACCGGGCTGATGGTCGGCGCCGCCGCCGCCGGTGTCGTGCGCCAGCTGCGCGCTGAGCGGCGGAACGCGGCCAGCGGCTGGTTCCTCGGTGTCTACGCCGCTGGCCTCGCCGGGGCTGGTTTCTTCGTGGCCGATCCGGCTGACGGCTTCCCGGTCGGCACCCCGCCCGGCCCCACGGTCACCCCGAGCTGGCACGGGACGCTGCATATCGTCTTCGGCGGTATCGGCTTCCTCGGCCTGATCACCGCCTGCCTCGTGCTGGCCTGGCAGTTCCGCGGGCTGCACCAGCTCAGCTGGGCCAGCTTCTCGCTGGTGACCGGAGTGCTGTTCTTCGCAGCGTTCGCCGGGATCGCGACGGGCGGCGCCGCCAGCAGCGCCGGTGTGCTGGCCTTCACCGGGGCCGTCATCCTCGCCTGGACCTGGCTCGCGCTGGTCAGCGTGCACTTGTACCGCCGCGCGGCGGCCCCGGGGCCTGGCCTGGAGCAAGCGATCAGGGCGGTCATGGCTGCGGCACTCGGGGTGGCCACATGGTGCTGGTCGTCCTCGGTCACGATCTGAATCTGGAACCGGCCATGATCGCCGTCCGGGCCGGCCACCCAGTTGGCGTTGACGATCTTCACTCGGCGTGTGTGTTCACTGGCGCCTGGCATGGCACCAGTAGGCACCCGCGGCCTGGCGGACGCAATTAATTCGGGCTCGGGCGAATCTTAGCCTCCCGGTGCACTGCACGCTCGTGGCCCGCGATCGAGTTGGTAAACAACAAACGGCGGGTGAAGGCTGTACCCAAAGCCATCAGGGGCCCGGGCATGATCGTAAGCTGGCGACACATCCGGTCGAGCCGCCTGCCGCCTTACCGGGACAGCCGTTTGCATGTTCACAAAAGCCATGAGCCGTTACTCCGCCGAGCTGCAGGGAGTCGAAAATGTCCACCGAAGCGAACACGGCGCAACTCCAGCGACTGGCCGGTGAGGTCTTGACCGGACACAACCTGGCCGCTCTTGACGAGATCTTCCACGCTGACTACGTCGAGCACGAACCGCCACCCGGGATGGGTCCAGGCCGCGAAGGACTCCGGCAGTGGCTAGCAAGCTGGATTGCGGCGTTCCCCGACGTGCGATGGACGGTCCAGGAGCAGATCGCAGACGAAGACAGCGTCTGGAGCCGATCTATCTGGCAAGGTACCCACCAAGGTTCGTTCTTGGGCATACCCCCTACCGGAAAGAACGTCGCCGTGGCTGCGTGGACGATCGACCGGTTCACAGACGGCAAAATCGCCGAAAGCCGGATCATTATGGACACTCTCGGGATGATGCAGCAACTTGGCGTTTTCCCCTCACCCGCAGCACCGCCGACATGACCAAGTTTGGCTGCGTCGGAATCCCGCGCACCGGTATTGCCGGCCTGCTGCACTGCGCGCCACACCGCTCCGTCGCTCGTCCGCGTGAAAAGCTCCAGATTCCCGGTCCGGAATGAGTTCCACCACAGCACTAGTCTCGGGTGTCGTAAATTACTTTACGGTGTGTTAGGCGGGATAAGGGAGCATGTCTTTCGCTCCTGCACTGGTACTGCGTGAGAATGACCGCGTCCGGCTGTGTGAGCTGGCACGGCTGCCGAGTGTCCCGTCGGGCCTGGCCAAGCGGCACCGGCACCGGGAGTTCCTGGCGTTCCTGAAGAAGGTCGCCGCTGCGCACCCCGGCGCCAGCCATTTGCCTGGACCAAGGACGCCGACCAGCTCATCGCCAAAACCAGGCCGTCAAAGAACTAACGCCGCGCCTTGGCAGCGGGCGAGGACCTGCCGGCCGTCGCGAGCACAGCGGTGGCGGGCGAAGGTCAGGTGCGCTCGGCCGCCGAGATCGCCGACGCGGCCGAACTGGAGCGCATGCCCGTGCGCGTGCCCATCGGTGCCCCGGCCCGCGCGGTCCTCGCCGCGCGCCGCGCCGTGCCCGGCTGTGTCCCGTTCGTCCCCGGCCAGCCGGGCTGAGCGGCGCCAGCGGCGGCTGAGCCTCAGTCGTAGTGGCGCAGACGGGGCCAGAGCTGGCCCCAGGGCCGGCGGGGGCCGGTGCAGAGGTAGACCTTGCCGCCGTCGTCCTGGGTGGGGATGCCGTACGGGTTGGTCACCGTGGCCACCACGCGGACGCTGGTGAAGTACTGGCGCAGGTAGGCGGCGGAGGTGGTGAAGCCGCCGGGGGTGACCGCGACGACCGTGGTGGCGTCCGGGTTGCCGGGGCCCCACCACCAGTCGGCGTTGTGCGCGCTGACGGCCGTCGGCAGGCCGTCGCCCCGGCCGAGCTCGTTGATCGCCGCGGCCTCGGTGTAGGTGCCGGTATAGAGGACCGCGCCGGCCCGCTGCGCCGGGGTGAGTGAGCGCCAGACGCCCGCGACGGTGCTCACCACCGGGGCGGCGTTGGTCTGCTCGCCGAGGGACGTGTTGGCCTTGTAGGTCCAGCTGGTGTCGCCGGGCGGCAGCAGTGGGAGCGTGAACAGGGTGGCCGCGGCGCCGGTGACTGCGGTGGCGGCCAGCAGGCGGCGCAGCCGGCCGGGCCGGGCCCGCAGCCAGCCGTCGAGGGCGACGGTCCCGGCGGCCAGCAGGTACACGTAGACGCCGCCCAGGTAGTAGATCTGCTTGCCGGTGGTGAGCGCGAAGACGACGAACAGCAGCGCCCAGGCGAAGCCCATCGGCCGCCACAGCGGTCGCTGCGACTTCCACAGGAACCGCAGCCCGGCGATCCACACCGGGACCGACGCCAGGGCCGTGACGCCGAGCTGCCCGGGGATCCAGGTGACAAGTCCGGCCAGGCCGCCGTTCTCGCCGTTCAGCGAGTGGGTCATCGCGATGGCCGCCCACTCGTGGGTCGCCTGCCACCAGAGGTCGGGGGCCTCCAGGGAGGCTGCGATGGCGGCGCCGCCGAGGAACCACCAGGAGAAGACCAGTCGCCGGCCGCCCCTGGTGGCCAGCGCGCAGATCGTGAGGGCGACGGCGAGGATCGCGACCTGGTGGTTGTCCTCGGCGCCGACGCCCGTGACGGCCCCAGCGGCCAGCCACCAGCGGGGATCCCCGGTCCGCCCGATCCGGGCGGCGACCAGGCCCAGGCCGGCGGTGGCCGTGATCATGTAGGGCGTCGTGTTGGCGATGTGGCTGCTGCCAAGGACCACCGGCATGACGGCGGTGAGGGACGCGGTGAGCACCTGCGCCCGCCGGCCGCCGCCGAACTCCCGCGCGGTCAGCCCGCCGATCGTCACCGTGCCGGCGGCGGCCAGCGCCGCCCACAGCCGCAGCCCGGGCAGCGACACGCCGAACAGGTGCAGCGTGACCCATGCCATCAGCGGCGCGAACACGGGCTGGTCGACGTAGCTGGCGGCCAGGTGCCGGGCGCAGTCCAGCATGTACAGCTCGTCGCCGTGGAAGCCGTACCGGCCCGACAGCGCCATGAGCACGGCGAACAGGACGGCGCCGGGGACGAGCGCCCACCAGGTGAACGGGGCGAGGCTGACCGCCGGGGCGGGCGCCTGCGGGGCGGCGCCCGCGGCCGGGACGGCGGCGGGCTGCGCGGCGGTCCCGGCCGCGGCGAGGGGTGCGGTGCTGGCGTGTTCGGACATCGGCAGGTTCCTTCGCATCGTCCGGCGCTTTGACTAACTGACTGAGTTAGTCATTTTTACGGTAGTATCCGGGAGTGCGGGGACGCAAATCACCCAGGCCCCTGACCGAAATCGCCGACGCGGCGGTGGAGGTGTTCACCGCCAAGGGCTTCCGCCCGGCAGGCATCTCCGACATCGCGGCCGCGCTGGGCCTCAGCCATGGCGCGCTGTACACGTACGTGGACAGCAAGCAGGCCCTGCTGTACCTGGCGCTGGCGCGGGCCGTCCAGCCCGAGATAGTCGCGGGCCTGCCCGTCCCGGTGACCGCCCCGCCGCCGGAGCAGGTCGTCGCGATGCTCACCACCTGGGCGAGGGCCCAGAACCAGGAAGCCCTGCCGCAGGTCGGCGCGGGCGGCCCGGACACGTGGCAGGCCGAGCAGGAGCTCGGCGCCATCGTCGACGCCCTGTACGGCTTCGTCGAGCGCAACCGCCGTGCCATCCAGCTGATCGAGCAGTGCGCCGCCGACCTGCCCGAGCTGGCCCAGTGGTTCTTCGTGGGGCAGCGCCGCGCCCTGCTGGACCGGCTCACCGATTACCTGCGCGGCCGGATCGCCGCGGGAAAGCTGCGCCCGGTGCCCGACGCGCCCGCCGCCGCGCGCTTCATCAACGAGACCATCGCCTGGTTCGCCATGCATCGCCACGGGGACGCCGACTCGGAGATGCTCGACGACGACGCCTGCCGCGCGACGGTCCGGCACCTCATCCTGGCCGCCTTCCTCCCCGCCGCCGAGTAGCCGAGCCGAGGTCTGCGACTTCACGAGAGAGTGCGGGGCTTGGTCCCCGGCCCGCACAAGATCTGGCTGGCGGGGGATGTGGTATCGCCGTGGTCGGGCCATTCCACCAGCGCGACCACTCCGCACTGACCGTCAATGGGCGTGGCGATGCTGACGGCCAGCACGATCGCGCCGTCTGGGTGGCCGAACGACGACCACGACGACCACTGCTCGTACGGGTCTTCCGTCGCGGTGGTCTGCCACACGGCCCCGGCCGCGACTACGACAGCCATAATCTGCCCATTCCTGAGCAGCGCAGTAGCCACGGGCCCCTGAATCGGGTGTCCGCCCGGCTGGCCGAGTGATAACCGGAGTTACGCTGTTTTCTCCAGCAATCACGGAGTGGCGCGTGCAGCTCACGCTCCCCGTGCAGCCCGGGGAGCGCAAGCATCCCGTCATCTCGATGTCTGTCAGCCCGCCGGATCGCACGGCCCCGGGCCGCAGCCTCACCCCGGTGATGGCACGGCTCGACCCCAGCGACGTTGAGGTCCTCGACGCCCTGATCACCGCCGGCATCGTCCCCAACCGCGCCGAAGGCGTCCGCTGGGCACTGACCCGCATCCGCGAGCGCCCCGCCTATCCCCAGCTCCGAGAGCACATCGACAAGATCGACGAGCTGAAGGCCCAGCTCTGAGGAAATTCAGTCCCGCCCACCTGGGGACCCGGCCCACGAAACAGGCCCGGCGCAAGAGGCACTCCGGCCCCTTGTGATCGGATAGCAGCATGGCGGACAACCCCATGAAGGTCCGGATCGGCGTCTCCCTCGGCCAGGCCGGTGTCCCGGATCAGTTCGGCGCGGCGGTGGACGCGCTGGAGGCGGCCGGGGTGGATTCCCTGTGGCTGCCGGAGATGGTCTACGGATCACTGGTGGACCCGTTCATCGGCATGGCGCACGCGCTGGCCCGGACGTCGCAGCTGAAGGTGGGCACCGGGGTGGCGGTGCTGCCCGGACGGCACCCGGTGCTGGTGGCCAAGCAGCTCGCGACCCTGGCCGGCCTGGCCCCGCGGCGGGTCCTGCCGGTGTTCGGCCTGAAACCGGCCCGCCCGGCGGAACTGGCCGCGTTCCCGGTCCCGCCCGGCCGCCGGGCGGCGGTCTTCGACGAGTCCCTGACGCTGATCCGGCGGCTGCTCAGCCAGGAGACCGTGTCGTTTCACGGCGAGTTCTTCTCCGTCGAGTCCGCCAGCGCCGGGCCGCCGCCGGCCCGGCCGCTGGACATCTGGCTCGGCGGCAGCGCCCCCGGTGCGCTGCGGCGCGTCGGGCGGCTGGGTGACGGGTGGCTGGCCAGCTTCCTGACCCCGGCCGAGGCGGGCGCGGGCCGGGCGGCGATCGAGGCGGCCGCCGCCGAGGCCGGCCGCGAGATCGAGCCGGACCACTACGGGATCAGCCTGGCCGTGACGGACAAGGCCTCCCGGCCCGCGCTGCTCGACGTGGTGCGGCGCCGCCGCCCGGACGCCGATCCGGAGCAGCTGGTCGCGGCGGGCTGGGCGGGGGCCCGCGCCCTGATCGGGGACTACGTGGCGGCCGGGCTGACCAAGTTCGTCATCCGGCCCAGCTGGAGCCCGGTCGACCCGGACGAGTTCACCGCGGACTTCGTCCGCGAGATGGTGCCGCTGCAGACCTGATCAGCCGGAGGCGAGCACGACCCAGACCGGCCCGCGGGCGAACGTCATCCGCGTCCCGGAGCTGGCCGTGAACGTGGTGCCGTCCGAGCCGTGCGGACGCGACCAGTGCGCCTGCCACGACTTCCCGTCGCGGAGCACCACGGCCCGGCCGGACCCGGTGCTGTACGCGTACGGAGCCGGGCCGCCCCATTCGCGGAAGCGGGACGAGCCGACCCGGGTGTACTGGATCACGACGGTGGCCGCGCCCAGCTGGCCCGCATCCGTGGTCATGGCCCGCGCCCCGTCCATCCAGACCAGCCACCGGCCTTTCCCCGGCGACCAGCGGAACGTGAACGACGCGGCCGGGTAGGACACCGACTGCGACGCGGTGGCCGTGCCGCCGGCCGGCGCCGGGCCGAACCGGAAGCCGATGTCGTGGGCACGGCTCGCCCCATGCGCCTCGGCGAGCAGCTGGCTGGTGCGCGCGTACAGGTTGTACGGGGCGGCCCGCTGGCTGTCCCGGTAGTAGCCGCCGGCCCGCCCGGCGTAGAGGTCGACGATGCGGGCCCGCTCCACCACGGGCAGCAGCTGGGGCTGGGCTCCCGAGTACGCGAACGCGGGCCGCCCGAACTGGCGGAGCAGCTGCAGGTCGTCGTCGCGCGCGCTGCGCACCGGGCCGATGACCGGCGGGAAGCGCGAGGAGAACACGGCACAGAACCGGCTCAGGCCGCCTTCGACCGGCAGCACGTAGACGATGTCGGCCCGGCTGAGCCCGGTCTGCGGCCGGGCGTTCACGATGTTGTCGATCTTCACGGCCAGCACCGGCCCGAGCGACGTCACCGGCTCCCCGGTGAACGGGGAGACGAGCTGCTGCCCGGCCGGCCCGCTGGGCTGGGCCGCCGGGCTGACCGGCACCGGCTTGGTCCGGAACGCGAACAGGCCTGCCACGATCAGGGCGCAGCCTGCGACCGCGCCCAGCACCGCGATGATGATCGTGCGCCGATGCTGCCTCACGACGCCACCCCTGATCTACGGAGCAGATGACGGGACCGGCGGGTTCGCCGGCGGCGGCACCCTTCACCATCATTCTGCCCGGGCGCAGCCGGCCGAAGCGGGGCCGAACGTCCCGGCGCGGCCGCCGATGGTCCGGCCGGCCCCCCGGGGTCAGTACCCGGCGGGCCAGGAGTGCACGGGCTCGTTGGTGTGCATGTGCTCGATGTAGCGCTGGGTCATCCGGCGCAGGGCCGCACCGCGGTCCAGCCGCCCCCGGTGCTCCAGCAGGTGCACGGTCTCCGCCTGCCAGGTGGCGCCGGTCCGGCCGGCCAGGCAGCGCTGCTCGATGATGCCCAGGCAGCGGTCGGCGTGCCGGGGTTCCACGCCCCACCGGGCCAGCCCCTCGCGGGCCAGCGGCAGCAGCCGCCGCAGCGTGAGCTCGGTGGCGGGTACCACGCCCAGGCCCGGCCAGTACAGGGAGGCGTCGATGCCGTGCCGGGCCGCCTCGGTGAGGTTCTCCCCGGCGGCCGCGAACGACATCTGGGTCCAGATCGGCCGTTCCGCGTCGGCCAGCGCGCGGACCAGCCCGTAGTAGAACGCGGCGTTGGCGGTGATGTCCGCGGCGGTCGGGCCGGCGGGCAGCACCCGGTTCTCCACCCGCAGGTGCGGCCGCCCATCGGTGACCGCGTACACCGGCCGGTTCCAGCGGTACACCGTGCCGTTGTGCAGGGTCAGCTCGGCCAGTTCCGGCACGGCCCCCCGCTCCAGCTCGGCCAGCGGCTCCTCGTCCGCGCACAGCGGGAGCAGCGCCGGGAAGTAGCGGATGTTCTCCTCGAACAGGTCGAACACCGAGGTGATCCACCGCTCACCGAACCAGACCCGGGGCCGCACCCCCTGCACCTGGAGCTCTTCCGGCCGGGTGTCGGTGGCCTGCTGGAACAGGGTGATCCTGGTCTCCCGCCACAGCTCCCGGCCGAACAGGTACGGCGAGTTGGCGGCCAGCGCGACCTGCACGCCCGCGATGGCCTGGGCCGCGTTCCAGTAGCTGCCGAACGCCTCGGGGCTGACCTGGAGGTGACACTGCACGCTGGTGCAGGCCGCCTCGGCCATGATGTTGTCCACGTGGGTCAGCAGGTGTTCCGGGCCCTCGATGGAGATCCGCGCGTCTTCCCCGCGCGCCGCGCAGATCTGCTCGTTCAGCAGCCAGAACCGCGGGTTCTCAGACATGGCGTCCTCGCCCACGTCGGCCTGCTGGAGGCTGGGCAGGATGCCGACCATGGCGAGCCGGCTGCCCACGTCCCTGGCCCGCTGGTCGGCGTGCTTAAGGCTGGCCAGCAGCTGGGCCTCCAGCTGGTCCAGGGCGTCGCCGCACAGCGGCCGGGGCGGGATGTTGACCTCGATATTGAAGCGGCCCAGCTCCGGGGCCCAGGACGGGTCCCCGATCGCGTCCAGCACGTCCGGGCTGCGCATCGACGCGGTGCCCGAATCGTCAACCAGGTTGACCTCGACTTCGAGACCCACCTGGCGGGTGGAGGTCTCGAACCAGGAATCGCGCAGCATCCGCGCGAGCACGTCCAGGCACTGGCGCACTTTTTCCCGGTAGCGGCGGCGGTCCTGCTGGCTAACCGTGATCGCTGGAACGTCCCTGCCCATCGGCCCCTCCGCGCGCGACCATGGAGATGGCCTCCTGCCCACCCTGACACGTGAAACGTCGTCTGACCAGACACGATGCGGCGCACAAAGGTTCAGAAGGGGCAAATGCCGGCTCAGCTGATCGGGTTGGCCGGGGACTGTCCCCCGACCAGGACGCGCTGGACGTTCGCCCATGCCTCGGTGTAGAGGCGGCGCGCCGCCTCGTAGGCCACGCCCGCGATGTGCGGTGTGTACAGCACCCGGTCCGCGGCCGCCGCAGACAGGGTGAGCAGCGGCGACTGCGGCGGGGGCGGCTCCTGCGCGTAGACGTCCAGGACCGCGCCGCCCAGGTGGCCGTCCTCCAGCGCGGCGGCCAGCGCGGCCTCGTCCACCACCCCGCCCCGCGACGCGTTGACCAGGATGGCGCCGGGCCGCATCCGGCTCAGCTCGGCCGGGCCGATCAGGCCCCGGGTGCCGGCCACCAGCGGCACGTGCAGCGTGACCACGTCGCTGCCGGACAGCAGGTCGCCCAGGTCCAGCCGGCCCACGCCGAGCGCATCGGCCGCGGCCGGGTCGCGCGGGGCCGGGTCGCTGTAGCGGACCTGCGCGCCGGCCGCCTGGAACAGGCGCGCCACGGCCAGCCCGATCTGGCCCAGCCCGACCACGCCCACGGTGGCGGAGTGCAGGCTGCGCACCGCGGCCGGGGTCAGCCGCCCGCGTACCTCCCGGTACCGGCCGGCCCGGATCTCCCGGTCCGCGAGGGCCAGGCCGCGCAGCACGCTGCCCGTGGCCAGCAGGACGTACTCGGCCACCTCGCGGGCGTTGGCCGCAGGCACGTTGGCCACCACCACGCCGGGCCGGCCGGTGAACGCGGCGGCGGCCCGGTCCACCCCGGCCCCGGTGAACTGGACCAGCTCGACGCGGCCCGCCCGGTCGGCCCAGGCCCGGTCCAGGGCCGGGCCCACGGACGCCAGCACCACCGCCCGGGCGGTGGCCAGGTCCTCATCCGGCACCGCGTCCGGCCCGGTGGCGAACCGGATGGCCAGGTCCGCCGGCGGCTGCACGCCGACCTCGTGGAAGTCAGCTTCGGGGCGCAGGCACAGCACGTCGGCACTCACGGCATCTCCCGGGAAGTTCGCGTCTGCCCGTCCGGCTGGCTGGCCAGCTCGCTGGTCACCGCGGCCAGCTCCGGGACCGGGAAGAAGCACAGGCTGACCAGGTCACCGGGGCCGGTGTTGCGGGTCTGGTGCGGTTCCCCGGGCGAGACGACGATCACGTCACCCGGTCCCACCGGCCAGGTCCGGGACGGCGTGGTGAACTCGCCTGCCCCGGAGACGATCACGATGATCTCCGGGCACCCGTCGTGCCGGTGCGGCCCGCGGCCCGGCCCGGCGCCGTCCTCGGGCGGGATGCTCACCCGCCGGAGCGTCACGCCGTAGCCGCCCTCGGCCCCGGAGACCAGCTCCACCGCGGACCGCCCGGGCAGCTCCAGGGACCGGCCCTGGCCGGCCGCGATCACCGCGGTCACGAGGCACCTCCCGGCTGGCCCCCCGGTTGCACGGTGGCGAGCGCCTGGAGCACACCTTCCAGGCGCGCCGCGATCTCCGCCCCGATTTCCGCAACGAAGACCTTCGCCTCGTCCTCGGTTGCGCCGGCCGGATCGCCGTACCAGCCGGTGAGGGACATGGTCCGGACGTCGGTGAGCACCGGCTGGAAGGAGCGGTCCCGGCGCAGCTGGTCGGCCAGCTCGCCGCGCTGCCGGTCGCCGCTGCCCCCGGCCCGGTCCAGGTGGACCAGGTCGGGCCGGCAGCACAGCACCGACCAGGTCTCGATCTTCCCGCCGTGGGTGAGGCCCCCGGCCTGCGGCCCGAAGCGTTCCTCGGCCACGTAGCAGGCCTGCACCACGACCACGGCCAGGCCGATCTCCCGGTGCAGCTGCTCGGCTGCCAGGGCCAGCACCGGGATGTTGCCCTCGTGCCAGTTCAGGATCACGAACTCCCGGGCGCCGTGCGTGGCCAGCGACGTGCCTATGTCTTCCACCACGGCCTGGAGCGTGCCCGGCCGCAACGACACGGTGCCCGGGTACGGCATGTGCATGGGCGTCACGCCCAGCGGGCACAGCGGCAGCACCAGCGCATCCAGATGCCCGGCCACCTCGACCGCGATCGCCGTGGCGGCGAAGAAGTCGGTCCCGGTGGGCAGGTGCGGGCCGTGCTGCTCGACGCTGCCCATGGGCAGGATCACCCGGGGGCTGCGGGCCAGCGCGGCGGCGATCTCCGGGTCGGTCAGCTCGTCGAACCGCCGGCCAGGCGGCGGGGCGGGCAGCGGTGACGTCAACCGGCCTCCTCGATCTCGGCCATGATCTCGGCGGTGGCGGTCGGCTGCCCGGTGCGCAGCGACCGCGCGGCGGCCTGCAGGACGGCCACGTTGGCCAGCGCCTCGGCCAGGCCCACCTCGACCCGGGCCGTGCCGCGGATCGCCCCGGCGAACTCTTCGATCTCCTCCCGGAGGTGGTCGCGCGGCGGCAGCGGCACGTCCTGCGTGGCCAGCACCCGGGCGTCCGGGTTGGCGCTGTCCGCGGCGATCACCGTGCGGGTCAGCCGGGTGTGCGCGTCGGTCTCGGCCGAGTTGCTCCACCAGGAGAAGTCCAGCTCGTAACGGAGCCGGGCGACCGTCGCGTACACGTCGATGGTAAAGCTGCCCGGGGACAGCCAGTTGCAGCCCAGGTAGCCGAGCGACTCGTCGAATTCGAGCAGCACCCCGACGGCCAGCTGGTTGGCGATGCCGGGCCGGGGCGCCTGGCCCATGGCCACTGCCCGCCGGGCCGGGCCGAGCAGGTACTGCAGGTTGTCGATCTGATGGATGCCGAGCTGGGTCAGCGGACCGCCGGGCGCCTGGACCGGGTCGGCCCGCCAGTCACCTTCCTTCAGCTCCAGGCCCCGCTCGTTCCCGAACACCGCCTCCACCATGGACGGCGCGCCGGCCGCGCCGCTGTCCAGCAGGCTCTTCATGGCCCGCAGCCCGGACAGGCGCCGGGCGCTGTGCCCGCAGGCGAACACGATCCCCGAGCCGAGCACCGCGGCCCGGATCCGGCGCAGGTCGGCCAGGGCCACCGCGACCGGTTTCTCGGTGTACACGTGCTTGCCGCGGGCGGCCGCGGCCTCGATGATCGGCGCGTGCTGGTCGTTCGGCGCGGTGATCACGATGCCGTCCACGTCGTCGCGGTCCAGCAGCGCGTCCAGCGACTCGTCCTGGCCGCACCCGAAGTCGGCGGCGAAGGCCTGCCGCCGCTCCGGGTTGCGGGTGTAGCAGGTGCGCAGCTCCACCAGGGGGCTGCCGGCGTAAGCCTGGGCCATCACCCGGGCCCAGCGGCCCAGGCCGACCGCGGCCAGGCCCGCCGGGGCCTGGCCGCCGTCCGCGCCGGCCGCGATGCCGGGTCCGCTCACGAGGAGCCCAGCTTGGCCGCGGCCGCGTTGGCGTACTGGGGATCGATGATCTGGCTGTAGGTCGGCTGGGCGGGGATGTCCTTGTACTTGGCCAGGATGCCGGCGGTGTAGTTGACCGCGGCCGGGTCCAGCCCGGCGCCGTCCGGCCAGGTCTTCGAGGCCTGGAGGAACTTGACCGCGTAGGCCACCGCCGCCTGGTCCTCCCCGCTGACCTTGGTCCCCAGCGCGATCAGCGCGCTGGTGTTCGCCGGGTTGTTCATCCAGCGGTCGGCCAGCATCATCGCGGTCAGGAAGCGGACCACGACCGCCTTATGTGCCTGGCCGTACTTGTCCAGCATGCTGACCCCGCCGTACCACCAGTTCGGGAGGGTCTTGTACTCCGACGACAAGACCGACGCGCCCTTGAGCTGATGGGTGATCACGTACGCGTCGTCGGCGTGGAACACGGCCGCGTCGATCTTCTTGGCCACCATGGCCGGCACGAATTCGGAGCGGACCATGTCCACCTGCTTGACCTGGCTCAGGTGAACCCCGGCCGGCTCGAGGCAGGCCTGCAGCAGAGTAATGGAGAACCCGTCTGTGCCGGTGGAGCCGACTGGCTGGCCGATCAGCCCCTTGGCCGTCTTGATACCCGGGGCGCCGATGCACTGGGTGTCCAGCTTGGTGCCGTAGGACCAGATGGCGTGGATGGGCGCGTGCTGCGCGGCGGCCTCGATCGAGTCCGTGCCGGAGCTGAAGCCGAAGTCGATGCTGCCGGCCGTGGCGCCCAGTTCCGTCTGCAGCCCGTTGGGCATGCTGATGAACTTGACGTTCAGGTGCTCCTTCTTGAAGAAGCCCTCCTGCTGCGCCACGTAGGGGCCGAAGAAGATGGCCTTCGGCGGGGACAGGGCGATCCCGACGTTGACCGAGGCCATGGCGTTGGGATCGCTGCTGGAGGATGTGGAGCCGCCCGAGCTGCCGCAGGCGGCCAGGCCCAGGGTGGCGGCCATCACGGCGCTGGACAGGGCCAGGGCTGAACGGAATTTCATGGGATACCTCATTTGATGGGGGCGCTGATGCGTTATTTCGCCCACGGGGCGACCTTGCGCTGAACCAGGGTGATCAGGCCGCGGAGGATGACGCCGAGGGCCATGATCACCAGGAGAACGGCCAGGGCCTCATCGGTGTGATAGGTCTGCGCCGCGGTTTCCAGCAGATTTCCGAGTCCCGAGAGCTGGGTGAAGATCTCGGCGATGAACATGCCGACCAGGCCCATGGCCACGCCCTGGGCCGCGCCGGTCGCGATGTAGGGCACCGTGCCCGGGAGAAGTACGTGCCGCCACAGGCTGGCCCGGCCCATCCGCAGTGAGCGGGCCACCTCGAGCAGGTCACCGTCGATGTTCCGGACCCCGTAGGACACGCTGACCACGCAGGGGAAGAGCACGAACAGGGCGATGATGAGCTCCTGGGTGAGCACCCCGAAGCCGAGCCAGATGCTCAGCAGCGGGACGATCGCCACCATCGGCGTCGCGTACAGCGCGTACACGTACAGTCCGACCGCGGACTCGACCCGCCGGTAGGCGCCGATGAACATGCCCAGCACGACCCCGGCGACCACGCCGATCAGGTAGCCGACGGCGAAGGTCCACACGCTGTACCACAGGGCGCTGCCCAGCCCGTTGTGCCGGAACAGGTCACCCAGGGCGCCCAGCACCCGGGTCAGCGGGTCGAACACGATCGGCGTGGCCCTGGAGCCGTAGTACTGCCAGGCGGCCAGCACGATGATCAGCGAGACGATCCGGATCAGCAGGTACATCCGGCGGTTGCGGCGCGACCGCTGCCGCAGCCGTTCCTCGATCGCCGCCTCGATCTGGGCCCTGGTCCCCGGTGTGTCCGAGGCGGCGCTGACCTGGCTCGCGGTCGCCTGGCTCGCGGCGCCGCGCCCTGTCGGCTCGCTCATGCCTCACCTGCCTGTTCCACGGCGGATTGCCGCAACTGCTGCCAGATCTCCTCGCGCAGGCCCGCGTACGCCGGGTGCCGCCGGACCTGGGCGATGGTGCGCGGCTGCTCGATGGGCACCAGCACGTCGCGGACGATCCGGCCCGGCCGGGTGCCCATCACGATGATCCGGTCGCCCAGGGTGATGGCCTCGTCGATGCTGTGCGTGATGAAGACGATGGTCTGCCGGAGCCGGGCCCGCAGGGCCAGCAGGTCTTCCTGGAGCACCTCGCGGACCTGCGCGTCCACCGCCGCGAACGGCTCGTCCATGAGCAGCACGTCCGGGGCGGTGGCCAGGGCCCGGGCCAGCCCGGCCCGCTGCTTCATCCCGCCGGACAGCTGCGCCGGGTACTTGTGCTCGTGGCCGCTCAGGCCGACGGTCCGGATCGCGTCGGCGACCCGGCTCTCGGCCTCGGCCCGCGGCGTCTTGGCCAGGTGCAGCGGCAGGGCCACGTTGCGCTGCACGGTCTTCCACGGGAACAGGCCGAAGTGCTGGAACACCACGGCGACCCGCCGGCCGGGCCCGGTGACGGGCGCACCGCCGATGCTGACCTGCCCGTGATCGACTTCGGCCAGCCCGGCCATCATCCGCAGCAGCGTGGTCTTCCCGCAGCCGGACGGCCCGACGATGCACACGAACTGGCCCGTCTCGACGGTCAGGCTGACGTCCTCCAGCACGATCCCGCCGGGGAACCACTTGTAGACGTTGGCGCAATCGATCCGGCCGCTGGCCGCGTCACTGGCGGCGGGCGGCGCTGCGGGCGGGGCACCCGGTAGAGCCCTGTCCGGCATCGGCGGCCTCCTTGCCATCGGTTCTCGGACGGTCGTCTAAGGTCTGACCACTTTGTGTTCGGGGACACTAGCCAGATTGCCGCTGGTGTGTCAATAATTTGACCGGCTACGCGGGAGTTTGTCCAGGCGGTACACCAGTTCTTAGTGTCCTGTTTGACACGCTTTCCGCGCCGGCCCTACGGTACGTTTCTGACACAGAAGAGGTCTGACCACGGAGGTTTACGTGACTGAGCCCGCCTCCTCCCCCGCCGTCGGCGTCGACTTCCTGGCCCATCACCAGGGCGACGACGTGGCGGTCGCGGTGCGCGACACGGGCCCGGGTGCGGCCAGCGCCGCCTACCTGGACTCGGGGGAACGCTTCGGGATCACCGCCCGGGACGCCATCCCGCTCGGGCACAAGATCGCCCTGCGCGACCTGGGCGAGCACGAGGACGTGCGGGAGTACGGCGTGCTGATCGGCCTCACCCGGGGCCGGGTCGCGGCCGGCGAGCTGGTTCACACCCACAACCTGAGGAGCGCGCGGTGGCAGAAAAGCGTCTGACTGGGTACCGGCGGCCCGACGGCCGGGTCGGGATCCGCAACCACGTGCTGATCCTGCCGGTCGATGACCTGTCGAACGCGGTCGCCGAGTCGGTCGCCCGGGCCATCCCCGGCACGCTGGCCCTGCCGCACCCCTACGGGCGGCTGCAGTTCGGGGCCGACCTGGACCTGTTCTTCCAGACGATGATCGGGACCGGGGCCAACCCGAACGTGGCCGCGGTGGTCGTGATCGGCATCGAGCCCACCTGGACCGAGCGGATCGCCAGCGGCATCGCCGAGACCGGCAAGCCGGTGGCCCAGTTCTCCATCGAGCGCCACGGCGACCTGCGCATCCTGGAGATGGCCGGGCGCCGCGCCGCGCAGCTGCTGCAGGACGCCAGCGAGCTGACCCGGGTGCCGGTCGAGCGCGGCGAGCTGCTGATGAGCATCAAGTGCGGCGAGTCCGACACCACCAGCGGCCTGGGCTCCAACCCCGCGACCTCGGTGGCGGTGGACCGGCACATCGCGGCCGGCGGCAGCGTGATCTTCGGTGAGACCACCGAGCTGACCGGGGGCGAGCACCTGATCGCGGAGCGGTGCGCGACCGACGAGGTGCGCAAGAAGTTCCAGGGCTTCTTCGACGACTACTTCGCGCTGGTCGAGCGGACCGGGGCCAACCTGCTCGGCTCGCAGCCGACCCAGGGCAACATCCGGGGCGGCCTGTCCACGATCGAGGAGAAGGCCCTGGGCAACATCCAGAAGACCGGAACCACGCCCGTCGTGGACGCGCTGGCCCCGGCCGAGCGGCCGACCCGGGCCGGACTCAACTTCATGGACACGTCCTGCGCGGCGGCCGAGTTCATCACGCTGACCGCGGCCGCGGGAGCCGTCATCCACCTGTTCCCCACCGGCCAGGGCAACGTGGTCGGCCACCCGGTCGAGCCGGTGATCAAGATCACCGCGAACCCGCTGACCCAGTCCACGATGAGCGAGCACATCGACGTGGATGTGTCCGGGCTGCTGCAGCTGGACTACGACTTGGCGGCGGCCGGTGACAGGCTGGAAGATGTGATCGACCGCACCGTCAACGGCCGCCTCACCTGTGCCGAGGCCCTCGGGCACCGGGAATTCGCGCTGACCCGGCTGTATCCCAGCGCGTAGGAGCCAGCATGCCCGATCAGCCCGTCACCGAGGCCAGCCCCGCTGGCGAGACAAGCCCAGGCTCGCCCGCGGTCGGCTGGCGCTGGATGGGCTCGAACGAGCCGCTGTTCCTGCGCGTCGCCGGGCAGATCGAGCGGTTCGTGGCGGGCAACGGGCTGGCCCCGGGCGACCGGCTGCCGGGTGAGCGCGAGCTGTGCGAGCTGCTCGGGGTCAGCCGGGCCTCGGTCCGCGAGGCGCTCCGCTCCCTGGAAACCCGCGGGGTCGTCCGGGTCCGGCACGGCAAGGGCGTGTTCGTGGCCGCGCCCGACGAGGGTGAGCGGGCCCTGCAGCGGTTCTCCCGGCTGCGCGAGGTGGGCCTGGAAGAGCTGTTCGCCATGCGCGAGGTGCTGGAGGTACCCGCTGCGGGCTGGGCGGCCGCCGAGGCCAGCGAGGAGCAGCTGGCCAGCCTGATCACCACGTTCGAGCAGCACGAGCAGGCGGTGCGGGCCCAGGCCTGCCCGAGCAGCTGCGGGTCATGGACGCCCGGCTGCACCTGCAGATCGCCGAGTACGCGAACAACCGGTTCCTGACCATGACCCAGTCGATCCTGCAGGAGATGCTGGCCCGCAGCATGGATACCACCCTGTCGGTGGCCGGGCGGCCGGCCCGGTCCGTGCGGGAACACGCCGAGATCGTCAACGCGCTGGTGGCGCGGGACGCCCCGCGCGCCCGGGCCGCGGCCCGGCGGCACATCCGCTCCACGCGGCAGGCCGCGCTGCACCGGGTGGCCGAAGAGCGCCAGCGGTCCGCCCCTCCGGGCTGACCAAGGGGAAGAGGTTCAGGCCGGGCGGCCCTCCGCCGCCTCGGCGGCCTCGGCCAGGCCGGCCTGCTCCACATCCACCGATCCCGGGCTGGGCGGGAACAGAACCCAGTGCAGGACGGCCGCGATCGCCCCGCCGACCAGCGGCGCCACGATGAACAGCCACACCTGGCTGAGCGCGGTGCCGCCCACGATCAGGGCGGGACCGAGGCTGCGCGCGGGGTTCACCGAGGTCCCGGTGATCGGGATCCCGATCAGGTGCACGACGGTCAGCGACAGCCCGATGACCATGCCCGCGGTGGCCGTGTTGCCGAGCTTGCCGGTCACCCCGAGGACCACGAACACGAACAGGGCGGTCAGCACCACCTCGGCCAGGAACGCGCCGCCCAGACCGATGTGGATGTCGGACACCGCACCCCAGCCGTTGGTGCCCAGGCCCGTGGTGGACCGGCTGTACCCGGGCGAGGAGGAGAACATCCCCCACAGCAGCAGGGCGCCGAGGATGCCGCCGGCGAACTGCGCGACCCAGTACACGCCCGCCTCGGCGAGCGAGATCCGCCGCGCCAGCCAGGCGCCCAGCGTGACCGCGGGATTCACGTGGCAGCCCGAGATCGGGCCGAGCACGTAAGCCAGCGCCAGCAGCACCAGGCCGAACGCGAGCGCCGTGGCCACCACGCCGGCCGCGACGCTGCCGCCGTCGAATTTGAACCCGAAGTCCAGGGTCGCGACCCCGACCCCGAAGAAAACCAGCAGCCCCGTCCCGAGCAGCTCTGCGGCAAACCTGCGCATCATCGTGTTTAACCCCCCGCGTCACTGTAGGCAGATGACCCATAACCTGCAATACGTCCCGCGGCCAGCCGGGGGTTGCGGACCGGCTGCATGTGGGCCTGGACCGGGCCGCCGGGATCGGCCGGATAACACCGGATTGACCCGCCGCGCGCGGGGCACCGGGGGGTGGCGGTTTTCGTTGCGGAGAATTATTACGGTCCTGGCTTTTCCGGCTCCCACCTGCGGTTAGCCGGGTCCCGCGCGATTCGCGGGGCGCCCTCTTTCACCGTTCACGTGCCGTTCGCGCGGTGTTTCCCGGAAACGGCCCCAGCCTGGGCCGCCGGTGGCCGGCGGGCCGATAGGCTCGGGCCATGCCAGGCCACGATTTTTCCCCCGGCATCAGTCTCAGCCGCGAGGATTTGCTGGATATCGACACCAGCGCCGCACATCCGGCCCGCGTCTACGACTACTGGCTCGGCGGCACGGAGAATTTCGCCGCGGACCGGGCGGCAGGTGATGAGGCGATCGCCGCGTTCCCGGGCATCGTGGCCGCGGTCCGCGCCAACCGGGCTTTCCTGGCCCGGGCGGTCGGGTACCTGGCCGCCGCGGGCGTCCGCCAGTTCCTGGACATCGGCACCGGCATCCCGACGGCCGGCCACACCCACGAGGTGGCGCAGCGGGCCGCCGCGGACGCCCGGATCGTCTACGTCGACAAGGACCCGGTCGTGGCCAGGCACGCGGCCAGCCTGCTGCCGGCCACCAGCGCCGGGTCCGCCAGCTTTATCGCCGGCGACGTGCGCGACCCGGACGCGATCCTGGCCCGGGCCCAGCGCACGCTGGACTTCAGCCAGCCGGTCGCGATCATGCTGCTGGGCATCCTCCAGCTGATCCCGGACGCCGACGACCCGCCGGGCATCGTGGCCCGGCTGGGGCAGGCCACCGTCCCGGGCAGCTACCTGGCCATCTCCCACCCGGCCCGGGACATCCTCGCCGCGGGCCAGGGTGACCTGGCCGAGCGGCTCAGCGAGCGGCTGCCCACCGGCCTGGTGCTGCGCAGCCGCGCCGACGTGCAGCGCATGTTCGGCGGGTTCACCCTGGTCCCGCCGGGGCTGGTGCCGCTGGACCGCTGGCACCCGGAACCGGGGGGCGCCGGCGCCGGCCTGCGCTCCACCGCGCACGGCGGGGTCGCCCGCAAGCACGCCACCGCACCGGGCCAGCGGGCCGCCGGCTGACGGCTCAGCCCAGGTCCCCGGAAAGGTAACGGTCCAGGGTCGGTCCCACCGCCGCGGCCAGCTCGGCCGGGCCGGCCGCGGCCAGCGGCTCCAGCCCGAGCACCTGCCGCGCTATCGCCAGCCCCACCACCTGGCTGGCCACCAGCGCGGCCCGGTACCGGGCCTGGTCCGGGTCGGCCGTTTCCGCGGCGGCGGACAGCCGCCCGACGATGGCTTCGGTGACGAACTCCCGGAGCATGATCAGCGCCTGCTCGCTGGTGGCGGCCGAGCGCAGCAGGCCGAGGAACGTGTCCCGGATCTCGGCGACATCCCAGGCGCTCAGCGCGGTCAGGATGAGGTGCTCCCCCAGGCTGCCCCCGGGATCGCCGGCCCCGGCCGCCAGCGCGGCGCCGATCAGCTCACCCGGCACCACCGGCAGCCGCACGGCCGCCGCGAACAGGCGTTCCTTGGTGCCGAAGAAATGATGGACCAGGGCCGGGTCCACCCCGGCGTCCCCGGCGATGCCGCGGATCGTGGCGCCGTCGTAGCCGTGGGCGGCGAAACGCGCGCGCGCGGCGTCCAGGATCGCCTCCCGGGTGCCGCTGTCCCCGCCCCGCCGGCCCGTGCGGCCGGGTCCGGCACTCCGGCTCGTCATCCAGCCTCCTCCCGGGCCGGGCCGCCGCCGGTCCCTGGCCCGGCCGCGGCCAGCTCGAAGAACCGCTCTTCCAGCGTGGCCGGGACCTCGGTGATCCGCGCGGCCACCGGGCCCAGGGCCTGCCGGACGGCGGCCGGGCTGGCGCCGGGCACGCGCAGCGCCCGGCCCGCCAGCGCGACCGGCAGCCCGGCCGCCTCCAGCGCGGTGAACGCCGCGGCCCAGTTACCGGTCTCGACCATGCTCACCCGGGCGTCGCCGGTGACCTGCGCGGCCGTGCCCGCCGCGACCACCCGGCCCGCGGCCATGATCACCAGTCTGCCGCACTCCCCCGCCTCGTCCATGTAGTGCGTGGTGACCAGCACCCCGGCCCCGTCCCGGGCCGCGTCGGCGATCGTCTCCCACAGCCGGGCCCGGGCCAGCGGATCCACGCCCGACGTGGGCTCGTCCAGGATGAGCAGATCCGGCCGGTGCCCCAGGGCCTCGGTGAACGCGACCCGCCGCTGCACGCCCAGCGGCAGGTCACCGACCAGCACCCGCCCGTAGCCGCTTAGCCAGCCGGGCAGCGTGGCCCGGGCGCCGCGGCCGAACACGGCCGCCGAGAAGGCCAGGTTCTCGGCGGGCGTGAGGTCGTCGTACAGGCCCAGGGTCTGCGGCACATACCCGACCCGCCGCCGGGCCTGCCGCGACGGCGGCCCGCCGAACAGCCGGACCTGCCCGGCGGTCGCGGGCAGCAGCCCGAGCAGCATCCGGATCAGCGTGGTCTTGCCGGCCCCGTTGGCCCCCAGCAGGCCGACCACCTCGCCCGGGCCCAGCGAGAGGTCCACCCCGTCCACCGCCGTGAACCCGCCGAACCGCCGGCTCACCGCCAGGCACTGCGCGAGCGGTGCGTTCTCGTCCATCAGTGCTCCTCCCGGCCGGGGTCGCGGCGGCTGGCCAGATCGGAGCCGAGTTCACGGGCCAGGATCGCGACCGTGACCGCGTCCTGCAGGCTGGGCTGGACCGGCTCGGCGTCCTCTCCCAGGGCGCCCGCGGGCTCGCCTGCCGGGGCGTCCCCGGCGCCGTCCGGCTGCCAGACCCGCCAGCGGCCGTCCCGCCGCCAGGACCGCGCCCCGGCCGGGCCCGCCGGCCGGGCGCCGGCCGCCGCGAGGCGGCCGGGCATGGCCGCGACGATCTGCTCCGGCGAGCCCGCGGCCAGTTCCCGGCCGGCCGCGAGGACCAGCACGTGGGCCGCGCGTTCCGCCTCGTCGAGGTAGCTGGTGGCGAAGACCACCGCGGCCCCGTCGGCGGCGGCCCGCGCGATCAGCAGCCACAGGTCGGCCCGGCTGACCGGGTCCACCCCGGTGGTCGGCTCGTCGAGGACCAGCAGGGCCGGGCGGTGCAGCATGGCCGCGATGACGCCCAGCTTCTGGCGCATCCCGCCGGACAGCTGCCCGGCGAGCCGGTCCCGCGCCGCCAGCAGCCCGGCCCGGTCCAGGTAATCGCGGATCCGCGGGCCGGCCACCGCCGCCGGGATCCGGTACGCGGCCGCGCGGAAGGCCAGGTTCTCGGCCACGGTCAGGTCCGGGTAGGTGCCCGATCCGGCGGGCAGGTAGCCGGTCTGCATCCGCGGCGGGCGCACGACCGTCCCCTCGCTGGCCGCCACGGCCCCGCTCAGGCAGCGCAGCAGCGTGGTCCGGCCGGCCCCGTCCCCGCCCACCACCGCGCTCACCTGGCCGGGCCGGGCGCAGAACGTCACCTGGTCCAGGGCCAGCCGGCGGCCGTAGCGGACGCTCACGGCGCGGGTGCCCCAGCCGGCGGCGTCCGGCGGGGCGGCGTCCGGCGGCGGGCCGGCGGGCCGCCGCGGGCCGCCGCGCGGCGCGCTCACCGGGACTCCGCCACGGCCGCGGCCGCCGCGTCCGGGGCGCCCGCCGCGCCGGGTGCCGCGGCCGGGCCGGAACGCCCGCCCCCGGACCCAGCCGGGGCCAGGTAGCGGCGGAAGCGCAGCATGGCCAGCGTCATCACCACCAGGCCCAGCAGGGCCAGGAACAGCAGCGGCGGCCAGAGCGGCCCGATCGGCTCAGCCCGCAGCATGACGCCGCGGGAGATCTGGTTGAAGTACGTCAGCGGCAGCAGGTAGGAGATCCAGCGCACCCCGGCCGCGATCGAGGACAGGGGGAAGATCAGCCCGGACAGCAGCACCTGCGGCAGCGTGAACATGAACGCCAGCTGGATGGCCTGGCCCTGGTTCTCGGACACGCTGGAGATCAGCACGCCGATGCCCAGCGTGACGAACAGGAAGAGCAGGGCACCCAGCGCGAACACCGCGTACGAGCCGCGGAACGGCACCCCGAACAGGGCCACCCCGACCGCGAGCACGATGGCCAGGTCCGCGGCGGCCACGGCGAAGTACGGGACGATCTTGCCCAGGAACACGTCGCGCGGCCGCAGCGGCATCACCGCGAGCTGTTCCAGCGTCCCGGTCTGCCGTTCCCGGACCACGCCGAGGCTGGTGATGATGATGCCGACGAACACCAGGACCACCCCGGCCAGGCCCGGAATCATGATGTACGACGTCTTCAGCTCAGGGTTGTAGAGCACCCGGACCTGCGGGGCCGGCCCGCCGGCCGCCGGCGTGCCACCCGCCCGCAGGCCGGCCGCCTGCAGCGCGCCGAGCGCGGCCTTGGCCGTGAACAGCTGGCTGCCGTCGATCAGGATCACGGTCCTCGTGCCCGTCACCACGGCCACGGCGGCGTGGCCGTCGCGCAGCTGGTTCTGCGCCCAGGAGGCACCCTCGGCCGGCGCCCGCTGCACCACCTGGAACGGCGCGCGCAGGGGCGCGTGGGCGGCGAGCGGGCCGGCCACCACGGTCGGGATGGTCGTCACGTCGAAACTGGCGGCGTAGCCGAACACGACCAGCAGCACCACCGGCAGCACGATCATCATGGCCAGCGTGCGCCGGTCCCGCCGTAGCTGCCGGAACTCTTTCACGATCATCGCCCACATGGGGGCCTCCTCCGGCGGCCGGCTGGCCCGGCACTTATTTCATCGCTCGTTGAATTCTACGCCCGATGAATTCTGTGTCAATGCGCCCGCTCGCCCCGCCGCCGTGAATCTGATTCGGTAGGGCCATGAGCGTCACGACGCGGCACGGCGGCCGGTGGACCCAGGACGATCGCTGCGGGTCGCCGTGGCACTACCTGCCGGTCGAGGTGCCGCCCGGCGCGGCCGGGCTGCGGGTCGAGGTCGAGTACGACCGCTCCGGCGCCGTGCTCGACCTGGGCTGCTTCGGGCCCGCCGGGTTCCGCGGCTGGTCCGGCGGCGCCCGGTCCTCGTTCGTGATCACCCCCCATGAGGCCACGCCCGGCTACCTGGCGGGTGAGCTGGAGCCCGGGCTGTGGCAGGTGGTGCTCGGCCTGTACCGGCTCCCGGCGGGCGGCACGGAGTACTCGGTGACCGCGACGGTCGCCACCACACAAGGCCGGCTGCGCCCGGCCCCGGCCGTTCCGGCCCCCGCGCCGCTTAGCGAGCGGCCGCCCCGGCGCGAGCTGCCGGCCACGCCGGGGCACCGCTGGCTGGCCGGGGACCTGCACGCGCACACGGTGCACTCGGACGGCGACTTCACGGTGGCCGAGCTAGCCCGCTTCGCGGCCGCCCAGGGACTCGACTACCTCGCCGTGACCGATCACAACACGACCAGCCATCACGCCGAGCTCAAAGACGCCGCGGCCCGGTACGGGATCATCCTGATCCCCGGCCAGGAGGTCACCACCGAGGACGGGCACGCGAACGCCTTCGGCGACGTCGGCTGGGTCGACTTCCGCGAGCCGCCCGACCGCTGGCTGGACACCACGGAGCGGCGCGGCGGGCTGCTGTCGGTGAATCATCCGATCGGCGGCCACGTCAGCTGGATCTGGCCGATGCAGCGGCGGCCGCCGCTGGCCGAGGTCTGGCACTGGAGCTGGCTGGACCCGCACTGGACGACCCCGCTCGCCTGGTGGCTGGCCTGGGATCCGGCCGCGGTGCCGGTCGGCGGGAGTGACTGGCACCGGCCGGGGGCGGATGCTACCCCCGGGACTCCCACGACCTGGGTGGAATGCGCCGGCGAGGGGCCGGCGGCGGTACTCGACGGGCTGCGGGCCGGCCGGTGCACGATCTCGGCGCGGCGCGACGGCCCGGTACTGCTCCGCCGGGACGGCGAGTTCGTGGCCGCGGGCGCGGACGGCACCGTCCTGGCCGGGCCGGACGGCTCGCGGGCCATGGTGCGCGGGGACCTCGCCGTGTTCCCGGCGGCCAGCGGATACCACCGGCTGCTCGACATCACCGGAGCCACGCTGGCCCTCACCGGGTAGCGCACCGGTGGGCGCCAGGGGCGTGCGCCACGGGTCAGGGCCACCGGTCAGCGCCCACCCGGTCAGCGCTGGCCGGCCGCCGGGCCGTCGATCGTGATCCGGAAGACGGGGAAGCCGGGGGCGATCCCGCGGACCTGCTCCTCGGTCGCGTCCGCGGTCACGCCCTCGAAGAACCGCCCGACTTCCCAGCCCCACCGGCGCAGGTACGCGCGCAGCACCGGCGGCTTGTCCGCGTCGGCCAGTTCGGCCGCGGTGAAGCGCTCGGCCCGGCGGCCCACCCGCAGCTCACCCTGGCCCGCGGCCCGCAGGTTGCGCACCCACTGGGCCTGCCCACGGGGCGCGACCAGGTAGCGGGTGCCCTCCACGGTCAGCAGGTTCACCGGGGTGGTCCGCCACTCACCGCTCTTGCGGCCGCGGACGGCCAGCACCCGCGACCCCATGATGCTGATCCCGGCCCGGGTCAGCGCAGCGACCGTCGAGTTGAACACCCGGTCCAGGCCGGTCGGCGCGAGGTAACGGGTTTCCGGGCTGGCGTTCATGACTGCTCCTCTGGTCGGGAAGGCGATGGAGAGCATCGCTCTCCTGTAAGAGCAGTATGCGTCAGACCGGTGATCTAAGTCAAGAGCAGTGCTCTCGATTCTGTCGTCCGATCTACGACCCGGCGAGCAGCGCCGCCCGCGCGCGCAGGATCGCCCGGGTCGACGCGACGTTGCTGAACTCGTCCGGCTGGACCGGGCACTCCCCCGCCGCGATGGCCCGGTCCACTTTGACGCGGGCGGCCGCCGGGCTGATCATCTCGAAGATCATGCTGGGATCCTCGGCGGCCATGTCCCTGGTGCGGGCGAGCACATCCCCGGCGTCGCCCACCCAGACGTTCTTGATCCCGCCGCCGCAGGAATGATCCAGCAGGAGCGAGACCACATGCTGCCCGGCCGCGTACCCGAAGCTCAGGGTCACCGCCTCCTGGACGCCCCGGTCATCACCGTAGCGCCAGCACTCCCCCACCGACGGCGACCCGGCCTCGGCCGCCCAGGCCGGGTCGGCTACCCCCCGGGCGGCCAGCCGGCCGGCGGCCTCGGCCGCGGGCGCGCACAGGCCGGGCCAGCCGAGCGCGGCGAGGACCCGCAGGATGGCCAGCGCCTCGGGGCTGCCGCTCCGCTCGGCGGCGGGCACCATCGCCTGCGCCGCCACGCTCGCCGGGCCGCCCAGCGCGGCCAGGATGTCGGAGCCCCACAGTTCGGCCTCCAGCGGGCTGTCGATCTCGCCCAGCACCATCCGGGCCTCGGTCAGCACGGCAGCGAAGGCATCATCCGGTGATGAACGGCCGAATACCGCCTCGAGGTCAAGGTCACCGGACATGCACACCGGCCAGTGTGTCAACGCAATCCAGGTCCATGCCGGGCATCCTGCCACGGCCGCTGCGATGATGGGCGGGAACTACGGGAGGTACTGTGCGACCGATGACGCGTTGGGGCATCACGCTCCCACTGAGCGGAATGCCCCTGTCCGGGCAGCGCGACCTGGTCACCACCCTGCCTGACCTGGGCTATACCGACGCCTGGTCGTCGGAGGTGAACGGCGCGGACGCGTTCACCCCGCTGGCCCTGGCCGCCCAGTGGACCAGCAAGCAGGGCACCGGGGGGGCGGGCTCGCCGGCGGCCGGGGGCCTGCGGCTGGGCACCGCCGTGGCCAACATCTACACCCGCGGGCCCGCCCTGCTGGCCATGAGCGCGGCCACGCTGGCGGGCCTGGCCCCCGGCCGCTTCGTGCTGGGGATCGGGGTCTCCTCCCCCGCGGTGGTCACCGACTGGAACGGGATCGCGATGGACCGCCCGTACCAGCGGGCCCGGGACACGCTGGCGTTCCTGCGCCGGGCGCTGGCGGGCGAGAAGGTCTCCATGGCCGCGGAGACCTTCACCATCAGCGGCTTCCGCCTGGATCCCGCCCCGGTCCCGCCGCCCGCGCTGGCGCTGGCCGCGCTGCGGCCGGGGATGGTCTCGCTGGCCGCCGCGATGTCGGACGGCGCGATCACGAACTGGCTCGCCCCCGCGGACGTCCCCGCCGTGCGCGCGGTGGCCGGCCCGGACTGCGAGCTGATCGCCCGCATCTTCGTCTGCCCCACCGCCGACGCCGGCCTGGCCCGGGGGATCGGCCGCCGGATGATCGCGGCCTATCTCACCGTCCCGGCGTACGCCGCGTTCCACGACTGGCTCGGCCGCGGCCCGAGGTTCGGGCCGATGCGGGCGGCCTGGGCGGCGGGTGACCGCAAGGCCGCGCTCGCGGCCATCGATGACGACCTGGTCGATGAGCTGGTCGTGCACGGCCCGCCCGGCTACTGCCGGGAGCGGGTGGCCGAGTACCAGGCGGCCGGGCTGGACACCCCGGTCATCGCGATCGTGCCCGCGCCCGGGGTGGACGAGGCCGAGGCCGTCCGCCAGCTGGCCCCGGCCTGAGCCCGGCCCGCAGTCACCAGACGCCCGGCAGTTCCTCGCCGTACCAGGACTCGATCAGCCGGTGCGCGATGGACACCGGGGGCGGCAGCAGGATCTCCCGGGCGGCCAGCGCGCCGCGCAGTTCCTCCCGGCTGTACCAGTGCGCCTCGGCGATCTCGTCGTCGTCCACCTGGAGGTCGAGCTCGCCCGCGGCCACCGCGCGGAAACCGAGCATCAGGCTCTGCGGCATCGGCCACGGCTGGCTGCCGGCGTAACGGACCCGGGTGACGACGATCCCGGTCTCCTCCTGGACCTCGCGGGCGACCGCCTGCTCAGCCGATTCCCCCGGCTCGACGAAGCCCGCCAGGATGGACACGCGGCGCTCCGGCCAGCGCCGGTTGCGGGCCAGCAGGCACCGGTCGTCCGGATCGGTGACCAGCATGATCACGGCGGGGTCGATCCGCGGGAAATGCTCGCTGCCGTCGGCCGGGCAGCGCTGGGCGTGCCCGGCGGCGACCGTCACGGTCGGCGTGCCGCAGCGCGGGCAGTGCGTGTGGGTGGAATGCCAGTTGGCCAGCGCCACGGCGTGGGTGAACAGGCCGGCGTCCCGGTCGTTCAGCAGCGCCGCGGCCTCCCGCAGGCCGGCCGGCCGCAGCCCGGGCCGGGCCCGGGCCAGCCAGGCGGCCTGCTCGGTCACCGTCTGCTGCTCCGGGGCCTGGGCGGTCTCCGCGCCGTCCGCCGCCGGGGCCGCGGCCCCGGCGGCCTCCGCGGGCGCCGCTTCCACGGGGGGCGCCTCCGCGGGCGCTGCCTCCGCGGGCGCCGCCTCGGGGCGCCTCGCGGGCGCTGCCTCTGGGGGCCTGCCTCCGCGGGCGCTGCCTCTGGGGGCGCTGCCTCTGGGGGCGCTGCCTCTGGGGGCGCTGCCTCGGGGGGCACCACCTCCGCAGGCTCTGCCTCGACAGGCTCTGCCTCCGCGGGCGCCGCTTCCACGGGGGCCGAGTCCGGGGCGGCCAAAGCCTCCAGCGGGTCCAGGCATCCCGGCGGCCCCATCACGCCGAAGTAGGCCACGTCCGCGTCGTCCACCCCGAGCAGGACCCGCAGGCCCTCGGGGGCCTCGGCGGGGGGGACCAGGATCAGCTCGGCCTCCTTGTCGCCGAACCGGACCAGCGCGCGGTCGTTGTCCAGGACCAGGACCCGGGTGCCCGGGTCCGCCCAGGCCGCGGCGAGCCAGTCGGTGTCACCGCGGCGGATGCCCACCCGGTCCACGGTGCCGCGGGCCAGCACGAAACCGCCCAGCTCACCGGCGTACTCCTGGGCCTCCGGCGCCCCGGCCCCGGTGCCCTGCGCCGGGCTCATCGGGTGGCCGTGATCCCGGCGCGATCCGCGGCCAGGTCCTCCCAGAGGTAGGCCACCGCCTCCGCGCCCCGCAGCAGCAGCGCCATCTCCACCTTCTCGTTCGGGGCGTGGATCCGGTCGTCGTCCAGGCCCACCGCGACGAAGACCAGCGGGGCGCCGAGGATCTCGGCGAGATCGGCTTCCGGGCCGCTGCCGCCTTCCCGGGTGAACAGCACTTCCCGGCCGAACGCGCGCTCCATGGCCCGCTTCGCGGCCTGCACGCCGGGCGAGTGCAGCGGCGAGAACGCGGGCCGCACCCCCGGGCCGCCGAACGTCACGGTGGCCTCGATGCCGGGCGGGGTGCGGGCCGCCACGTACTCCCGCAACGCCACCGCGATGTCAGCCGGCTCCTGGTCCGCGACGAGCCGGAACGAGACCTTGGCGTGCGCCTGGCTGGGCACGATGGTCTTCGCCCCGGGCCCGGTGTGGCCGCCCCACATCCCGTTGACCTCCGCCGTGGGCCGGGCCCAGACCCGCTCCAGCGTGGTGTATCCCGCTTCGCCCGCGGTGGCGTGGCTGCCGCCCGCGTCGGCGAGCCAGGCCTTCTCCTCGAACGGGAGCCGGGCGAACAGCGCCCGCTCGGCGCCGGTCAGCGGCAGCACGGCGTCGTAGAAGCCGGGCAGGGTGACCCGGCCCTGCTCGTCGTGCAGGCCGGCGAGCAGTGCGGCCAGCGCGTGCAGCGGGTTCGGCACGCCGCCGCCGAACGAGCCGGAGTGCACGTCGGTCTCCCCGCCGCGCAGGTCGATCTGGGCGTCGACGAGGCCGCGCATCCCGGTGCACATCGAGGGCACGTCAGCCGCCCACATCGTGGTGTCGGAGATCACGATCATGTCGCAGCTGAGCCGGTCGGCCCGGCTCCGCAGCAGGTCGGCGAAGTGCGGTGAGCCGGATTCCTCCTCCCCCTCGACCAGGAACTTCAGCGAGACGGGGGGCGCCCCGGCGCCGTCCGCGGCGAGGCGGGCCCGCAGGCCGAGGGTGTGCAGGAGGACCTGGCCCTTGTCGTCGGACGCGCCCCGGCCGAGCAGCTGGCCGTCACGCTCGGCCGGCTCGAACGGCGGGGAGTGCCACTCGGCGAGCGGTTCCACGGGCTGGACATCGTGGTGACCGTAGACCAGGACGGTCGGCGCGGCGGGGTCGGCCGCCGGCCAGTGCGCGAACACGGCAGGCTGGCCGGGCTCGCCGGCCGGCCCGGTGTCCCAGATCTCCACCGTGGGGAAGCCGGTCGCGGCCAGGTGCGCGGCGAGCCAGTCCGCGGACGACCGTACCGAGCCGCGATGGCCGGGGTCCGCGGAGATGGACGGGATGGCCAGCCACGCCTTGAGCTGGTCGAAGAATTCCCGCGCGTTGCTGTCGATGTAGTCGCGCACATCCATGAGCGGTGAGCCCCTCCTCGCCGGATCTTGCCGGCTACTAATAAACCAGCATCGCGGGCACCCTGGGCCATTCCCCCCACCGCACCGCTCGCCGCACCCCGGCCGCCGCGGCCATCCTGGGCGCGGGCTACTCCCGCGGGCGCACGTTCGCCCGAGGGCTTAGGGCAGAGATCACCCTTCGGCATGACGACGCCGGGGGCCCTCGCGTTCTAGCGTGATGACACATGACGCTACCGCTGACCCGCCTGCCATGCGGGGACGCCGGCCATGACGCCAGTTCCACGGGCTCTCCCCGCCCGCCGTGGTGGCGGGGACGGCCCATGTTGCAGCGCGAACGGGCCCGCCGGTGGGAGGAACGGATCCGGCCGTGGCGGGCCCGGGCCACCACCCCGTGCGGGGCCGCCGTCCTCCTGGCCGTGTCCGCGCTGTTCGCCGGGGCCGTCGCGCTGTTCAGCACCAATCCGCCCGAGCGGTTCTGGGGCATCCTGGCGGCCGGCCCGTACGCGGCCGCGGCCGTCGCGGCGGTGGCCGGCCGGCGTGGCCCCAGGATCGCCGTCGCGATCAGCCTGGCCGGGGCCCTGATCGTCCCGCTGGCCTGGATGGCCTGGTCCGGGCGGGGACAGCCGGAAGTGAGCGTGGTCATCCACTCGGCCGGGCTGTTCCTGCATCAGGGCACGCCCTACCAGGGCGCGCACGCGGTGGCTACCGCGCACAACCCGTACGTCTACAACCCGTACCTGCCCGCACTGGCCGTGTTCGGGGTCCCGCACGCACTCTTCGGCGGCGGCCTGCTGACTGATCCGCGGCTGTGGTTCGGGGTGGTGTTCGTGCTCGGCTTCGCCGGCACGCTGGCCCTTAGCGGCGTGTCACGGCCCTGGCTGTGGACGGCGGTGGTCGCCGCCTCGCCGGTCATCGCGTTCCCGCTGACCACGGGGGGCGACGACCTGCCCGTGCTGGCCCTGCTCTGCGTGGGCCTCGCCCTGCTGCGGCCGGGCCAGAGGCCGCGGCCCGCGCTGCGGATCATCCTGGCCGGCCTGGCCCTGGGCCTGGCCGCGGCCATGAAAGCCACCGCGTGGCCCGCGCTGGCCGTGGCGGTCGCCCTGGTGGCGGCGCGTGACGGCAAGCGCGCCGCAGCCTGGCTGGCGTGCGCCGCGATCGCCGTGCCGGTCGCCGTGGACGGCCCGGTCCTGATCGCCCAGCCCGCCGCGGTGGTGTCGAACACGATCCTGTTCCCGCTCGGGCTCACCAAGATCAAGAGCCCGGCGGCCAGCTTCCTGCCCGGCCACCTGATCGCCGAGGCGTGGGGGCCGGGGCACCTGGTGGCGATCGCGCTGGTCCTGCTGGCCGGGCTCGCGGTGGCCGTGTCCCTGGTCCTGCGGCCGCCCCGGGACGAGCGCGCGGCGGGCTGGCGGCTGGTGACCGGGCTGGTGCTGATGTTCGCCTTCGCCCCGGCCAGCCGGTTCGGCTACGGTGTCTACCCGCTCGGCCTGGCCTGCTGGCTGCTGCTGGCGGCCCAGGCCGGGGCCGGGGCCGGCGATCAGGCTGGCCCGCAGACACCACAGGACGGAGCAGACGATGATCGTCGCGTTCTCGATCACGCCGCTGGGCGTGGGCGAAGGAGTCGGGGATTACGTGGCCGATGCCGTGCGGGTGGTCAGGGACAGCGGCCTGCCCAACCGCACTGACGCCATGTTCACCTCCGTCGAGGGCGACTGGGACGAGGTCATGGACGTGGTGCGGCGGGCGGTGGACGCCGTGGCCGCGCGGGCTCCCCGGGTCAGCCTGGTCCTCAAGGCGGACATCCGGCCCGGCGTGACCGACGGGCTGACCAGCAAGGTGGACACGATCGAGCGTCACCTCCGGGACTGAGTCCTGGGCGCGGGCGGGAAGTTCAGGCCGCCCCGGCCGGGATCTGCTCGATCAGCGCGGCCAGCCCCGCCTCGTCCAGCAGATCCGCCGGCCGCAGCGTGAGATCGCGCCGCACGTAGTAGAACGCCGCCCGGACCTGGTCCGCGGGCACCCCGGCCAGCTGCGCCCAGGCCAGCCGGTACGCGGCGAGCTGGACCGCGACCGCACGGTGCTCGGCCGCGGAGCCGGGGGGCTGGCCCGTCTTCCAGTCCACCACGTCGAATCCGCCCTCCGGGGCGTCCCCGAACACCGCGTCGATCCGGCCGCGGACCGGCCGGCCGGCGATCAGCGTCTCGAACGGGACCTCCACCTCCACCGGCCAGCGGTTGCCCCACTCCCCGGACTCGAACAGCTCCCGCAGCGCCGCGAGGTCGTTCGCGTCACCGTCGGCGGGGTCACCCGCGGCCGGGTCGTCGGCCGCGCCGAGCAGGTCGCCGGGATCGATCAGGCGCTGCTGGCTGAACCGCTCCTCCAGCCAGCGGTGGAAGGCGGTCCCCCGGCGGGCCTGCGGGGCGGGCGGCCGCGGCATCGGGCGGCGGATCTGGCGGGCCAGCTCGGCCGGGTCGCGCGCCATCAGGACCAGCGCGGACACGGACAGCCGCGGCGGCAGCCAGACCGCCGCGCCGGCCTCGGCACGCCATTCCTCCCGCTCAGCCAGGAGCAGCCCGGTGTCGGTGTCCCAGGCCGCCACCAGCGCCTGGTCCTCCTCGCTCAGTGCCCCGTCCCCGGGCCTGCCCGCATCCCCCGGTCCGCCGGCATCCCCCGGTCCGCCGGCGCCCCCCGGTCCGGGCACAGCCCCCGGTCCGGGCACAGCCCCGCCCGGCGTCCCGGCCAGGGCCTGGTAGACGAGGTCCGCGGCCTCCCGGACCGCGTCGTGCCGCCCGCCCTCCAGCGGGGCCGGCCATGTGGCGGACGGAGGATCGGCCAGCGCGGGGTTCTCGCTGTCCTCCTCCGGCGCCGTGGCCCAGCACGCCACGGTGCCCGCGCCCGCCTCGCACGCCGCCCGCACCTCCTCCAGGAAGACCGACGGGCCGAGCGGCGAGGACGCGTCCCCCCACCAGTAGCCGGTGCAGGCCAGCCAGAAAGCAGCCCGGGTGGTGGCCACGTAGGCGAGCCGCCGTTCCTCGCCGAGATCCCGCGCCGCGCAGGCGGCACCGAACGCGGCCAGTGCCGCGGGCTCCAGGCTGGGCAGGGCCGGCAGGTCACCCGCGTCGCCCCGCAACCCGAACGGGAGCAGCCGCGCGTTCTCCGTCCAGCGGCTCACGAACCTGGGCTTGGCCGGGAACACCTGCGCCTTCTTCCCGGCCGACAGCCCGGGCACGACCACGGCCGCCCACTGCAGGCCTTTCGAGGCGTGCACGGTGGCCAGCGTGACCGTGTCCCCGTCACCGACCCGGCCGGCCTCCAGGCCGAACTCTTCCTCCTCGGCCGCGGTCAGGTAGGCCAGGAACGCGCCCAGCGTCGGCTCCTCCTGGTCGCCCGCGAACGCCGCCGCCGCGTCCGCGAACGCGTCCAGGTCCGCGCGGGCGCTGGCCATGTCCCGGCCGGGCCGGGCGGCCACCTCGATGTCCAGCCCGAGCGCCCGCTCCACCTCGCCGACCAGGTCGGGCAGCGGCCGGGCCACCCGGGAGCGCAGCTCGCGCAGCTCAGCGGCCAGCGCGGCCAGCCGGGCCTGGCCGGCCGCCGAGTAGGCGGCCGGGTCACCCAGGTCATCCAGGGCCTCGACCAGGCTGCCCGGATCGGCGGTCAGGTCGGTGATGGCCTTGGCCAGCGGATCCTCGCCCCGGCCCGCCTCGTCACGGCCCGGCTCGCCCCGGCCCGCCTCCCCCCGGTTCGCTGGCCGGCCCCGGTCATCGGTTGACCGCCGCTGCTCGCGGGCCAGCGACCGGGCCCGCTTGCCCAGCGCGACCAGGTCGCGAGGGCCGATCCGCCACCGCGGGCCGGTGAGCAGCCGGGCCAGCGGCGCGGAGGCACCGGGATCGTGCAGGACCCGCAGGGTGGCGACGATGTCGGCCACCTCCGGCACGGTGAGCAGCCCGCCGAGGCCGACCACCTCGACCGGGATGCCGCGGGCCTCGAGCGCGGCCCGCAGCGCCGGGAACTGCGCGCGCTTGCGGCACAGGACCGCGATGTCGCGCGGGTGCACGCTGTCCTCGCGGCCCTCCGGCCACGGCCCGCCGTCTGGCGCCACCCCGGGCGGCAGCGCCAGCAGCGCACTGACCTGCCCGGCGACCCAGTCGGCCTCGTCGGCGGCCGTCTCGGTGAGTGCGCAGGTCACCCGCCCGCGGCCGGCCCGGCCCGGCGGCGGGACCAGCCGGGGCACCTCAGGCGCGGCGGCCCGCAGCCCCTCTTGCACGACCGCTGCCACGTCGAGGACCCGCCCGGTGTTCCGGAAGCTGGTGGACAGCATGCGTACCGGCGCCGGGCTCACCGAGCGGTTCCGCCCGCTGCCCGTGACCACAGGAAAGTCACGCCCGAACCGGCGCAGGTTGCCCGCGCTCGCGCCGCGCCAGCCGTAGATGGACTGGCAGGGGTCGCCCACCGCGGTCACCGGGTGGCCGCCGCTGAACAGCGCCCGCAGCAGGACCAGCTGGGCGTGGCTGGTGTCCTGGTACTCGTCCAGCAGGACGACCTGGTAGCGGCCGCGTTCCGCCGCGCCGACCTCCGGGTGGCGGGCCGCGATCCGGGCGGCGATGGCCACCTGATCGCCGTGGTCGATGACCTCACGCTCCGCCTTGGCCCGCGCGTAGCCGGCCACCATCGGCAGCAACTGCTCCCGGGCCCGCTGGCAGTCCAGGATCTTGCGCACCGCGGCGGGCAGTCTCCCGGGCAGGGCCGCAGCCTCTGCCTCCAGCCAGTCCCCCACGCCGTTCACCTCGCCCGGCGTCCGCAGGTGCTCGGCCAGCTCGCCCGCCAGCATCAGGACGGCGGCGGTGACCGCGGGCGGCGACCAGGTCACCGCGTCCATCGGGCCGCCGTACCCCGATACCACCCGGGCCGCGATCTGCCAGGCCACCGCCGGGGTGATCAGCCGCAGCGTCGGTTCCAGCGCCTCACGCAGCGCGTGGTCAGCGACCAGCCGGGCGGCGTAGGCGTGGTAGGTGGAGACCACGGGCTCGCCCTCCAGGCCGGCCGCCTCGGACGGCTGCAGTGGGGCACTAGTACTGGGCTGGACGGCACCGGGCTGGGCGGGACCGGGCTGGCGCCGGCACCGGCCAGGCCCGCCTTGCGCAGCCCGTCCAGCCGGACCCGGACCCGCTGGCCGAGCTCGGCCGCGGCCTTCCTGGTGAACGTCAGGCCGAGCACCCGCTCGGGCCGGACCAGCCCGTTCGCGACCAGCCACACCAGCCGGGCCGCCATGGTCTCGCTCTTGCCCGAGCCGGCCCCGGCGATCACGGCCAGCGGCCGCGGCGGTGCCCCGATGACCGCGGCCTGCTCGGCGGTGGGCTCGGGCAATCCGAGCAGCCGGGCCAGCTGCACCGGCGTGTAGGTCACCGCGCTGCTCACGGGGTCACCTGGGCCCCGTCGGGATGCACGGGACAGCAGGTCCGGACCGGGCAGACCCGGCAGCCCGGGTTCACGGTAGCGCCGAAGACCGGGCCGGTCATGCCCGCCGCGACCGTCTCGACCAGCCGGGCGGCCCAGCCCGGCTCCGGGTCGTCACCCAGTGCGCGCTGCCGCTGTACCTTGACCTCCGCCTTCAGCCCCGCCTTGCCGACCTGCACCAGTTCCGCGCCGCCCGGCTCGACCAGGCCGAACTGCTCGAACGCACCCAGCAGCACCGCCAGCTGGTACACCCCGAGCTGCGGGTTGCGGTCCAGCTCCGGGTCGGCCGGCCTGGACGAGCCGGTCTTCAGGTCCACGATGACGCCGCCACCGTGCTCGTCGCGCTCCAGCCGGTCCACCCGCCCGGTGATCTCTACCTGGCCGATCCGCACCCGGAGGGCCTGCTCCACCGCGACCAGCTGCCGGGGGTTGCCGCGGTGCCAGGCCAGGAACCGGGCCACCATGCGGCGCGCGAGCTCCCGCTGCTTGTCGTTGAACCAGGCGCTGCCGAAGTCCAGGTGATGCCAGATGTCGTCGATGCGTTCCTCGATCCCCGCCTCCCCGGTGCCCTCGGCCGCCAGCACCGCCGCCGCGTGGATGACCGTGCCCAGATGCCGCAGCACATCCGAGGTGCCCGCCCCGGCCGCAGCCTCCAGCAGCCAGCGCAGCCCGCACTTGGTGAACGACTCGACCTGGGACGGGGACAGCTGGATGATCCCCCCGGTGAGCGGGCCGGGATCGGACAGCGTGGTCAGCGCGTACCAGTGCCGCGGGTGCGCCCCGCGGACCCCGGCCGCCGCGAGCCGGGCCAGCTGGGCCGCGGCCGCCGCGCGGACCGCCTGCGGCTGCCCCGGGTCGCAGGCCGCGCGGCGCAGCTCGGCGGTCAGCGCGGGCAGTGAGAGCCAGTGCCGCCCGGCCGACCCGGCCTGCTCGATCTCCACGTCGTCGCCGGCCAGCTCGGCCAGGAAGCGGGACGGCCGGTCCTCGCTGTCCTTCCCGCCGGCCGCGGTGACCACCAGGGCGCGCCGGGCCCGGGTCACCGCCACGTAGAACAACCGGCGTTCCTCGTCGAGCAGCTTGGACACCAGCGCCGCGGCCGCCGCGTCGCCCGCCGCGGGCGGGCTGCTCCCGGCCTGCGTGTCCACCGCGTCGACCAGCTCGTCCATGCCCAGCAGCGAGGACCGCATCCGCAGGTCGGGCCAGGTGCCCTCCTGGACTCCGGCCACCACGACCAGCTCCCATTCCAGGCCCTTGGAGCGGTGCGCGGTGAGGATGCGGACCGCCTCGCCCTCGGGAGCACGGTCGGCCAGGGTGTCGCCGGGGATCTCCTGGCCCCCCATGCTCTCCAGGAAGAGGGAGGGTGAGCCGGGCGGCAGCCGGGCCGCGAACCGGGACGCCGCGTCGAACAGCGCGACCACCGCGTCCAGATCCCGGTCGGCGGCCGCGCCCCGGGTGCCGCCGGCTGAGCTCGCCGCCTGCCAGGCCGGGGCGAGCCCGGACGCGTCCCAGATGGCCCAGAGCACGTCGTAGGCGGTGCCGGGGATCCCGTCCGGGGTGCCGGGGGCGGTAGTGGCGCCCTGGGCGGTGCGGCGGGCCAGCTCGAGCAGCGTGGCCACCCGCCGTGCCGCGGCCGCCGGCGCGCCGCTGAGCAGGTTCAGCTGGCGGGGGTCACGCAGCGCGCTGGCCAGCGGCTGGTTTCCCGGGGGCAGCCCGGCGGCGACGTCGGCGGCGTGCAGCCACCGGCGCAGCCGCCGCAGGCCCACGGCGTCGGTCCCGCCCAGCGGCCCGGTCAGCAACTCGGCCGCGGCGTCCTCGTCCAGCGCGCCCGGCTGCAGCGCGCAGCGCAGCAGCGCGAGCAGCGGCCGCGCGCCCGGCTCCGCAGCCAGCGGCAGCTCATCGCCCGCCACGACCGCGGGGACGCCTCCCGTCGCCAGAGCGCGGCGCAGCAACGGAACCTGGCGCGTGGCCGAGCGGACCAGGACAGCCATGGAGGACCAGGGAATGCCATCCACCAGGTGCGCGCGGCGCAGCGTGTCGGCGATGACAGCGGCTTCCTGGCTGGCGCTCGACGCGACCAGGATCCGGATGGACCCGGGCTCCGCGCTGGCCAGCGGGAGCAGGTCCCGGTGGCCGCGGCCGGAGGCAGGCGCGGCCGGTGCGGCGGGGCGCCGGGGCGAGGGCGGCTCATCCGGGACGGACAGGCCGGCCGCGGCCGGCAGCCGGGCGGCCACCCGGCGCGAGGCGGCGAGCAGCACGGGGCCGCTGCGGCGGCAGGTCCGCAGCGCGACGACACTGGCCGGGCGGTCGTCCGGGGTGCGGAACAGGTCCGGGAACCGTCCCATCGCGTGCACGTCGGCGCCACGGAACGCGTAGATGGACTGGTCCGGGTCCCCCACCGCGATGAGCTCGCGGCCGTCGCCGGCCAGCGCGTGCAGCAACGCCTCCTGGGCCGGGTCGGTGTCCTGGTACTCGTCCACCAGCACCACGTCGTAGGCCTTGCGCTCACGGTCCCGGGTCGCCGCGCGGCTCAGCAGCGCGGCAGCGATCCGGACGATCTCGGCGTAGTCGTAGGCCGGGACGGGGGCCAGGTCGAAGCGCGCGATGTAACGGTCCAGGAAGCCGCCTGCGGCGACCCAGTCCTCCCGGCCGCGCACGCGGCCCAGCCGGGCCAGGCCCCGGCCGTCCAGCCCGCGTTCGGCCCCGCGGAGCAGGAAATCGCGCAGCTCGGTGGCGAACCCCCGGGTGCCCAGAGCCGGCCGGAGCCGCTCCGGCCAGCGATGACCGGCGAGCGGCTCACCACCGGCTCCCTCACCACCGGCCGCCTCACCACTGGCCGCCCCGGGGCCGGGCGCTCCGGCGCCAGCGGCCTCGGACCGGAGCATCCGCCGGACCTCCAGCAGCTGCTCCGGGCCGGACAGCAGGGTCGGCGGAACGTCGCCGGCCAGCACGAACTCCCGGCGCACCAGGGCGTAGGCGTAGCTGTGGAAGGTCAGCGCCAGCGGCTGGCGGGTGGTCCGGCGCAGCCGGGTGGTGATCCGCTCCCGCAGCTCCTGCGCGGCCTTGCGGCTGAAGGTCAGGACGAGCACCCGTTCCGGGTCGATCCGGCGCTCGGTGATCCGCTGCGCCACCGCCTCGACGATCGCGGTGGTCTTGCCGGTGCCGGGCCCGGCCAGCACGAGCAGCGGGCCGCCCGCGTGATCCACCACGGCCTGCTGCGCGGTGTCCAGGCGCGGCGGACTGGCCGGCGGCGTGGGCCGGCGCAGCAGCCGGTAGGCGTCCGGGTGATGGTCCATCGACCAGCATTCCAGCAGAGGGCACCGACATCCGCAGTGAGCTTCACCAGGTGTCGCGGGGATTTGTACGCTGCCGGGCGGAAAGAGCGGCTACCTACCCTCGCCGGGCCGGAAGCCAGGGCCGGCTACCTACCCTCGCCGGCCCGGAAGCCAGGGCCGGCTACCTACCCTCGCCGGGCCGCAAGCCAGGGCCGGCTACCTACCCTCGCCGGCCCAGCGGGCCAGGCGCATGTCCACCCGCGACGGCGGCCCGTCCGGGGACGGGCGCAGCGGGGTGCCCTCGGCGCGGTACCGCTCCAGCGCGGCCCGCTCGTGCCCGCGCACCAGGGAACCGTCGGCGTGCACCACCCGCCACCACGGTGCGCTGCCGCCCCACAGGGACATGACCCGGCCAACCTGGCGGGGACCCCCCTGCCCCAGGTACTCGGCCACGTCGCCGTAGGACATGACCCGGCCGGACGGGATCGAGTCCACGACGTCGAGCACCCGGCTGGCGAAGTCCGGCAGCTGGCCGGGCTCTTCGGTCACGAGCCGGGATCGGACCACGATGGCCAGCTGGAGCCCTGCTCCGCCGACCGTACGGCCTGGTCCGGCGACCGTACGGCCTGGTCCGGCGACCGTACGGCCTGCTCCGCGGCCCGGGCGGGAGACGCCCGGTCCGGCCAGGTGGCCTGGACCCGCGGCCCGGGCCAGACCGGCTGCGGCACCCGGTCCGCCGAGTGGTGCCCGCGGGACAGGGCCCGCCGCAGGGTCAGCACCCGCCGCCCGGCCAGTCCGGTCACGGCCAGGAAGGCCAGCGCCAGCAGGCAGGCCACGATCAGCCCGGCCGCGGACCGCGGCGCGATGGGAACCGGCGGCACGGCCGCGGCGCCGCCGCCGAAGTGCAGCGTGGTGGCCGCGCCCGCCTGGCCCCGCGGCTGGCGGGCCAGCCCCGCGGCCACGGTCAGCGCGGCGGCGGCGTCCACCGTGCCGAACCCGACCTTGTTGTCGTAGCCGCCGGACGGGCGGTTCCGGGTGCTCGCGGTGATGGCCTGCACGACCAGGGCCGGGGCCAGGCCCGGGTACCTCGCCTTGATCAGGGCGGCGACCCCCGCGGTCAGCGCGCAGGCCGGGCTGGTCCCGCTGACCAGCCAGTACTGCCCGTCCCGGCCCTGAGCTGGCACGTTGACCCCGGGCGCGGCCACCTGGACGGACAGGTTGTCGCTGGAGAACCGGGCCGACGACCCGCTGCGGGACACCGCGGCCACGCCGAGCACGCCCGGGTAGTCCGCCGGGAACGAGTAGGGGGCCTGGCCGGCCGCGCCGACACCGGCCGAGTTGCCGTCGTTGCCGGACGAGGCGATCACGACGACGCCGTGATCGAGCGCGTCCTGCAGCGCGGTCCGGACCGCCGTGCTGGGCTCGAAGTAGCCCAGCGACATGCTGATCACGTCCGCGCGGTGCTTGATCGCGTAGCTGATGGCCTGGGCCAGCGCGTTCTGCACCCGGCTGTCGGACTCGTGCTCGTAGGCGGAGTAGCCCGGGTCGTGCCGGTCGGTCACCACCCGGATCGAGAGCACCTTCGACGCGGGGGCCACGCCCACGATGCCGCTGCCCCCGCCCGCATGCCCGTGCCCGGCGATCAGCGAGGCCATCCAGGTGCCGTGCACGCCCCAGTTGGGGTTGCGCGGGGGGGTGTGCACGCCGGTCAGGTCGGGGCCGGTGATGACCGAGCCGGCCAGGTCGGACACGCCCGGGTTGACCCCGCTGTCGATCACGGCGACGGTCGCGCCCTGTCCCCTGGTCACCGACCAGGCGGCCGGTGCGCTGACCGCGTCGAGCACCCACATCTGGGCGTCCCGTACGGTGTCGGCCCCGGCCGGGGCCGCGGCTATGGCGCCGCCCGCGCCGAGCAAGGCCAGCATGAGCAGGCTGGCCACGGCCCGCCGCGGCATCCGGGGGGCGTTCAGCATGCCGGTCCGCCCGGGCAGCTGACGGGGGGCGGGGGCGCGCCGATCCGGGCGGCGATCCAGTCCGATATCCCGTCCGCGGCGCTCAGCATCTCGTCCTTGTCGTAGGGATCGGCTGACTCACGGACCCGGGGCCTGCCGTCCGCGTAGCCAACGGTGGACATGATCAGGTAAGGGCCGGCCGCGGACATGGCGGACAGCTGGCGGGCCGCATCGCTGAACGAGCGGGCCAGCGTGTGGCCGAACGGGACGGCGCGCACCCCGGCGCCCGTGGCCCGCGCGGGCAGCGCGTGCAAGGCGTCGGTGGCCTGGCCCGGGCTGGGCAGCACCGCGATCCCGATGGTCACCGCGAAGGCACCGGTCGAGTCCCGGTACGTGGCGCGCAAGACCGTGGTGCAGCGCTGCCGGGCCAGCACCGGCCACGCCTTCGGGCTGGTCGCGGACGGGCAGGAGGTGGCCGGGGCGATACCGATCCGGGTGGCGGTCAGCCGGGCGGGGTTGCCGCTGTCCAGCGCGGTGGCGGGCACCTGGTACGGGATGACGCCGGGGAAGATCCGGCCCGCCGGCCAGGTGCGCCAGCGCTTGCCGATCTCCCAGGCCGCGAGCTGCTGCTGCTGCCCCCGGCTGAACGTGCGGGGCAGCACGTGCAGCACGACCGACCCGGCCGACACGCTGAGGCCGGCCAGCGCGAGCACGAAGCCGGCCAGGACCAGCCGGTACCGGCGCTGCTCCTGGCTGGGCGGCGCGGCGTGACCCGGGGGGCGTCCCCCCGGGTCAGCAGACCGGGGGGCTCCGGAGGGGCGTCCCAGCGGATCAGCAGAACCTGGGGCTCCGGGGGGGCGCCCCAGCGGATCAGCGGCGGGGGCGTGTTCCCCCCGGGCCGGCCACTCCGGGAGGCCGGGGAGGCTTGCCTCGGGGACGGGACCACGCGGGGAGTCCGCCAGGGACGGTGCGGCGAACGGCCGTGGCTCCGTCACGCTGGTTCCCTCCGGCGCCGGGTCGCCGCCGCCACCCGGAGTCGCCGGATGCTTAGCCACACCGGAATGGTACGGCCTGGCCCTCCCCCAGTACCGGGCGCACGGCGAGGTTGCCCGGATAAGGGCAGGTTACGGACGTGAATAAGCAGGGGCGGGCCCGCTCACGCGGGCCCGCCCCTGGATCAGTCCGTGACGGGATCAGTACGAGGGCAGCGACGGGTCGATCGTGGCGACCCAGGACAGTACGCCGCCGCCGACATGCACCGCGTCGGAGAACCCGGCGTTCTTCACGATCGCCAGGCATTCCGCCGACCGGGCCCCGGACTTGCAGTGCAGGACCACGCGCTGGTCCTGCGGGAGGCGCTCCAGCGCGGCCCCGGACAGGAACTCGCCCTTGGGGATGAGCACCGAGCCCGGGATGGAGACGATCTCGTACTCGTTGGGCTCGCGCACGTCCACCAGGAAGATGTTCTCGCCCGCGTCCTGCATGTCCTTGAGCTGCCGGGCGGTGATCGTGGATCCGGCCGCGGCCTCCTGGGCCTCCTCGGAGACCGCCCCGCAGAACTCCTCGTAGTCGATCAGCTCGGTGACCGTGGGGTTCTTGCCGCAGACCGGGCACTCGGGGTCCTTGCGGACCTTGACCGAGCGGTAGGTCATCTCCAGGGCGTCGTAGATCATCAGGCGGCCGGCCAGCGGCTCGCCGATCCCGGTGATGACCTTGATGGCCTCGTTGACCTGGATGGAGCCGATCGAGGCGCAGAGCACGCCCAGCACGCCGCCCTCGGCGCAGGACGGGACCATGCCCGGCGGCGGCGGCTCCGGGTACAGGCAGCGGTAGCACGGCCCGTACTCGGCCCAGAACACGCTGGCCTGGCCGTCGAAGCGGTAGATGGAGCCCCATACGTACGGCTTGCCGAGCAGCACGCAGGCGTCGTTGACCAGGTAGCGGGTCGCGAAGTTGTCCGTGCCGTCCACGATCAGGTCGTAATCGGCAAAGATCTGCATCGCGTTGTCGGAGTCGAGCCGCTCCTTGTGCACGATGACGTTCACGTACGGGTTGATCTCCTGGATGCTGTCCCGTGCGGACTCGGCCTTGGACCGGCCGACGTCGGACTGCCCGTGGATGACCTGGCGCTGCAGGTTGGACTCGTCGACCACGTCGAAGTCAACGATGCCGAGCGTGCCCACGCCCGCCGCGGCCAGGTAGAGCAGGGCGGGGGAACCCAGGCCGCCGGCGCCCACGCAGAGCACCTTGGCGTTCTTGAGCCGCTTCTGCCCGGTCATCCCGACGTCGGGGATGATCAGGTGGCGCGAGTAGCGGCGGACTTCGTCCACGGTCAGCTCAGCAGCCGGTTCGACCAGCGGTGGAAGCGACAAGGCAACTCTCCTGAGACGGCAGGTCCGGGCTCGGTCCCGAGGCCCGGCTCTTTCTTGCAACCGAGTCCCTGGCAGGCACATTCCCGCCCGGGAGCGGGCACAGTCTCCCATGATTACCGAGGATCCGCGCGGGCGGAAGGCGCCGCCGGAAATGTCACTGCCGGCCGGTACAACTCGAAGAGTGCGGCGCGGAACTCCGCGGAGGACCCCGCCGCCGCCGAACGCCAGCAGGCCCGCGTGTCCGTCGCCGATCTCCGGGAGGTCCCATGCCTACTCCGCCCTATCAGCCACCCGGGGCGCAGCCACCCGGGGCCAGGCCGGGTTCCGGGCCGGGCGGCCGGCGGCGCGGCTGCCCGCGGGCGCCCGGGCCGCCGCTGCCCGACCCGGACGCGGTGCGCCTGTGCCCTATCCCGGATTCGGCTCCGCCCTACGACGACGAGCTGTTACCGCCCGGCCGGGCCGCTGGCCCGGTCGTTGCCCCGGCCCAGCCCGCCGGGACGGCCCGGCCGGAGCAGCCCGGCGGGCCGGACCAGCCGGAGGGCCTGGCCCAGCCGGAGGGCCTGGACCAGCCGGGAGGCGGCAAGCCGGCCGGCAGGGGCCGGCCGGGCAGCGGGGATCGGCCGGGCGGCGGGAGTCAGCCCGGGGGCAGAAACCACTCCGGCGGCGGGGATCAGCCCGGCGGCCCGCCCGCCGCGGGTGACGGGGCGTGGCCTGGCCAGTTCGCCCAGGTGCTGGTCGAGACGCTGGCCGGATCGCGGCCGCCGCGGCAGATATCGAGCTGGGCCACCGAGCGTGCGCGGGCCAGGATCCAGCGCCTGGGCCCGATGCTCGCGGCCGGCCAGCGGCCCCAGTTGCGCCGGGTGGTGGCGTTCCGGCCCGCGTCCGACGTGATCGAGATGACCGTGGTGGTGAGCTTCGGGCCCCGGGTCCGCGCCCTGGCCGTCCGGCTGGAGCACAGCCCGCCACCCCGGCCGCTGCCGGGCTACCAGCCCCGGAAAGCCCGGTGGCTGTGCACGGAAGTGGAGGCCGCGTAGGCGGGTGCCGCCCGGCGCCGCGTGGTCAGTTCGCTGGCGCCGGGCTCGCGTGCCCGCCCGCAGGTGCTACGCGCCGGCCCGGTTGCGGGGGTCGCCGTGGCAGCGCTTGTACTTGCGGCCCGACCCGCAGGGGCACAGGTCGTTGCGGCCGACCCGGCTGAACTGGTCGCCCTCGGCGGAGGTGCTGGCGTGCTGCTCCACCTGCCCCGGCTGGTCCGCGGACGGCGCGGAGTACTGCAGCCTGGCCGGGCGCTGCGGCCGCTGCAGCCCGGGCGCCACGACCGGCGGCGCCGTGTCCCCGGCCGGGGCGGCGTGTGCACCACGGCCGCTACCGCCCGGCCTGGCACTGCCCTGCCTGGCACGCCCTGCCCGCGCACTGCCCTGCCCGGTACCGCCCTGCCCGGTACCGCCCTGCCCATTGCCGCCCTGCCCGGCGCTGCGGGACCGGCTGCCCGCACGGTTGCGGGGCGGCTGGCTCTTCTGGGATCCGGCGCCAGCCGTCCCGGTGCCGTTCGCGGGCTGGGCCGCCGGGGCCCCGCCCAGGGCAGGCGCGCCCGGCGCGGTGAGCGGCGCGGAGCCGGCCGCCTCCTCGACGATCGGGTTTTCCTGGACCTCGACCTGGAGGTTGAACAGGTTGCCGACCGACTCCTCCTTGATGCCCTCCATCATGGCGTTGAACATGTCGAAGCCCTCGCGCTGGTACTCCACCAGCGGGTCACGCTGGGCCCAGGCGCGCAGCCCGATGCCCTCGCGCAGGTAGTCCATCTCGTAGAGGTGCTCGCGCCACTTGCGGTCCAGCACGGCGAGCACCACCCGGCGCTCGAGCTCGCGCATGACCTCCGGCGTCAGTTCCTCTTCGCGCTCGTCGTAGCTGGCCTGGGCGTTGGCCTGGATGACCTCGGCAAGGGACTCGGCGGACATGCCCTGCTCGCCGCCGGCCTCCTCCACCGCTTCCGGCACGGTGAGCTTCGGGTGGTAGAGCGCCTGGAGCGCGGTCCACAGCTTGTCGAGGTCCCACTCCTCGGCGAACCCCTCGCTGGTCGCCCCGGCGACGTAGCCCTCGATCACCTCGTCGATCATCTGCCGGATCTGCTCGTGCAGGTCCGCCCCTTCGAGGACCCGGCGGCGCTCGGAGTAGACCACCTTGCGCTGCCGGTTCAGGACGTCGTCGTACTTGAGCACGTCCTTGCGGATCTCGAAGTTCTGCTGCTCGACCTGGGTCTGCGCGGAGCGGATGGACCGGGTCACGGCCTTGGACTCGATCGGCACGTCCGGCGGCGTCTTCAGCCACTCCATGAAGTGCGCGACCTTGTCCGCGTTGAACATGCGCATCAGGTCGTCTTCGAGGGACAGGTAGAACCGGGACTCACCCGGGTCGCCCTGGCGGCCGGACCGGCCGCGCAGCTGGTTGTCGATGCGGCGCGACTCGTGCCGCTCGGTGCCCAGCACGTACAGGCCGCCGGCCTCGACGACCTCCGCGTGCTCCTCGGCCACCGCCGCCTTGGCCTTGTCCACCGCCTCGGACCACGCCGCCTCGTAGTCCTCCGGGGTGTCCACCGGGGACAGGCCGCGCTGGTGCAGCTCGGCGTCCGCGATGAAGTCGGGGTTGCCGCCGAGCATGATGTCGGTGCCGCGGCCGGCCATGTTGGTGGCCACGGTGACCGCGCCCTTGCGCCCGGCCTGCGCGATGATCGCGGCCTCACGCTCGTGGTACTTCGCGTTCAGCACCTCGTGCGGCACGCCGTGCCGCTTGAGCATCCGGGACAGGATCTCGGACTTCTCCACGCTGGTCGTGCCGACCAGGACCGGCTGGCCCTGGGCGTGCCGCTCGGCGATGTCGTTGACGACCGCCTCGAACTTGGCCTGCACCGTCTGGTAGACCACGTCGGCCACGTCGAGCCGGATCATCGGCTTGTTGGTCGGGATCGGCACCACGCCGAGCTTGTAGATCTGGGCGAACTCGTTCGCCTCGGTCATGGCCGTGCCGGTCATCCCGGCCAGCTTGTCGTAGAGCCGGAAGTAGTTCTGCAGCGTGATCGTGGCGAGGGTCTGGTTCTCGTTCTGGATCTGCACCCCTTCCTTGGCCTCGATGGCCTGGTGCATGCCCTCGTTGTAGCGCCGGCCGTGCAGCATCCGGCCGGTGAACTCGTCCACGATCAGGACCTCGCCGTTGACCACGACGTAGTCCTTGTCCTTCTTGTACAGCTCCTTGGCCTTGATCGCGTTGTTCAGGAAGCTGACCAGGGGCGTGTTGACCGGGTCGTAGAGGTTGTCGATGCCCAGCCAGTCCTCGACCTTCTCCACGCCCGTCTCGAGGATGCCGACCGTCTTCTTCTTCTCGTCGACCTCGTAGTCCCCCTCGCCGTCCTCACCGCGGCGCAGCCGGGGGACGATCTTGGCGAACTCGGTGTACCAGCGGGCGCTCTGCTCAGCCGGGCCGCTGATGATGAGCGGGGTCCGCGCCTCGTCAACCAGGATCGAGTCCACCTCGTCCACGATCGCGAAGTGGTGCCCCCGCTGGACGCACTCCTCCAGTCCCCAGGCCATGTTGTCGCGCAGGTAGTCGAAGCCGAACTCGTTGTTGGTGCCGTAGGTGATATCGGCCTCGTACTGCTTGCGGCGCTCCTCCGGCGGCTGCTGGGACAGGATCACGCCCACCTCGAGGCCGAGGAAGCGGTGCACCCGGCCCATCCACTCCGAGTCACGCTTGGCCAGGTAGTCGTTGACCGTGACGACGTGCACGCCCTCGCCGCTCAGCGCGTTGAGGTAGGCGGGCAGGACCGAGGTCAGGGTCTTGCCCTCGCCGGTCCGCATCTCCGCGATGTTGCCCATGTGCAGCGCGGCCCCGCCCATCAGCTGCACGTCGAAGTGCCGCTGCCCCAGCGTGCGGCTGGCCGCCTCGCGGACCGTGGCGAACGCCTCGGGCATCAGGTCGTCGAGGGTCTCCCCGTCCTGGAGCCGCTGCCGGAACTCGTCGGTCATGGCGCGCAGCTCGGCGTCGCTCAGCGCGGCAAAGTCCTCTTCGATCGAGTTGACCTGTTCCGCGAGCCGCTTGAGCTTGCGCAGGGTCTTGCCCTCACCCGCGCGCAGGACACTGTCGATGATGGCTGGCACTTCTTGTCGCGCTCCTCGCGGATCGTGGCCGGCTACCCGGAACTTCTGTGGCCGGAAACCTCTGGCCGGAAGACTTCACCGCCCTGGGCCGCCGGCCAGCGGACTGGCCTGCCGTGTGGCTGCCCGGGCGCAGGACTGCCGATCTGCCGGCGGCCGCGGGAACGGCCGCCGGGCGGACGACGGTCAGTGGCGCACCGGTGCCACCCGTCACATGTCATGGTAGGCGAGACACGCAACGAAACCGAGCCGCACGCGTGCACCCCGGCGGAACGTTGCTGATCTGAGAACGTCGTGGCGGCGCCAGGGTTCCCGGCCGCGGGAAGGAACGCGCCCAATCCGGGAAAGTTGCCTGTCCCGGGGGCGGGTCCGGGCCGTTCCGGCCGCCGGCGTACCCGGCCCGCGCGCCGTCCCGCTACGCTATCGCCTGCGAATGCGCCCGGCCCAGGCCGGTGCGTGTCCTGCCTGCGACAAAGAACGCGCCTGCCCCGGCCCCGCATTCCGGGGGGCCGGGCGCGGGCAGGGCGGGGTTTCCCGCCACAATATGTACCAGCGGTGGCAGTTCCGCCCGGCGTGGCGGTGCCTGCCCGCCCCCGTGGTGGAAATCCCGGTGGAAATCCGTGGTGGAAATCCGGTGGCGGGGAACCGGTGGACGAGGAGAGGAGCGGCGCTCATGACGGACCAGGTGGGAACGGACCTCAAGTCCGGCGCCGGGACGGATGAGGGCGCCCGCAGTGACATCGCGCCCGCCAGCCCGGGGCACTACGAGCCGTTCCACGGGCGCCCCATCTCCTGGGTAGCCGTCACCATCATCATGGTCGGCTTCCTGGTCGGCGGCCTGGCCCTCGTCTTCGGCACGATCTGGTGGCTGTTCTGGACCGGGCTGGGCCTGGCGGTGGTCGGCGGCCTGCTCGCCATGTCCACCAACATCTTCGAGGACTGGTACTAAACACCGCCCGCTCCCCCGGGCCGTGAGCCCGGGCCGGGTCAGCTGCCGCGCCCGGTGAGTTCCCGCTGGTGCGCCGGCCAGGCGGCCCAGGCCGGAATGTCAGTGCCCCCGGCTAGGCTGCACGTCTTGTGGCGAGCGATGTCCTACCAGCCCCCCAGCTGTCCGTGTCGGCCGACGAGGCGCGGCTGCTCACGCTGCGCGCGCAGGGCTTCCTCGGGGCCGGCGGCCGCCGCGGCGGCGTGCCCGCCATGCTGCGCAGGCTCGGCGCGGTCCAGCTGGACACGATCAGCGTGCTGGCCCGCTCGCATGAGCTCGTCGCCTACGCCCGGCTCGGCCCGGTGCCGCGGGACCGGGTCGAGCGCGCCTACTGGCATCCGCGCCAGCCGTCGGCCTTCGAGTACTGGTCGCACGCGGCCTGCATCCTGCCCGTGGAGGAGTGGCCGTGGTACGCGTTCCGCCGCCGCGCGCTGCGTGCCCGGGGCAAGCGCTGGCACCAGAGCCATGAGGGGACCTGCGCCGAGGTGCTGGCCCGGCTGCGCGCCGAAGGGCCGCTCAACGCCACCCAGCTCGGCGGGGCCAAGGCGGGTGGTCCCTGGTGGGACTGGTCGGACACGAAGATCGCCGTGGAGTGGCTGCTGGATGTGGGCGAGGTGATCTGCGTCCGGCGGGACGGCTGGCGGCGCGTGTATGACCTGCCGGAGCGGGTCCTGCCCGCCGAGCTGCTGGACCGCGACCCGGGCGACCGGGAATGCCTGGCCCACCTGGCCGGGGTAGCGGCCCGGGCCCTGGGCGTGGTCACCCAGGCGGACCTGGTCGACTACCACCGGCTGCGCGAGATGGCCAGCCGCGAGGCCGGGTACGCGGAACTCGCCGGGGAGTCCGCGCTGGCCGCCGGGCTGGTCCCGGTCGGGATCGAGGTGCCCGCCCGGCCGGGGGCGGGCCGGCGGGCAGCCAGCACCACGGTGCCGGGCTGGGCCGATCCGGCCGCGCTGGCCGAGGCGCCGCGTGGGCGGCACCGGGTCACCCTGCTGTCCCCGTTCGACTCGCTGCTCTGGGACCGCAAGCGCACCCGGCGGATGTTCGGCTTCGAGCACAGCCTGGAGGCCTACGTGCCCAAGGCCAAGCGGGTGCACGGGTACTACGCGATGCCGCTGCTGGCCGGGGGCCGGCTGGTCGGCCGGGTCGATCCGGTCCGCGAGGGCCAGACCCTGGTCGCCCGGCAGCTCTCGCTGGATTCGGCCGCGGCCGTCGTCCCGATGGCCCGGGCACTGCGCGAGGCGGCCGAGTGGGTGGGCTGCTCAGCGGTGGAGATCGGGCAGATCAGCCGCCCGGACCTCGCGCCGCGCCTGCGCCGCGCCCTGTCTGACGGGGCCCTTCCGGATAGGACCCTCGCGGACGGGACCCGGTCCTGAGGCACGGCCGCGATCCGGACCGGGCCGGCTGACCCGGCCCTCATTCCATCGGCTGGTGCGCGATGGCCGCCGGTTCCCGGCCCGCGAGCAGCCAGCCGGCCACGGCGGCGGCGAGCGGCATGCCGACCAGGATGAGCAGCAGGCTGGTGACGGGCACGCTGGTCAGCTCGGAGAGGCTGTCGAGCTTGTTGTCCCAGGAGTAGCCGATGGCCGCGGTATAGGCCGCCACCGTGCCGAGCACCGCGCCCGCCAGGCCCAGGGCTCCCGCCGTGACCGCGGTCACGGTGCGGCGGGTCCAGCCGCTGGCCCCGGTGGCGGCCAGGGTGCGCATGTCACCGGCGGTTTCACTGCGGATGAGGCCGAGCGTCATGGCCAGGATGCCCAGCGCGAGCACGATGCCGAACACGGTGGCCCAGCCGATGATCACCGCCACCGACGGGATGCTGTTCTTGGTCTCGATGGTCAGGCCGGCCGCGGCCGCGGTGTGCCGGGCGTTGGTGATCTGCGTGGCGGTGGGCGGGTTCGGCGTCTGGATCAGCCAGCCGTCCGCCGTCACGCTGGATCGCAGGTGCGAGCGCGGCGATGGCGTGCTCGGTGATCACGGTGTTCGGCGCCGACGTGCCGGACGGAAGCGCGCTGACCTCCTGGATCACCGGGCTGGCCAGGCACGAGTTCTTCGGGCAGGGGAAGGATTGCCGGCCGCTGCCTGGACCGACGCCTGGCGGCGGGGTGCTGCTGCTGAAGTAGTTGCCGTATACGAGTTGCATCTTGGTGAGACCGGACAGCCCGGGCCGCATGCTGAGAATGTCAGCGCTGGGACTGACCTGCGCGGCCCTGATGCCGAAGGCCCGGAGCAGCTGCGGGGTGGCGACATAAACCTGTCCGCCCCAGCTTCGCCCCGACGCCGCGTGCTGCAGTGAGGCACTGGTCGACTCGAGCTCGACGACGTCGTGCGAGCCGAGCGCGGCCGCGATGCCGTGCGCGGCCTTGGCCATCGACGCCAGCTCGCTCGCGGTCACCGGGCTGCCCGGCCCGGGCCCAGCGCCGCCCTGCCCGTCGGGCGTGTAGACGATCAGCTGATCCGAGGCCACGTTCGGCCCGGCGTAGTCCAGGACGTTGCTGAAGCGCTGCGCGGACAGGATGCTGACCAGCACAGCGATCAGCACGCCGAGCGTGATGGCGGCGAGGGCTGAGCCTGACCTGGCCCGGTACCGGGCCAGGTCGCGCAGGGCCAGCCGGGCCGCGATCGGGGCCCGGCGGCCCAGCCTGGCCAGCAGCACGAGGCACGCCGGGGCCAGCAGGATCACCGCCGCGATCAGGGCGACGAAGCCGAGGACGAGTTCGAGCGAGCCGCCGCTGCCGTTGCCGTTGGTCGTGCCGGAGAGGGCGAACAGGACCGCGGCCCCGACGAGCACGATCAGGCCGGGCAGCGCGGAGCGGCGGACCGGCCTGGGCGGTGCGGGGCGCCCGGACAGGGCGGTCACGACCGGGATCCTGGTGACCGCCCGGGCCGGCCGGGAGGCAGCGAAATACGTGGCGACGACGGCGAGGCCCATGGCCACGCCGATCACGGTCCACGGAAGCTGGAAGGCGCCGATCAGATGATGGGCGTCCGTCTCGACGCTCGGCCGGTACGCCAGCCAGGCGGCCAGGCCCAGCACGAAGCCGACCACCGCGCCGAGGACGCCCACCAGCACGCCGTTGGCCCGGATGACGAGACGGATGTTCCGGTCGGTGGCCCCCTGGGCGGCCAGCAGCCCCAGGGACCGCAGCCGGCGCTGGGCCAGCACCGTGAAGCCGCCGATCCCCACCAGGGCGATGAGCAGCATGCCGACGGTGGCCAGGGCCAGCACGATCGTCTCCGGGTTCAGCACGTTGCCGGACGAGGCCGAGTGAGGCGTGGACACGTACGGCCCGATGCGGGACGCGGGAACACCGTGCGCGTCGAACAGGACAGTGACCTGGCTCGGCGCGGTGACCTGGCCCGGGAGGACCAGCGCGAACTCATCCAGCAGGCTCTGCGGGTTCGCCGCGATGCCGGTGACCCGCCAGGTCTTACCGCCGAAGTGCCAGCGGCCACCGACCGTGAGCCGGAAGGCGGACGCCACCCCGCTGGTCACCGCCACCTGGCCCGGGCCGTCCGGGTAGTGCCCGCTGACCAGGGACAGCATCGGCTGGCCGTACGGCCCGTGCGGGTTCTGCGCGCGCAGGTCGAAGGTGTCGATCGAGCCCGGGATGGCGACGGCCTGGTTCTCGATCACGTCGATCCGGCCGAAGCGGTGCTGCAGCGCGGCGATCTGGCTGGCCAGGTGCGGGTCGGGGGCCTGGAAGCTGGCCTGGTCCTGGGCGGTACCGAAGCCCGCGTTGGCGGCCGGAGGCGTGTTGGTGGCCACGGCCGCCCCGACGATGGTGGCCGCCACCGCGACCGTGACGAGCCCGAGGACCAGCGACTGCTGGCGCCACTCGCGGCGGAGCAGCCGCCAGGCCCAGCGGATGACCGCGCGCCGGGCGGGAACGCCCCCGTTGCCTGGTGCTCCCGCATGCGCGGGACGTTCCCGCAGCGCCGTGGTCATGAAGTCTGCCCGGGCGTGAGCAGGGACTCGGGTCCGGGCAGCGGTGCGGTCTGATCGACGACCCGGCCGTCACGCAGGAACACCACCCGGTCGGCCCAGGAGGCCAGCTGGGCGTCGTGGGTTACCACCACCGCCGCCACGCCGCGCTTGCACGCCTCGTGGATCAGCCGCATGACCGCTTCGGCGTTGACCGAGTCCAGCGCGCCGGACGGCTCGTCGGCCAGCAGCAGGCGGCGGTCCCCCACCACCGCGCGGGCGATCGCGACCCGCTGGCGCTCACCGCCGGACAGCTCGCTGGGGAACCGGGACGCCCTGTCCCCCAGGCCGAGGCCGTCCAGCGCCTGCCCGGCCGCCACCCGTGCCTTGCGGGCGCCCACGCCGTCCAGCTCCAGCGGCAGGGCCACGTTCTCGGCCACGGTCAGACCGGGCAGCAGGTTGAAGTCCTGGAACACGTACCCGACCGTGCGCCGCCGCAGCCGTGCCTTGTCGTTGCGTGACATCCGGGACAGCGGTGCCCCGTCGATCAGCACCTCCCCGCCGCTGGGCTCCTCCAGGCTGCCGGCGATCGTCAGCAGCGTGGACTTGCCCGAGCCGCTCGGGCCCATCACCGCCACCATGCCACCCGCCTCGACGGCCAGGTCCACCCTGCGGAGGGCATCCACCCGGGCGGCTTCCTGCCCGTAGGACTTGGACACATCCTTCAGTTCCAGCACGCTCATGGCCCCGTCTCCCGTTTGCCGGTCGAGCATTCGCTGTTCATGACCGCGTTCCCACCCGCCGCCGCAGCCTGGGCAGGGCCACGGACGCGGGCTGGGGCGGGTCGGTGGCGGCGCGCTTGAGCCGCCCATCGGCCGTATCCAGCCAGCGGATCACCGCATCGAGCCGGAAGAGCTCGGCGTCAACCACGAGCGCCAGGCCCAGATCGGTGTCGGCCTCGGCTTCCTTGATGCGGGTCCACTGCTGCATCAGCTCCACCAGGTAGCGCCGGTGGACCTGGATCACCTCATGCACATCGGTGCCCGGGACCCGGAGGGCCACCAGCACCTTCATCACCAGCTCGTCGCGCGGCGGTGAGGCCAGGTCCGGCGGTGTCCGCAGCCAGCCGGCCAGCTCGGCCGCCCCGTCAGACGTGATCCGGAACCCCTTCTGGGGACCGTCGTCGCCGTCATCCTCGGATTCGACCAGGCCGTCTCGTTCGAGCCGCTGCAGCGTGGTGTAGACCTGGCCGACGTTGAGCGGCCAGACCTCGCCAGTCCGCGCCTCGAACTCCTCCCGCAGCTGGAGCCCGTACTTGGGTCCCTCGCTCAGCAGGGCCAGCAGGGCATGCCGGACGCTCATGGCCTCGCGACTTTCAGTAGCATGCCGAGCATAATACTGGGTATACACGTAGCCGCCAAGCCCTTCGGCGACATTGCGAGCGCACTTCAGGTCAGCTGAACTCGATCAGCTTCTCCCGGACGGCGATCATCACCGCTTCCATCCGCGAGTGGATCTGGAGTTTCTCCAGGATGTTCCGCACGTGGTTCTTGACCGTGTTCTCCGAGATGAACAGTTCCTTGGCGATGTCCCGGTTGTTCATCCCCTTGGCCACCAGCTTCAGGACCTGCATCTCCCGGTCGGTGAGCTTGGGCGCCGGGACCTGCTGCTCGGACCGCTCCTCGCCGTCCCGCTTGGCCAGCGCCGCGAACTCGGTGAGCAGCTTGGCGGCCATGGACGGATTGATCAGCGACTGGCCGCCGTGCACGGCCCTGACCACGTCCGCGACCTCGTCCAGCGGGATGTCCTTGAGCAGGTAACCGCTGGCCCCGGCGCGGATGGCCTCGAAGAGGTCCTCTTCCTCATCACTGATCGTCAGCATGACGATCTTCGAGCTCGGGGCCACCTCCTTCATGGCCCGGCAGGCCTCGATGCCGCTGCTCCTCGGCATCCGGATGTCCATCAGGACAACGTCGGGCAGCGCCTCGCCCGCCTTCTCCACCGCCTCGGTCCCGTCGCTGGCCTCACCGACCAGCTCGATGTCGTCCTCGGCGGCGAGGACCATCTCCAGTCCACGGCGGAACAGTGCATGATCATCGACGATGAGAGCACGGATCGGATCGGACCTCGGGGAATCCGCTGAACCGGCGCTGGCCTGGAGATCTGTGCCTGCCCCGGAAACGGTCGTTTCCGCGGGATCTCCGCCCATGACGCCTCCTCTCTGACCCTGCGTCAACGCGTGATACTCTCGCGTGCTCAGTACTGGGGGCTAACGGGGACTGCTGTGCTGGGAACGCGCGCGGGGCCTCCTCCGGTACCGCGGCCGGCCGGAAAGATCCTGCGTGGCGCCCCCAACGCGTCAAACTCTGGCGCAGCGGGGGGCGCACCGCAAACCGGGGCTCGCCAACCCGGCATTTCGACGGGCTGCCCACGGCCGGGCAGCCCCATCAGTCCATCGGTTCTCTGCTGCCTCCCGGTTCAATCCACCGGCACGTGCCGGGAGGGCGTGCGGGCCGCCACGTCTTCGACCAGCCGGATCACCCCGTAGTCGTAGCCGCGCCTGCGGTAGACCACGCTCGGCAGGTGGCATGTCTCGTCCCGGAACAGGAAGAAGTCGTGCCCGACCAGTTCCATCTCCAGCAGCGCGCGGTCGATGGTCATCGGCGTGGCGGAATGGAATTTCTCCCGCACCACGAGCGGGCCGTCGCCCTCCATCGCGATGGGCACCACCCCGTCCAGCTCGAGGTCGGTTTCCGGCCGCTCCGGTTCCGGCGCACTGACCACCGCGACGTGGCCGGGAACTCCGGCGGGCTGCGCGGCCAGCGCCTCGAGCGGCGGGACGTGCGCGGAGTTCCGTGCCTTACGCCGCTCACCCGCACGGCGCATGTGCGTTTCAAGCTTGGCCAGCGCCTGGTCGAGGGCCTGGAACCGGTCGTCGGCGGCTGCTTCGGCCCGGACGACCGGGCCCCGCGAGTACAGCGTCAGCTCGACGCGTTCCCGCTGGGCGGACTGGCGCGGGTTACGTTCCAGAGTTACTTCCACATCGATGCTGATGGTCTTCTGGTCGAGCTTCACGATCTTGCCTAGCTTGGCCGTGGCATAGTCGCGGAAGCGCTCCTGGATACTGGTGCGCCGCCCTCGGAAGATGATGTCCACGTGGGAAACCCCCTTCGACCGTCTCGTGTGGAATGACACCCGCCCGGCCGACCTGGTCTTCGTCCCCACATCCGCCTGCTGAGGGATTCGCGGCCTGTGCCACTACCGCCCTTCTCCCGGTCCGGGAGACATCTGATCTCCCGGGGGGGCAGGACTTACCTCTAAGCCGCACCGTGATCGGTCAACGACAAGTCGCCTTACGTGGGCCGTTTCGCCTGCGGCTGGCATCGGCTTGCCTAGCCGGGCTCCCCGCAACGGGCGGGGAACCCTGCACGGCGCAACCACGGACCCGGGCGGGTGCCATAGACCGACGCTAGCCTGCCCGGGCCCAGATGTCAGGAGCGCGGGGTGTCTTCTTCGACACCCCCCGGTACCTGGGATGATTCCGCACCGGGAGCAAGGGGGCGGCGCGGCGGTTTTCAGCACGAGAGGCGCCGCGGGCCCATCGTCAGCCCGGGTAAGTCACGGCGCGGCCGGGCGCGAACTGGTTCCACAGCTCACTCAGGCCCAGGGACTTGGCCAGCTCCCCGGTCTCCAGGCCGGCGAACAGGGGGTTACGCGGGCCCGCCGCCGCGATCGACGTCATGTCCGGCTCGATGCCGTTGTAGGCGGAGCGGTCCCCGTCCACCGGCACCTCTTCCAGCTGGGGACCGGAGGCTGCCTGGTTCACCACGAGCAGGTGGTCCGCGTCGTACCAGCTCAGCGCGCTGGGCCGGCCGAGGTCCGCGCCGATCTGGCCGGCCGTGGACAGGATGACCTGGCCGGGCGGCCGGACGATGGCGCCCAGCAGCACTTCCCTCTCCGGGCCGCCGCCCGCGCTGGTGCCGACGCGCGCGATCATGGCTACCCGCACGCCGTCCGGCGCCACCCGCAGCGCGGTCACCGAGCGGATGCTCGGCGGCAGGCCCACGCTGAGCGGCTTGCCCCCGGACGCGGGCAGCAGCCACACCCGGGGCTGGCCCCCGGATGAGCCCGCGGCCCAGAGGTTGTTCTCGCGATCCCAGCTCACCGACGTGATCGAGACGCCGCTCATCCGGATCTGCAGCGCCCGGGCCGACGCGCTGGCGTGCGGCTTCGCCGCGGCGGACAGGGAACTCGTGTAGAGCGTCAACGCGTCCGCCGGCCCCCCGATGCCCGCCAGGTACCGCTGGTCCCTGGAGACGGCGATGCCAGTCAGCGCGACCTGGCCCGTTCCCGCCTGGCCTGGCACCGCACGGCTGCTGCCCTGCCCGCCCCGGAGCACGCGGGCCGCACCGTTGGCCCCGAGGAAGTACAGGTTCTCGTGCCCCGGCGGCTCGAGCGCGGGCTGCGGGTAATCGCTGCGGCTCAGCACCGCGCTGCTGGCCCCGGGCGGGATCCACACGTGGCCGTTGACCTCAAGCTTCACCGCCTGGATGGACGCAGACCCGTACGACGAACTGGTCAGCGTCCAGACCAGCTGCGACGCCATCTGGGCCAGCGACGCCGGGCCGGTCGCGGACTTGGGCACGCTCAGGTCGACCACCGCGGTCCTGCTTCCCGGCAGGATCTGCACATCGTGGGCCGGCCTGGTCGCGGGCGGGAACGCGGACAGGACCGCTCCCCCCAGCCAGCCTCCCGGGCTGACCAGCAGGGCCCGGACCAGATCACCGGCCGGGTCCGAGGAACCAACCGGCACGAAGACCGGGTCGGGCACCAGTCCCTTGCCCATGGGATCCAGGTAGTAGAGGTCGCGCGGCTGGTAGGCCAGCTGGAACAGGTCTTTCGTGAGCATCAGCTCGCTGGAGGGCAGGGTGGCGATCCGCCACTGACGGTTCACCCGCTGCAGGATGAACTCCTGGTTCAGCTGCGCCCGGCCGCGTTCCGCCGGGATGTACTGGCCGCTGGCGCTGACCTTGCCCAGCTCCTGCGCGCTGATCTCGACCACCGTGGTGTCCTGTGACCCGAACAGCCGGTGGGTGGACGGGACCGCGGGCGGCTGGGCGATCACGGTCACCGCGGGCCCCGGGCCCGGCTGCCAGGACCGGCTGGCCGCCCTGGTCAGGTACTCGCGGGCGATCGCGTGGCGGTCGCTGAAGTCAGCGCCCGCCAGCAGGAAGCCCTGGACGATCTGCGAGGGACTCCAGCCCGGGGTGGGCGGGGTCATGATCACCCCGCAGCAGTTCGTGCCCTGCTGCTCGCCGCCGGTGCCCGGCAGCGCGGTGTGCTGCAGCAGACCGCTGGTCGGCACGTTCCCGCAGCCCGCCGCCAGCGTCATGCCCACCAGGGCGGCCGCGAGCCACCGGAGCAGCGGCCCGGCCTTAGCCACTGACCGTGCCCGCGCTGCCCGGCCCCTCGGGCTCGGCCCCCGTCCGCCGGGTTCCCGCCCGCCGGGTACCCGTGGGCTGGATTCCTGTGGGCTGGACTCCCGCGAGTCCGGCGCTGGTGAAGCCGGTGCCGCTGAACCCGGGGCCGGCCAGCTCCGGGCCGACCAGGTCCGGGCCGGGCAGGTCGGGGTTCACCCGGAGAGGCAGCGCCGCGTGGATGAGCTCGGGGCCCGGCTCGGCCTCATCCGGCCCGAGCGGCAGCGGCGAGCCGGCCAGCTCCTGCCCGGCCGCCCGGGGCAGGGTCAGCCGGAAGACCGAGCCCTTCCCGCACTCCCCCCAGGCCTGCAGCCAGCCGTTGTGCAGCCGGGCGTCCTCGAGCGAGATGGCCAGGCCGAGCCCGGTACCGCCGGTGGTGCGGGCCCGCGCGGGGTCGGCCCGCCAGAACCGGTCGAACACCAGCTGCGCTTCGGCGGGCCCGAAGCCCACGCCATGGTCGCGGACGGCCACCGCCACCGCGTCCCGGTCCCCCGCCACGGTGACCACCACGTCCCGGCCCTCGCCGTGCTCGACCGCGTTGTCCAGCAGGTTGCGCAGGATGCGCTCGACCCGGCGCCGGTCCACTTCGGCCACGCAGGGCTCGGGCGGCAGCCGGAAATCGATCCGGGTCCCCCGCCGGGCCGCGAGCTGCTCGGCGTCCGCGGCGGCGCGCCGGACCAGGTCGCACACGTCGGCGGACTCCGCGTCCAGCGTCGCCGCGTTCGCGTCGTACCGGCTGATCTCGAGCAGGTCCGCCAGCAGCGACTCGAAGCGCTCCAGCTGGCCTTCCAGCAGTTCCGCGGACCGGGCCGCGGCGGGCAGCAGCTGCTCGCGGGCCGCGAACAGCACGTCCGCCGCGATCCTGATCGTGGTGAGCGGGGTGCGCAGCTCGTGTGACACGTCGGAAACGAACTGCCGCTGCACCTTGGACAGCTCTTCCAGCTCGCGCAGCTTCTCCTGGAGGCTGGCCCCCATGTCGTTGAACGACCGGGCCAGCGCGGCCAGGTCATCGGTGCCCCGGACCGGCATCCGCTCGTCCAGCTGCCCATCGGACAGCCGGCTGGCCGCCCCGGCCGCCTCCCGGATCGGGACCACGACCCAGCGGGTGACCAGGGACACGATGCCGGCCAGCAGCGCGACCAGGGCCAGGCCGCCGAACAGCATGGCGTGCTGCACCAGGCTCAGCGTGGCCTGCTGCTGATCCAGCGGGAACAGGTAGTAGAGCTGGTCGTGCCCGTTGATCACGCCGCCGATCGCCAGCCCGGGGGCCGGCGCCCGGCCGTGCAGGTAACGCATGAGGGTCGGGGTGGACCACAGCTGGTCCGTCCGGCCCTGCTGCTGTTCCCCGGTGACCTTGTCTCGCAGCGTCTTGGGGATGCTCTCCCAGCTGACGTTCTGGTTGCCGTAGGTGCCGCCGAACGCGGAGTCCGCCGACGGCTGGGCGAGGATCACCACGTCGAAGGTGTCGCCAGGCCCGCTCAGCCCCTGCAGCGTGGAGGCTAGTGAGAGCAGGGACTTCACCCGGTCCCCGGCCGAGCCCTCCAGCCCGGCGTCGTCCTTGGCCACGGCCAGGCCCTCAGCCAGCTGGTGCGAGCCTGACGTCCGCGCGCTGTTCAGCAGCCCGCTCTCGATCTGCTGGACCAGGAAGAACCCGAGCACGGTGACGACCACCACGCAGATCACCAGGGTCGTGGCGACCACGCGAAGCTGGAGTGAACGGTGCCAGCGGCGGCGCATCCGCGCCGCGACTACCCGGGACCGGCGGTCGAGCGTGCGCAGGGTACCGCGGACCCCGGGGGGCAGGCGGCGGGCGGCCCGCCGGACTAGCGGAGTGATCCGGGAGCCAGCGGGTGACGGGCCCAGGCCCCGGCCCGGAAGCACCGCCCCGGGATCCGCCGGAGCGCTCCCGGGCATGGTCACGCTGCCCGCGGCCAGCCCGCCTGCCGGGGCCCCGCCGACGGGCATGCCGGCCGCGGGCAGTCCGCTGCCGCGCGGCCCTAGCCCCGCCTCGCTGCTGCTCGCTGCCCCCTCCATGGCCCTTCTTCACGCTGATCGGGACGCTGCCCCGTGCTGGCCGCCTGCGGCCTGGCCGGGGCGCGGCCCTTGATCAGGCCGGTCCTGCCTTGTAACCCACGCCGCGTACGGTCACCACGATCTCCGGATGCTCCGGGTCCTTCTCGATCTTGGCCCGGAGCCGCTGCACATGAACGTTTACCAGCCGGGTGTCCGCCGCATGCCGGTAACCCCAGACCTGCTCCAGCAGAACTTCCCGGGTGAACACCTGGCGCGGCTTGCGGGCCAGCGCCACCAGCAGGTCGAACTCCAGCGGCGTCAGGCTGACCGGCCGCCCGTTGCGCTTGACCGAGTGCCCGGCCACGTCGATCTCGACGTCGACGATCTGCAGCATCTCGGGCGCCGGGTCATCGGTCCGGCGCAGCCTGGCCCGGACCCGCGCGATCAGCTCCTTCGACTTGAACGGCTTGACGATGTAGTCATCCGCACCGGATTCGAGTCCCAGGACCACATCGACGGTGTCGCTCTTGGCGGTGAGCATGACGATAGGCACACCGGATTCGGTGCGGATCTGCCGGCAGACGTCGATCCCGTCGATACCTGGCAGCATCAGGTCGAGCAGCACGAGGTCGGGATGGGTGTCGCGGAACACCTCCAGCGCCTTGTCCCCGTCCGAGACGAAAGTGGGCTCGAATCCCTCGCCACGGAGCATGATGCCGAGCATCTCGGACAGGGCAGCGTCGTCATCGACGACGAGGACACGACCTTTCATGAGCCTCATAGTTCCACGGAAACATCGGTGAGGGCACTCTTCCGCTGAGCCGGAGGAGCACCTAGCAGACGTAGATTACCCGCAGTAACGGGCTTTGTGACACCACGTTCCGTCACCAGGGCGCTGACCAGGGCGGCAGGCGTGACGTCGAACGCAGGGTTATACGCTGCGCTGCCAGCGGGCGCGATCACCTGCCCGCCCAGGGTCGTCACCTCCTGGTCGCCGCGGTGCTCCACGACGATGTCACCGCCGGTCGCCGTGCCGAAGTCGATCGTGGAGACCGGCGCCACCACCACCAGCGGCACGCCATGGTGGCGAGCGAGCACCGCGAGACTGTAGGTGCCGACCTTGTTGGCCACGCTGCCATCGGCGGCGATCCGGTCCGCCCCGGTGAGCACCACATCTACCGCGCCGCTGGCCAGCAGGCCGGCGGCCGCGGAGTCCGGCAGCACCGCATAGTCGATGCCCGCCCGCTGCGCTTCCCAGGCGGTCAGCCGGGCCCCCTGCAGCAGCGGGCGGGTCTCATCCACCCAGAGCCGGGCCAGCCGCCCGGCCTGGTGCGCGGCCAGGATCACCGCGAAGGCCGTCCCGCCGCCCGCGGATACCAGCGCCCCGGTGTTGCAGTGCGTGAGCACCCGGGCGCCTTCTGGTATCAGGCTGAGGCCGTGCCGGGCCATCGCCGCGCTGGCGGCGGCGTCATCCGCCGCGATGGCCCGTGCCTCGGCCAGGGCAGCCGCGCGGGCAAGCCGTTGGAGATCCTGGGTGTGGGGGCGCGGACCGGGCGCGGCGGCGAGCGCGGCCTGGTAAGCGGCCAGCGCGCGGCGGGTGCCCCAGGCCAGGTTCACCGCGGTGGGCCGGGCCTCGCAGAGCAGCCGGGCCGCGGCGGCCACGTCATCGCCCCGGCAGGCGGCCAGCGCGACGCCGAACGCGCCGGCCACGCCGAGTACCGGCGCGCCACGGATCACCAGGCGGCGGATGGCGTCCACCAGGTCGGGGACGTTTTCGCAGGTGACGACCTTTTCCTCGGCCGGGAGCCGGGTCTGGTCGAGGAGGGCGACGGCCGGCCCGCGGGGCGGGTCGAGCCACTGCAACGTGGGCACGCTCATGATCTGAGTCTGCCCCCCGGCGGGGGTCAGGTCGACGCGACGGGCACGGGTCCGCGCAGGCCAGGGCCAGGCCCCGCGCGGTTCCGCTGGCTGGACTTCATGACACCCCGGCTTCGTGCGAGTATGGGCGCCAGCGGGGACGGGGGGCAAGCCCGGCTATCGGCGAGCAGTTCGGCGGCCGCGTGCCGCGAAGGAGAACCATGACAGACAGTCCGTCGTCGGACGCGCCAGGGGACGGGCAGGCCCAGCGGCCCCAGCCATGGTTCCCGCCCGGCGGCGGATACGGCCCGGGCAGCCCGCCAGCGGCAGGCCCGGGCCAGCCCGGCCCGGGCCAGGCCGGGCCACAGGCCAGCCGCGGCACGGGCCAGGCCGATCCGCCTGGCTGGCCGGGGTGGGGCCAGCCCGGCTCCGCGCCGCCCGGCTCCGCACCGCCCGGCTACGGGCAGCAGGGATACGGGCCGCCCGGCCCTGGCCAGCCAGGGTACGGCCAGCAGGGATACGGCCAGCAGGGATACGGGCAGCCGCCCCCCGGCCAGTGGCCGCGCTACGGTGAGGCCGCGCCCAAGCCCGGCGTGATCCCACTCCGGCCGCTGGGCGTGGGCGAGATCCTGGACGGGGCGTTCGCCTCCATCCGCCGCAACCCCAAAGCCATCCTGGGCCTCGCCGCCATAGTCATGACGATCTCGGCGGTCATCTCCGCCACGATCACCCGGACGCTGCTCAACCTGGGCGGCCTCAACCTGCCCAGCCCGGGCCAGCAGCTGACGACGGCCCAGGCCACGCACCTGCTGGGCCGGGCCGTCGCGGTGCTGGTGCCCGCGTTCGCGCTGACCGTGCTGCTGACCTTCATCGTCCAGGCCATCCTGGCCGGGCTGCTCGCCCCGATCATGGCCCGCGGGGTCAGCGGCCAGCAGATCAGCGCCGGGGACGCCTGGCGGGTCACCCGCCCGCGGCTGCCCAGCCTGCTGCTGGCCACGCTGCTGGTGCTGCTGGCCGGGCTCGGGCCGCTGCTGATCCTCGGCCTCCTGGTGGCCATCGCCGCCGTGGCTGGCTCACCTCCGGTGGTGTACGGGCTCCTGGTGCTGCTCGGGCTCGTGGCCCTGGTGCTCACCATCTGGTTCTCGACCATGCTCAGCCTGGTCACGCCGGTCGTGGTGCTGGAGAACCAGGGCCCCGCCCGGGCCCTGGCGCGGTCCTGGCGGCTGGTGACCCGGAGTTTCTGGCGGGTGTTCGGCATCACGCTGCTGGCCGGGATCATCGTGGCCATCGCGGGCGGCATCCTGCAGCTCCCGTTCAGCGTCCTGGGCGCGGTGGCAGGCGGCGGCATCGGCGGGACCATCGTCATCGTGATCGGCACCATCGCGGCGGGCACCGTGACCCGGCCGATCACCGCCGGGGTGACCGTCCTGCTCTACGTGGACATGCGGATGCGCAAGGAAGGCCTGGACCTGGCGTTGCGGACCGCGTCGGGGACTGGCCAGGCGGGAAACGGCCAGCCGGGGACGGGCCAGCCGGGCAGCGGCCCGCTCGGCGACGACTTCGCCACCGTATGGCGGCCGCCGTCGGCCAGCCCGGCGCCGGGCACCCCTCCCACGGCCGCGGGGGCCCCGCCGCCGTGGTGACCGCCGGGGGGCCGATCGGCTCCCTGACCGGCCGGGCGGCCGGGCAGCGACTGGCCCGCGCCGAGCTCTCCAAGGCCATCTACCATCCGCACGAGCCACTGACCCAGCGGATCCTGAACGCGATCGGCGACCTGCTGAACGACCTGTCCCGGGCCGGCCAGGCGTTCCCGGGCGGCTGGTGGGCGGCGGTCGCGCTGGCCGCCCTGCTGGCCACGGTCATCACCGTGGTGCTGAGCCGGACCGGGCCGCTGGCCCGGTCCCGCCGGGCCGCGGGCCAGCTGCTGGCCGGCTCCGGCCCGCTCAGCGCGGCTGATCACCGGCTGCGGGCCGGCCGCCTGGCCGCCGCGGGCGACTTCGCCGGGGCCACCGCGGAACATGTCCGGGCCATCGCCCGTGAACTCGACGAGCGGGCCGTGCTCACGCCGCGGGCCGGGCGCACCGCGAACGAGATGGCCGAGGAGGCCGGGGCGGCGCTGCCGGCCGAGGCGGCCGCGCTGCGCGGCGCGGCCCTCATGTTCGACGACATCTGCTACGGCGGGCGGCCTGGCACCCAGGAGGGCTACACGCTGGTCCGCGAGCTGGACACGCGGATCAGCGCGGCCGTCCCGAAGCCCGGCGCCGTCCTGGCCGGAGCCGGAGCGGGGGCGGCAGCCGGAGCGGGGGCAGGTCCTGGGACGGCCGCCGGCGGCAGCGGAACGCACCCGGGCGGAGTGAGATGACCGGCCCGGCGCCGGTCCTGACCGGGCCGGGTCCAGGTCCGGCCGCGCCGGGAACCCTCGGTCCGGCCACGCCCGGGCCCGCCGGCCCGGCGGTCCCGCCGGCCGGCATCCCCGCCGCCGGGCGGCGCGCTGCACCGCTGGCGGGCCCCGCTCACCGTGCTGGCGCTGGTCCTGCTGGGCGGAATCGTGATCGCCCTGCTCAGGCCGTCCCCGTCCACCACCGGCTACCTCGATCCCGGCAATCCCGGCTCGCAGGGCACCCGGGCGCTGGCCGCCCTCCTGGCCCAGCGCGGGCAGCCGGTGATCCGGGCGGACAGCGTGCCCGCGGCCCTGGCGGCCGCCCGCGCCCCGGCCCCCGGCGCTGGCCTTGCGGCCCGCCCCGGCCGCAGCCCGGCGCTGGTCATCACCAGCCCCTACCTGCTCAGCCCGGGCCAGCTGGGTGAGCTGGCCCGGCTGCCCGGGAACCTGATGGTGGCCGAGCCGGACAGCGCCGTGCTCGCCGCCCTGAACGCCCGGACCACGGGATCCGCCGGAACCACGGGACCCGCCGGAAGCACGGGACCCGCCGGAAGCACGGGCGCACCGCGGGTCACGGTGGCGGGCGCCGACGAGGTCCGCACGGTCCAGCCGGGCTGCACCCTGGCCGCGGCGACCGTGGCGGGGGACGCCGCCATGGGCGGGGTGCTGATGCGGGTCCGCGGCACTGCCCCGGGCGCGGGCGGCGGGCAGTGTTACCCGGTGGACGGCCACCCCAGCCTGGTCCGCTACCTGGCCGGGGGCCGCCTGGTCACGCTGCTGGGCAGTGGCGTGCCGCTGACCGACGCGGCCCTGGCCCACGACGGGAACGCCGCCCTGGCGCTGAACCTGCTGCGCGGCAGCCCGCGCATCGTCTGGCTGGTGCCCAGCCCGGCGGCCGCCAGCGCGGCCGGGCAGAAATCCCTGTTCCAGGAGATCCCCGGGCCGGCTTACCTGGTGACGCTGCAGCTGTTCATCGCGGCCGGCCTCGCGGCGTTGTGGCGCACCCGGCGGCTCGGCCCGCTGGTCGCCGAGCCGCTTCCGGTGGTGGTCCGCGCGTCGGAGACCGTGGAGGGCCACGGCCGGCTATACCGGTCCCGGCGGTCCCGCGGCCGGGCCGCCGAGGTGCTGCGCGACGCGGCCCGGCACCGGATCACGGCCCGGCTCGCGCTCCCGGGCGACGCGGACGCCGGCGCGGTCTGCGCGGCGGTGGCCGCGCTGACCGGGCGCGAGCCCGGCGCGGTCCGGGACATCCTGTACGGGCCGGCCCCGCGCGACGATGCGGCGCTCGTCGCGCTGGGGCAGGACATTGACGCTCTCGAGGGAGAGGTACGCACCCAGTGACCGCCGAATACCAGGCCCCCGGATACCAGGCCCTGGACACCGATGTGCGGGGCGCGCTCGAAGCGGTCCGCACCGAGGTCGGCAAGGCCATCGTCGGCCAGGACCCGGTGCTGACCGGCCTGGTGATCTGCCTGCTCTGCCGGGGTCACGTACTGCTCGAAGGCGTGCCGGGGGTGGCCAAGACCCTGCTGGTGCGCTCGCTGGCCGCCGCACTGTCGCTGCGCAGCACCCGGGTCCAGTTCACCCCGGACCTGATGCCGGGCGACGTGACCGGCTCGCTGGTCTACGACGCGAAGACGGCCCTGTTCCAGTTCCGTGAGGGCCCGGTGTTCACCAACCTGCTGCTGGCCGACGAGATCAACCGGACGCCGCCGAAGACGCAGGCCGCGCTGCTCGAAGCGATGGAAGAGCGGCAGGTGTCGGTGGAGGGGGAGCCCCGGCGGCTGCCCGAGCCGTTCCTGGTGGCCGCGACCCAGAACCCGGTGGAGTACGAGGGGACCTACCCGCTGCCCGAGGCGCAGCTGGACCGCTTCCTGGTCAAGCTCACCGTCGACCTGCCCGGCCGGGACGACGAGATCAGCATCCTGGCCCGGCACGCGGCCGGCTTCGACCCCGGCAACCTCGCGGCGACCGGGATCAGGCCGGTCGCCGGGCCGGCCGAGCTGGCCGCGGCGTCCGCCGCGGTCCGCGAGGTCCGGGTGGCCGCGGACGTGGCCGGCTACATCGTGGACCTGTGCCGGGCCACCCGGATGTCGCCGTCGCTGCGCCTCGGCGTGTCCCCGCGCGGGGCCACCGCGCTGCAGGCCACCAGCCGCGCCTGGGCCTGGCTGGCCGGCCGCGACTACGTCACGCCGGACGACGTGAAGGCGCTGGCCCGGCCGACGTTGCGGCACCGGATCCAGCTCCGGCCGGAAGCGGAGATCGAGGGCGCCTCGGCGGACGGGGTGCTGGAGGCGGTCCTCGCCTCCGTCCCGGTCCCCGGTGACCGCCGGTGAGCCCGGGAATCGATGGCGCTGACTGGCCGCGCGGCCGCGGCGGCGCTGCTCGGCGCCCTGGTCGTGCTGGCCTTCCGGACCTGGGCCGGCCCTGCTGGCCGTCAACGCCGTGCTGCTCGCCGCGATCGTCGCCGACCTGCTGCTGGCGGCCAGCGTGCGGCGGCTGCAGATCACCCGGTCCGGCGATACCCGGGTGCTGCTGGGCGAGTCCGCCCCGGTCGCGGTGACCGTGCGCAACCCGGGGCGGCGGCCGCTGCGGGCCCAGGTACGCGCCGCCTGGCCGCCGAGCGCGCACGCCGAGCCGGGCCACCTGGCCGTCACCGTCGCGGCGGGCGGCCAGGCCACGGTGGCCAGCACGCTCACCCCGGACCGGCGGGGCGACAAGCGGTCCGCCTCGGTCATCGTGCGCTCGTCCGGTCCTCTGGGGCTGGCCGCCCGGCAGGGCCGGCACACCGCGGTGTGGAGCGTACGGGTGCTGCCGCCGTTCGGCAGCCGCAGGCACCTGGGCGAGAAGCTGTCCCAGCTGCGCCAGCTCGACGGCCAGCACCGCTCGCTGCTGCGCGGGCCGGGCACCGAGTTCGACTCGCTGCGCGAGTACGTCATCGGCGACGACGTCCGCTCGATCGACTGGCGGGCGGCGGCCCGCCGGGGTGACGTGATGGTCCGGACCTGGCGGCCCGAGCGCGACCGGCGGATCCTCGTCGTGCTGGACACCGGGCGGACGTCGGCGGGCCGGGTCGGCGGCATCCCCCGGCTGGACGCGTCGATGGACGCCACGCTGCTGCTGACCGCGCTCGCCTCCCGGGCCGGGGACCGGGTCGACCTGATCGCGTTCGGCCGCCGGGTCCGGGCCCGGGTCATGGGCGCCCCCCGGTCATCCGTGCTGGCCTCGTTCACCACGGCCATGGCGCCGCTGGACGCGGAGCTGGCTGAGACCGACATGGCGGCGATGGTCAGCGCGGTGCTCACCGTGGCCCGGCACCGCTGCCTGGTGGTGCTGCTCACCGACCTCAACCCGGCCGTGATCGAGGAGGGCCTGCTGCCCCGGCTGGGCCCGCTGGTGTCCCGGAACACGGTCATGATCGCGGCGGTGGCCGACCCGCGGGTGGCGGAGATGGCCGCCGCCCGGGGCGATGCGGGCCGCCTGTACGACGCGGCCGCGGCCGAGGGCGCGCAGGCCCAGCGGCAGCGGATCTCGGCCCTGCTGCGGCGGCACGGCGTCAGCGTGATCGACGCCCCGCCGGACCGGCTGCCGTCCGCGCTGGCCGACGCCTACCTGGAGCTCAAGGCCCGCGGCCGCCTCTGACGATCTATTTTCCCTAACGGCTTGCCCGGCGCAGGCCGGGCCGGACGGGGAATCAGCCGTCCCGCTAGCCCGCGACGGGCACGGTATCGGGCGCGAGCTCCATGTCGGGGCTGCCCCCGGTGGCCGCGGCGCGCCGCCCGAACACGATCACGTACCCCAGGAAAGCCGCCTCGGCCACCGCGCCGATACCGATGCGGGCCCAGGCCGGCAGCGGCGACGGGGTCACGAACGCCTCGATGAGCCCCGACACCAGGAGGACCACGATGAGCCCGAGCGCGATGGTGAGCGAGGAGCGGCCCTCCTCGGCCAGCGCCCGCCCGCGCGGCCGGGGTCCGGGGTCGATGACGCACCAGCCGAGCCGCAGCCCGGCCGCCGCGGCCAGGAACACCGCGCTGAGCTCGAGCATCCCGTGCGGCAGGATCAGGGTGAAGAACAGCCCGCCCCGGCCGTGCGCGACCATCAGGCCGCCCTCCACCCCGGCGTTGGCGGCGTTCCCGAACAGCACCAGCAGCGTGGGCAGCCCGAGCAGCACCCCGAAGATCAGCGCCTCGGCGGCGACCCACACGTTGTTGGTCCACACCTTCGCCGCGAACGAACTCGCCGCGTACTGCGAGTAGTAGCCGCGGAACTGGTGGTTGACCAGCTGGCGGACCGCGGTGCCGGGCAGCAGCGCGGCCTGCACCCCCGGCGAGCGGGCCACCCACCAGCCCAGCAGGACCCCCACCAGGATGGAGCCGCCCGCGCACCCCGCCCACCACCAGCGGGCCCGGTAGGCCATGGCCGGGAACGACACCAGCGCGAACCGCCGCACCGCCGACCAGGCGGGCACGTGCGAGCCGGTCACCGTGGTCCGCGCCTGGGCGACCCGGCTGGCCAGCCGGGCGGCGAGCGCCGGGTCGTGCCCGGACGAGCGCAGCACGGACAGGTGCGTGGTCGTCCGCTGGTACAGCGTGACCAGCTCGTCCACCTCGTCGCCGGTCAGCCGCCGGCGGCGCCGCACGAGTTGGTCTAGCCTGGCCCAATCGGCCTGGTGTGCGGCTACAAAGGCGTCAACGTCCACTCCAGGCAGCCTACTGACAGACTGGGGACCCGCGTGGCCGAGGTGATCACCGGCGAGGCCGTCGTCATCGACGTGCCCTTCGCCCGTTTCCCCAGCCGCACCCTGGCCCTGATCATCGACCTCGCGATCCAGCTCGTGCTGCTGTTCGGGCTGGGCGGGGTGGCGCTGGCCGCCGGGGCGGGCGGCGGCCTCGACGCGGCGGCGGTCGCGGCGATCTCCCTGACGGTGTCGGTCCTGATCATCGTGGGCTACCCGGCCCTGTTCGAGACGCTGAGCCGGGGCCGGTCACTGGGGAAGCTGGCCCTGGGCCTGCGCGTGGTCAGCGACGACGGCGGCCCGGAGCGGTTCCGCCAGGCGCTGATGCGGGCCCTGCTGGCGGTGCTGGAGATCTGGCTGACGCTGGGCTTCCTCGCGCTGGTCACCTCGCTGCTGTCGTCGGGCGGCAAGCGGCTCGGCGACATCTTCGCGGGCACGTTCGTCATCACCGAGCGGCTGCCGGGCCGGCGCGGCACGACGGCCCCCCTGTCGGCGCTGCCCCCGGCCCTGGCCGCGTGGGCGGCCACGGCCGAGCTGTCCGGGCTGGACGACGCCACCGCGGAGACCGCCCGCCAGTACCTGAGCCGGTACTACGACTTCACCCCGGCGACCCGGGAGGAGTTCGGCCGCCGGCTCGCGGCCGCGGTGGCCGCGCAGGTGACCCCGCCTCCGCCGCCCGGCGCCAGCCCGCCCGACTACCTGTCCGCGGTGCTCGCCGAGCGCCGCGACCGCGCGCACGCCCGGATCGCCGCCCAGGCCAGTCGGGCCGCACCCGCCGGAACCAGCCCCGCAGCCGTTACCGTCCCCCCGCCCCCCGCCGGGGCGAGCCCGGCCACGCCCCGGCCCCGCGCCCGCAGAGCCCGGCCCCGCCGGGGGTGCCAGGGCCACCGGGGCCACCGGGGCCGCACCCGATGGGACCAGCCCCGCCGGAGGTCCGCCGACGCCGCCCCCGCCCCTCCCCGCCCAGGCGGCTTCCACCCCCCTCGCTGACCCCCCACCGCCACTTATCACCTATCTGGTGCACTCCAGCGCCCGATTCGTCCCGGTTTCCGTGCACTAGATCAGGTGATAAGTCGCGCTACTCCATGATCAATGTGACCAACGATGCGGATGATGCGCCAACGGGCGCGGGCGGGGGGCGGCCGCCCCCGCCCGCGCCCGCGCGCCCGCGCGCGGCGGCGGGGGCTAGGGCTGCTGCCAGGAGTCGAGGTACTGCTGCTGGGCGGGGGTCAGCTGGTCGATGGCGGCGCCGGTGGCGCCGAGGGCCAGGCGGGCGATCTCGTCGTCGATGGCGGCCGGGACCCGGTGCACGCCCGGCAGCAGCGAACCGTGCTCGCGGGCCAGCCAGGCCAGCACCAGCGCCTGCCCGGCGAACGACACGTCCATGACCATGGGCGGGTTGCCCTCCGCGGCGACCAGGTTGACGATCCGGCCCTCGGCCAGCAGCAGCAGCCGCCGCCCGTCGCCGAGCAGGTACTCGTCGGTGTGCGGCCGCACGCCGCGTTCCACGCTGACGGCCAGCGCCGCCAGGGCCCGCACGTCCACCTCGACGTCGAAGTGGCCGGCATTGGCCAGGATCGCGCCGTCCCGCATCGCGGCCAGGTGCGGCGCGGTGATCACGTCCCGGGAGCCGGTGGCGGTGATGAACACCTCGCCGATCGTGGCGCGGCGTCCGCCATCGGCAGTACCCGGTACCCCTGCATCATGCGCGTCGAGCGCGCGGACCGGATCGACCTCGGTCACGATGACCTGCGCGCCGAGTCCCCGGGCCCGCTGCGCGATGCCCCGGCCGCACCAGCCGTACGCCGGCCACCACCACGGTCCGGCCCGCCAGCATGATGTTGGTGGCCCGGATGATCCCGTCGATGGTGGACTGCCCGGTCCCGTAGGTGCTGTCCAGCATGAGCCGGGTGCCGGTCGCGTCCGCCGCGACCGCGGGGAAGGCGAGCGTCCCCTCGCTGGCCATCCGGCGCAGCCGGATCACCCCCGCCGTGGTCGACTCACACCCGCCCATGACCTTGCCGAGCAGGTCGGGCCGCTCCGCGTGCAGCGCCTCCATCAGGTCGCCGCCGTCGTCCACGACCAGGTCCGGCCCGGCGTCCAGGGCCCGGTGGATGTGCTCGCTGTAGGCGGCCCGGCCCGCTCCCGCCCGGGCGAACACCACGGCCGCGCCGCAGGCGTCCAGCGCGGCCGCGATGTCGTCCTGGGTCGACAACGGGTTCGAGGCCGCCAGGTAGACCTCGGCGCCGCCGGCCCGCAGCGTCTGGACCAGCACCGCCGTTTCCGCGGTCACGTGCAGGCAGGCCGCGATCGTGCCGGCCGGCCAGCGGTTTTTCCGCAACGAAGACCTGGCCGATGCCGGTCAGCACCGGCATGGACCGCTGAGCCCAGCCAATCCTGGCCAGACCGGCGCTGGCCAGCCCGGCGTCCGCGATATCGGACGGGACGCCGGGCGGCCGCTCGCTCATCAGGTCGGTGATCCGCGTCAGTACCGGTAGTGGTCCGCCTTGTACGGGCCCTCCACCGGCACGCCGATGTAGCTGGCCTGCTCCTTGGTCAGCTCGGTGAGCCGGACGCCCAGCGCGTCCAGGTGCAGCCGGGCCACCTTCTCGTCCAGGTGCTTGGGCAGCGTGTGCACGCCCACCGGGTACTGGTCCGCCTTGGTGAACAGCTCGATCTGGGCGATGACCTGGTTGGTGAAGGAGTTGGACATCACGAAGCTGGGGTGCCCGGTGGCGTTGCCCAGGTTGAGCAGCCGGCCCTCGGACAGGACGATGATCGCGTGGCCGTCAGAGAACTGCCACTCGTCCACCTGCGGCTTGATGATCATCCGCCGGATGCCGGGGATGCGGGCCAGCCCGGTCATGTCGATCTCGTTGTCGAAGTGGCCGATGTTCCCCACGATCGCCTGGTGCTTCATCAGGCGCATCTGCTCGGCGGTGATGACGTCCCGGTTGCCGGTCGCGGTGACGAAGATGTCCGCGGTGGTGACCACGTCGTCCAGCTTGGCCACCTGGAAACCGTCCATGGCCGCCTGCAGGGCGCAGATCGGGTCGACCTCGGTGACGATGACCCGGGCGCCCTGGCCGCGCAGCGACTGCGCGCAGCCCTTGCCCACGTCCCCGTAGCCGCAGACCACCGTGACCTTGCCGCCGATGAGTACGTCGGTGGCCCGCTTGATGCCGTCGATCAGCGAGTGGCGGCAGCCGTAGATGTTGTCGAACTTGGACTTGGTCACCGAGTCGTTCACGTTGATGGCCGGGAACGCGAGGGTGCCGCCGCGGGCCATCTCGTACAGCCGGTGCACGCCGGTGGTGGTCTCCTCGGTTACCCCGCGGATGCCCTCGGCCATCAGCGTCCAGCGGTCCTTGCTGGTCTCCAGGGACCGGCGGAGCAGGCCGAGCACGACCGTCCACTCCTCGGCGTCGTCCTCGGCCGCGGACGGGACGGCCCCGGCGCCCTCGTACTCGGCGCCCTTGTGCACCAGCATCGTGGCGTCGCCGCCGTCATCGAGGATCATGTTCGGCCCGTCGTGACCCGCCCAGGTCAGCGCCTGGTCCGTGCACCACCAGTACTCCTCCAGCGTCTCGCCCTTCCAGGCGAACACCGGGATGCCCTGGGGGTCCTCCGGGGTCCCCTCCGGCCCGACCGCGATCGCCGCCGCGGCGTGGTCCTGGGTGGAGAAGATGTTGCAGCTCGCCCACCGGACCTGCGCGCCGAGAGCGGCGAGGGTCTCGATCAGGACGGCGGTCTGGATGGTCATGTGCAGCGATCCGGTGATCCGCGCCCCGCGCAGCGGCTGCGCGTCGGCGTACTCCTCCCGGACCGCCATCAGCCCCGGCATTTCGTGCTCGGCGAGCCTGATCTCCTTGCGCCCGAAGTCGGCGAGGGACAGATCGGCCACCTTGAACGGGACGGATTCGGCAGGCATGAAACTCCTCAGCAGGGTCACGGATTTGGTCAGCTCTCCCGACCGTACGGCACGTCCGGGCCTGGGCGCAGCACCGAGGCAGGGTTCTTGACAAAAGAATGTTAGATTCGGCTTATGCGGATCACGGAGGCCGCCCAGCGGCTCGGCACGTCCCCCCGGATGCTGCGCTACCGCGAAGCGCTCGGCCTTCTGCCGCCGGTGGGCCGTGGTCCGGGTCACCGCCAGTTCCGCGATCAGGACGTGGCCGCGGTGGCGCTGGCCCTGGAACTGGAGCGGCGGCTGGACATCAGCCCGGCCGCGCTGGCCTTCGGCCTGCGGGTGCTGGCCGAGCCCGTGGTCCGCGCCCAGGTCGCGGAGCTGGGCCGGCGGATCGGGCGGGTCCCGCCGCCGCCAGGGAGCGCGCTGGACTTCGAGAAGGAGCGGGCGCTGCGGCTGCTCAGCATGGGCCAGCGGACGCCGATCCGGGGGACGCGTACCCGTCCGCCCGCTCCTACCCCCAATGCCAACACTGGCCATATAAGCCCCGCTAGTCACAGACTCGCGCCGTGATCATGACTTGGGTGCCGCCATAACGGCACCCAAGTCATGATCACGGCCGTCGGCGGGACCCTTGGGGGCTATGGAGCTGGTGGGGTTCTGGGGCTGGTGGGGTTCTGGGGCTACGGGCCGGGCCGGCGGGGCCGGCGCACCGCGCGGATGGCCGGGTCGGTGGTGTCGGCCTTGCCCGGCCGGTAGATGTCCGGCTCCAGGTAGATCATCTCGGCGATCGGCACCGCGCTGCGGACCCGGCGCTCGGCCGCGTCGATCCCCGCGGCCACCAGCGCCGCGCTGTCGGCCCCGCTGATCGCGATCTTGGCCGCGACGAGGAGGCTCTCCGGGCCCATGTGCAGGGTCCGCAGGTGGATGACCCGCTGCACCTCCGGGCCTGATTCCAGCGCCGTGACGATGGCCCGCTCCAGCTCCGGGCTGGCCGACTCCCCGATCAGCAGGCTCTTCATCTCGACCGCCAGCACCGCGGCGACGCAGCCGAGCAGGATGCCGATGGCCAGGGAGCCCACGCCGTCCCAGACCGGGTTGCCGGTGATTTCCGTCAGCGCCACCCCGGCGGTGGCGAAGACCAGCCCGGTCAGCGCGGCCAGGTCCTCCAGCAGGATGGCGGGCAGCTCGGGCGCCTTGGACCGGCGGATGAACGCGGTCCAGCCGTTGCGCCCGCGGACCAGGTTGGTTTCGTGCACCGCGGTGCGCAGCGAGAAGCCCTCCAGCCCCATCGCGATGAACAGGACCACGAAGGCCACCAACGGCGAGCGGATGTGCTCCGGGCTGATGATCTTGTGGATGCCCTCGTACAGCGAGAACACCGCGCCCACCGTGAACAGCACCACGGCCACGACGAACGCGTAGAAGTACCGTTCCCGGCCGAAGCCGAACGGGTGCTCCTCGGTCTGCGCCTGCCGGGCGCGGCTGCGGCCGAGCAGCAGCAGCGCCTGGTTCCCGCTGTCCGCCAGCGAGTGCACCGACTCGGCGAGCATCGACGCCGACCCGGTGATCGCGAACGCGACCAGCTTGGTGGCCGCGATGCCCAGGTTCGCGCCCAGCGCGGCGAGCACCGCGCGCAGTCCTTCCGAGGGGGGCTCTTCCGCTTGCGTGTCAGGCAACTGCGCGTCAGGCAACTGTGTGTCCAAACCACTGTGGGCCAGCCAACCGTGCGGTCAGCAACTAGGCGATCCGTTCCTTCAGGTCGCCGATGACGGCGATGGGGCCGGGGTCGACCCCGATCGCGATGCCCAGGTACACGGTGGCGTAGTCGATCAGCTGGATCAGGCCGGCCAGCCGCTGCAGCGCCGTGCTGCCGTCCGCGGCGAGCTCGCTCACCCCGATCCCGTGCTGCTCCGCCAGCTCGGCGGACACCTCGCGCCTGCGGGTCACCTGGGGATGCTCCTGGCTGTCGCGCAGCAGGACCAGCCGCAGCGGCACCGAGGGGCGCGGGTCCTCGTCGTCCAGCACCGCCGGGCCGTCGGCGGGCCACGGCGCGAAGGGGCCGTCGAACACCACCACCTGATTGTGGTTGGCCTCCGGCAGCACCCCCCGGATCGCCGGGTGCTTGGCGTTCTCGTTCAGCTGGCAGGCGAACCGGGTGGCCGCCACCCCGGTCAGCGGTGAGCTGCCCCAGATCATCGGCAGTGTCCCGGCCAGCTCCAGGGCCAGCGTCTTGGCCGGGTTGACGAAGGATTCGCTGTCGGGGCGGCAGAGGTGGGAGACGCGCTCCAGGTCGGCGGCGGCGCCCTCGAGCCCGGCGGGCGGGATATCCGCCACCCCGAGCCGGTCGGCGACGGCCATCAGCGGCACGGCCAGGCCCCACAGCGTGAAGCGCGGCATGCCGGCCGGCTCGACCGGGATGAACGGGGCCCGGGCCTGCTCGGCCAGCTGCGCCAGGGGCGACCCGGCCCCGCCCACCGCGAGCAGCGGGCAGCCGCGGCGCACCGCCTCTTCGGTGGCCGACAGGGTCTCCTCGGTCCGGCCCGAGCAGGACACCGCGATGACCAGGTCGGCCGCGCCGACCCAGGCTGGCAGCCGGTAGTCGTGCTGCGCGATCACCGGGGAGGCGGAGCCGGGCCCGCAGACCGCGGCGAGCACCTCGCCGGCCACCCCTGACCCGCCCATGCCCGTGACCACGATGGCCCGCGGGCGGCCGCCCGCGAGCACCGCGCTCAGATCGGTCTCGGCCGTGATGCGCGCCGAGGTGCGCACCTGGGCGGCCGCGGAGGCCACCTGGCGGAGCACGCCACCCGGGTCGCCGGCCTCCAGCTGGCTCAGGTCGTCCAGGCGCTCCTGGGCCGTCAGGGTCACGGCTGTGCTCCCGGCTGCCGTGCCTCGTCCACCAGGAGGACCGGGATGTCGTCGCGCACCGGGTAGGCCAGGCCGCAGTCCGCGCCGGTGCACACCAGTTCGCTGGCCGCCTCATCCACGCGTAGCGGCGCGTGGCACTTCGGGCAGGCGAGGATGTCGAGCAGCCAGTCGTCGATCTTCACGAGGTCTCCAGGAAGGCGAGGGTCTCACGGACGCGCGGGCGCGGCGGCAGGGCGCTGGCCGCGGGGCGGTGAGCTGGCCCGGGCGACCCGGGGCTAACCGCGCACGATGCCGAGCACCTCGTCACGCAGCCTGAGCATAGTGTCCTCGTCGGCCGCCTCCAGGTTCAGCCGCAGCAACGGCTCGGTGTTGGACGGGCGGAGGTTGAACCACCAGCTGTCGCTGGTGATGGTCAGCCCGTCGAGCTCGTCGGCCGTCACGCCGGGCCGGCTGGCGAATTCCGCGCGGACGCGCGCGGTCGCCCCGGCCTGGTCCGCCACCTCGCTGTTGATCTCGCCGGTGGCCACGTAGCGGCCGTAACCAGCCAGGATCTCGGACAGCGGGGCGTCCTGCTCACCGAGCGCGGCCAGCACGTGCAGGGCCGCGAGCATCCCCGAGTCGGCGTACCAGAAGTCACGGAAGTAGAAGTGGCCGGAGTGCTCGCCGCCGAACACCGCGCCGGTCTCGGCCATCCGCGCCTTGATGAACGAGTGCCCGACCCGGGTGCGCACCGGGGTGCCGCCGTGCTCGGTGATGATCTCGGGCACCGCGCGGGAGGTGATCAGGTTGTGGATGATGGCGGCGCCGGGCTCGCGGGCCAGTTCCCGGACGGCGATGAGCGCGGTGAGCACCGAGGGCGAGACGATGTGCCCGCGCTCGTCCACCACGAAGCAGCGGTCGGCGTCCCCGTCGAAGGCCAGGCCGACGTCCGCCCCGGAATCGATCACCGCGCGCTGCAGGTCGCGCAGGTTGGCCGGATCGAGCGGGTTGGCCTCGTGGTTCGGGAACGTGCCGTCCAGCTCGAAGTAGAGCGGCACGACGGTGAGGGGCAGCCCCTCGAAGACCCGGGGCACGGTGTGCCCGGCCATGCCGTTCCCCGCGTCCACGGCCACCTTCAGCGGCCGGATCGCGGACAGGTCGACCAGCTTCCTGAGGTGGCTGGCGTACCCGGCGAGCAGGTCCCGCTGGACGATGACGCCGGGGGTGCCGTGGTAGAGCGGCAGGCCCTGGGCCGCGGCGTCGCGCAGCTCGGTCAGCCCGCTGTCCGCGCCGACCGGCCGGGCCCCTTCCCGGCACAGCTTGATCCCGTTGTACTTGGCCGGGTTGTGGCTGGCCGTGATCATCGCGCCGGGCAGGCCCAGGCTGCCGCTCGCGTAGTACAGCACGTCGGTCGAGCCGAGGCCGCCCTCGATCACGTCGGCCCCCTGAGCCGCCGCGCCCCGGGCGAACGCCTCGGCCAGCGGCCGGGACGAGGTGCGCATGTCGTGCACGGTCACCACGCTGGACGCGCCGGTGAGCCGGGCGAAGGCGGCCCCGACCGACTCGGCGACCTGCTCATCGAGCTCGTCGGGGACGATGCCGCGGATGTCATACGCCTTGAAGATCTTCTCGTAGGAGCCCACTGAGGCTCTGCCTCCCGTATCTGACCCGGGAATCACGCGCCCGGGGTTGCGTTCCCTATCTGGATGGCCTGATCTGCGTGGCCTGCCCGCGTCGCACACACTGCCTCAGCCCGCGGCGCTCCGGCGCCCGCTTTATGTTGTGCTGGGATATCTGTGCCCAGATATTCCGCGGGGACCCCGGCCCCGCCCTACGGCCGGCGGCCGGGCGGGCGCAGCAAGACACCGAGCCTACCGGCCTGCGCCGGGCAGGAGGAGCTGTGGCTACCTGAGCCGGTCCCGCGCGTCGGGTGAGGAACGCAGCACCCGGAGGTGGCCCCGCCTGCCCACCTCGACGCCCTGGCCGACCGGCTCACCGGGCGGCGGGACGGCCGCCTCACGCACCGCGTTGGCCAGGGCTTCCAGGTCATCGGTCTCGGGCGGCGCGGACTCCACCGGGAGCCGGACCACTTCCCAGCCGCGCGGTGCGGTCAGCCGGTCGGCGTGCGCTGAGCACAGGTCGTAGCAGTGCGGCTCGACGTACGCGGCCAGCGGGCCCAGCACCGCGGTCGAGTCGCGGTACACGTACGTGAGCGTGTACACCGCGGGATGCTTGCAGGCGGGCCGGGAGCAGCGGCGGGCGGTCACCATGACGGCCCGCCGGCCGGCCGGGCCCGTTCGTGGCGTGCCAGCGCGACCGGAGGGGAGAGGGGTCACGTGCATCGCTCACAACGGCTGACCGTACCCATCCGCGGGCGGTAACGCCACCACCCGGGGCACACTGCACGATCGTGTCTCGCTCCGCGCCCCGATCCCCCGGCCGGCCGCCAGCGGCTGGCGCCCGGCCCGGGCGCCCGGCGCCGGGCCACGGCGCGGGATACGCTCGGCAACTGTGCGCAGCGGTGAGGGTGACGACAGGGCCCGGATCAGGCGGCGGGACCGGCATGGGCGCGGGCTGCGCGGCGTGCTGGCGCCGCCCGGGGTACCCCTGCACCGGAGCCGGTCGCAGCGGTTCGACGAGCTGATCCTGGAGGCGGTGGCCCGGCTGGAGCCCCGGTGGGAGGCCCAGCTGTCCGGGGTGGAGTTCGCGGTCGAGGAGATCCCGCCGCCCGACCCGCCTGGCCTCGGGCCGGAGAGCGTGTCCCTGGCCCGGCTGGACCCGGGCTCGCCGGGGACCGGGTCGCCAGGAGCGGGGGACGGGGCGGTGGCCCAGCCGCCGCGGATCGTGGTGTACCGGCGGCCGCTGGCCGCCCGCGCCGACAGTGAAGAGGAACTGGGCGAGCTGGTCTTCGAGGTGGTGGTGGAGGAGTTCGCCCGGCTGCTCGGCATCGATCCGGAGGACGTGGATCCCGGCTTCGGGGAGGAGTGAGCCGGCTCCGCCGGGGCTCACGTCACCGGGCATCCGGCACGGGGCATCACGGCACGGGGCATCACGGCACGGCGGCGATGGCGGCGTTGCGGACCGGGGGCAGCAGGACCGTGCTGAGCGAGCTGGCCACCGGGAGCATGGCCTGGAGCGCGCCCCCCGCCCCGCTGGCGCTGATCACGCGGCCCGCGTAGACCGGGCCGGAGCCGGGAAGCGGCGAGATCACCACCGCGAACGGCGTGCCGCGCGGGGCCCCGGGCACCGCCTTGAGCGCCACCACGACGCTCTTGCCCGGGCTGACCTGGACGGTCTGGGTACGCCGCGCGGAGCCCGCTGAGGAGATCTGGGCCACGCTCACCCGGGCCGCAGCGTGGGGCGCGGAGAGGATCAGGGTGGACACCCGGCCGGGCCCGGTCACGTTGTCCGCGATCACGCCCTGCTCCTCGAGCGCGGCCGCGGCCGCGGTGAAGGAGCCGGGCGAGCCGTTGGTCCCGCCCGGGATCATGACGGTCGCGGTGACCGGCGCACTGGAGGTGACCTTGATCGCGGCCGGGATGCCGGCCAGCGAGGCCAGCGAGACCTCGGCGGCGGACCCGCCTGGGATGTCGATGCCACCCGCCCCGGTGGGCTCGTAGGTGCCCCGCGACGTGACCGCGGCCACCTGGACGTTGGCGTCCTTCACGCCGGGCACGCCCAGGTAGAGCTCGCGGCTGCCCGGCGCGGCGGGCAGGCCCGGGATCACCAGGTGGGTGGCCGGGGCCTGGGCGGGCGGCAGCCACACCCCCTCGCCCGCGCCGGTGCTTTCCTGGACCGCGGCGGCCACCTGGCCCACGCTGGTCCGCACGTGCAGGGTGAGCGACCGGGAGTTACGCAGCACCGGGGCGAGCGACTGCACGATCATCCCGTGCGGCGGCACGGTGATCCCGGCGTCGCTGGTCTGCTGGAGCGGCCCCGCATCGGTGAAGATGTCCACGTCCGCGTCGGCCGCCTGGCTGCTGGCGTTCATCAGGTAGACCCGGATGGTGCCGGCGGTGCGCTGCCCGGGGCCGACGAACCAGAAGTCGGTGCCGGGGCTGCTGCAGGCCGCGGTGGGCAGGTTCGTCCCGCTGGTCTGCTCGACGTCCAGGCCCCGGGCCAGCGATCCGCTCGCCTGGACCACCACACCACCCCGGACGGCCGTGGACACGACCGTGGTGGTGCTGGGCTTCCCCTTGGGCGCGGCCTGGGCGCGGCCGGTGCGGTCGAGGCTCACCGTGGCGAGCCGCGGCGTCCCGGGCTGGGTGATGCTGAGCACGGCCGGCCCGGGCGTGCTGCTCCCCAGGCCGGCCAGCCGGGTCACCATCGCCACCCCGTGACCCGCGGGCGCCGCACTGGCCGCGCCGGCCGGCGCGGCCATCACCGCGATGCCGCCGCCCCGGCTGTACGGGGCACCCGGCGCGGGACAGGCCCGGACCACGGAGGTCACCGGCACCGAGTGCGGCGCGCGCGGCGCCACCCCCGCGCTGAGCGAGATCGAGTGCCGCAGGCCCGCGAGCGCGTACAGGCCGCCCAGCAGGACGACCACCACGGCCGCAGACAGAACCCGGCTCCCGCGCAGGTTCCTCACCAGTCACCCTCCCCTGGCTCGTCGGCGGGCTCACGGCCCCACGCCACGTGCGTGCGGCTGGAGGAGTAGTCCTCGGCGGCGGGATAGTCGGGGCCGGGGAACTCGGTGCCGGAGTAAGGCTCAGGGATCTGGTCGTCCGGGCCGGGGTATTCGGTGCCCGGGTCCCCGGCGCCGGGGGTGCTGCTGCGGACCGGGCTCGGCTCCCAGACAGAGCCGGACGGCTCCGGGCTGGACCAGGCCGGGCCGGACCCGCCGGCGTCGGACCGGGACGAGTCCCCCGGGTAGGCGCGCGGTCCCGTGGAGCCAGGCGGGTACGCACGCGGCCCAGTGGAGCCGGGATAGTCCCGGGCGCCCGGGCCGCCGGGGCCGGGGTAATCCGGCCGGTCAGGGTAGGAAGAGTCCGGATAGGCCGTCCCGTCCGAGCCCGCCCCGGCCGGGTAACCCCCGGAGCCCGTGCCCCGCCGCGGCGGGGGCAGCACGTCGTCGTCGCCGGGCAGCCGGCCGCGGCTCACCCGCCGTCCGCCGCCCTGGCCAGCCTGCGGGTACTCCCCGCTGCCGTACGAGCCACTGCCATAGGAACCACCGCCGTGCGAGCCACTGGGGTAGGAGCCGCTGCTGGAGGAGTCGCTCCCGTACGAGCCGCTGCCATAGCCGGCCGGGCCGCGATCAGCCTGGCCGTAGCCGCCGCTGGACTGGCCGTAGCCACCGCTGGCGTAGCCGCCGCCCGGGTAGCCACCGCTCGCGTCGTCACCGCTCGGATTGTCACCACGGGGGTAGCCGCCGCTGGGATCGGACCGGGATAGCCAGCACGGGATAGCCAGCCCGGGGATAGCCAGCCCGGCTGTCCCCGGCGTCCCGGCGGCCGGCCCCGCGGGCACCAGCACCGCCGGAGCCGGGCCTGCTGTCCCTGGCGCCCCGGTCGCCCGCACCCCGCTCCCCGGCGCCGCTGTAGCCGGCGCCGGCGTAGCCCAGGCCGCGCTCTTCGGCGGCGGCGAAACCCAGGCCGCCCTCGTCCGCACCGCCGTAATCGGCACCGCTGTAATCGGCACCGCTGTAATCCGCAGCGCTGTAATCCGCAGCGCTGGCATCCGCAGCACTGGCATCCGCGCCGCTGGCCTCTGTGCTGCGCCCGGCGCCGCGGCGGCCGCCACGGCGGCTGGCCCCGGCGTACTCTCCGTAGTCCCCGCCGGGATAGTCACCGCTGGCGGAGACGCGACCGGGCCGCGAGCCGCTGGCTCCGCCAGCGCGACGTCGCGGGCCGGTGCCCTCGGGCCCCCGGCCGCCTGACCCGGCGTACCGCGGGTAGGCCGCCGCGGCCTCCTGCTCCGGAGGCTCCCGCTCCGCGTCCTTGCGGGCCTTCTTGCCCCGCCGCCAGAGCTTGCGGCCACCGCGATCCGCGGCCGGTGCATCATCCTGGTCACCGGCCGATCCCGCGCCGGCCGCTCCCGCGCCGGCCAGTCCGGCCCCAGCCAGCCCGGCTCCAGCCAGTCCCGCCCCGGCCAGTCCCGCCCCGGAGGGGGCCAAGGCGCCCGCCACGGACGAGTCGCCCGCCTGCTCCCAGGGGGCGACCGCACGGTCCCCGAGCATCGTCGGGCTGTCGTCCTGCTCCCAGAAGCCTGCGCCCGCCGACGAGCCGGGCCGGGCCGGGGCCCGATCCCCGGCCAGCCCGGCGGGGCCGGCCCCGAACGCCGTCGCGGCCTCCGCCCCCGCGTCCATGGCCGGCCCGGTCCCCGGGCCGGCGCTGAGGTCCTCGTTATCTGCCCGCGGCGAGCGGCGGGAGGCGCCGAGGGCGCCGCGCCTGCCTGCGCCCGGCCCGCCGGGCGGTGCGCCGGGTCCCGGGCCGCTCAGCCCTGGCCCGCTCAGTCCCGGCCCGCCCCGGCCCGCCGCCGCGGCGGCCCGGCGCCCGGGCCCGCCTGCCGCCCGGCCCGCCGCCGCGCCCTCCGTCGCCGCCAGATCCGGCGCCCTCAGGTCCGGCGCCGCGAGGCCGGACGCCGTCAGGTCCGGTGTGAGGTCCGATGCCGTCAGGTCCGATGCCGCCCGCTGGCGTCCGGCCCGGCCCGCGCCCGGCCGGGCCGCGGCTGCGGCCCGGCGGGCCAGCCGGCTGCCCCGGGACGGTTCCCCGTCCTCGCCGGGAGGCGTACTCCCGGCCAGGTCCGGCTCGCCCAGGCCGTCGCTGGCCTGCTCGCGGCGCTCGCGGTGGCCACCTGGCGCGCGCTCCGCCACCGCGGCGGCGCTCTCCCCGGGTAGCCGGGCGCCGGGGAGGCCGAGCCCGGCCACCACCAGCAGGGCCAGCGCCTCCACGGCCACGATCAGGGTCCGGCCCAGCTGGCCGTGGGAGATGTCGAGGGTGCCGCCGCCCGGCGGCAGCCGGAACGCCTGGGCCCAGGAGCCGGCCGGTGACGGGACGGACGGCAGCGCGGTGCCGTTGAGGGTGGCGGTCCAGCCACCGGCCGGCTCGGCCAGCTCCAGGGTGCCGCCGCCGCGGGGCGCGGCCGCGCCTGAGACACTCACCTGCCCGGAGGGCACGGCGACGAGCTGGCCGCCGGGCCCGGCCACCCGGACCTGGGCCGTGGTCTGCGCCACCCGCCACAGCTGGAAGTCAGCCGTCTTGCTCACCGGGCGCAGGTCGGCCACGTTGTTCAGCGTGCTGGCCAGCGCCGCGTTGACCGGGGCAGGCAGCAGCACGTAGCCGATGTCCAGCGCCGCCAGGGCCTGGCCCTGGTCCTGCGCGTCCCCGCCGCCCTGCGCGGCCAGGGTGGACACGACGGAGTCGAGGGTCTGCTGGGCAGCGGCGGGCTGGGTCAGGTCGGTGGCGCCCAGCAGCGGGTCGGCGCCGCGGAGCACCTCGTAGGTGATCGCCCCGTGGCCGGCGCGCAGGACGAGGGTGCGCGGCCGCATCCCGTTGTCGGAGGAGACGCTGACAAAGGGGGGCAGCACCGGGCCGGCCGGCCCCGCCGACCGGGCCCCGCACCCCCGTGGCCACCCAGGACCCCGCCGCCAGCAGCGGCGCACTGCACGCCGCCGCGGCCAGGATCAGGACGCCGAGCCCGGCCGGGCGCCGCCACCGTCCCCCGCCGAGCTGGCCGGGCAGGGCGTCCGCCGCCACCACCGCGGCGAGCACCAGGCCAGCGGCCGCGATCGCGAGCGAGATCCCCGGCCAGCCGGTCACCCGCTTGCTGGCGTCGTCCGTGGTGAGCAGCATCCGGCTGACCGCGACCGAGACCAGCAGGCCGACGATGGCCACCGACCAGCCCGCCATGACCAGGAACCGCCGCGCGGTGAGCAGCAGCGCGGCCAGCGCCGCGAGGGCCAGGCCGCCGGTCACCCAGAACGGCGGCAGGCCCGGGCCGCCCGGGGACAGCAGCAGCAGCGACCGGGCAGGCAGGGCCGCGGTGGCCAGCCCGGGCACCTTGTTGCCGGCTTCGAGGAAGAGCAGGGACGGCTGGGTGGCGACCTGCAGTGTCCACGGCAGCAGCAGGATCGGGCGGGACCACCACGGTGATCCCCAGGTTGAGCAGCATGCCCCGGCCCGACCGGCGGAAGGCCACGGCCGCGACCAGCGCGGCCAGGACCGCGACGACCCAGATCAGCGGGACGAAGGCGGCGGCGATCGCGATGACCAGGCCCGCCGCCCAGGCGGCACGGCGGGCGCGGCGCGGGGCCTCGGTGAAGATCCGCGCGGCCAGCAGCGCGATCAGCGGGATGAGGGCGAAGACCACGGCCGAGCCGAAGCGCCCGGCGGCCACCGCGCCCATGCCGACCGGGAGCAGGGCGTAGGCCGCGGCGGCCCAGACGCGGGCCAGCACCGACGTGGTGACCCGGCGGGCCGCCAGGAAGGCCGTCAGCCCGGCAAGCGGGATGCAGCCGATCATGATGACGTCGATGGCCAGCCAGGGCTTGCCGCCGAGCACGGTGGCCAGCGCGGCGATGACCGCCACGTACGGCGGCGTGGAGCTGGCCGAGCCGATCCCGGCCGGATGGAAGCCCTGGAGGTACTCCTGCCAGAGCCCGGACGCGCCGCCCCAGGCCGGGGTCAGCGCCCCGCCGGTCAGCGTGCCCGCGCCCAGCAGCGAGCGTTCCGCGATGAGCGCGACCACGGTGAGCCCGGCCACCAGCAGGACGCCCGGATGGGTCAGGATCCGCTGCGCGAGCCCGTTGTCCACGAGCATGTAGTCGTCGTCGGACGGGTCGTCCGTGGCGTGGTGGCTGCCCGCCGTGTCGATCTGGGTCGAGGTGTAGAACACGCTCGCGGCGAACTCGGCCAGGCGCCGCACGGAGCGGCCCGGGGGCAGGTCGCCGCGCAGCCGGCTGTAGGCGGCCCGCCTGCCCCGCGCCCGCCGGCGGCGGGCCGCGGCCAGCTGGAGCGGGTGCCCGAGCACGGACGTCACCCCGGTGAACTCGTCCAGGGCGGCCCTCGGGCGCTTGGCGAGCAGGAAGAACACGGTGCGCAGGGCGGACAGGACCAGGTTGCCGGCCAGCGCGGACAGCGCGGGCCCCAGCGGCAGGTTGGCCAGCAGGGTGAGCAGCGCGTTGTGCCGGTCCATCCTGCGCGGCCGCGGCGCCGCGGACGGGCGTGCGCCGGTTCCGGGCCGTGGCCTCCAGGTGGTAGACCACGGCGTCGGTGATCACCCGCACCCGGTGCCCGGCCGCGTGCACCCGCCAGCAGAAGTCAACGTCGTCGCGCAGCAGCGGCATGGCCGGGTCGAAGCCGCCGACCTGGTCCCAGACGTCCCGGCGGACCAGCATGCCGGCGCTGCTCACCGCCATGACGTCGCGGTCCCCGTCGTGCTGGCCCTGGTCCACCTCGCGGGGCTCCACGCCGGTGATCCGGCGCCCGGCACCGTCGATGGTGATGCCGGCCTCCAGCAGCACCCGGCGGTCGGCCCAGTCCATCACCTTGGGCCCGAGGACCGCCGACGAGCGCGCCTCGGCCGCACCGCGCAGCAGCTGCTCCAGGGCGTCCGGGGCGGGCTCGCAGTCGTCGTGCAGCAGCCAGACCCACTCGGTCCGCTCGCCCGGCGCCAGCCCGGCGGGCCCGGGGACGTTGGTGTTGGCCGCCCGGTGCCGCAGCGCGTGCGCGATAGCCGCGCCGTAGCCGGTCCGGCGGTCCATGCCGAACACCACCGATCGGCCCAGCAGCTCGGCGAGCACCGCCCCGCTGCGGTCCCGGCTGCCGGTGTCCACGGCCACGACCCGCTGAACCGGCCGGGTCTGGCCGAGCAGCGCCTCCGCGATACGCGGCAGCCACGCGGCGCCGTCGTGAGCGACGATCACCGCGGTAACGACGTGCTGGCCCTGCGTGTTAGTTGTCGACACGAGTCCGCTTGCTGGTCAGAATGGTCACCTGCTGGGGCACCACCAGCTGTGCGCTCGAGGTCCCAGCCGGGTCGGGTACGCGTGAACAATACGCGACCTGATACCGGCCGGGCAGGCACTCTGGACGCTTCAGTGCCGACGCGCTGCCGGCCGGGCAGCCGTGGCCGCCTGGCCGCCGGGCAGCTACGCTGCACGGCGATCCAGGCAGTTAACGGGCGGTGACCAACTGATGGCCCGGACATCAGCGAACGGGCCATGCCGACGAGAAGGCGGGCCGGACCCTGATGGGCCAGACCAGCACCAGCCGGACCATGACGGGCCGGACCGGGACGGTCAGACCGCCTCGCGCTTCATCCGGCGCCGCTCACGCTCGGACAGCCCACCCCAGATGCCGAAGCGCTCGTCATGCTCCAGCGCGTACTCCAGGCACTCCATGCGGACCTCACAGCCCCGGCAGACCTTCTTGGCCTCCCGGGTGGAGCCGCCCTTCTCAGGGAAGAAAGCCTCCGGATCCGTTTGTGCGCAGAGCGCGCGATCTTGCCAGCCAGATTCGGCGGCGTCGTCAACACCGATCCCGAACCCGACGGACTCCAGCGGGACGATGACGTCTGCCACCGTGCACCTCCTACCCCTTCGATGCCCGTGCCCTCTCCCCCGGGACACGGAAACTACACGTATGAAATTACACCCGCGTGTCTTGCGCTGAGTCAAGCTGGATACGTGGTAGAGGCAGTGTTCTTGACCCTGATGACGGGAAAGTCCGGTCAGAATCCTGGGGCCCCAGCATCGTTTCCGGGCCGCCGGAGGCCCGGAAACCGGCTTCCCGGGGGGTTCGCGGGACCGGCCTGAGCCCGGGTTGCAAGACTGGCCGCCATGCGCATCACCGTGCTGGCAGGCGGAGTCGGGGCCGCGCGCTTCCTGCGCGGGCTCAAGGCTGAGGTCCCGGACGCCGACATCACCGTCATCGGCAATACCGGGGACGACATCAGCCTGTTCGGCCTGCACGTCTCGCCCGACCTGGACACCGTGATGTACACGCTCGGCGGCGGGATCAGCGAGGAGCAGGGCTGGGGCCGGGACTCCGACACGTTCACCGTCCTGGCCGAGCTGGCCGCCTACAGCACCGGCTCCGGCTGGTCCGGGCCGGACTGGTTCAACCTGGGCGACAAGGATTTCGCCACCCACATCGTCCGGACCAGCATGCTGGCGGCCGGGCAGCCGCTGTCGGCGGCCACGGCCGCGCTGTGCGAGCGCTGGCAGCCGGGGGTGACGCTGATCCCGATGACGGATGACTGGACCGAGACCCACGTGGTGCTGGCCGACGGCCGGCGGCCAGGCCGCCCGGGCCGGGGCAGGCCGGGCCGGGGCAGGCCGGGACCCGCCGCACCGTGCACTTCCAGGAGTGGTGGGTGCGGCTGCACGCCGAGGTGCCCGCGGCCGGCATCATCATCGAGGGGGCGGCCCGGGCCCGGCCCGCCCCGGGCGTGCTCGAGGCGATCGACGAGGCCGACGTGGTCCTGTTCCCGCCCTCCAACCCGGTGGTGAGCATCGGCGCCATCCTGGCCGTGCCCGCGATCGCGGACGCGGTCCGGGCCAAGACCGTGGTCGGGGTGTCCCCGATCATCGGCGGGGCGCCGGTGCGCGGCATGGCCGACGCATGCCTCGCGGCCATCGGGGTGCCCGCCACCGCCCAGGCCGTGGCGGCGCACTACGGGCCCGGGCTGCTGAACGGCTGGCTGGTCGACGAGCAGGACAAGGCCGCGGTGGACGACCCGGAACTGGCCGGGATCACGGTCCGCGCGCTGCCCCTGTACATGACGAGCCTCGCCGCCACGGCCACCATCGCCCGGGCCGCCCTCGACCTGGCCCGGGACCTGCGCGGATGACCGGCCACGGTCCGGGCGGCCCCGCCGCCCCGCGCAGCCTGTCAGTGACCGGGCGTGGCCGGCCTGCCCGAGATCGCCGCCGGCGACGACCTGGCCGGCCTGATCGCGGACGCCACGCCGGACCTGGCCGACGGGGACATCCTCGTGATCACCTCGAAGATCGTGAGCAAGGCGGAGGGCCGCGTCATCCGGGCTGACCGGGACAAGGCGATCGACGCGGAGACGGTGCGGGTGGTGGCGCGGCGCGGCCCGGCCCGCATCGTGGAGACCCAGCACGGCCTGGTGCTGGCCGCGGCCGGGGTGGACGACTCCAACACGGCCCCGGGCACGGTGGCCCTGCTGCCCGCGGACCCGGACGACTCGGCCCGCCGGATCCGCCGCGGGCTGCGCGAGCGGCGCCACGTCAACGTGGCCGTGGTGATCACCGACACGATGGGGCGGCCCTGGCGGATCGGCCAGGCGGACGCGGCCATCGGCGCCGCCGGGCTGGCCCCGCTGCGCGACTACCGCGGCCAGGCGGACACCTTCGGCCAGACCATGGAGGTGACGGTCACCGCCGTCGCCGACGAACTCGCGTCGGCCGCGGACCTGGTCAAGGGCAAGGTGGCCAGCATCCCGGTGGCGCTGGTCCGGGGGCTCGGGGACCTGGTCACCCAGGAGGACGGCCCGGGCGCCCAGGCGCTGATCCGGCCCGCGGCCGAGGACATGTTCCGCTACGGCCCGGGTGAGGTGCTGTCCGCGCGGCGCACGGTGCGGGACTTCACCGCCGACCCGGTGGACCCCGAGGCGGTGCGCCGCGCGATCGCGGCCGCCCTCACCGCGCCGGCCCCGCATCACTCCACGCCGGCCCGGTTCGCGGTGCTGTCGTCCGCCCGGGCCCGGACCGGGCTGCTCGACGACATGCTGGCCGCGTGGATCTCGGATCTGCGCGGGGACGGGTTCACCGAAGAGCAGATCGCCCGGCGGGTCCGGCGCGGCGAGCCGCTGCGCCGCGCTCCGCTGATCATCGTGCCGTGCCTGGTCGCCGACGCGGCCCACGTCTACCCGGACGCCAGGCGGAACGCGGCCGAGCGGGAGATGTTCGTGGTGGCGGTGGGCGCGGCGGTGGAGAACCTGCTCGTCGCCCTGGCCGTGGAGGGACTGGGCTCGTGCTGGGTGTCCAGCACCATGTTCTGCCGGCCGGTCGCGGCGGCCGCCCTCGGCCTGCCGGAGGGCTGGGAGCCGATGGGCGCGGTCGGCGTGGGCCACCCCGCGGCCGCGCCCGCCGACCGCCCGCCCCGTGACCCGGGCGACTTCATGATCACCCGGTGAGAACCGGCTAAGACACGCCTTAGATCTCCAGGCGGCGGGACAGGTCGGAGGCCAGCACGCCGCCGGGGTCGAGTTCGGCCCGGAGCTTGCGGAATTCCTCCAGCCGCGGGTACATCCCGGCGAACACCTCGGGCCGCACCCGGGAGTCCTTGGCCAGGTAGACCCGGCCCCCGGCGTCCAGCACGTCCCGGTCGAGCTGGTCGAGCAGCCCGGCCAGGCCGGGCGTGCCCGCCGGGAAGTCGAGCGCCAGCGTCCAGCCCGGCAGCGGGAAGGACAGGAAGCCCGGGTCCGCCGGGCCGAACCGCTTGAGCACGGTCACGAACGAGGGAGCGCGGGCGCCGCTGATCCGCTCCAGCGCCCGGCGCACCACGGCCTCCTGGCCGAACGGCACCACGAACTGGTACTGGCGGAAGCCCGGCGGGCCGTACACGCGGTTCCAGTTCCTGATCCCGTCCAGCGGGTGGAAGAACGCGCCGATGGTCTGGATCTCCCCCTCGCGCCGCCGCGGGGCCTTGCGGAACCAGACCTCGTTGGCCAGCCCGACCGTGACCGGGTTCAGCAGCCCGCCCGGGAAACCCCGCGGGGCGCCGATCCGGGCGCCGGGCCGGAACGCCAGCGGGTCGCGCCGGTCCTTGGCGGCCAGGTCGCCCAGGGCCGCGAAGTCGCCGCTGGTGATCACGGACCGGCCCAGGCCGGCCCCGCGGGCCAGGCAGTCCGTCCAGGCCACGGTGTAGCTGTAGCGGTCGTCGGTGGCCGACAGGTAGGCCATGGTCTCGTCGATGTCGGGGGTGCGGACGGTGTCCACCCGCACCCGCGAGGTCGGCACCGGCTTCATCTGGACGGCCGCGGCCAGGATGATGCCGGTCAGGCCCATCCCGCCGGCCGTGGCCCAGAACAGGCCGCGGATCGCCGTCGGGCGTTACCCGGCACTGGCGGCCGTCCGGCAGCAGCAGGTCGAACCAGGGCACGTGCTGGGCGAAGCTGCCCGCGACGTGATGGTTCTTGCCGTGCACGTCCGCGGCGATCGCGCCGCCCACCGTCACCTGCCGGGTCCCGGGTGATACCGGCACGAACCAGCCGGACGGCAGCCCCGCCACCATGAGCTGCTCCAGGCTGACCCCGGCGTCGCAGGTGACCAGCCCGCTGCTGGCGTCGAAGCTGGTGATCCGGCGCATCGCGGTGGTGCCGATGACCAGGCCGCCGCCGCACTGCGCCGCGTTGTTGTAGCTGCGGCCCAGGCCACGGGCGATCACGCCGCGGGCCGGGGCCGCGGCCAGCAGCCCGGCGACCTCAGCGGGATCGGCGGGCTCAGCCAGCTGCGCGGTCGAGGGCGCGATCCGGCCCCAGCCGGTGAGCTCGGTGGCCCGGCCCGCCGGCCGGCCGCCGCCGGGGTCCCGCCACTGTGATCTGCCATGCCTCATCCCTCCGGTGGCACTACTGCCCGTGCTGCCCCCCGATCATGCCCGCTCCGGCCCGCGCCCGCGCCGGAGTCAGCGGCCGCAGGAGTCAGGGCATGGCCAGCGGCAGCGCCGTCCGCGTGCCGCCCCGCACCGCCCCGCACACCCCGTCGCTGGCCGCCGCGGCCGCCAGCCGGTCGGGGGCGGGCTGCCCGTAGGTCGTGGTGCGCTGGCGCAGCGGCCGCTCCAGCGGCGCCACCAGCTCCGCGAACTGGCTGATCGTCTTGAAGGAGCCGTTCTGCGAGCCGGCCATCCGGCTGATCGTCTCCTCCATCAGCGTGCCGCCCAGGTCGTTCACGCCGCCCTGGAGCACGTCCTGGCACAGGTCCTCGCCGAGCTTGACCCACGAGCACTGGATCGAGCTGATCGCGCCGTGCAGCATGATCCGGGACAGCGCGTGCACGGCCCGGTTCTCCCGCCGGGTGGGCCCGGGCCGGGCCAGCCCGGCCAGGTAGATGGGCGCGCTGGCGTGCACGAACGGGAGCAGCACGAACTCGGTGAAGCCGCCGGTGCGTTCCTGGATGCCCCGGATGACCCGCAGGTGCCCGACCCAGTGCGCCGGGGTGTCCACGTGCCCGTACATCATCGTCGCGGAGGTCGGGATGCCCAGCTCATGGGCGGTGGTGATGACCTCGATCCAGGCGGACGCGGGGAGCTTGCCCTTGGTGAGCACCCAGCGCACGTCGTCGTCGAGGATCTCCGCGGCCGTGCCGGGCAGCGAGCCGACCCCGGCTTCCCGGGCCCGCCCCAGCCAGTCCCGGATGCTCAGCCCGGTCCGGGACGCGCCGTTGACCACCTCCATGGGCGAGAACGCGTGCACGTGCAGACCGGGCACCCGGCGCTTGACCTCGGCCGCAATGTCGAAGTAGGCGGTGCCGGGCAGGTCGGGATGGATCCCGCCCTGCATGCAGACCTCGGTGGCCCCGGCCTCCCAGGCTTCCTCGGCCCGGTCGCCGATCTGGGCCATGGACAGCGTGTAGGCGTCCGCGTCGGTGCGGCGCTGGGCGAACGCGCAGAACCGGCAGCCGGTGTAGCAGACGTTGGTGAAGTTGATGTTGCGGGTGACCACGTAGGTCACGTCGTCGCCCATGGCGTCCCGGCGCAGCCCGTCGGCCAGCGCGGCCAGGGCCTCCAGTTCCGGGCCGTCCGCGTCCAGCAGCGCGAGGGCCTCGGAATCGGTGATCCCGGCCGGGTCACGCTCGGCGCTGCGCAGCGCGGCCGCCACCTCGGGCCGCAGGCGCCGCGGGGCGGCCACCGCGTCCCGCCGGGCCTCGGGGGCGATCCGGGTCGCGACCTCGGCCCAGTCCCCGTAGACCTCGGAGAAGTCCTCCCGCCGGTCGGCCGTCCGGCCCGCGGTGTCGATGGTCACGTGCAGGTCGGTGCGGCCGGACGCCTCGCCCCAGCCCCCGTCCGGCTCCTGCCAGGGCAGGCCGGCCGGGCGGGCGTCCTCGCGGGCCAGCCCGGTGGCCGGATCGGCCAGCGCGGCCACGTGGGCGGCGAGCCTCGGGTCCAGCCACGGCTCGCGCAGGTAGCCCGGGTAGATCGTGAGGCGCTCGCGCAGCGTCAGCCCGGCCGCCGCGGTCCGCGAGGCCAGCTCGTCGATCTGCGGCCAGGGACGCTCCGGGTTGACGTGGTCGGGGGTGAGCGGCGACACGCCACCCCAGTCGTCGATCCCGGCCGCCAGGATCAGCCCGTACTCCTCGCCGATCAGGTTGGGCGGGGCCTGGATGCGCGCGGCCGGCCCGAGGACCAGCCGGGTGACCGCGATGGTGGCGGCCAGGTCCTCCAGGCCGGCGTCCGGCACGCCGCGCATCTTCGTGTCCGGCTTGGCCCGGAAGTTCTGCACGATCACTTCCTGGATGCCGCCGTACTCGCGGGCCACGCCCCGGATGGCGAACACCGACTCGGCCCGTTCGGCCAGGGTCTCGCCGATGCCGATCAGGATGCCGGTGGTGAACGGCACGCTGCTGCGGCCCGCGTCCTCCAGCACCCGCAGCCGGACCGCGGGGTCCTTGTCCGGGCTGCCGAAGTGCGGGCCGCCGCGCTCAGTGAACAGCCGCGCCGCCGTGGTCTCCAGCATCATGCCCATGGACGGGGCCACGGGCTTGAGCCGCTGGAAGTCCTGCCAGCTCAGCACGCCCGGGTTCAGGTGCGGCAGCAGCCCGGTCTCCTCCAGCACCCGGATGGCCATGGCCCGGACGTAGGACAGGGTGTCGTCGTAGCCGTGCGCGTCCAGCCACTCCCGGGCCTGGGGCCAGCGCGCCTCCGGCTGGTCGCCCAGGGTGAACAGGGCTTCCTTGCAGCCGAGGGCGGCGCCGTCCGCGGCGATGCGCAGCACCTCGTCCGGGGACAGGTACGGGCTGTCCAGCCGCCCGGGCACGGTCACGAACGTGCAGTAACCGCAGCGGTCCCGGCACAGCCGGGTGAGCGGGATGAACACCTTGCGCGAGTAGGTGATGACGCCGGGGCGGCCCGCGGCGTCCAGCCCGCTGTCCCGGGTCCGGGCCGCGTAGCCGAGCAGCTCGGTCAGCTGATCGCCGCGGGCGTGCAGCAGCACGGCGGCCTCGGCGGGGTCCAGGGTCTTGCCGTCCCGGGCCCGGGCCAGCGCGCGGCGCAGGGCACTGGCGGGCGGTTGCGGTTCCGGCTGAGCCGCGGGGCGGGGAAGGCGGGGGGCGGGCGAGTCAGCGCTCATCCTCCCCACCCTAGGTGGTGCCTCCCCGGCCCTCCGGCCCGCCCGCCCCCCGCACCCGCCCCACGCCCCGCACCCGGGACACGGTTCGTGATCATGGGTTTGGTGTCGTTATAGCGACACCAAACCCATGATCACGAACACACCCTGTGACTTGGGGGGCTGGGGGGGCTTGGGGGGCTTGGCGGGGCTGGTGGGGCTGGCTGGCCCCGGGGGGGTCAGAAGGCGCGGTAGTCGCGGACTGACATGCGGGGGCCGCGGCGCGGCGGGCGGATCCCGCCCAGCTCCACCAGCCGGGCCGCCCGGTGCCGGTGCCCGGCGTACGGCGCCAGCAGCTCGAGCATCCCGGCGTCGTCCACCACCCGCCCGGCCAGCGCCCAGCCCACGGCCGAGGGCAGGTGATAGTCCCCCACGGACACCGCGTCCGCGTCCCCGCAGGCACGCTGCCGCACCTCGGCCGAGGTCCAGACGCCGATCCCGGGCAGGGACCGCAGCCGGCGGTCGGCCTCGGCCGGGGTCATGGTCACGATCTCCTCGAGCCGGCCCGCCACCTCGGCCGCGCCGATGATGGTGCGGGCCCGCACCCCCTCGACCCCGGCCCGGTGCCACTCCCAGGACGGGATGCGGCACCAGGCCCGCGGCGGGGGGCACACCCGCATCCCGGCCGGGGCGGGCCCCGGGGCCGGGCCGCCGAACTTGAGCAGCAGGTAGCGCCAGGCCCGGCGGGCCTCCACGCCGACCACCTTCTGCTCCAGCACGGCCGGGACCAGGGCCTCGATCACCCGGCCGGACCGGCCGACCCGCACCCCCGGGTGCCGCGCGGACAGCTCGCGCAGGACCGGGTGCGCGGGATCGAACCCGGCCCGGTCGTCGTCGGCGCCGAGCATCCCGGGCAGCTCGCGGAGCAGCCACGCGGCACCCGGGCCCCACGCGGCCGCGCGGATCACGGTGACCTCAGGACCCGCGGGCCGGGCCGGGGCCACACGGAGCGTGCCGGGTCCCTCCGGGGTCAGCGCGGTGCGCCAGGTGCAGCCGTCCGGGGTGACCCGGAAGGCCGGATCCCCGCGGCCACGGGCGTGCACGCCCAGGGTGCGCGGCAGGTCGAGCGGGAACGGCGCCCGCCACTCCCGCGTCGCGCCCGGGTCGCCCGCCCCGCCCGGCGGCTGGTTCCCGGCGCCCGCGGCCACTGCGGGCGGCTGGTCTCCAGCTTCACTGTTTACGGCCGGCGGCTGGTCCCTGGCGCCCCCGGCGACGGCCGGCGGCGGCTGCACCACGGAGGCCGCCGCGCGATCAGGCGTCGGTGGAGAAGCGGACGCAGGTCAGGCCCAGGGTCTGGCCGGGCCAGACGCGCAGCCCGCCGCGCAGCTCGTTGCCCGGGGAGATGTGCGCCTCGTCCCCGATCACCACGCCGTCCAGGACCACGCCCTCGCCGATGACCGTGCCGCGGCCGATCACGCTGCCGCTGACCCGGGCCCCGGCGCCGACGCTGGCCGCGTCGAACAGCACGCTGCCGGTGACGTAGGCGTCCGCGCCGACCCGCGCGCCCGCGCCGACCACGGTGCCGCCGCACACCTGGGCCGCCGGGTCGATCGCGGCCCCGTCCAGGGCCAGCATCTCCCCCGGCGGGCCGGGCATGGCGGCCGAGGCCAGCCGCCCGCGCACCAGGTCACACGAGCCCTGCACGAACGCCTCGGGGGTGCCCACGTCGAGCCAGTAGGACGAATCGGGGTAGCCCATCACCACGGCCCCCGCACTGATCAGGTCGGGGAAGGTGCTCCGTTCCACGGAGATCACCTGGCCGGGCGGGATCTCGTCGATGACCGACCGGCGGAACACGTAGCAGCCCGCGTTGATCCGGTTGGTGACCGGGTTGGGAGTCTTCTCCAGGAACGCGGTCACCCGGCCGTCGGCGTCGGTGGGCACGCAGCCGAACCGGGCCGGGTCGGGCACCTCGACCAGGTGCAGCGTCACCGCGGCGTCGGCCTTGCGGTGCAGGTCGATCTGCGCGGAGATGTCGTGACCGGACAGGATGTCGCCGTTCAGCACGACGACCGGGCTGTCCGGGCCGCTGCGCAGGCCGGACGCGGCGTTCCGGATCGCGCCGCCGGTGCCGAGCGGCTCCGGCTCGTGGACGTAGGAGATCTCCAGCCCGAACGCGGCCCCGTCGCCGAAGCACTCGGCGAACATGCTGGCCCGGTAGGCGGTGGCCAGCACGACGTGGGTGATGCCGGCCGCGGCCGCCTTGGCGAACTGGTGGGCGAGGAACGGCACGCCCGCGGTCGGCAGCAGCGGCTTGGGCGTCCCGATGGTCAGCGGGCGCAGCCGGGTGCCCTGGCCGCCGACGAGCAGGATGGCCTCAAGCGGCTCGCGGCCCGCCTGGGATAGCGCTGAGGGCATTTCTGGCTGGCCTGACATAGGCAGCGAGGTTACTCCGCGCCCTGCGCCGCTGCACGCTGGTACGACGCCATGTGGGCCTCGGCCGAGGCCTCCCAGGTGAATTCCTGGGACCGGGCGTGCCCGGCCTCGCCCAGGGATTCCAGCCGGGCCGGGTCGTCGAGCAGGCCGCGCAGCGCCGCCTGGATGGCCTCGGCGTCGGGCTCGGTATAGGCGACCGCGTCCCCGCCGACCTCCGGCAGCGACGTCCGGTGGGTGGTGAGCACCGGCGCGCCGCAGGCCATGGCCTCCAGCACGGGCAGCCCGAAACCTTCGCCGCGGCTCGGGAACGCCACCACGAGCGCGCCGCCGAGGAAGCCGGGCAGGTCGGAGAAGCGCAGGTAGCCGGGGCGGACCAGGCGCAGGTGCGCGGGGACCGCGGCCACCGCCTCGTCCACTTCCTCGCTCCAGCCGCTGCCGCCGCCGAGCACCAGCGCGGGCGGGTCGGACAGGTCCGCCACGGCGCCAGCCCAGCCGCTGATCAGCGCCGGGACGTTCTTGCGCGGCTCCAGGCCGCCCAGGTAGGCCACGTACGGCTTGCCGTGCAGGCCCAGCCGGTCGGACACCTGGCGGATCCGCTCCGGGGCCGGGCCGGTGGAACAGCGCGTGGTCCACGCCGTGGTACGCCACATCGATCCGGGTCGGGTCGGCGCCCAGCACCCGGACCAGCTCGTCCCGGGTGGCCTTGGACGGGACCAGCAGCCGGGTGGCCCGGCGGGCCGCGGTCCGGATCGCGGATTTGAAGAAGGTCGCCGTCACCGGGTTGTGCGCGTCCGGCTCGGTGAAGTACGTCAGGTCGTGAATGGTCGAGACCACGGGCACGCCGGGCCGCAGCGGCATCGTGTAGTGCGGGGCGTGCAGGACGTCGGCGTTCACCTGCTGGGCGACCAGCGGCAGGCCGGTCTGCTCCCAGGCCAGCCGGGCCGGCCGGTGCGCGATGGCGGTCGGGCCGGCCACGATGCTCGCCTCGGGCACGAGCCTGCCGTACCGCTCTTCGTCATTACGCTGGCACGCCACCGCGAGGTCCGCTCCGGTCGCGCCCAGCGCGGCCACCAGGCCGTCGACGTAACGGCCGAGCGCACCGCGGTCCGCCGGGACGGCGGTCGCGTCAACCAGCACCCGAGGTGCCACGAGCAGTCTTTCTCCTTCCCCCCGCCTGCGGGCCAGTGGGGCCAGCCCCTGGGTCCTCAGTACCGGGCTGCCAGTACCGGGTAGCCAGATAGCTGGCCAATTCAGCATTGATGAATGTCCCGTCAGGACCGAGCGTACGCCCTCCGCCGGCCTGCCGGTGAGCATCGGCGCTCATGTCCCGGGCGGGCCGCGGCCCCGGCTGGCGGCGTCGTCGCGGCCGACATGGTCTAGACCATGTTACGGCGCGGCGGGCCACATCAGAAGGGCCTGGCTACGCCCGACGCGGACGGCGACGGGGTGGCCTTCGCCGAGGGCGACGAGTGGCTCTGGGCGGCCTTCTGGGCCTGGTCCAGCGCCTGCTTCATGAGCGCGGTGTACTTACCGTAGCTGGCGAAATCGCCGGTCTTGAGGGCCGCCTGGGCCTTGGCGTAGTCCGACTCGGCCTGGGCCAGGTAACCACGCACGGTCGCGCTGGCCGACCCGGACCCGCTGCCGGAGCCCGACGAGCCGGAGGAGCCAGAGGAGCCGGACGAATTGGCCGACAGGCCCGGGATGACCTGGCTGAGCGCGGCGGACAGGGTCGGGCGCGAACCCGACGTTCCCGTCGAACGAGACCGCGACCCGCTTGAGCACCGGGTAGGACCCGGAGGTGCTGCTGCCCGTGGTGCCGGCCGCCTGGATATAGATCGGTTCCTCGTAGACCAGCGCGCCGCCGACCGGGAGCGTGATCAGGTTGCCCTCGATGACCTTGGAGCCGTTCTGCCGGTACAGCGACAGCTGGGAGGAGATCGTCGGGTCCGACTCGAACGTGCTCTGCACCTGCTGCGGGCCGAGGATCGCGGCGTCCTGGGGCAGCTGCAGGACCCGGATCGTGCCGTAGCCGGGCGACTGGGGATTGCTGTCCACCGCCAGGTACGCGGCCAGGTTCTGCCGCCCCCGCTGGACCAGCGGGGAGGTCATCGAGAACTGCGCCGGCGCGCCGGGCATCTGCATGGTCTGGTAGTACGGCGGCTGGCTGGCCGGCTGCGGGCTGCTGGACGAGCCCGGGTTGTCCGGCACGGCCCAGAAGTTCTGCCCGCCGTAGAAGGACTGGGCGGACAGGACGTGGTACTGGGTCAGGATCTGGCGCTGCACCTCGAACAGGTCCGGCGGGTAGCGCAGGTGCGGCATCAGGGCGGCGGGGATCTGCGACTTGGGCTTGATGATCCCGGGGAACGCGTTCATCCAGGTGCGCAGGATCGGGTCGCTGGCGTCCCAGGCGTACAGCGTCACGCTGCCGGTGTAGGCGTTCACCACCGCCTTGACCGAGTTCCGGATGTAGTTGATGTCGCCGGTGGGCTGGCCGGCCACCGTGCCGCCCGGGGCGTCGCTGGTCCCCGTGGCCTGGCCCATGCTGACCCGCTGCGAGTACGGGTACAGGCCGGTGGTGGTGTAGCCGTCCACCACCCAGAGGATCTGCCCGTTGGCGACGACCGGGTAGGGGTTGCCGTCCAGGGTGAGGAACGGCGCCACCTTCGCCACCCGGGCCAGCGGCTGCCGGTCATAAAGGATCTTCGACTGGCTGTTGATGGCCCCGGACAGCAGGATGTTCAGCTCGCGGAACTTGATCGTGTACAGCAGCCGGTTCAGCGGCGAGCCCACGTCCACGCCGCCGCTGCCGTGGTAGGTGTTGTTCTGCTGGCCGCCGCGGCCGTGCCGGACGGGTAGTCCAGCTCCTGCTTGCGGCCGCCCGCGGGGCCGCCGACGATCGCGTACGCGTTCTGCCCCTCACCGAAGTACACCCGGGGCTGCCGCAGGCCCAGGTCGCCGTGCGGCGGGATGTCGCTCTCCACGAACGACGGGTTGCCGTTGCCCTGGACCGCGTTGGCCGTGGCGGCGACCACCCCGAAGCCGTGCGTGTACACCAGGTGGGTGTTGATCCAGTTGCCCTGGCCGGGCGGGGGGCCGCCCATGCCGCGCACGGCCACGACCGTGTCCTGCGGCAGCGGGCCCGCCCCGGGCAGCGGGTAGCGGTCCATGGCCAGGTTGGCCGGGAACTGGTAGTAGCTCTTGACCTGCTGGAGCTGCTGGAAGGTCGGCGACACCACGTCGGGATCCAGCAGCCGCATCCCCGGCAGCGTGCTCACCTCGTTGTCCAGCGCGGACTGCGGCACGTTGGTCGGTCGCCGCGTACGGGGTGACCCGGACCGTGGACGGGGTCATCCCGTAGGCCTGCTGGGTGGTGGTGATCTCCCGGCTGGATGTAGGGCGTCTCCTTGGCCAGCTCGTTCGGCTTGACCACGAACTGCTGGATGATCGCCGGGTACAGGCCGCCGATGAGGATGGCGGACAGCACCAGCAGCCCGAACCCGACCGCGGGCAGCATGGCGCTGCGCCGGGCCGCGCCCGCGAAGAACAGCAGGGCGCACAGGACGGCGATGATCGCGAGCACGGTCTTGGCCGGCAGCACCGCGTTGACGTCGGTGTAGGAGGCGCCGGTGGTGACCGCGCCGCGCTGGGAGAAGTCGATGCCGTACCGGTCAACCCAGTACGCCACGGCCTTGAGCAGCACGAAGACGCCGAACAGCACGAACAGGTGGGCCTGCGCCGCCATCGTCACCCGGGGGTGGCGGCCCTGCATCCGCAGCCCGCCGTACAGGTAGTGCACCAGCGTGGCCAGCACCAGCGAGAGCAGCACCGCCGCGAACAGGTAGCTCAGCACCATCCGGATGAACGGGTAGGTGAAGACGAAGAAAGAAAGATCCATCTTGAACTGGGGATCCACTTTCCCGAACGTCACCTGGTTGGAGAACAGCAGCCAGGTGCGCCAGGAGCCCGCGGCGCTGATGCCGGAGATCACGCCGACGACGCCGAGCACCACCCCCAGCAGGAGCCGCCGGTGCGGGTCGATGGCCATCCGGTAGGCGTCACCGCCGCCCTGGCCCGGCGAGGGCACCGGCCGGTAGATGGGCCGCAGCCGGTAGGCCAGGGTGGCGTTCGCCCCGGTGACCACGGCCATGAACAGCCCGGCCACGAAGAACATCGCCCAGCGGGTGCCGTAGGTGGTGCCGAACACCGACGAGTAGTGGATGGCCCGGTACCACAGGAAATCGGTCCAGACCCCGGCCACGATCGTGATCAGCACCAGGAAGGCGATGATGGCCACGATGACCGGGAGGACCAGCCGGGGCCAGCGGAGCACGGGCGAGCGGCGGACGGCCAGCAGGCTGCCGGGCCGATCCGGACCGGAAGGACACCGCACTCCCCCTTCACACGCTCGCTGTCGAGACGCCCCATCCGGTGCTCCGCTGCCATGCGGCTGCCAACGGTACACCCGCTCAGCGACGGCCAGGCGTCACCGGCGCCGGCGTGGTGATCGATGCCATAACCGTCAGGTCGGTCTGGCGCAGAAATTGCGCCAGCCGTAGACCTGTGACGGTCAGGGGCGCGGCGGGGCCCGAGCGGTGCTCAGCAGCCGGGCACGCTCCGGCCGGCCTTCAGGGCGGTCAGGTCGTTGATGGCCTGGCGCAGCGTGGCCACCTTGATCAGGCGCAGCCCGGCCGGCACCGCCCCGGTGGTGTCCGCGCAGTTGGCCGCCGGGGTCAGGAAGACGGTCGCACCGGCCGCGCGGGCGCCCGCCATCTTCTGCTGGATCCCGCCGATCGCGGACACCGCGCCGTTGGCCGAGATCTCCCCGGTCCCGGCGATGAACCGGCCGCCGGTCAGGTTGGCCGGGGTCAGCTTGTCCACGATGCCGAGCGCGAACATCATCCCGGCGCTGGGCCCGCCGATGTCACCCACCTTGAACTTGATGGGGAAGGGGAAGCGGTAGCTCTCCTGGACGAGCACGCCGATCACGGCGTGCCCCTGGACGTTCGCGGTCTTCAGCCGGACATGCCCGGTCTTGCCCCGGCGGAGCGATCGTGAGGTTCACGACCGACCCCGGGGGGTGCGTCGCGGATCAGGCTCCCGGTGTCCTGGGTGCAGCTGACCGGGGTGCCGTCCACCGCCGTGATGGTGTCGCCGGCGTGCAGCACCCCCGCGGCCGGGAGGCCCTTCTCCGTCTGCGTGACGGTGTCCACGGTGGTGAAGTGGATCCCCAGCGTGCACAGGGCCGCCGCCTGCGCCGTCTGCTGCGAGCTGGCCATCTGCGCGGTGTCCTGCTGGACGACCTGCTGCTCCGACTGCCCGGCCGGGAACAGTTCCTGCTCCGGCACCACCGCGGTGTGCGGGGTGAGCCAGGCGCGCAGCGCCGTGAACACGTTGAACCCGTCGCCCGGGCCGCCCAGGAAGGAGACCGTCACCAGGTTCAGGTGCCCGGAGGTCGGGTACGTGGGGTGACCGGCGATCGTGATCAGCGGGCCGCTCGGGGTCTTGCCCAGCGTGTTCAGCGTCGGGCCGGGCGAGAGGATCACGTACGGCACGGGCACCAGGGCCGCCACGAGAGCGGCGGCGACCACGCCGATCCCGGCCACCAGCAGAGTCACAGTGCGGCGCGACATGGGGGGAAGACTACGCACTGTTCACCCATTCGCTCTCGCCGTCGCCGAATACCTGGTGCTTCCAGACCGGCACGCTCTGCTTGAGCTCGTCGATCAGCGCGCGGCACGCGGTGAACGCCTCGGCGCGGTGCGGGCAGGAGACCGCGACCACGACGGCCAGGTCACCCACGGCCAGGTCGCCCACCCGGTGCACGGCCGCGATCGCGGTGACGTCGAAGCCCGCGGCGACCTTCTCGCACACCCGGCGCAGCTCGGCCGCGGCCGACGGGTGCGCACTGTAGGACAGATGCCGCACGTCACGGCCATGATCGTGGTTCCGGACCGCGCCGGTGAACAGGGCGATGCCACCCGCCGAGGGGTCGGCCACGGCGTCGTGCACCTCGTCCACGGACAGCGGCGTGTCCCGCACCTCGGCGAGCCGGATCACAGTCACGGAGCCAAGGTAGCGCCTGAACCTGGGCGGCTGGTCCAGCGGCGCTGAGGTTCTCGTTGCGGCGGATCAGGGCCGGTGCCGCCGGAGCCGCGGCCGCCTGCGCATCAGGTGCTGCGCTTGCGGCGGCGGGCCACCTCCCGCACGATGGCCGCGGTCCCGATCACGGCCACGGTCGCCCCGGCCGCGGTGATCGTCGTTTCCTTGCGGGGCAGCCGGCGCCCGGCCACGGCATGGTGCCCGGCCCGCTGCTTCAGCAGCTCCACCAGGGCCGCCGCGTTGTCGTAGGCCGGCCGCCAGCCCGCCTCGCGGAGCGCCTGGCACTCGACCACCCACGGGTAGACCATGTAGCGCAGGTCCGCGACCGGCGCGGGGGTGATGCCCAGCCGGTGCAGCCGCTGCGCCGTGCCGAACGTCAGCCCGGCGGGCAGCTCGACCCGGCGCAGCCCGCTCAGCTCCTCGACCTCTTCCTCTTCCAGCCAGCCGTCGCAGCCCACCGCGAACGACCCGTCGATCTTCCCGGTCACCGCCAGCTCGAGCGCGGAGACCAGGTCCTCGATGTGGCAGAACTGCCAGCGCGGCGCGCAGCCCTTCACGGTGAGCAGCCGGGGGGACTCGAAATGCCGGGTGACGAGGGTGTCCACGCCCTCGCCGACCAGCGCGGCCGGGCGGACCACGGTGATGGCCATGCCCGGGTGGGACCGCGGTGAGCGCTGGGCCAGGTGCTCGATCTCGAGCAGGTCGCCGGCCACGCTCCCGTCGTGGTCCACGCCCAGCGGCGCGTCCTCGGGCAGCGGCACCGGGTTGTCCGGGGCGGCCCCGTAGACCATGGCGCTGGTCACCAGGATCACCCGGCCGACCCGCCCGGCCGCCGCCGAGGTGAGCACGGTCTGCGCGGCGCGCACGTTGAAGGCCCGGCGGGCCCGGTGATCGGTGTCGGCCGACATGTCGATGTCGGTGTGCACCAGGACGTCGACCCCGCTCAGCCGGCCGGCCAGGGTCGGGTCACGGACGTCGGCCAGCCGCCAGGTCACGCCGACCACGTCCCCGCGGTGGTCATCGATCGCGATGACCCGCCGCACCGCGGGCGAGGCCGCCAGCCGCAGGGCCAGGGCATGGCCCAGGCCACGCGCCGCGCCGGTGATGGCCACGACGGGGCGTGGCTCCTGATCAGTGCGCTCGCGGCGAACCTGGGCCCGTGCAGTGCTCAACGTGTGCCGCTCCCGGGATAACGTGGCGGTTGTGACCCTTCCATCCTGCCTGAGAGGTCGCGGAGATGGCTGATCCTCCCTTCGGCTTTGGTCTGCCCGGCGGTTCCGGGGGTTCTGGCGGCCGGGGTGGCTCCGGCGGATCCGGTGGATCCGGGGGCGGCCCCGGGGACAATCCGGGCGGTAACCCGCTCGGCCCGCTGGGCGACCCGCAGCAGTTCGCCGACGCCCTGCGCCAGTTCGCCGACCTGATGGCGTGGCAGGGCGGCCCGGTCAACTGGGACCTGGCCAAGAACGTGGCCCGGCAGACGGTCGCGGCCGAGGGCGATCCGAGCGTGCTGGACGCCGACCGCAAGAAGATCGTCGAGGCCGTCCAGCTGGCGGACCTGTGGCTGAACGAGGCGACCTCGTTCCCCAGCGGGGTCCGCACCACGCAGGCCTGGAGCCGGTCCGAGTGGGTCGAGGCCACGCTGCCCGTGTGGTCCACGCTGTGCGACCCGATCGCCGAGAAGGCCGTGGACGCCCTGGGCGGGATGATCAGCGGCAACCCGGAGGAACTGGGCGGCGAGATGCCCGCCGAGCTGAACCAGGCGCTGCAGGCGATGACCGGCGGGCTGGGCGGCATGGCCGGGCTGACCGGCGGCCTGGGCGCCATGATGAAGCGCATCGGCGGGATGATGGTCGGCGGCCAGACCGGCGCCGCGGTCGGCGGGCTGGCCCGCGAGGTGGTCAGCTCCACCGACGTGGGGCTGCCCCTGGGCCCGGAGGGCGTGGCGGCGCTGCTGCCCGCCGGGGTGGCCGACTTCGGCCAGGGCCTGTCGATCACCGCGGAGGAGATCCGGATCTTCCTGGCCCTGCGCGAGGCGGCCCACCACCGGCTGTTCGCGCACGTGCCGTGGCTGCGGTCGCGGCTGCTGGCCGCGGTCGAGGACTACGCCCGGGGCATCACCGTGGACGCCTCGGCGCTCCGCGAGGCGATGCCGCAGATCGACCCGTCCAACCCGGACGCGCTGCGCGAGGCGCTGTCGGACGCCAGCATGTTCCAGCCGGAGGACACGCCGCAGCAGAAGGCGGCCCTGGCCCGGCTGGAGACCCTGCTCGCCCTGGTCGAGGGCTGGGTCGCCACCGTGGTGGAGATGCGGCCGCGGACCGGCTGCCGCAGGCCGGCGCGCTGGCCGAGGCCATCCGGCGGCGCCGGGCCACCGGCGGGCCCGCCGAGCAGACCTTCGCCACGCTGGTCGGGCTGGAACTGCGGCCGCGGCGGCTGCGCGAGGCGGCCGACATCTGGCGGCGGCTCACCGACGTGCGCGGGGCCGAGGGCCGGGACGCGCTGTGGGCGCACCCGGACCTGATGCCTACCGCTGAGGACTTCGACGACCCGGAAGGGTTCGTGGCCGGGCGGCCCGCGCTGGATATGTCCGCGCTGGACGAGGAGTTGTCGGCGCTGGACAAGGACCTCGGCCAGGCTGGCCCGGATGAGGGCGGCCCGGGCGATGGGCCCGGCGGGGCGGGCCCGGAGGATGGGCCGGAGCACCCCGGCCCGGGTGACACGCCGCCCGCACGGTAGCGGCCGCAAGCCGGCTGTCCACAGGCGGTGGACGGTGGCTGGGCTGCTCGGGGGCTGGCCCGGACGGCTGGCGGTCGGGCCATTCACCGTCATCCCCCGCTGTATCCACAGCGGCACTCCGCGGCGTCCCCAGGAAATCCACAGGCCTGTCCACAGGCGGTTTTGACGGGTGGCACCCCCGGACTCAGCCTCCCGGCACGGGTCCCCGGGTGGCGGGCCGCCGGCGGGCGATTCGTGCGCGCAAACCGCTGCTCTCACGGCGGTTTCCGCACACGAAAGGGACGGCGGCCGCGCTCCGCGCGGATTGTCGGCGGGCGGTGGCAGGCTCAGGGCATGAGACCGGCGATCAAGGCGGGGCTGCTGCTGGTCTGGCGTGACCCGGACACACTGCAGATAGGAATCGACCCGAGGCGGGCCGTCGCCCTGCGCGGGATGCGCGGCGCGGAGGCCCCTGATCAACCTGCTGGACGGGAGCCGGGATCTCGGCCAGGTGCTGGCCGCCGCGCAGGACCAGGGAATCGGGCGGCACGCGGCCGAGCGGGTCATCGGCTTGTTAGCCGCTGCGGGGGCGCTGCATGACTTTCCCGCGGCCACCCTGCGGGCCCTGCCCGACGGCCCGCGGGACCGGCTGGCTGGGGAACTGGCCTCGGTGTGCCTGGCCCACGGTTACTCCGACGGCGGCGCCCACGTGCTGGCCCGCAGGCAGGCCGCGTACGTGCGGGTGCACGGGACCGGCCCGGTGGCGTCCGGCCTGGCCAGTCTGCTGACCGCGTCCGGGGTCGGGCAGGTCAGCTGCACCGGCACCGACGGGCGGCCGGGGCGGGTCACGCGGCAGCGGGCCGGCGGGGCGGGCGGCACAGCAGCGGGCGCGGCGGGCGGCGGGGCGGCTGATCCCTCCGGCACGCAGCCACGGCTGTCCTCCTGGCCACCCGCGGGCCGGGTCCGGCTGGGCCACCCCGGCGCTGACCCGCCGCCGCGGGCCCGGCGGGGCGGGCAGCGAGACCGGCGGCGGCCCGACCTGGCCGTGCTCACCGGCGGCTACCAGCCAGAGTTACCGGGCACTCTGGTGGCCGGTAACGTCGCGCACCTGTCCGTGGCGGCCTCCGAAGCCATCGGGGTGGTCGGGCCGCTGGTCATCCCGGGCCGGACGTCGTGCCTGAGCTGCGTGGACATGGCCCGTACCGACCGCGACCCGGCCTGGCCGCTCATCCTGGCCCAGGCCTGCGGACGGGCCCCGCACCCCGCCGCGTGCGCGGCCGTGCTGGCCGCGGCGGTGGCCGCCCAGGCCACCGCGCAGGTGCTGGCCTTCCTCGACCGGGCGGCCCCGGCCGCGGCCGTGATCAACGGCACACTGGAGCTCGTGCTGCCTGGCTGGCAGTGGCGCCGGCACAGCTGGGCGCCGCATCCGCAGTGCCGCTGTAGCAGGCGCCCGGCATCCTGACCGAGAATGGAAGAGTGAACGATCTCCCCCGGCGTGCCGTAACCCGGACCGCGAAACTGGCCACCCTCCCCGTCGGCCTGGCCGGCCGGACCGCGCTCGGCCTGGGCAAGCGGCTCGGCGGCCGGCCTGCCGAGATCGTGGCCGCGGAGATCCAGCAGCGCACGGCCGAGCAGATTTTCCGCGTCCTGGGCGAGCTCAAGGGCGGGGCGATGAAGCTCGGCCAGGCGCTGTCCATCTTCGAGGCCGCGCTGCCGCCGGAGATCGCCGGGCCGTACCGGGCCACGCTGACCAAGCTGCAGGAATCGGCGCCACCGCTGCCCGCGCGGGCCGTGCACCAGGTGCTGGCCCAGGATCTCGGCCCGTCCTGGCGCGAGGCGTTCGCGGAGTTCGACGACACGCCCCGGGCGGCGGCGTCCATCGGCCAGGTGCACCGCGCGGTCTGGCAGGACGGCCGCCAGGTGGCCGTCAAGATCCAGTACCCGGGCGCCGGGCGGGCCCTGCTCAGCGACTTCAACCAGCTCAGCCGGGCCGCCCGGCTGTTCGGGATCATCATGCCCGGGCTGGAGGTCAAGCCGCTGCTGGACGAGCTGCGGGCCAGGGTCGCCGAGGAGATCGACTACCAGCTGGAAGCGACGTCGCAGCAGGCCTTCGCCAACGCCTACGCCGGCGACCCGGACATCTACGTGCCTTCGGTGGTCCAGGCGACCGACCACGTGCTCATCACCGAGTGGATGGACGGCACACCGCTGGCCAAGATCATCGAGTCCGGGTCCCAGGAAGAGCGGAACCGGGCCGGGATCCTGTTCACCCGGTTCCTGTTCTCCGGCCCGGCCCGGGCCGGGCTGCTGCACGCCGACCCGCACCCCGGCAACTTCCGGATGCTCGACGACGGCCGTCTCGGCGTGCTGGACTTCGGGGCCGTGGACCGGCTGCCTAACGGCCTTCCGCCGTTCATCGGCAAGCTGCTGCGGATCATCCACGGCGACGGCAGCATCCGCGAGGCCGAAGACGAGCTCCGCGAGCAGGGTTTCCTCCGCGAGGGCATCCACGTCGACCTGGACGCCCTGTACGCCTTCCTGGCCCCGCTGGCCGAGCCGTCCCGGCTGGACACGTTCAAGTTCAGCCGCGAGTGGCTGCGCGGCGAAGCCACGCGGGTGACCGACCCGCGCTCCTCGAACCTCGGACGACGGCTCAACCTGCCGCCGTCTTACGTTCTCATCCACCGGGTGTCCACCGAGGGCATCGGGGTGCTCTGCCAGCTGGAGTCCGAGGGGCCGTTCCGGGCCGAGATGATCCGGTGGATGCCGGGTTACCGGCGGGAAGGCGATCCGCCGCTGGATGGCGGCGACGGCCACGGCCCCGGGAACGGCCAGGCTCCCGGGGACGACGTGAAGGCCGGGCGCGGCCCGGAGGCCGGGGATGGCCCGGTCCCCGGGAACGGCCAAGCTCCCGGAAACGGCCAGAGTCTCCCGCATAACGTGAAGGCCGGGCCGGACCCGGAGGCCGGGAGCGCGGAGGGCACCGAAGGCGCGCTCACCCCGCCGCGCACGTAGCGCGGGCCCGGCGCACGTGCCACCCCGCCCCCAACCACACGTGGGGGCGGCCGGTTCCGGCCGCCCCCACGCCCCCGCGGCATGGTTCACCGTGTGGTTCCCGGTGCGCTTCTTCCTGTCGTGCTCAGGGCATCAGCCCTAACCCGTTGCGCAACCGCCTGGCCGAGGCCTTGGCGCGCTCCAGCCGCCGCGAGGCCCGGTCCACCCGGCGCGAGGCCCTGCGCAGTGCGCGGAGCTGTGCCGCCTGGGCGTCCCGGCGTGACTGGTCCAGTAGTTCGCGATGCCTTTCCGCTGGATAGTTGATCGGGTGCATGTTCCTAAACCGCCCGTCTTCACTGACTGACAGAATCGACGACTCGACTCAGGCCGCCACTTCGGTCTTGCGTGGGCGACCACGCGGCCTCTTGCGCGGCAGGATCTGGCCGCGCAAGAACAGCTCACCGCCCCATACGCCCCAGGGCTCCCGGCGCTCCATGGCCCCGGACAGGCAGGCCAGCCTGGCCGCGCAACCGGCGCAGAGCGCCTTAGCCGTCTCCACATCCTCGGGAGACTCGGCGAAGAACAACTCCGGGTCATCCGTGCAGGGCAGCTGCGTGCTGCGTGCCGCCGGCACCACAGCGCGGCTGACCTCGGTCAGGCCTGATCCTGAGTACACGGATTCTGGTGCGGATACTGCCTCGAACCCCGCCGCGCCCGCAGCAACGGCGGCGGTACCGGGCCCGTACATCGTCCAACCCCTCTCGTCCTGGTCTTACCGTCTCTCATGGGTCTGACAAAACGGCGGGCCCGACATGACGAAGGCCGCGGACCCGGTAGCGGGTCCGCGGCCTTTAGGGGATCCAGGCCGGCCTGTCTAGACCGGATCCCAGGCTGGGAGCGAACCCGTTTGGCTGTCGCCAGTGGCGACAGCGCCGATAGCGTGGGCGTACGTCTGAGCGGGGTTGTTCTGCTTGCGGTGGGCAAAGCCCAGGCGCGGCTTGACCGACGCCGGACCCTGGCTGAGCCACGGCATGCGAACACCCGCGGCAGCGCGCGAAGGCGCCATCTCACGGATATCTGCGGTGCAGGAGGTGGCCAGGACGCCAAGGGACGGGCGAGCACCCAGCGACGCAGCAGAAATTCCGGCGTACGGTCGCGCCGTAACCGGAATGAAGGTCTCGTTGCTATTCACTCGGCCCACCCCCTTCCGTCAAGGTGTCGTCAGCTCACCGAGGAACATAGGAAGAAGCCTAAGGACCCAGGTCGGGCAGGGCAACTTCTTTTTCTGGGCAACTTCTGTCGCCGGTCTCCCAGGGCCGGCCTGGGCACCGCGGGCTGGCCGCCGGACCGGCGCAGGCTGCACCGCCCGGGTCACCGCAGGCCGCACGCTCAGGTCGCGGTGCGGACCAGGCCTTCCTGCACGACGGACACCACCAGCTCGCCTTCTTCGGTGAAGACCTGGCCGCGGGCCAGTCCCCGGGCCCCGGCCGCGGTCGGCGATTCCTGGTCGTACAGGAGCCAGCGGTCCGCGCGGAACGGCCGGTGGAACCACATCGCGTGATCCAGGCTGGCCCCGCTCGTCTGGCCGTCCGCCCAGGACAAACCGTGCCGGCGCAGCACCGAGTCGAGCAGGGTCAGGTCCGAGGCGTAGGTCATCAGGCACACGTGCAGCAGCGGGTCGTCCGGCAGCTCGCCGTTGGCCCGCAGCCAGACCAGGTTGTGCTCGGTGTCCGCGACCCGCTGGCCGTCGGGATCCCGGCGGGACGGCCCGATGAAGCGCAGGTCGATGGGCTGCGCGGCCAGGGACTCGTCGTCGAGCCGGGTGACGTCATCCGGGGCCGGTACCGAGGGGATCGCCACGGCGTGCTGCACGCCCGGCTCGGGATGATGGAACGAGGCGGAGAGCGTGAAGATCGTCTTGCCGTGCTGGATGGCGGAGACCCGGCGGGTGGTGAAGGACCGGCCGTCCCGGACCCGGTCCACGGTGTAGACGATCGGGGCGGCGGGGTCGCCGGGCCGGATGAAGTAGGCGTGCAGCGAGTGCACCGGGCGGTCGGCGGGCACCGTGCGGCCCGCCGCCACCAGCGCCTGGCCGGCCACCTGGCCGCCGAAAACCCGCTGCCGCCAGTCACTGGGACTGCGGCCGCGGAAGATGTTCACCTCGATCTGCTCCAGGTCGAGCAGATCGATCAGGCTTTCCAGCGCCTTGCTCACGCGGGCACGGTACCGGTCAGCGGCGCCCAGGTGGGCCCCGGGCCCAGCGCCGGGCGCCGGGAATTGAGGCGCCGGGGTCTAGCGGCGGAGGCTGCCGAGGAACCGGGACGGCTTGCGGGTGCGCCGCGAGCCCGGGGACCGGGCCAGCGACCAGGACAGGAAGATCCGCTCCCGGGCCCGGGTGACGCCCACGTAGAGCAGCCTGCGCTCCTCCTCGATCGCCTCGTCGGTCTGCGCGTACACGATCGGCAGCGTGCCCTCGGTCAGGCCGGGCAGGAAGACCACGTCCCACTCCAGCCCCTTGGCCGCGTGCAGCGAGGCCAGGGTGACGCCCTGGATGGCGGGGGCGTGCTCGATGGCGCTGCGGCGGCCCAGTTCGCCGACGAACCCGGCCAGGGCGGCCTCGGGATGGGCCGCGAAGTAGTCCGCCGCGAGCTGGGCCAGCGCCTCCAGGGACTCCCAGCGCTCCCGGGCGGCTCCCCGGCCGGCCGGGGCGTCCCGGGTCAGGCCCAGCCCGGCCAGGATGTGCCGGACCTCGGCCGGCGGGTCGCTGCCGTCCTGGGTGGACACCGATTTGGCCGCCGCGCGGAGCAATCCGGTCGCCTGGCGTACCTCGCGCCGGTCGAAGAACCGTTCCGCCCCGCGGACCTGGCAGGGCACGCCCCGCTCGGCCAGCGCCCGCTCGAGCGCCAGCGTCTGGGCGTTGGTCCGGACCAGCACGGCCACCTGGCCCGGCGGCAGCCCCGCCGCGCGCAGCGCGTCCACCCGGGCGGCCACCGCGGACGCTTCCTCCTCCTCGTCCGCGTACTCGGCGAACTCCGCGGCCGGGCCCGCGGGGCGCTGCGCGACCAGGGCGGCCGCGGAACTGCTCCCGGGGTGGCGCGCCCGCCCGGTCCCCCGGGCAGCAGCGGCCCGGCCCGGAGCTGCTCGGCCAGGGACCGCGGCCGGGCCGCGCCGGTCAGCTGGTTCGCCAGCGCGACGACCTGCGGCGTGGAGCGGTAGTTGCGGACGAGCTGGACCACCGTGGCATCGGGGAACTCTGCGGTGAAACCGGTCAGGTAGGAGGCGGTCGCCCCGGCGAACGAGTAGATGGTCTGCCGCGGGTCCCCGACCACGCACACGTCGTCACGGTCCCCCGCCCAGCTGTCCAGGAGCAGCTTCTGCAGCGGGTTGACGTCCTGGTACTCGTCGATCACGAAATAGCGGTACCGGTCCCGTGACCTCCGCCGCCGCCTGCGCGTGCTCGGCGAGGATGGCCGCGGTGAGCTCCAGCACGGATTCGAAGTCCACCAGGTGGCGCTCCCGGCAGAGATCCTCGTAGCTGGCGTAGAGCCGGGCCACCACGTCGGCGGCCAGCGGCGGGGTGCGGCCCGCCTTCGCCGAGGCGCTCGCGTAGTCGTCCGGCCGCACCTGGGACACCTTGGCCCACTCGATCTCGGACGCGACGTCCCGCAGCTCCGCGACCCCGGCGCTCACCCGCAGGGCCCGGGCCGCCTCGGCCAGCAGGCCCACCTTGGAGTCCAGCACCGCCGGGGGCCGCCCGCCCACCGTGGCGGGCCAGAAGTGGGTGAGCTGGCGCAGCGCCGCCGAGTGGAAGGTACGCGCCTGGACCCGCTCCAGGCCCCCTCCGGACCCGGCCAGCTGGACCATCCTGGCCCGCAGCTCCCCGGCGGCGCGGGTGGTGAACGTCACCGCGAGCACGTGCGCCGGGTCCACCACGCCGGTCAGCGCCGCGTAGGCGATCCGGTGCGCGACCGCGCGGGTCTTGCCGGTCCCCGCCCCGGCCAGCACGCAGACCGGGCCCGTGGTGGCCAGGGCCACCTGCCGTTGCTCCGGGTCCAGCGCCGCCAGCACGGCCTCCGGATCGGTACCCGCCGGCCCGGGCTCTGGCCCCGCTGGCTCACTCACCCCTGCGCGCACGTGCTACCTCCTGTGCCCGCCATCCTCCCGCATCCCGCCGACATGGGTACCGGCCGCGCACCGCTCCCGGGCTGCTTCTTGCCGCGCTGACCAGCCCATACGACCAGATAACGAACACCTGTCACGGAAACGGGAAGCCGGCACGGGTCTGGCGTGTTGAGGAGTCGGAACCAACCTGAGACGATGGGAGCGGCTGCGTGTCTGAGCCGGTGACGATGTACACCACCCAGTGGTGCGCTTTCTGCCGACGGCTGAAGAGCCAACTGGCCCGGGACGGGATCGAGGTAACCGAGGTCGACATCGAGCGCGATGAGGCGGCGGCCAGCTTCGTGATCAGCGTCAACGGTGGCAACATGACCGTGCCCACCCTTGTATTCTCCGATGGGACGGCGATGACGAACCCATCGGCGGCCCAGGTCAAGGAAAGGCTGCGCGGGCTCGCCGCGAACTTATGAGTGGCAGGCACGACCGAATGAATCCTGACGCGCGTGCGCGCGCCGGGCAGCTCTGGCGTGCCCGTAGAAAGCGCAGGCCAGCGCGGTGCCGGCCAGCATGACGCGGCCCGCGGCGGTGTAAGCGGGGCCGGGGCCGGGGATGGCCTGGGCATGACGGATCGCTCAGACGCGGGTGGATCCCGGGGGGACGACCGGGACCCGGGCCCGGCCACCGACGGCCCGACCGTGCCCATGGATGCGGTAGCGCGGCGTACCCCGACCGGCTGGCGCGTCGGCGATGAGGAAGTGCCGGACCTGACCAGCGCCATGGTCCTGGCCGACCTGCTCGCCGCCGAGTTGTCCGCCGAGGAGCAGGCCGACCTGGATGCCGCAGCCGCCGCCGCGCCGCCGCAGGCCCCCAGGGACGCGGCCACCCGCAACGCCGGCCAGCTCGGCGGGGTCAGCAGCCCGCCCGGCCGCCCCGGCAACGCGGGGTACGGCGCATCGGGGTCCGGCGCGCCGGGGGCGGGCGCGGGTGCGGCGCCGCGCCCGGGTGCGCACCGTGCGGAGGAGACCCCGTTCGGGCCGGCCGACGCCGCCCGGCTCCGCGAAGCCGAGCAGCTCAACGAGGCCGAGCAGCTCAAGGAGACGGTCGCGCAACTCGAGCGGGCGCTGACCGTCCGGGTCCGGGTGGAGCAGGCCATCGGGGTGCTCGCGGAGCGGCACCGGATCCGGCCGCGGCAGGCATTCGAGCTGCTCAGGTCGGCGTCCCGGGCGCGCGGGCAGAAGATCATGGAGACGGCCAGCCAGGTGATCGCCAGCGCGACCAACCCGCTGCTGCGGTTGCCGGAGGAACTGGCCAAGCCGCCGATGCCGCGCCGGATGCCCCGGCGCAGCCGGGGCGAGGCCTGACCTCCCCGGCTCCCTGATGTCGTCTGCCGGCACTTCCCAGAGGTCATCTCACCGGCCTCGCCCGACGTCACGTCCCCGGCACCCCCTGACGTCATCCCATGGGCACTCCCCCTGGCATCACCTCTCCGGCACCCTCTGACGTCACGTCCCCGGCACCGCCCGGGCCGTCTCCCGGCACCGCCCGGCGACCTCACCGGCACCGCCCGGCGACCTCACCGGCACCGCCCGCCGACCTCACCGGCACCGCCCGGCCCGAGCTCACCGGCCTCCCTGGCGGTAATTTTGCGTTCCTATTGCCGTCGTGGGGCTTAGTAAAGACTTTCCGGCGACCGGGCCGGGCGGACCATCATTAATGCGCATCGAAAGATGACCCGGATTGTTCCTTCTCGTGACCGGCCATTATCACTGCGGATGCGAGACTTATCCCCGGAAACGGGCCCCTGGCCGATACGCGCGGCGCCGGCGTTTGCCGCAATGGTGCTTTGCTGCACGGTTGACGCACCACGTTTGCTGCCCCGGGATCTGCCGCACTGGTGTTTGCTGCACTGGTGTTTGCTGCACTGGTGTTTGCTGCACTGGTGTTTGCTGCACTGGGCGGCGGCAGCATCCCCGGCCATCCTGGCCCAGCCCGGCCTACGGGCGGGTTTCCGATCGCCACAGGGGACGAGGCGGAGGACGCGCGATTTGGTGAACCCCGGGCCACCCGCCCCGGCGGGCGGGCCGGCGGGCAGGCCCACCCGGACGGCTATCCGGCCTACTACGCCCAGCGCGGGTAATGCGGGAGCCGGCCCGCCCCGGGAGCTTTCCGGCCTCCCCGTCGCGGGCCGCAATTTCCTCCGCCACGCGGCCGTGCTGGCTGGCTATCTCGCGGCCGGAATCGGGGTCACCTGGCCGCTGGCCAGCTTCCTGCCCGGCCGCCTGCCGGACATCCAGGATCCCGCGAGTTACGTGTGGAGCCTGTGGTGGGTGGCGCACCAGGTGACCCACCTGGGCAACCCGTGGTTCACGCCGCGGCTGGCCGCCCCGGTGGGGGTGCAACTGGGCTACGACACCCTGATGCCCCTGCTCGGCCTGCTGATGCTCCCGGTCACGCTGCTGGCCGGCCCGGCGCTCAGCTACAACCTGCTGGTCGTGCTGCTGCCGGGGCTGCTGTGCTACGCGATGTACCGGGTGGCGAGGCTGTGGCTCACGTCGGAGCCGGGCGCGGTTGCGGCCGGGGCCCTGTTCGGCCTGTCCACGATGGTGACGTTCCAGGACTGGTTCCACCTCAACATCGCGGCCGGGACACTGTTCCTGCCGCTGACCCTGGAGGCGGCGGTCCGGCTGCGGCGCCGTCCGGGGATCCCCCGGGCGGTATGGCTGGGCTGGGTGACCGGCCTCGCTGTCCTGGTCAACCAGGAATCCGCGATCATGGCCGCGACGCTGGCCGTCCTCGCGCTGATCCCGTGGCTGGCCAGCCAGCCGTCGCTGGGCCGGCTGCGGGACTGCGGGGTGGCGGCCCTGATCGCGGTGGCGGTGGCCAGCCCCCAGATCGCCGCGATGGCGTGGCAGGCCAGCTCGGGGGGTACCGCCGGGCCCGCCGCGACGCTCCCCGGCTGGTACCGGCGGCTCGGGGCCGGGCTGCCGACCCTGTTCTCCCCGTCACCTCGGCTCCGTTCGTGGAGGCTCGGGGCGCTGGCCAGCGGGTTTCACTTCCCGCTGACCGAAGGGGTACCGACGTTCGGGATCACGCTGACCGTGCTGGGCCTGGCCGGGCTGGCGATCTCCTGGCGACGCCGCAGCGCCCGGTGGCTGGGCCTGCTCTGGCTGGGCAGCACCGCGCTGGCGATGGGCTCCGCGCTGAAGATCGGCACCGTCAGTTACCTGCCCGCCCCGGTCACCGTGGGCGGGGTCCGGGTGTCCGGCGTCATGCCGTTCACCTGGCTGGTGCAGCTGCCCGGGCTGTCCGCGTTCCGCGAGGCTGACCGGCTCACGCTGCTCGCGCTGGTGCCCGCCGCGTTGCTGGGCGGCAGCACGCTGGGCTGGCTCGCGGCCCGCGCCCGGCCCCGGCCCGGACGCGCCGCTCCGGCCGGGCCGGCCCCGGCTGGGCGGCCCCCGGGCGGGCGTGCCCCGGCCCGGCGTGTCCCCGCCGCGGTGGCCGGGATCCTGCTGCTGGCCGCGGTGCTCGGCGTGGCCCTGGAGTCCGGCTGGCCCGGCGGCGGGCCGGTCCGGCAGTCCATCCCCGCCTCGCTGCCGGCCCTGGACGGCCCGATCGCCGCCGATCATTCCGGCTCGATCGTGGTTGACGTGCCGTTCGGCATCCGCGGCGGGCTGCCGGAACGCTACGGCGCCAAGATCGGCGCGCAGGCCCTGGCCCTGGCCAGCTCGGACGGGCACCCGCGGGCCATTTCCTACACCTCCTGGATCCCGCTGCCCACGCTCCGGGCCGTGCGCCGCCACCCGTTCTACGCGCGGCTGGCTGCCGCCCAGTCCGGCCGGCGCAGCGATGCCCGCCAGGCCCGGCTGGCCCGGGCGGACGCCCGGCGGATGGACGTGGGCTGGGTCCTGGTCTGGCGCGCCACCCCGGAGGTCGTGCCCTACCTGGTGCAGGCCGGCTTCCGCTTCGCCTACCGGGCCGACGGGGTCGCGGTCTACCGGCCGGACCCACCGGTCCACCAGCACGATATGTGAACGTTTGGTTCAGTAGGTGTCACGCTGGGTAACAACGCAACCGTGGACGAGCACGCGGACAACGGTGTGCCAGCGGGCCGCCTGCTGATCATCGGCGGCGGGGAGGACCGGTGCTGCGGCGCCGGGGTCCTGGAACGGTTCGTCGAGCTGTCCGGGGGCGAGCAGGCCCGGATCACCCTGGTCACCACGGCAACCGGGATGCCCGACGAGGTACACGCCGAGTACGAGCGGGTCTTCCGCAAGCTGGGCGTCGATCAGACCAGGGAACTGAGACTGCGCGGCCGGGCGGACGCCGACTCGGACGCCGCGGTCGCGGCGCTGCGCGATTCCACCGGGGTGTTCTTCAGCGGCGGGGACCAGTCCCGGATCCTGGCCCTGGTCGGCTCCCGGGCCAACGACGTCCTCCGCGAGCAGCTCGCCCGCGGCCTGGTCGTCGCGGGCACCAGCGCCGGCGCGACCGCGCTGGGGCGGACGATGATCCTCGGCGGCGAGGGCCCGGAGGTCTCGGCGGCCACGGTGCGCACCGGACCCGGGCTCGGCCTGCTGCCCCGGATGCTCATCGACATGCACTTCGCGGAGCGCGGCCGGCTCCCGCGGCTGCTCAGCGCGGTCGCGCTCGACCCGGACCACCTCGGCGTGGGCATCGACGAGAACACCGCGATCCTCGTTGACGGCGACACGTTCGAGGTGCTCGGCACCGGGGTCGCCACCGTGGCCGACGGTGAGCGCGCCACGGTGGTGCACGCGGCCGGGGATTGCGACCCGATCACCCTGTTCGACGTGCGGCTGCACCTGATGCCGGCCGGATGCGTGTTCGATATCGCCCGGCGGGAGCCCAGCATCGGGCCCGCCCACAACCGCTACTGAGCCCCACGGCCGTCCCGGTGCTGGCGCCGGGGACAGCCCGCCGCGACGCCCCCACCGAGGAAACGACCGAGGGAGCACCCGTGCGCCTCATCGACAGCCATCACCTGTCGGGCCCGAACATCTACACGTCGCGGCCGGTCGCCGTGGCCCGGCTGGAACTGGACGGGCTGACCGGCCAGGAGACGTCGGACTGCCCCGGCTTCGCCAGCCGGCTGACCGGGGCGCTGCCCGGGCTGGCCGGGCATCACTGCGCCGCCGGGCGGCCCGGCGGCTTCCTCGACGCGCTGGCCCGCGGGACCTACTTCGGCCACGTGGCCGAGCACGTGGCGCTCGAGCTGTCCGCCCTGGCCGGCCGCGAGGTGGCTTTCGGGCGCACGATCTGGGCCGGGGCCGACGGCCGCTACGACGTCATCATGGAATGCCCGCGCGACGAGCCGCCCTCCTCCGGCGTGCCACGTGACCTGCTCACGCTGGCCATCAGGGTGGTCACCGAGATCCTGGCCGAACGGCCGGCGCCGCTGCGGGACGGCCTCGCGGGCATCGCCCGGGCGGTGGCGGCCGACCGGCCCGGGGTCAGCACCGCGGCCCTGGCCGCGGCGGCCCGGCAGCGCGGCATCCCGGTCCGGCGGACCGGCGCGCTGAGCCTGCTCCGCCTGGGCTACGGCTGCCACCGCCGCCTGCTGTGGGCGGCGCTGACCGAGCAGACCTCTGCGGTGGGCGTGGACATCGCCTCGGACAAGGTGCTGGCCAAGGAGCTGCTCGCGACCGCGGGCGTCCCGGTACCCGGCGGGGTGGTGGCCCGGTCGGCCGCCGACGCGGCGGAGGCCCTCGGCACGCTGCGCGCGCCCCTGGTCATCAAGCCACGCAACGGCAATCACGGAAATAACGTCACCGTGGGGGTGACCACCCCGGGCCAGGCCGCTGAGGCGTACCAGCGGGCCAGCACCAGCGGCGCTGAGGTCCTCGTTGAGGAATTCATCCCTGGGGTTGACTACCGGGTCCTGGTCGTGGACGGGCACGTGGTGGCAGCCGCCCGGCTGCACCCGGCGTCGGTGACCGGGGACGGCCAGCAGGACATCGAGGGCCTGGTCCAGCAGGCTAATGACGACCCGCGCCGGGGTGAGGGGCATGCGCTGCCGCTCACCCGGATCGTGCTGGACGACCACGCCCTGACCCACCTGGCGGCGCAGGGACTGCATCCCGGGTCGGTGCCCGGGCCGGGCCAGGCCGTCACGCTGCGCCGGAACGCCAACCTGTCCACCGGCGGCACCAGCACGGACGTGACGGACCTGGTTCATCCCGAGGTGGCGGCGATGTGCTGCCGGGCGGCCGCCGCGGCCGCCCTCGACGTGTGCGGCATCGACGTCCGGCTGGCCGACATCGCGATCCCGCCGGGCCAGCAGGACGGCGCGGTGATCGAGCTCAACGCCTGCCCCGGGCTGCGGATGCACCTGGAGCCCACCGCGGGCCGCCGGCGTGACGTGGCGGGCGCGATCGTGGACCGGCTCTACCCGCCGGGGGCACCGTCGCGCATCCCGATCGTGTCCGTGACCGGAACCAACGGGAAGACGACCACGGTCCGGATGGTCTCCCACATCCTGGGCCAGGCCGGGCTGCGCGTCGGGATGGCCACCACCGACGGGGTCTACTGCGGCGGGCGGCTGATCCACGCGGCCGACGCGTCGGGGCCGCGGTCGGCCGAGATGGTGCTGGACGACTCCACGGTGGAAGCGGCGGTCCTGGAGACGGCCCGGGGCGGCATCATCCGGCGGGGTCTCGGCTACGACCGGGCCGACGTGGCCGTGGTCACCAACATCAGCGCCGATCACCTGGGCTGCGACGGGATCGACGACCTCGACGACCTGACCGACGTCAAGGCCCTGGTGGCCGAGGAGATCCTGCGCGGCGGCACGGTGGTGCTCAACGCCGACGATCCGCGCTCCGCCGGACTGGCCCAGCGGCCGGCCGTCCGCGAGCGCGACCCGGTGGTCCGGCTGTTCAGCCTGTCCGCCAGCAGCCCCGCGGTGGTGGCGCACCGGATGAGCGGCGGCATCGCCTGCCTGCTCCGCGACGGCCAGCTGATCGAGGCCCGGGGCGGGGAGGAGACCGTGCTGCTGGCCGCGGATGAGCTGCCCGGCTCGTTCGGCGGCGCCGCGGCCCACCTGCTGGCCAACGCGCTGGCCGCGGCGGCCGCGTGCCGGGCGCTCGGGGTGAGCGTCAAGGACATCCGGCGGGGCTTCGCCACCTTCACCCCGGCCGAGGCCAACCCGGGCCGCGGCAACGTCTACCAGGTCGCCGGGGTACCGCTGGTGGTGGACTACGGGCACAATCCGGCCGCGCTGGCGTCCATGGGCCGCCTGCTGCACGAGGCCTGGGACGGCCAGCCCATCGCGGCCATCACCCTGCCCGGGGACCGCCGGGACGACCTGATCGAGGAGAGCGCGGCCACCGTGGCGACCTGGTTCAGCCGGGTGGTCGTCTACGAGGACCGCGACCTGCGCGGGCGCGAGGCCGGCGAGATGACCCGGCTGATCTCCGCCGCGCTGGCCCGGCACCGCCCGGACATCGCGATCCTGACCGCCGGGGGGCCGGGCGAGGCGCTCCGGTCGGCCCTCGCGCTGGCCTCACCGGCCGACCCGGTGCTGCTCACCTACGAGACGCTGGGCCCGGTGCGGGACCTGCTGGACGGCCTGGGCGCCACCGCCTGGCCCCGCGGCCCGGGACAGCCGCGGGGCTGAGCCCGGGCCGGCCAGGCCAACCTGGTGCCGGCCGGTACAGATACGGCATAAGGTCCATGAAGCGGTATTTGATACGCGCGGCCGCGGGTCCCAGGTGCTTGGAGGTGACGGTGGACCTCGTCCCCTCGGCGGTGAAACCGTCCCAGACCCCCGACGCCCCGCAGCTGCGGGCCAGGCGCGGAGCCCCGTGGCTGGTCCTGGGCCTGTACGTGGCCGGCGCGGTCGCGCTCACCTGGCGGCTGTGGGCTGACCCGGCCTCGCGCATCCAGGTCGGTGACATCACCGACGTCAACCTGTTCGCGTGGTTCATCCGGTACTCGGCGGAGTCGGTCGCGCACGGGAGCCTGCCGGCTCTCGTCACGACGGCGATGAACGCGCCGCATGGCATCAACCTGATGTGGAACACCTCGCTGCTGCTGCCGGGCGTCCTGCTGGCCCCGGTGACGCTGCTGGCGGGCCCGCAGACCACCCTGACCCTGCTGCTCACGCTGGGCTTCGCCGGCTCGGCCGCGTCCTTGTACTGGGTGCTGCGGCGCTGGGGCGTCCGGATCGGCCCCGCGGCGCTCGGCGGCGCGGTGTACGGGTTCTCCCCGGCCCTGCTCGCGGCGGCGGTCGGCCACTACCACCTCGAGTTCGCGGTGCTGCCGCCGCTGCTGATCGACGCCATGCTGCGCATCGTCACCGGCCGCGGCCACGTCCTCAAGACCGGGGCCTGGCTGGGCCTGCTGGCCGCGGCGCAGTTCTTCATCGGGGAAGAACTGCTGGTCGATACGGTCTTCGCGGCCGGGGTCGTACTCGTCGTGCTGATCCTGATGCGGCCCGGCGCGGTGGCCGGGCTGGCCGGGCGGAGCGCGGCCGGGCTGGCGGCCGCGGCCTGCATCGCGCTGGTGATCTGCTCGTACGCGCTGTGGGTGCAGTTCCACGGCCCGCTGGCCCAGCACGGCAACCCCTGGAAGGCCAACCACTTCCGGAACCGGGCCGCGGCGTTCGTGACCCCGGCCGGCAACATGCTGCTGCACACCTCCTCGGGGCGGCCGCCATCGCCCGGCATCCGGCCTACGTGTCGGAATACGTCGCGTACCTCGGCTACCCGCTGCTCGTCGTGCTGATCGTCGCGGCGGTCTGGTACTGGCGTGACCTGCGGGTCCGGGTCGCCGCGGTGTCCTGCGCGGTGCTGGAGATCCTGTCCTTCGGCGGTACCCAGGTGATCCGCGGCCACACCGTCCCCCCGGTGCTGCTGCCCTGGCACTGGCTGGCGAACCTGCCGGTGATCAGCCAGATGCTGCCGGACCGGCTGTCCCTCCTGGCGGACGGGCTGGCCGCGGTGGTGCTGGCGGTCTCGCTCGACCTGGCCCTGTCCGCGACCGGCCAGCCCCGCTGGCGGCGGGCAGGTGTCCCGGTCGCGATCGCGGCGATCGCGGTCCTGCCGCTGATCCCGCTGCCCCTGCACACCACGCAGGCCGCCGGGGTGCCGGCCGGGTACCGGACGGCCTTCGCCCGGCTGGCCCTGCCGCGGGACGCCCGGGTCCTCGTGGTGCCGGTGCCGTACGGCCATGTGTCACAGCCGCTGCGCTGGTACGCCGAACGGGCTACCCCGGTTCGATGAACGGTGGCGACTTCATCGGACCCAACCGGAAGGGCAAGGCCATGGGCTACGGTGGCCGCAAAGCCCAGGCCATCGCCAAGTCCATCGACGCCCTGTGGCACCCCTCCAGCCAGGCCAAGAGCCCCACGGCGGCCCAGATGCGCAGCTACGTGGCCCGCTGGCGGCCCGCGGCCGTGGTCGCGGTGACCGGGCGCAGTTCCCGGCTCGGGCGGCTGCTGACCAGGGTTCTCGGTCTGCCCACCTTCTCCGCCGGCCGGGTGCTGGTGTGGCGGCGTTAACCAAGAGCGGACAACGCTTTCCTGGTACTTTGCCTAGCTCCGCCAAGATTCCGGGCATATTCGGTATATAGTCCATTGACCAATTTGCGATAACAGGATGGCGCCGCTGTGAAGCTATCGATCCTGATGCCGGTCTACAACGAGGCCGAGACGGTCCAGAACGCGATCAAGCGCCTGCTGGACGTGGAGTTCCCCTGCCCCGTCGAGCTCATCGTGGTGGACGACGCGAGCACGGACGGGACATCAGAGATCCTCGACGGCCTGCACGACGACCGCCTGATGAAGCTGCAGCACCCGGTCAACCAGGGCAAGGGGGCAGCGATACGCACCGCAGCCGCCGCCGCGACCGGCGA
>CAWKOA010000014.1:0-394730 GCA_963851025.1 uncultured Actinomycetes bacterium
TCGTGGTCCTTGTCCACGCCGATCGTGACCCCCTCGGGCACCACGACGTTCTTGTCCAGGATCGCGTCCCTGACCACCGCGTGCCGGCCGATGATCGTGTTGTGCAGGATGACCGACCGTTCCACGGCCGACCAGCTGTTGACCCGCACGCCGGGGGAGAGCACGGACTCGCGGACCAGCCCGCCGGACACGATGACGCCGTTGCTGACCAGGCTGTCCAGGGCGCGGCCGACCCGGTCGCCGGAGTCGTGCACGAACTTGGCGGGCGGCAGGCTCGGCACGTTGGTCAGGATCGGCCACCGGTCGTTATAGAGGTTGAACACGGGGTGGATCGCGCACAGGTCCATGTGCGCCTCGAAGTAGGAGTCCAGCGTGCCGACGTCGCGCCAGTACCCGGCGTCCCGCTCGCTGGCCCCGGGCACCTTGTTGGTCATGAAGTCGTAGACGTGCGCGCAGCCCTCGTCCACCAGCATCGGGATGATGTCGCCGCCCATGTCGTGACGGCTGTTCGGGTTGGCCGCGTCCTTGCGCAGCGCCTCGATCAGGATGTCGGTGGAGAACAGGTAGTTGCCCATCGACGCGTAGGCCTCGTCGGGCCGGCCGGGCAGTGCGGGCGGGTCGGCCGGCTTCTCCAGGAACGCCTCGAGCGTGTGCCCGTCCGCGCCGGCCTGGATCACGCCGAACGCCGTGGCCTCCATGCGCGGCACCGGGATGGCCGCGACGGTGACCCCGGCCCCGTGCTCGCAGTGCTGGGCGATCATCTGCCGCGGGTCCATCCGGTAGACGTGATCCGCGCCGAACACGATGACCAGGTCGGGCTTCTCGTCATAGATCAGGTTCAGCGACTGGTAGATCGCGTCGGCCGACCCGGTGTACCAGTGCGGGCCGAGCCGCTGCTGGGCGGGCACCGGCGTGACGTAGTTGCCGAGCAGCGTGCTCATCCGCCAGGTGGTGGACACGTGCCGGTCCAGGCTGTGGCTCTTGTACTGGGTGAGCACGGCGATCCGCAGGATGCCCGCGTTGACCAGGTTGGACAGCGCGAAGTCGACCAGCCGGTACATGCCGCCGAACGGCACGGCCGGTTTAGCCCGGTCCGCCGTCAGCGGCGCCAGCCGCTTGCCGGCCCCGCCGGCCAGCACGATGCCGAGAACCCGCTGATCTGCCATCTCCACCCCTCACGTGCCATCGGCTTGCTTGAGCACGCCATCCAGGATCTGCTGCGCCTCATCCTGGATGCGGGCCAGCTGCCCTGGGCCGGCGAACGACTCCGCGTACAGCTTGTAGACGTCCTCGGTGCCCGAGGGCCGCGCGGCGAACCAGCCGCTCTCGGTGATCACCTTGATGCCGCCGAGCGGCTCGCCGTTGCCCGGGGCGCGGGTCAGCCGGTCCAGCACCGGCTCGCCGGCCAGCTCGCTCGCGCTGACCTGATCCGGGGACAGCCTGGCCAGCAGCGCCTTCTGCGCCCTCGTCGCCGGCGCGTCGATCCGGGCGTAGGCCGGGTCGCCCAGCCGGCCGGCCAGCTCCCGGTACCGCTCACCCGGCGACTGCCCGGTCACCGCCGTGATCTCCGAGGCCAGCAGGGCCAGGATGATGCCGTCCTTGTCGGTGGTCCAGACCCGCCCGTCGGTGCACAGGAACGAGGCGCCGGCGCTCTCCTCGCCGCCAAAGGCGATCGATCCGTCCAGCAGTCCCGGCACGAACCACTTGAACCCCACCGGCACTTCGGTCAGCGTGCGGCCCGCGGCCTCGGCCACCCGGTCGATGATCGAGGAACTGACCATGGTCTTGCCGACCGCGGCGTCAGCCGGCCATTCCGCCCGGTGCCGGTACAGGTAGTCGATGGCCACGGCCAGGTAGTGGTTCGGGTCGAGCAGGCCCGCGTCCGGCGTGACGATCCCGTGCCGGTCGGAGTCGGTGTCGTTGCCGGTCGCGATGGCGAACTCGCCCGCGCGGTCGATGAGCGAGGCCATCGCGTAGGGCGAGGAGCAGTCCATCCGGATCCGGCCGTCCCAGTCCAGGGTCATGAACCGGAAGGTGGGATCGACGTCCGGGTTGACCACGGTCAGGTCGAGCCCGTACTGCTCCGCGATCTCCGCCCAGTACGCGACGCTCGCTCCGCCCAGCGGGTCAGCGCCGATCCGGAGGCCGGCCCCGCGGATGATGTCCAGGTCGACCACGGCCGGGAGCTGGGCGACGTACTCGCCCAGGAAGTCAAAGGTGGCCGTGGTGGACGCGTCCCTGGCCGCCTCGTAGCGGATCCGGCGCACCTCGCGCAGCCCGCCGGCCAGCAGCTCGTTGGCCCGGTCCTGGATGACCGAGGTGATCTGCGACCCGGCCGGGCCGCCGTCCGGCGGGTTGTACTTGAACCCGCCGTCCTCCGGCGGGTTGTGCGACGGGGTGATCACGATCCCGTCGGCCAGGCCGTCGGTGCGCCCGTCGTTGTAGGCCAGGATGGCCCGGGACAGCGCGGGCGTCGGGGTGTACCCGTCCCGGCTGTCCACCAGCACGGTCACGCCGTTCGCTGCGAGCACCTCCAGCGCGGTCACGAAGGCGGGCTCGGACAGCGCGTGGGTGTCCCGGCCCAGGAACAGCGGGCCGGTGGTGCCCGCCCGGGCCCGGTAGTCGCAGATGGCCTGGGAGGTAGCGGCGATGTGATCCTCGTTGAACGAGGTGCGCAGCGCCGAGCCGCGATGTCCTGACGTGCCGAAGCTCACCCGCTGCTCGGGGACCGCCGGATCCGGGTGCAGAGCGTAGTAGGACGTGACCAGCCTGGCCACATCCACCAGATCCGCCTGGCTGGCCGGCTTCCCGGCCCGCTCGTTCACCCGCACGGTGGGGCTCCCTTCCTTCGGTTCCTAAGTGTTCCGGTTATCCGCGCTGGCCGCCATGGCCGGCGCACCCTGAAAGCAAGCGGCCGGCGACGCGGCCCCGCCCCGGGCTGCGATGATGACGACATGACCAACAATGCGCCGCCGCCCCCGACCCGGCGGGCCCGGCTGTGGGCCGCCGCGCGGGCCCGGGGTATCCCGCTGCCGGCCATCCTGGCGACGGTCGGCGTGGTGGTCGCAGCCTTCCTGCTCGGGAAGGTCGTCTACCGGCTCAAGGACGTCATCCTCCTGATCCTCGTGGCGGCCTTCATCGCCCTGATCCTGAACCCGCTCGTGGTGGCGCTCCAGCGGTGGAAGATCCCGCGGCGGGGCTGGGCGGTCGCGGTGGTGACGCTGTGGGCCCTCCTGGTCTTCATCGGCCTGGCCATCGCCTTCGGCTATCCGCTGGCCAATGGGATCAATCACCTGGCCCAGAAGCTGCCCACGTACGTGACCGCCGCGGAACACGGCCGCGGCTGGCTCGGGCACCTGGTGCTCAGGTACCACGTCCAGACGTGGGTGCAGAAGAACGCGCCCAAGCTGGTCAGCTTCGGCGAGGGCCTGGCCAAGCCCGCGCTGACGCTGGGCAAGGGCGCGCTCTCGCTGCTGCTGGAGCTGCTCACCATCTTCATCCTGGTGCTGCTCCTGCTGCTGGAAGGCCCGAAGATGCGGACCGGCCTGCTGGGCTCCATGGCCCCGGAGCGGGCGGAGCGGTACCGGCGGATCGCGCACGAGGTCAACCGGTCGGTCACCGGGTACATGCTCGGCAACGTGCTCACCTCGGTGATCGCGGGCGCGGTGGTGTTCGTCACGCTGCTGGTGATGGGCGTGCCGTTCCCGTTCCTGTGGGCGCTGTGGGTGGCCCTGGTGGACTTCCTGCCGATGATCGGCGGGGCGCTGGCCGGGATACCCACCGTGCTGTTCGCGGCGGCGCACTCGCTCACCGCGGGGATCGTCACGCTGGTCGTGTTCCTGATCTACACCCAGCTCGAGAACCACGTGCTGAACCCGATCGTGATGAGCCGCACGGTCCGGGTCAACCCGCTTGCTGGTCCTGCTGTCCATCCTGGTCGGCGGGGACATCGGCAGCTGGATCGGCGGGATCTTCGGCGCCTTCGTCGGGGCGTTGCTGGCCATCCCGGCGGCCGGGGCCATCCAGGTCGTGGTCCGGGAGGTCTGGCAGAACACCGACCCCGCGACTTCCCCGCCCGGCCAGCCGGTGATCGCCCCGGCCGCCGGGCCCGACGGCACCGCCGCTTCCGACGGGCCGGACGGGACCGACCGGCGACCCCAGCCCCACGAGTCACATTGACCGCTGCCCGCGGTGACGTCCCGGACGCTGTGCTGGTGCCCCGGCGGGCCACGGCGGCGGACCTGCCGCGGGTCCGCGACGTGGTGACGGCCGCGTACGCGAAGTACCTGACCCGGATGGACCGGCCGCCCGCGCCGATGCTGCGGGACTACACCCGGCCCGCCCGCGCCGGGCTGGTCTGGGTGATCGGCGACCCGGTGGTGGGGCTGGTCTCACTTACCCCCGGGCCGGACAGCCTGCTGATCGAGAACATCGCCGTGCATCCGGGGGCCCAGGGCAGCGGGCTCGGGCGGCGGCTGCTGGAGTTCGCCGAGCAGGAGGCGGCGCGCCGCCGCCTGGCCCGGCTCTCGCTCTACACGAACGAGGTGATGACCGAGAGCCAGGCGGTGTACGCCCGCCTCGGCTTCCGGGAGGTGCGCCGGGCCACCGAGCACGGCTACCGGCGCATCTTCATGATCAAGGACCTCTGAGGCCGTCAGGGGCTCAGCCGGACTGCCAGCGGCGGACGGCGAGCAGGCCGGGCGGCCCGGACAGGATCACCAGCCAGACCGCCAGGTACAGCGGCTCGCGGCCGAGCGGGCCGCCGTCGGCCAGGCTGCGGATCACGTCCACGGCGGCGGTGACCGGATTGGCCCGGGCCAGCGGCTGGAGCCAGCCGGCCAGCCGGTCGATCGGGGTGAACGTCGAGCTGATGAACGTGAGCGGCACCATCGGCAGGAACAGCGCCCGGCCCGCGGTGTCCGGGTCACGGATCCGCAGCGCCAGCCAGCACATCGTGATGCCCAGCGCCACGCCGAAGGCCACCGCGACCGCCACGATGCCTGCCATCCCGGGCAGCCCGGTCCGGACCCGGAACCCCAGCAGCGACGCCACGCCCAGCACCAGCAGCGCCTGGACGAGGAAGATGAGGCTCTCGGCCAGCATCCGGCCGAGCAGGACCGCGCTGCGGGCCATCGGCAGCGACCGGAACCGGTCGGTGATCCCGCTCACCGAGTCCAGCACCAGGCCCAGTCCCACGGTCGGCGCGGTCAGCGCCACGTTCTGCACGATGATGCCGGGGACCAGGTACTGCCGGTACGTGGCGCCCGGGACCCGGGCCAGCCCGGCGAAGATGGCCAGGAACAGCACCAGCAGCACCACGGGCTGGATCAGCGGGTAGAGCAGCCGGCTCGGGTTGGCCCGCAGGACGGCCAGCTGGCGGCCGCAGATCAGGGTGGCTTCCCGCGCGGTGCGGCGCGGCCCGGGCCGGGACACCGGGCCCGGCCGTGCGGCCGGGGCCGCGGGTGCAGGGGTGCCCGCCACACTGGTCACGAGGCCACCTGGCCCGCGTGCTGCCCGGTCAGGGCCAGGAACGCCTCGTCCAGGGTGGGCCCGCGCAGGCCCAGGTCGGCCACGGCGAACCCGTCCGCGGCCAGCGCCTGGGCCACCTCGAGCAGCGTGCCCACCCCGTCCCCGGCGGCCAGCGTGAGCCACCCGGCGGCCGGGTCGGCGTGCAGGGCGCCCGGCGGCAGGCCGAGCCGCGCGGCCAGCGCGCGGGCGGCGGGCGCCGCCTGGCTGGCCGGCTCGAACCGGGCCTCGACCAGCTGGGTTCCGGTCCGGGCGCGCAGCTGGGCCGGGGTGCCGCTGGCCACCATCCGGCCCTGGTCCAGGATGTGCACCACGTCGGCGAGCCGCTCGGCTTCCTCCAGGTACTGGGTGGTGAGCAGCATGGCCGTGCCCTCGTCGCGCAGCGCGGCCAGCGACTCCCACAGCTGCCGCCGCCCGGCCGGGTCCAGCCCGGTGGTGGGCTCGTCCAGGACCAGCAGCGACGGCCGGGCCATCAGGCTGGCGGCCAGGTCGGCCCGGCGGCGCATCCCGCCGGAGTAGGTGCCGACCGGGCGGCCGGCCGCGGCGGCCAGGTCGAACCGGCCGATCAGCTCGGCCGCGCGTTCCCGGGCGGCCCGGCGGCTCAGGCCGGCCAGCCGGCCGATCAGCATCAGGTTGGCCCGGCCGGGCAGCGCCTCGTCCAGCCCCGCGTACTGCCCGGTCAGGCCGATCCGGGCGCGGACCGCGTAGGGATCCGCCACCACGTCGTAGCCGGCCACCCGGATCACGCCCGCGTCCGGCCGGACCAGCGTGGCCACGATGCGGACCAGCGTGGTCTTGCCGGCCCCGTTCGGGCCCAGCAGCGCGGCGATCCGGCCCGGCGGCACGGCGAGATCCACCCCGCTCAGCGCGGTCACCGTCCCGAACGCCTTGACCGCGCCGGCCACCTCCAGCATGGGCTGGGTCATGATGTGAGCCTACGCAGGCGATCGCGGGCATATCAGGGGGGAAAGCCCGGGTAGCGGCGCGGGCACCAGGACAGGCACGGGCAGCGTGACGGCGAAGGCGGCGTGAGCGCATGAGCGGCAACGGGAATCAGCGTTCCAGCGTGCGGGCCCTGGAAGACCCGCTCTCCAGCAAGGGCACCGCGTTCACCGAGGAGGAACGGTCCGCGCTGGGCCTGCGCGGGCTGCTGCCCAGCGTGGTGGAGACCCTCGACCAGCAGGTGACCCGCTCCTACCAGGCGTTCCGGGAGCAGTCCAGCGACATAGCCCGGCACATCAACCTGCGCGCGCTGCAGGACACGAACGAGACGTTGTTCTACCGGCTGGTCACCGACCACGCCGAGGAGATGCTGCCGATCCTCTACACGCCCACGGTCGGGCAGGCCAGCCAGCGCTTCAGCGAGATCTACCGGCGCCCCCGCGGGCTGTTCATCGCCTACCCCGACCGGGACCGGATCGGCGAGATCCTGCGCAACCGGCCGCGCCGGGAGGTGGACGTGATCGTGGTCACCGACGGGCAGCGCGTACTCGGCCTGGGCGACCAGGGCATCGGCGGGATGGGCATCCCGATCGGCAAGCTCTCGCTGTACACCGCGCTGGGCGGCATCGACCCGGCCCGGACCCTGCCGGTCCTGCTCGACGTGGGCACCGACAACCCGGAGTTGCTGGACGACCCGGTGTACCTGGGCTGGCGGCACCGCCGGGTGGATGGCCCGGACTACGACGACTTCGTGGACCGGTTCGTCCGGGCCGTCCGGGCTGAACTGCCGCACGTGCTGCTGCAGTGGGAGGACTTCGCCACCCCGCACGCGCTGCCGATCCTGGAGCGCTACCGGGACCAGCTGCTGACCTTCAACGACGACATCCAGGGCACCGCGGCCGTGGTGACCGCCGCGCTGTCCGCGGCCGCGGTGGCCACCGGGTCACGGCCCCGCGACCAGAAGATCGTGATGCTGGGCGCGGGCTCGGCCGGGATCGGCGTCTGCGACCAGATCGTCCGGTCGATGATCGCTGACGGGCTGAGTGACAAGGAGGCCCGGGCCCAGATCTACGTGGTCGATGTGGGCGGCCTGCTCACCGAGGACCGCCGGGGGATCAGCCCCGCGCAGCGCCGCTACGCCCACCCGGCCGGGGTCGTGCCCGCCCCGGCCACCGGCCGCCGGGCCGGGCTGATAGACGCGGTCCAGGCGGTCCACCCGACCGCGCTGATCGGGCTGTCCACCGCGACCGGCGCGTTCACCGAGGACGTCGTCCGGGCCATGGCCGCGCACGTGCGGCGGCCGATCATCATGCCGCTGTCCAACCCGACCAGCCGCAGCGAGGCCCGGCCGCAGGACCTGGCCGACTGGACCGATGGCCGGGCGCTGGTCGCGGCCGGGTCGCCGTTCCCGCCCATGAAGGTCGGCGACGCCACCGTTCCCGTGGCCCAGTGCAACAACGTGTACGTCTTCCCCGGCGTCGGGCTGGCCGTGATCGCGGTGCGGGCCACCCGGATCACGGACGCGATGATGACGGAGGCGGCCTCGGCCATCTGCGGCGCGGCCACCATCCATCAGGATCCGCACGGGATGCTGCTGCCCGGCCGGGCTCACCTGGCGCACACGGCGACCGCGGTGGCCCGCGCGGTGGCCCGGGCCGCGGTGGCCGGCGGCGTGGCCCCTCAGCTCAGCGAGGCCGGGATCGACGACGCCGTGCAGCGCACCCGCTGGCACCCCCGGTACCGGGAGTGACCGGCCCCGGTGCGGTCTTCGTTGCGGCGAATTTTAATGATCACCAGAGCGTGTAGCCGCCGTCGATGACGAGGACCGAGCCGGTCATGAACGCGGAAGCGGGACTGGCCAGGAACACCACGGCCGGGGCGATCTCCTCGGGCAGCGCGTAGCGTTGCTGGGGCGTGTCCTCGATCCAGTGCCGCCGGAACTCCGGGCGGTCCACGGGAGCCATCTCGGTCTTCACGTAGCCGGGCGCGATCGCGTTGACCCGGATGCCCAGCCCGGCCCACTCCGCGGCCAGCGACTTGGTCAGCTGGTGCACCGCGGCCTTGGAGGCGTTGTAGGCGGGCTGCCACTGCGGCCGGTTCACGATCATGGCCGAGATCGAGCCGACGTTGATGATCGAGCCGCCGCCGGCGGCGGCCATGTGGCGGCCGCCGGCCCGGCTGCACCGCCACAGGGCCCGGACGTTGAGGTCGAACACGTCGTCCCACTCGGCGTCGGTGACCTCCCAGGACTCGCCGTGGTAGCAGACGCCGGCGTTGTTGACCAGGATGTCCAGCCCGCCGAGCCGGGCCGCGGCGGCGTCGATGACCGCGCCCGCGTCCTGCGGTGATGTCCGCGTCCAGCGCGGACACGGCCAGGCCCTCGCCGTTCATTTCCGCAACGGCCGCCGCGTTCCGGCCGGTGTCCCGGGCCACGATCATGACCTCGGCGCCGGCCTGCCCGAGGGCGGCGGCAAACGCCTTGCCCAGCCCCTGATTCCCGCCGGTGACCACGGCCTTGCGGCCATCCAGCGCAAAACGCTCCAGTACCCGCACACTGTCCTCCTTGCTGGCCGGGCCCCGTCCGGACCGGGCCCCGTCGTGACCGGGCGTCCTCAGGCGTGCCTCAGCCGGCCTCGCCGGTCCCGTGGCCGGTGCCATCGCTGGCCCAGGGGAGGGCGTAGCCGGGCACCGAGGGCCAGCGGACCGCGACCACCACGGACGCCTCCTCGGCGTGCCAGGAGTGGTTCACGCCGTGGAACACCACGTAGTCACCCTGCTCGGCGAGCAGCACGCTGCGGCCCGGGAACTCGACCCGGAACCGGCCGCTGATCAGGATGAGCGCCGCCGAGCGCCGTTCCCCGGTGACCCACTGCCCGCGCCGGTCGCCGACGGGGATGGATGGCCCACTTGATCTCGACCTCATCGCTGTGCCGGGGGTCGCCGGCCGGCTGGAAGTGCCCGAGCAGCCAGCCGCGGCCGGCCGGGGCGTCGGCGGCCGCGTTCCCCTCGTAGATCTGCTCCGTCATGCGCCCGGAGGCTAGCAGGGCGTGGTCCCGCCGCCGGCTCCCCGCGGCCCGGCCGCGGCCTGGGCCTGCGCGATGTCGCCGGCGGCCTCGCACGGCGTGCGGAGCGCCTCGCCCGCGCTGGCGTGCACGGCCAGCCGGCGCAGCAGCCCGCGGAACACCTGCCGGTCCTCCTCGGTGTCCAGGCCGCTGAGCAGCTGCTCCTCGGCGGCGCGCAGCCGCTCGTCCAGGCGGGCCAGGGTGGCGCGGCCGTGCGGGGTGGCCACGATCCGCCGGGCCCGCCGGTCGGCCGGGTCCGGGCGGCGCTCGATGAGCCCGGCGGCCTCGAGGTCGTCGAGCAGGTAGGTCATGACCGTGCGGTCCACGCCCAGCCGCTGGGCCAGGGCCAGCTGGCTGCCGTGCTCGTCCTGGGCCGAGGCGGCCAGCACCTGGTAGCCGCGGGGGCCGCCGGCCAGGCCGGCCAGGGCCTCGTGGGTGGCCTTGACGTAGCCCCGGAACACGGTGCCGAGGGCCCACCCCAGGTCGTTGCTGAGGGTGCAGGCGCCGGCGTCCGGCTCCGCGGCACCCCCGGTGCCGACCAGGGATCCAGACGGTGCCGCCATGCCGTGAGCCTACCCCAGATCAGCTAAGCTGCCGATGAGTTGCTTTGCAGATGTTCTGTGATGCAGACTACTGCCGTACCGATTAGCCGCATGAGAACGGGAGATCAGATGAGCGAGCCTTCCCCGGCCCGGCCGGCCGTGGTGGTCATCGGCGGCGGTTACGCCGGGATCAACGTGGCCAGGTCGCTCGACGACGTGGCCTCGGTCGTGCTGGTCGAGCCGAAAGACGCGTTCGTGCACAACGTCGCCGCGCTGCGCGCCCTGGTCGACCCGTCCTGGCTGCCGCGGATCTACCTGCCGTACGGCGGGCTGCTCAGCCACGGCCGGATCGCGGCGGACCGGGCCGTGAAGGTCGATGCCGGCCGGGTGGTGCTGGCCTCCGGCGAGGAACTCCCGGCCGACTACATCGTGCTGGCCACCGGGTCCAGCTACCCGTTCCCGGCCAAGAGCGACGTGGACCGCACCGTGGACGCGCACGAGAAGACGCTCGGCACCCACGCGGCGCTGGCCGCGGCGGCCCGGGTGCTCCTGGTCGGCGCGGGCGCGGTCGGCATCGAGCTGGCCGGGGAGATCAAGGCGGTCTGGCCGTCGAAGCAGGTGACTCTGGTGGACGTGGCCGACGACGTGCTCGGCGCCCCGTACCGCGCGGATCTCAAGGCGGAGCTGCGCCGTCAGCTCGCCGGGCTGGGCGTGCAGGTGCTGCTGGGCAGCCCGCTGCAGGCCGCGCCGCCCACCGAGCCGGGCGAGCTGGGCACCTTCACGGTGGCGACCGGGGCGGGTACCGAGGTGACCGCCGACATCTGGTTCCGCTGCTACGGGGTCATCCCGGTCAGCGACTACCTGGCCGGCGGGCTCGCCGGGGCCCGCGGGGCGGACGGGCTGATCGAGGTGACTGACACGCTGCAGGTCGCGGGCCAGGACCGGGTGTTCGCGCTGGGGGACGTGTCCACCGCCGACCGGAAGGTGGCGGGCGCGGCCAGCCGCCAGGCCGAGGTCGTGGTGGCCAACATCCGGGCGCTCATCGGGCTGGCCAGGGGGCGGAGCTCGAGCCGGTACGAGCCGGCGCCGGCCGGGATCGTGGTGCCGATCGGGCCGGAGGGCGGCTCGGGACAGCGGCCGGGCAGTGCGGACCTCCTCCCGTCCGAGGTGGTGGCCCAGGTCAAGGGCCGGGACATGATGGTGGACCGGTTCGCGGAGATGCTCGGGGTGCCTGCGGCGGATCCCGCCGGGGAGGCGTCGCCGGAGGGGTGAGCGCCGGGGATGCCGGTGCCCCATGGCCGGGGTGCGGCTGCCCCATGGTCGCGGGTGTCGGTGCCCCGTGGGACGCTGGGCCCGATGAACGAACCCGATGCGCCGCGCCGCTGCGACTGGGCCGAGGGCTCAGCCGCGATGCGCGCCTACCACGACGACGAGTGGGGCCGCCCGTCCCGGGACGACCGCTACCTGTTCGAGATGCTGATCCTGGAGGGGGCCCAGGCCGGGCTGTCCTGGGCCACGATCCTCGGCAAGCGGGAGAACTACCGCCGCGCGCTGGACGGCTTCGACCCGGAGCGGATCGCCCGCTACGACGACGCCAAGCTGGCGGCGCTGATGGCCGACCCGGGCATCGTCCGCAACCGGCTCAAGGTCGCGGGCACGGTCAGGAACGCCCGGGCGTTCCTGGCCACCCAGCAGGAGCACGGGTCGTTCGCCAGCTACCTGTGGGCCTGGGTGGACGGCACGCCGCTGGTCAACCGCCCGCGGAGCACGGCCGAGCTGCCCGCCCGGACCGAGCTGTCCGACCGGGTCGGCCAGGACCTGAAACGGCGCGGATTCACGTTCGTCGGGTCCACGATCACGTACAGCTTTCTGCAAGCCGTAGGGGTGGTCAATGACCATCTCGACCGTTGCCCGGCCCTGGCCCGCTCGTTGTCCGGCTCTGCGTCCCTGTCCGACTAAGGGGCCGGGAGCTGGTCTTTAACGGCGTTGCGGGGTGATAGGGGCGCCGGAATCTGGCATCATGGACCGTGAGATGAGTAATCCCCGCTTCCCTGTTACCGTGACTCAGCTCCCGGTACTGCGCTGCGAAATATGCCAGCGCACCATCGCCCACAAGCCCGGCCAGGCCAGTGAAGTCCTGACCGAGCATTACCGTCGCGCGCACCCCGAATCGCTCGAGGCTGCGGCGGGCCGTCCCGTCTGACGCATTCCGCGCGTCCCGCTTCCGGCTCTGATCTGCGGGGGCTGCGAGAATGCCGTCATGCGGAACATCCGTTACCTGTTGTCTGCTGGCTCAGCACCGGCCAGCCCGTCGGCTGCAGGCTCAGCCGGCTCGATCCTCAGTATCGGATCGACCGGCTCGATCCTGTCCATTGGATCGGCCGGCTCGATTCTCTCGATCGGGTCGGCCGGTTCGCTTTTGTCTATCGGGTCGGCTGGCTCGGTAGCGTCCGCGTTTTCCGTAGGTTCGGCCGGAAGTGCGCTGTCGATTCTGTCCGGGTTCTCGCGCCGGTCGATCATGGCCTGGCGGTCGGCCGGGGTCATCGGTTCGCGGGCGCGCCGGAGGGAATGACCCGGGGGAACGCAAGCGGTAGCGAAGGGGGGCTCGGGCTGGCATGTCAGCTGTCGTGATCGCGACCGCATTCGGCGGACCCGATGTGCTGGAGATCGCCGATCAGCCGCCGGGGGAGCCCGGTCCGGGTGAGGCGCTCATCCGAGATCCGGGCGGCGGGGGTCAACCCCGTCGACTACAAGGCCTACAGCGGCGCGTTCGGCGCCGACCCGGCGCGGCTGCCCCTGCGGCTGGGGTCCGAAGCCTCGGGCGTGGTCACCGCGGTCGGGCCCGACGCGGCCGGCCCGGCCGGCCCGATCGAGGTCGGCGCGGAGGTCATCGCGTTCCGGGCGCCCGGCGCGTACGCCGCCGAACTGGTGGTGCCGGCCTCCGCGCTGGTGCCCAAGCCGGACACGCTGGACTGGGCCCAGGCCTCCGGGCTCATGCTCACCGGCGCGACCGCCTGGCATCTGCTGGCGGCCACCGGCGTGGGCCCCGGCGACACGGTGCTGATCCACGGGGCCGCCGGGGGAGTGGGCGTGATGGCGGTGCAGCTCGCGGCGGACCGCGGCGCCACCGTGGTGGCCACGGCCAGTCCCGCGAACCACGATCTTCCTCCGCGGGCTGGGCGCGATCCCGGTCGAGTACGGCACCGGGCTGATGGACCGGGTCCGGGCCGCGGCGCCGGGCGGCGTGGATGCCGCGCTGGACCTGGCCGGCACGGACGAGGCCCTGGACGTGTCGTTCGTGCTGGTTCCGGACCGGACCCGGATCGCCACCATCGTCTCGTTCGAGCGCGGGCTGAACACCGGGATCAAGGTGCTCGGCGGCGCGCCGGGCGCCGACCCGGGCACCGAGATCCGCTCCGCCGCCCGGCTGGAGCTGGCCCGCCTGGCCCAGGAGGGCAAGCTCACCGTGTTCGTGTCCCGGACCTTCCCGCTCGCCGAGGCGGCCGACGCGCACCGGGCCATCATGGACGGCCACATCCAGGGCAAGATCGCGCTGATCCCGTAGCGGGAGGCGGGGAGTCCTGCCGGGCGAGTCCGGCGCAGGCGGGTCAGGCGCGGGCGAGTCCGGCGCAGGCGGGTTAGGCGTGGGTGAGTTCGGCGTTGGCCCGCTCGGTCACGGTGGCCAGCACCCGGTGCGCCGTGGCCAGGTCCGCCTCGGGCAGGCCGCCGTACAGCCGGGCGGTGATCTCGCTGATGCCGTCCTGGATCTCCCCGAAACGGGCGGCGCCCGCGGGCGTCAGGACGACCCGCGTCCCTCCGGCGGCCCGGGGCTCACGGCTGATCAGCCCCTGCCAGGCGAGCTCGGCCGCCGCCGCGTGCACCGCGTCCGCGCCGATCTTGAGGCCGTGCACGAGCCGGCGGGTCAGCTCGTCCTCGCCCAGCCCGCCATCGCTGCGGCCGAGCTGGTTGAGGATGACCCAGCCGTGGAACTGGGTGCCGGTCCGGGCCAGCAGCCCGGTCAGCACGGCGCGGACGGCGCTCTCGGCCTGCCCGATGTCCTGGCCGTTGAGGATGGGGGTGGCGGTGCCGGTCATTGGTCTTCTCCTGTCTGTGCTGGTGGCGGTCCTGCCTGTGCTGGTGGCGGGCCGGAGCCCAGCAGCGTGTGGAGCGAGCTGATCAGGGCCTGGGTGGCCGGGCTGTCCAGGCCGCCGAGCGGCCCGGTCAGCTCGTCCTGCAGTCCCCGGACCCGCTCGGTGGCCTGGGCCGTGACCTCGCGTCCCCGGTCGGTCAGGGTGAGCTGCACGGCCCGGCTGTCGTCCGGGTGCTCCGCCCGCTCGATCAGCCCGGCCTGCTCCAGGGCCCGGGCCAGTTTGGACACGTAGAGCGGTTCGAGCCCGGTGAAGTCGGCCAGCTCACGCTGGCTCGGCCGCCGGCCGGACCGCTCCAGGCCGAGCAGCGGGGCCAGCACCGAGTACTGCGCGTTGGTCAGGCCCAGCGGCGTGATGGCCCGGTCGATCGCGGCCCGCCAGCGCATCGACAGCCGCCACACCAGGCCGGTCACCGGAGCCCCCTGCTGCCCTGTCATGAGATTTAGTGTACATAGCTTCTATGTACATGTACACATTGCTGGCGCCGGGGCCTGGCGGCGTGGGGCCTGGCGGCGCTGGGGCCTGGCACGATCCTGCGAGTCGCACTGGCCGCCAGCCATTCGCGTCGTGGCATTGACCGCGCCGCCGGGACGGCATACTGTCGGCTCACTATTAGGAAACTTTATTAATAAATTGTTTCCAGGGTTCCGGCGGGGCGGCCCCGGAGGAAGGGATCCCCATGCGACGACCACGTACGGTACTGGCGCTGCTGGCCGCGCCCATGCTGGTCCTGGGGGCCGTCGCGGGCTTAGCGCCCGCTGAAGCGGCAGCGGCCCCGCCCGCGCGGTACGCCGCGCCGTACCTGCAGATCACCAGCGGCGACGCGGGCGATATGGCCGCCGACCTCAGCGCCAGCGGCGACAAGTACTACACGCTGGCCTTCCTGATCCCGCAGTCCGGCTGTACCCCGGAATGGGAAGACAACGGCGACGCGGTCGGGGCGTTCACCTCGCAGGTGAACTCACTCAAGGCGGCGGGCGGCACCGCCATCATCTCGTTCGGCGGGGAGAGTGGCGGCGAGCTCGCCCAGACCTGCACCTCGGTGCCGTCACTCACCGCCGCCTACGCCAACGTGGTGAACACCTACGGGGTGGACCGGCTGGACTTCGACATCGAGGGCGGCACGCTCGGCGACACGGCCGCGAACAACCGGCGTAACCAGGCCCTGGCCGCGCTGCAGGCGCAGAACCCCGCAGTCCAGGTCGACTACACGCTCGCCGTGGCCCCCAGCGGGCTGCCGTCCGCGGAACTGGGCGTGCTGCAGAGCGCCCAGACGTACGGCGTGAAGGTCAGCGTGGTGAACATCATGACCATGGACTTCGGCAACGGCCAGAACCCGCTGACCGACGCGGAGTCCGCCGCCCAGGCCACCGCGTCCCAGCTGGCCAGCCTGTACGGCATCAGCACCAGCCAGGCGTACGCCCGGATGGGGCTGACCCCGATCGCGGGGCAGAACGACGACAACGAGTTCTTCTCCCAGTCCGACGCGTCCGCCCTGGAGAGCTTCGCGGCGGCCAGCGGCGTCGCCGAGCTGTCGTTCTGGGAGGTCGACGGCTACGACAAGCCGCTCGGCTACGCGTACTCGAAGATCTTCAACCAGATCACCGGCGGCGGGACCGGCCCGGGCCCGGGCGCGACCGGGCCGGTCACCGGCTACGGCGGGCTGTGCCTGGACGTCCGCGGCGCCAGCACGGCCAACTTCACCCCGGTGCAGGTCTACACGTGCAACGGGACGAACGCGCAGCAGTGGACCGTCGCCTCCGGGAACACCCTGCAGGCGCTCGGCAAGTGCCTGGACGTGAACGCGGCCGGCACCGTCAACGGCACCACCGTGGACCTCTACGACTGCAACGGCACCGGGGCCCAGGTCTGGGTGCCGCAAGCGGGTGGCGCGCTGCTGAACCCCGAATCCGGGAAGTGCCTGGACGACACCGGCTGGTCCACCACCCCCGGCACCCAGCTGCAGATCTGGTCGTGCACCGGCGCCGCCAACCAGTCCTGGGCCCTCCCCAGCTAGCCGCGCCATCGCTGTCTAGTCGGATCGGTTTGAACGTGCGGGCTGACGGGCCGGCGCCTGATCACGGTCAATACGGAGACCGATATGGCACCAATTGACCGGCATCAGGAAAAGTGGTCGGCCAGGGCGGCCTGGGCGGCGTTCTGGCCGCACATGCCGTGCACGCCGCCGCCCGGCGGGGTGGAACTGGAGCACAGGTACACGCCGGGGATCGCGGTCCGGTACGGGTTCCACCGCGGGGTGGGCCGCAGCACGGTCTGCAGCAGGGTCCCGGCCCCGCCGTTGATGTCGCCGCCGACGTAGTTCGGGTTGTAGCGCTCCATGTCGGCGGCGGTGCGGACCGACTTGGCCAGGACCAGGTCGCGGAAGCCGGGCGCGAACCGCTCGATCTGCGCCTCGATCAGGCCGGACACGTCGTCCGGGCTGCCCGGGGGCACGTGGCAGTACGCCCACAGGGTGTGCTGCCCGGCGGGCGCCCGGGTCGGGTCGACCACGCCCGGCTGGGCCACCAGGCAGTACGGGCGCTCCGGCATCCGCCCCGCGTTCACGTCGGCCTCGCTGCGGGCCACCTCGGCCAGCGTCCCGCCGAGGTGCACGGTGCCGGCCTCCCGGCAGGCCGGGGCCTGCCCACGGCACCGGGCCGCTCAGCGCGAAGTCCACCTTGCAGACCCCGGGCCCGTACCGGAACCGGCGCAGCGCGGCCTGGTGCCGCCCGGTCAGCCGGTCACCGGCCAGCGCGATCAGCTGGCGGGGGGTCACGTCGAGCAGGACAGCCCGGGCGGGCGGCAGCTCATCGAGGGAGCGCACCCAGTGGCCGGTCTCCACCTCGCCGCCCAGGGACGCCAGCTCGGCCAGCAGGGCCTCGGTGAGGCGGGCGCTGCCGCCCTCCACCACCGGCCAGCCCACCGCGTGCGCCGCCATCGTGAGCAGCAGCCCGAACGCGCTGGTCACCGGGGCGCTCAGCGGCAGCATCGAGTGCGCGGCCACCCCGGCGAACAGGCCCTGGGCTTCCTCGGTGCGAAACCGCCGGGCCAGGGTCGTGGCGGGCGGCAGGCCGTCCAGGCCGAACCGGGCCATGGCCAGCGGGTGCCGGGGCACGGACCGGATCGGGGCGAGGATCTCCGGCAGGGTCAGCCCCACGTCCCGGACCAGCGGGCCGAGCAGCCGCCGGTAGGCGCCGGCGTCACGGCCGAGGCTGCCCGCGGTCTCCTCGACCGAGCCGGCGACCGCCGCGGCCCGCCCGCCGTCCTGCGGGTGGGCGAACGCGACCTTGGGGGTGCACAGCGTGACCCCGCGGGCGGCCAGGTCGATGCTGGTGAAGAACGGGGAGGACGCGGCGAGCGGGTGGACCGCGGAGCACACGTCGTGCCGGAACCCCGGCAGGGTCAGCTCGGCGGTCCGGCAGCCGCCGCCGGGCGTGCCCGCGCCCTCGAGGAGCTGGACCCTGAGCCCGGCCCGGGCCAGCGTGATGGCCGCGGCCAGCCCGTTGGGGCCGGAGCCGACCACGATCGCGTCGGCGGACGGAGCAGGGCTCATAGGTCGAGTATCCCGCCCTCAGCGCCGACGATGACGTCCGGGAGCCCGGGCGGCCCGGCCGCGAACCGGGCGGCCAGCCGGTCCAGGTCCGCATCCGTCCGGTCCGGCTTGTGGTGCGCCAGCGCCACCCGCCGGGCCCCGGCCCGCGCCCCCAGGCCTGCCGCGTACTCGGCCGCCGCGTGGCCGAACGAGGCCTCCGCGGGCACCTCGGCGGCCAGCAGGAACGCGTCATGGATGAGCAGGTCCGCACCGGCCGCCAGGTCCAGCGCGGCCGGGTGATACTCGCCCAGCCCCTCGGGCCCGGGCCCGGGGACGGTGGGGCAGTGGTCGGGGATGTAGGTGACCACCGAGTGCCCGTCGCTGACCCGGTACCCGTAGGTCCGGCCGCCCTTGTGCGGCACCTCCCGGACCTCCACGGTGAACCCCTCGGCCTTCAGCTGGCCCGGTGCCAGCGTGCCGAACGTCCAGTCGCCGCGCAGGCCGTCCGGCCCGATCGGGAAGTGCGGCGGGGACATGCCGCGGGCCAGCACCAGACATGGCACTCTCGGCGGAATCCTGCACCGGCAGCAGCAAGCGTGACCCGGGCGTCCGGGCGGTCGCCGGCCCGGAAGAAGGGGAGCCCGTGCACATGATCCCAGTGCAGGTGCGAGAGCAGGATGGCGCCCTCGAAGGGGCGGCCGTCCAGCAGCGTGGTGACCCGGCGCAGTCCGGTGCCGGCGTCCAGGATCAGCGCCGGCACCGCTGCGTCATCGTGGGCGATCGCCACGCATGAGGTGTGCCCCCCGTAGCGGAGAAACTCCGCTCCTGGTGCGGGAGTCGATCCGCGCACCCCACAGAGGTGTATCCGCACGTCAGCCCCGGCCGGCGTCTTCGCGCCGGTGACCCACGGAAAGTTCCACCAGAGCATCATGCTCGAACTGGCTGGCGTCCACCGCCGCCACCCGGCAGTCGGTCGCCGCGACCAGCGTGGACGTGCGGATCCCGCCTTCCAGGTGGGCCCGCTCGCCCAGCATCGCCCCCGGGCCGTACTCCGCCAGCCGTTCGCCGTCTCGTTCCACCCGGATGACCCCATCCAGGATGAGATAGACCGAGGTACCCCGCTCGCCCTGGCGGACCAGGACGTCACCGGCCTTGGCCTGGCTGATCACCGGCTTGGCCGCGCCGTGCATGAGCTGCACGGACAGGGCCCGCTCCAGGGCGGTCTCGACCGCGGTGACCAGCGCCGGGGAATCCTCGTCGCCCCACGGGCTGTGCTTGCCGAACGACTTGGAGAACCAGCTGGCGTAGTCGGTCAGGCCGGACTTGTGGGTCAGGCGGCCGTCGGCGCCATAGACCCAGTGCCGCGGGAACGTACTCGCCCCGGTCAGCGCGGGCTCGGCGGTGCCGTCCGCATGCAGGGTCAGGGTCAGCGTGGTCCACACCAGCGGCGCCTGCCACTGCACGTACGGCGGGTGCTTGACGGGCCGGGGGGCGGGCAGGCCGGTCCGGCCGCCGACGGTCTGCACGAACCGGACCCAGCCCGGGCCATGCTCCGGGGGCCGCTGGATGTCTGGCAGCTTGACCGCCTGGAAGCGGTAGCGCAGCCCGGCCAGCTGGACCGTGGTGGAGCCGATCAGGCCGGCGCCGGCGTAGCCGGCGTCAGTGATCGCGCCGTCGTCGCCGACCTCGATCCAGGCCCGGAGCACGTTGCCGAACCGGAACCGGTCTGCGGCGCGGAGCTCCTCGATGTCTTCGAGTTCCCCGGGCGGCGGGTCGTCGTAGTGGGTGAATCCCGAGTCGAAAGCCAGCCGGCTGGCCCCGGTGACAGCCTCGGACGGGATCCAGGACAGTGAGGTAATGCTGCTTTCGTATCGCATGCTTCGAGACTCCGCCCTCGCACGGCCGCGGGCCAGGGTGCTGCCTGGCATTTGCTGGCCAGCCCGTCGGCGTGCTGCCCGTGTCCCGGCTGGCGTGCTGGCTGGCCCGCGCGGGTGTGCCTAGCACCCTTGCCGGCCGGGGCCGGCTGTAGCTGAATCGTCCCTATGGGAGCGGCCTGGCTGACGTTGCGCGCTGACCTGCGGCGACGCTGGCGGCCCATGCTGGGCATGGTGCTGCTGATCGGCCTGGTCAGCGGGGTGGTGCTGGTGGCCGCCGCGGGGGCGCGGCGCACCAGCACCGCCTACCCGCGCTTCCTGAGCCGCAGCCATGCCGCCGATCTGCTGGTCAGCCCCGCACGGTCCGGGTTCCGCGGCTACTTCCGGGCCGTCACCGGCCTTCCGCAGGTGGCTGCGGCCGACACGGTGGCGTTCCTGCAGATGTCCCTGCCCGGGCCCGGCGCGTCACCCTATTCGGGTCTCGTCGCGGAGGCGAGCCTGGCGGGCGGCGAGGGCGTCGGCATCAATCGGGTCAAGGTCCTGGCGGGCCGCATCTTCAACCCGGCCGACCCGCACGCGGTCATGATCAGCCCGGTGCTGGCCGCCCGGGAGCACCTCCGGCCGGGCGGGACGCTGCACCTGATCGGGTATCCGCAGCGGCACCGCAGCGCCGACATCCGGCACGCGGTCCGGCTGGCCTTCCGGGTGTCGGCCATCGTGGTGACCGACGACGAGATCGTGCCAGCCACCCACGAACTGGCGGAGCCGCGCGTACTTCTGAGCCCGGCGTTCTCCCGTACTAGCCTGGCCCGGTCCTTCAATCCGGCCGGCGGCGCCAGCTACGTGGTCCTCAAGCCCGGTGCCGCCGCGGCCGCGTTCAGCAGCCAGGCCGTCGCCCTGGCCGCGCGGTACCGGGTGGGGGCGGTCCAGGTCGTCCGCCTGGCCACCGAGTACACGGCCGCCCAGCGGGCCATCCAGCCGGAAGCGGTGGCCCTGGCGATCTTCGCCGCGATGGCCGGCCTGATCGCGCTGGCTGTCGTCGGGCAACTGCTGAACCGCCAGCTCGTCCTCGACTCGGCGGAGTTCCCGATCCTGCGGGCCCTCGGCATGACCCGGCCCCGTCTCGCGGTGCTATCCCTGGCCAGGGTGGCCCTGGTGACCGTGGCCGGCGGTGTGGTCGCCGTCGCGGTGGCCGTAGCCGCGTCCCCGCTGATGCCCATCGGGGCGGCCCGTTTCGCCGAGCCCAACCCGGGGATCGACGTCAGCCTGACGATTCTGGGCACCGGATTCCTGGTCATCGCCGTCGCGCCGCTCCTGGTGCTGATACCCGGGGCAGTGCGGGTCGCGGCCCGGGCTCCGGGCGCGCTGGGGCTGGGCGAACCGGCGGCACCCGTGCGGCCCTCCCGGCTGGCCCCGGCGCTGGGGCTGGCCGGCTCGGTGCCGGGCAGCCTGGGAGTGCGGATGGCCTTCGAGCCCGGTCACGGGCGTACCGCGGTGCCGGTGCGCAGCGCGCTGGCCGGGACGGCGCTGGCGGTGGCGGCGGTCGTCGCGGCGGCCGTCTTCGGCGCGAGCTTCCTCCGGCTCGTCGGCACGCCGCACTCATACGGGCAGAACTGGGCCCAGCAGCTGGATCTGCAGGTCGGGTCCGTGCCCGCCAGCACGGGCAGGCGGGTCCTGGCGGGCGATCAGCGGCCTGGACCAGTACGCGGGGGGCAACTATGGGCAGGTCAGCGTGGCCGCTTCCGGCGGCGGCAGCGGCACGGCGGTGCCTGCGATCGGGATCGACCAGCTGCACGGCCGCGGGTTCCTCACCCTGATCACCGGCCACGCCCCCGCCGGGCCCCGGCAGATCACCCTCGGCCCGCGGACCCTGCGCCTGATCGGCCTGCACGTCGGGCAGCGGGTCCAGGTCAGCGCGAACGGCAGCACATCCACGATGCTGATCGTCGGCTCGGCGGTATTCGCGGCGTTCAGCGTCGGCGGCGGCAGCGCCACAGATCTGGGGACGGGGGCCGCGGTCGCCGCCTCGGTGCTGTCTCAGCCCAACCCGCCCTCCTGCACCGGGCCGGCGACCTGTTACAACTTCTTCCTGCTCCGGTACAAAACGGGCACCGACCTGCCGGCCGCCGCGGGCCGCCTGGAAGCCGCGGTCACCCGGGCCGGCTGCCCGAGGGGCCTTTGCCTGGTCACCACCGACCAGCGGCCCAGCGACATCGAGCACTACACCGGCGTCCGCGACACCCCGTTCGTCCTCGGTGTGCTCCTCGGCGCGCTGGCGGTGGGGACGCTCAGTCACGCGCTGCTGGCCGGCGTCCGGCGCCGCCGCCGTGACCTGGCCCTGCTCAAGTCCCTGGGCCTGGTCCGGTCCCAGCTGCTGCGGGTGGTGTGCTGGCAGGCGACCGCGCTGGCCGCGGCGTCGCTGCTGGCCGGGGTGCCGCTGGGCGTGCTGGCCGGCCGCTGGGCCTGGGTGGTGTTCGCCTGGTCGGCCGGGGTGGCCGACCGGGCCGACGTGCCGGTCCCGCTGGTACTGGCGGCCATCCCGGCCACCGTGCTGCTGGCCAACCTGATCGCCGTCGGGCCCGGCTGGACCGCGGCCCGGACCCGCCCGGCCGAGATCCTGCGCAGTGAGTAGCCACGTGCGCTGCCCCGACGCCCAGGGTGTGCCTACTACCACCGGCGACCTGCATGCCTGCCCACTGGCGGTGGACCGGCCCGGTGTGTGAACACTTGTTACGTGGATCACAGTGACGCGGCTCCGGCCGGCCCGATCGCGGTCTTCCTCGCGGACGACAACCTGATCGTCCGCGAGGGCGTGCGCGCCCTCATCGAGCGGAACGCCGACCTGACCGTGGTGGGCGTGGCCGCCGACTATGACGGGGTGGTGGACGGCGCGACCGCCGCCAACCCGCAGGTGCTGGTGACCGACATCCGGATGCCGCCGTCCTTCCAGCGGGAGGGCATCGACGCGGCCAAGGAGCTGCGCAAGCGGCACCCGGGCACGGGGGTCGTGATCCTGTCCCAGTACGAGGACCCCGAGTACGCCGTGTCGCTGCTGGCCGAGGGATCGGCCGGCTACGGCTACCTGCTCAAGGACCACGTGGCCGAGGGCAACCAGCTGGTCGACGCGATCCGGGCGGTGGCCACCGGCGGCACGGCGCTGGACCCGGCGATCGTGGAGGCGCTGGTCGCGCCCGTGGTCCCGCCGGGCGGCCTGACCCCGGCCGAGGAAGAGCTGCTGGGCTGGGTCGCCGAGGGCAAGCCGATCAAGGCCATCGCGGTGGCCCGCCGGACCGCCCCGGAGGCCATCGACGCGGAGGTCGAGGCGGTGTTCGTCAAGCTGGCCGAGGGGGTGTCCGCGGGCAACACCGGCGCGCTGCAGCGGCTCCGCCTGCTGCACCAGGCCATCGTGGACCGCGAGGAGCAGGGCGAGACGCTGTCCCGGCTGCTGCCCGGGGGGCTGGCGGACAAGCTCCGCCAGGAGCGGCGGGACATCGGCGAGACCGAGCGGGTCATCGTGACCGTGCTGATGAGCGACATCCGGTCCTACTCCACGATCGCCGAGCACGCCGACCCCAGCCAGCTGGCGGGCCAGCTGAACACCCACCGGGCCGCGATGAACCAGGCCATCCTGGGCGAGGGGGGTACGGTCATGCAGTTCGTGGGCGACGCGGTCATGGCGGTGTTCGGCGCGCCGTTCCCGCAGGACGACCACGCGGACCGCGCCGTGGCCGCCGCGTCGGTCATGCACTCCCTGCAGGCCGGGATCAACGACCGCTGGCGCGCCGACGGGCTGCCCGCCTTCGGCCTCGGCCTGGGGCTGTCCAGCGGCGAGGCGGCCGCCGCCCTGCTCGGCTCGGCGGAACGGCTGGAATACACGCTGGTCGGGGACACCGTGAACCTCTCGCAGCGGCTGCAGCAGTTCGCGGCCGCGGGCGAGACCGTGCTGTCCGAGGCCACGCTGCAGGCGCTGAGCAGGCCGGTGCAGACCGTCCCGCTCGGGGCGCGGATGGTCAAGGGGCGCGACACCCCGGTGACCGCATACAAGATCATTCACCTGCCGGGCGGCTCCGGGGCCGCCGCCAGGGCCACCGAGATGACGACCCGGACGGGAGCCTGATGAACGACGAGCCCGGCCGCGCTGGCCATGCGCGGCGTGCGCAAGACATTCGAGGCGGAGAACGCGCCGGTCCGCGCGCTGCGGGGGGTGGACCTGACCGTGCGCCAGCGGCGAGTTCGTGGCCCTGATGGGCCCCTCCGGCTGCGGCAAGTCCACCCTGCTGAACCTGGTGGCCGGGCTGGATATCGCGGACGAGGGCGAGATCAGCGTGGCCGGCGAGGAGGTGACCGGGCGCAGCGAGGACGACCTGGCCCGGCTCCGCCGCCGGCACATCGGGCTGGTCTTCCAGTTCTTCAACCTGCTGGAAGGCATGACGGTGCTGGAGAACGTGGCCCTGCCCGCGGTCATCGCGGGCCGCCGCCGGAAGATGGCCGAGACCCGGGCCCGGGACCTGCTCGACCTGCTCGGCATCAGCGACAAGGCCAGCGCCGTGCCCGGCGTGCTGTCCGGCGGCCAGCGCCAGCGGCTGGCCATCGCCCGGGCCCTGGCCAACGACCCCACGCTGCTGCTCGCCGACGAGCCGACCGGGGCGCTGGACTCCGAGGGCGGCGAGGAGGTCATCGAGCTGCTGCGGCGGCTGCACGACGGGGGGCAGACCATCATCCTGGTCACCCACGACTCCAGCGTGGCCGCGGCCGCGCAGCGGGTGGTGCGGATGCGCGACGGCCGGATCGAGAAGCCGGACGAAGAGCCGGACAGCAGCGCCGCTGTGGTCATCGAGGCCCGCTGACCATGAACGAGACCGTGCCCGGCGCCGGGCCCGCGGCCAGCGGGCTGGGCGCCGCGGCCCGTGGCGTGCCCCGGGCCGAGCGGCTGGCCGCCGGCGCGGCCGTCCCGCTGGCCACGCTCGCCGTCGTGGTGGCCGGGCTGCGGGTCAGCGTGCCCGGCGGCCTGCCCGCGGTGGCCGGCGCCGCCTTCGCGCTCACCCTGGCCTGGGCCGCGGCGGCGGCCGTATGCGCCAGCCGGGGCCCGGCGGGCGGCCGGGCCGGGCCGTGGCCGCTGGCCCTCGGCGCACTGGCCGGGGCGGTCACCCTCACCGCGGCCCGGGTGGCCGCCCAGCCAGGCCCGCACGGGCTGGCCCGCGCGGTGGCCACGGTGGCCGGGCCGCTGGTCATCGCGGCCTCGGTGGTGTTCGTCCTGGGCGCGCCGGACGGCCGGCTGGGCCGCCGGGCCCGGCGCGGCGCGGCCGCCCTGGCCGTCCTGGCGGCGCTGGGCACGGGGCTGGTGCTGGCCCTGGCCGGACGGCCGTTCCCGGCCGTGGCGGCCGCCGTGATCTGGCCCGCCGCCCTGCTCGCCGCGCTGCCGGCCGCGCGGGCCCGGTACCGGCGGCTGGGCGGCCACGAGCGGGAGCGGATGCAGTGGCTCGCGGTCGGCGCGGTGCTGGCCGCGGACGCGGCCCTGGTGTTCGGGGTGCTGCACCTGCTGGTCGGCTGGCCCGGGCCGGTCGCCGCGGTGATGGTGGCGGCCACCGCGGCGATCCCGGCCGGGCTGATCGCCGGCACCAGCCCCCGGCTGGCCCCGGTGGCCGGGCGCCTGCTCGTGCACGTCCTGTCGCTGGCCGGGTTCAGCGTCGTGGTCGCGGCCATCTACCTGGTCATCGTGCTGGGCCTGGGCCAGCGGCCCGGCGACAGCTCGGACCGGGAGATCCTCGGCCTGTCCATGCTGGCCGCCGCGATCACCGCGGTGGGCTACCTGCCCGCCCGGGACCGGCTGATGGCCTCGGCCACCCGGTTCGTGTACGGCGCCCGGGAGGCGCCGGACGAGGCGCTGCGCACGTTCGGCAGCCGGATGACCCGGGCCGTGGCCATGGACGAGCTGCTGCTCCAGCTGGCCGAGTCGCTGCGCAAGACGATGGCCCTGACCAGCGCCGAGGTGTACTCAGGCAGCGGCGAGGTGCTGGAGCGCACGGTCTCCGTGCCGGACGCGGGACGCCGGTCCATCATCGTCGGTGACCGGGAGCGCCCGGTGGTGACCCGGGCCGGGGTGTCCGGCAACGCCTGGGCCTCGATCTGGCTGCCCGCCCTGCTCGACGGCCGCCCGGGGGCCCAGCTGCGGGTCGCGCCGATCAGCCACGCGGGCGAGCTGCTCGGCCTGCTGGTCGTGGAGCGGCCCGCGGACGCGGACACGTTCACCGAGGAAGACGACCGGGTGCTGACCGAGCTGGCCCGCCAGGCCGGCCTGGCGTTCTACAACGTCCGGCTGGACGCGGCGCTGCAGACCACCCTGGACGAGCTGCGGCGCCAGGCGGACGAGCTCCGCGAATCGCGCGCCCGCGTCGTGGCCAGCGGCGACGCCGAGCGGCGCCGGGTCGAGCGGGACCTGCACGACGGGGCCCAGCAGCATCTGGTCGCGCTGGCCGTCACCCTCCGGCTGGCCCGCGACATCATCGCCGACGACCCGGAGACCGGGGCCGAGATGCTGGCCCAGATGTCCGACGACGTGCAGGCCACCATCCGCGAGCTGCGCGAGCTGGCGCACGGCATCTACCCGCCGCTGCTGGCCGACAACGGCCTGGGCGACGCGCTGCGCGCCGCGGCGAGCCGTTCCCCGCTGCCGGTCACGGTGACCACCGACGGCATCGGCCGGTACTCCCAGGGCGTCGAGACCGCCATCTACTTCTGCTGCCTGGAAGCGCTGCAGAACGCCGGCAAGCACGCGGCCGGGGCGACCGTGCAGCTCAGGCTCTGGGAAGAGTCCGGCGGGCTGCTGTTCTCGGTCCGCGACGACGGCCCGGGCTTCGACGCGGCGCAGGCCCGCGGCGGCCACGGGTTCGTCAACATGTCCGACCGGCTCGGCGCCATCGGCGGGACCGTCCGGTGGGAGTCCCAGCCCGGTCACGGCGCCACGATCAGCGGATCGGTCCCGGTCATCTGAAGTCAGGTTCTTTTTCCGCAACGAGAACCGCCCGGCCGGCTGCCCCGCGTCCGCGGCCCGGTCAGGTGGCCGCGAACGACCCCGGCCCCCGCTCCTCCCACAGACGGCGCAGCGTGTCCGCGCCGAACTGCTCCTTGTTGACGTAGGCGCTGGCCCCGCTGGCCGCCACGGCCGGCGGCAGGTCCGCCACGTCGTAGGTGGAGCAGAGGAACACCACCACGTCCGGGTGGGCGGCCACGATGCGCCGGGTGGCCTCGATGCCGTTCATCTCCGGCATGTTGATGTCCATCAGGACCAGGGCCGGGCGCAGCGCGTCGACCAGCTCGATCGCTTCCGCGCCGCTGGACGCCTCCCCGGCCAGCTCGAAACAGCCGGCCCGGCGCAGCACCGCCTTGGCGGCCAGCCGGAAGGGTGCCTGGTCGTCTACCACGACCACTGCGTGCGGGGTGGTCATGACTCAAGCCTGCCACGGCCGGCCCGGCGGGCCGAGGGTGCTGCCACCCCCGTGGCTGGCAGGCCAGCTTCCCGGGTGCCAGCCGGGCTGGTTAGGTGGGCTGGGCCTCGCTCAGGTAGAGCAGGACCGCCTTGACCCGGCGGTTGAGGTCCTTCTCCTCGCTCAGCCCCAGCTTGGCGAAGATCGAGTTGGTGTGCTTCTCCACCGCCCGCTCGGACACCGACAGCGCGGACGCGATCGCGGCGTTGCTCTTGCCCTGGGCCATCTCCGCCAGGATCTCGGTCTCGCGGGGGGTGAGCTGCGCCAGGCTGGACTGCTGGTGCCGGGACCGCGAGCGGACCAGCTCGTCCACCACCATCGGGTCGATGACCGACCCGCCGCCGGCCACCGCGCGGATGGCCCGGGCCAGCTCGTCCACGCTGGCCACCCGCTCCTTGAGCAGGTAGGCGCGGCCCGCCGAGCCGTGCTCCAGCAGCGCCATCGCGTAGCCGGGCGCGGTGTACTGGCTGAGCACGACCACGCCGACCTCAGGATGGTGCTCCCGGAGCCACCCGGCGGCCTGGATGCCCTCGTTGGTCCCGGTGGGCGGCATCCGGATGTCGGTGACCACCACGTCCGGGTGCACCGCGGCGACCAGGGCCAGCAGCTCAGGCAGGTCAGAGGCGGTGCCCGCCAGCTCGAAGTCCTCGTTCGAGGCGACCAGCCGGGAGACCCCCTCGCGGAGCAGCACGTTGTCTTCCGCCAGCGCGACCCGGATCCTGTCCATCAGGCGGTGATCGTAGCGTGCCGGGCGCCCGGCGCACAGGGTATGCGGGACTGCAGCTCACGCTCAGTGCGGGCCGCCGGTCCGGGTGCCGGGCGCGGGCCGCACGGCGGGCACGGCCGCCGCGGTGAGGACGGCCAGGACCGCGGCCACCCCGGCCGCCACGGTGAACGCCCGGTGGTACCCGGCCGCGAAGCCGGCGCCGGTCACCGCGCCGCCCGTGGCCACGGCCGCGATGGCGGTGAACACCGCCACCCCGAGCGCCGCGCCGAGCTCGTGCGCGGTGGCCAGGAAGCCGGACGCGAACCCGGCCCGGCCCGGGCCGGGGTCGGCCAGGGCGGTTACCGAGGCGGCGGGCAGCACCAGCCCGGTCCCGAAGCCCAGGACCAGGAAGCCGGGCAGCAGGGCCGGGTCAACCCGCCGCGGCGGTGGCCTGCGCCAGCAGCAGCGCGCCGGCCGCCATGAGAGGTCAGGCCGGCCGCGGCCAGGGCCCGCGGAACCGGCCCGGCCTCAGCGGCCGGGAGGCAGGTGCACACGTGCCCCTGATCACCAGGACCAGGGCTGCAGGAAGCCCAGGCCTCGCGGCTGGGGAGGCGGCCAGCACGTCCTGCAGGTACAGCGAGCCGAGGAAGAACGCGGCGACCAGGACGGCGGTCGACCCCAGCATGACCAGGGCGCCGCTGGCCAGCCGGTGATCACGCCAGGCCCGGCGGCGGGAAGAGCGGTTCCCGGGCGGCCAGCTCGGCCACCGCGAACGCGGCGAGCAGCACGCCGGCCAGGGCCAGCAGCCCGAGCGTCCAGGCCGAGTGCCAGCCGTGCCCCGGCGCCCCGGTGATCGCGTGCACCGCGTGGGCGATGTCGGCCACGCGCGAGTAGTCGCCGCGACGAGGTCGAGCCGGGCCAGGCCGCGGCCCGCCGACGGGCTGGCCGGTGATGCAGCCGCGCGGCCAAGAACACGGTCATCGTGCCGACTGGCTCGTTGATGCCGGAACTCCGAGCGCCAGCCGTAGACGTTGGTCGAGGACGCAGCCCAGCAGTACGCCGGCCGAAGGCCTCGGCGAAGGCGCCCAGCGCCCCCAGACGCTCAGCGCGGGCCTGCTGCGCCCCGTACGTCGAGATCGGCTTGATGCAGCGAGTACTCGTTGACCGGGGTGAGCAGCGCGTCGCCGATCCGCTGCGCCGCCGGTGGAGCCCAGCACGCCCCGCTCCACGCCGGCCTGCCGCGCCGCGTCCAGCACCCGTGAACAGGGCCGAGCCCGGCCAGGAACACCCGTTGGCCTCGAAGCAGGTCAGCGGCCCGGCCGCCGAGCAGGGTCAGCCCGCCGGTCATCAGCACGTACGCGGTCACCACCCAGGGCAGGCGCGGCGCTCAGTCCCAGGGCCCGGCCGATGCGAGGCGCGAGCGCCACGTTCACCGCGGTGATGTCCAGCATCCACCATGAACTCGGCGCCGCACAGCAGGATCCAGGTACCGACCAGGGTCGCTGCGGTCCGGCAGTAGTTGTCGAGCACGCGGACCGAGTGCCCGCTGGCCGGCGAGCTGCGCCGGACCGAGGGACGGGCGGACCCACGAAACCGGGCTCCGCCAGGTGACAGGGCCGTGGGCCATGCCGCCTCCGCGCGTCTAGGTTGACGGATGTGTCAACCGTCAACTGCGCGCGGTTTACGGTTGTCAACTAGAGGTGTTCCCGGGCCGCCCGCGCCCGGGGCCGCCGGGCTAGGCGGTGAACACGTGCTCCTGGTACCACTGCCAGGTCTGCGTGATGCCGTCCTCGCGGCTGATGGCCGGCGTGTAGCCGAGCACCTGCTTGGCCAGGTCGTAGGTGGCGAAGTTGCGGTCCACCTCGCCGACCCGCCGGGGCTGGTACTCCACCGGGTGATCAGGCTGGCCCGCCGCGTTCCGGCAGAGGCTGGCCAGCTCGGTGATGGTGGTCTCCACGCCGGAGGCGATGTGCAGGACCGTGCCGCCGGGCACGTCCCCCTCCAGCCCCAGCTGCAGCGCGTGGGCGATGTCGTCCACGTGCGTGTAGTCCCGCGACGAGGTCCCGTCACCGTAGATCACGATGGGCTGGCCGGTGTGCAGCGCGCGGAAGAACACGGTCATCGCGCCCTTCTTGTGCCCGCTCCACGGGCCGTAGACGTTGGCGAACCGCAGCGCCACCGTGCGCATGCCGAAGGACTTGGCGAAGGCGTGCGCGTACCCTTCCCCGGCGAGCTTGCTCGCCCCGTACGGCGAGATCGGCTTGGGCAGCGAGTACTCGTTGACCGGGGGCAGGGCGTCGCCGATCAGCGCGCCGCCGGTGGAGGCCAGCACGACCCGCTCCACGCCGGCCCGCCGCGCCGCGTCCAGCACCCGGAACGTGCCGACCACGTTGGCCTCGAAGTTCATCACCGGGTCGGCCACCGACATCACGACCGAGCCGGCCGCGGCCAGGTGGATGATCGAGTCGATCCCGGCGAGCGCGGCGTCGAGCGCCCCCGCGTCGCGGATGTCACCCTCCACCAGCTCGGCGCCCACGCCGATCCAGGTACGCCGGGTTGCCGGTGGAGTAGTTGTCGAACACGCGGACCGAGTGCCCGCTGCCGGCGAGCCGCCGGACCAGGGTCGCGCCCACGAAGCCGGCTCCGCCGGTGACCAGGACTCGCTGGGGAGCCGTCGCGGCAGCGTCAGTCATGACCGGCACAGCTAGCAGCGGTCCGGCGTGATGTCCGCCAGCTGCCGGGCCCGCGCGCCGCTGCGGATCAGGGTGTCGGTCGGGTTGACCGCCGCCGCGCGGACCCGGATCCGCACCTCGCCGGGCGGGCCGGCTGCGCTGCTCGGGAAGCTCCACGACGTGCAGGGCCTCCGGCCCGCCGAACTCGGTGACTCCCACGGCTTTCATAGCTGGTAGCAGTCCGCCGCGCCCGGCGCTTATTCCCGGGGCCGCCTGACCCTGGCCCGCCGCAACTTCCTGCCGCATCAGATCGCCACCCCCCGGCCGGAGTTCAGGGCTGAGAGTTCACCGGGCCTGCCGCTCATACTCACGGGACGGCTGGTCACCAGGGGCCCGGCCGGCGGCCGGGCCGGTGCCGGGGAGGCGCGGGCGCGGCGGGCTGCCCCCGGGAGCGCTGCGACTGCGCCGCAGCCGGGCCAGTTCCTCCTCATCCAGGCCGCCCCACACGCCGTGCGCCTGCCTGGTCTGCACCGCGAACGAGAGGCACTCGGCCCGGACGCCGCAGCGCGCGCAGACCGCCTTGGCCCGCGCCACCTGGCGCTGGCTGGCGCCGCCCGGGGAGATCGGGAAGAACAAGTCGGGATCGGCCGACACGCAGGCCCCGCGCGAGCGCCAGCCGTCGGCATCAGCAGCGGGCACGGGTACCTCGCAGACCTGAGGTGGACCAGACGTCTGACCCCAGTTCCCCGCGGGACGGCCCGGTATGCGGTCTGGTGCCCTCTTTTCGCGTTAATTCTCTGTTACGCCTGGGCGGGCGGGCTGGCCTGGCCCGGGAGGGCGGGGGCGTTCCAGCCCGGGACCGACCCGCCCGGCAGGACGTAGAAGGTGAAGCTGAGCACCTTCGCGGCCCCCCGGCGGGTGACGTAGAAGTCGGCCATCTTCCGGTACGACGGCTGGCCGTCGTGGGTCCCGATGTCCTGCAGCCGCACCGTGACCGGGTAGCTGGTCGGGTGCCAGCCGGATATCGGACCGGGCTGCGGCCAGTAGATGTCGAGCGTGCCGGCCGCCCAGGCCCGGGGGCCACCCCAGTTCCGCCAGACCAGCTGCCGGACCACCGGTGCCCCGCCCATGCCCACGTAGATGTGGTCAGGACGCTGGATCATCCCGGACCAGCCGACCGCGTTCGGCTGCACCCGCACCGGGACGGCGGCCGCGCTGGCCTGGGCCGCGCCGGCCGGGTGAACGCCCGGGCCCGGCGTGCTGCACGCGGCCAGCCCGCCCGCGAGAACGGCGGCCGCGATGATGCCCACGATCCTCGATGTGCTGCTCACGCGAGACTCACTCCCCCTGTCCCCTCAAGGACACGCCCTGGCGCCGCTGCGCGCAAGGGCCGTGCGTCCCGCCGGAATGTCGGTGCCCGCGCGTAGTGTCCCGGGCATGAACCGGACCGATCGGCTCTACGCGCTGGTCGAGGAGCTGCGGGCGGTAGCGCCGCGGCCCCGGTCGGCGCGGCAGCTGGCCGAGCGCTACGAGGTCAGCACGCGGACCATCGAGCGGGACATCCTGGCGCTGCAGGAATCCGGGGTGCCGATCTACGCGGAAACCGGGCGCAGTGGCGGCTACGCGATCGACAAGACCCTGACGCTGCCGCCGCTCAACTTCAGCGCGGCCGAGATGGTCGCGATCGCGGTCTCCCTGGCCCGGGAGGAGCACACGCCGTTCGCGGCGGCCACCCGCAGCGCGCTGCGCAAGGTGCTGGCCACCGCGTCGGCCGCGCAGACCGCGGAGGCCGGGGAACTGCTGGACCGGGTCCGGCTGATCGGCGCGGCCCGCCCGGCGGAGCGCCACGCGGCCGGGGCGCGGGCGGGAGCTGCGGGCGGCGAGCCGCCGCCCGCCCCGGAGCGTCCCGCGGGGGAGCCTCCCGGCCGGAACGGGCCCGCCCGGGAGCGGGCCGCCCAGCGGTGGGGTGCGCCGCCCCCGTCCACGGTCCCGCTGGCGATCCAGGAGGCGATCACCGCCCGGCACGTGCTCCGGATCACCTACCGGGACCGGCACGGCCGTGAGACGGCCCGGGAGGTCGAGCCGGTCGCGTTCGCGGCCACCCGGGCCGAGTGGTACCTGATGGCCTGGTGCCGGCTGCGGGGCGGGGCCCGGGCCTTCCGGGTGGACCGCATCCTGGCCGCCGACGACACGGGCGAGCCCGCGTCCCCGCGGTCCTACCGCGACCTCGGCGTGGACATCCCGGACTCCATCGTCCGCCGGCCCGACCTGCGGGTCTGACCGCCGGGGAAAGTCCGCGGGAAACACCGACATAGGGGTGTCGCGGACCTCTAGCAGGGTGGCGTGAACGGCAACGTCATCCAGATGGAGGAAATCATGTCCGCAGTGAACACCGTCTCCTGGTTCGAGATCGGCGCCCCCGACGTCGAGGCGGCCAAGGCGTTCTATGGCCCGCTGTTCGGCTGGTCGTTCGAGCCCGACGGGACGTACACGATGATCACCGCGCCGGGGCCGGCCGCCCGTCCGGCGGCATCTTCAGCACCGGCGGCAACATCCCGCCCTATGCGGTCTTCGTGGTCCAGGTCGAGGACGTCGCCGCGACCGCGGCCCGGACCGAGGAACTCGGCGGCAAGGTCGTCGTCGCGCCGATGACGATGGAGGACGGCATGTCCATCGCCTACCTCACGGACCCCAGCGGGAGCATGTTCGCCCTCTTCAGCCCGAAGCCCGAAGGCTGAGCCAGCTCGGGCGGGGCCGGGGTGCATCATGAAGGTGTGGACCGGCCCGCCCGCCGGCATTGCCGGCACTGCTGGGGTGACTGCGCGGGGGATTGCCTGCTCCCCGGGGACGGGGAGCTGTGCATCCACCGGGCCGTTCCCCGGCGCCCGTTCCGGGAGCGGGTGCGGATGCTGGGGAACCGGCGCTTCTGGGCCCGCGTGGCCCGGGGAATCAGGGCACCCTGACCGGGCCGCCACCGTCAGGGCCCGGCCGGGCCCTCACCCGGGCGGCTCACGTCGAGCAGGGCCAGGCCCACATCCGGCCGGCTGGTCTTGCGCAGGTGGGCGGGCGCCTCCCGGATGATCACCTCCAGGGTAGGCCAGACCTGCCCCTCCAGCAGGTGGCCGCCGCGGGTGGTCCCGTCGGGCAGCCCGACCACGGCGTGCAGGTGGATCTGCGGGCCGTCCGCGCCCGCGGCGATGTCCCCGAGCAGGGACAGGACCTCGCACTGCCCCGGCACCGGGATGGGCCGGTAGTCACCGGCTGCCCGGTCGAACCAGCCGACCACGGCCCGCTCGAAGCCGCCGATGGCGGTCACCTGCGCCGCCTCCAGGTCCCGCGCCCGCGCGAACCCGGTGAGCTGGGCCACCGCCTCGTCGCCGGGATCGAGCACGGCCACGTAGGCGGGCGCGGGGGGCGGCTCGATCATCGTCCAGTGCACAGGGCCCCCTTGTCGCGTGTCACGCAGGTTGACTATGAGTAAGTATGTCAGGACGGTGAGTATGTGCCACGAGGCCGGGGGTCAGCGGATCGAGAAGGCCAGCGCGCCGCCCAGCAGGAGGCCCCGGCAAACATGCTGGCCCCGCCCGGGCTCCGGTTTGGCCGCCGGGGCCTGCGGGTAGGGCCAGCGACCCGGTGACTGCGCGCCGGCCACCGCGGCCGGTACGACGATACGGGGAGGTGCGGGCCGGTGCCGAAACGCGCGGTGATCCTCTCCGGCGCACTGGGCCTGGGGCACGACGTGGTCTCCGAGGTGCTCTCCGGGAGCCTGGCCGGGCTCGGCTGGGAAAGCCGGACCCTGGACTGCATGGCCTTGCTGGGCCCGCGCGCGGGCCCGGCCGGCGACTGGGTCTTCCGTCGGCTGATGAGCAGGCCGGGAGTGTACGACGGGCTCCACTTCGCTCACCTGCGGGCGGGCAGCCGCCTCGCCACGGCCATGGACCACGCGGCCACGCCGCGGCTGCTGGCCGCCCTGCGCCGCGAACTGCGCGCTGGGCCCGCCGACCTGATCATCAGCGTGTTCGCCGCGGGCGTCCCCGCCGCGGCCGCGCTGGCCGGGTCCGCACCGGCCGGGTCCGCACCGGGGCCGCGCACCGCCGTGCTCTGCCCCGACGCCCTGCCGCACGCGACCTGGGTCCGCGCGGGCATCGACCTGTACCTGGTGACCTCCGCCGCCGGGGCGGCCGGCGTGCGCCGCTACCTGCCCGGGGCCCGGACCGCCATCGTGCCGCCGCCGGTGCGCCCCGCCTTCTACCAGCCGGTGCCGCAGCTCACCGCCCGCTCGTCGCTGGGCGTACCGCCCGGGGCGCGGTGCGTCCTGCTCATGGGCGGCGGCTGGGGCCTCGGCCCGGTGGAGGGCGCCGCACGGGCCCTGGCCGGGGCCGGGGTGCACGTGCTGGCCGTGGCGGGCCGCAACGCCCGGCTCGAAGCCCGGCTCCGGAATCTGGCGGCGGTCTCACCCCTGGTCCACCCGTTCGGTTTCACCCCGGGCATCCCCGGGCTGATGAGCGCCTGCGACCTCGTCGTGACCCTGCCCGGCGCGCTGACCTGCGGTGAGGCCCGGGCGTCCGGGCGCAGGCTGCTGCTCGTGGACGCGATGCCGGGTCACGGCCGGGAGAACGTCCAGCACGAGCTGGAGCTGGGCGGGGCCGAGGTCACCAGCCCGCGGCCGCGGGAGATCGCGGCCTGTGCCCTGGCCGCCCTCGACCGGCCCCGGCCCGTGCCGCCGGCCCGGCTGGCCGCAGACTGGGATCAGGCCTTCGCCGCCGCGATGGCCAGCATCGGTGTGGTCCAGGACCACCGGCCGGATGCCCCGGCTGGCACCCCGGCCGCCCCGGCCGCGCCCGCCGGCACCACCGTGACCGGCGGTCATCCGCACGCAGGTTCCGCCCGGGAGGTGGGCTATCCGTGATGCGCACACTGTGCTTGCACCCGCCGTCGTACGAGGGGTTCGACGGCGGGGCGGGCTCCCGCTATCAGGCCAAGCGCGAGATCAGGTCGTTCTGGTACCCGACCTGGCTGGCCCAGGTCGCCGCCCTCGTGCCGGGCAGCAGGCTGGTGGACGCGCCCGCGGCCGGGCTCGGCCTGGACGACGTGCTCCCGCTCGCGCACCAGTACGACCTGGCCGTGCTGCACACCAGCTCCCCGTCCTTCGCCGGTGACGTGCAGGTGGCCGAGGCGCTCAAACGGGCGAACCCGGCGCTCAGGGTCGGCTTCGTCGGGGCCAAGGTGGCGGTGGAGCCGGAGGCCTCCCTGCTGGCCTCGGACGCGATCGACTTCGTCGCCCGCGAGGAGTTCGACTTCACCATCGCCGAGATCGCTGAGGGCCGGTCCCTGGACGAGGTCCGCGGGCTCACCTTCCGGGATCCGGCCGGCCGGGTCGTGCACACCCCGGACCGGCCGATCCTGGAAGACATGGACCGGCTGCCGTACGTCACCGACGTGTACCGGCGCGACCTGAACGTGGACGACTACTTCATCGGCTACCTCAAGCACCCGTACGTGTCCCTGTACACCGGCCGGGGGTGCCGCTCGCGGTGCACGTTCTGCCTGTGGCCGCAGACCGTCGGCGGCCACCGCTACCGGACCCGGAGCGCGGGGCACGTGCTGGGCGAGATGGCCCGCATCACCGAGCTGTTCCCGTCGGTCAAGGAGGTCTTCTTCGACGACGACACGTTCACCGACGATCGCCGCCGCGCCGAGGAAATCGCCCGCGGCATGGGCAAACTCGGCCTGACCTGGTCGTGCAACGCCAAGGCGAACGTGCCGTTCGAGACTCTGAAGGTGCTGCGGGACAACGGCCTGCGCCTGCTGCTGGTCGGCTACGAATCCGGGAATCAGCAGATCCTCATCAACATCAAGAAAGGCATCCGGGTCGACCGGGCCCGCCAGTTCACCAAAGACTGCCGGGATCTCGGCATTACCATCCACGGCACCTTTATCGTCGGGCTGCCCGGCGAGACGGCGGAGACCATCCAGGAAACCATCCGCTTCGCCAAGGAGATCAACCCGCACTCGCTGCAGGTCTCGATCGCCGCCCCGTACCCGGGGACCGCCCTGTACGAGCAGGCCAAGGAGAACGGCTGGCTGCCCGAGGACAATGCCGCACTGCTCGACGAGCACGGCGTGCAGGCCGCGGCCCTGAGTTACCCGGGCCTCAACCGGACCGAGATCTACGACTCCGTCGAGAGCTTCTACCGGCAGTTCTACTTCCGGGCCGGGAAGATCGCCGAGATGTCCGCCGAGATGCTGCGCAGCCCCGAGATGATGCGGCGCCGGCTGCGCGAGGGGGCCGAGTTCATCAGCTTCCTGCGCAAGCGCGAGGGCAGCGCCTCCTGACCCTGGTCACGTCCGTCTCGCGCGACCTGGGCCAGGCTGAGTCAATGCGGGGTCGCGGCCCGGCCCGGCTGCCTGGTCGCCGGACACCGGGGTGCTCGGCTGGGCGCCGGCCGCGTCCGGGCTGGCGTCCCGCTCCGGGCTGGCGTCCCGCCGGGGAGACCGCGGGTGGGTCAGGCCACCCGCCGCGGCCACCCGCTCGGTGGGCACGTGCTCAGCGAGCGGCGTGACCTGGGGGTCGTCCTTGGCCCGGAAGTACCGGCGGGCCTCGCGGGTGTTCGGGCCGGCCTTCCCGTGCCGGAGCGCTGCGTAGAGCCCGCCGCCGACGATGAGCACGATGATGATCGCCCCGAGCACCCAGTTGAGTATGACCGCGCCGCCCATGGCGGACCTCCTCCTGTCTAGGCCGTGCTGGAAAGCCGGCTGGGCTTTGATCTTGGGAAATGCCCTTCTCAGGGGTCCTAAACATCCGTCGTGCGGCGGCCGTTTGCCGCCCGCGTTCCCGGGCATCCCAGGCGCATGATCAAGGGACTCGTCAGGGGAGCGATGGCAGGCGCGGCCGGAACCACGGCGCTGAACGCGGTGACATACCTGGACATGGCCTGGCGTGGCCGCCCCTCCAGCAGCATCCCGCAGCAGTCGGTCGAGGAACTGGCCAGGCGGGCCGGCCGGGAGATCCCGGGCGGCGGGGAGGAACGTGCGAACCGGCTCGAGGGCCTCGGGGCCCTGGCCGGGATCGCGACCGGCATCGCGGTCGGCGCGGCCGCCGGGGAACTGCGCGCCGTGGTGCTCCGGCTGGGCCCGGTGCTGGGCCCGGTCCTGCTGGGCGGGGCGGCCATGGCGGCGACCGACGTCTCGCTGACCCGGCTGGGCCTGACCGACCCGCGGGAGTGGGACGCCACCGCGTGGCTCAGCGACGCCGGGCCGCACCTGGCCTTCGGCGTGGTGTCCTACGCCGCGCTGCGCGCCATGAGCCGCCGTTAGCGCCGGGCCGCACGCCGGCGCACCGGCTGGCCCCGGGCCCGCAACGAAGACCCGCCGCGGCCGGATCCGCCCGGCTCAGCCGGCGTCGAGCAGGGTGCGGAGGGCGGCATTGGCCCGGGTGGCGTGCCGGCGGACCGCCGCCCGGCTGATGCCGATGGTGTCCGCGGCCTGCTCCTCGGACAGGTTGGCGTAGTACCGCAGGACCAGCACCTCACGCTGCCGGGCGGGCAGTTCGCCGAGCGCGGCCAGCAGCGGCGGGGGGCCGGACGGGCATCCGGCGGCGGCCGGCGCCGGGCTGATCCCGTGCCGCAGCGCGGACCGGGACCGGTTGAGCACCGACTGGCGGAGGAAATCCAGCGCGCCGTCGGTATCGCCGCGCCGCCGCCACGCGGCGGCCACGGCCACGAACGAGTCCTGCACGATCTCTTCGGCGGTCGCGGTGTCGCGGACCAGCAACGCGGCCAGCCGGACGAGCGAGGCGTAGTGCTGCTCGTAGAGCGCGCTCACCGGGTCACCGTAACTCCCTGGCGGGGCGCCTGCCCCGGTTCCGTGCGCACTGCCCGATCCTCCGTTCCCGTCAGGCCTGGCCCCGTGCGGCCCGTTCTCCTGAGACCCGTTCCCGTATGGCTCGTTCTCTTCGGGCCCGTTCTCATCCGGCCCGTTCTCATCCCGCAGGGCGCGCAGGCTGGCCGGAGGTCCGGGTGCGCGGGTCCGCAGCCAGCACGTGAACCGCTCCAGGCCCGCGGCGGCGTCGTAGTCCGAACGGAACCGGGCCGTCTTCAGCTCGGTGAGCCGCCGGTGTGACGGCGAGACGAACGCGCGGCCGGCCGGGTGGCCCGTGTGGCGCTGGGCCTCGGCGGCCAGCGTGTCCCGCAGCCAGTCGTGGCACTGATCGGCGGGCAGGTCCCGTAACGTGCACCAGACCCCCGCGGCCGCCTCGAACGTGGCCTGCACCAGGTCGCCGGCCAGGTCCTGGTCAGCGTCGGCCAGCACGCAGGCGTGTCCGAACAGGTCCCGGGCGTGGACGGTGAAGCAGGCGGCCAGTTCCCCGGCGTCGCCTGGCCAGTTCCTGTCTGCCTCAGCCACGCGGGCCTCCTCGCGGGAACGGGCGGCCGTGACTGCGCGGGCGATAACGGCCCGGCACGAGATAGAGCAGTACGCCGGTCCCGCACTGCGGACCGCCGCACTGACGGCGCCGGAGATCTCCGGCGCGCTGCGGTGACTCCTGACCGCGCGTGGCCGCCCCCTCCCCACCCCTGGGTAGCCTGTCGCGAATGGCGCTCATCAAGGATAAAGCGCTTCAAGCGTAGAAAGCCAGATCTTACTCCCTGACAGCCAGGCTAAGTCACGAATAAGACGTGTCCGGGGTTGTCCGGTCATTTAGCCGCCTGGCCGCGACCCCTGCCATCTGGTGATACAGGGCGGTCTCTTAGTAGGCGTACCCGGCGGTAATTTGGCATGATTGGGCAAGATTGGCACGCTTTACGTTTTCCCCGCCGCCCGCTATCCCCGGATTAGGGGATAGGCATTTCCGTGCTGGGTGTTCCTGCGGGGCGGGGACCTCCGGCCGGCCGCGGGGCGGTCACGCCGGGGGCGGTGGCGGCCCGAGGTGGGCGGCGGCCAGTCGCCTGGGCACGACCATGCACCAGGCGTCGGTCACGAACTCGCGCATCTCCGCCGGCCCGAGGCTCGCCATCGTGGTGTCGATCCACTGGTAGCGCTCATCGCTGGCGCGATGCAGGAAGAAGCGCCCGGGCTCGGCGGCGATCAGCGCCGGGCGCTCGTCCCGGGGAAAGCCGAATCCCATGATCGTCTCGTCGGGGGAGATGGCCGCGTACACGATCCGGCCGACCCGGAACTTGACCCAGTCGCGGATCAGGTGTTCCTCCGTGCGGGGCAGGGAGAGGGCTACGGCGCGTACCTCGGCCAGCGTCACCATGACCCGATTCTCCCGCCCGGCCCCGGTGCCCGGGGCATAACGCGGGGCGGCCCGGGGTTAGCGGAACCTGGATACGGACTGAGGTAAGCCAGGGGTCCCGCAGCTGGGCCAGCCCGGGGCAGGGAGAACGGAGCAGCCATGCCGAAGGCAGTGCGGTTCGACAACTACGGCGGAATTGACGTGCTCGCGATCGTGGATGTCCCCCGGCCGGTGCCGGCGGAGGGCCAGGTACTGGTCCAGGTCAAGGCGGCCGGCATCAACCCTGGGGAAGACAAGATCCGTGAGGGCCTGCTGCACGAGCGGTGGCCCGCCACGTTCCCCTCGGGCCAGGGCAGCGACCTGGCCGGGGTCGTGGCGGAGACCGGCCCCGGGGTGACCGGGTTCTCGGCCGGGGACGAGGTCCTCGGCTGGACCGACAACCGGGCCAGCCAGGCTGAGTACGTCGCTGGCCGAGGCCGGGAACCTGACCGCCAAGCCGGCCGGGGTGCCCTGGGAGGTCGCCGGTGCCCTGTTCGTGGCGGGCAGCACGGCGTACGCCGCGGTCCGGGCGGTCGCGCTGGGCCAGGGCGACACGGTGGTAGTGGCCGGCGCGGCAGGCGGGGTCGGCGCCATCGCCGTCCAGCTGGCCCGCCGGGCGGGCGCGACGGTAATCGGCCTGGCCAGCGAGCCGAACCATGCGTGGCTCACCGCCCACGGCGTGATCGCGGTCAGCTACGGCGACGGGGTGGCCGACCGGATCCGGCAGGCCGCCGGCCAGGTCGACGCGTTCATCGACACCGTCGGCGGCGACTACGTGCGGATGGCCGTGGAGGATCTGGGGGTCGAGCCGTCCCGGGTGGACACGATCGCCAACTTCGAGGCCGTCGAGAAGTACGGGATCAAGGCGGAAGGCAGCGCGTTTGCGGCCAGCGCCGCGGTGCTGGCCGAGCTGGCCGGGCTGGTCGCCCGCGGTGACCTGGAGGTCCCGGTCACCGCGACGTTCCCGCTGGACCAGGTGCAGGACGCCTACCGGCGGCTGGACCAGGGGCACCTGCTCGGCAAGATCGTCCTGCTCGTCTGAGCGCCGGGCCTCCCGCCCGGGCGGGTCGTGGCGGGCCGGGTCAGGCCTGCAGCAGGCTGACGCGCATGGCCTGGCCCACGAGCGGGTCGGCCAGCGGCAGCAGGAAGCGGTACCGGGCGGGGAGCTGGCGGCGGACCGGGCGCGGGAGCCGGGCCACCCCGGTTGACTCCACCACCCGCAGGCCCAGCCGCTCCAGCGAACGCGGGTCGTCACAGGCCCACGCCCACCGCGCCGGGATGCCCCGCCGGGCGGCCAGCTTCCGCTGCTGGTCAAGGGTGCGACGGGGAAAGGTGTCCAGCGCGATGAACGCACCAGGGAAACGGCCGGCGATGCGCGTCAGCAGCGTGGTGACCTGCTCCTCGGTCAGGTAGGCCAGCACGCCGTCGGTCACGAAGAACCAGGGGCCGGGGCTGTCCGCGACGGCCGGCAGCCAGTCCTCGTCGAGCGCCGACGCGGCGACCATCCGGCGGCGGCCGGAATCAGCGAAGAACGTCCGCCGCAACGCGATGACGTCCGGCAGGTCCAGGTCGATCCAGTGCACCTGGCCGTTGTCCACCCGCTCGAACCGGCTGTTCAGCCCGGTGCCGATCTCCGCCACCGTGCCCGCCGGGTTACGGGCCAGGAAGCTGCGGACCCAGGCGTCCAGGATCATGGTGCGCAGCACGGTCACTGACCCGCCCGCGCCCCGGCCGTACTTGGCGTCGACCGGCACGGAAGCGGCGATCTCCACCGCCTTCGGGTCGCGCAGCAGGGGCCGTCGGCGCTGGGCCGCCCGGGCCCGCGCCAGCAGCGGGATGAACAGCGTCTCCTGCACCACCCCGAGCGGCACTCGCTGGCTATCTGGCACGCCCGCCATTACATCGCACACCCGGACCGGGGACGGGCCGTTTTGCCCCGCGGTTCCCGGGTAGCCGGGATGGGCCAACTGCAGGCAGCGCAGGCGGCCCGGCCACAGGGGAGATCCAGCCATGGCAAGCAACCGCGCGGGCACGTCCGCGTCTGCGCCTGCTGACCAGCAGCAGAGCATCCCGCCCGAGCGTTCGGTGTCCGGCGGCCCGGATTCGCCGCTGGAACTGGGCGCGACGGGCTGGCGGAACACGATCAAGCGCACGGGAAAGAAGTTCGTCCGTGACCGCTGCTCGATGACCGCGAGCAGCCTGGCCTACCACTGGTTCCTGGCCCTGTTCCCGGCGGTCATCGCGGCGCTGGGCCTGATCAGCCTCATCCACGTCGGGTCGGGCACGCTGACGAAGCTGGTGAACGGCCTGGAGAAGGCGCTGCCGCCGGGCGCCTCCAAGGTCTTCACCCAGGCCGTCAGCAACGCGGCGGGAGATCACAAAGGCTCGCTGACGGCCCTGATCCTCGGGCTCGTGATCGCCGTCTGGAGCGCGTCGGGGGGCATGGTCGCGCTGGAGACGGGGCTGGACATCGCCTACGAGGTGCCGGTGGACCGGAAGTTCGTGTCCAAGCGGCTGATCGCGTTCGTGCTGATGGTGGCCACGGCGGTGCTGGGTGGCGTCGCTTCGGCGCTCATCGTGTTCGGGGCGTCGATCGGCTCGGCCATCGAAGGTCACGTCCCCTTCGCCGGGTCAGCCTTCGTGATCGCCTGGACGGTGGTCCGCTGGGTGCTGACGGTGATCGTCATCTCGCTGCTGTTCTCGGTGTACTACTACGTCGCGCCCAACCGGGAGTCCCCGCGCTGGCAGTGGGTCAGCGCCGGCGGGCTGGTCGGCACCGTGATCTTCCTGGCCGCCTCCCTGGGGTTTTCCTTCTACGTGGCCAAGTTCGGCCACTACAGCAACACCTACGGTGCGTTCGCGGGCGTGGTCATCCTCATCTTCTGGCTGTACCTGGCCGGCCTGGCCGTGCTGGTCGGAGGCGAGATCAACGCGGAGACCGAGCGTGAGGCGGCCGCGGAAGCCGGGCATCCCGGCGCCCGGGCCAGCGCCGGGCAGGTCGGCACCTCCCCGGTCCCCGCGCCAGGGGGGAACCGCTAGAGCCGGCGGCCGCCGCCCGGTCCCGGCCTGCCCTGGGTGGGATGCTGGCCGGGTGGATGAGGCCGGGCACTTTGCCCGGCGGGCGGCGGCCGCCCCCTGACGATGCCGCGCGGCGTCCGCGTACGCGCCGGCCCTTGAGTACTGCCTCCGGGCACTGACCAGCGACGCCGCGCGGCTCCCCGGGGATCCCGGGTAATTTCCGCGCGCTCTCGTGAACCAGGCTCCGCCGCAGTGCAATAGAGAGGCGATGGACGACGAGGAGCTGGTCGCCCGGGTGGCGGCCGGCGATGACACAGCGCTGCGGGAGCTGTTCCGCCGGCACGCGCCGTGGCTGGCCGCCCGGCTCCGGTCGGTGCTCTGCGCGGCGGACGTCGAGGACGTGCTGCAGGAGACCTTCCTCGCGGTCTGGACGGGCGCCCGCCGCTACCGGCCGGACAGCCCGCCCGCAGCGTGGATCTGGGGGATCGCCCGGCGGCAGGCCGCGCTGTTCCTGCGCCGCCGGGGCCCGGCCACGCTGCTGCTGCCCGCGGTGACCGAGGCGGACGGGCGGCACGCCAGCGATCCGGCCGAGGCGGCCCTGTCCCGCGCCCAGATCACCGAGGCGGTCACCGCCCTCGGGCCGGCAGGCAGCCCGGACCGCGATGTCTGGCAGCTCATGTACGTCGAGGACCGGCCGGTGGCCGAGGTGGCGCAGCTGATGGGAATCCCGGAGGGCACGGTCAAGAGCCGCGCGCACCGGGCCCGGCGGCTGCTGCGGGCCGCGCTGGGCGGCGCCGGCCGCGGAAGGAGGACCACGATGAGCGAGCTACCGGGGCAGGACGCAGCCCCGCCCGACGTGGATCTGCAGGCGGGTCTGGACCGCGGTCGCGGCCCAGGTGTGGCGGCGGAAGCCCGGACCATTCGAGCGCCTGGCCAGCTGGCTGCTGCGCTCACCGGGGCTGGCCCGGGCGCTGGTCACCACGCCGTCGCTGCTGCTCGGCTGGATCATCGCCAGCGTGGTGGTGCTGGGCGCCGGGGCAGCGGCCACCTCCAGGACGGGCGTGCCGGTCGTGGCGCTGCTCGCGCCCGCGCTCGCGGCCGCGGGCATCGCCTACGCCTACGGTCCGGGTATCGATCCGGCCTGGGAGCTGACCCGGAGCATGGCGGTCAGCGACCGGATGATGCTGCTGGTCCGGGCGATGGCCGTGTTCGGGCTGAACACGGCGCTCGGGCTGGCCGCCTCGGCGGTGTCGGTGCTGGACGGCTCAGGGGCCGCAGCCGCGGTCACGTTCGGCTGGCTGGTCCCGATGACGGCGATCTGCGGGCTGGCGCTGGCCGCGGCCACGCTCGCGCGGTCGGCCAACGTGGGCGTGGCCGCCGGCCTGGCCGGCTGGGCCATCACGGTCATGGCCGCCGGTGGCTCCTCCGGGCGGTTTACCGCGCTCACTGACTCATCGTTCGTCCTTCCCTACCTCGCGTTCGCGGCCTGCTGCGCCGTGGTCGTCGTCTATGCCACCCGGATCCCGAGAGGAACATCATGAACGTCGAGATTGCCGGCCTGACCCGGCACTTCGGCCGGAACCAGGCCGTGGCCGGGGTGGACCTGGAGGCCGGTCCCGGAGTGTTCGGCCTGCTCGGCCCCAACGGGGCGGGTAAGACATCGCTGCTGCGCATGATGGCGACCGTGCTGCCGCCCTCCTCCGGGAAGATGCGGCTCCTCGGCCGTGATCCCGGCAGCTTCGGGCCGCGGCGGGAGATCCGGCGCCGGCTCGGATATCTGCCGCAGAATCTGGGCTACTACCCGTCCTTCACGGTGGTCGAGTTCGTGGAGTACTTCGCGCTGCTCAAGGAGATGCCGGCGGCGCGGGTCCCGGCGGCGGTAGCCGCCGCGATCGAGCGGGCCGACCTGGGCGACAAGGCCCGGGCCAAGCTGCGCACCCTGTCCGGCGGGATGCTGCGCCGGGTCGGCATCGCCCAGGCCATCGTCAACGACCCGGAGCTGCTGCTCCTGGACGAGCCGACCGCGGGCCTGGACCCGGAGCAGCGCGTGGCTTTCCGGGCCCTGCTGCGTGACCTGGGGGAGCGCGCCACGGTCGTGGTCAGCACTCACCTGGTCGAGGACGTCGGTGCCGCCTGCACCGAAGTCGCGCTGATGAACGCGGGGAAGATCGTCTTCCGCGGAACCCCGGAGCAGCTCACCGCCCGGGGCGAGGGCCACGGGGTGGGCGACGCCCCGCTGGAGCGCGGGTACAGCGCGGTCCTGACGGAGGCCCGGTCGTGACCCTCACCGACGCGCCGGCCCGTCCGCGGCCCCGTGACGCCGGCCGGGCCTCCCCCATGTCGCTGTGGCGGCTGCTGTGGCTGGAACTGCGCCGCAACGCGATGCCCTGGACGTTCCCCCTGCTGGCCGTGCTGTTCGTGCTCGACCCTTTCCGGACCGCCATGGGCTACGGCCCGTTCTGGGATCTGCGGGCCTCGGTCCTGGAGAACAAGCTGCTGCCCGACTTCGTGATATTCGTGGCCGGCGTGGCCGCCTGGATGGGATCTCGGGACAGCCGCCGGCGCACCCGCGACCTGGTCGACGCGACGGCCCGGCCCCGCTGGACGGCGCAGCTCATTACCTGGGCCGCCACCACGCTGTGGGCGGCCGGGGGCTTGCTGTGCTGCCTGGCCGTGCTGTACGGGGTCACCGCGAGCCAGGCCACCTGGGGCGGGCCGCCGTGGTGGCCGGTAGCCGTCTGCCTCGCGGAACTGGCGCTGATCAGCGCCCTCGGGTTCGCGGTGGGCACGTTCTTCCCCAGCCGGTTCACCGCCCCGCTGGCCGCGGTCGGCGCCTTCCTGCTCGCCCTCGAAGGGTTCCGGAACGCAGTGGGCCGGTCCAGCGCCTACGCGCTGCTCTCGCCGACCACGTACGTGCCCGACGACGGCACCGGCCTGTTCCGCCACTACCTGCCGGACGTGTCCATCGCGCAGCTGATGTTCCTGATCGGGCTCACCCTGGTCGTCCTGGCCGCTCTCGGCCTGCCGCAGGCGGCCGACGCCGGGCCGCGGCTGCGCCGCGCGGCCGCGGTCATCGCCGTGGCCGGCCTGGCGGCGGCCGGCACGGCCGTCGGGCTGACCGGCACCGCCCGGACCGGCGCCTACGGCACCGTCATCCCCGCGCTGCACGATGCCGCCAATGACCGGCCGATTCCGTACACGCCGGTCTGCGGTCAGGCGGCCGGGGTGCCGGTATGCGTGCACCCGGCCTACCGGAGCTTCCTGCCCGATGTGACGGCGGACCTGGCCCCGGTGCTGCGCGAGATCGCCTCGCTGCCGGGCGCTCCGGCCCGGGTGGACCAGGTCGCCGTGAACGACCTGATCCCGAGCATGGGCGCGGCCATCACCGGCGCCCCTGCGGTGTTCCGCCTGCCCGTGCCGTCCACGCCCGACGAGACCTCGTTCGGGCAGAACGCCAGGACGTTCACCAGCTATCTGCGGACCACCCTGGTCACCGCCTTCGCGGCCGGCGCACCCGGTTTCGTTCCCCCGGGTCCTCCGGGCGGCACCCCGGCGCAGCAGGCCGTCGAACTCGCCCTGCTCCAGAAGGCGGGCACGGCCACCCAGCTGGGCAGCGGGCCGGGGAACGGGCCGCACGCGAAGGCGGAGCAGGTCGCGGCGGCGGCCAGGAGGTTCGCCGCGCTGACGGCTGCCACCCGGCACGCCTGGCTGGCCGCTCACCTGGCCGCGCTGCGAGCGGGCCACATCACCCTGGCCCAGCTGCCGTGACCGCCGCCGGCCTGCAGAAACCCGAACCGCGGGCGGAGGCGTCCCGGCCGCGCGGGCTCCTGGATCACCCCGGCCTGCGCCTGGTGCGGCTGCACCTGGCCAGCCGGCGCGTCCCCGGCGCCCTGGCCGCGCTGGCGCTCTGCGCGCTGGTCCTGCGGGCCGGGCTGTCCTGGCACTGGAGCCTGGGCAACGGGAACGGCGCGCAGCAGGTTCCGCTGCTCATCGAGGCCGGGGCGGCCTCCATCATCGCGGTCACCGCGCAGAGCCCGTTCGGCGACCCGGAGCGGGCCACCGGCCGGTGGCTGCCCTACCTGCGGCTGGGCACGGCGCTGGGGCTCACCGCGGCGGCGTTCGCGGCGCTGGCCGCGGGGGCCGCGGCGGACCACCTGCCCGGCGGCACCCTGGACATCCTGCGCAACACGGCCGGGATGACCGGCATCGGCCTGCTGCTGGCCGGGGTGACCGGCGGCGCGCTGGCCTGGACCGGCCCGATGGCGTACATGATCGTGGCGCAGTTCGGGCTGACCGGGGACTGGACCAGCCCCTGGATGTGGCCCGCCCGGCCGCCGCACGACGCCGGCGCGGCCTTGTGTGCCGGCCTGGTGTTCGCCGCCGGGATCATCGTGGCGACCGTCCGGGGAGCCCGCCCCATCCGCGAGATCTGAGCCCCGGCACCGCACGGGCCGTCTGTGCGCGCCAACCGCTGCGATCGCGGCGGTTTGCGCGCACAAACCGGCCAGCCGGCCAGCGGGCACGGCTAGCGGTAGCGGAAGCCGTCCAGGAACCGGCGGAAGACGCCGCCCTCGCGGGGGAGGGGAGCGGCGGGCGGCGGCGGGGTCGCACGCTGGCGCGCGATCGGCTGGTCGTAGTCGGTGCGGGCGATCGCGTCGACGACCTGCTGCTCGTCGAAGTCCTCGGACCCCTCGATCTGGGGCACGTAGCCGACCAGCATGCCGTCCCGCATCACCTGGGCCTCGAGGCCAGCCGTGCCGTCGGTGTCCCACTCGGCCTGGCGGCCGCCGGCCAGCGACACGCGCACGCCGTACTGGTCCACGGCCGCCTTGGCCAGATGAGCATCGATGCCGCGGTCGCGTAGCGCATCGGCCACGCGCCGGGCCCGGTTCTCGTCCATGCCCAGAATGTAGCGCTAGGTGAGGTATGCGCGGTTCCGTGCGGCCCCGGGGCCCCGCCACCCGGAGGCCCCCAGGATCAGGCCGACAGGCCCGGCAGCGGCTGCAGCACCATGATCTCCGTGTCGATGAGTTTCGCGAGGACCAGCGGCAGCGCGCTCACCACGCCCTCGATCGCTTCCTTATCCGCATCGAAAATCAGGACCGCCCCCGGGCCCCCGGGAGAATAGGCCTCGGCCAGCGTGCCCTCGGCCTTCAGCTGCCTCAGCGCGGCCATCTCGGCGGCCCGGTGCGCGGCAATATCCGTGACGGTCACCCCGGGCCGCGGCCGGCAGATGACGAGCGTTTTCATGCCCGCCAAGTTACCGCGCGGCGGCGGCCGTCACCGGGGGCCAAGTAATCTCAGAACGTGAATCTGTCCGGGGCGTGGGAAACGCATGCGGGCGAGTGGATCAGCTGGGCCCGCGAGTCGCCGCAGGACGGGTTCGCGGAGGGCACCTGGCCTGCCCTGCGCGCGCTGCTGCCCGGGCCCGGAACCGGGCCGGTCATCGACCTGGGCTGCGGCGAAGGCCGGGGGAGCCGGGAACTGCGCGCCCTCGGGTACCGGGTGGTCGGCGCCGATTACTCGCCCACGCTGACCCGGGCCGCGGTGGCGTCCTGCGCGGCCATTCCGGTGCTTAGGGCGGATGCCGCCGCGCTGCCCTTTGCGGCCCGGAGCGCCGATCTCGTGGTGGCCTGCATGTCGTTGCTGGATTTCGATGATTTTCCGGGCGCGGTGGCTGAGATAGGCCGCGTGCTGCGCCCCGGCGGCCACTTGTGCCTGGCCATAGTGCACCCGTTCATCAGCGCCCAGGACGAGGACACGATGCACGGGCCGTCGTTCCGCTTTTCCCGGCCGTACCTGGAGACGCGCCGTTATACCGACCGCGTCGAGCGGGACGGGATGAGCATGACGTTCACCAGCATGCACCGGCCGCTGAGTGCCTACACCGCGGCCCTGTTCGGCCAGGGCCTGGTCATCACCGCGCTGACCGAGGGTGGTCACGGCGTGATCCCGTGGCTGCTGGCCATGCGGGCCAGCAAGCTCTCGCCGTGAGGAATGGCTGACCGCGCCGGCCCGGGCCGCGTGCGGTACGCCTGGCCGGGCGCATCCGGGTGCGCTTATCGTGGCAGCATCACCGGCCAATGGGAGTCTCCGTGCTGCATGAGCTGGACTACGACGACAGCGACTCGCCTTCGATCGGCCTGGTCCCGCCCGGCGTGACGTGGGACGACGTGTACGACCACATCAAGATCGCCCACCACCCCCTGCTGGTCGTGCTGGACGACGGCGCGGATCACGCCGGCGCCTACTGGGACGGCACGAAGATGATCGTGGCCGAGGACCTCGGCCCGGATCAGGACGAGGCGGTCGCGGAGTTCCGCGAGCTGCTGCGCGAACGCGGCGAGCACTAGCCCGGGGGGTGGCAGGCTGGGCGGATGCTGATCGAGCACCGGGGTGCGGCCCCGGACGTCCATCCCAGCGCCTACGTGGCGCCCACCGCGGTCCTGTGCGGCGCGGTCCGGGTCGGCCCGGAGGCCAGGATCCTGTTCGGCGCCGTGCTGACCGCCGAGGACGGTGAGATCCAGGTCGGGGCGCGCTGCGTGGTGATGGAGAACGCGGTGCTGCGCGGCCGGGCCCGGCATCCGCTGATCGTGGGGGACGACGTCCTGGCCGGGCCGCACGCCCACCTCAACGGGGCGCGGGTCGGCGGCGGCTGCTTCCTGGCCACCGGCGCCGCGCTGTTCCCGGGCTGCGAGCTGGGCCCGGGCTGCGAGGTCCGGATCCACGGCGTGGTGCAGGTCGGCACCGTCCTCCCGGCCGGCAGCACGGTGCCAATCGGCTGGGTCGCGGTCGGGAACCCGGCCCAGATCTACCCGCCGGGCCAGCACGAGCAGATCTGGGCCGTGCAGGAGGGACTCGACTTCCCCGGCACCGTGTACGGCGTCAGCCGCGACACCCCCGCCGCCGAGCGGATGGCGCGGCAGGCGAACTGGTTTTCGGCCCACCGCGATGACCGGCGGGTGGACGGATGAAGGCCCGGCGATAACGGGGGAAGTGCTTCCTGGCCGCCGAGCCAGCCGGAGCCAGCGGCTCAAGGGCAGCTGACCCGGTCCGTCACGGCCGCCGCGGTGCCGGCCTGCTCGAGACGGGGAGGCGGGCGGCCTGGCCCGCGGATCTCCGGTGCAGCAGGTGGCGGGTGAGCGCCGCGGCCGAGGCCAGCGCGGTCAGCCCGGCGATGCCGCCCCAGCCGAACTGGGTGTACGCCCGGACCCCGATCCACGAGCCCGCGCTGCCGCCCAGGAACGCGCACGTCATGTACGCGGTGTTCCGCCGGGCCCGGGCTTCCCCGGGCAGCCCGAAGATCCGGGCCTGGTTGGCGACCTGGCCGCACTGCACGGCCACGTCCAGCAGCAGCATCCCGGCCCCGAGGAGGACCAGGCTGGCCGCCCCGTGCAGGGCGGGCACGGCGGCCACCGCGAGAAGGCCGGCCGCGCGGAGGCCGGCGGCGAACGACACGAAGCTGATCCGGTCCGGGCCGACCCGGTCGATGCGCCGCCCGCCACCGGCGTGACCAGCACGGCGCCCGCCCCGATCAGGGCGAAGACGCCGACCGCCTGGGTGGACAGGCCGTAGGAGGCCCCGGTCAGCAGCAGCGCGATCGACGTCCACGCCGCGCTGAACGTGCCGAACATCAGCGCCTGGTACACGCACGACCGGCGCAGATCCGGCTCGGCCCGCATCAGCCGCACCGGCGCGGCCAGCAAGCGCGCCGTAGTGCTCCCGGCTGGGCGGCCGGGAGACCGGGAGCACCCGGGCCAGCACGACGGCCAGGACCAGCATGAGGACCGCGGCGACCAGGTAGGGCGACCCGCCAGTCCAGCCATCCGCCCAGCGCACCCGAGAACGTCCGGGCCAGCAGGATGCCGCCGAGCAGGCCGGACAGCAGGGTCCCGGTCACCGCGCCGCGCCGCCGCTCCGGGACCAGCCCGGCGGACATGGGCAGCAGGATCTGCGGGACCACGGTGGTGATGCCTACCGCCGTGCCCGCCACCAGCAGGAACGGGAGGGTCGGGGCGGCCCCCGCGGCGACCAGCCCGGCCGCGGTGAGGATGATGAGGGTGACGATCAGCAGCCGCGGGCGGACCCGGTCGCCCAGCGGCACCAGCAGGTACAGGCCGGCGGCGTAGCCGAGCTGCGTGGTGGTGACCAGCAGCGCCGCCGCGGACGGCGTGGCGTGCAGGTGCGTCGCGATGAGTGGGCTCAGCGCCTGCGGGAAGTACACGTTGGCCACGCAGACGCCGCAGGCGATGGCGAAGACCAGGATCACGCCGCGGGACAGGCCGGCGGGAGCGGCACGGGCAGGGTCGGTCGAAGACGTGGGGGGCACATCTGCCTTCCGGCTCGGGATCAAGAAGTAACCGTAAATGTGGTTACTTCTCCGCAACGAAAACCTATCATGGGCCCATGACGTCCCCCGGCCGGCGCTGGGTCTGGTACGGCGGCCGGCCCAGCCTCGACTTCGTGAACACCTGCCGTAACCGGGAGGCCGGCCGGCGGGACGGCGCGGCCGAGTACCTGCGCGAGCCGGCTGATTTCGCCGCATGGCTCGGCGCGGCCGGGCTCGTGCCGGCCGGGCAGCCCGTGGACCAGGAGCCCGTGGACCAGGAGACCCTGGCCGGCGCCCTGGCCCTGCGCGAGGCCATCGACGCCGCGGTCACCGCCACCGTGGCGGCCGGCGGTGGCGGCCGGCGGTGTGCCGGGGAACGCGGTGCGGTGCATCAACGAATGGATCGCGGCCGGGCCGGAGCGGCCGGTCCTGCGGATCGAGGCCGGGGTCGCGGTGCTGAGCGCGCCCCGGGCGGTCCGCACGCCGCGCGGGGCGCTGGCCCTGATCGCGGCCGACGCGGCGGAACTTCTCGGCACGGGGCTGCGGGACCGGCTGCGGATCTGCCCCGGCCCGGGCTGCCACGGCCGGTTCCTGGACGACTCGCCCGCGGGCCGGCGCCGCTGGTGCTCGATGGCCGCGTGCGGCAACCGGAGCAAGGCCGCCGCGTACCGCCAGGCCGCGCACGCGGCGGCCGGGCGTCCCTGAGCAACCCCCAGACAACCCCGGCCCAGGCAATTGGATTACCTGATCCAGACGGGTACGGTGGGGCCATGGCCGGGTCGGGGCGCACGCCGTACAGGGGTAAGTCGCCGGGCAAGCTCACCAGCAAGGGCGCGCAGACACGCGAGCGCATCGTGGCCGCGGCGGCCGAGCTGATGTTCGAGGGCGGCGTGGCCGGGACGACCCTGGAGATGGTCCGGGCCGCCGCCCGGGTGAGCAGCTCGCAGGTGTACCACTACTTCGCGGACAAGGAAACCCTGGTCCGGGCGGTGATCGCGTACCAGAACGAGACCATCGTGGGCGGCCAGGAACCCATGCTGGCCAGGCTGGACTCGCTGGACGGCATCCGGGCCTGGCGCGACTCCCTGGTCGAGCACCAGCGCCAGCTCGGCTGCCGGGGCGGCTGCCCGATTGGCGCGCTCGGCAGCGAGCTGGCCGAGATCGACCCGCAGGCCCGCGCCGCCGTGGCCGGGGGGTTCGGCCGCTGGGAAGCGGGCATCCGGGGCGGTTTCCAGGCCATGGCCGACCGCGGCGAGCTCGCCCCGGACGCCAGCCCGGGCCGGCTCGCGACCACGATGCTGGCCGCGTTGCAGGGCGGCCTGCTGCTGAGCCAGGTCCAGCGGAGCACCGAGCCGCTCGAGGTGGCCCTGGACACGGTCATCGGCTACCTAAGCTCGCTGCTGGTGCCCGTCCCCTCCTGACCCATCGCCCACCGGCCCGTGCACTCGTGATCGTGGTGGGTTACGTCTTGCCCGCGGCGCGAAAAGCACCACGATCATGGAATGGGCCCCCTGACGTGTGGCCCCGGCCGGGCGCTCCGCATCCGGCGCAGGACTTAGCGCGGCGCATCGCGTGCGTGATAACGCACACGATGCACCGCGCTGATTAACGTGACCCGTCCTTGGCCTGCCTGGCGGGCTTTTTTGGATTGGACAATCCAAAAAACGCGGGCTAGCGTCAGGGTGGCGAATGGATCAGGAGATCCAGAAAAGCAACCTGGAGGACGGGCATCATGGCTGGACAGGCACCCACTGGGCGGGATCTGGGCGGGCAGGCACCGGCAGGGCAGGCGACTACCGGGCAGGATCTGAGCGGGCGGACCGCGCTGGTCACCGGCTCCACGAGCGGCATCGGGAGGGCGACGGCGGTCGCCCTGGCTCAGCGGGGGGCGCACGTGCTCGTCGCGGGCCGGGACGCGGCACGCGGCACGGAGGTCGTGGACGCGATCCGGGCCGACGGCGGCAAGGCCGATTTCGTGCAGGGCGCCCTGCACGACGCGGCGTCCGCGCGGGACCTGGCCCGCCGCGCCACCGAGGCCGCGGGCGGGCAGATCGACGTCCTGGTCAACAACGCCGGCGGCGGCGCCTTCGGCCCCACTGCGGGCTTCGACGAGGGGGTCTTCGACGCCACGTTCGGGACCAACGTCAAGGCCCCGTTCTACCTGGTCGGCGACATCGCGCCGGCGATGGCCGGACGCGGCCGGGGCGTGATCGTCAACGTGGTGACCATGGCCGCCCAGTTCGGGATGCCTGGCATGGCCGTCTACGGGGCGAGCAAGGCGGCGCTGACCCTGATGACCAAGAGCTGGGCCGCGGAGTTCGGGCCCAGCGGCGTGCGGGTCAACGCGGTGAGTCCCGGGCCCACGCGCACTCCGGGGTCGGAGATGATGGGCGACGCTCTCGATCAGCTGGCCGCGCAGTCGCCGGCCGGCCACGTCGCCATGCCGGAAGACATCGCCGCCGTGATCGTCTTCCTGGCCAGCGACGACGCGCGCTACGTCCAGGGCGCCCTGGTGGACGTGGACGGCGGCCGGACCGCCGTCTAGGCCAGCGGCCCGCAGGGCCCGGAAAACAGATCGCCGGAAAGACCGTTAAAGCGAGAGAGTAGGGGAGCTGCGCCGCAGGGCCGCGCGGTTTCCACGGCACGGTCCCTGCAGCACGGTCCCTGCAGCACAGTCCTTACAGCACAGTGCCTCACAGCACGGTCCCCACGGCAGACGGAGCCCCATGGATTTGCTGCGCCAGCACGAGATAGCCGAGGCGAGCCACCGGATCCTGAACCCTTTTACCGACGAGAAGCTGGAGCTGCTGGGCCAGCTCTGCCAGTGGCGGCGGGACATGCGCCTGCTCGACCTGTGCAGCGGGAAGGGCGAGATGCTCTGCACCTGGGCGCAGCGGCACGGGATCCGGGGCCTGGGCGTGGACATCAGCGAGGTTTTCGTGCCCGCGGCGCAGGCCCGGGCCGCTCACCTGGGAGTGGCCGACCGGGTCCGGTTCGTGCGGGCCGACGCCAGCAGGTTCGGCGTGACGCCGGCCTCGTTCGACGCGGTCGCCTGCATCGGGGCGACCTGGATCGGCGGCGGGCTGGCCGGCACCATCGACCTCATGCGGCCCGCCCTGGTCCCCGGCGGGCTGCTGCTGATCGGCGAGCCGTTCTGGCGCGAGCCTCCCCCGGAGGGGGCTCACGAGGCGCTCAGCCTGGGCCCGGGTGAGTTCGTGTCGCTGCCCGGCACCCTGGACCGCTTCGAGGCGGCCGGGGTGGAGCTGGTGGAGATGGTGCTGGCCGACGAGGACGCCTGGGACCGGTACGTGGCCTCCCAGTGGTGGACGGTGGCCGGGTGGCTGGACGGGCACCCCGATCACGCCGATGCGGCCGGGATGCGCGAGTACCTCGGCCGTTCCCGGCGATCGCACCTGGCCTACGGGCGCCGTTACCTGGGCTGGGGCGTGTTCGTGCTGCGGGCCGCCGGCTGAGCCTGCCGCTGAGCCTCCCGCAGGGCGGGCAGGACCTGGCGGGCGAAGCGGTCGTTGCTGCGGGCCAGCCGGGCGGGGTCGGCGTCCCGGGAGCCGGGCACGACCACGATCCGGTCCAGGCCGAGCGCGGCGAGCTGGCGGAGCCGGGCCAGGCACACCTCCGGCGAGCCTGCCACCGCGAACCTGGTCAGGAACGCGTCGTCCAGCACGGCGGTGTGGGCCGCGTGGCTGAGGCCGTGCCGCGACTCGTCGTAGGCCAGCCCGACCTCCCTGACCGTGGCGGCCTCCCGGGCACTGAACCCGTTGCTGCCGGAATCCGCCGCGCCCGGTCCCGCGGCCTGCGGCCCGGCCAGGCTGGCGAAGTGCGCGAAGATCGCGGCGCTGCCCCGGATCAGGGCGCAGGCCGCGGGCACGTCCGGGTCACAGGCCACGTTGACGTACGCGCCCATGCTCAGCCCCGCGGCGTCCAGCCCGGCCGCCGCGCGGGCCTGCCGGGCCACGCCGATCGCCCAGGCCAGCCGGGACGGCTCCGCGCCCACCGTGAACATGACCCGGTCCGCGAGCGTGGCCGCGAGCGCGATCGTCCTCGGCCCGGTCGCGGCGACCTCCACCGGCACGGCGGGCAGCCCCGTCTGCGCGATCCAGCCGATCCGGCTCGCGGTGCCGCCCGCCTCCACCTCCTCGCCGCGCAGGTAGCCGCGGACCTGGCTGACGAGCTCCCGCAGCCGCGCCACCGGGGGAGCGGCCAGCCCGATCTGCGCCAGGGAGGAATCGCCCCGGCCGACCCCCAGCACGGCCCGCCCCCCGGACTCGACCTGGACGGTGGCGATGGCCGCCGCGACCACCGCCGGATGCCGGGTGACCAGGTTGACGATCCCGGTGCCCAGCCCGATCCGGTGGGTCACCCCGGCGGCCACGCCCAGTTCCACGAAGGGGTCCCCGACCAGGTTCTGGCTGTCGGCCAGCAGCAGCCCGTCGAAGCCGGAATCCTCGGCCCGCCGGGCCAGGTCCCCGGTCCGGCCGGGCACCGGGAACCCGTGCGTCCAGACCTGGCCATCCGCGGTCGTTTCCCCCATGCCTGGTACCTACCCAGTCTGGCCCAGGGTGGGCGGGATCTGCGGTTAGCCTGTTGCGCCGCCCGGGCCTGGCTCGACACAGAACTCGTTGCCCTCCGGGTCCTGCATCACCACATGGTGCTCGTGGCGTTCCCGCACCGTGGCGCCGAGCCTTTCCAGCCGGGCCACCTCGTCGGCGGCCGGGCCTGGGGCGCGGAGGTCGAGGTGCATCCGGTTCTTGGCTGTCTTGCCCTCGGGGACCCGGTTGAACCAGATGTTCGGGCCGCCCCAGCCGGCCGCCTCCACGAAGGCTTTTCCGGCGGTGGAGTCCTCGTCCACGTCGGACCCGAGCACGGCCGCCCAGAACCGGGCCAGGGCCAGCGCGTCCACGGCGTCGAACGTGACGGTCTTGATGACACTCGGCATGGCCCGACGGTAACGGAGACTCCGCCCGGGCCTGACCGCAGCGCCGGGGCCGCCGGGGCCCGGGGCGGCGGTGCGCGCATGGCCTTCTTGTCGGACCCCGGCGCTAGCTTGGCCATCATGAGCAGCACGGATCAGGCCCGGGATGCCGGGCAGGTGGTGGCGGAGTACTGGGCCGCGGCGGACGCCAGGGACTGGGCGGCGTTCGGGGCCCTGCTGGCCGACGGCGTGGTGTACGAGGCCCCGCAGACCCGCGAGCGGGTCAGCGGCCGGGAGGACTACATCCGGTTCAACGCCGAGGGGTTCCCGGGCCGCTGGCACCTCACCGTGCAGCGGATCGTCAGCCAGGGCCGGACGGCGGTGAGCATGATCGAGTTCTCGGAAGAGGGAGCCAGCCAGACCGGGCTGTGCTTCTTCGACCTCGACGAGGACGGCCGCATCGTGCGGATCGCCGATTTCTGGCCGGATCCGTATGAGCCGCCGGCTGGCCGCGCGCAGCTGGCCGGCCGGTACTGACGGGGTCAGCCGGCCTGATACGGCGTAAGCGCCGGCTCAGCCGGGGGAGACGAGGCGGGCGGGCCCGTCGGTCTCGATGACGGTGCCGGTCAGGTTGCGGTCGCGGCTCAGCGCGCGAACACGCCCTGCCGGGGGAACGCGCCCGCCTTCATGACCGTGCGCGTCATGGCCTGGCCGATGCGCACCACCTCCCCGGTGCGCTCGTCACCCAGGTGCTGCCACGGGGCCGCGGCCAGCCGGTCGGTCTCCTCCTCCACCTGGGCGCGCAGCGCCTCCCCGGCCGCGGTCAGGCTGCCGTCGGCGCCGAGCACGCCGCGGGCGGTCAGCGCCTCGACGGCCCCCTTCCACTCTTCCTCGCTCCAGCCCCGGCTGGCCTGGGCGAACTCCGGCACGAAACCCTGGCCGGTGGCCGTATGGGAGACCAGGGCCTCCAGCCCGGACAATTGCGCGGCGGCCAGGGCGCAGACATGACCGTCGCCGCGATGCTCGCGCAGCAGGGACAGTGCGTGCCACATCACCAGGTGCGGGGGGTCCGGCCAGTCCAGGCCGGCGTGGCCCGCGTACAGCGGCCGTCCCTCCGGCCGGCAGGCCGCCGTGGCTTCGCGGGTCAGCGCGGCCATCGTGATCATGTCCGGGGAGGCGATGACGTCCGGTCCCAGCAACCGGGTCAGCGCGGCGTCCACCGCGGCGAAGCGGGCGCTGATCACCGCATCCGGGCGGGCGAGTTCCCAGGCCCGCGGGATGCAGTGCGCGATCAGATCCGGGCTGAAGTTATAGAACGTCGCGGTGACCACCCCGGCGCTGACCGCGCCCATCGGGGCCGCGCGCCCGGCGAAGTAGCACATCCGCCCGGGCTGGAGCCCGGTGCCGGTCAGCTGCTGCTCGGTCTCGGGTGCGAAGTAGCTCAGCGAGTGCAGGGCGTTGGTGGCCACGTGCGCACTCCGGACCAGGGGGTAGGCCATGGTCTGCACCATAACGGCATCCGCTGCTCACCGGCCGCCCGCGGCGGGCTCCGGGACCGGGCCGCCGTCCCCGGCCCGGCCCGTCACCTCGCCGGGCCAGTTGCTGCGCGCCGTCGGGCGCGGCGGGACGCGGGCTAGGAAGAGGGTGACGCCCAGCCCCGCCACCATCGATGCCCACCATATCCAGGGACCGCGCCCGGGGATTTGGGAGACAAACGTGATCGCCGCGGCGGCGAGGGAGGTCGACACCAGGCGTGGCCAGCTCCCCGAGGCCGTGACGAGAGCCACCGCCAGCACCGGCCACAGGTAATAAGCGACCACCACGGACTCGAACACGGGGCGCATGGCCAGGGCCGCGGCGGCCCACCACAGCAGCTCCGCGAGCTGTGCTGGGCTCCACCCGGCCGTGGCCCGTGCGGTGCGCCAGCGGCGCGCGGCGGCCAGTGCGCATCCGCAGGCCGCGAGGATGGCGAGCAGCCGGGCGGGTCCGGCGGCGACCGCCGCGTTGCCCAGCTGCGGAGCGAGAGCGGTCCACGGTGTGGGGTGGTCGATTCCTGGCCAGTTGGGCTGGAGGGTCACCGCGTAGACGGTGGCCGGCCAGTTCGTCGCGGCGGCCACGGCCAGCAGCAGCGCGCCGGGGGCGGCGGCCCGGACCAGGAAGCCGGGCAGCTGCCGGGGCTGGATAGCCATCGCGATGACCGGCAGCGCGAGCAGCACGAGCGGCTGCACGGCGACCGCCGCCCCCATCAGCCACCCGGCCCGTGCGGTTCGTGCGACGGGACAGCGCCAGGATGGCGAACAGCAGCAGTCCCACCGCTACCGCGTCTTCGGGATGACCCCATTGCACCGAGACGCCGCACAGAGCTACCGCACCCGCGGCGGCGAGCAGGGCGCGCCTGGGCCGGGAGCACGCCCAGGTCCTCGGCGATCGCGTCGGCGGCGAACAGGGCCAGCGCCGACACGATGATCAGGTAGGGCCCGGCGAGCAGCCACGCCCCGGGATGGGGGTTGTACGGGCCAGGAATCTGCAGCGGCAGTCCCGCGGCGCTGATGAGGGCCGCGACCGGGACCAGGATCACCGCCGCGCCAGGCAGGCTGATCAGGCCGGTGGGCGGGGTGTACAGGCCGCCGACCTCCAGGTGCGCCAGCCGCTGGCCCGCGACCAGCGTCCCCCACAGGTCATGCGGCAGCATCCAGCCGTGCTTCCCGAGCAGGCCGGGTCCCCACCAGATCGTCGAGGCCATCCCGATGGCCACCAGACCCGCGGTGGCCAGCAGCGGGAACAGCCTGCGGGCGAGCCACGGCCTGGCTGCCGTGAGTGAGATGTCATCGCCGGGCCGCTCAGGCGTCGCGCAGGCGCAGGGCCAGGCCGCCGGCCAGCAGGGCGGCGGCGGCCCAGGCGGCGAGCACGCCGAGGCCGGCCCAGGGGCTGATCGGCAGGCTGCGCAGGCCGGTGGTGGCCTGGATGGCCAGCCCGGCCGTGGTCGGGCTGATCTGCTCGACGTGGCGGCTCCAGTGCTGGTTCAGCAGCGGGGCGACGATGGGAGCGATATAGAGCAGGCTGAGGATGATGCCGACAGCGACGGCCGGTTCCCGCACGGCCGTGGCCGTGCCCAGGCTGAGCAGGGCGATCAGGGCGAGATAAAGGACTGATCCGGCCGCGGCGCGCAGCACCGGCCCGTCGCCCAGGGACAGCGGCGGGAAGCCGCGCGCGGCGATGAAGCCGTGCCCGGGCAGGATCAGCCGGCCGGTGAGCACGGAGCCGATCACCGCGAGGCTGCCCGCGGCCAGCACCAGGCCGGTGAGGATGGTCCCCTTGGCGCCGAGCACGGTGACCCGGTGCGGCATGGCCGTGAGGGTGGTCCGGATCATGCCGGTGCTGTACTCGCCGCTGATGACCAGGACCGCCAGGATGGCCACGACGGCCTGGCCGAACTGGATGCCGGTCAGGCTGAGCCTGGCCGTGTCGACGGGGCAGGCGATACCAGACGGGCACCGGACTGCGGCATTCGCGGCGGCGCTGATCCCCACGGTCACGGCGACCGTGGCGATCAGCAGCCAGGCCGGACTGCTCACGGTGCGCAGCTTGGTCCATTCCGCGTGCAGCACTTCCCGCTACCCCCGGCCGGCCGGCGCGCCCCGCTCTGGGCAGGGTCAGCCGGCCGGCCGGCCCGGCCTGGCTCATGCGTCCCGCCGGCGGAGCAGGACCACGGCCAGGCCGAGAGCGAGCGCGGCCCACGCGCACAGCACGGCCAGGCCGGCCCACGGGGCCAGCGGGAAGTAGCCGGTCCCGGGTGAGTAGAGGGCGGTGACCTGCGGGTACTGCGGCGCGGCCTGCTGGACGGCGAAGGCCGCGGCCGGGGTGATCCGCAGCAGCCAGTCCAGCACGCCGACCGGCAGGACCGAGGCGACGCTCAGGATGTACGGGACCACGATCGCCACGACCACGATGGTGACCGCGGCCGCGCCGCGGCGCAGCACGGCGCCGAGCCCCAGGGCCAGCACCGCGGCCACCGCGAGCAGCGCGGCGGTGCCGACGACCATCCGCAGCTCGGTCGACCACGCCGCCGGGAACACGTACGCCTTGTGCCGCGCTATCTGAGCCCCGAGGGTTACCGCGGCCGCGGCCGCGGCCAGGCCGATCACGAAGGTGACCGCGCCGATCACGGTGGCCTTCGCCGCCAGCACCCGGCCCCGCCGCGGGCTCGCGGCCAGCGTGGTGCGGATCAGGCCGCGGCGGTACTCGGCGGTGATGAACATGGCCGCGACCACGAGCACCCCGATCAGCCCGGCGAACGTGCCCACCAGGAGGTTCGTGAGGGTGAGTGACGGGCCGCCGCTGTCCGACCCGGCGATGACCGGTGCGATGTCGCCGGACCCGGTCACCGTGAACCGCCCGCCGGCCTGGTGATAACCGCCGGCTCCCGACCCGCCGGCGGCGTCGATGTAATCGCCGGACCAGGTCCCGGCTGTCCACCGGCCAGACCGGCTGACGTGGTCGAAGACGCCGGTGGCCTGGCTGGGGAGGATACTCCCGCTGGTCCCGCCGCCGAAGTTCGAGGAGATCGACTGGTAGGCCGGCGAGGCGGTGAACAGCCCGGCCTGGACGGTCGGGGACAGCCCGGCCAGCTGAACGGTGCCGACCTGGGTCCAGTGGGTCCCGTCCGCCGAGTCGTAGCCGGTGATCGTGTCCCCGGAGCGGGTCAGCCGCAGCCAGCGCGGGGACGCCGCCGACACCGTGCCCGGCTGGCCCGCGGTGTCGCTGGTGTAGTTGCCCTGCAGGCGGACCCCGTGGTCAGCGGTGACCATGATCGCCGCGTACGCCGACCCCGGCCGGGTGCTCTCCTTGATGATCACCCCCGACTTGGCCCAGGGCACGAGGCCGGGGCGGGTGTCGGGGGACGCGTTCGGATTGAGCGGGACGTTGCCGTTCGCGGGCGGGATCCGGCCGGTCAGCGAGGTCACCCGGACGGTGATGCTGCCGTTCCCGGTGAGCGGCTGGCGGACGAAATAGAAGCTGTCGGTCACCGGCTCCCCGGCTGGCCCGACCGTGAAGGTGGGCCCGCAGGCCCGGCCGCTGCCGGGCCGGGCCGCCGCCCACCTGCTGGCAGGAGCTGCTGCCGCCCACGGCGGTCAGCAATCCGATCCCGGCCATGACCAGGGCCGCGACGACCAGGCCGATGACCCAGCCGCGCACGGTCCGCAGCTTGGTCCACTCCGCGCGGACGAGCTGGGCGAATCCGTCCCGCCCGGCCTGCGGGGCCGGCGGGTGCGGCACCGTGGCCTGCGCTGTCATGACGTGGCCTCCTCGACGGGCTTCGCTACTGGCTCCGCGCGGAACTCGACCTCGTCCCGGGTCAGTTCCATGTAGGCCTCCTCCAGGCTGGCGTGGTGCGGGGACATCTCCGAGAACGGCACCCCGCTCTCGCCGAGCAGCGCCACGGCCCGCTCCGGGGCGATCCCCGAGACGGTCAGCGTGTCGCGGTCGGTGGCGGCGACGGTGGCCCCCGCGTGGGCCAGCACCGTCATCGCCTCCGACCGCGCCGACGTGCGCACCGTGATCCGGCCGTTGGAGGCGGCGGCGAGCAGCTCGCGGACGCTGGCGTCCGCGATAGCCCGGCCGCGGCCGACCACCACCAGGTGATCGGCGGTGTCCTGCAGCTCGCTCATCAGGTGGCTGGACACCAGCACCGCGCGGCCCTGCCCGGCCAGCGACCGCAGGAACCCGCGCATCCAGACGATGCCCTCGGGGTCCATGCCGTTGAACGGCTCGTCCATCATGAGCACCGGCGGGTCGCCGAGCATGGCCGCCGCGATGCCCAGCCGCTGCCGCATGCCCAGGGAATAGCCGCCCGCCTTACGCCTGGCTACCGACTGCAGGCCCGCCTGCTCGATCACCGCGTCGACCCGCCGGGCCTTCAGGCCCTGCGAATGGGCCAGCCACAGGAGATGGTTCCGGGCGCTGCGGCTGGGCTGCAGCGCCGCCGCGTCCAGCAGGGCCCCGACATGGCTCAGCGGATGCCGCAGGCTCGCATACGGCTGGCCGCCGACCAGCGCCGTGCCGTCGTCGGCCGCGTCCAGGCCCAGGATCACCCGCATCGTGGTGGACTTCCCGGCCCCGTTGGGGCCGACGAAGCCGGTGACCTGGCCCGGCTGGACGGTGAAAGACATCCCGTCCAGCGCCAGGGTCGGCCCGAACTTCTTGCGCAGGCCGGATACCTCGATCGTCGCTTCCATGTCAGGAAGGCTAGGGAAGGCCGCCGCCGCGAGTCGTCCCGCCGCAGAGCGGTCTTGGCCGCCGCTGCGCCGGGGGAGGCCGGGGCCCGCGCATCCCCCGCGCGAGGGATGCCGGGATAGCGGCCCGGGGTGACGCCAGGCGCGCGTACCAGCGGCGACAATGACTTACGTGGGCCAAGCGGATGACGGGCGCGAGCGCAGGGACCGCGGCGTGGCGGCGACTCGCCGCGCTGCCGTACGCGCCGGTCATGGCGGCTGCGCTGCTCGGGATGCTCGCGGTGGCCCAGGCGCTGTGGATCGCCGTGGCAGGCGCGCCCCACGGCGGCCGGACGCTCAGCGGCGGCGCGGCGGCGGCCTGGTGGCTCACCCTGCTCGTCCTGGCGCTGGTCAGCCTGGCCAACACCGTGCCTCTCGGTTTCCTGTGGGCCAGGCCGGCCTGGGCCGCGGTCATCATGTCCGCGGCGAGCGTCGTGTCGCTGGCCGGGTTCCAGATGCTGACCGTGGCCGGGCTGGTCGCGCAGCTGGCCGGGGCGTACCGGCTCGGCCGCCGCGGCTCCCCCCTGCTGGCCGCGGCGCTGAGCCTGCCGTTCCTGATCCTGGCGCTGGCGGCCTCGCCTCGGTTCCGCGGCCAGGGTCCCGGCCCTGCTGCTGGCCTCGCTCGGCCCGGTGGCCGCGCTGGCCGGGAGCGCGCGCCGGGCCCAGCGCGACGCGATCGAGCACAGCGCGGCGCGGGAGGCTATCGCGGGCACCCTGCTGGAGCACACCGCGCGCGGGGAGCGGGCCCGGATCTCCCGCGAGCTGCACGACGTGGTCGCGCATCACATCTCCATGATCGCGGTGCAGGCGGAGACGGCCCGGCTCACCACCCCGGGGATGTCCGCGGCCGGGGCGCAGCGGCTGCTCGTCGATCGGGGACACCGCGCGGGCCGCGCTGACCGAGATGCGGCGGCTGCTCGGCGTGCTCCGGGAGGACACCGAGACCGAGGTGGCGGAGCGTCAGCCTCAGCCGGGGCTGCGCCAGCTCAACGAGCTGCTCGACGCGGCCCGGGAGGCGTCCGGGAGCGGCAGCCCGGCTGATCCTGCACGGGGCCCCGGTCGCGCTCGATCCCGGGGTGGAGCTCGCCGCCTACCGCATCGTGCAGGAAGCGCTGACCAACGCCCGGCGGCACGCCCCCGGGGCGGCGGTCGACGTGGAACTGCACTACTGCGGAGGACCGGCTGCACCTGCTCATCCGCGACAACGGGCCCGGGACCGCCCGCCGGCCTCAGCGGCGGCGCGGTACCCGGCCTGGCCGTGCACCGGGGCGCGGCCACGGGCTGCTCGGCATGCGCGAGCGGGCCGCGGCCGTCGGCGGCGAGCTGCGTACCGGCGAGGCGGTGGGCGGCGGCTTCCTGGTCTCCGCCAGCCTGCCCGGCAAGGGAGAGGCAGGATGAGCAGCCCGGCCCCGGCGATCCGGATCGTGGTCGCCGACGATCATCAGGTGGTCCGCACCGGCTTCGCCGAACTGCTCGGCACCCAGCCGGACTTCGCGGTGCTCGGCACCGCCTGCGACGGGGCCGAGGCCGTGCGGATCTGCCGCGAGCTGCGGCCCGACGTCGTGCTCATGGACGTCCGGATGCCCGGCATGGACGGCATCGAGGCCACCAGGCAGCTGGCCGGCCCGGCCACGGCGGGCCCGGGGACCGGGCCGCGCGCATCCTCATCCTGACCACGTTCGACCTGGACGAGTACGTCTACGATGCGCTGCGCGCCGGGGCCAGCGGCTTCCTGCTCAAGGACGTCACCGCCGAGCGGCTCTTCGACGCCGTGCGGGTCATCGCGGCCGGTGAGGCGCTGCTCGCCCCGACCGTCACCCGCCGCCTCATCAGCGAGTTCGCCCTGATGCGGCCCAAGCCGGACGCCGTCCCGGTGGCCGCGCTGCGCCGCGCTCACCCCGCGCGAGACGCAGGTCCTGCGGCTCGTCGCGGAGGGCCTGTCCAACCCGGAGATAGCGGCCCGGCTGGTGGTCACCGAGGAGACCGTGAAGACGCACGTGAGCCGGGTGCTGAGCAAGCTCGGCCTGCGGGACCGGACCCAGGCGGTGGTGGCGGCGTACGAGTCGGGCCTGGTCGTGCCGCACGGGTTAGCCGGGCCGGGCTAATCCCGCCCATTGAACCGGTTTTCCGGGGACGGGATACTCGGCGGCATGCGCCAGGTCAGTCCGGTTGATGGATTCCGCCTCGCCTATGACCGGTCCGGCCACGGCCCCGCCGTGGTGCTGCTGCACGGCTGGCCGGGGGACCGGGCCGCCTACCCCGGGTCCCGCCGCTGGTCGCGGCCGCCGCCGACGTCATCACACCAACCTGCGCGGGCTCGGCGAGTCCGATAAGCACCAGGCTGATCCCGCCGGCGTACAGCGCGGCCGCTCAGGCGCGCAGCGTGGCCGGGCTCATCGAGGAACGGGGCTCGGCCGCCCGGTGATCGCCGGCTACGCGTCGGTGCCGCCTCGCCCAGACCCTCGCCGCGGACCGTCCCTGACCTGGTCCGCGCCCTGGTGCATCTCGCCCCCGCTGCCCGGCATCGGCGAGCGGATCCTCAGCCCGGACGCGCAGCTTGAGATCTGGTACCAGCATTCCACCCGCTCGAACTGGCCACCCAGCTCAGCGACGGCCACCGGACGCGGTCCGCGCCTACCTGCGGCACTCTAGGAGCACTGGTCCGGGCCGGGCTTCGAGCTGGCCAGCCGCCACACCTGGAGCACCTGATATCTGCCTAAGCGGCCCGACGGCGCCTTCACGGCGTCGATCAACTGGAACCGGGCCGGCGCGGGCTCGGTGGCCAGGTCCCTCACGGAACGGCCGCCCGCGCCTGCGGACCGGATCACGGCGCCCACCCCGTGCTCAGGCCCTCGCACGATCCGCTGGTCCCGCCAGCCTGGTCGGCAGGCATCGGTGAGCTCCCGCCGACGCACGGCTGATCCGCCTGCCCGGCGCGGGCCACTTCACCCCGCTGGAGCGGCCCGGAGCGAGTTCGCCGCCGCGATCGGGCAGCCTGCCGACTCAAGGCCGCCAGCCCGGCCGCGCCCTGCCGCTGCCGCACCCTGGCCCGCGCTCGCCGCCGCGCTGGCCGAAGACCCCGCCGGCCTCACTCCCGTAACCCGGCCCTGAACCCCCCCGTGTCGTGGTCCAGTAGGGGCGGGGGTCGGAGGGCGCCGTGCCGCCGGAGGCGGATCCGGCCCGGCTCGCTGCTTCCGCCGCCGCGGCGAGGCGCTCGCCCTTGCGCCGCTGGCGGTTGCCGTACAGGGCCGTCCACGCGGCCAGGATGCCCGCGAAGATGAACGGGGTGACTTTCGAGCTGGCCAGCGCGGTCCCGGTGGACGTGTGCTCCACGATGAGGACCCGGACGGCGGCCTCGACGAGATAGCCGACGCCCCAGACCGCGGTGATGACGCGGAACGTGTGCCGGAATTCGTGATACTGCCAGAGCGACTCGAACTCGCGCCCCTTCGCGGTATCCGGTCCGGTGAACTCCAGCGCGAACACGTACATCAGCGGCCGCCGGGCCCACAGCGATCCCAGGCAGACCAGGCCGAACAAGCCGGTGGGAACGGATCCCTCGATCAGGAGCAGCCGGGCGCTGTGGCTGACCAGCCCAATTACCGTGCCGACCAGGATTCCGCCGAGCACCAGGACGCCGATCACGTCCAGCCGGCGATTCTGGACGATGCTGATGACCACGCCGAGGGCCGGGAAAATGCCGCTCAGTATCAGTGCGGCTACCGCGGAGAAGCCGTGCGAGCGCAGCAGGCTGTAGACCAGCAGCGGGCCGCCGACGTCGAAGACGGCGATCTTCACGATCGAGAACAGCCTGGCCTTGCGGCCGGCCGCCGGTGAAGCTCCTGCGGATTGCTCCGGGCCCTGGCTCACGATGTCCAGGCTAATCGTGGCACCCCGGCGTGGACAGCGCCGCAGGCGGCCGTGATCGCGACGGGGTGTCCGGCGCGGGGGCGGGCCGTCATGATGGGCGGGTGAGCGACGACATCACCCCGTTCCGGATCGACGTCCCCGAGGCTGACCTGGAGGACCTCCGGGAGCGGCTGCGCCGGACCCGGTGGCCTGAGGCGGCGACGGTCGGCGACTGGTCCCAGGGCATCCCGCTGGACTACACCCGCGCGCTGTGCCAGTACTGGCTGGAGGGCTACGACTGGCGGGCCTGCGAGACCAGGCTGAACAGCTTCCCGCAGTTCCGCACGGGCATCGACGGCCTGGACATCCACTTCCTGCACGTCCGCTCGCCCCGCGAGGACGCCCTGCCCCTCGTCATCACGCACGGCTGGCCCGGCTCGATCGTCGAGTTCAGCAAGGTCATCGGGCCGCTCACCGATCCGGCCGCGCACGGCGGGGACGCGGCGGACGCTTTCCACCTGGTCTGCCCGTCGCTGCCGGGCTACGGCTTCAGCGGCAAGCCGGACCGGCCGGGATGGGGCACCGAGCACACCGCCGACGCCTGGGACCAGCTGATGACCCGGCTCGGCTACCCCCGTTACGCGGCCCAGGGCGGCGACTGGGGCGCCCAGGTCACCACGGCCATCGGGGCCCGCCACCCGGATCACGTGCTGGGCATCCACCTGAACATGCCCGCCGTGGGGCCGGACCCGGCCACCATGGACGACCTCACCGAGCGGGAGAAAGCCGCGATCGCGACCATGGACTACTACCGGGCCTGGGACTCGGGGTACTCCAAGCAGCAGTCCACCCGGCCGCAGACCATCGGCTACGGCCTGGTCGACTCACCGGCCGGGCTGTGCGCCTGGATCATCGAGAAGTTCTGGTCCTGGACCGACTGCGACGGCGACCCGGCCACCGTCCTGTCCAGGGACGAGATGCTCGACAACGTCATGATGTACTGGCTGCCCGGCACCGGGGCCTCGTCGGCCCGGATGTACTGGGAGAGCTTCCGCCAGCCGGTCCGCGGGACCGTGACCGTGCCGGTCGGCTGCTCGATCTTCCCGAAGGAGATCTTCCGCCCGTCCCGCCGGTGGGCCGAGCGCCAGTTCCCGGACCTGCGCTACTGGAACGAGCCGGCCCGGGGCGGCCATTTCGCCGCGTTCGAGCAGCCAGAGGCGTTCGTGAACGAGGTGCGCGCCGCCTTCCGCCCCCTTCGCTAGCCTCGCGCGATACGGGGTGCAGGTGACGCCCGGGGACACCGGGGAACGATGACGGCGTGAGCGGTACCGATTTCCTGGCTGAGGCCACCGCCGAGCTATACGGCTCGGACCCGGAGGGATTCACCGAACGCCGCGCGGCCCTGGCCGCCCGCGCCCGGGCGGCCGGGGACCGTCCCGCGGCCAGGGACATCGCCGGGCTGCGCAAGCCGACCCGCCCGGCCTGGATGATCAACCAGCTGGTCCGGTCCGACCCCGGGGTCGCGGACCAGCTGGCCGGGCTCGGTGATGAACTGCGTGCCGCGGCGGCCGCGCTCGACGGGGCGAGGATCCGCGAACTGTCGCAGGCGCGGCGGCGGCTGATCGACACGCTCATCCGGCAGGCCCTGCAGCAGGCCGGCGAGCTGTCCCCGCCGGCCGGGCTGCGGGAGGACCTCACGGCCACGTTCGGCGCGGCGCTCGCCGACCCGCAGGTCGCCCGCGACGTGGCCGCGGGCACGCTGCTGCGCGCGGTGCACCGGGCCGACTTCAGCGCCGGGATGCCCGGGCTGACCCTGGTCCCGCCGCCCGCGGAGGAAGGGACGCGGGCGGCCACGGAAACCAGCCGCAGACGGGCCTGCGCCAGCCCGCAAGGCCGGGGCGGCCAGGAGAGCCCAGGCCACCCGGAGCGCCCCGGCTGCTCAGGACGTGCCGGCCGGCCAGGCCGGGACGGGGAAAGCCGCGAAGGCGGCCCAGCACGCGAAGGCCGCCGGGCTGGCCCGGGCCGCGGAGCAAGCCCAGGCGGCGCGGGAGGTGCGGGAGGCGAGAGCGGCCCGGGCGGCGGAAGAGCGGCGGCGGGCCATCGCCGGGGCGGAGCAGGCGCTCGCCGAGGCCAGCCGCGCGGCCGACCAGGCGGCGCAGGCCGAGCGGGACGGGCGTGACCAGGTCGCGGCGCTCGAAGCCCAGCTCGACGAGGCCCGCCGCCAGCTCACCGGCGCCCGGCGCAGGGTCCGCGAGACACAGGCCGAACAGCAGAAAGCACAGCGGGCCCTCAGCCGGCTCCCGCCCGCCGGGCCTGACCGCGGCTAGCCGCCTGCTGCCCTGACCGGCCCGGACCGGCCCGGACCGGGCCTGACCCGGTACTACTCAACGACCCGCAGGGCGAGCCTGCGGTTCCCGGCGTGCTGCTGGACCAGCGCGAACCATAGCGGCAGCAGGCCGTCCACGGTCCCGGCCGCGTCGGCGTCCCCGACGTACTCCGGGTGCAGCCCGACCAGCGTGATGAGTTCCTGGGCGACTGGCCGGGCGCCCGGTGTCGGCGGCGAAGAACATCGCGGCGCCGGAGGGCGGGTCCGCGAAGTTCTCCCAGCCCAGCGTGTTGAACGCGCGCACGTAGAGTGCGGTCGGCGCCGCCTCGGAGATGAGCCTGCGGCTGCTGGTTTCCGGTTCGCCGATCCGGTTCACGGCGTCGACCACGATCGTGCCCGCCAGCGCCGCGCCGTGCTCCGCGATCAGGTCCGGGATGGCCCGGGCGGGCACGGCCAGCAGCACCACCTCGGCGTCGGCCAGCGCGTCGGCCACCGTCCGGACCGGGGCCCCGCCCGGTCCCTCACCCGAGGCCTGCCGCGAGCCGTACACCACCTCGTGCCCGGCGGCGGCGAACTTCCCGCCCAGCGTGCCCCCGATATGACCCGTCCCGATCACGGCGATCTTCATGCTGGCACCCTAACCCCGGGGGATGTCCCGGCCGGGCCGGGGCCCGCGGGCGGCGGCCTGCCCGCGAGGCGTCCGGCCGGAACGTCACAGGCGCGGGTCCACGTGGATCTTGGGCCCGGGGCCGGCCCCGCGGGGCGCGAGCCGGCCAGGACGTCGCCGACCTGGCCGAGCCCGACCGTGGCCGCCACCAGCGGGCGCGGGTCGACCGACCCGGAGGCGTAGTCCCCGATCACGCCGTCCAGCGCGGGGGAGGCGCTCAGGATCCCGACCGCGGTCACGTCCTTGAGCACCATGGTGCGGGTGTCGATGAGGCTGGGCTCGGCGGACAGGCCCACGAACACGATCCGCTGGCCCGGCTCGACCAGGTCCAGCGCCGCGGCGGGCAGCCCGGCGCCGGTGGAGCAGTCGATGATCGCGTCGAATGCGATCGCGGGCAGCTCGGCCGCCGTCCACGCGCCGTGCACCCCGAGCGTCCGGGCGAAGTCCAGCGACGGCCGGGTCAGGCCCAGGACGTGCACCACGGCCCCGCGGGCCAGCGCGAACTGCGCGACGAGCAGGGCGATCGTGCCCGCGCCGAGGACGAGGGCCGTGCCGCCCGGCCCGAGGGCCGCCGCCTGGACGGCGCGCAGGGCGCTGCCGCCCGGCTCGACCATCGCCCCGGCCGCCGGGCCGACGCTGTCCGGCAGCGCGCGCAGCGCCGTAACCGGCACCGGCAGCTGCTCGGCGAGGGCGCCGGGCCAGCCGCCGCGGACGCCGATCTCGAAGCGGTCCTCGCACACGTGCTGGCGCCCGGTCCGGCACCGGTGGCAGTGGCCGCAGCCGAGCATGGTGTCGCCGGTGACCCGCTGGCCCGCCCAGGCCGGATCGACCCCGTCGCCGACCGCGGACACGGCGCCGCACCATTCGTGCCCGAGCCGCATAGGGTACGACGCGTGGCCCTGATGCAGGTAGGCCATGTGGCCGGTGAAGAACTCGACGTCCGTCCCGCATACCCCGGCCCGCTCGACGTCCACCACCACCTGGCCCGGCGCGGCCACCGGGGGCTCGACGTCGGCCACGGTGAACTGGCGCGGGCCGGTGAGTACGAACGCTCGCATGCCCCGCCCTCCCGGATCCGGCGGCGGCCTCACCGGATGTCGCCCGCGCCCGGACGGTGCGATCCTAACGTGATCGTGCTTGCCCGCTGAGGAAGGGAAGACCATGGGCCGGACAGCTGTCATCACCGGGGGAGCCAGCGGCATCGGGCGCGCCAGCGCGGACCGGCTCGCCCAGGACGGGATCACCGTCGTCACCCTGGACCGGTCCGGCGGCGCGGACGTGGTGGCCGACGTCACCGACGCCGCGGCGGTCGGCGCGGCCCTGGCCGGGATCGGCCCGGTGGACATCCTGGTCAACTCGGCCGGCATCGTCGGCCCGAACAAGCCGCTCTGGGAGGTCAGCGACGACGAGTGGGCCGCCACGTTCGCGGTGAACGTGACCGGCACGTTCCACATGTGCCGGGCCGTCGTGCCCGGCATGCGGGACCGGGGCTGGGGCCGGATCGTCAACCTGGCCAGCATGGCCGGGAAGGACGGCAACCCCCGGCTCGGGGCCTACTCGGCCACGAAGGCCGCCGTGATCGGGCTGACCAAATCGCTGGGCAAGGAACTGGCCACCAGCGGGGTCCTGGTCAACGCGATCGCGCCCGCGGTCATCGAGACGCCCATGAACGCCACCAACACGCCTGAGGTGCTCGAGTACATGACGAACCTCATCCCGATGCGCCGGATGGGGCGGCCGGAGGAGGTGGCGGAACTCGTGGCCTGGCTGGCCTCGGACAAATGCAGTTTCTCCACCGGCGCCGTCTACGACCTGAGCGGCGGCCGCGCCACTTACTAACCGCGCGGGCAACCCCGGCCCGCACCACTTATCACCTATCTGGTGCTGTCGAATGGGCCGAAACCGGACACTCAAGTGCACCAGATAGGTGATAAGTGGGTCCGAACCCGCAGTCGCCGGGGCCGGTGGGGGATGGCGAGGGTGAAGGGGTGGGTGGGACGCGGGGGTGGAGGGGGAATTGTGATAGGAAAGGCGATCGTGCGGCAGGACATTGGCTGGTTACTTTTCATCCTGGCGGCCGCCGCCGCGGGTGCGGCGGCCGTCTGGGCCATCCGCTCGGGCTACCTGCGGCGCCGGCGGGATGGGCAGCCCGCCAGCGCTGCGGCCTACCTGGCGGCCGGCCTCTGGCTGCTGGCCGACACGGCCGCCTTCAACCTCGTGTTCCCCGGCGCAGAGGTAGCCGCCGCGGTGCTGGCCGTGTTCTGCCTCGTCCGGGCGGTCCAGGTGCGCCGCCGGTCGGGCGCATGGTGGTGAGCTGCACGCCGCTCATCCTTTCCCGCTGAAAGGCCCCCGGAATGGGGGGTGGCGCCCGGCGGAACTTTGCCCGATCATGGCGGCAACGGGCACCCGGACCCGCCCTACTGGCTGGCGTCCGGGTGAGGGGGAGGAGAAAGGGTCATGCTCGATGTCTTTTATGGTGCGTTCTCACCGGCCTGCTTCGCCCTCCTGGGGCTGTGGCTCGTCATCGTGCAGATCCGCCTGGGTGAGTGGCAGGGAAGCGCGCTGCACCGCCGGCGCTCGTACGGCGTCGCGCTGCACTTCGCCCTGCCGGGAATCATGAGCCTGCTGGCTCTGGTCAATCCGCAGGATTCCGTGTTCTGGCGGGTGTCGTTCGCCGTCGTCGCGCTGGGCGGGGCCATCGTGCTGGCCACGGTCCGCGGTTTCCCGCTCCGGCCCGCCCCGGCCGGCGAGCGGGACGCGGCCGGGGCCGCCGCCGCGGACCGCCCCGATCAGCTGGGCATGGCCGCGTACCTGGCCGCGATTCTCCTGTACGTGCTCATCGGCGCGCTGGCTTTCGCAGGCGGACTGGCCGCGCTGCGCGCCGAGGCCATACTGCTCACCCTTCTGCTGTTCCTGGGCTTCAACGCGGCGTGGCTACTGCTGTTCGACGACCGGTATCCCTCGCGCAGGCGGCCGCCGGCCACGGCCGCCTGAGCCTGCCGCAGACGGGAGACCTCCCGGCGGATAGCGTGCCGGGGGGAGGAACCGCATGCGGCTGGTGGTGGCAGGCTCCGGCATCGTGGGCAGTGCCTGCGCCTACGTGGCGAGCCGGCTGGGCGCGCAGGTCACCCTGATCGACGCGGCCCGGCCCGGCCAGGCGACCGCGGCCGGCGCGGGGATCATCTGCCCCTGGACCTCCGGCGTGGACGATCCGGCCGCCTACGCCTTCGCCTGCGCCGCCGCCCGGGCCTATCCGGACCTGGTCGCGGAACTCGCCGGGCTGGGCGAGACGGACGTCTCCTACCGCCAGGTCGGGGCCCTCGTCGTGGCCGGCCGTGCGGATCAGCTGGAGCAGGCCTGGTCCTGGCTCCGCGCCCAGCAGGCCACGTACCCGGAGATGGGCGGCGTCCGGCTGATCACCGGGCCCGAGGCGCAGCGGCTGTTCCCGCCGTTGCGTTCCGGGATGCCCGCGGTGCACATCCCGGGCGCGGCCCGGGTGGACGGCCGGAAGTTCACCGATGCCCTGATCAGGGCCGCGCGCCGGAACGGGGTCACGGTCCGGGCGGAGCAGGCTGAGCTGGCGTGCCGCGACGGGCGCGTCACGGGCGTGCGGGCCGGCCGGGAACTGATCGGGGCCGACGCCGTCGTCGCGGCCACCGGCGCCTGGACGGCCGCCTTCGTGAAGCCGGCCGGGGTCGTGGTCCGGGTCAGCCCGCAGCGGGGCCAGATCGTGCACCTCTCGCTGGGATCGGCGGACACCGGGTCCTGGCCGGTGATCCTGCCTGCGGACAGCGGCCACTACCTGCTGGCCTTCGACGGCTCCCGGGTGGTCGCCGGTGCGACCCGCGAGCCGGGCGCCGGGTTCGACGACCGGGTGACCGCGGCCGGCCTGGCCGAGGTGCTGGCCCAGGCCCTGGCCCTGGCCCCCGGTCTCGGTGACGCGACGTACCTGGAGACCCGGGTCGGCTTCCGCCCGGCGGGTCCCGACACCCGGCCCCTGCTCGGCGCGGTGCCCGGCGTGGAAGGGCTGATCGTCGCCACCGGGCTGGGCGCGGAAGGGCTCACCATGGGCCCGCAGGCCGGCGCCGCCGCCGCCCGGGCCGCGCTCGGCCTGGACCCGGGCGCCGACCTCACGCCGTTCGCCCCGCTGCGCTGAACCCGGCCGGATGCGGGCGGGCCCGTAGGGTAGGACGGTGGCGACTTTCGACGATGTGGCCCGGATGGCCCGCGACCTCCCCGAGGTCAGCGAGAACGAACGTCACGGGCACCGGACCTGGTTCGTCAGCGGCAAGGCCTTCGCGTGGGAACGGCCGTTCAGCAAGGCCGACATCAGGCGGTTCGGCGACGAGACCCCGCCCGCCGGGCCCATCCTCGCGGTCCGCGTCGAGGACCTCGGCGAGAAGGAGGCCGTCCTCGCCGCGAACCCCGGTGCCTTCTTCACGATCCCGCACTTCGACGGCTTCTCGGCGGTACTCATCCAGTTGCCGGACGTCACGGGCCAGGCGCTGGGTGACGCGATCACCGACGGCTGGCTGGCCTGCGCGCCGCCGAAGCTCGCGCAGGCCTACCTCAGGGACCGCTGAGGGCCAGCACCTCGGCGACCGCTGACGGCCAGGTCAGGCCAGGCAGCCGAGGATCGCGGCGACGTACGCCTCGGACCGGTCGGAGCCGATGACGCCGGGCGCCATCTTGTTCATCATGTAGCTGATCGTCGTGCCGGTGTCGAGGTCCATGAGGATGACCGAGCCGCCCCACCCGCCCCAGTAGCAGGCCCGGCCCTGCGGCACGTAAGGCACCGTCTCGGTCTCGGGCAGCGCGTAGCCGATGCCGAAGCGCAGCGGGACGCCCAGGACGAGATCCGGGCCGTGACTCTGCTCGTCGAAGATCAGCGCGATGGCGTCCGGCGACAGCAGCCGCACGCCGTCCACCACGCCGCCCAGGGCCAGGGCGCTGAGGATCCGGGCCACCGAGCGCGCGTTCCCGTGGCCGTTCAGCGCGCCCATGTCCGCCCGCCGCCAGGCCGGGGTGTTCGCGGCCGCGGCGTCGGCCACCGGCCCGGTGAACGTCTTGTACACGGGGCTGCCGGGATCCATGCTGGCCAGGTCGAACGGGAGCGGCGGCGGCGGGATGACCGGCGCGATCCGGTCCCAGTCGGCCTCGCGCGCGCCGATCTGGAAGTCCGCCCCGAGCGGCCCGGCGATCTCCTGCGCCACGAAGGCCTTCAGCGGCTGGCCGGTCAGGCGGCGCACCAGCTCGCCGACCAGGTGCCCCTGGTTCTGCGCGTGGTAGCCCGACGCGGTACCCGGCTCCCACCAGGGGGCCTGCCCGGCGAGCCGGCGGGTGGAGCCGTCCCAGTCGTACATGTCCTCGGTGCTGAACGGGGCGTCCCAGCCGGACACGCCCGAGGTGTGGCTGAGGATGTGCCGGACCTCGATGCGCTCCTTGCCGTTCGCGGCGAACTCCGGCCAGTACTTCGCCACCGGCGCGTACGGATCGAGCAGCCCCCGGTCGGCCAGCATCAGGGCCGCGAGGTTGGTGACCGTCTTGGTCGTGGACCAGACGTTGGTGATCGTGTCCTCGGCCCACGGCCTGGTCCGCCCGGCGTCGCACCAGCCGCCCCACAGGTCGGCCACGGTCTGGCCGCCGACGTCGACCGCGATGCTCGCGCCCAGCTCGTTCCCGGAATCGAGCTGCGCGGCGAGCGCGTCGCGCACCGGCTCGAACCTCGCGTCACAGGCTCCCTGCACATCAGCCATGGGGGTCAGCCCTTCCTCATCGAACGACATGACACGGCGCGCACCAGCAGACCGATAAGACCGTTAGGAAATAACGGTCTTTTCGTTGCACTGTGACATGAGCGGCGAGGGTCCGCCAGGTCAGCCCGGCCGGGAAATTCAGTTGCCGGGCCCGCCCCGGGCTGGCATCCTCGGGCCCACAGGCCCATGGCCGGCGACGCCGGCCGAGCGGAAGGAGGGTTACCGATGATTGCGCACGTCCCGCACTTCGCCATGCCCTCCCTCACCGCACGCCTGAGGAGCACCGACCGTGCCCGATCCTGCCTTCCGCCGCCGCAAGCGGCGTTTTGACGACGACGAACTCACTTTTGCCAAGCGCAGCCGGCATCGCCGCGCGCTGCCCGCCCTGGATACCTTCGACGCGGCCGACGGCCTCCCCGAGGGTGACCGCTGGTCCACCTGGGACCAGTCCGCCCCGCTGGAGCGGGGGCCCAGGCCCTACCCGGGCTGGCTCGTCACCGACCTGGCCGCGGTCGACACCGAGCTGGGGATCCTGAAGACCGGCAAGGAAGCCGACGTCTTCCTGCTCCGCCGCGGCCTGCCCGGGGGCGGCCGCGCCTGCCTGCTGGCCGCCAAACGGTACCGGGACGCCGAGCACCGGATGTTCCACCGCGACAGCGCGTACCTGGAAGGGCGGCGGGTCCGGGAGTCCCGGGACACCCGCGCGATGGCCCAGCGCACCGCGGCCGGGCGGCAGATGATCGCCCGGCAGTGGGCCAACGCCGAGTTCGCCGCCCTGGGCCAGCTGCACCGGGCCGGCGTGCCGGTGCCGTACCCGGTCCAGGTGCTCGGCACCGAGCTGCTGCTGGAGTTCATCGGCGACCCGGACGGCACCGCCGCGCCGCGGCTGGCCGAGACCCGCCCCGGGGGCGCCGAGCTGGCCGGCTTGTGGGACCAGCTCGTGGCGGCGCTGGCCGTCCTGGCCAGCCACGGCCTGGCCCACGGCGACCTGTCCGCGTACAACCTGCTGGTCCACCAGGGGCGGCTGATCATGATCGACCTGCCCCAGGTGGTGGACGTGATCGCCAACCCGCGGGGCGCGGAGTTCCTGGACCGGGACGCCGCCAACGTGGGCCGGTGGTTCACGGCCCGGGGACTGCGCGGGGTGTCGCCGGCCCCGGAGGACCTGCCGGCGCTGCTCCGCCGCGAGGCGCGGCTGCGCGGGTAAGCGCGGCCGGGCGGGTGGGCGCCCCGGATCACCCGGCCCGGGCGGCGTTGATGCTGGCCCGCTCGGCCTCGGTGAACGGCATCGGCTGGCGGGCCCGCCGGTCCCAGCGGACGGTGACGACCCGGGCCTCGGCGGCGACCTCACCCGCGCGGGTCAGCACCGTCTCGCGGGTGGTCAGGCTCGTCGTGCCCAGCCGCTCCACCTCCAGCCGCACCGTCACCCGCCGCTCCGGGTAGCGGACCTCGGCGCGCAGGTCCACCTCGATCCGGGCCACCACGTAGTCCGGCTCGCCGCCGAAGGCCGCCACGAAGAACGCGTCCCGCCCCTCCTCCAGGTAGGTCAGGAACACCGCGTGGTTGACGTGCCCCAGCGCGTCCGTGTCCCGCCACCGGACCGGGACCTGATGCTCGAACACCGCGCCCATGCGCTCCACCTCTCCCGCAGCCTCCCGGCATCATGCCAGTCACGTCGGGCCCGCAGTGGCCTGCAGGGCCGGGTGCGGGTCACCGGCCAGCCGGGCGTGCAGGTGCATGTCGTGCCAGCCGTCGCGGTGCAGTGACTCGCCCCGCTTGGTCCCCTCGAGCAGGTAACCAGCGTGTTCGGCGACCCGGCAGGAGGCGGGGTTCAGCGTCGAGTGAGCCAGCTCGGCCCGGTGCAGCCGGAGCTGGCCGAACAGCCACGCGCTCAGCGCGCACAGGGCCCGCGGCGCGATCCGGTGGCCGCGGGCGGCGGGCACCACCCAGTAGGACACTTCCGCGAGGCCCTCGGCCAGGTCCAGCCGGCGCAGGCTGATCTGCCCGAGGAGCCCGGGCGGGCCGTCGATGGCCCAGCCGGCGCCGCTCTCCTGCGCCCACCGCCCGGGCCACGAGCCCACCCAGGCCCGGGCTTCCGGCTCGCTCATCGACCGGTTGTGCCAGCGCTGGATGCCGGGGTCGGAGTACGCCTCGGCCAGGGCGGGCGCGTCCGACGCGCGCCAGGGCCGCAGCACGAAGCCATCCTGTTCCAGTACCGGCTGGGGCAGCCGCGCGAGGGTGCCGGGCGCAACGGCGGGGGTGACGAGTCGCGGCATCTCGTCATTATGGGCACGCGGCCTGCGGGCCGGCGGACCGGCCCGGGGGCGCGCTGACCGGGGTCCAGGTCACCACGGCCCGCTGGCCGCGCTCCGGGTCACGGGAACCGGGGTACACCGTGAGCCCGGCGGCCACGAGCTGCCTGCCCGCCGGCGGGCAGGCTGATCCAGGCACAGGTCATACCTGGAACCGGAGGTGGCTCATGGCCCGGCAGGAGCTGGCCAGCGAGGGGGGTCGTCGGCAGCGGAGTTACTGGCCTGGTCACGGCGGGACACGGCGGTGCGGTCACGGATGGCCGGGGCGAGCGCGGCGAGCATCAGCATCCCGGTGAGGGCGAAGGCCGCCGGGTAGCCGGTGTAGACCACGAAGACGCCGAACACGGCGGGACCGGCTCCGTAACCGGCGTCGTAGGCCAGGTTCCACAGGGCGCTGGCGGTGCCGTAGCCGGAGACCGGCGCGCGGTCGATCATCAGCGCGAAAGTGGCGTTCTGGCTGATCCCGAAGCCGATCCCGAACAGGCACATGCCCGTGACCAGGGCGAACGGGACGGTCACCCAGATCAGCAGGGACATCCCCGCGGCGGCGGTCAGCAGTCCGGGGACCAGCAGGCCGGCGTGGCCGTGCCGGTCACCGTGGCGCCCGGCCCACCAGCGGGCCGCCGTCGAGGCGACCGCCTGCACGAGCAATCCGAGGGCCGCGACGCCGCCGGACACGCCCGCCGCGAGCGGCAGGAACGCTGCGACCACACCAGCCGACACGGTCGTGGCCGCGAAGACGAGGGACGGCCGCAGCTGGCCGCCGGACCGCAGGCTGGCGAGCAGGCCGGCCGGTGCCGTACCCGGGCCCGCTTCCGCCTGATGATCGGCTTCCGCCTGATGATCCGCCGGGCTGGTCAGCCACGGGATGGCCGCCAGCGGGGCCAGGGCACTGACCGCTGTGATCACCATGACGACGGCGTATCCAGCGTGCCCGGCCAGCCAGACGCCAGACGGCAGCGCCACGATCGCAGGCAGGCAGGCGACGACTCCGGCCAGGCCGATCCCCTCGCCGCGCCGGTCCGGGGGCAGGGCCGTGGCCACCAGGGCTCCGATGACGACGGTGTTGAGGCCGAAGCCGAGGCCGCGGGCGATGCTGACCGCGACGATCGCGATCACGCTGTGCGGGCCCAGCAGGGCCAGCGCCGGCCCGCCGAGCAGCAGCGCCCCCGCGGCGAACACCCGGCGGTAGCCATAACGCCTCATCAGCCTGGCCGAGGCGAACTCGGCCAGGACGGTGGCCAGCATGAGCGAGCCGGTCACCACGCCGGCCTCGGCGCTTCCGGCGCCGGCGGACACGGCGTACATCGGTGTCACCGACAGCAGCAGGTAGAAGCTGGTCAGCGCGCCAAAGGAGGAAAGGAGCGCCAGGGCCAGGCGGCCGCTGATCAGCCGGGCGCGCGGCGCCCGGCGGTGCGGCGGCCCGGCGCAGGTGGCGGGCCCGGGGTGTCCGGTCTGGGTCGTAGTGCTCATGTACGTGACCGTAGGCGCCAACCGGATCACTGATAAGGTCCAATTCGATGGCTATTCAGTGGTCCGGTTTGGGGCCGGAGCTGCTGCTCCAGCTCGACCGCGGGTCCGGGCAGCCGCTGCGTTCGCAGCTCGAGGCCGGTCTTCGCGACGCGATCAGGAGCGGCAGGCTGGGGGGCGGTGAGCGGCTGCCCTCATCGCGGGAACTCGCCAGCGAGCTGGGCGTCTCCCGCGGGCTGGTGCAGGAGGGCTACAACCAGCTGCTGGCCGAGGGGTACCTGACCAGCCGGGTCGGTTCGGCGACGCGGGTGGCGTCCGGGGCCCGCCCGGCTCCGGCCAGCCCGCCGCCGCCGCCGGTCCCGACGCCCCGGCTGATGGCCGACTTCCGATCCGGCGTGCCGGATCTGGCGAGCTTCCCGCGCGGCGACTGGGTGTGGGCGACCCGGGAGGCCTGCCGCACCGTGGCCACGCCCGACCTCGACTACGGCGACCCGCGCGGCAGCGCGGTGCTGCGCCAGGTAGTCGGCGCGTACCTGCGCCGCGTGCGCGCGGCCGCCGCCGACCCTGACCGCATCGTCGTCTGCACCGGATACGCCCAGGGGCTCAACCTGGCCCTCCGGGCCCTTACCCAGCTGGGCGTGCGGTGTGTCGCGCTGGAAGACCCCGGCCACGGGGACCTGACCGCCAGCGATACCGCGCAAGCCGCCCGGGCCGCGGGCCTCGATGTGGTGCAGGTGCCGGTGGACGAGCTCGGCCTGGACGTCGCCGCCCTCGGGGCGAGCGGCGCCCAGGCCGTCGTGGTCACGCCGGCGCACCAGTCGCCGGCCGGCGTCGTCCTCGCGGCCCAGCGCCGGCACGCGCTGGTGGAATGGGCCGCCCGCACGGACGGGTTCGTGATCGAGGATGACTACGATTCGGAGTTCCGCTACGACCGGGAGCCGGTCGGCATGCTGCAGGGACTCGCGCCGGACCGCGTCTTCGGCATCGGCACGGTGAGCAAGTCGCTGGCCCCCGCCGTCAGGCTCGGCTGGGTGCTGGTGCCGCCGCCCCTGATCGACGCCGTCGCGGCGGAAAAACGGGTCAGCGACCGCGGCTCGTCCGGGCTGGACCAGCTCGCGGTGGCCGCGCTGCTCGAATCCGGCCGGTACGACCGCCACCTGCGGCACATGCGCTCGCTGTACGCGCGGCGGCGCGGCCTGCTGATCGATTCCCTGGCCAGGCACGCGCCCTGGGTCACGCTGTCCGGGCTGGCCGCCGGATTCCACGCCGTGGCGCACCTGCCCGGCTCCGCTGACGAGCAGGCCGTGGTCACTGCCGCACGGCAGCGCCAGGTTGGCCTGTACGGGATGGGCCCGCAGCGGGCGAACCCCGCGGGTGCCCCGCCGCAGCTCGTGCTCGGCTTCGGGAACGTCAGCGAGCGCGCGGTCGAGCCCGGTATCGCCGCGGTCGCTGACCTGCTGCGCTGAACCCGCGCCACTCGTAGGTGATCACGGGCTAGGCGGCATGCCCGGCCGCCTTCTCCACGGCCATCCGCACGATCACGCGGTGCGCGCCTGGCCTGTCTTCGCCCGGGTCGGCGTCGTACTTGCGGGCCAGCTGGATATGCAGCAACCGCTCGGGGTCGGGCGTCATCGACACCCGGCCACGGAGATCCACCGAGATTTCCGGGTCCGCGGAGTCCCACACGGTGACGCTGACGCGCGGATCGCGCAGCATGTTGCGGTGCTTCACGCGTCCTTCCACGGTAGAGAACAGCAGGTCATCCCCGTCGAGACCAACCCACATAGTGGAGGTGTGCGGGCTGCCGTCGGGGTTGATGGTGGCCAGGACGGCGTAGTTGCGCCCCTGCAGCAGCCTGAGTGTCTCCGCACTGAACGAGATAGCCATGACGGCACGGTAACCGTGACCGTGCGGATCTGGCATCCATCACGGCTGCCCTGGCACAGTATTTAACTTGACAGCTAATTAACTGGGTGGTCAAATACTGACTCAGGGAACACGAGTGCGGGAGGTCAATGCCTGATGGCAGTGGCGCAGGATCAGCTCGATGCCACGTTCACGGCCCTGGCGGATCCGACCCGCCGGGCCATCGTGGCCCGGCTGGCGCGGGGAGATGCCACGGTGAACGAGCTCGCCGCGCCCTTCGACCTGACCCTGCCCGGGATCTCCAAGCACCTGAAGGTGCTCGAGCGCTGCGGCCTGATCTCGCGGAGCCGGCGCGCCCAGTTCCGGCCCTGCCACCTGGAGGCCGCCGTGCTCGATTCGGCCGCGACCTGGATCGAGGACAACCGCCGGATCTGGGCCGAGCGGTTCGACAAGCTCGACGCCCACCTGCGTGATCTTCAGGGCGCCCCGGATCCCGCGCGGCCCGTGACGAACGAAAGGAACGACCAGTGAACGACCCCGCAGCCGGCCCGGCTGAACTCGTCTTCACCCGGGTCTTCGAGGCTCCCCGCGAGCTGGTGTTCGCGTGCATGACCCAGCCGGAGCACCTGACCCACTTCTGGGGGCCGGCCGGGACCAGCGCCCCGGTCGAGCACATCACGGTGGACGCCCGCCCGGGCGGTGCGTTCGAGACCGTCATGATCAATGACGCCGACGGCAGCCGTTACCCAACCCAGGCCGTGTTCGACGAGGTGGTGGAGCCGGAACGGCTGGTGTGGACCGAGACCCACTCCGGGATGACGGTGACGGTGACCTTCAGCGACCTCGGCCGCTCCCGCACCGGAGTCGAGATCCGGCAGGTCAGGGTGCCTGAGGCGGTCCGGTCGCCGGAAGCCCAGGCCGGGTTCCTCACCTCGCTGGACCGCTTCGCGGGATACCTCGCTGCCCTGGCCGGTACCGGCGGCGGCCGCGGTGCGGAGGGAGCACGATGACCGCGCCAGTGGCGCAGGACGCCGGCCTCACCGGGTCGATCGCGGCGGAGCGCCGGGAGCTGGCCGGGATCCTGGCGGGCCTGCCGCCGGAGTCGTGGGACGCCCCGACGCTGTGTGCCGGGTGGCGCGTCCGCGAAGTCGTCGCGCACATCACGATGCCGTTCCGCTATCCGCCGCCACGGTTCGCGTTCGAGATGGCCAGGTCGCGGGGGAACTTCAACCGGATGGCCGACCGCTGCGCCCGCCGGGACGCGGCCGCCCCGCCCGCCGAGCTCGCCGCGGCCCTGCGGGACAACGAGCGGAACCCGTGGAAGCCGCCGGGCGGCGGCTATCAGGGGGCGCTGACCCACGACGTGATCCACGGGCTGGACATCACCGTGGCCCTGGGCCTGGGCCGCCGGGTGCCCGCGGAGCGCCTGGGTGTCGTCCTGGACGGCATCACCGCCGCGAAGTCGGTCCGGTTCTTCGGCACCGATCTCGACGGGATCGAATTGCGGGCCGATGACCTGGACTGGTCGTTCGGGTCCGGAACACCCGTGTCCGGGTCGGCGCAGGATCTCGCGCTCCTGGTCGCCGGGCGGAAGCTCCCGCCCGGCCATCTGCGCGGCGAGCCCAGCGCCCGGTTCACCGGGGTAGCGGGCCGTGAAGCGGGGAAACACTTAGAGTGACATAACGGTGACAGGAAGCCGGATGGGGGCGGTGTGGCGTTCAAGCAGCTGCCCGTCCCGGCCCGGTCGCAAGCCGCGTACGACCGCTTCTCGGCCGCCACTGACCTGCCGCTGACCATCCTGGCGGTGGTGTGGCTGCCCGTGCTGGTGCTCCCGCTGGTGATGCATCTCCCGGCCAGCGTCGTCCGCGCGTTCGACCTCATTGACCTGGGCGTGTGGGCGGCGTACGCAGCCGAGTACCTGATCCGGCTGTACCTGGTGCCGGCCCGCAAGCGGTTCGTCACCGGCCACCTCGTCGATCTCGCGGTCGTGGTCCTGCCGGTGCTCCGCCCGCTCCGGGCGCTGCGCCTGCTGCGCCTGTTCAACCTGGCCCGGGCCGGTGTCGTCCTCGTCAACGCGCTCACCCGGGTGCGGGACATCGTCACCCATCGTGGCCTGCACTTCGTGCTGATGGCCGCGACCGGGATCGTGGTCGTCGGGTCGGGCGTGGAACTCGCCTTCGAGCAGCACGCGCACGGCACGAACATCCACAACTTCGGTGAATCGCTCTGGTGGGCGATCGTCACCGTGACCACGGTGGGGTACGGCGACAATTACCCGGTCACCAGCGGCGGCCGGTGCGTGGCCGTGGTCCTCATGCTGGTCGGCATCGGGCTGATCGGGGCGCTGACCGCCACGGTGGCGAGTTACTTCGTCGAGGAACAGGCTGACCAGGACAAAGCCGAGCTGGGCCGGCGGCTGGACCGGATCGAGGAGATGCTGGCGCAGGCCCTGGCCAGGCCAGACAAATCAGGCTTAATGGCCGTACTTCGCGGCGCAGCGGCCCGCTTCCCGCTAGGCGATCGGCCCCGGTGAGCGCGCCCAGTCGTTCCGGGTGATCTGGTAGAGGGCCCATTCCCGGCCGAGCTCGGTGACCGTCCCGGCCTCGGCCCAGCCGGTCACCTGGAAGGCCCGGCGCATGGCGATGTTCGCGGGGTCGGTCGCGCCCTCGATGACCTGAGCGCCCGCGTGCTCGAACAGCCAGCCGGTGAAGAGGGCCAGTGCCTCGCGCCCGTGGCCCTGGCCCCGGGCCTGCTCACGCAGGCCGATGCCCAGATCGAAGGTCCCGGGGGGCAGCGGGCGGTCCGGGGGCACGAACGTCTGGATGCGCCCGATCAGGGCCCCGTCCAGGTCGATGGCCAGGTCGAGCTCACCACCCACCAGGCGGCCCGAGCGCCGCAGCCGGGCCCGGAAGACCCCCTCGTCAGGCAGTTCGGCGATGACCATGGGATCGGCGTCCACCATGGCCTGCCATTCCGCGTCGATCTCGCTGTCGCGGAGCGCCCGGAGCAGCAGCCGGGGACCGCGGATCTCGATGCCGGGGGTCACCGGGGGCTGGCCTGGGTGTGCCGGGTCCAGTGCCGGGTGAGCTCACGGTTCTTCGCCATCAGCGCCTCGTCGTCGTGCTGGCCGGGCTGAGTGTCAGGTTTGCGTGCGTCGATGGTCCAACCCTGACACAGGGTCAAGCCGTTGGCGGCACGGTCCGGCGCGGGTGGGGAACAGATAGTCACCGCTTTACGCCGGCTACGTAACCTGTCTCGCAGCAGATCGGCCCCCTGCATCTGATTCCACTCAGGGCAGGGGGCCGACCGCGACCTCACCACGGCCATGCAAGATGCCTATCCTGTATCGCCATGAGTGTCCGACCGCTCGGCCAGGGTCAGGGTGTGACCGGGGACGCAGGGGGATAGTTCAGACGCGACTACTGTCCTGTGGGACCCATTACCGCTGGCTGCCCAGCTCCGCGGTTCATGGCGTTCATGTCGCAGTAGGCGCGGGGGGTGACGCCGAACCGGCCGCGGAACTCGCTGATGAAGTGCGAGACGCTGGCGTAGCCCACCTCCTTGGAGACGCGGGCCACGGCCAGGTTCCCGTCCACCAGCAGCTCGCGGGCCCGGTCCAGGCGCATCTCCTTCAGGAACTGGTAGGGCGACCGGCCGGTGACGTCACGGAACAGGTGCGCGAACGCGGACGGGCTCAGGCTGACCTGCTCGGCCATGTCGGCCACGGTCAGCGGCTCGGACAGGTGGGCCCGCACGTAGTCGAGCACCGCGGACACCGGGTTCGTGGCCGCCTGCGCCGCGGCGATCGCGAGCAGCCGGGCGAACTGCTCGCGCTGCAGCACCCGGTAGACCATCTCCTGCAGGTACAGCGGGGCCAGCACCCGCCGGTCGGCGTCCGTGCCCACCGCACGCAGGAACCTCAGCACCGCCCCGAGCAGTTCCTGGTCGAGGGCGGACACCAGGGCCTGGCCGGTCCGGCGCCTGGGCCTCGGCCGGGCGGGACCGGAACGCGGTGGTGCGCCGCTCCAGCATGTCGCTGGACACCCGGCGGACCAGGGCGGGCTCGATCTGCAGGACGAAGGACAGGAACGGCCGGCTCGGCGACGCCTCCAGGATCTCGGCCTGGAAATGCAGGTGGCTGCTCAGCACCAGGTAGTGGAACGGGTCGTACAGGTAGGTCTCCCCGTTGACGGTGACCGCCTTGCGGCCCTGGGCCACGACGCACAGCGACAGCGACTGGATCTCCTCCCAGCTCGGCCCGGCCGGGGCGGTGAACCGGTAGATGGTCAGGCCCGGCCAGGCGCCGGCGTTGGCCCCCACAGCCGGGGCGCGGGCGGCCAGCTCGGCGATCAGGTCGCCTGAGGTCACCGGCCGTTCGAGCTGCCCAGAACTCATCGCGATGCCTCCTTGCCCCGCTGGGCACCAGCATGCGCTACCGGGGCTGCCTGGCGGAATGGGCAAGAGGTCAGCAGAAAATCGCTATGCCAGGGCATAGCTGTCCTGGCGCGCGATGGCAGAGTCACCAGAACGTGACCTATGCCACAGGACAGTCGCCCAGGACAACGCCCTCGCCGTGGAGGCAGCCGATGACCCGGATCGCGTACCTCGTGACCAGCGCGCGTGAGATGACCCTCGCGGACGGGACACCGCACCCGACCGGCTATTTCGCCGAGGAGGCGCTCAAGCCCTACCAGCGCTTCGTCGCGGCGGGCTTCGACGTGACCGTGATCACGCCGGACGGCCAGCCGCCGCACGCGGACCCGTACGGCCTGTCGTGGTTCTTCCACTATCCCGGAGGAGGACAAGGACTACCTGGCCTCGGTGGTCCGCACCTTCGCCCGCGACGTGGACGACATCCGGATCACCCTGCACCAGAACACCGAGCTCGGGCTGGCCGGCGGCGCGGCGGGTGGCCGTGCTGCTCGAATCGCGGGGGCACAGCCCCGCGCAGGCGCACCGGATCGTCAGCGCGGCCGCGAAGCAGGCCTGGCGGCAGGACCGGCAGTTCGCCGACGTGCTGGCCGAGGACGGCTCGCACGGGCTGACCCGGGAGGAGATCCAGGCCGAGGTGGACGCCCAGCGCGCGGACAGCGAGCGGCTGGCCGCCGAGCGGCTGGCCGCGCTGCAGGCCATCCCGGGCTTCCAGCACCCGGTCGCGCTGTCCGCGCTGAGCGACGACGGATCTGGCCGAGTTTCGACGCGGTGTTCGCGCCGGGCGGGCACGGGCCCATGGTCAACCTGGCCGGCAACCCGGACGCCGGGCGGCTGCTGGTCGCGCTGCACCGCAAGTCCGCGCCGATCGCCGCGCTGTGCCACGGCCCGGCCCTGCTGCTGTCCGCGCCGGAACGCGCCGACGGGCAGTGGCTGTTCGACGGCTACCGGCTGACCTGCTTCACCGACGAGGAGGAAGTCCAGACCGAGGCGGGCCTGCTGGGGATGTCGTGGTTCCTGGACACCGCGCTGAAGAACGCGGGCGCCGTATTCGACGACGGCCCGGCGGCGTGGGTCTCCCACGTGGTGGCCGACCGCAACCTCATCACCGGGCAGAACCCGGGATCGACCGAGGCGACCGCGGACGCGGTCATCAAGGTCCTGCGGGCCCCAGCCCGCGCCGCCGCCTGAGCACCGGGGAGTGTCCCTCATGACCAGCAGCCAGACCGAGACCGTGCCCGGCCCCGCGCCCAGGCCAGCAGCCCGGCCGCGACCGTGCAGGCCTTCCTGGACGCCTTCGCGCCGCCGCGACGTGGCAGGCGCGCTCGCCCTGGTCAGCCCGCAGGCGGCGGTCACCGTCCACCCGCTCGGGCGTCGGCGGGGCCGGCCGCGACGCGCTGCGCGACCGTGCTGCGACGACCTGGTCCGGGCGTTCCCCGACCTGCTGGTGACCACCGGCCGGGTCATCACCACCGGCGACGTGGTGACCGCGCTGATCAAGGTGGAGGGCACCCAGGCCGCGGACTACGCCGGCGCCATCAACCAGGAGAAGCACCTGGACATCGACCAGGCCTGGCGGTTCACCGTGACCGGCGGCCTGATCACCGGCGTGACCGCGTACTGGTGCCAGCGCGCAGCTCTACCGGCGGCTCGCGGTCAAGCGCTTCGACGCGATCGCCATCGCCTGAGGAGGGAGATCACGATGACCACAGCGCAAGCGCAGCCCGCACCGCCGAGTCGGCGGCCGCGGTCGTCACCGAGTTCTTCGACCGCTACCGGGCGCACGACGTCAACGGCATGGCCGACCTGTGCTCGATCAACGCCAGACTTCTCCTACGTGCCGGTCGAGATCTGGGGCAAGCAGCGGGTGCTGCGCGGCGACGGCAAGGTCGGCACGATCGGCAAGCCGCTGTGGACCGGGCTGATCAACGCGTTCCCGGACCTGACCAACACCGTGCACACCATGACCGCGAACGACGACGGCGACGTGGTCGCCGAGGTGGACATCGAGGGCACCCAGCAGCTGGCCTGGGGCCTGATCAAGCCAGCCGGCCAGCACTACTGCGAGCCGCACCTGTTCATCTTCCACGTCGGCGCCGGACCTGCTCATCGACAGCATGACCGGCCTACTGGAACGACGCCGGCATCAGCCAGCAGCTCGGCCACGAGGAAGTCAACTGACGAAGGGGACCAGCAGACCATGGCACTGCTCAAGCGCGAGGAATGGCAGGGCTTCGTCCGCGACGTGGACTGGACCTACAGCTACGTGGACGACGACGCGGTCTTCCCCGAGTGGCACAGCGGCACCGGCAAGGTGCCGCGCGAGGCGTGGTCGGCCTGGGAAGAGGACTACAAGGTCAGCTACCCCGAATACGTGGCCGTGCAGCGGGACAAGGAGGCCTCGGCGTACGCGGTCAAGGCGGCGCTGCAGCGTTCCTCGACGTTCGAGCATCTCGACGAGGGCTGGAAATCAGCCACGAAGATGCACTTCGGCGGGGTGGCCCTGGTCGAGTACGCGGCCGTGCTGGCCGAGCTGAAGATGGCCCGGTTCGGGCTGAACGGGGCGTGGCGGAACATGGCCACGTTCGGCCAGCTCGACGAGCTGCGGCACGCCCAGATCACCACGTTCTTCGGGCACGAGTTCGTCGGCAAGGACGCCCAGTACGACTGGACGCAGAAGGCGTTCCACACCAACGACTGGGTGCTGATCTCGCTGCGCAACCTGTTCGACAACATGATGATCGCGCCCAACGTGGTCGACATGGCCATCGAGCTGCCGTTCACGTTCGAGACCGGCTTCACCAACCTGCAGTTCGTGGCGCTGGCCGCGGACGCCCTGGAGTCCGGCGACGTCAACTTCGCCAACATGATCTCCTCCATCCAGACCGACGAGGCGCGGCACTCCCAGCAGGGCGGCCCGACCCTGGAGATCCTGGTCGAGCACGACCCGGTCCGGGCGCAGTGGGTGGTGGACAAGGCCTTCTGGGGATCGGCCCGCGCGTTCGCCGCGCTCACCGGGCCGGCCATGGACTACTACACCCCGCTGGAGCACCGGAAGCAGTCCTACCGGGAGTTCATGGAGGAGTGGGTCATCGACCAGTTCGTCCGCACCATCGAGGACTACGGGCTGCGCAAGCCGTGGTTCTGGGACGAGTTCATGCGCGGCCTGGACATCTGGCACCACGGGCTGCAGATGGGCCTGTGGTACTGGCGGCCCACGCTGTGGTGGCGGCCCAAGGCCGGGGTCAGCCAGGACGAGCGCGCCTGGCTGGCCGAGAAGTACCCGAACTGGGAGAAGGTCTTCGGCGACAAGTGGGACGTGCTGATCGACAACGTCAACGCCAACAACGTCGAGGCCACGCTGCCGGAGACGCTGCCCTGGCTGTGCATGACCTGCCACCTGCCCTGCTGCAACGCCACCCAGTCCCGGGACGGCACCTGGCGGGTGCGGGACTGGTCGCTGCGCTACGACGGGAAGACCTTCCACTTCTGCACCAACGCGTGCCGGCAGATCTTCTGGAAGGACCGGGACAACGTCAACCACGAGACGCTGGTCGACCGGTTCCTGGCCGGGCAGATCCAGCCCATGGACGTGGGCGGCATCCTCGGCTACATGGGCATGACGCCCGACGCGATGGGTGACGACCCGGACTACGAAGCCTGGACCAGGGACTACGTCGGGCGCTCGGTGGAGGGCATCGCGCTGGGAGCCCAGTCATGACGCAGGAACTGGGAGTCGAGGACCAGGCCCCGCAGCTGGTGCCGCTGAACGCCATCTTCGCCACGGACTTCGTGCAGATCCTGGTGCCGGTCACCACGGCCAACACCATGCGGGAGGTGGCCGCGGCGGTCGCGCACCACGTCGAGGGCAGGCGGGTGCGCGCGCTGCCCTACGACAAGGTCGTGATCCACGAGGGCAGGCGGCTGCCGCCGGACATGACCGTGGCCGCCGCGGGCATCCAGCCGCTCGACCACGTCGCGGTCGAGTACGACATCCCGGAGGGGTCATGAAGAACCCGGTCGGCCCCATCCTGCGGATGGGGGATGAGGTCGAGCAGGTCATCGCGGCCATCGAGGACGACAACCCCGGACACGGACATCGAGGTCATCGACCGCGGCGCCTACGTCCGGGTGCAGGGCGAGGACCGGATCACGGTGACCGAGCAGACGCTGCGCCGTTACCTGGGCGCGGACTTCGAGATCGCGTCGTTCGGCTCGATGATGTCGGCCTTCAGCGGCCGGGCCATCACCAGCAGCGACGCCATCACGTGGGAGAGCTTCGGCGCGGCCAGGAGCCCGGCCCGCCGCGGCGACAAGGAGGTGCCGGCATGACCGAGACGCCCGCGCGCAAGCCCCGCCCGCGCCGCACGTTCAGCGCGTTCGGTGACGTGCGCAAGATGCCCAGCGAATACGAGATCGTCACGCACAAGCAGAACTGGACGCTGCGCGCGAACCGGGCCGCGGCGTTCGAGCAGAACCCCTCGTCCGCGCCCAACCTGTGGTTCCTGACCTACCGGGACAACTCGCCGCTGCAGGCGGACGACTGGGACGGCTACCGCGACCCGGACGCGCTGACCTACAAGGGCCTACGTCGGCCTGCAGTCCGAGGCGGAGGCGAAGGTCGCGGGGGTGCTCCAGGCGCACGCCGACGCGGGCTCGGACGCGCGCGCTGTCCGCCGGGATCGGTGGCGCTGCTGGCTCACCTGCTCACCCCGTCGCGCTACCTGTGCCACGGCTTCCAGCAGGTCGAGGCCTACGTCGGCTACATGGCGCCCAGCTCCTACATCACCAACGCGGCGGGCTTCTCGACCGCCGACTTCCTGCGCCGGGTGACCACGATCGCCTACCGCACCCGGGAGCTGCAGATCGCCCGGCCGGACTCCGGCATCGGCTCCGCGGAACGGTCGCTGTGGGAGGGGCACCCAGGCTGGCAGCCTGCCCGCAAGGCCGTCGAGTACGCGCTGGTCAGCTACGACTGGGGGGAGGCGTTCACCGCGCTGAACCTGGTCCTGGCGCCGACCCTGGACGACGTGCTGCTGACCCAGCTCGGCCAGGTGGCCAGGGCCAATGGTGACGACCTCACCTGGCTGCTCACGTCGTTCCTGGCCGCGGACGCCCAGCGCCGCGGCCGGTGGAGCCGCCGGCTGGCGGAGTTCGCGGTCGCCCAGCGGGCCGGAGAACCGGGACGTGCTGAGCCGGTGGATCGCCCGCTGGTCGGCGCGGGCCGATGACGCCGCGCACGGGCTGGGGCAGTTCCTGGAATCCCTGCCCGGAGCAGGGAAGGAGCGCCGGCGAGGTCGCGGCGCACGCCCGGGCGGCCCGCGCGGCCTTCCTGGGCTCCCTGCTGGATCCCGCGGCCGGAGCGAGGCCGGCGCCGGGGCGGCGGCGGGGACGGCCTGACCGTGGAGGGCGCCCGGACCGCGCAGACCAGCCAGACCGCCCGGTGGCGCGAGACGATCAGCCTGGACGAGCTGTGGGAGGGCGACATGACCTCCGTGACCGTCGAGGGCGAGAACGTGCTGCTCATCAACGTGGGCGGCCAGGTCCGCGCCTACGCCAACACCTGCCCGCACCAGGCCGGCCCGCTGGACGAGGGCGACTTCGACGGCGAGACGCTGATCTGCGCCCGGCACCTGTGGGAGTTCGACGCGGACACGGGCTGCGGCATCAACCCGGACAACGCCCGGCTGACCGTCTTCGGCTGCAAGGTCGATGACGACGGCGCGATCTGGGTGGATATCGGCCGGTGAGCGAGCCGGGCACGCTGACCGCCGAACTGCGGGTCGACGAGGAGCAGGTCCGCCTGGCCGAGCCGGACGGCCGGGCGGCCCTGCAGGCCGTCATGGGCCTGGACGCGACGTCGGCCCAGGCCCGGCTGCGTTTCGGTCCCGGGCGGACCTGCGAGCCGGTGGCCCGCCTGCTCGACCGGGTCATCGTCGGCGGCTGAGCAGGCGGGGCTCAGCCCGGCGCGGCTCATCCTGGTCAGCGGCCAGGTCGCGGCCGGGGAGGACATCGTCCGGGTCCGCCGCAAGGCGCACGGCACCGCGGACTGGATCGCCAGCCCGACGTGCCGGGTGCAGATGACGTTGCGGCCCGCCGGGCTGCAGGCCAGCCGCGGGAGTGATGGCGCCGGTCAGTCGTTCGAGAGCGAAAGGCCTTCGGGCAGCGCGCCTGCAGCCGGGCGGCCCGGGGATGGTGCGCCTGCGGGCGGTGCGCCTGCCGCCGGGCGGCCTGCGGGTGCAGCGCCGGACGGGCCGCCGCCCGCAGGCCCGGCCGACCCGGCCGCCGCCGGGCAGGCCGCCGCGGTGCGCGAGGTCCTGCTCGACGTGATCGACCCGGACCTCGGCGTCAACATCGTCGACCTCGGGTTCGTCCGCCACGTGGAGGTCCGGGACCGGACCGCGGTCATCACGATGACGCTGACCTCCGCGGCCTGCCCGCTGACCAGCATCATGGAAGACCAGATCCGGGCCGGGCTGGCCGGGCTGGGTGACATCGCGGGCTTCCAGGTCAACTGGGTCTGGCTGCCGCCCTGGCGGCCCGCCGATATCACCGCCAGCGGGCGCGATCAGCTGCGCGCCATCGGGTTCTCCTTCTAGCCGCGGGCCACCCTGGGGAGATCAGCCCGGGTGCGGCGGTTCGGCGGCGTCCGGCCCGGCGGGCCGGGGGAGTGGCGCGGTGAAACGGGCCAGGACGAAGGCCGTGGCGATCAGGACGCCGGCGATGGTGAGGCTGCGCAGGACCCCGACCTGGTCGGCCAGGAAGCCGATGGACGGCGGCCCGGCGAGGAAGGCCAGGTAGCCGAGGGACGCGGCGGTGCTCACCCGCGGGGCCGCGTACCGGGGATCGTCAGCGGCCGCGCTGAGCCCGACCGGGAACCCCAGCGACGTGCCCAGCCCCATCAGCACGGCGCCGGCCAGGGCGGCCGGCAGGACCCCGCCGAAGACGATCACGAGCAGGCCGGCCAGGGCGGTGGCGGCGCACACCCGCAGCACCCGGACCCGGCCGTAGCGGTCGATGAGCCGGGGCCCGAACCAGCGTCCCGCGGTCATCGCCGCCAGGAAAAGGGCGAACGTCAGGGTGCCCAGGGCGGCCGCCACGTGATAGCCGTCGATGACCCCGAGGCTGAGCCAGTCGTTCCCGGTCCCCTCAGTGAACGCCATGCAGAGCACGAACAGGCCGATGAGCAGGGTCCGCGGATCGGTCCACGCGTCCAGCGCCCGGCGCTGGGATGTCCCGGCGGCCTCGTGCTCGGTGGTGCGGCTGGTGGGCAGGAATTTGCGGGCGGCCAGCGGCACGGCCACGGCGACCGCCAGCGTGGCCGCGATCAGGTGCACGGTGACCGGCACCCGGAGAGCGACCATGACCGCGCCGACCCCGGCCCCGGCCACCGTGCCGATGCTCCAGCCGGCGTGGAACCGGGGCAGGATCGCCCGGCGGAGCGCGCGCTCCACCGCGGCGCCCTGGACGTTCATGGCGACGTCCCAGGCCCCGTTGCCGAAGCCGAACAGGAACAGCCCGGCCGCCACCTCGGGGATGCCGGGCCGGCCCAGCCGGCAGCCGGCCGCGACGACGATCATCCCGGCCGCGGCGGTCCAGCACATCGCGATCACCGTGCGGATCTCGCCGATCCAGCCGATCAGCAGCCCGGACAGGGTCGTCCCGAGGGCCGAGCCGACCGCGGTGGACAGCAGCACCAGCCCGAGCACGCCCGGGCCCACCCCCAGCTCCGCGCGGACCTGGGGGATCCGGGAGGCCCAGCTGGCGAAGATGAAGCCGGCGCTGAAGAAGACCGCGTAGACCGCGTTCCTCGCGTCGCGGACCGGGAGATCTTGATCGAGGGACGCGCCCGGCCGGGGCCGGCGACCCTCATGAAGTGCGGATCCGGTCCGGCCGGGACTCGCAGGCGGGGCGGCCCCCCGGCCGGCCACGCTGATCGCCGGGCCGGGAATCCATACCGGCAAGTCTCGCATAACGGCTGACCGGGGGCCCGGAGCGGGGCGTCGCGGCTGGGACGATGGGCTAGCCCGGCCAGTGCGAGGCCGGGGGCTGCAGCACGCAGAACTCGTTGCCGTCCGGGTCGGCCAGGATGTTCCAGCTCCAGCCGGCCTCGGTGACGGGCTGCCCGGTGAGGAGCCTGGCCCCCAGGCGGACGACTCTTTCCGTCTCCGGCTCAAGCTCGCGGGTGCGCAGATCGAGATGAACCCGGTTCTTGCCGGCCTTGCCCTCGGGGACCCGCTGCAGCAGGATCTCCACGCCCTGGCCGTCTGCGGGCAGCAGGCTCTGATAGCGGCCGGTGGCGACGCCGTCCCGGACGTACCCCAGGACTCCGGCCCAGAATTCTGCTGAGCGGTCCAGCTGGGAGCAGTCGATCACGACCACCAGTTCGCCCCGCTGGTACGGGTGAGGCTCACGGCGCATGGCCCGATTCTGCCCGCCGCCGCCGCCGGCGGCCCTCACGATGACTAAGTGCGACAGGTGTGCCACGGGAAGTAAGGCAGCGTGAGTACCATAAACCGGGCGTTCTTGGCATTATGCCCATAATTTACCGAAGGGCGTTAACGGGCGGCGCGGCAGTCACGACTTTTGCCGCGTCATTGCCCGTCATTTCTTTCAGGCTGGTCGCGTACAGTGGCCTGATTGCCGGACCTGGGCACATGGTGATCGACGGGCCCGGCCCTCCGTTCGCGCCCTGAGTACCGGGAACGCAGGTGCAGGATGAATGACGGAAGGTATCGCTCGGTCTTCCACAGCCCGATGCCGCCGGCTGACGCTTATGTGGCCGCCCGGGACGAGATGCGGGCCTGGCTGCGCAGCAAAGAATACGACGTCACTAAGTTCGACGATGGTGACCCGCGGGTCGGCCCGGGTGCCGTGCTGCTGCACAACGCGGCCAACTCGGCCGATGGTTCCCAGACCTGGCGCTGGCAGCTCAGGGAGAGCAGGCCGGATGGAGCCTGGCTGTCGTCCCTGGTGGTGCAGGCGCCAGCGGAACCCGCGGAGAATGCCTCCACCTGGTTCTGGGTGGAGGTCGAGTTTGCCCCCGGCGATGAAGCACCCGAATCGGAATTGGGTGTGCGCGCCGGCGTTCCCCGGCTGGCCCGCGGGCTGCTTTCCAGGGTGGAAAGCTACGACTCCCTCGCGCTGCTCACCAACGAGCCCGCTCTGGTGGGCCGGGACGGCGTCGACGACCTGATCGATGTCCTGTGCGATCCGGAACGCCGCCTCCCGACCGTGGTGGCCTCGGCCCACCCTGGCCTGGACTTCGAAGAGTGGAGGGGCGTGGTCGGGCGGGTCACCTGGTTCGTGCCGGGGCTGGCCAGTATCTACCTCCTCGATCCGCTCGGGACCACCGCGTTCGAGGAGGGCATCGGCCATCCGCACGCGGTGTGGGGAGGGGCCCTGCGCACCTACCTGCCTGACGTGGACCCGGCCGTGGCGGCCGAGGCGCTCCGCCACCGGGTGCTGTCCGCCGCGAGGGCGCTGGCGGATCCCAGCCGGGCCGCCGGGATCTTGTCGGTGCTGCCCCGGCGGCTGGCCTCGGAAGCGCCGCTGCCCGGCCCGCTCGCCGGGGTCAACCGGACCCTGCTCACCCAGACGGGCAGCTCCCCGGCCTCGTCCGACGTGGAGGCCATGCGCTTGCAGGTGGCTGCGCTCATAGCGGAGCGGGAACTTGCGCTGGAGCTTGCCGAAGACCAGGAGGCCCGCGCGAACGCCTTTTTCGAGCAGCGGGAGAGTGCCCTGGCGGAACTGGTCGAGCGGGAACAGCGTGTCCTGGACCTGGAGAACGCCGTCCGGACCCTGCGGAACCGGCTCGTGGCCAGCGGCCGGCCTGCCGAGGCGTTCCTGCCCGCGGATGAGCCGGCTTCACCGCCCGCGGCGTTCGCGGAGCTGCTCGACTGGATGGAATCGGATCTGGCCCTGATCGAATTCACGGGGAACAGGCAGCCCCTGCTGGCTCTCGACCGGAGCCCCGAATCGTCCACCTGGGTCCGGAGCTCATGGGAAGTGCTGCGGGCCTTGCAGGCGTACGCGGAGGCCAAGGCGGCGGGCACCTTCACCGGTGACTTCAAGATGTGGTGCGAGAATCCGCCGTCCGGCTCCTATGCCATCCCGGCCGGGAAGGTGGTCAGGGACGAATCTGAGACTGTCCGGAACAATGCCAAGTGGCGCCGGGAGAGAGAATTCCCGGTTCCGCCCGAGGTCGATTCATCGCGGCGGGTTTTCATGGGAGCGCACATCCGCATTGGTGCGAGTGCGAGTGGGCAGATCAATCCCCGGCTGTATTTTCACGATGTAACCATGCAACGGGGAAAAGTATACGTTGGTTACCTGGGGCGGCATCTCACGAATACCCGCAGCTGAAGGTCCCTCCCCGCCGGTCAGTAGTAGCTTTTCTGGCCATCGAGCAGTTCCCGGATGGCATCCAGGTGACCGGCGTGCCGGGCGGTCTCCTCGACCATATGAATCAGCATCCAGCGCAGCGTCGCGGCCGCGGAAGCGAAGCCGGTATGCCGGCCCACGTCATCCAGCGGGTGAGCCGCGATTATCCCGTTGGACACCGCGCACTGGTCTTCGTACTCCTGCAGGAGCTGGGCCAGCGGGATGCCGGAGACCATCATGTCGGCGTCCTCGGGACCGTCGTCGAATTGCGGCCCGGCCGCCGGGCGGCCCAGGAACGCAACCTCGAACCAGAGATTCTCGACCCAGCGCAGGTGGGAGACGACTCCCGCCACGGTCATCAGCGGGGAAGCCGGGAGCACCGAGCGATGAGCCTCCGCCTCGGTCAGCCCTTCGCATTTCAGGTGCACGATCGCGCGCTGCAGGTCAAGCCAGCCGACAAGCTGGGTCCGCTCATCGGCCACGAACGGAGGGCGCTGGCGAACCGGTGTCATGGTCACCGACGCTACCCGGCCTGGCCCCGCCAGGCACCTGCGTTTCCGCCGGAATGATAGGCAGCCCGAGATGTCAGTCAGTCCGGTATGTCAGGCAGCTCAGCGGCGGCCGCCGCCAGATGGCAGAGTCAGGCCGTGAGATCGTGTAGGCGGCTCCGTGGCCGGCCCGTGCTGCGCCGTTCGTGACGGCGGGACGGAAGAAAGGTGTGGCACCGATGTACTTCCTGATCCGCAGACTCATCAGGTACCTCCAGCGCCGGTGGGCGCGGCGCCGCTGAACCGGCTCACGGGACGAGTGCCCTGTTCAGCGATGGCCAGGGCCTGCTGCCGGTCCCCGTCCCAGCTGATCGCCGGATCCCCGGCGGGAACCCGGCCCCACAGCAAGAGCAGCAGGCTGGCGGCCGGGCCGCCGATGCTGGCGACGGGCTCGCCCGGCCCGAGGATCCAGGACGCCCCCGTGTCACCCGCGCGGAGGCGGATCGCATGCGGGGGCGCGCTCGTGCGGCCCAGCCGGACCTGGCGCGGGGCCAAGACGTCGACGACTTCGGCGATCCCGTCGTCCGCGAGCGCCGGGTCGATCAGGCTGGTGATCCCGAGCGCGTGCTCGGCGTCCCAGCGGTGGATCAGGGTTTCCAGGCACCTGCGGCGCTGCCAGAAACCGGCGGCCGCCGGCGGCGCGATGGTCCACGCACTGGTCAGCGGGTCGGTGTCCAGCGCGGCGAGCAGGACGTCGCAGGTGTCACGGAACCACGCCGTCAGGGCCTCCCGGTCGCGGGGCGCGGGTGGGCCCTGGTAGTCGCCGTGCTTGTCGGTCACGGCCACCGCGGACCACATATTGCCCTGGCCGAGATGGTCGGCGAGGTCGTACAGCGTCCAGCTGCCGCAGTGCCTGACCGGCGCCGACAGGTCCCCGGCGAGGCACGCCTCGAAGACGCTGAAGTCGCGGCGCAGGTGAGACAGGTAGCAGGCAGGATCCATAAGACCGGACCTTAGCGAGGATCGCGCTCCCTGGATTGTCGGAGGGGTGTGCCAGGGTGTGGGCATGGAGAGCCAGCGTCTGCGTGATTGCCTCGAGGCTGATTTCCGGCGGCTCCGCGAGGTGGCCGCCCGCGCCGATCCCGGCGCGAGGGTGCCCAGCTGCCCTGAGTGGACGATGTCCGACCTGCTCCGGCATGTGGGTGCGGTCTATCTGCACAAGGTCGAGTGCATGCGGCTGGGCCGCGACCCGGACGCGTGGCCGCCGCCGGGCACCGGCGATGAGCCCCCGCTGGAGTTGCTCGATCGCGGCTACGCCGCCCTGACCGCGGAGTTCGCCGCCCGCCGGCCGGAGGATCACGCGTTCACCTGGTATGCGCCCGATCAGAGCGTCGGTTTCTGGATCCGCCGGATGGCCCAGGAGACCGTCATCCACCGGGTCGATGCCGAACTGGGGGCCGGTGCGCCGGTCGCCGGGATCCCGGCCGATCTGGCCGCTGATGGCGTCGATGAGCTGCTGGTGGTCTTCGTGCAGTACGGGACGACCGGATGGCCGGAGGAGTTCGCCGGGCTGCTCAAGGCCGCCGGTGACCGTCTGGTCAGCGTGGTGACACCACAGCAGTCCTGGAAGCTGCGCCTGACCAGCCAGGATGTGCGGGTGGACGGGTCCGCCGCGGGCCGCCCGGCCGCCGTGGTCGAGGGCCCGGCGGCCGAAGTCCTGCTGTGGCTGTGGAACCGCGGCGGCGCGGGGGCCGTGACCACGGGGGACGAGGAGACGATCGCGCTGCTGCGCGAGGTGCTGGTGGCCAGCACCCAGTGACATCAGCCCCCGGGGGCATCAGGGGCCTGCTGGATACGGGGCCGGAGCAGCGGTTACGAGGCCCGGGCCAGGATGAGGGTGTGGCCGCTGTCCCCATCCGGGATATAGCGGTGCCACAGCGGCGTGAGCCGGGCCGCCTGGAACCAGCGCAGGTAGGTATCGGTGCCGGCGTGGTCCCAGAACATGTCGGACCCCAGGTACCGCTCGGTGCCGGTCCACCGGGAGGCGCCGACGATGGCCAGGAAGTAGCCGCCCGGCCGGAGCCAGCCCCGGATCCGCGGGAACAGTGCCTGCTGGTCGGCGAGGGGCACATGGATCAGGGCGTAAAAGGACACGACGGCGTCCGCGCTGGCCGGCCTCAGGTGCAGCGCGGTCATGTCGGCCTGGATCAGGCTGGCCGCGGGGACGAGCCGCCGGGCACGCCGGAGCTGGACCGCGGAGAAATCGACGCCCAGCACCCGCAGCCCGTGGCCGGCCAGCTCGCGGGTCGCCGGTATGCCCGCGCCACAGCCCAGGTCCACGACCTGGGCTCCGGGCCGCAGCAGGCCCGCCAGTTCCGTTACCCATCCGGCGTAACGGCTGGCGTCCTCGGCCGGAGGAGCCGGCCGCGCGGTCGTCGTCGCCGCGGTAGGCCAGCGAGATGGCGTCGTAGCCGCGGCGGACCAGGTCGCGCTGCCGGGCCCGGCCGGCCGCATCACCGGAGTTCATCACCGGCATCCTTCCCCGGCCAGCCTGGGGCAGCCACGGCCAGCGGGGGAACCGGCCGGCGAGTTCCCGGGCCACGTCGATGGGGCGGGGCTGCCCATCCTGGTGCAGGATGGTGAGCGCGACCTGGTCCGCCCCGGCGTCGAGATGCTCCCTGACCCGGGCCGTGATCGCGCCGGCGCTGCCCCAGATCACCAGGCCGTTGACCAGCCGGTTGCTGAGGCCGGCGATGTCAGCGCCGGTGAAGCCCATCCGCGCGAAGCTGGCCTGGTAGCCGAGGACGCCGGACAGGAAGCTCAGCGGGACGCGGGCGGCCGCGCGCGCCCGGGTGGGATCGCTGTCGAGGACAACCATCTGGCTGATGACGAGAGCTGAATCGTCTCCGAGGATGCGCCGCGCCTCCTCGGTGTAGCCGGGCGTGACCAGGAGGGCCACGGCCCCCGCCGCCCGGTCCCTGGCCAGCTCGAGCTTGCGGGGACCGAGCGCGGCCAGGATCCGCCGGACGGCGGGCACGGGCGGGTCGCCGTGGTCGAGCTGGTCGAGGTAGTCGTTCAGCGGCTGCAGCGGGCGCGGTTTTTGCGGGCCGCCCAGGCCGACGAGGAAGCGGCCGGGCGCGCTGGCCTGCAGTTCCGCGTAGAGCTGCCGGACCGCCGCGGGCCCGTAGACATCCACCGGGATGATGCCGGGCGCGACAGGGACCGCCCTGGTGGCCCGGACGATGGACGTGATCCGGCCGAGGCTGTCAATCTGCCCTCCAGGCAGCCAGATCGTCGAGTAGCCGAGTTCCTCCAGCTCCGCTGCTTCCTTGAGATATGTATCATCGGCCGACACGTTCAGCGCGATGCCGATCTGCCCCAGACTGAGCTTGCTCATCCCCGGTTCCTCCCGCCGCGGCGGCCTGCTGTCCGGGACGACGTTAGAACTTCAACCAGACTTCAAGTCAAGCTGGCTGTGCTCCGTCGGCCCTGGCCCGCGCGGGCCGCTCGGGGGAGCGGCGGCGCCGCTTGGTCCGGGCGTAGATGATGCCCGGTTTCCCGTCGCCGGGACTGCGCCGGTCCAGTTCGAACAGCGTGGTCGCGCCCATCAGGTCACTGAGCTTCGCGTAGCCGTAGGTCCGGGAATCGAAGTCCGGGCGCTGGTTGGTGATGATGTGGCCCACGGAGGCCAGCGCGGCCCAGCCGTCATCGTCGGAGGCCGCCTCCACGGCGTTCCGCAACTGGTTGACCAGCGCGGTATCGGCCTTCAGCTGCGTCGCGGAGGGGCGCGGGGCCAGCTTGCCGGCCTCGTCGGCCGGCGCCGCCGTGGTCTCGGCGTAGGTCAGGTTCTCGATGTAGATGAACTTGTCGCAGGCCGCCACGAACGGCTTCGGCGTCTTCCGCTCGCCGAACCCGTACACGGTGAGGCCGGACTCACGGATACGCGCGGCCAGGCGGGTGAAGTCGCTGTCGCTGGAGACGATGCAGAACCCGTCGAACCGCCCCGAGTACAGCAGGTCCATCGCGTCGATGACCATCGCCGTGTCGGTGGCGTTCTTGCCCTTGGTGTAGGCGAACTGCTGGATCGGCTGGATGGACTGGGCGAGGAGCTGGTCTTTCCAGCCTTTCAGGTTCGTGCCGGTCCAGTCGCCGTAGGCGCGCTTGACGTGCGCGGTGCCGTACTTGGCGACCTCGGCGAGGAGTTCCTCGACGATGGTGGGCTGCGCGTTGTCCGCGTCGATGAGCACCGCCAGCCTGGCGGCGGGGGTCTCGCTGGCCATGACCACACTGCTCTCCCCGGGTTGCCGGATCCTGTCTGGCGGCCGGACAGGACGTGACAGCCAGGTGCTCGGGGGCCGCCAGAACTCCATGGGAATGACATTCTGCCTGGCGTGCCGCCTCGCTCGCCCCTCGGCGTCCCCCACGAGGCGGGTGACCAAACCCTGGCCGGCCCGGAGTCAGGCTGGCGCGGGCCGGCTGTCCAGCGCGGCCAGGAAATCAGTGATCGCCGCCGCGATCTGCGGTGCGCCGCGGCGCGGCAGGTGATGGCCGATCTGGCTGAGAAGCTGCACGCGGGCATCGGGCAGGGCCGCGGCCAGCTGGTGCGTCGTGCTGACCGGGATGAGCGTGTCGTCCGGGTCGGCGATCAGCAGCGTCGGCTGCGCGATGCCCGCCAGGGACGCGGTGAGGCCGCCCAGCTCGTGGACCAGCGCCCGCTGCTCGGTCAGGAAACTGCGCCACATCGGCCCGTGGTCATGGTGGGTGTGACCCCAGATGTGCCAGTTCACATGCTCGTCGGCGGTGATGGGCCGCCCCCGCAGCCGGGTGATGGCGGCCAGCCGGGCCCGGGCCAGCCAGGGAGTCAGCCACCACGCCGTGACCGCGCACACCTCCCCGGCCACCGGCGCCGCCAGCAGCCGGTCCCAGCCGGTCAGGCAGTCCGGGCCGACGCTGGCCAGCAGGACCAGCGCCTCGACCCGTTCCGGCGCCAGCTGGGCCACGGACAGCGCCACGCCGCCCCCGTAGGAGTGGCCGACCAGGACCGCCCGCCTGATGCCGCGCGTGTCCAGCGCAGCCAGGACGGCGCGGGCGCCGTACCCGAAGCCCCCGGCGGACTGGTGGCTCGCCCCGTACCCGGGCCGGTCCAGCGCTACCACGTCGAACGCGGCCGGCAGCTGGTCAGCAACCTGCTGCCAGTCCGCGGCCATACCCGGCTGGCCGTGCAACAGCACGACCTCATGCCTGCTCACACTGGGGAGCTTAGGTGGCCGGCGGCAGCCGGTAGCCCTCCTTGATGAGGTGCTGCTGCGCCGGCCGCGTACCCGGCCGGGTCATCCGGGGCGATCGTGGCCAGTCCGTCCACGTACCGGTTGAACATGCAGAAGGCGGCGGCGATCAGGACCGTGTCGTGGATCTCCAGGTCGGTCGCGCCGGCCGCGCGGGCCCGGGCGATGTGCTCGTCCGTGACCTGGTGCCCGCCCTGCTGGACCGCGGCGGCGATCGCCAGCAGTGCCCTCAGCTTGCCGGATACCGGCGCGCGGCCAGGGCCGGCGCGGACCTGATCCACGAGCGCCATGCCCCCGGGCAGCTGGGCCGCCGCGGTGGCGGAGTGCGACGCGGTGCAGTACCGGCAGTCGTTTAACCCCGACACATAGGCCGCGATCAGCTCCCGCTCGCCGCGGGACAGGCTGCCCGGCCCGCGCAGCAGCACCTCCGCCAGCTCGCTCAGCGGGCGGCCGGTCTCCGGCCGGTACTGGAGCAGCCCCCGGATACCCGGCTCGGCCGAGTTCAGGGTGATGTGCGGCATGTGCCCCTCCTCCGTAGCCCGGTAATCCATGCCTAGCATGCGGTATCCGGGCGCCGCCAGCAGGGGCGGGCCACCCTGCGTCCGGGCGGCCGCCAGCGGGCCACCCGCGTCCGGGCCTACGCTGCCCGGATGGCAGATGATTTTGATCCCGTCGCGCACAACCGCGCCGCCTGGGACCGCGAGGTGGAATCGGGCAACGAGTGGACCCGGCCGGTCGGGCCCGAGGTGATCGCCCGGGCCCGGGAAGGCGACTGGTCCGTGGTGCTCATCGGCTACGAGCCGGTGCCACGCGACTGGTTCCCGGCCGCCCTGGCCGGCGCGCGGGTCCTCGGCCTGGCCTCCGGGGGCGGCCAGCAGGGCCCGGTGCTCGCCGCGGCCGGGGCACGGGTGACCGTGTTCGACAACTCGCCGCGGCAGCTGGCCCGTGATCAGGAGGTGGCCGCGCGGGAGGGACTGGTCCTGCAGACCGTGCTGGGTGACATGCGGGATCTCAGCGCCTTCCCCGAGGCCGGCTTCGACGTGGTGTTCCACCCGGTGTCGAACGTGTTCTGCCCGGACCTGGCGCCGGTCTGGCGGGAGGCGTTCCGCGTGCTGCGGCCGGGCGGTGTCCTGCTGGCCGGGTTCATGAACCCGGATATCTTCATCTTCGACGTCGGCGCGCTGGACCGCGGTGAGTTCGTGGTGCGCCACCCGCTCCCGTTCAGCACGCTCGACCTGCCGGATGCCGAGCGGCAGCAGTACTACGGGGACGGCCCGGTCGAGTACAGCCACTCGCTGACCAGCCAGCTCGGCGGGCAGATGGCCGCCGGTTTCTGCCTGACCCACCTGGCCGAGGCACCCCATCACGCGGACGCCACCCAGCGGTACATGCCCGGCTACATCGCCACCCGCGCCGTCAAGCCGGGCCAGCCCGCCTAGCGCCGCCGCCAGGTCCTGGCGGCTCAGAGGTCCAGGATGATGGTGACCGGGCCGTCGTTCACCAGGCTGACCTTCATGTCGGCCCCGAACACGCCCGTCTCCACCCGGGCGCCCAGCTCCCGCAGGGATGAGACGACGGCGTCCACCAGGGGCTCGGCGACCGGCCCGGGCGCGGCGGCCTGCCAGGTCGGCCGGCGGCCCTTACGCGTATCGGCGTAGAGCGTGAACTGGCTGATCACCAGCAGCGGAGCGGACACGTCGGAACACGACTTCTCGCCCTCCAGGATCCGCAGCCCCCAGAGCTTGGCCGCCAGCTTCGCGGCCTTCTCCGCGGTGTCGTCATGGGTGACGCCCACCAGGACCAGCAGGCCTGGCTCGGAGATGGCGCCGACGGCCTGCCCGCCCACCCTCACGCTGGCCTCGCTGACCCGCTGCACCACAGCTCGCACGAGCACGTCCTCTCCGCGCTGTTCCGGTCCCGGCTTCCCGGTTCCCCAGCCTCTATCGTTCACTAACGGATGGACCGTGCCTGCTCATTCGACCGGAGGGACCGCCATGACCGGCACCGCACAACCGGGCCGGCGGCTGGCGGCAGCTCAAGCAGGGCTGAGTACCTGCGCGGCCTCAGGCCAGCGTGATCTCGAAGTAGGGCCCCTGGTCATCGTGGATGATCCGGGCCGATCCGGACCAGCCGGCGAAATCGCCGGTCCCCGTCTTGGGCACGATGTGGCCGAACCAGGTGCCGGGGTCTGATTCGAGGCCGCCGTGCTGGACGGTCACCGAGCCCTCGCGGCCGTCCTCGGTGCGGCCGGTGATCCGCTCGGTGGCCACGTACGACCGGGAGCCTTCCTCCGTGCCGGCCGACATGAACACGGTGGTGGCCGTGCCGACGATCCCCGCCGTGAACGTCTTGGCGAACGTCATCACCCCGACCCAGTCCGCGTCCAGGCCGCTGATCTGCCGCGGCTCGAAGCCATCGACCTTGAACCGGGCGATGAGCGTCATCGTGCTTCCTCCCCTGAGTGCGCAGGCCAGGCCGGGTCGCGGCCGGACAGCCCCAGCAGGCGGTCCAGGGCCGGGGCCGTGGCCGGGACCGGGACCCGCGGGGCGAACGCCTTGCCCTCGCCCTGGTAGTCGGCGGTCAGCATGCCGGGCGCGAACCCCAGCGACTCTTCCGCCGCCTCGGCCGGCGGCGACCAGGGCTGGCCGGTGGCCCGGGCCAGGTCCCAGCCGTGGACCTGGTACTCCCAGAGGATCATGCTCAGCGCCATGCCGCCGGGCATCGCGCTGTCCCCGAGCCGCATCGGCCGGCCGGCCGCGCCCTCGCGCAGGGCGGCGGCCATGGTGGCGGACGCGGAGCGCACCTCCGCCGCCGGGTCGGCGGGCACCGCGTACCCGTCGAGATGGTCCAGCGGTGCCTGGCCGCCGGGGTCGGCGAAACCGGCCGCGAACGTCGTCAGCCAGCCCAGGACGTGCGTGCGGAGCTGGCCGACGTCCAGCTCGGTGCACGGCGTCGGATCGTGCAGCTGCCCCGCGGTGATCCGGCCGACCATCGGTGCGAGATCGGCGAGCACGGCGACGAGCAGGTCAGTGGTCTTCTCCGTGGTTGCGGTCATGATGCCTGAGCCTACGAGAGGAGGGCCGGTGGCCCGCTTGAAGATTCGCGTCAGCGCCAGCCGTTAGGGTCACAGGGTGAGCAGTTCGGGGCCGGATCCGGTCGAGCGGGACAGCCGCGGCATCCTCGATCCGTGGCTGCTGCGCCAGCGGGTCCAGCTGACCCGGTACCCGGCCGGCCCGGCGCTGGACGGGCTGGTGGACCGCTTCTGGGCGGTCCGCTGGGACCTGCCCTCCGGGGTGGCCCATCAGCAGCAGGTGCTGACTCATCCCGGCGCCAACGCCAGCGTCGGCCACGCCAACGGCCAGCCCGGTCAGGTCCAGCCGGGCCCGGTCGAAGCGCGGCTGTACGGCGTCGCCCGCGGCCTGTCCACCCGGGTGCTGGTCGGCCAGGGCTGGACCGTCGCCGCGCTGACCCGGCCCGGGGGACTGGGGGCGTTCGTCAGCGGATCGGCCGCGGACTTCACCGACCGGATCGTGCCCCTGGGGCAGGCTCTCGGCACGGACGAGGCGGCACTGCTGCGGCAGGTGACGGCCGAGCCGGACGAGGCCGCCCGGGTGGCCCTGCTGGCGGCCGCGCTGGAGCAGGCCGTGGACCCGGAACGGCGGCTCCCCGCCGCCCGGGTCGCCGGGGTGGCCCGGCTCGCCGAGGCGGACCGGGCCGTGCGGCGGCTGTCTGACCTGTGCGAACTGGCCGGACTCGGCCCGCGCACCCTGCAGCGGATGTTCCTGCAGTACGCGGGGGTGTCACCGACCTGGGTGATCCGGCGCTACCGGCTGCTGGAGGCGGCCGAATCCGTCCGCGAGGGGAAGCCCGTGTCGTGGGCCGAGATCGCCGCCGGCCTCGGCTACGCGGACCAGGCCCACCTGACCCGGGACTTCCGCGCGGCGACCGGCCAGACCCCCGCGGCCTACGCCGGCGCGCAGCCCTCGCGCTTATCGGTACCGGGCGGGGCCCGGCCCGGGGCCGGGGCCGGACAGGGGCCGGTGCAGGATAGGGAGATGCCCCGCCGCGCGCCGCACCATGACCGTGATGCCGGCGGCCCGGCCGGGGTGCTGGCGGCCAAGGCCGCGCTGCGGCAGGAAGTCTGGGCGCAGATGAGCGCGGCCCGGGTGGCGCGGTTCCCGGGCGCGGCCGGCCGCATCCCGAACTTCACCGGCGCCGAGGCCGCCGCGCAGCGGCTCCGCGGCCTGGCCCCGTGGCAGGAAGCCCGCACCCTGAAGGCCAACCCGGACGCCGCGCAGTGGCCGGTCCGCCAGCGCGCCCTGGAGGACGGCAAGACCGTCTACATGGCCGTCCCGCGGCTGGCCAGCCCTGAGCCGTTCTTCGCCCTTGATCCCGCCCACCTGAGCGAGCCGCCGCGGAAGGCGTCCTCGATCAGCGGGGCATCCCGCTCCGCCCGCCAGGTCAGGCTGGCCGACCTGGGCCCGGTCGACCTGGTGGTGATGGGCAGCGTCGCGGCCGGCGAGGACGGCGCCCGGCTGGGGAAAGGCGGCGGCTTCGCCGACCTGGAGTTCGCGCTGGCGGCCGCGGCCGGGCTGATCGGCCCGCACACCGTGGCGGTCACAACCGTCCATGACATGCAGGTACGCCCGCCCGGGACCATCCCGCTGACCGATCACGATGTCCCGGTCGACTTCATCGTCACCCCGGAGCGGGTCATCGACTGCCGGGCGGCCCGCGGGAAGCGCCCGGCGCCCGGCGTCCGCTGGGCGGACCTCACCGACGAGAAGATCGCGGCCATCCCGCTGCTGGCCGCGCAGCGGCCAGCCGGGCTCCTAGCCCGCCGGGCTTTCCCCGGCCGTTTCCGCGCTCGGGACGGGCTCGGCCGGGCTCGGCGCGTCCTTGCGCCCGAGGAAGACCGCGCTGGCGATGAGGCACGCGAACGCCGCGACCTGGGCCACGGCCCGGATGCCGTGCGGCAGGGTCTCGCCGAACAGGACAAAACCGGCCATGATGGGCACCGCGTTCGTCACCATCGTGGCCGTGCCGGCCGCGGTCAGCGCGTCGCCCTTCTGGTAGGCCGACTGCAGGACGCTGGTCCCGATGCCGTACCCGATGATGAGCGTGACCAGGGCGATCAGCCACGCGCCGCCGTACCCGATGAGCTTGGCCGAGATGTCGCCGATCGAGAACAGCAGGCCGGTCGCGAGGCCGAGCGAGGCGGCCCGGCCGAAGTCCAGCGGGATGGCGATGAGGAACGCCGCGCCGGCGCCGCACCCCGCGAGCCAGATGATGATGCCGATGACCGGCGGGCGGTGCTGGGTGGTCTCCGCGCCGGCGATCGAGAGGCCCAGCAGGACCAGCCCGATCAGGGCGAGCACGACAGCCATCTGCTCGCGCCGCGCCAGCCGGGACGGATGCCCGCGGGCCGTCACGAAGGCCAGGACCGCGACCCCGGAGGCGGTGACCGACTGCACGAGCGCGAGCGGCGCGAGCCGCAGCGCGGCCACGTACATGAGCCAGCCCGCGGTCTCGGTCCCGAACGCCTTGAGCCAGCGGCGGTCGTCGACGAGCATCTGGACCGACCGGAACGGTCGGCGCGGCGAGAGGGGCGGCAGCGCCGCGGCCGCGTCGTGCTCGAATGAGTAGGCCGTATTGGTCACGAGCGCCGAGGCGAACGCGAGCACCAGCCCTATCCACGCCAGAAGCGGCACCATGCGGACATACCCACTGGTCAGGAGGGCAACCGGCGCGCCGCCCTTTGGCCCGCGATCGGCCTCCCGGCGGGACTTATGCCGTCAGCGGGCCGGGATCTCGTAGATGTGGATGGCGTACGGCCCGAAGCTGTCCGTGATGGTGCCGCCGGACACCGGGACCGAGCGGTGCTCGCCGTAGACGGCCGCCGAGGCCGCGGAGCCGGTGCCGGACAGGTGGATCGCCTGGTCACGGGCGGTCGCATCGGACAGGTTGAGCACGAAGAAGTAGTCCCGGCCCGCCGAGCTCCGCCAGGCCACCTGGAGCGGTGCCGGTGCCGTCGCGCCCAGCGCCGGGGGGTCGATCCCGCCCTGCAGGACCCGGGCCAGCTTCGTGATCGTGGCGTCCTGCCGGGTCATTTCCGCGGCCACCGCGGGCGGTGTCACGTCGTAGCTGAACGTGGGTGAGACCTGCACCGGGAAGTAGAAGATGCCCCGGACGCCGTGGATGATGGCTTCCCAGACCTCGCCCCGGAACTGGGCCGGGGTGATCACCGGGTCCTTGGCGTCGTAGGCGCCCGACTCGATGAAGGCGAACACCGGCTTGGCCCCGGCGATCTGGCGCAGCTCGTCGACCTCCTGGCCGATCAGGCCGAGGTCATCACCCTCACCGGAGTTCACCGGGTACAGGTCGGCGGTGATCCAGTTCGCGCCCTGCGCGTACTCCTGGTACCAGGACAGGCCACTGGCCCGGGTCGAGTTGTCGTACTGGTTGAACTGCCCGTTGAAGTTGATGTAGACGGGGATCGAGGGGGCCGCGCCTTTCCAGGCCCGGTAGGTCCGCTGGATCTTCGCGTAGGGCACCTGCGCGCTGCCGATGTCGTCGGGCTGGTCCTGGAGGGCCCAGGCCAGCAGGTGCCGGTTGGCCACATCCCGGGCCGGGTCGCTGGACGGGGCGCGGATTTCGTCCAGCCCGTCGCGGATGGCGGCGGCATTCCAGCCCGTCTCGCTGGTGCCGTCGGGCACGTTGACCATGGTGTTGATGCCCCGCCTTTTCCACAGCCCGAAGTACGCAGGGGCCTGGACGTAGGCGCCGAGGGGGAAGAAACCCGCTAGCGAGCCCGGCGCGGCGGCCGGCGCCGCCGTCCGGCCCGGGGACGACGCCGGGCCGGCAGGCGACGGGGAACCGGCTGCGGCGGGCGTGCCGCCGGCGTTGCTCACCGGCACCGGGGCGGGCGCGGACGAGCAGCCCGCGGCCAGCGTGGCGATCACCCCGCCGGCCGCCCAGGCGGCCAGCACCCGTCGTGCTCGCCTGCTCGCCTCGTGCATGGGTGCGGACACTCGGAACTCCAGCCGTGGCTTGTGATCGGAGGCGGGGTGGCGCGGGGCGGGCGCGAAACGGCCACCGTATACCACCGCAGATCATGGCGAAGAACCCAGGATGCGGCGGCGGGCAGGCGGGTCCGGCCAGGAAACGTCAGCCGGGAAAGAGGCGGAGCCGGTGGGCGGTGGCGGCCGCCTCGCCGCGGCTGGCCACGCCGAGCTTGGCGAGAATGTTGGACACGTGCACGCTGGCGGTCTTCACCGAGATGAACAGCTCGCTGGCGATCTCCCGGTTGCTGTGCCCGGCCGCGATGAGCCGGAGCACGTCGTACTCACGGGCCGTGAGTCCCAGCGCGGGTCCGGGAACCTGGCCGGGGCCGCTGCCCCGGCCGCGGCCGCTCGTCCCCGCCGCGCAGTGAGATCCGGGCCCGCCGGGCGACCAGGGTGATGTCGCCGCTCAGCGGCCGGGCGCCCAGCTCCTGGGCCAGCGCGGCGGCCCGGCGCAGCCCCCGCCCGCCCGCGTCGCGGTCGCCAGCGCTGAGCGCCGCCTCGGCCATCCGCAGGAGGGCCGTCGCCAGCGGATAGGGCTGGCCTACCGCCTCCCAGGCCTGCGCCGCGCCGTCCCAGGCGGCCCGGGCTCACTGCGGGCTCCGCGGCGTCGGTACCCAGCATCTCGGCGGCGAAGGTCAGCTGGTGAGCCTGCTGCGCCAGTCCTTCCGCGGCCAGCTTGCCGGCCGCGGTGCGCAGGCGTTCGCGCAGCTCCGCCGCCCTGGTCAGCAGCGCCCGGTCCCCGGCCATGGCCCCGGGCGCGCACGCCCGGGCCGCCGCGGCCAGCAGCGGCCACCCGTAGCGGGGGCTGCGCAGCAGGTCAAAGCGGTCCAGCGCGTCGTCGATCACCGCGAGGGCTTCCGCGGGCCTGTCCTGCGCCAGCCGCAGCTCGGTTTCCAGCCGGGTCAGCGGCAGCTGGTGCTCGTCCTTGTACCGGGCGCGGTCCAGCGCGGACCTGATCGAGGCCACGTATTCGGCGGCGGCGGCCAGGTCGCCGCGGGCCAGGGCCAGGTCGCCGGACAGCCGCCACAGCGAGGACGCGGCTCAGCCGCGGCGGGAGGAGCTGGAGCGCATGCTCGATGACCTCGCCCGCCTCGTCCCACCGGCCCAGCGACACCAGCGGCTCGGCCAGGTTGATGGCCAGCACCGCGCCCGAGGTGCGGGCGAGCCCGTAGTCCCGGGCGTCCGCGATACCGGCCCGGGCCACCGTGGCGGCCAGCTCATGCTGGCCCAGGCCTTCCAGCATGTCGGACTCGGTAATGGCCGCCCGCAGCAGCGGCTGGTAGGCGTTCGCCCGGGTGGCGACGGTGCGCGCCTCGGCCAGCAGCGCGCGGGCCCGCTCCATGTTCCCGGTGAGCGGCTCGGCGCAGGCCAGGGTGATCAGCGCGGCCGCTTCGGTGGCGGGATCCCCCGCCTGCCGGGCCACGGCCACGGCCTCCTCGGCGTGCGCCCGGAACTCGGCGTCGTCCCAGCCGCCCGGCCGGTGATGGATGTCGTGGGCCAGCAGTTCGAGGACCCGGGCGCGCGCCGGGGTCGGCGGGTCGGCGGGCACCAGCCGGGCCGCCTCGCGCAGGTCGGCGGCGTAGTCCTCGCGGCCGAGCTGGTACTTCAGGTGGCCGCGGGTCTCCAGCAGGAGCGCGGCCCGGACCGGCTCCGCCTCGATGTCGATCTGCCGCAGGGCGGCCTTGGCCAGCGTGATCCCGCGGTCGAACTCCCCGGCGAGCTCGGCCACCCGGGTGGCGGTTTCGAGCACCTCCACCTGGCTGGTGCCGATGCACTGCTCCGCACCCGGGACCTGCTCCCACAGCTCCAGCACCCGCGACAGCATGGCGAGCTGCTCGGCGTGGGCCAGCGCGTGGCTGGACTCCGCCGCGGCCTGCCACGCGCTGGTCAGCGCCCGGGTCAGGTCGTGGGCCGCGTGCCAGTGGTGGGCCTGCTCGGTCGCGGCGCGGCCCGGCGGCACCAGCGCCGGATCGGCCCCGATAGCCTCCGCGAACCGGCGGTGCAGCTGGCTGCCCTCGCCGGGCAGCAGCTCGTCGTGCATGGCCTCGCGGATCAGCGCGTGCCGGAAGACGAAGCCGTCGGCGTCGGTCAGCAGCACGTTGCCGGCCACCGCGGGCCGCAGGGCCCGGGCCAGCCCGGCGCTGTCCTGCCCGCTGACCGCGGCCAGCAGCGCGTAGCCCACCCGCCCACCGGCCGCGCTGGCCACCCGGACCAGCTCCTGGGTGTCCTCCGGCAGCCGCCGCACCCCCGCCACCAGCAGGTCCCGCAGCGACTCGGGCAGGCCGGAGCCCAGCTCGCCCTCACCGAGCAGCGCCTCCACGAACAGCGGGTTGCCCTCGGTGCGGCGGAACACGGTCTCGAGCGCATCCTCGCCCGGCTCGTGGCCGATGAGCCGGGCCACGAGTTCCCCGGTGTCCTGGCGGGACAGCCGGCCGAGTTCCATCCGGCTGACCCAGCCGATCCGGTCGAGCTCGGCGAGCAGCGGCCGCAGCGGATGCGAACGGTGCAGCTCGTCGGACCGGTAGATGACGACGATCAGCAGGCCGTCCAGGGCCCGCTGGTTACGGATCAGGAAGGCCAGCAGGTCCCGGGTCGAGCGGTCGGCCCAGTGCGCGTCCTCGATGACCAGGACGACCGGGCCGGCGTCCGCCAGCTGTTCGAGCAGGACGAGCACCTGCTCGAACAGCCGGGCCCGGGCCTCGCCCGCGTCCGCGGTCCCGGGTGGCTCACCGAACTCCGGGAGCAGCCGGGCCAGCTCCCTGGTCGCGCCGCCGGGCAGCAGCCCGGCGACGCCTTCCGTGCCCAGGTCCCGGACGAGCTCGCGCAGTATCGAGGTGAACGGGGCGAACGGCAGGCCGTCCACGCCGAGCTCCAGGCAGCCCCCGGCCAGCACCCGCGCGCCCCGGCCGCGGGACAGCGCCGCGAACTCCTCGACCAGGCGGGACTTGCCGACTCCCGCCTCGCCGCCGACCAGGACCGCGGAGGGGCTGCCGCGGCGGGCGTCCGCGAGCGCGGTATCCAGCACGGAAAGCTGGCCGGACCGGCCGACCAGTACTGGGCTCGCCACCCGCATCGCCACACCCGCAAGTCTGCCAGCCGCCACCGTCACCCGGCCATGCCCGCACCGGCCGTCCGGGAACGGGCCATTTCCGGGGGCGCGCCGGAGCGCGCCGCCGGCTAGCGTGCAGAGCAGGATCTCGCATTGCCTTGCGCCCGGAGAACCACATGAGCCTGCCTGAGCGTCAGCAGCAGATTCTGGATCAGATCGAGCAGGTGCTCCAGGCGGCTGATCCCCACCTCAAATCCATGTTCGCGGCCTTCGCCCGGCTGCCACCACGGGACGCCGAGCCCGCCACCGAGGTCATCGCCCGCCGGTCAGCGCGGCGGACGGTGGTCATCTGCATCATGGTGCTCAGCCTGCTGGGCGTGCTCATGCTCAGCGTCCTGGCCACCAAGGACGTCTGCCCGGGACTGTCCTCGGATCAGGCGGTCGTCAGCGCCGCGGTGCGGTACGCGGCCTGCAGCAAGAGCACCGACGCGTGGAGCCGCGGCGCCCGCTGAGCCGGCTGGCCGTCAGCCCGCGTACTTCATCACCAGGTCGCCGACGCGGGGGAGCGCGGCCTGGATGTGCTTCACGGCGTGGCCGCGGACGCTGCCGTAGGCCTTGATGACCGTGGGCCGGCTGGAGGCCGCGGCCCGGTCGTCGGTCACCGACAGCAGGGCCTCGGACACCTCGTCGCCGCGCTTGGCGAGGTAGTCACCGAACTCGGAGCCGCCGGAGGTGGTGAAGTCCGCCCAGAACGGATCCAGCCGGGCCACCATGTCCGGAAGCAGTTCCCCCACCATGTAGCGGACGTGGCCGGGCATGAAGGTGTTCACCGTCTTGTAGGCCAGCTTCACCGCCGTCCCGGAGATCCCTGACTTGTCGGCGAGCTCCTGCTCGATCAGCGTGAAGCAGTCGGCGGTCACCTGCGGCTGGGTCTCCGGCGTGAGCAGGATCTCCTGAAGCGTGGCTGCCATGAACGTGGTTCCTCCCCTTGGCTGGGCTTTGGCCCAGGAATCCCGCACTAAGGCGTGTCCGCAATGCGCGGTACGTCAGTAGACGGCGAGCCCCCCGCGATGGTTTACCGCTTCCCGTCTCCCGGCGGCGGGCCCGGCCCGGCGTCAGCCGGTACCGTCCGGTGGATGTGGATGCATGGTCATGACCTCGGGTTAAGCGTCGCGGAGAACTACCGCGCGTTCGCCGATGACGCGCGGGGCCGCAGCCCCCGCTACGAGTCCCTGGCCCGGGCGGTCGCGGAGGATCCGGCCGTCCTGCGGTTCCTCGGTTCGCTTCCGCCGGAGAAGCGCCAGCCCAACCTGCTCTTCGCGGCGGCCCGCTACCTGCGGGACGGGCCCGCCAGCCTCGGCCGGCTGCGGGCGCTGGTGCGCGAGGACCCGGCGGCGCTGGCCGGGGTGATGCTGGCCCGGCGGACGCAGACCAACGAGCCGGCCCGGTGTGCCACGCTGCTGCCGGCGCTGGCCCGGCTGCCGCCGCCGCTGGCGCTGATCGAGGTTGGGGCCAGCGCCGGCCTCACGCTGCTCGCCGACCGGTACTCCTACGACTACGCCGGGCACCGGATCGCCGGCCAGGATCCGCTGGCGCCCACCCTGCGGTGCGAGCCGCGCGGGCCGGTGCCCCTGCCGGCCCGGCTTCCGGAGATCACCTGGCGGGCCGGGCTCGACCTCAGCCCGCTCGACGTCACCAGCGACGACGACGTCCGCTGGCTGTCCTGCCTGGTCTGGCCGGGCGAGGGCGACCGTGAGCAGCGGCTGGCCGCCGCGATCGCCACCGCCCGCCGCGACCCTCCCGTCGTGCACCGCGGCGACCTGCTCACCGACCTGCCCGCGCTGGCCGCCCAGGCGCCCGCCGGCGCGACCCTGGTCGTGTATCACTCGGCCGTGCTCGCCTACGTCACTCCCCGGGACCGGGAGCGGTTCGCGGCCACCGTCCGGGCCCTGCCGGCGGTCTGGCTGTCCAGTGAAGGACCGGGCGTCGTGCCCGGCCTGCCTGTACCGCCCTGCGATGGCGCGCCGTTCGTGCTCGCCCGGGACGGCCGCACGCCGCTGGCCCTCGCCGACGGGCACGGAACCTGGCTGCACTGGCTCCCGTGAGCCCGGCCCTTCTCCGCCTCCTTCCTGCTGCTGGCCCGCGCCCGCTGGGTGGCTAGGCAGAAATGACTGGCGGCCCGTGTCCGCGGCCGTTTCCGGGGAATGGTGACGGTCGCGTTTGTTCACCATGGTTCGGGGGTTTTCCTCCCGGCCTGATGCGCTGTCACGGCCGGGGAACAGGGGCCTCCGTACGCCCGTCGAACGGAGGGAATGGCATGAAGGGGTTCCGGCTCGCCGCTGTCCTGGGAATTTCCTGCTCATTAGCTCTGATTCCGGCCACCGGGTCGCTCGCCGCCGCTGCGGCCAGCACTGGTCCTGCCGTCTACCACGGCACCCCCGGCTCCGCGGCCCGGGTGACCCACGCGCCGGATGTCTCCGGCCTGCCCAAGGTCGCGTCGGCCTTCCGGAACGAGGGCCCGCTCATGTTCACCGCCCTGCGGCCCGGGGGCGCCTCGTCCGGTTCGGCGGCCGCCGCGCCGGCGGTGAGCGCCGTCGCGGGCCCGGCGGCCCGGTCGCTGTCGCGCGGCGGGAACGGAGGGAGCTCGGTCGTCCATGCGTTCAACGGGGTGAGCAATCTCAACTCCGAAACCCTCAACGGCTTCCCGATCACGCCGCCGGACCAGGGCCTGTGCGTCGGCCGCGACGCCACCCTGAAGGGCGCCCCGAAGGCGGTCTGGGAACCGGTCAACATCGCGGCGCGGGAGACGAGCCCCGCGGGGGCCCTGCTCCGGCCGGACGTAGGCCTGTCCACCCTGTTCCACGACCCCTACGCCGAGGGTGACGTGCGCTGCCTGTACGACCCGGCCACGCAGAGCTTCTACTTCACCGAGATCGGCTTCCCGATCGCGACCGGGCCCGCGCCGGACAGCAACAACACCACCGTCGACGTCCTGGTCATGAACGCCCGCGGGGTGGCCTCGTACCAGTTCGACACCTCGCTGGGCGGCCCGCTGGCCGGTGACTGCTTCGGTGACCAGCCCAAGACCGGCTTCGACAACAACGCGCTGGTGGTCTCGACCGACGAGTACTGCGGGCCGACCGAATCGGACTACCGCGGCGCCATCGTCCTGGCCATCTCCAAGTCCCAGCTCGTGCACGAGGACACCACGGTCAGCGACTCGGTCCTCGGGCCTGTCTCCCTGTCCGGCATCCCGGTCACCGGGCTCGACCCGGCCATCGGCACCGGCCTGGCCAACGGGTACCTGGTGAACTCGTTCCCGTTCACCGCGAGCGGCGGCAACAACCCGGTAGCCAGCTCGGTCGGCGTCTGGAGCCTGCGTAACTCCGCTTCGGTCAGCACCGGCCACGGGACGCCGGTCCTCACCGGCCGCGCCACGCCCAGCGAGCCGTACGCCTTCCCGGTGCCGGCCCGCAGCACCGGCGACGGTTCCACGTACAAGGTCAATGGCTCGGTCATCACCTCGGAGAAGTACCTCAACCCCGACGACAGCCGGATGAGCGGCCCGGTCACGGTCAGCCGGGGTTACGGAGGCGGCGTGCAGCTCTGGACCGCGCTGGATGGTGCGGTGACGGCGCACGGCGCTGCCACCGACGCGGCAGCGTGGTTCCGGATCGACCCGCAGCTCGGCCGGGTCACCGGCCAGGGCTACGTCGCTGCCAAGGGGGCCAACCTGCTCTACCCGGCCATCCAGCCGCAGAAGTCCGGGTCCGCCGCGATGGTGTTCACGGTCACGAGCCGCAGCATCAACCCCAGCGCTGCGTACACCACGCTCGGGTCGCGCACCATCACCACGGTGGCCGCCGGGACCAGCCCGCACGTCAGTTTCTCTGACGCGCCGCCCTACAACACGGCCCGCTGGGGGGACTACTCCTTCGCGGCCCTCGACCCGAGTGGTTCCGGCATCTGGCTGGCCACCGAGTACATCCCGGCCGCGTCCGACCAGGATCCGATGGACAACTGGGGCACCTCCGTGTTCGAGGTTTCCGGGCCCTAAGGCATGTCTCGGCCGGCCAGGCACATCGCGCCTGGCCGGCCGGCGTGCCTCCGGCCGGCCCGGGACCGGCGGTTAGGCCGCTGCGTGGACGGGGCATCACCCGGTCATGCTGATCATGGCGGGCCGCGGCGGGCCGGCGGCCCCGCTCCGGCGGGGCTGAGGTGCCGCCGTCCCCGTCCCCGCACTGGGCGGCCCGGCTGCTGCACGCCGGGCGCCGTGACCGCGACGCCGGGCCGCCGGCCGCCGGGGCGGGTCCCGTGCCGGTGACGATCACGATCGGCGCCGGGCCTGCGGGGCCGGTGATCCCGGAGGACTTCGCGGGCCTCAGTTTCGAGGTGGGGCCGCTCGTTCCCGGGAACGCCGGCGTGCCGGGCTACCTGTTCCACCCCGGGAACGACTCGCTCGTCACCCTGTTCCGCACGCTGGGCCTGCGCAACCTCCGGATCGGCGGCGGCTCGGTGGACCAGCGCCGCCCGGCCGGCACCGGCCGCGACGGTTTCCGCGGGATCGACAACCTGTTCGCCTTTGCCGCCGGGGCCGGCGCGAAGGTCATCTACACGCTCCGCCTGCTCAACCCGGCCGCGGATCCGGTGCCGGACCTGAAATCGGCCGATGCCCAGGCCGCCGGGTACATCTGGGGCCGCTACCGGGAGAACCTGGCCAGCTTCGCCATCGGGAACGAACCGGACTGGCATGACTTCCACTCCTACGCCGGCCGCCCCCGGGACCCGGCGATCTACGAGGAGGTCTCGGGGGTGCCGGGCAGCGCCTACGCGTCGTTCCTGGCCACCTGGCACGGCTTCGCCGACGCGGTCCGGGAGGCGGCGCCCGGCGCGCCGCTGGCCGGCCCGGATACCGGGGCCTACAGCGCGATGACCTGGACGCCCGCCCCGGACCGGGGCGTGTCGTGGTCGGAGCGGTTCGCCGGCGACGAACGGGACTCGGGCCGGATCGCGGACGTCACGCAGCACTACTACGTGGGGGGCGGCCCGGGGAAGACCAGCGCCCGGCAGGCCATCACCAACATGCTGTCACCCGACTGGGTGCACGGCACCGCGCCCGGATCGCAGCCCCGGGGGACCACGTACACCCCTTATCCGTGGTTCCACTCCAGCCACTGCGCCCCGGTGCTCGCGGCCGGCCTGCGGTGCCGGCTCACCGAGGCGAACGACTACCTGGGCGGCGTGCCGGGCGCCAGCAACGGGTTCGCCTCGGCGTTGTGGACCCTGGATTTCCTGCACTGGTGGGCCGCGCACGGCGCCGCGGGGGTGAACTTCCACAACAAGCAGTGGCTCGACACCGACACGATCGTGCCGGACCCGGCCGCCCCCGGCCGCTTCGCGGCCACCCCGAAGGGCTACGGCATCACGGCGTTCTCCCTGGGCTCGGCCGGGCGAGCCCAGCCGGTCGAGATCGGGAACCCCGGCGGCATCAACCTGACCGCCTACTGGGTCGGCGGCGCCGGCCAGGACTACGTCACGATCCTCAACAAGACCCAGGGGGCGGACGCGGCGGATGCCGCCGTCACGATCAGCCCGCCGCCCGGGCCCGGGATGCGCGGCGCGGAGGTCATCACGCTGGCCGGCCGGGAGCCGGGGGATGCCACGGGGGAGACAGCCACCCTCGGCGGGGCCGCTATCACCGGCGACGCCCCGTGGGAGGGTGAATGGAGCGAGCTGCCGCCCGGCCCGGGGGAGGGTCTCAGCCTGACCGTCCGGGCGGCCACCGCGGCCGTGATCAGGATCCGCAGCGGGGGCTAGCGGCAGGCGAGTTCGCCGGGACTAGCGGGCCAGGACCTCGCGGGCGGCCCGCTCGCCGGACCGCAGCGCCCCTTCCATCAGGCCCGCCCACTCGCCCGCGGTGTGCTCGCCGGCGAAGTGGACCCGGCCGGCCGGGGCGGCCAGGATCTCGTCGTCACCGCCGGCCACCGTGGTCGTGAGCGCGGAGTACGACTCGCCGGCCCAGGGGTCGTCGTTCCAGGTGGTGAGCAGGGCCCGGGCCGCGTCCAGGGCCAGTTCGCCGCGGAGGGCGGCCACCCGGGACGCCCAGGCCGCGGGGCCGTCCGCGACGGCCAGGGCGGCCAGGCCTTCCTCCGTGCCGCCGAAGGCGTGCACCACCGGCTGGACCTGCCCGGTCACGTCGGCCGCGGTCCAGGTCCAGAACTTTCCCGGCACGCTCTGCACCGCCGACGGGGCCGCCGCGCGGGTCAGCGGCACGTGCAGCTTGGCGTTATGGGCCAGGCCCGCCCGCCGCCAGGCCCGCCTGACCGGACCCGGTACCGGCGGTGTGAACGTGAGGTCGCGCAGGACGGCCATGGGCACGGCGATGATGGCCGCGTCGCCCGCGGCCTCCCCATCGCCGGTGAGCACCCGGACCCCCGCCTGATCGTGCTCGATGGACCGCACCGGGCTGGTCAGCCGCACCGATGCGCCCAGGCGCGCGGCCAGTTCCCGGGCCAGCTGCTGGTTACCGCCGGCCACCCGCCACGACGGCCGGCGGCCGAACCCCGCGGTGACGTCGCTGACCGCCGCGGCGGCGAGCACGCCGGCGCTGACGCCGTTGGTGACCTCGACGCGGGACAGGTACGCGGCCAGGGCCGGGGAGTCCTCCCAGCCCGCCACCAGGCCGGCCAGCGACGTGCCTGGCGCCGCCCGGCCCGCGGCGGCCGCCACCGCGGCCGCGCAGCCGGCCACGGCCTGGCCCGGGGCCTGGTCCGCCGCCTGGCCTGGGGGGCCAGGGACGCGGTACTCCCGCTGGTAGTACGACATGGCCGTGTCCGCCAGGTCCAGGCCCAGCTCGTCCAGGACCGCCCGCATCAGGTCGTAGCCGTCCAGCACGAACTCCGCGCCGCGCTCGATCACCGTCCGGGGGTTCCCGGGGACGAGTTCCTGCGACCACACCCGGCCGCCGACCCGGTCGCGGGCTTCCAGCACGACGGCCTCGTGGCCCGCCTGGACGATCCGGTACGCCGCCATCAGGCCGGCGAACCCGGCTCCCGCCACCACGACCCGCATCGCTGCTCCCGCCCGTGCCTGCCTGGCGCGCCCGTGCCCGCCTGACGTCACATTCCAGCATGCCGGGGTGTCATCACCGGTGACCCGTGCACGACGGGTAGCAGGGGAGCACGGAAGGGGCACACGATGCGAGTCCTGGTCGTGGGGGCGAGCGGTGCGATCGGCACGCGGCTCGTCCCCCAGCTCATCGGTCACGGGCACGAGGTGACCGGCACCTTCAGGTCACCGGGCCACGCGGAGCGGGTCCGGGCGGCCGGGGCGGAGGCGATCCCGCTCGACCTGCTCGACGCCGCCGCCGTGCGCCGGGCCGTCCTGGACACCAGGCCGGAAGCGGTCATCCACCAGGCCACCGCCCTGGCGGGCGTGCGCTTCTCCCGGAGCCTGGACCGAAGTTTCGCGGCCACCAACCGGCTACGGACCGAGGGCACCGACGCACTGCTGGCCGCGGCCCGTGAGGCGGGCGTGCGCCGGTTCGTGGCCCAGAGTTTCGCCAGCTACCGCTACGCGCGGGAGGGCGGGATGGTGAAGACCGAGGATGATCCGCTCGACCCGGCCCCGCCCGCCTCGGCGCGCGAGACCAACGCGGCCATGCGCCATCTCGATCAGGCGGTCACGGACGCGGGCGGGATCGCGCTGCGCTATGGCGGCTTCTACGGAGACCCCGGCGACGGGCTGATCGGGCCGGTGCGCAAGCGGCAGTTCCCGGTGGTCGGCCACGGCGGGGGCGTCACCTCCTGGATCCACCTGGAGGACGCGGCGGCCGCGACCGTGCTCGCGCTCGATCACGGCGGGCCGGGCGTCTACAACGTCGTGGATGACGAGCCCGCCCCGGTCCGCGAATGGCTGCCGGTTCTCGCCGCCGTCCTCGGCGCCCCGCCGCCCCGCCGTGTTCCCGCCTGGCTGGCGCGGCTGATCGCCGGCGAAGGCGCGGTGATGATGGGCACGCAGGCCCGCGGCGCGGCCAACACCAGGGCCCGGCGGGACCTCGGCTGGTCCCCTCGCTACCCCAGCTGGCGCCAGGGCTTCACCGCCGCCTACGGCCAGCTGCAGCCGCTGCGGGCGGCGCAGGGTTAAGGCCCGTCCGCGCTACGGCACCCGGGCCAGGGCCTTCTGGGCCTCGGCCTCCATGGCGGCTGCGCCCGGCGCCGGGTGGCCGAGCAGAACGTCCTGGAAGGCGAGGAAGGTGGCCCCCTTGAGGAGGTAGATGCCGCTCAGGTCGATCGTCTGCCCGGCGGCGCTGGCCGAGCCGCTGGCGAGGGCCGCGCGGTCGCCCAGGCCGGAGATCTTCTGGGTGTGCGCGGACAGGCTGATCCCGGCGGGCAGCTTCTTGTTGATCAGGGCCTGGGCCCGGGCCTGCTCCGCCGACCAGTCCGCGTGCGCGGCGGCGGGACTCGCGGCCTGCCCGACCTCGACCATGAACACGTTGGTGGTCTGGGATCCGTACACGCAGCGCTTCCCGCCCTGGCCGCTGGCTTCCTCCTGCCCCGGCCCGAACGTCGTGCCCGCCAGGGCGGACGCCTCCGAGCTGGTCACCAGCTGGCAGGGGTCGAGGGAGGTCGGCGCCGCGGACTGGGTGTCCGCCGCCGAGCCCGCGGCGGACGCGGGTGCGGCGGGGGACGAGGCCTGCGAGGCCGCCGGGCTGGCGGGCGGCGACGACGCCGTCGTGGCCGGCGAACTGCAGGCGGCCAGCAGCAGGGCAGAAGCAATAACGGGCAGGGTGGCTGCAGTGCGCCGCATGGAACATCTCCTCGGTGGGGAAGCCTGGGTTGCCGTCATGGGGGAGTCGCGGAGGCCCGGTACGGCCGGCCGGCGCCGGACCGGCGCGGCCGCCAGGGACGGGGCGCCAGGACGGGGCGACGGAGAGGATTGAACGCGACGGCCACCGGCCCGCACATCGGTAGTCGCTACGTAGACCATGGGACGCCGAACCGGTATGGTGCGGCGCGTGGCCCGCAGGTGGCCCTTTGTCGGCCGCGCGGGCGAGCTGGCCCGGGCTGAAACGATCTTCGCTTCCGGGGCTGGTGTGCTGCTGCTGGGCGAGGCCGGCATCGGCAAGACCGCCCTCGCCCGCCGCCTGGCCGAGCGGGCCGCCGGCGAGGGTGCCGCGGTGATCCAGGTCGTCGGCCGCGCGGTCTCCAGCGGTGCGCCGTTCGAGGCGTTCGCGGGCGTGCTGACCGGCGATCGGGCGCCGGGACCGGCGCAGGGTGGCAGCGGGCAGGTGACGGCGGCTGACGTCGCGGCCCGGGTGGCCGCGACCGCGGCGGCCTCCCGGCTGCTGGTGGTGGTGGACGACGTCGACCTGCTTGACGACGGCTCGGCCCGGGTGCTGCTGCACCTGGCCGCCCACGGGGCCACGGTGGTCGCCACCGCCCGGTCGGCACCGCTGCCCGGCCTGGTCGAGACGCTGTGGCGCGACGGGCACTGCGAGCGGATCGAGCTGGCCGGGCTGGGTGACGACGAGGCCGCCGAGCTGCTGGAGACCGTGCTGGGAGCCCCGGCCGACCTGGCGGCCAGCGCCGCGTTCGTGACCCGCGCGCAGGGTAATCCCCTGCTGCTGCGCGAGCTGGTGCAGGCGGCCCTGCAGCGCTCGGCCCTGGTCCGCCGCGGCCCGGCCTGGGTCCTGGCCGGGCCGCCCCCGCTCAGCGGGGGCGTCCGCGACCTGGTCACGGCCCGGCTGGCCGGCGCGGGCGACGCGGAGCGGGCGGCCCTGGAGACGGTGGCCGCCGGCGAGCCGCTCCCCGGGGACGTGGCCATGGCGATGGTCGGCGAGGCGCAGCTGATCGCGCTGGAGGAAGCGCGCCTCATCACGGTCCGGCCCGGGCTGGCCGGGGCCGAGGTCAGCACCGCCCACCCGCTGTACGGCGAGATCCTCCGGGCCGACATGCCGGTGATGCGGCTGCGCCGGCTCCGTCTCGCCCTGGCCGGCGCCCTGGAGACGGCCGGGCAGCCGGGCCCGCACGACCTCGTCCGGGCGGCCAGCTGGCGGCTGGACAGCGGCCAGGGCGACGACCCGCAGCGGCTCCTGGCGGCGGCCCGCGCGGCCCGCGGCATCAGCCTCGAGACGGCCGAACGGCTCGCCCGCCACGCCCACGAGACCCAGCGGTCGCTGCCGGCGACGCTGCTGCTCGCCGAGATCCTCACGAATACCGGCCGGGGCGACGCCGCCGCCGCGCTGCTCGCCGGGTTGCCGCCCGACTCGCTCACGCCGTCGGACCGCGAGGCCCTGACCTACTGCGCCGCCGTCGGCCAGGGACTGCAGTCCGGCGACACGAGTGGCGGCACCGAGCTGGTGGCCGCCCTGGCTACCGGGGACCCGGCGGCCAGCCGTTATCTGCACGCCCTGCACGCCTCGATGCTCACGTTCGACGCCCGCCTGGCGGACGGGCTCGCGATCGGGCTGCCCATCATGCTCGACCGGCAGCTGCCTCCGGAGACCCGCACGATCGCGGCGCTGGCGGCGGTGGGGGCCGAGTACTGGCTCGGGCACACCCGGGCCGCCGTGGCCCACGCCGATGAGCTGGCGGCCGTCACGACCACCCCGGCCGCCCGGCAGGCGCTTCCGTACGGGGCCGCATCGATCGAGCTCATCGCCATCTGCGCGCTGATCGAGCAGGGTGATCTCGACGCCGCCGGGGAACGCGGCCAGCGGATGCGCCGCGATGCGGCCACGACCCGCGACCCGTTCGCGGGGCCGCGCGCCGAGTACTGCCTCGGCCGTGTGGCCCTCGCCCGCGGGCAGGGCGGCACGGCCGTGCGGCTGTTCCGCCGCTGCCTCGCGGCGGTCGGCCCGTTCGATGTGTTCATCACCCGGCACCTGAACGCGATGCTGGCCCGCGCCGCCGCCACCGTCGGTGATCTCGGCACCGCGACCGAGGCCCTGGAGGCCGGGGCCGGGCAGCCGCGGATGAAGCCCTACGAGCCCGAGTGGGACCTGGCCGAGGCCGCCGTCCTCGCCGCCGGCCTCCGCATGGACGAGGCCGCCGACCGGGCCGCGTGGGCGGCCGGAGTCGCCGCGGACCACCAGGAGTGGAACGTGGTGCTGGCCGGATATCACGACGCCGCACGGTACGGCGCCGCGCAGCACGTCCTGGCCCCGATCCGCGAGGCCGCGGCCCGCGTCGACGGCCCGCTGGCCGCCTGCTACACCGGCTACGTCGCCGCCCTGGCCCGCCGCGACCCGGCCGCCCTCGACGAGGCGGCCCGCCGGTTCGAGAGCACCGGAACCCTGCTGTTCGCGGCCGAGGCCGCCGCCGAGGCGGCCCTCGGCCACGCGGCTGACGGTGACCGCCGCGCGGCCCGGGCCAGCGGGCAGCGCTCCGCCGGCTACCGCGCGGCCTGCGAGGGCGCGGTCTCACCCTGGCTGACCGGGGCGCTCAGCGCGGTGCCGCTGACCCCGAGGGAACGGCAGATCGCCGCCCTGGCCACCGAGGGCCACACCGACCTGGCCATCGCCAGCCGGCTGCACATCTCCACCCGCACGGTGCAGACCCATCTCGCGCACATCTACGCCAAGCTCGGCATCAACCGGCGGGCCGACCTGGCCGGCCACCTCAGCGACGGCTGAGCCCGGGGGCCGGGCCGCCCGCCTGGACCTGGCGCTGGATCCGGGCCGTGGCGTCCGTGCGCGGTCAGCGGATGCGCAGCGGGAGGCGGCGAGGGCCGCGGATCTGGCCCGCGGCCCAGGTCACGGCCGCGGGGTCCTGGAGGGTGAACGAGGGGATCCGCTCGAGCCAGACTTCGAGTGCGACCCGCAGTTCCATCCGGGCCAGGTGCGACCCCACGCAGCGGTGGATACCCAGGCCGAACGCGGCGTGCCGGTTGATCTCGCGGTCGATGACGACCTCGCCGGCCTGCTCGAACTGCGCCGGGTCACGGTTGGCGGCCGGGAACGACAGCAGGACCCAGTCGTCGGCCTTCATGTTGACGCCGTGCCAGTGCATATCGTCCTTCACCAGCCTGGCCATGGTGACGGGCGCGTAGGCGCGGAGGAATTCCTCCATCGCCGTCGGCAGCAGCCCGGGCTCGGCCACCAGCCGCTCACGGTCCTGCGGGGTCCGGGCGAGGTGCCACAGGGACGCGCCGATCGCGCTCCAGGATGTGTCGATGCCGGCGATGAGCAGCAGCGCCATCGTCCCGACTACGTGGTCCGGACTGAGCTTGTGACCGTAGAGCTCCGCGTCGATGAGGTACGTGGTGAGGTCCTCACGCGGGTCCGCGAGATGCTCGTTGACCTGCGCGAGCAGGTAATCGAACAACCTGCTGACGCGATCGATGCGCTCGTCGGGCGGCAGGTTGATGCCCTCGAGCAGGTTCTCGACGAAGTCGCGGAACTGCGGGCCGTCCTCCGGCGGGAAGCCGAGCATGTCGGCGATGACCCGCATCGGGATGTGCTGCGCGTAGTCGCGGGCGGCGTCGACGACGTCCTGCCCCTCGAACCCGTCGATGAGTGACTGGCAGAACGCCCTGGTGGCCGGCTCCTGGCTGCCGACGGCGGTCTTGGTGAACGCGGGGAGCAGCAGCTTGCGCGCGTCGTGGTGGAACGGCGGGTCGGAGGAGATCGGGGGTGAGCCGCCGACCGGGGCCAGCTGCCGGGGCGGCCGGAAGTTGCTCAGGATGATCGATCGCGAGGAGAAGCGCTCCGTGTCGTAAGCGATCGCCGCGACGTCCTCGTACCGGGTCGGCAGCCAGGCGCCGCCGAACCTCCCGGTGTGCGCGATCGGGCATCGCTGCCGCAGGTCGTCCTGGATGGGGTAGGGATCGGCGGACCACTCCGGCTCGAGATGGGAGAAGTCCGTCGCCCAGTCCGCGACCGGGCCGGTGATGATCTCGCTGCGCGTGCCGGCCGGCAGGTCGTCGTCTGGTTCCCGGGAGGGCTCGCGGAAGCGGTCATCGGCCGCCATGTCATGCCCTCTCGGCCAGGCTGATCGCCCGCTCCGGGCAGTTGGCCACCGCGAGCTGTGCCTCGTGGTCCTGGCCGGGCGGCACGAGGCCATCCCCGAGGACCTGCCCGTAGCCCTCGTCGTCGTCGCCGAACAGGGCGGGGGCGAGGTCGTAGCAGCGGCCGTGCCCCTGGCACAGCGCAGGGTCGATCTGCACCTTCACTGGGCTGTTCCTGTCTGTGGCGCGCCCCCGTAGATTAACGAACGTTCATCATGATTCGTCAAGGGCCCGCGGCCCGCCACGCGGCGGAGCGAGGGGCTGCGCCCGGCCAGCGCCGGATCCCGGCCCGCGGGACCCGGCGGCTGACGGCCGGCGAGGTCCTAGGCCTCGACGAGGATCACCAGGGTTTCGGGCAGGACGCCGTCGTAGGCCATGGCTTCGGCCATTTTCTCGGTCTGCATCGCAGCCATGACGGTATCCATGTCGGCCACGTCCATGAGGACCGCGACGCGGCTCGGATTCTGCGGGTCGGTGAACGTGCGGATGTTGGTCACGCCGAGCGGCCCGAATACTTCTTCCCGCCTGGGCGAGGCAAGCCAGTGATCCTTGTCCTTCACGTCGTGGTGCGCGATTACGGTCGGCATGTTTCCCCCCGGTGTTTCATGGCCAGTCATCGCGGGCCCTGTCCGCTGACCGTATACCCAGGTCCTCATTTCCGTACCGGCAAGATTCTTCATGCAGCCTGGCAACTCATCAGAATTCACGTGAAAACCGGCTATTGCCCGCATATAAGAAATCCCGGGAAATCTCGCTGCCCGGTCCCGGTCAGGCCGGGCCCAGCCCCTGGCGCCTCACTGGTCCACTGCTGGTACTTCATGCGCACCCGCCTGCCTGATCACATAGCTTCATCCAGGCCACTCGGCTCCCAGGCTGAGCCTGGGTTCATCCTCGGCCGGCCGTGAGGGCCGTGCCGCAGCGGGGCCCAGCGGGGGGCACTGGCCAGCGGGACTTACCCGCTGAAGGCTGCCGTGGCCAGTGGGACTACGGGGGCACCTATGGCCCCGATCGGGACAGACAACCCAGTCGGGCCGTATCCCGGCAGACGGGCACGGAGGTATTGTCTTTAGGAAGACCGGGGGAAAGGTGACCTGCTCGCGTCTCTTGTCTGAGGAGGCTCAGAGAATTAGCGGGTGCCTTGAAAGGAGTTTCTCAGATTAGCGAGGACGCGCGATGAGCCAGCCCCGTTCTGTCGATGCCGCCCTTCCGGTCACGGTGCCCGCCCAGCGTGATGCGGGCTCGGCCAAGGCCCCGCGGAACGGGCGGGTGGCCTGGCGGCTGATCATCCTGGTGGCCATTCCGACCATGCTGGGCCTGGTGCTCACCGGGCTGCGGGTCACCGACCTGACCCGCAGCTCGGAGGCATATGGCCAGGTCAGCCGACTCGCGGTGCTCGGCCAGCAGGCCTCCGGTTTAGTACAGGCCATGGAGGATGAGCGGGCTGACACGGCCGCGTTCATCGCGGCCGGGCGCCCGGCCGCGGGCCTCGCGGCCCTGCACCGCCAGTACGCGATCACCGACGGCTGGGCCACCACGGTGCGCCGCCTGGTCCGCCAGGATGGCCGCGGCTACCCGGCCCGGACGCAGGCCACCTCGGCCACGGCCCTGGCCAGCATCGCCGGGCTACCTGGCCTGCGCCGGGACGCGGTGCAGAGCGCAGGCTCCGGTGCTGTCCGTGATCAGCGGCTATTCCGCGGCGACGGCCGGCCTGTTCCCGGTCAGCGACGGCATCGCCGACCCGAGCGGCAATTCCAGCCTGATCACGAGCGTGCTGGCCCTCGGCTCCCTGTCCCGGATGACGGACCAGGCCTCGCAGCAGCAGGCCATCCTGGGCGCGGCGCTCGCGCAGGGCCGTTTCGGGCCCGGGGCGCGTACCGCGCTGATCACCGCCCAGGCGCAGCAGGCCAGTGACCTCGCCTCGTTCCGGGGCTGGGCCACCCCGGAGGAGAGCTGGGCCCTGGCCCGGACCCTGGCCAGCCCGCCCGCCGCCCAGGCCAGGGCGGTGGAACAGCGGGCGACGGCGGCCGGTGACGGAACGCTGGCCCTCGGTACGCCCGCCAGCCAGCAGTGGTCGGACGGGATGTCGTTCACGGTCGGCTGGATGCGCCAGGCTGACCGGCAGCTGTCCGCCTGGGTCACCGCGCGCGCCCAGGCCCTGCAGCAATCCGCGATGCGGGCCGCGCTCATCACCGGCGCCGCGGCGCTGGCCGTGCTCCTCCTGGTCCTGCTGGTCACCCTGATCATGGCCCGGTCCATGGTGCGGGTGCACCGCGAGGCGGTGCGGCTGGCCGGTGAGGAGGCCCGGCGGCGCCGCAGCATCAGTGCCGTATCCGCCAGCTTCTTCCGGCGCAGCCATGCCCTGCTGGAACGGCTGCTGCGGCTGATCGACAGCCTGGAACTCAGTGAGGATGACCCGCGCCGGCTGGCCAGCCTGTTCCAGATAGATCATCTGGTCACCCGGATGCGGCGGCACTCCGACAGCGCGCTCGTCCTCGCGGGCCACGAGACGTCGGGAGACTGGACCGAGCCGGTCACCCTGGTGGACGTGCTCCGGGCGGCGGTATCGGAGATCGAGCAGTACAACCGGGTCGTGCTGGACGTCCAGCTGGTTGACGCGGTGAACGGGAGCGCGGTGTCTGACCTCGTGCACCTGCTCGCCGAGCTGCTGGAGAACGCCACCACGTTCTCGCCCAAGACGACGCAGGTCATCGTGTCCGGGCACGTCGCCCGCGGTGGCGGCCTGCTGATCGACATTACCGACGCGGGCCTGGGCGTGCCCGAGGAGCATCTGAGGCAGCTCAACTGGGAGCTGGCCCACCCGGCCACCGCGGACGCGGGGGTCACCCGGCACATGGGCTTGTTCGCGGTCGCGCACCTGGCGGCGCGGCACGGCATCCAGGTGACCCTGGCGCTGCCGCCGGACGGGGGCACGACCGCCGAGGTGTACCTGCCCACCGTGCTGATCTCGCCGCCGCCCGCGCCTCCTCGCTGGCAGGACCAGGCTGGTGAATCCCGCCGGGCCGCCGGGCCCGCCAGGTCGCCCGCCGTGGCCGGGCCCGAGCCGCAGGTCGCGGAGCTGGAGCATGCGGAGCCGGCGCGCGCAGAGCCGGAACGCGCGGGGCCGGAGCATGCGGGGCCGGAGCGCGCGGAACCGGAGCCTGCGGAGCCGGCCGGAGGGCTGCCCATTTTCGAGTCCGTCGAATCCCGGTATCCCTACACCCTGGCCCGGAGCCTGCTCCGGGCCAGCGAGCCCCAGGCCGCGGAGCCGGACGAGGCCCCGCCATCCGCTGCGCCCGCTCCCGGGCCAGCGGAGATGACGCGGGCCCAGGTGGCCAGCTTCCAGAGTGGCTCCCGCCGGGCCCGGGCCGTCGCCCAGGCGGATCCCGACACCAGGCAGCGGGCCCAGGATCGCTGAGCGGGAGCACGTGGAACCGGCCCTTCATGCGCAGGACCTCGGCGGGCTGCTGACCGGCTTCGCCTCGCGTGTCCCCGGGGTGCTGCACGCCATCGTCGTGGCCTCGGACGGTGTCCCGGTGGCGGCGTCCGCCGGGATACAGCCCGGCCAGCTGGAGCAGCTCTCCGCGATCACCTCCGGCTTGATCAGCCTGGCCCGGGCCGCCGCCGGCCTATCCGGCGACGATGCCGTGAGCCAGGCCCTGGTCACCATGAAACTGGCCGTTCTCGTGATCATGGCGATCGATGACGGATCGGCCCTCGCCGTGCTCACGGCCGCCGCGGCCGACCTCGACCTGGTCGCCTACGAAATGACGATGCTGGCGGAGCAGGCCGCCAGCCTCGTCACGCTGCCCGCCCGCGGCGCGGCCGGAGACACGGCCAGCCCGGCCTGAGCCGCGCAGCGGCCGCGGGGTCAGCGGCCGCGCAGGACCCGCCTGCGGTAGGCCATGCTCCCGGCACCGGCCAGGATGGCCAGGCCGCCCAGGCTGAGCAGCAGCGTGTCCTGGAATCCGGCCGTGCCACCCCCGCCGGTGGCCGGGGCGGCGGTGGGGAAGGGGCTGGCCGACGGGCTCGGGGTAGGCGAGGCTGAATGGGTCGGTGTTGCCGATGGGGTTGCTGAGGGGGTGGCCGTCTCGCTGGCCGAGGGGCTGGCCGTGGGCGTGCCGCTAGGCGTCGCCGTGGGCAGGCCGGTTCTGGTCGGTGAGCCGCCCGGCGAGATAGACGGCGGTGTCGCCGAGGGCGTGCTTCCGGAACAGGCCGAGACCGACACGGAAGCGAGTACGGTCACGGCGGCGCAGGCGATGGCGCTTAACCTTCCGCTGAGCCGTATCCCCGTGATGGCTGAGCGCATCTTAATGGGACCTCCTCATGCGTCGGCCGATACCAGACCCGTTCCCGGATCCGGCATCAGAAAAAACCCGTCCGGAAGGGAAATCGCGAGGCCGGCCCGAGCGCAGCCCGGGCCGGGCCGGTCCCAGAAATCGCCGCCGGCCAGAAAGGTAACGCCCGCAGGCCCGGCAGGCAGGCAATGGCTCGTTCATCACAGGGATATTAGGCTACGCGAGTAGGGCACCCTGGGGAAGACGGGGAGGGATGGCATTGGGGGAGGCGGAGCGGCAGCGGATAGCCGGGTTCCGCGTGGTGGTGTCCTGGCCGCAGAGCAGGTTCGCCCCCCCGCCCAGTCCGCCCGGAAGCCCCCGTGCCCGCCTGGCCGGGCTGGCCGGCATCCTCCTCATCGTGATCGGGGTCAGCGCGGTCGGCGTCGCGATCGGTGCCCAGCAGCATGCGCCGCAGCCCTCCCTGTCTGCGGCGGGCGCCATCGCGGCCGGGGGCCGGGGGCCGTCGCTGCGCCGCTCACCGCCGCTCTCGGTGGATATCCCGGCCATCGGCGTGCACTCGGAACTGCTGCGGCTCGGCGTTAACCCTGATGGCACGATCCAGGTGCCATCGCTGTTCGGGCGGGCCAACGAGGCAGCGTGGTACAAGTACTCGGTCACGCCCGGCCAGATCGGGGCGTCGGTCATCGAAGGCCACGTTGACAGCTATCAGGGACCCGCTGTCTTCTTCCGGCTGGGGGCACTCCGCCCGGGGAACAGGGTCGTCGTGAAGCTGGCCGACGGGATTACCGCTGTTTTCCGCGTCACTGGCGTTCGCCAGTACGCGAAGATTAATTTTCCCGCGAAAGTCATTTACGGCGACTCCAGGCGGGCGGCCCTGCATCTGATCACGTGCGGCGGCGCATTCGACTACACCACGGGGCACTATCTCAGTTCTACTGTCGTATTTGCGTCCCTCTCCTCGTCGCGCCGGCGTTAAGGGGCCGTGGATGACCGCGTGCTGGCCCTGATCGCCTGGCCTGGGCGGCGGCCCGCCCGCCGCTGACGTCGCACCTGATGTCGCCGGCTCCGTGCAGCACCAGGGTGGGGATCCGGAGTGCCCCAGGCGGGCCGGGCCGTCTCCCGGGGCCAGGACCGCGGCGAGCTGAAAATGCCACGGCAGGGCCGGCCACGGCGAATCTGAATCGCCCATTACCTGCACCCGGTGCCCGGATAAAACGGCGATGGCACTGAGGCATAACTAAGGCAGCGGGGAAATGAGGTCGCATGCCTGGCGCGGGAAACGAGGCCGGGAGGCGTCCCGCTGGCCCGGTTCTTCAGCCCGGTCCATGGTCGTGCGGGCCGGCCCGCGGAGCGTATGGGGCAGCGGGACGGCGGCCCGCCGCCGCGGGTGGCGACTGCGGTCAGACCCGCTTGCGGCCGGCTGATTCACTCCCAGGCCTTTGCATCCTGCCTGCAAGTGGGAAGATGGGACGGTGGGTGACGACAGGGACAGCGAGCTCGCCGATAACCTCGCGGAGGTCGGCCGGCGAATCGGGCAGGCGATGACGGATGCGCTCGAGCGCATCCGGCCGACTCTCGATGCGCTGGCCGAGGTGGCGAACCGTCCCGAGGTTCGCAGCGTGATCGAGCGCGCGGAGAAGGTCATGCGGCACCGGCCCTGCCTGTGCTTCTGCTCGAGGGCCCATCCGGCTGACCGTGGCGTCTGCGAGGTGTGGGACGCGGTGATCACCGCCCCGTACAGCTCGGACTGGCTGGGAGACGTCAACGTGCCGTTGTGTGCCCCCTGTGCCGCGGCCCGGGCCGCGCACAACTTCGCGGGCTCCCGCCCTTAACCGGCCCGCCCTTAACCGGCCCGCCCCTAGCGGCCGGCTAGAGCTGGCTGCGGATGGCGACCTGGCAGAGTTCCGGCAGCTTTCCCTCGGCCGTGCGGGCGGCGATCCGCACGCCGGCCCAGGCCAGCGCGAGGCCGTACGCCGCGGCCCCCAGCACCAGCAGCGGTACCCGGACCACGGCCGGGTCAGCGCTGGTGAGGACGGCTGCGACGATCACCGGGCTCGCCGCCACGCCGGTGCACACCAGGGTGCCGAGGATGCTCCCGATTGCGTGCGCCCCGTATCCCTGGGCGAACTGGGGCAGGGGGCTGCCGGCCCGCCTGGCCATGGGATAGGGCAGCGCGACGGCGAAGATGTTGGCCACGGCCAGCGCCGCGCCGACGCCGGCCAGGCCCACCGCCGCGGCCGCGAAGCCCTCCGCCGGCCTCCGGGCCGCGGCCGCCAGGGCGAACGCGGCCGCGGTGACCAGCGGCGCCCCGATCACGCCGAGCACGATGTCCTGGCCGGAAAAGTAGGACCGCAGTTCGCGCCGGCCGGGCAGCGCCAGCGCCTCGAAGACGAACGGCGCCCCGGTGAGCCCGGCCAGGTTCGCGTGGAAGGCCCCGACGAAGCCGGCGCCCAGGATGACACTGAAGATCACTACGCCGGGATGCTGCTGGCGGCCGACGATGGTGCTGATGGACGCGGCGACCATGATTACCGCGGTGATGACCCAGTACACGAGGGATACGGGATCGCGGCGCTGGTAGATCCAGACGCGCGCGGCCACGGTGCCGCGCAGGCCGGACCGGGCCAGCGGCAGCGCCGTGCCGCGGACCCGCGAGGACTGCGTGGATGTGTCGGCGGTGACCAGGGCGCGGCCGAGGGACCGCACCCAGAGCCAGCCGAGCGCGACGATGACCGCGGCCAGCAGGGCCAGGCGCGCCACCGCGGCGCCCGGGTGCCCGTCCGAGGCGTCCCCGATCGCGTGCGCCGCCAGGCCTGGCGGCAGCCAGCGCAGCCAGGAGTCGACGCCGCTGAAGCTGGCTGCGGAGATCTTGCCCTCGGCCGCCACCCGCGGCACCACCTGGGTGAAGAACTCGTACAGCGCGAAGATCGGGATGACCAGGAACGCGGCCAGGTCCTTGCCGCGGCGGGAACGCAGCAGCCGGGCCATGCCGGTGGTCACGAACCGGGCCAGGGTGATGCAGAACAGCACCTGCAGCAGCACCGCGATCACGGCGATCAGCACGCCGAGCGCGCCGCGCGCCAGGCCGGCCGTCACGCCGAGCAGGCCGAGCAGGTTGGCCAGCGGCCAGGCCCCGGTGGCCGAGGCGGCCAGCAGCCCCACGGCCAGCGGGCGGGTCCGCAGCGGGTAGAGCGCCAGCGTGGCCGGGTCGAGCGTGCCGTCCAGGCCGAATACGAAGATCGGCAGGATCAGCCAGCCGAGCGCGAACGTGGTGAAGATGACCGTGGTCACGTCCACCGACGCAGGCTGGCCGCGGAGCAGGGCCAGGACGGTGAAGGTGCCAGCCGCGACGATCACGGCGCAGGTGACGCTGATGATGAAGGAGACCTTCGCGGGCGTGGACGCGCGCAGCGCGTTGGCCAGCAGTCGCAGCTTCAGCTGGACGAGGATCCGAGCCATGACAGTCCCTCCTCGTCGCCCGGCCGCGGGCCGACCAGGTCGATGAACGCCTGCTGCAGGGTCTTGCCGCCGCGCACCTGCGCGATGGTGCCGGTGGCCACGATCCTGCCGTTGCTGATGATGGACACGTGGTCGCAGACCTGCTCGACCAGTTCCATCACATGGCTGGAGAACAGCACCGTCGAGCCGGAGCCGGCGTAGCGGGTCAGCAGGCGGCGGATCGCATCGGCGGAGACCGGATCCACCCCCTCCAGCGGCTCGTCCAGGAACAGCACCGACGGGTTGTGGATGAGGGCACAGCCGAGCGTGGCCTTCTTGCGCATGCCGGTGGAGTAGTCAGCGACCAGGCGGCTGGCGTCCGTGGTCAGGTCGAGGACGTCCAGCAGTTGCGCCGCCCGCGAGCGGGCCTCCGCGGCGGGCAGGCCGCGCAGCCGCCCGGCGTACTCCAGCATTTCCCGGCCGCTCAGCCGCTCGAACAGCCTGGCCTCGGCCGGCACCACCCCGATGATGGCCTTGGCGGCGCACGGGTCGGCCCACACATCCAGCCCGTTGATCAGCACCTGGCCGGTATCCGGCCGGAGCAGGCCGGTCATCATCGACAAGGACGTGGTCTTGCCCGCCCCGTTCGGCCCGACCAGCCCGGCGAGGGACCCGGCGGCGATCTCCAGATCGATCCCGGCCACCGCGTCCTTCGCGCCGAAACTCTTGCGCAGTCCGTGCACCGACACGGCTGACTCGGTCATGTCCGCCTCCCGTTCAGGATGCCCGCCTGGCCGCCCCGGTTACCGCGGAAAAACCGTTAGTGAACGTAAGAGCGGCGGTTCCTGCAGGTCCCAGCCGTGCAGATGGTGCGGGGCGGGCTCCGGCGGGCGCGCCGCCCTTAATTTGATATCACTATGCTAGATACCTGGTATCGGTCGCGTCAACCGCCCAGGGCGCCGGGTCTGCTGCAGTTCCGCCCGGCGCTAGCCGTTCTGCCGGATGAACCACTGCTGCACCTGGTGGCCTGCGCCCTGGTCGAGGCCGCTCGTGCAGGACCAGTTGCTGAGGAAGCGGGTCGGGTCGTTCAGGTTCGCGCTCTGGATGAGCTGCCCCTTGACCAGCTCGGTCACGATCAGGCCGAACTTGTGGGCCTGCAGGTAGCGGAGAAACCGTGGCGCGGCCACCGGAGCGTCATTCCAGCATGCCCACGGCGCCCGGCTCCGCGCGTAGTCGGCCCACTCACCGTCGAGGACCGGGGCGTGCCCGCTGTTGGCCAGGTAGCCGAACACGGAGTCCCACGTGCCGGGCTGGTGTGATCCCGGGGGACGGTGCTCGCTGTATTCGACTGGCCCGTCACCGGTGATGCGGAAGTGCCACGCCCCGCTCAGGTCGGCCCCGGCGCCGATGCCCTCGATCCAGAACAGGTTCGACGCCCGCGCACGGACGTAGTCGGCCAGGGCCTGCATCCCCAGGTACGTCCGGCCGTGGCAGACCCCGCCGGAGTGCCAGAACGCCCAGCCGCAGGCTGCGTGCTGCTCCGGCTCGTTGTAAATGTCGAACACGACGTTGGGATCTCTCCCGAAATGGGAGGCCAGCGAAGCCCAGAAGGCCTTGCTGCGCGGCGTCGGCATGGACTCCAGGAGGGCGCGGCCGTCGAGTTGCCACTGCAGGTTCAGCACCACGACCAGGCCGCGGGCTTCCGCGAAGTGCACCTCGGTGGTCACGGCGGTGAGGAACGCCTGGTCGACGTGGCCCGTGGTGCTGACGAGATTCGCCTGGCGGACCTGGAAGCGGACCGTGTTCGCGCACCAGTCGTCCGCGGCGGCGGTGATGTCCGCCTTATCCTGGGCCATCCCGCTGGCGTAGTCGCTGTGGGCCAGCCCCGTGATGTTGATCCCGTACGGGATGAACCGCCCGTTGGCGCCGTTGACGGCCGTGCCGCTGACGTGGAACGGGCCGCGCTCGTGATGACAGGTGGCCGCCTGGGCGCTCCTGGCCGATCCGAACACGCCGAGCATCACCATCGCGGCGATGGCGATGGTGGCGGACGTGATGCGCCGGCCTCTCACGTGGTACCTCCGGATTGCGGGTTCGGTGTGGCCGCGGTTCCCAGCTCGCTGCGGCGGCCATGACGGACGTTCAGCCATCCGGCAGGGCAAGTCATCACTATCGGCCTGCGGGGGCCCGGCGCTAGGGCCGTTCCGTTGCAGATAGGCATCAACCTGGCGCGCGCCCCGCCTGCCCGGCGCGCGGAGGCCGTCTTTACCGGGGCCAGACGCTCGGGAAAGATGACGGGATGGCTGAGCTCAAGATCGAGGCCGAGCCGGGCGAGGTCCGCCTGGACCCGGCCCGGCTGCAGCGGATCGACCGGCACTTCGCCCGCTACGTCAACGACGGCAGGCTGCCTGGCTGGCTGATCACGGTGAGCAGGTACGGCCGCCTGGCGCACGTGGCGAGCTACGGGTCCCGCGACGTCGAGGCCGGGCAGCCGGCCGGGACGGACACGGTGTGGCGGATCTACTCGATGACCAAGCCGATCACCTCGGTGGCGGCCATGCTGCTGTACGAAGAGGGCGGGTTCGAGCTGACCGATCCGGTCAGCTCGTTCATCCCGTCCTTCGCTGACGCCCGGGTCTACGCCGGTGGCTCGGACCTGCGGCAGGTCACCGTCCCGGCCACCGAGCCGGTGCGGATCTGGCACCTGCTCACCCACACCGCCGGCCTTACCTACGGGTTCCACCGGGTCCATCCGGTGGACGCCCTGTACCGGGCCGCCGGTTTCGAATGGTCCGCGCCCGAAGGCATGGACCTGGCGCAGGCGTGTGACGTCTGGGCGGGAATCCCGCTGCTCTTCCAGCCCGGGGCGGAGTGGAACTACTCGGTCGCGACCGACGTGCTCGGCCGGGTGATCGAGGTCGTCTCCGGGCAGCGCCTCGACGAGTTCCTCGCGGCGAGGATCCTGCGCCCGCTGGGCATGACCGACACCGGCTTCCACGCCGGGGACACCCAGCTGCCCCGGCTGGCCGCCCTCTACACGCCCGGCCGTGGCGGGACCGCCGCCCGGCTCGACGCCCTGGGGGACGCCGCCCGCCGTGCGCCGGCCATGCTCGGCGGAGGCGGCGGCCTGGTCTCCACCGCCGCGGACTATCACCGGTTCACGCAGATGCTGCTGGACCGCGCGGACAGCCCGGCCGGGGAACTGGACGGCACCCGGCTGCTCAGCCCGCGCACGGTCCGCTATATGACGCGCAACCATCTTCCGGGTGGCCTTGACCTGGAGTCGTTCGGCAGGCCGCTGTACGCGGAATCCCCGTTCCGCGGGATCGGCTTCGGGCTGGGCCTGGCCGTCGTCCTGGACCCCGGGGCGGGGAAGGCGCTGTGTTCCGCGGGCGAGCTGTCGTGGGGCGGCGCGGCCAGCACCGCGTTCTGGATCGACCCGGCGGAAGAGCTGACCGTCTCGTTCTTCACCCAGCTGCTCCCGTCCAGCGCCTACCCCATCCGCCCGCAGTTGCGGCAGCTCGTGTACCAGGCCTTCACCGACTAAGTGAGGTGCGGCCGGCCGCGGCCCACGCGGTCGCGCTGATCTCGACCGGGCCTGCGGGCAGGTGGCGCCGGCACTGGTCACGCAGCGCGGCCCGGCCGTCCGGGGGGAGTGCTGCCACATACGCCCCGGCCGGGCCGACTCCGAGCGTGAACGGCTCCCACCACTGCTCGAAGCTCGCGTAGCGGGCCCGGACAGTCAGCGTGGTGACCTCGGCGCCGCCGAGGCCGGCCTGGGCGAAGAGACTGGCCAGATGGCCTTCGCGGACACCGGCCAGGCCCGACTCGTCGTCGGCGGCCGGATCCAGCTCGCGGACCGCGGACCAGAACGCGGCCAGCGGGCCCCGCCCGCCCGCGTGATCCCACACGCAGGCGCAGACCACCCCGCCCGGCCGGGTGACCCGGGACATCTCCCGCAGGCCCAGCACGGGATCAGCCATGAAGTGCACGACCAGCTGCGCCAGCGCGGCATCGAAGGTGTCATCGGCGAACGGCAGCTGCTCTGCCGTGCCCTGCCGGACGTCGGCCGCGGGCACCCGCGCCCGTACCGCCGCGGCGAACGACGCGGAGGGCTCCACCGCGCTCACCACGGCGGCCCGGCTCACCAGCTCCGCCGTGAGCGCGCCCGGCCCGCAGCCCACATCCAGGACCTGCTGCCCCGGGCGGACTCCGGGCAGGTCGGCAAACAGCACCGCCAGCGGCTCTGAGTACCGGCCCATGAACCGCAGGTAGGCATCCGCGCTGACATCGAAGCTCATCCGGGCCAACCTACCCACCGCGCCGCCGGGCCGGCGCGGCGGCCTGGCGGGCCTGGCCGGCGGCTAGTCGCCGGTCTGGTCGTCCGTTACGGCGCCGGGGGCGTTGGTCTTGACCGATTCGATCCCGTTGAGCGCCGACTCCTTGCGCTCGTATGTCTCGCTGGTCGCGATGACCTGCCCGTTGCCGGCCACCAGGTTGAAGTGGTACTTGCCGCCGGACCCCTTCTTCAGGACGAACTTGCCAGCCATGCTGCCTCCTCGTTGAGAGCCTGAACCTGCCCTGGTCATGTGCCCGGAACGCCGGGAACTATCCATCCGGCGGAGCCCGGGGCCGTGGTCCTCTGGCCAGCGATCACACTGAGACGTCGGCGGCGAATCGCCAGCGGGCGATGACGGCCGCGACCGCGATGGTGACCGCGATGCCGGCCAGCCCGGCCAGCTCGCTGAGCTGCGGGCCGCCGCTCACGAACCTGCTCCAGAAGTTGGTGGGCAGGTAGCCCGAAGCGTCAAAGCTCATCCAGGCCTGCACGAACGATGCCGGGGACAGCCGCCCGATGCTCGCAATGCCGGCGATCAGGAGCGCGAGCAGCATCGAGCCCGCCGTGATCGCCGTCGTGGCGAGCTGCCCCCGGGCGATCGCGCCAGCCGCGGTCCCGACCGCCGCGAACAGCCCGAGCACGATCACGGCGCGCCCGACGGCGGATGCCGACGAGCCCAGGCCCGCCCAGGCCGGGACATGAGCCCCCGGCAGCCCGGCCGCCGCGGTGATCAGCGGCGCGGCGACCGCCAGGATCAGCCAGCAGCACACCAGCGTCGCCACTCCCGCCGCCCAGATCGTCAGCCACTTGGCGGTGAGCACCCGGTTCCGCCGGCCCTCCCGGCTGAGCAGCTGCCTGATGGTCCTCGCCCCCCACTCGCCGCCCCAGTGCCCGCCCGCGACCAGCGCGATCAGCAGCAGCCCGGGCACCGAGGCCAGCATGCCCGCGGCGACGTGGCCTATCTCGCCGGGCTGGGCGAGCAGGCTGGTCGCCGTGGCGGCGCTCCTGGCCGCGGCGTGCGCGTGCGCGATGACCTGCCTGCACGCAGCGGTGACCGGCGGCGCGCAGGCATCGGGAATCCGGGGACTGGCGAGCGCGCCGCGGGCGTTGTTCGCGCCGCCCCAGGTGATGAGCAGGCAGAAGGCGATGATGGCCAGCCCGGCTCCCCACACCAGCGGCCTGAGGAGCTTGCGGAGCTCAGCGGCCAGCAGCCACAGCACGTGCGTTCCCCTTCCCGGTTATCTCCAGGAACCGGTCCTCCAGCCCGGCCTGCTCGACGGTCACTGACTCCGCGACCACGCCGCCCGCCATCAGCACGCCGTTCACGTCCCGGCCGCTGTCGTGCTCGACCAGGAACTGGTCATTCGCGTAGCTGGCCGGCCATCGGGCCAGCAGCCGGGCGGCGGCCTGGGTGTCCGCCGCGCTGACCCCGACCCGGACCCGCCGCCTGATCGCGCCGAGCGTCCCCGGCGGCCCTTCCTCGGCCAGCCGGCCGCGCAGGATCACCGCCACCCGGTCGCAGACCTGCTCGACCTCGGTGAGCAGATGGCTGGACAGGAATACGGTCGTCCCTTCCGCGGCGAGACCGCGCAGCAGGCTCCGGATTTCCCTGATGCCCGCCGGGTCGAGCCCGTTGGCCGGCTCGTCGATGATCAGCAATGGCGGGCGGCCCAGCATCGCTGCGGCTATCCCGAGCCGCTGCCGCATGCCCTGCGAGTAGGTCTTGACCTTCCGGGCCGCATCATCGCTCAGGCCGACGAGGCCCAGGACCCGGGCCACCTCGCCGCGGGCGCAGCCACCCCCCGTGGCCCCGAGGACTTCGAGGTTGACCCGCCCGGTCATCCAGGGGTAGAAGGCCGGCTCCTCGATCATCGAGCCGGCCTGGGCCACGGCCCGCGGGGCGGGGAGACGCTGGCCGAGCAGATGGATCTGGCCCGCGGAGGGCGTGATCAGGCCGAGCAGCATCCTGATCGTCGTGGTCTTGCCCGCGCCATTCGGGCCCAGGAACCCGTACACCTGGCCGGGCGAGACCGCGAGATCGAGCCCGCTGACGGCCATCGCCGGCCCGAACCGCTTGGTCAGGTTTTCGCAGGTGATCACGTCCATGCGGCCGACCATACGAGCCAGGCACGCCCCGCCGCGTCCTGCGCCAGGACGATAATGCTCTCGCCCTTTTGACGAGAACCGGCCGGGGTAAGACGCCGGCGGCCAGGTTCAGTGGCGGACGTGGCGTTTCGGCCGGCCCGGGCCGTGAACGTCCCGGGCCGGATCCCTGCGCGGGCGGATCCGCTACCGGCTTTCCTCTCCAGCATCCGGGGACGGCATGAGTTCCCCCGCCAGCAGCGGCCGCGCCAGCGTGTTGCCCGCCGGGGCCAGCGGGCAGGCCCAGGCCGGGTCGTAGGCGCACGACGGGTTGTAGGCGAAGTTGAAGTCGAGGATCAGCCGGCCGCCGGCGCCGCCGAGATCTGCGCCTTTGACCGTGTCGATGAGGTAGCGGCCCCCGCCGTAGGTGGCCGTCCCCGCGGTCCCGTCCTTCACCGGGACGAAGACCCCGCCGCCGTAGGACGCGAGCCACCAGACATCGAGGTCCCCGCCTCCGGGCAGGTGCGCACATCCGATGCGGTCAAACCGGGCGACCCCGTCGGAACCCGTGCTGACCTCCAGGTGCCGGGGTGGCACATCGGTGTCGATGGTGAGGTCGAAGCGCAGCCGCGGATCGTAGGCCGCGACCGGCGCGCCCGGGTAGCCCCCGCGCCGCGGCGCGGGGATAGGCGAGTCCGGGTGCGTGCGAAGCAGCTCATCGCGGGTCCTGCGCCAGTGATCGTGCGCGGCAGCGGCGTCCGGCTCGCTGCGGACCTCCGCGTACAGCCGGGCGACACGGCGACGCCAGTCGAGCAGCGTCAGGGACACATGACCACCTCCGTGGGCGTTGCTGGCGGCCGGTCTCATGGCTGGAGTCGGCTCGCCGGGCCGTGGCTTAGCCGGCCACGTTCGTATCGCGGCGGCCCCGGAGCACGGAGCCGGTGGCCCGCCGGATGGCGGTCATGTCCACGTCGGCTTCGATGGACGCCTCGTCGGGAAGGGTGCCGCGGAGTTCGCCGATGCCGAACAGCGCCCGCGGGAGCGTGGGGTAGACCGTCATCCCGAGCAACTGGGCAGCGAGTGTCTCTCCCTCCGGGGCGTCCAGGCCGTACTGCCCGCAGAGGTACGCGGCGAGCCGCTCGGTGGTCGTGCCGAAGAGGGCCTCGTGGAGCTGGGCGGCGGCTTCCGGCAGGCGTTCTGCCTCGGTGATGCCCATCCGGCAGGTCTGCAGGATGGGTGCCCAGCCGAGCATCTGCAGGAATCGCCCGCAGAACAGCGCGACCGCCTCGGCGGGGTCGGCCGCGTAGTGGTCCGGGGTCCGCATCCGGCCGCGGAAGAGATCATGCGCCCGGTCGATGACCGCGAGGAAGAGCGCATCCTTCGTGGGGAAGTGGGCGTACAGCGACCGCTTGGAGGTCTCCGCGCGGGCGGCGAGAGTGTCCATCGAGGTGCGCTCGAACCCTGACTCGAGGAAGGCGTTCTTGGCCACGTCGAGGATGTGCTCGCGGAGCGCGTCGCCGCGTCTGGCCATCGGGTTGCCCTCTCGAAAAGTAAACGGTACAGTCGAGTTTACTTACTGACTGGACAGGAGTACTCAACCATGATTGCTGTCACCGCCCCGACCGGCCACATCGGCAGCCGGGTCGTCTCGAACCTGCTGCGCCGCGATGAGGCCGTCCGTGTCATCGTCCGCGACCCGGACCGGCTGCCGGCGGGGGTGGCGGACCGGGTGGAGGTCGTCGTGGGCTCGCACCGGGACCGTGATGTGGTCGACCGGGCCTTCGAGGGCGCGGATTCGGTGTTCTGGCTCGTCCCGGCGGACCGGACGGCGCCGAGTGTCTACGACGCTTACGTCAGTTTCAGCATCCCCGCCGCCGACGCGATCGTGCGCCACGGTGTCTCGCGCGTCGTGACCGTCTCGGCGCTCGGGCGTGGCCAGCAGCGGTATGCGGGCTTCGTGTCGGCGTCGCTGGCCATGGATGACCTGCTGCGCAGCACCGGCGTGCATCTCCGCGCGCTCACGATGCCCTCGTTCATGGACAACCTGCTCCGCCAGGTGCAGTCGATCTGCGACGACGGCCTGATCCGCGGCACGACTCCCGGCGACCTCAAGGCGCCGCTGGTGGACACCCGCGACATCGCCGCCGTCGCGTCACGGCTCCTGCTCGACCACACGTGGACCGGGCAGGACAGCCTCGGTGTCCTCGGGCCCGAGGATCTCTCGCCCAACGACATGGCCGTTGAACACCACCCCCATCAGCTTCCGGCAGTGGGCGGAAGAGGTGCTCAAGCCTGCGCTGGGCGCCCGGTAGAAGCCGGCCGGATCGGCGGCCGGTGCCGCCCGGCTCGGCGGCCGGTGCCGGACGGCTCGGCGGCCGGTGCCGCCCGGCTCAGGCCGTGCCCTCGTCGGTGAAGCTCAGGCCAGGCCCTCGTCGATGAAGGTGAGGGTGAGGTCGTCGAGATGATGGCGGGTGGCGTCGGGGACGTCGCGCAGGGGCCCTTGCCCGGCGAGTACGGCCAGCCCGTGCACCGCGGACCAGATGGGATATTCGATGCCGTCGCGGCGCCGCTGCTGGAGCACGCCGGCGTCGACCAGTTCGTCGAGCGCGGCGCGCAGGTGATCCAGGGGCGTGCGCTCCGGCCCGGTCCCGCCGTCCGCAGCGCCGTAGGCGTGCTGCTGCGGTAGGGCGAACGCGGTGGCGAACAGCCCCGGTTCCCCGGAGGCGAACTCCAGGTACGCCGTGCCGATCGCGCGCAGCCGGCGCCGGGCCGCGGCGGGCTCGCCGTACTTGCCGCGCACGCGGGCGACGCCCGCGGCCATGCGGCCGGCCAGCTCGCGCATGGCCGCCGCGCAGACCGCGGCGAGGAGCTCGTCGCGGCCGGCGAAGTGCCGGTACGCGGCGTTGGGCACGACGCCCACCATCCGGGTCGCTTCACGGAGCACCACGGCATCCGGGCCACCCGTCCGGGCGAGCTCGAGCCCGGCAGCGACCAGGCCGTCCCGGACGGCGCCCCGCGGCCGCCGCCGCCGCTCCGCCTCGTGGATCTGCCCCGCTGACCGGCCCGCCGTCACGCCGACAGGATAACAAGGTGGACGCCGTCCACTAACTCTTTCCCGGCGGCCACTGACCACCAGCGAGCACCCGGACCTCCTGGCCGCCGCCATCCGGGGCATCGCCATCCGGGGCATCGCCGGACGGCACGGCGCGGGCGCCGCGGCCGCCGCCAGCCGGTAACACATGAACGCGTTCCCGGCCAGCCCGGGGCATAAGGGTCTAGATTGCTCATATCTCCTGAGCTTCACTAAAGGCGGGCATGTACCTATTCGAATGCGAGGCAATGTTCCAGGCCGGGCCAGAAGCGGTCTGGAAGCTGTGGACTGACGTGGCCCGCTGGCCCGAGTGGGATGTCAGCAAGGAGATCGCGCGGCTGGACGGCCCATTCGAGCCAGGTGCCCGCGGCTGGGCTAAGCAGCGCGGCAACCTCGGCGGCTCCTTCACCATCACTGCGGTGGAACCCGGACGGCGCTGGGTCACCGAATGCCCGCTGCCCGCGGGCAAGGTGATCTTCGAGCACCTGCTCGAGCCCGTCGCCGAGGGACGTGTCCGGGTGGTCAAGCGGGCCGAGGTCCAGGGCGGGCTCGGGTCCCTGCTCCGGCTGCTCGCGCCCAGGATGCGCCGGGATACCGCCGCCTCCCTGGACGCGCTGCAACGGCAGTTGTCCGCCTGACGCACCGGGCGTGCGGTCATGCGGGCGCTCAGCCTGTCTCGCAGGCTCCGGTCAGGCTTGAGGTGGGCTCCGCCGGGCGGAGGCCGCCAGCCGGCCGGCCAGCGCGGCGACGAGGCCGCGGAGCTCATCCGGCCGCTCGATGGCGAACGGCCGGTCGAGCGACGCGAGCACCCCGGGCAGCCAGTCGAGCCGTTCCGCACGCAGTTCGACACGCAGCCAGCGCTCGGTCTGCGCATCTGCCCGGCCCTCCGCCGGCGGCTCCGCCACGATGGCGACGCTGGCCGGAAGCCAGGCCCGGACCTGCTCGACCGTCCCCTGGATCCGCAGCGTCACTTCGTGCCGGTACGGAGCCTGAGCGAATCCTGAGAGAACGCGCTGGGCCGCATCCAGTCCGGCGGGCGGCTCGAACGAGCCGGGCAGAGTCCTCGCATCTGCGATGCGATCCAGCCGGAACGTCCGGTCCTCGCCGATCCCGGGGTCCGCACCCGTCACGTACCACCGGCCCGAGTGCACGACGAGCCCGTACGGGTGCAGGGTGCGGGCGCTGCGCCGGCCATCGCCAGCGGTGTACCTGATCGAGAGCGGCCGGTGATGGCGGATCGCGTCGGCGATCGAGAGCAGGACCGCGCTCTCCGGCGCGGCTGTCCCGCCGGGCGGGGCCGTGAAGGCGAGGGAGTCGAGCACGGCGTCGAGCCTGCGGGTGAGGCGCTCGGGCAGGACCCGGCGGATCTTGGCCGTGGCCGTCTCGCTCGCCGTGCCCGTGACCGTCAGCCACCCGGCCCGGCGGCCGGCGATCAGCCCGAGCAGCACGGCGAGCGCCTCGTCGTCGCTCAGCATGAGCGGGGGGAGGCGGTAGCCGGGGGCGAGCCGGTACCCGCCGTAGCGGCCGCGCACCGACTCGACGGGCACGTCGAGGTCGATCAGGTGGTCTACGTAACGCCGCACGGTGCGCTCGTCAACCTGGAGCCGGCCGGCGAGTTCGGCTACCGTCCGGATGCCGCCCGACTGCAGGAGTTCCAGCAGGGTCAGCACGCGAGCGGTAGGCCGGGCCATGCTCCGAAGTATCTCCTAAATACCGGGCGGAATATGTCCGCTATTTGTCTTAGCCTCGGCGTCAGAACACCTCAGCCGACCAGGAGATCACTATGGACTTCGTTTCGATCCGCATCATCACGGGCGACGTGGCCCGCCTCGCCGGCTTCTACGAGCGCGCGACCGGAGTGCAGGCGAGCTGGTCCAGCCCGGACTTCGCTGAGCTCAGGACCGCCTCCGCCACGCTGGCCATCGCCAGCACCCGCACCGTCCCGCTCTTCGCGCCGGACGCCGCGCGCCCGTCCGACAACAGGTCCGTGATCATCGAGTTCCTCGTCAACGACGTGGACGGCGTGCACCAGAATCTGGCGGGCTTCGTGGAGGACTTCGTCAGCGAGCCCACCACGATGCCCTGGGGCAACCGGTCGCTGCTGTTCCGCGACCCCGACGGCAACCTCGTCAACTTCTTCACGCCGGTCAGCCCGGCCGCCATCGGGAAGTTCGCCCGCTGACGGCGGCGCAGGCGCCTGCGCCCGGGAGCAGCGCGGCGCACCGTCAGCGCGACGTCAGCGCAGCGCAGCGTTTACGCTGGGCCGGCGGGCTGGGTAATTCCGTGCCTGGTCCTCGTAGCCGCCGCGCAGGGTGCGCCCACGTCAGGGAGTTTGCCTCATGACCGTCCCCGGGACGGAGTCCGCCGCGGCTGCCGAGCGCGCGGCCGCCGCACCGGCCGCTGCCCCGGCCGCCGCGCCCGGGCAGACGGGCCCGGACGGCGATCCGCGGCTGCCCTGGCAGGGGAAGCCGCGGGCCGCCGACATCCTCTGCTGGCTGGGTATCGTGCTCAGCGGCTTGTCCTACTGGATCCTGCTGCCGTTGCGGGTGTCGCTGATCGGCACGCACCCGGTCGTAGCCGAACTGCTCAATGGCAGCATCGAAGCGATCATCTCGGCCGCCGCCTTCGCCAGCGCCGGGCACGGGACGCTGGCCGTGGTGGTGCTCGCCGCGATTCCAGGACTGATGAAGTTCGACATCTTGTACTGGTGGGCGGGGCGGCTGTGGGGCGAGCGGTTCATCATGGCCCTGCCCGGCAGCCGGCGCGCGGCCAGGCACATGGCGCGCGTGCAGCGGGCCGGCCGCAAGGTCACCTGGCCAGCGGTGGTGGCCAGCTCCTTCCTTCCCATTCCCCGGGCGATCATCTTCGTCATCGCTGGCTGGGCCGGGATGAGGCTTGTCGTGTTCCTCATCCTGGACCTGATCGGTGTTCTGCTGTGGGCCGGCCTTCTCGCCGGGCTGGGGTACGCGCTCGGTCATAACGCGGTCGTCGCGGCCATGACCATCTCCCGCTACAGCTGGTGGTTCACGATCGGGATCGTCGCGCTGAGCGTGCTGTCCGTGGTGCGCTCGCAGCGCCGGCAGAAGGCTGATGCGGCGGCCCCGGCCGGCCAGAACGCCGGATGACGTCCGTCAGGCGGGCCGCCGGCCGGGCCTGGTGCCTGCAGGCTGAGGCGTGTATCGAGGGTCAGAAGGTCCACCGGGTGGCGCCGCCGGGCTCCTGGGTGGCGACCGCGTAGGCGTCCTCGGGCGTGAACTCGTAGACGTACCACGGCGGCGGGCCAGCGCTGGGGGCGCTGTAGTCGTGGGTGAAGCCGCCGTCGGCCACGGTTGGTGCCCAGCCGCCCTGCGCGAAGACCCCGGCCAGGCGCTCCAGCCGGGCCTCGCCGGTCACCCGGGCGGCCCGGCCCTCGAGCGCCACGTCGTAGCCCTGGATGGCGACGCCGAAGGCGCAGCGCGGGTCATGCTCGATGTTCCGGATCTTGCGCGACCGCGGGCTCCCGCTGAAGTAGTAGCGGCCGTCGACCCAGAAGGCGCCGACCGCGGTCATGTGGGGCCGGCCGTCGGTGTCAATCGTTGACAACCAGAAAGTGTGATGCCCGGGTCCGCCGGTGCCCGGTTCCTGGGTCAGGTTGGTCTCGAGCGTCCGGCGCACATCGGCCCAGTCGAGTGTGGCGAGGTCGTAGAGGCCGGCGAGGTTCTTGGCCCGGGGTTCGGAATTGGCCCGGGGTTCGGAAGCAGTCATGTCAGTACTGACGACCGGCGGGGGCGGCACTCACCGGTCACCAGCACGGGGGAGTGTTGCAGCCCGTCCGTGCCGGTGCGAGGGTAGGAGTGGCCCCGGAATCGGGGGATAGGACCCGTCACGGCCTCGGGCTTCCCCGGCGCCCGCCCGGATTCCAGCTCTCCACGGGGAGATCCCATGCGACTGACATTTCATTCCGCGAGCGATCTGGCCCGGGCCCTGCAGCGCGCAGCCGAGGCGCACGCCCAGCACGAAGAGCAGACCGGGCACCCGGACCCGAACTGGCCGTCCTGGTACGCCCGCTACCTCGAGCGCGAACAGGCCTCGCGCGGGCACGTGCCCGCCGTCCCGGACCGCCCTGACGGCGCTACCGTGCCCGTCGCCGTCGTTACCAGCCGCACTGAGGCGGAACTGATCGTCGGCATGTTGCGCAACAACAACCTGAGAGCAGCGGTGTCGGCCGACGATGCCGGAGGACAGGAGCCGGCGCTGCAGGTCCAGGGGGTCCGCGTGCTGGTCGCACCCTCCGATGAAGGCCCGGCCCGCCGGCTCCTGGCCGCCGCCGGGGAAGGGCCGGGGTCAGGGGCGTGATGGACGAGGGGGTTATCGCTGCGTATCTGCGCCGCCTCCGGGTCTCTCGCCCGCAGGTGGTCGATGCGCCCGCGCTGCGCCTCCTGCACCGGGCCCACCAGATCGCGGTGCCGTTCGAGAACCTGAGCATCCACCCGTTCAGGTCGAACGGGTCGCTGCGCGGGTCTACGCCAACGGCCAGACCGGGCCTCCGTTTGACCATCTGGCGCTGATCGTGCGCCCTGCCGATGGCAGCGGCCCATGGCTGGATGTGCACCGCAATCCCACTTCACCGCGGACACCATCTGCTCGCGGCTCACCGGCGACGGCCGGATCTCCATCAGTGGCCGTACCCTGATCCGGACCAGCGGTGCAGCCCGGGCTGAGCAGCAGCTATCTGACGGCGCCGCCCTGCCGACCGCCTACGCGATCACTTCGGCATTACCCTCGACCGGGTCCCGGCGGGACGCGGTGCTTCGCGCTGATCACGCCGTTCCCCGGCGCGCGCTGAGCGCCGCCCACTCGTGGTCGAGGATGGACATCAGCACCTCGTCGTACCAGCGCCCGTCGTGCAGCACCGACTCGCGAAGGCGGCCCTCCTCGACGAACCCCGCCTTCTCATAGGCGCGGATCCCGGCGGGGTTGAACGGGGCCACGCCGAGCTGAATGCGGTGCAGGCCCATCTCGCGGAATCCGTAGCCGACGATCACGCGCATCGCGTCGGTGCCGTAGCCACGGCCGATGTACTCACGGCCGAGGGCGATCCCGATCGTCCCGCACCGGTCCTTGGGGCGCGCGCCCCACAACCCGATGTTGCCGACCAGCACCGGCGGATCGTCGAGCGTCTCGATGGCGAAGCCGAGGTCGTCCTTCTCGTTCGCGCTCCACTTGGCGATGCGCTCCTTCGCCGCGGCCTCCGACGGCGGGGCCACCCAGCTCGACAGCGTGGCCATGCGCCCGGGATCCATCTCCCACTTCGCGAGCAGGGGCAGGTCGTCCTCCCGCACGCCGCGCAGCCGCACCCGCTCGCCGGCGAGGATCGAGTCGCCGTAGCCGAATGCGCTGGAAACATCGGTGAGTTCGGTCATGTGCCCGATACTGCCGCATGCGAGCCCCGCGGCGTGGTCCGGTCCCGGCCGCGGTCCGCGCCAGTTCCTCCGGCCTGATGGCAGCGCCGTGTCCTGGTCATTCCCACTGGCCGGCCTGGTAGCTGCCCGCGGGCTGAGCGGTGATGACGTTCACGCGGTTGTAGGCGTTGATGACGGCGATGAGCGACACCAGCGCGGCGAGCTGGTCCTCGTCGTAATGCTTGGCCGCGTTGGCCCAGGCCTCGTCGGTGACGCCCGGGGCGGCGTCGGCGATGCGGGTGCCCTGCTCGGTGAGTTCCAGGGCGGCCCGCTCGGCGTCGGTGAAGACGGTCGCCTCCCGCCACACCGCGACCAGGTTCAGCCGCAGCTGGGTTTCCCCGGCGTGCGCGGCGTCCTTGGTGTGCATGTCGGTGCAGAAGGAGCAGCCGTTGATCTGGCTGGCGCGGATCATGCACAGGAACTGGGTCGCGGCGGGCAGGGCCGAATCAGTCACGACCCTGCCCGCGGAGTTGATGTACTTCTGGAACTTCGCTCCGGCCGGGTGGCCGTAGTAGTTGAAACGGGCGTCCATGGTGATCTCCTTGCCGCGTTGGCTGTTACACCCGGTTGACCCGGTAGCCCGGCGAGATGTGACAGCCAGCCGGAAACGATCCGCGTCTCCCGTCCGGGCGATGATTGCGGGCCGCGCCGGCCGTCTGCCTTAATGACCACGCCGCCGCGGGCGGCCTGACCGGGCGCGGCCGCGGCACCTACGAAGCAGCCGGGCACTGGGGTGGCAAGAACCCCTGGGGCATCCCGTTCTTTGTAGTCACGCATCGCCCCGCAGAGCAGCCACCGGGCGGCGACTTCATCTTCGCCGGGAACCTGGTGGAGGCGATCGATCAGGCCCAGTCGGCAGCCGGCGGCCAGCAGGTGCATCTGATGGGCGGTGCGGACCTCATCCGCCAGGCCCTGGCCGCCGGGCTGGTCGACGAGCTCACGATCATCATCGCCCCGGTGATCCTCGGGGCCGGCAAGCTCCTGTTCGGCGGATTCACCGAATCCCTGGACCTCGAGCACCTCGGGGTACGCCAGTCGCCGTTCGCCACGTTCATCGACTACCGCGTGAAGAAGTGACGGCGGCGGATCCTGGCCTGGACATGCTGCGCCGCGGTGGCGCAGCCCGCCGTGCGAGCGCGGTAAGGGGATGCGGTCAGGCCGCGGCACGCTCACTGGCGGGCCGCCGGCGGAGGTCCGGGCGCTGGATGGCCGGGGGCAGGTAGGCGGACTGGTCGGGCAGGCCGACGTCGGTGCCGGGCGGGACGATCTCATCGATCCGGTCGAGGATGTCGTCGGTCAGCGTGACGCCGGTGCCGGCCAGCAGGTCGTCGAGCTGCTCCATCGTGCGCGGCCCGATGATCGCGCTGGTCACGCCCGGGTGGGCGATCGCGAACGCCATCGCCAGGTGCGTCATCGGCAGGCCGGCCTTGTCGGCGAGCGCAGCGGTCTGCTCGACGGCGTCGAGCCGGCGCTCGTCACTGAAGCTGGTGAAGATGGCGGCGCGGCGCAGGTCGGTCTGCTGGCCCTTGCGGATGCGGCCGGTGAGCATACCCTTCGCGAGCGGGCTCCAGACCAGCGTGCCCATCCCGAAGCGCTGGGCGACGGGCAGCACCTCGGCTTCGATGCCGCGGTTGAGGATCGAGTAGGGCGGCTGCTCGGTGCGGAACCGTTCCAGGCCGCGCCGCTCGGCCACCCACTGGGCTTCGACGATGTCGGACGCGGGCATCGTCGAAGAGCCGATCGCCCGGACTTTGCCGCTGTGGATCAGGTCCGAGAGCGCGGACAGTGTCTCCTCGATGTCGGTGTCAGGGTCCGGCCGGTGGATCTGGTAGAGGTCGATGTGGTCGGTCTGCAGGCGGCGCAGCGAGTTCTCGACCTCGGTCATGATCCAGCGCCTCGAGTTGCCCTGGCGGTTCGGGTCCTCGCCCATCGGGCCGTTCACCTTGGTCGCGAGCACGACGTCGTCGCGGCGCCCGCGCAGTGCCTTCCCGACGATCTCCTCGGACTCGCCCGCCGAGTACCGATCCGCGGTGTCGATGAAGTTGATCCCCGCGTCCAGCGCCTTGTGGATGATGCGGACCGCGTCGTCGTGGTCGGGGTTGCCGGGCGGGCGCCCGAACATCATCGCGCCGAGCGCGTACGGGCTGACCTTGATCCCGGTCCGGCCGAGAGTGCGGTACTGCATGCGGATCCTCCTGAAGTTATGTCTGATGCGTGGTGAGCGCTCCCCGGGTGCCGTACGCTAGGCCGAAGCGGAACCCCTTTCCGGAACTATACGGAAAGGCTTTCCGATTAGCAAGCGAAGGAGTGCCGTGACGGAGAACACGGTGCCGGCCGGGCCGGCCTGGCCGTCCCGGGTGCAGGCGAGCGTGCGCCGCGCCGGCTGCGCGCCGACGCGCAGCGCAACATCGGCTCCCTGCTTGCGGCAGCCAAGGCCGTCTTCGCCACCTCAGGCGTGGACGCGCCCGCCAAGGAGATCGCCGACCTGGCCGGCGTCGGAGTCGGAACCCTGTACCGGCACTTCCCGCAGCGCTCGGACCTGGTCAGGGCCGTGTTCCAGCAGGGGGTGGATGCCTGCGCCGACGCGGCCCCGGCGCTGACCGCGGCGCACGAGCCAGGGACGGCACTCGCGATGTGGCTGCACAGATACACCGAGTTCGTCGCGACCAAGCGAGGACTCGCTACCGCCCTTCACTCCGGCGATCCGGCGTACGGCGCCCTGCCCGGCTACTTCATGCAGCGACTCGAACCCGCTCTGGGGTCTCTGCTCGAAGCCGCCATAGCCGGCGGCGAGATCCGGGCCGGCGTCAGCGCCAAGGATCTCCTGTACGCCGTGGCCAACCTGTGCCTGCCCGTGGCGGACGAGGGAGTCACGTACAGCCAGCGCATGGTCGCGCTCCTCGTTCAACGGACTGCGCTACGGCGCCGCTACGAGCCAGTCCCGCTCCTGAAGACGGGCCCGGACCGGTTCATGGCTTCCCGGAGCGGGGTTCGGTGGTCACGGTGCCGGGAGCGGGCGGGAGGCCGGGCTCGGTGCCGTGCCCGGTGTTGCGCCCGGGGTGAGGCGGGCAGGCCGGTTGCGCTGGCCGTGCAGGGGTTCGGCCGGGCCGGCGGCGACTTCGGCGGTCCGGGTGAGGATCTTGGCGAGCAGGCTGAGCAGGTGGGCTCGTTCATCTGGGGTGAGGGCGGCCAGGATGCTGCGCTCGATGGTGCGGATGCCGGGGAGTAGCTGATCGGCGGTGGCGCGGCCGTCGGGCGTGATCTGGACGAGGACGCTGCGCCGGTCGGCGGGGTTGGGGATGCGGTGGATCCAGCCGCGGCGTTCGAGCATGTCGAGGGTGGCGGTCATGGTGGCGGAGGCGATCAGGACCCGGTCGCTGACTTGCGAGGGGGTGAGCGGGGTGCCTGCCCCATCGATGACGGCCAGCGCCGTCGCGGCGGCCTGGGTGATGCCGAAGGTCGCAGTGATGTGCCGGTCGAGCTCACCCAGCAGGGCCTCGCCGGTGCGGCACAAGGAGGCGTAAGCCTCGGTGCAGGTAGCGTCGCCCCCGGGGTACTCGGCGGGGAAATCGGCGTCTACCTTGACGATGCCGAGCGAGGCTGGGGAGGGGCGGCCGCCCCTCCCCAGCCTCGCTCGCCGGCCTGGTTCAGACATCCGTGAAGATCTCGATCCGCGGCGCTCCCTGCACCCCGCCGGCCTGCATCCCGGCCCGCAGCGCCGGGTCGTGGGCGAAGCTGCCCGCCTGCTCCGCGGTGGGGAATTCGTGGGTGACGAACAGGTCATGGCTGTCCTCTGGCATCTGCATCACCCGGGCTGCGGTGCATCCGTGCTGGACGCGCACCGGCTCGAGTTCGTCATAGACCTTCCGCCATGTGGCGTAGTCACCGACGTTGTGCCGGACGGCAAGTGTGGCGCTCATATGGTTTCCCCTCCCTGAGCGGAGGCTGCCTGCCCCCATGCAGGTGAACCTAAGGGAACTATCGTTCCGAGTCAAGATTCTTATCTCGGAAATATATATCTCGGATCCGAGACATATGACGGGAGGTGGCCAGGCGCGCCGGATAGCGGTCTGGCCCGGATCCTGCTTTCTCCGGGGTGTGGGGCACCTCCCTGAGGTTGCCCGGGAACGATCACTGACCGCAAACTAGAACCTCCACCTGCACGCCGGTCCGTCCTGCTAAGCCGGCGACCGGCGACCGGCGACCGTGCAGCGGCAGACCAGGCGACGCAGAGGAGCGGCCATGACGAGGCCGGGCACAGACTCTCACCCATGGGCGCTGGTGGACGAGGGCTGGGGCCGCAAGGTGGTGGATTTCGCGACCCTCAGCGAGCCGGGCAACTGCCGGGAGTACGTCGCTGTGCACCATCGGCTCGGGGTCGATGCGGGGGACCGGCTGCTCGACGTGGCTTGCGGGTCCGGACTCGCCGTCGAGCTGGCTCGCCTGCGCGGCGCTTCCTGCTCCGGCATCGACGCCTCGGCCAGGCTGGTGGCAGTGGCCCGGGACCGGAACCCTGACTGCGACATCCGGGTCGGCGATATGCACGCCCTGCCGTGGGACCCGGCGTCGTTCGACGTTGTCACCAGCTTCCGGGGGATCTGGGGCACCACGCCTGACGCGGTGGCTGAGATACACCGGATCCTCCGCCCGGGCGGGCGCGCCGGGATAACGGTGTGGGGTCACCTGAAGGTGTCCCCCGGAGCCTGGGCGCTGGCGCCGTTCCGCCTGGCTGCCGCGGAGAAGGTCGGCAACCAGGCTGCGATGGTGTCGCTCGGCCGGCCTGGCGCGGGCGAGCAACTCCTCACGTCGCACGGATTCCTCGATGTCGAGCGCCTGGAGGTCCCGTTCGCCTGGGAGTTTGCGGACCCGGAACTGTACGCGCGTGCGCTGGCCGCTACCGGGCCAGCCTATGAGGCCATCCAGAACGTCGGCGAGGCTGAGTTCCATCGCGTGGCCGTCGAGCAGGCTCAGGGGCAGCTACGGGACGGCTTGCCTCTGCGGGCCGACATCAACGTCGTGGGCTACCTGGCCCGCAAACCCGAAGGAGCGGAACACGCATGACGGGAAGTTTCCTCCAAGAACCTCCGGTGTCTGCCCCCGTGCAGGCCCTCTACGACGAAGACCTCACTGACGGCGGCTACGTGTGGAACGTGTCCCGACTGTGGGCGCACCAGCCAGGCACCCTGGGGCAGCTGTTCGGGTTGATGTCTGAGGCGTTCACGCCGAGCGGTTTGACCTTCCGCCAGCGCGGGATCCTGGTGACGGCCGCCGCTTCGGCCCTCGGTGATTCTTACTGCTCGCTGGCGTGGGGCGGGAAGCTGGGCCAGGCTTCTGAAGCCGCCATCGCGGCCGGGGTCCTGAATGGCAGCGACGCCGGGCTGACGGACCAGGAGAAGGCCATGGCCGCATGGGCCCGGAAGGTCGCCAGGGACCCGAACGCGACGACGCCGTCCGACATCCAGGCGCTCCGCGATTCCGGGCTCGATGACGGGCAGATCTTCGCCATCACCGCCTTCGTGGCCCTTCGCCTGGCGTTCTCTACGATCAACGACTCGCTCGGCGCTCAGCCCGACGCGCAACTCGTCCAGTCCCTGCCCCGGGAGGTGCGCGAGGCCGTCACCTACGGCCGACCTGCAGCTCAAGCGCCGGCTGTCTGACTTGGTCTGGTCAATGGCCTGGTGCGTGCCCAGTGATGGGCCTCCTAGGCCGCAGCTCAGACGCGTGAACTGCCGCGCTTTGTGTTGACTTGGTGATTTCGCGAGACCACACTTGCGCGATGGGACGGGCCTGCGGCATTGCCCCGTCTTAGAGCGGAGGAGTTCGTTTCGTGCAGCGCGTACGCGTTCCGGGTTGTCTTAATAGTCGTTTGCGCTCGCGCTGAGCGCCGGGCCGGTCTCATCCAGCCGAGCGGGTTGCCTGGTCGCTACCCTGTCGGCCGGATGCCCGGTGGCGGCGGGTTCCACGGCGATGAGGAGGTACTCAGTGGCGCGACGGATGTGGTCACGGTCTGGGGCAAGGCGGCTGCTTCGGCTGCCGTCCTGGGTCGTGGCCGTGGCGGTAGCTTTTGCGGTTGGCATGGTGGTGGGGCCGATCGCGGTGAGCGCCCAGTCTGGGAGTTCCAGCCGGGCTGAACAGTCCATGGGTTCGCCCGGGGACCGGTTCCATCTGGATCACGTGTTCGTGATCATGATGGAAAACACGTCCTATAACGACCTTTTGTCGCCTGGCAACGCGAACACGACCTTCATCCAGCATCTGGCGGCGACCGATGGGCTGGCGGACAACTACTTCGGTGTCACCCACGACAGCCTGCCCAATTACATCGCCGCTACCAGCGGGCAGACCTGGGGTTCCAACAGCGACGACACCGCCCAAGCGCCGCTGTTCGACCACGAGAACCTGGTCAACCAGCTTGCGGCCGGGCATGTCAGCTGGAAGGCGTACATGGAGAGTCTGCCCTTCCCCGGTGACCTGGTGAATGCGACCCCGGATGGGCTGTATGTGCGCAAGCACGACCCGTTCCTGATGTACCCCGACGTCTACAACAACCCCGCGCGGGCCGACAACGTGGTCCCGCTGACCCAGCTGAGCACCGACCTGTCGAGCGGCAAGGTGCCGCAGTTCGTCTGGGTCAGCCCCAACATCTGCAACGACATGCACGGCGGCGCACCTACCTGCCCGTACCCCAATTCACCCACCGACGCTAACCAGGCCGCCCTGTACAAAGACGGCGACACCTTCCTGCGCACCTGGGTCGGGGCCATCACCCACAGCCGCGCCTGGACCCGCCATTCGGCCATCTTCATCACCTGGGATGAAGGCGGCTTCGAGGACCAGAGCCCGTATGGGCCCACCGACATCCGGCCCGGGCCGGACTCCCCGATCCTGCCCGCGACGCCCGCCGACCCCACCAGCGGCGGCGGCGGCGACCTGTCCGGCGGCACCGTCTACGGCGGTGGCCACGTTCCGATGATCGTGGTAGCCAGCGGCGTCGGGCACCGCGTTGACTCCGTCTTCGCTGACCACTACTCCCTGCTGCAGACCATCGAGCAGAACTTCAGCCTCCCCCTCCTGGGCAATGCTGGCGACACCGTCCAGGTGAGTTCGCTCGACCCGCTGCTCCACTAGGCAAGACGAGGGTGGCAGCCCTGGGACCGGCGCGGTGATCCATCCCAGGGCTGCTGCCCGGTGCCGGACAGGCCGGCATACTTGCGTTCATGAGCTGTGAGGTCTCCTGGTTTGCCGCGCTGTGCGACGACGACTACGAGTTTCTCGGCGTGCCGGACGGCAGGCTGCAGTCGAGCTGGGAACATTGCCGCGATATCGCACTCGGCGCTGAGCAGGCCGGATATGACAACCTGCTGCTGCCCTCCGGCTACACGATGGGGATCGACTCGATAGCATTCGCCGCCGGGATCGCCCCGCTGCTGCGCCGGATGCAGCTGCTGGTCGCGGTGCGGATGGGTGAGATGTGGCCCCCGCAGCTCGCCCGGCAGCTCGCCACCATCGATCAGATGCTCGACGGGCGCCTGACGATCAACATCATCTCCTCCGATCTGCCTGGGCAGAGCCTGGAATCGGCCCCGCGGTACCGCCGCACCCTGGAGATCATGCGCATACTGCGTGACCTGCTCGACGGCAAGCGTGTCGACTTCCACGGCGAGTTCATGAACATCACCCTGGACCCGCCGCGCCTTCGCCCGGTCCGGGGTGGCTGCCCCCCGTTCTATTTCGGCGGCCTTTCCGAGGCGGCACGCGAAGTCGCCGCCCAGGCCGCCGACGTGTTCTTGATGTGGCCCGACACGCTGTCCGGAGTCAAGGCCGTCCTGGATGACATGCGAGCGCGCGCCGCCCGTTACGACCGCGAGCTGCGGTTCGGCTACCGCGCCCACGTCATCGTCCGCGCCACCGAGGCCGAAGCCCGGACCGCCGCGCAGCGCCTGGTTTCCCGGCTGGAGGACCGCACCGGCGACATCATCCGCCGCCGGTCCCTGGACACCAGCTCCGCGGGAACCCAGCGGCAGAACGAGCTCCGCGACATGGCCGATGCCGGCGGCTACGCCGAACCGAACCTGTGGACTGGCATCGGCCGCGCGCGCTCTGGCGCTGGTGCGGCCATCGTCGGTGACCCCGATCAGGTGCTCGCCAAGATCCGCGCCTACGCGGACCTCGGCATGGACGCTTTCATCCTGTCCGGCTACCCGCACGCCGCCGAAGCCGACTTGTTCGCCAGGCATGTGCTCCCGCACCTTGACCACGCACCGCTGCTCCCGCGCTGAACCCCCCGGCGGCTAATCCCATTGCCGCCAACGATGATCACCTCTATCGTGCGCTCGCATGGGCGACCTTTTCGACGCGGCAGCAATGTACGACGACGATTACCTGTACTTCTTTGCCGCACCCGGGGACAGCACTGAGTTCGCCGCGCACGGGCCGGTCGTCCCTGGTGCTGGCGCCCATGGCGCGGCTGCGGAGCTGGCCTGGCGGTTGCTGGATCTGCAGCCGGGCCAGGACGTGCTCGATCTCGCCTGCGGGCATGGGGATCTGGCCAATCGGCTGGCTGCACGTGGCTGCCGGGTCACCGGCCTGGATTCCTCGGCCGTGTTCCTGGACCGGGCCCGCGCAGATGCGGCAGCCAGTGGGGTCAGCGTCGAATACCAGGCCGGAGACATGCGCCAGATACCGTGGACTGGCCGCTTCGACCGGGTTCTCAGCTGGTCCACTGCGTTCGGGTACTTCGACGACACCACCAATCGCGGCGTCCTGGACGGGATCGCCCGGGTCCTGCGGCCGGGCGGCCGGCTGGCCATGGACCTGGACAACCTGGCCAGCTTCCTCGCCTCCTACTGCCCCTCACGCGTCGTGGCCGCGAAAGAAAACGGCGACATGCTCGCCGACCGCTACCACTTGGACGCCCTGACTGGCCGTTTCGAGGCGGAGCGCACGGTCATCCGCGGCGGCCAGGCCCGCCGGGTCAACTTCGTCAAGCGGCTGTTCGGTTTCCCCGAGCTGCGCGACTGGCTTCTCGCCGCCGGATTCACCGCGGTGACCGGCTACGGCGAGGACGCCCGGCCACTCACCGCCGATCACCGGCGGATGGTCATCGTCGCTGATCTGCCCTGACAACAGACCGCTTCGCCGAACTCCCCTCGACGCCGGCTACGCTCGCGCAGCTACAGTCGCGGTGAGAGGCTTGCTGACTTCTGATGAGTTGCCGAGACAAGCTGGGGGCAGGCGGATGGAAGACGGGCCACGTCTTCTGGTGGCGGCCGCTCTGGGAAAGATCATTGAACCCTTTCTCCGTCAGTCCATGAGAGACGCCACAGTGCGGATCGCTGAGGACAAGGAGGCAGTGGAGCGCGCGGTCAGCGATCGCCTGAGGTTCGACGTGGTGGTGGCCGACCTCACCTGGAATGACTATGCGATCGAGTATTCGTTCGACGGGCTTGATGTCCTGGACATCCTCCGCGGGGCGCGCAGGCAGGCTCCCGTGATATTCGCCGCGCAGGGCCACGGAATCGAGCGCGATCACTTGGACGAGGCGGTCGACCAGCCCGAAGTGGTGGGCATCTACCGGAAGGCAACGGGTCCTCAGCCGCTGGTGGAGGCCGTGGATATTGCTGTCCGAGGGGGAAGTCTAGTAGGTCCCCGGTTTCCCCCGGGCGATAGTCCGCACGATATTCCGCGGATACATCAATATTTCAGTAAGGGGAAAGGGGCCACGGCCGCACGCCTGGCTGGGGCAATCGCCTCGGGCCGGGCGGTCAATCACGAAACACTGGCCAGTTCCGCGCACGTTGGCTACGATACCGCCGCAAAGCTTGTCGATTATCTTGGACCACTCATACGTGATCGCGGTGAACATAGCGATGAGCTCAAGATGACGCCCGAGGTCGTTTACCGTTGGTGCGGTGAACATGCGCGATACATTTTGAGCTGGTGCCGCCGGAACGGCCAGGACGACATTGCGGCGCGCGTCATGGCCCCGCACCGGCCGCCGGAAGGCGCAGCGGCCGCTTCAGGTGACTTCCCGGAACCTGGAGGCGGCTAGGCCGGGGCAGCCTGGCCACCGTGTGCTGCCTGGTTACCGCGCCAACGTGCGGCATCTCAGGCCCTAGGGGCGGGGTCGCCCGGGACGAGCGGCCCGCCCAAGGTCGGCATGCGAATTCTTGCATGAACGATTCGGGATCCAGCAAGGTTCCGCCTGATCGTTTCCGGCGTTGACTCTGCGGCTTAAGTCCCAGATATAACTGAACGTGACCGACGCTGAGGTTGCGAGCGTGGCGAGAGCGGGGGGGCCTCGCCGGCTTGCGGAAAGACAACACCGTGCAGCGCCGGCCGCGGTGCCGGGTAGCTGACATCGTCACCGACGACGTTGGCTACCCGGCACACATCATTCAGCTTCGGAGCAGCCAAAGGCTCCGGACGGGGCTGCGCATCCTGTTACCCCGCAGCCGGCCGTCGCGGCGTTGCCCTCAGTGCACGGCAGGGTGCGCGCGCATCTGCAGATGGTGGCCCGTCAGCGCGTGCCGGCCGGTGGCGATAAGCCACAGCGCGACCATCGTGGCCACCACTGCCGCCAGCATCGCCTCGCTCGCCAGCACGAACGCGAGGATGCCCGCCACCAGCATAACGATGCCCAGAGCGGTCGCGAGTGCGACGTAAGAGCCGGACGGCCGCGGGCCATCCCGGGTGGCACCGTACAGTTCGCCCAGTTGCCGCTGGTTAGCCGTGCAGGCCGCCATGCCGAGCCCGAAGGCGATCACCGTCATCCAGCGGATAGACACCCCCGGCATCAGGGCGTCCGCGGCCCACAGCGCGTACAGCACGGCCGCCGCGGTCACCAGCAGCGTGGTCAATCCATCTCTCCAGGTGAGGCGCATCGCTGCCTCCTCTCAACCCCGCCCGGCCAGCCCCGGAAGGCCGCTCATCCAGGCGGCTACATTCACGCTCCCGCGGCTGGCCCTGCTAGGCCAGGTCCGTTGGTCCCCGGGCATCGGCCCTTGGGTCCTGCTGTCCTGGCTGACGGGTGCTGTCACGTCCTGAATCTGAAAACGGGGGTGCTCCAGCCTGTGTCCTGGACTCCGCCATGGGCCGGGGGCCGCACCGTTTCATGTCCCGCTGGGGCGGGCGGGGGTGAGGCCGGTCAGTTCCTCGCTGAGTTGCCAGAGCCTGCGGGCGGTGGTGTCGTCGCGGGCGGCTGGTGATGGCTCGCGCAGGCGGCTCCTGACGTAGTAGCCGCCTGTCTCGCCTGCCACCTGAGGGGAGGTTGCCAGGTAGACGATGGTGCGTGCGCCGCGCTGTGGTGACGACATGAACGGCCGCGCCAGCGTCACGGCGACGCGCATGGGGAGCTGGGCTTCGCGGCCGAACCGGGTCCGCACCAGCCCGGGGTGCGCGCAGTTGGCGGTCACCCCGCTGCCTTTGAGCCTGCGGGCCAGTTCGCGGGTGAACAAGATATTCGCCAGCTTGCTGTTGGCGTACGCGCGCCAGCTCTGCCAGCCGTGCTCCAGTTGCAGGTCATCTAGATCAAGGCGGGCCGCAGTGTGCGCGTCGGAGCTCACCGTGATCACCCGGGCGGGGCTGGCCGCGGCGAGCTTGCCCAGCAGCAGGTTGGTCAGCAGGAACGGCGCCAGATGATTTACGGCGAAGACCTCGTCGAAGCCGTCCGCGGTGACCCGGCGCTGGCCGGCCATCAACCCCGCGTTGTTGACCAGCACGTCGATCCGCTCCAGCGAGCCCAGGCGGTCCGCGAGCGCGCGCACCTGCCCCATCGAGGCCAGGTCGGCGAGTTCCAGCCGCAGGGCCGGTCCGCCCGCCGCGGCCAGTTCCGCGGCCGCCGCCTCACCACGGGCACGGTCCCGGCTGACGAGGACCACCTGCGCACCCTGCCTGGCCAGAGCGCTCGCCGTCGCTTTGCCGATCCCCGAGGTGGCGCCGGTCACCACGCAAACCTCACCGCTCATGGCCGTAGGTTAGCCCCACAGCCCTATCTGCTTCCGCCGATAGTGGCCCGGGCCAGGCGGCGAGGTTATGGTGCAGGGACGGGTCTGGATCCGAGGGGCATGCAGGGGGAGGCAGCCGTGAGTGAGCACCCGAATGTCGCGCTGACACGGCGAGGCTACGAAGCGTTCGCCAGGGGAGACCTGGCTGCGCTGTCGGAGTTGATCGCCGAGGAGGTGACCTGGCACGTGACTGGTGCCGGGCCGCTCAGCGGCGACTACCACGGCCGGGATGCGGTCTTCGGTTTCTTCGGCAGGCTGGTCGAAGAGACGGGTGGCACGTTCCGGCTGGATGTGCATGATGTCCTCGCCAATGATGAGCATGCCGTGGCGCTGTGCACGCTTTCGGCCTCTCGCGGGGGTAAATCGGTCGAGGTGCCGGTGGCTAATGTCAGCCATCTCCGCGATGGCAAGGTGACCGAGTTCTGGGACTCGACAGCCGACCCACAGGCGAGCATCGACTTCTGGGCCTGAGCGGGCCGAGGTACCTGGTCAACAAGGCCCAGGCCACCGACCTGGCCGCCAAGGGCCCCGGGTACATCGGCATGTTCCGGGACTCGGCGAACCTGTCGCCCGGCAACTGGAAGGCGTCGAGCTAACCACCCTGAGGTCGTCTACATCACGCCCGAACAGGTTCCCGGCTGGTTTACCGGCACCGTTGGTGACCGCTTCGCGGATGAGGCCATCCAGTCGGCGGCGAACGCCTGGACCGACGACGAGCTCAGCCTGCGCCCGGTTAATCCTCGCGCCGGCGGGTAGCAGGGCCGGACATGTTTCCCGGGTCATCGCCGCAGCGGCCGGCCCGGGTCCTTGCCGTCTCAGGGAGGAATGAGCCATGAGCACAGCGGAGGCTCCGGACCGGCTGCTCTTTCAGTACCGGCTCGTCAGCGGCGTGGCGGTGGTCAGCGTGAGCGGTGAAGTTGACGTCGCCACCTGCGGTTTGCTGCGGGGAGCGCTCCTGCGGGTGGTAACTGACGAGAACTACCGTGGCCTGGTGGTGAACCTGGCGGGCGTGACCTTCATCGACTCGACAGGCATCGGGGTCCTGGTCGGAGTCTGGCGCCGGGTCAGGGCCACCGACGGTGGCCTGGCTGTGGCCATGCCGTCGCGCCAGGTCCAGAGCGTCCTCAACGCCACTGGCCTGACCAAGGTGCTGTCCGTGTACGGCAACGAGGAAGATGCCGTGCAGGGATGCCTCCGGCGGAGTATGCCTGCCGGCTAGTAGGCGCGGCGACGGGAGCGTCCGGCCACTGCGGCAATGATCAGCAGGATGATTCCGACCACGATGGCGACGTATCCGCGGATGTGATGGTGGCCCTGCCCGTGGGCGGCGGAGCCGGGAAAGTACGAGGGCAGTGAGTGGATGGGCTCTATCAGGTAGATGATGCCCACCACCACAGCCAGGATGCCGAGGACAACGAGCACCACAGCGACCAACCGCGTCATCTCGGACCTCCTTTGTCGGGCAGCCAAATCGTAAGCGCTGGTGGCCACAAGAGGGGTAACAGTTTACCAAAACCTTCGGGTAACCCCTGGTCAGGGGCGTCTCTCGCGCTGACCCTGCAGCACTGGCCCGGCGAGCCGGTTCCAGGACTCCCCGGGGACAGAACCACGCTGCCGCGGGGGAGCCGGTGACGCTCATCCTGGACGCCGGGCATCAGCGCATGAGGAAGGCGGGAATCTGTCATAGACCAGCGGGAAGCTTAGTTTGGTGGTCGAGGTGTGCGCCGGCTAGCTGTTCTTTCGTAAGTCCGAGTGCGCCGCGGAGGTTTGCGCCATCGAGGTTTGCGCCACCAAAATCTGCGCCACGAAGATCGGCGCCTGTGAGGTCAGCGGCAGTGAGGTTAGCGTTGCGCAGATCCGCGTCTACAAGTGTCGTACCGCTAAGATCTGCACCGCCGTTTAGGTTCGCACCTCGAAGCATGGCCTTGTTGAGATCTGCGCCGCTGACATCAGCGCTGCCGAGATCCGCTTGGCGGAGATCGGCTCCCGGAAGCTCTATTCCACCCATAAATGCTCCGCTAAGATTCGCCCCGCGGAAATGCGCGCCTGGAAGTTCAGCATTATCAAGGTGTGCACCATCAAGGTCAACGGGATTGCTGTCCCATGTGGGATTTCGCCGGGCAATAACCGTAAGAGCGGCCAAGATATCGATGGACGGATTAGATGATGTGGAATGCTCACGGACAAAATCGGCAAGCACGTTAATAACCGCAGGTTGATCCTGATGAGATTCCTGCATCACGTGTTCGAGCTCATAGATCCCGCCCAGTCGCTCATCTGCCGCACTCGAGGCGAGTTGATTTATGGCGGTAGCGAAGCTATCGGTTACTTGACTGTCGTGGGCCACGCTGACCTGATTTTGTGCTGCCCTGGCTGCCTCCTGACTAGCGCGCGCCGTCTGGGCGGTATAGGCCAGGGTGCCCACGGTACCCACGGCGCCAAGGAGTAAGACCAGTCCGCCGGCTGCTTTGAGGAGGGTGTCACGTACTGCGGTTCGTACGTCGGCTCGCTTCTCATCGGAAAGGTGTTGTTCCCGACCTGCGATCCAGTTCGCGAGCGGACCGATAAGAACAGCGATGACGATGACCGAAAAGGCGATAATCGCAAGGACCGCAGCCAAAACAGTCCACGCTTCAATCATGACGCCTCCGCGATCTTGCGACATCTGCAGGTGTGTGCGCTTACGACACTGGACGCGCGAGCGTGAGTGGAGGGTTACCCGGCGGGCGAGGTCTGGTCAACTCGCGGCATTACAAGATCAGGTCACCAGGCGCTGTCGCCCTTCGACCGTCACCAGGACGCCCTGGTGAAGGTTCAGGAACGGGAGAAGCTTGACCGGGGGACGCGGCTCGCCGTCGGTTCATCCTCAACGACGGGGCAGGCCGGTCCCTGAGAGGTGGCCGGCGGGAAGGCGGGGTTGTGTATCACGAGCGGGCGTTCGTGCTCTGTGTTGGTGGGGCCGGACCAACACCTACTCCGGGCCCGAGCTTCTCAAGTTCCTCCACGTCCGTGACCCCGCCGGCTCCCGGAACAACGGTGGGCTACCGGGGCAGTGTTACGAGCGCCTACCTGAGCAACTGCGAGCAGAATGTCTCGGGACCCTCGTTCTGCCAGTGCACTCTGAGTTGGCTTGAGGCTCATGTCAGCCAGTCACAATTTACGCTGGACATGGCGGGTCTTAACCAATTCGAGCAGGGCCAGGCAAGTGACCCACCGCCGGATGTGGCAAAGGCTTACATAGCTTGCAGTACCAATGGCGGGTGACTGGCTGGCCGTCCGGGTCGCTAGCCTGCCCGGGGCCGAGACGCAGGACCCGGCTCCTGAGTGGTCATTCGCCCGAGGCGGCCGAGGGGATCGTGACCGTGACGGACAGGCCGCCGTCGTCGCGGGGGCGGGCGGTGGCGGCGCCGCCGTGGATCGCGGCGATGGACGCGACGATGGCCAGGCCGAGCCCGGAACCGTCATGGGACGTACGGTCGCTGAGCCGCTGGAACGGCTGGAAGATGCGGCCGGCCTCCGCCGGGCTGATGACCGGGCCCGTATTAGCCACGGCCAGCTGGCTGCTGCCCGCCATGGTGCGGGTGCTTATCCAGATGTCACCGGCGGGGAGGTTGTACCGGACCGCGTTCTCAACCAGGTTCGCGATGAGGCGTTCGGCCAGCACCGGATCACCCGATATGACGGCGGGCTCCAGCGTTGCGTGCACCCGCCGGTCGCCCAGGCCGGCGGTGTCGAGGACGTCTTCGGTGACCGTGGCCAGGTCGGTCTCCTCGCGGACGGTGAGCCCGCGCTCGTTGCGCGCGAGGATGAGCAGCGCGCTGGTGAGGTGCTCGGCGTGCTCTACCGCGGCGCGGATGTCCTCTCCCATCGCGCGCAGGTCGCCGGGTGTGCTGTCCGGGTTGCCCAGCACGACGTCAACGGTGGCGCGCATGACGGCGAGCGGGGTGCGCAGTTCATGGGAAGCGTTGGCGATGAACCGTTGCTGGCCCTCGAACGCGCCCTGGAGCCGGCCGAGCATCTCGTCGAACGTCTCGGCCAGTTCGCGGAGCTCGTCACGGGGACCTGTCGGCGCGACCCGCGCCGACAGGTTGTGTTCCGACGCGGCGCGGGCGGCGGTCGTGATCCGGTGCACGGGGCGCAGCGCCCGCCCGGAGAAGATCCAGCCGAGAATGGCAGCGAGCGCGACGACCACACCCAGTGTGATCAGCGAGTACTGCAGCAGATGCGACAGGGTAAGGGCACGCTGGCCCTGCGCACCCTGCTGCTGGAAGTACGAGGCGCATTTGGCCAGCACGTGCCCGTCGGGACGAACGCTCTGTTCCGCGGCCCGGCACTGCGCCGCGAACGCGGCCAGATGACCGGCGGAAGGCGGCCCGCCATTCCCCTGCACCCGGGCCGGCAGCTGCGCCACCTGCGCGTAGCTGACCGCCACGACGATCACCCCGCACACGGCGAACAGGCCGGTGTACAGCAGGGTCAGCCGGGCCCGGACGGTCGGCCGCGGGCGGCTCACATCCGGTACCCCTTGCCCACCACGGTTTCGATCAGTGGCGGGTCGCCGAGCTTGCGCCGCAGCCGGGCCATCGTCACCGAGACGATGTTGCTGAACGGGTCGGCACTGGCGTCCCACACATGCTCGAGCAGTTCCTCCGCGCTGACCACGGCGCCGCCAGCGGCCAGCAGCGTCTCCAGGATGCCGAACTCCTTGCGGGTCAGGGACAGCGAGCGGCAGCCGCGGCGGGCGCGGTGCCGGGCGCGGTCCACGGCCAGGTCCCCGCAGCACAAGACCGGTGGCGCGGACGGCGCGCGGCGGGCCAGCGCCCGCAACCGGGCGACCAGCTCGGTGAACGCGAACGGCTTGGGCAGGTAGTCATCCGCACCCAGTTCCAGCCCGTCGACCCGGTCATCGACGCTGGCGGCGGCGGTGAGCATGAGGATCCGCGGGCCGGAGCCGGCCAGGGTGCGGCACACCCGGTCACCGTGCACGGCCGGCAGGTCGCGGTCGAGCACGATCACGTCATAGGTCGTCTGCCCGGCAGCCTCCAGCGCCGCCGCGCCGTCGTGCACCGTGTCCACGGCCATCCCGGCCTGACTCAGCCCCTGAGTGATCCGGCCGGCCAGTGTCACATGGTCCTCGGCCACCAGCACCCGCACGTCGCAAGTATGCGACGGGCGGCATGACATCCGTCCAACATCGCAGGTAGCGAAGATGTCACCCGCCCGGGCGTAGAACTGCCGGCATGAAGCCCGTTCTCGCGCTGCCGGTGGTCCCGGGTGGGAGGACGGCCGCGGTGCCTCACCCTGTCCAGGCATCGTCCCGGCGAACGGCACCGCCCCCAGGCAGCGCGCCGTCCAGGCCGGACGCCGGTGCCGGCGGCCAGCACGATCACCCAGCCCCTGAGGAGGGCATGATGAACGACAGCACCCGCGTCGTGCACCGGCCACGGCGGGCACGGCCGCATGCAGCGCTAAGCGTGGCCGCCATCATCGCCACGGCGGCCCTGGCCCTGCTGGCGACGGCATGCGGCAGCAGCCCATCATCCACAGGTTCCGGCGGCTCATCGAATGCGGGAAGGCCAGCGAGATCCTCGAATGCGGGAGGGTCAGCGAACGCCCAGCTGGTCGCCTTCTCCCGCTGCGTGCGTTCGCACGGCGTGCCGGACTTCCCCGACCCCCAAGCTGGCGCCAGCAATGCAAAGTTCCTCAGCGCGCAACAACTCCGGGTCAGCAGCTCCCAGCTCAGCACGGCCGAGAACGCCTGCCAGCGCCTGCTCCCGGTCGGCACTGACGACCAGTTTCCTCCCGCCGAGGTGCCGCTTCTGCTGCGCGGCATGCTTCCCTTCGCCCGCTGCATGCGCTCCCACGGGGTGCCGAACTTCCCCGATCCCGCCGTCGATTCCGAGGGGCGCCCTATTTTCCCGCTATCCACACACGGCATCAGCCTGGATTATTCGCATTCGCAACGATTCGCCTCTGTGCTGGGCGAATGCCAGTATCTGGTGCCCCACCAGCTTGGAGGTATTCCGTTTGGCTAATTGCAGGCGACGCCATTTACCCTCTGCGAGCAGCAATGCCAGTCGCTGCTGCACCTGCCCTACGGGCCGCCCATAGCCGGAAGCGGAAGTGACGGAGATGGATAGTGAGTGAGACTGTTCCGCGCGGCCGGGAGGCCGCGCAGCAGGCGGAGGTCCCGGCGGACGCGGAGGCAGGGGGATCGCGCGGCCGTCGCCGCTGGGCGGCCCTGGGCCTTGTGGCCGTGGTGGCGGCCGGGGCGGTGGCCGGATGGCGGGCCGGGGTGTTTTCCCCGGGCGCCTCGTCCGGGCCCGGGCCGGGGGCGCCGCCGCCGGCGACAGCGGCCGTGACCCGGGAGAATATCGCGGCCACCACGCCGCTGACCGCAACGCTCGGGTATGCCGGGTCCTACCCGGTGACCGGGCCGGGCGGCGGGACGCTGACCTGGCTGCCGTCGGCTGGGCAGGTGATCCGGCAGGGGCATGTGCTGTACAGGACCGGTAACGGCTCCCCGGCCGTGCTGCTGTACGGCAGCGTGCCGGACTGGCGGTCCCTGGGCGCAGGGGTGACGGGAGAGGACGTCTCCCAGCTGAACCATGACCTGGTGGCTCTGGGGGACGCGAATAGCGCGGATATCTCCGCGCTGGGCTGGGATTACTTCTCCTGGGAGACGGTGGCCGGGGTAGAGAAGCTGCAGTCCGCGCTGGGGGTCTCCGCCCCGTCGGGATCGCTGCCGCTGGGGGCGGTGGTGTTCGAGCCACAGGCGCTGCGGGTCAGCCGGGTGACGGGGAGCCTGGGCGGTTCGGCGAACGGCCCCGTGCTGGCGGCGACGTCGGACCGGCACGTGGTGACGGTCTCGCTGGATGTCTCCCAGCAGTCACAGGTGAAGGCGGGTGACAGGGTGACCGTGACGCTGCCCGACGGGACGGCGACGCCGGGCGCGGTGTCTTCGGTGGGCACGGTGGCGACCAGGTCCGGGTCGGGAGGCGAAGCGACCACGACGATCCCGGTGCAGGTGAGGCTGGCCGATCCGCGGGCGGCGGGAGCCCTGGATCAGGCGCCGGTGACGGTGAACATCACTACCGCCGCCGCGCGTGGCGCGCTGGTGGTGCCGGTGACGGCGCTGGTGGCCCAGTCAACGGGGCGGTACGTCGTGGAGGTCGCTGGCCCGGGGAACACGCGGCGCTGGGTGCCGGTGACGTCCGGGATCTTCGATGATGCCTCCGGGCTGGTGCAGGTGACCGGGGCGCTAGCCCCCGGGCAGCGCGTCGTGGTGCCGGCGTCGTGACCGCCGCGGAGGCGGCCCTGGTCCGCGGGGACGGGCCGGGCGGGATGCCGGTGCTGGAGCTGGAGCAGGTGTCGAAGGTGTATCCGGGGCAGCCGCCGGTGCGGGCGCTTGATCAGGCGTGCCTGGCGGTGGCCGCCGGGGAGCTGCTGGCGGTGGCTGGCCCGTCCGGGTCGGGCAAGTCCACACTGCTGCACCTGATGGGCACCCTGGACAAGCCGACCGCCGGGACGGTGCGCGTCACCGGCCTGGACCTGGCCCGGATGCGGGACCGGGAGCTGGCGGCGCTGCGGGCGTCCCGGATCGGGTTCGTGTTCCAGCAGTTCTTTCTCGCCGAGCACCAGAGCGTGCTGGGCAACGTGGCCGACGGGTTGCTGTATGCGGGGGTGCGCCGCGCCGAGCGGCGGCGGCTGGCGGCTTACGCCTTGGCCGTCGTCGGGCTGGGCCACCGGGCCGGGGCCGGACCGACCCAGCTGTCGGGAGGTGAGCGGCAGCGGGTCGCGATCGCCCGGGCGATTGTCGGCCGGCCGCCGGTGCTGCTGGCCGACGAGCCGACCGGGAACCTCGACTCCGCCACCGGCGCCGCGATCCTGGGCCTGCTGGAGGAACTCAACCAGCAAGGGACGACGATCATCATCGTCACCCACGACCACGCGGTCGCCGCCCGGACGCGACGGCGCATCGAGATGCTCGACGGGCACATCATTGCCGACACTGCCCCCGTCCCCGGCCACGCCGCCCGCTCCCGGCCCGCCCAGGAAGGACCGTCATGACCACCACCTCGCCGCGGCCGGCCACCCCGGCCACGGCCCGGCTGCGGCCTGGGGACCTGGCCGGGCTGGCCAGCATCGGGCTGCGGACCCGCAAGCTGCGCGCCGGGCTGTCGGCTCTGGGCATCGCGATCGGCGTCGCGGCGATCGTCGCCGTCCTGGGCCTGGCCGCCTCCTCCCAGGCCGCGCTGCTGAACGAGATCACCCGCCTGGGCACCAACCTGCTGACCGTGACCAACGGGCAGACCTTCTCCGGCGCCCCGGCTGAGCTGCCGACAACGGCGCCGGGCATGATCGCGCGGCTGCCTGGGGTCACCGCGGTGCAGGACACCGGCACCGTCACCGGCGTCAACGCCTACAAGTCACCGCTCATCCCCGCGATCAACACCAACGCCATCAGCGTGGACGCCACCACGCTCCGCCTGCCGGCGGTCGCCGGCACCAGGCTCGCGCAGGGCCGGTTCCTGGACGCCGCCACCGGCAGCGAACCGGTCGCGGTGCTCGGCGCCACCACCGCGCAGCTGATGGGCATCGACCGGATCCGGCCCGGGATGCGGATCTGGATCAACGGCCAGGCCGGCGGCCAGTGGTTCTACGTCACCGGCATCCTCAACCCGGCCACCTACGCCTCGCAGCTCGACTCGGCGGTCCTGGTCGGCTTCCCGGCCGCCCAGAAGTACCTGGGCTTCGACGGGCACCCGTCGGAGATTTACGTCCGCACCACCCCGAACGACCAGGCCGACACCACCACTGTCGATGACCTGCTCGGCGCGCAGGCCAGCCCGGAAAACCCCAGCCAGGTCAACGTCTCCCAGCCCTCGGAAGCGCTCACCGCCCAGGCCGACACCCAGGGTGCCCTCGACACCCTGTTCCTCGGCCTCGGTGCGGTCGCGCTGCTGGTCGGCGCGATCGGGGTGGCCAACATCATGGTCATCTCGGTGCTGGAACGCCGCTCCGAGATCGGGCTGCGCCGCGCGCTGGGCGCCACCCGCGGCCAGATCCGCGCCCAGTTCCTGGCCGAAGCGGTCCTGCTGTCCCTGGCCGGCGGAGCCGCCGGTGTCGCCATCGGCGCCGCCGCCACCGCCGTCTACGCCCGCGCCCACGGTGAGGCCGTCGTCATCCCGCCCCAGGCCTGGGCCGGCGGCCTGGCTGCGACCGTCATCATCGGCGCCCTGGCCGGGCTGCTGCCCGCCATCCGCGCCGCACGCCTGTCACCGACCCAGGCCCTCTGGACCGTGTGACATGACAGGCAACCGGCAGACGACGCGCGGCACGTCTCTCAACAGAAACCATGAGAGCTGTTTCCGGGCGGGCACAGCCTCATGGTGCCGTCCCTCAGCCGCCGGGGTGGACCTGGCCGCGCTGCACGCCGCCGCCGCCCGCGTCCGTCGTCCTCGCTTACGTCGGCAGCTCCGTCCCGGCCTGCTCCGCCACCATGTACTGGGCGTACCAGTCGGGCCAGTTCGCGTCGGCCTTGCCGATGCGCTTCTCGTGCTCGCCGTGGGCGGCCGAAGCGCGCCGCATCGCGTCGGCCAGGTCGCTTGCGGAGCCGAACGAAGTCACGGCAGGATCGACGCGCCCGGGAAGCCGGGTCGTGACCTCCTGAAACAGCCAGCTGTTGCCGTCGGGATCGCTGAACGAGACGAACGAGCCGTAGCTGGCACGCTCGGGTGCAGGGCCGCCGACGCGGCCGTTCGCGCCGTCGTCATGGAACCGAGCGCCGGGCGCCCCTTCGTGAAACACCTCGCTGACCTCGATACCGCGGGCGACGAGCTCGGCGCGGGCGGCCTCGATGTCGGAGACGATCAGGTACAGGTCCCGCACGGAGCCGGGCGCGGCCGACGTGATGCCGGTGCCGAATTGGATCGAGCATTCGGAGCCCGGAGGTGTGAGCTGGACGATGCGAAAGTTGTCCCCAGCGGCGCGGTCGGCGTCGAGTCTCCAGCCGAGCCTTCCGTAGAACGCCTTCGCATGGTCAACATCCGAGACGGGGATGACAATCACCTCGAGCTTCTCGTCCACGATGTCGGCTCCTCTCCCTTTGATGTCAGCGGCCTGTATCGATGTACCCGCTCCGGTCCCACCTGGGCACCCGGCGGGCGGGTGGGCGTCGGCCACCTTCATACAGCCTTGTGATTCGTTGTCTCGGTCGCGCTGGCCTGCACTGGGCGTATGCCGGGCTGGGTCCGGGGGCGTATGGGGGCGTATAGGGGGCAGAGCTCAGAACGATGGGGTGCCGCAGGACAGAAGGGTGATGCCTGCGGCGCAGGTCGCTTACCGGCAGGGCCAGGAAGCCCGGGACGACCAATCTTGGCGGACTGGCCTCGGCCGGATATGAGAGAAACAGCCAGCTCAGTGCGCTGATGGCCAGGCGGTCGGCGAGCGCCCCCGGCAGGATTCGAGCCTGCGCACACGGCTCCGGAGGCCACATCCACGTACCACGCCGACCTGCATGAATGCACCTTCACGCAGGTGTGTGAGGCGCGCCTGGGGCAGGAAAATCTGTGCAGGGGGGCCTGCGCGAGCCTGCCTGACGAGCTGCTGGACCAGGCCCGGGCGGCAGGCCTGAATGTGTCCCGGCTCGCCGCCGCGGCGCTAGCGGAGGAGATCGACCGCCGGGCCAAGCTCGCCGAACTGGATGCCTACCTCGCCGCCCTGGACGCCGAACTCGGCCCTGTCCCGCAGCACGAGCTCGACTCGGCCCGGCAGTGGGCGGAGGACGTGCTGCCCGAGGACAGAACCACACTGCCGTGGGGGAGCGGGTGACGCTTGTCCTGGACGCTGGGGGCGTGAGCGCCCTGGCCGCCCAGCGGGCCCGGCTGATCGAGCTGCGCCGCCGCGGCCTGTGGCCCGCACAGATCCCCGCGGTCGTCGTGGCCGAGGCGCTGACCGGGGATCACCGGCGGGCTTTCACGCCAACCGTTTGCTGCGCGCCTGCCAGATCCGCGACGTCACCGAACCCTGCGCCCGCGAAGCAGCACGCCTGCGCACCGCCATCGGCCGAGCCGCCGCGATCTCCGCCGCCGCTGCCATCGTCGCCGCCTACGCCAGCACCACTCCCAACCCAGCGGTACTCACCAGCGGCCCGACTGACCTGGCCGCCCTCGCCGGGCACTCAACCCTCCCGATCACGATCGCCACGGAATAGCTACCACCAGCCCCATCCTCCGTGCCACAAGCGCCTCGGCTAACTCACTCACATGCCGATGAGCGAGCGCGGTGACAGCACTGATCTTCCTGGGCACTCTACTCCACGGGAACTCAACGAACCGGCTCTGTGGAATCGCGTTAAGTCTGGTATGACAGCTTTCTGAGGTTTAGACAGATCTGGTCAGATTTAGGCTGGTCTGCGCTTCGCATCGATAAAGCCGCGAGTAGGCAAACGCTTGCCTTTCCGTCAACGCTTATATACGATCCCATCACGCTTTGCGCAGCTAAGGGGAGCAGTAGGGTTTTCATCCTTTCTGCTCGGGTTGATCCGGGGGGAGCAAGATGAGTGGGGGGCTACCGCACGAAGGCGCCAGTACACCTCGCAAAATCTTCGCAGCCTTCATCGGCATGGCCGCACTGGCATCACTGGGGCTCGCCGCTTCCACCGGGTGGCTTACTCCGCGTCACTCTCCGACTGTAGAAGGCATAGCCAGGGGCCTTCTTGCGCTCATAGCGATCATACTGGGGTACACATCTCTGCGGGTCGTGATGCCGACTCAAGCCCCAGCAACCCCACCAGCCTCCAGAGTATCGGGCCGACATTAACTGGATTGCTCAGCTCCAAGAGGAGATAGCTCAACCCCGTCTTGACCATGAGCCTGGAGCGCTCATCGCATTCATAGACCTGATCACCAATCCGTCAAAGTACAGATCCCGGGTTGCCGAAACAGTCGATTTGGATGGCCGCAGCATTAATAAGCGAGTGTCTGTAGAATTTGTTTTGCCGAGTAATGTGCTAGGCAGCAAGTCTCTATATCTTCCAATATTACAACCTGTCGTGGGTGATCTTGTTCACAACTTTCGGTTGACACAGGGATCCGACAGCTCAGTAACTAATCTCTCTTATCTCGAAACAGTAGAACTTGCCGCGATTGGGTTGCGAACGCTTTTACTCTACGCGACCGGAAAAGCCTACCAGGAGTGGACTTCAACCCGAAGTGCAGAACTGGTCCTGCTTGAGTTGATCGCAAGACGACAGCCATCCAAGGTCAAATCGGTAAAGGCAACTCTTAAAAAGGCCTTCAAGCTGCTTGAGGGCAACGTTAGCGGTCAGGCAAGGGAGCTCATAAGCACTTACCTTATCTCTTTGAGCGCCGGCTATCCGATAGTCGCAGTGGTACCCCAAGACTTGGTGGTTGGAAATCGGGTGCTGCTCCGGTACGAGAGGACGGTCATCCCTACCTCGCGGACCGCCGGGTGGAGGGGAAGCTTCGACAAGGCCTTGGCGTCCGACCATCCCAGGTCACCGTGCCTGTAGATCTTGCCTTGACGGCAGGTAGCTACCATCTGAGGATCAACGGGCCGACTGAGAAATATGTCGTTGAGCAAATACTCAGGTGTACAAGATGCCGCATGAGGCTAAGTGCAAATCCTGCAGCATCCGGTGGGGCGGCTTGCAAACATACGCCACATCACGATAAATCCGAGGATTCGCATTTCCACTTGCGCGGACGCTTCGGACAAAGCTTTACGCATCTGTACATGCGAGGGTTCGCAAATCAGGGGCACAAGGGCAACCGGTATGAGATTCTAGTCCGCTTCAACGAGACGCCTCCCGGTTCACGGGCATCGGCGGCGGTGACGTCACTTGCTGCACTAACCTTCATTTGGGTTATCGGCCACCTCTTGTCAAATCACGAGACGGTATCAAATAGTGACCTTCCAGCGCTGCTGCTTGCACTCCCAGCAATAGCTGCATCCTGGTTCGGGCTGGCATCGAACAACGAGGCGCTGGTTGGATCGTCACTTCACGCCCGACTGTCGCTCATATTTACGGGCATATTGTCAATAGCATCTGTAGTAGTTTATCTATTCCAGAGCGCGGCAACGAGTGGTTCCGAAGACTTCGCTCATTCCCGTTTTCATCTAACACTCGCAGGCGTTAACGATATTCCATGGGACGTGCTCCTGATGCTAGCATTTATCGGGTTGCTGTACATCTCATGGCATCTTCTAGCACGCGTACGTAACTACATGGGGCTAATTAGCAAGTCAGATCCACTTACGGATAATCACTCTGTGTTGTAGCATGCAAGTAGGAGGGGTGCCGTGGGTGGTAACAAGGAGACAGAAGTACTAGGGGCTGACGCACGCGGTAAGGGTGACGCAGTGTGGGTCGTGCCACGCACGGAGCACGTGCCTTCAACTCCGAGGATCAGCTTCGGGGATCTGATACCGCTTGAGAAGCAGCTTCAAGTGGCGAAGGAAGCATTGGACTCGTTTGGCTCGTCAGAGCCGAAGCAGGTGCGCAAGAGGGCGATGGAGGATGCCCGTCGACTGCTCGGGCTAGGTCGCTCTAACGAGTCCGCGGCTTGAGATCATCTTCTCACACCGCATGTCTGAGTTGCTCGCGTAAAGACCGTGACTTTCTGTGCTTCTGATGTAGTTGATATCTGTGGGGAGCATGGGACTATCACTGCTGGTACGTCCTTAGCGCCCAGGCTGCAACTCATATCAAGACGTCCGCTTCTGCCGCGAGTATGGCGTGGCTGCGCTGACCATGTCCGTCATACATTGCTGGGTGCGGGCTGCTCGGGTGGGCGGGTTCCCGGCGCGGAGACGAGCGCCTGGTGGAGTACGGCCATGCCCCACGCGCCGGGTGCTCGGACGTCCCGCCCGTCGCCGAGGAACTGGTATCCCTGGAAATGCCAGGTGCCTGGGTTGACGATGATCTCCTGGTTTCCGCCGACGGTGCCGGCGAGCAGGAAGCCGGTGCCGCGATGTCCGGCTACGTCGATGGCGTGCAGCTCGGCTGTCACGCCGCTGATCGCGGCGAGGGCCCGGTAGAGCTGCGCGGTGATCTCCGGTGGCATGAGGTAAGTCTGGAAGAGCTCGGCGATCAGCTCGAAGGCATGTCCGGCGTGCCACTGCTTCGCCCGGGTGACAGGAGTCTCGGCGAGCAGGGCGACGAGGGCGTCCGGTGTCCCGGGGAGACTATTCAGGGAGCTGTAGCTGACAGCCGGCTGCATGATCGGCCGCCTTCTGACGTTCCCCTGCGGGTCAGCTGGCCACATCCATGGCCCGACCTCCAGCTGTCCGTCCTGGTAGGCAGCGGCAGTGGCGTTGTCGGCGGTAGCCCAGCGCTCTGCGATCACCGGGCTCGGGGCGTTGTCCGGGGTGGCAACGACGGCGTAGCTCCGGTAAACCCACTGACCTGGGCTGACCTGCGGACCAGACAGTGCAGCCGCGGCCGCCCGGCTTGCCAGCACTTCGGCGGTCGGGCTTTGCCCCTCACCGTCGGGGAAACCTGGGCTTCCTGGCATGAGAACGTCCCTAGCTAAGCGCCGCCTGCACCCCGCTGCCGCGGATCACGACCATGGCCTGTGGCTGGACAGGTTCCTTTCCTCCGGGGCACCCCGGGTAGACGGGCAACGTCGGCCGGGCATGGACAGCCCACCCTGTGACTGGCAATCGTACTGTCTGACTTACCACGCGATAAGAGATATTGAGCGCGCCAGAATGGGATAGCCGGACGCGCTGTCATGCCGCCGCTGCCTCTGGCGCGCCGGGCAGCTCGCCAAAGCCATCCACGTCCTTCAAACCCGCGAGACCACCGGATGAAAAACGCTCACTCATCTGCCGCCGCTGCGGGCGCGTTGCGGTTGGACGGCACCCCGGCGTGGGGCCTGGTGGGAAAGCCGCCGCGCAAATTCCGGAGGTCAAGCTGGGCACCCGCAGAACGATGGTCGCAGGCATCGCGCTGGAGGTCGGCGGCTTGTTGCTTATCATCGCCAGGCAGTGGGACAGTTTCGGCGGGAGCAGCCAGGCGGTGGCGGATGAGGGGGTGGGATCCGGCGCCTGCGCCTGGTGCCGTGTGGCTGGTTGCCGTGCGTCCGCCTGGTCAGGTAGGGGAGCGGTCGGTGAACGGCACGGTGCTGGTCCGCACATTCAGCAGCAGGTTGGCTGGGGCATCGTCACTCACATCAGGCGGACTCCGGTGGATGTGGCCCGGGCCCGGCATGAGGCGTACGCCGATGCTCTGGCGGCCTGTGGCTGGATGATCGCGCAGGCGCCGGCCACTGAGGGCTGCGCGGACTCGGTCTTCATCGAAGATGCGGTGGTGGTCTGCGAGGACCTGGCGGTGCTGGCCGCCCGGGCAGGCTGGCCCGCCGCGCCGAGGTGGCCGGCGTCGCCGAGATCCTCCGGTCGCTGGGCCTGCGCACCGCCGGGATCCAAGAGCCAGCCACTCTCGATGGCGGCGATGTGCTGCAGGCCGGGCACACCGTGTACGCAGGGCGCTGCGGGCGGACCAACGGCGCGGGCATCCGCCAGCTGCGCGCACTGGTGGCGCCGCTGGGCCTCACAGTGATCGCCGTCCCGCTGAGCAATGTGCTGCACCCCAAGTCCGCACTGACCGCGCTGCCCGACGGCACGTTCCTGCTGCTACCGCAACTGGTGCCAGCCGGGGTGTTCCCGGCGGTCCGCCCGGTGCAGGAAGAAAGTGGCTGCCATGTTGTCCCGCTGGGCGCCGGCCGGGTGCTGATCGCCGCGTCTGCTCCCCGCACCGCCCAGCTCCTGGACAACCTGGGTTTTGCCCCGGTCGTGGCAGACATCAGCGAGTTCGAGAAACTCGAAGGCTGCGTCATCTGCCTGAGCGTGCTGCTGCCCAGGCGGTAACACCGGGGCCCCTGGCAAGCGTGGGTATAAGGTCCCGCGCCTGGCCGGCCATTGGCAGTGGTCCGTGGTCCCTGGCCCGGCAGATGATCGGGGTGAAGGCCCTCCGGAGGCAGGTCACGGGGTGGGTAGGTCCACCCTGCTGGCCATCTTCCGGGGTGAGGCGATCATGGGAGTGACTTCATAGCCTTGAGAGGGTGGCTGAGGTCACGATCGTGGCGTGATTGGAGGTCGGCTTTGCTGGGACTGGACAAGGTGGCTACCGCGCTCGTGGCACCGGGTAAGGGCGTTCTCGCCGCGGGCGAAACCATCGCGGCCCGCCAGCGAGGCGGCGAAGGGCAGGTCACCATGGCGATGAGGGCCTGAGCAGGCATGCGTGAGGAACGCAAGACACTGACCCGTTACACCATCGAGTGCGAACACCGTCATCCCGGCTCGACCGGCGACTTCTCGGGGCTGCTCAACGCGGTGGCGACGGCCGTGAAGATCATCAGTAACCAGGTCAGCCGCGGCGCGCTGGCCGGCGCACTGGGCAGCGCTGGCGTGGAGAACGTCCAGGGCGAGGTGCAGAAGAAGCTCGACCTCATCAGCAACGAGGTGATGATCGGCGAGACGGAGTGGACCGGGCACCTGGCCGCGATGGCGTCAGAGGAGATGGAAGACATCTACCCCATCCTGCCAGCCGGGCGGCGCGGGAAGTACCTGCTGGTATTCGACCCGCTGGACGGCTCGAGCAACATTGACGCCAACATCTCAGTGGGCACGATCTTCTCGATCCTGCGCAGCCCCGACCCGGGAGCGGAGCCGCGGGTGGAGCACTTCCTCCAGCCGGGAGCCGCTCAGGTATGCGCGGGCTTCGCCCTGTACGGCCCATCCACGATGCTGATCCTCACCACCGGCGACGGCGTTAACGGATTCACGCTCGATCGCGACATCGGGGCGTTCGTCCTCACTCATCCGCGGCTGCGCATTCCCGAGGACTGCGGGGAGTTCGCGATCAACGCCTCCAACGAGCGCTTCTGGGAGCCGCCGGTGCGCCGCTACATCCAGGAGTGCCTGGCAGGCGGTACCGGGCCGCGAGGCCGGGACTTCAACATGCGCTGGATCGCCTCGCTCGTGGCGGAGACCTACCGGATCCTCACCCGCGGCGGTGTCTTCCTGTACCCCCAGGACAGCAAGGAACCAGCCAGGCCAGGGCGGCTGCGGCTGATGTACGAGTGCAATCCGATCGCGTTCATCGTCGAGCAGGCCGGCGGCGGCGCCAGCACAGGACGCGAGCGCGTGATGGAAATCCAGCCCACGGGCCTGCACCAGCGCGTGCCGCTGATATTCGGATCCAGGAACGAGGTCGAGCGGATCGAGCGGTACCACCGCGACCAGGCCAGCGGGCAGGGACCGGCCTTCGACGACTCGCTCTTCGGCAGCCGTTCCCTGTTCCGGATCCCCTGACTGCAGGAGGACTGGTGTCGGCCAAGCATCCCATCGTCGTCATCACCGGCTCGTCCGGCGCGGGCACAACCTCGGTGACCAGGACCTTCCAGCACATTTTCCTGCGTGAGCAGATCAACGCGACGATCGTCGAGGGCGACTCGTTCCACCGATACGACCGGGAGCAGATGAAGGCCGCCACGGCGGACGCCGAGAAGGAAGGTAACCACCACTTCTGCCATTTCTCCCCCGAGCGCGAACCTGCTCGAAGAGCTTGAGACCCTGTTCCGCGAGTACGGCGAGGACGGCCGCGGCAAGGTCCGCAAGTACCTGCACGACGCGCAGGAGGCCAAGCCCTTCGGTCAGCAGCCCGGGACGTTCACGCCGTGGGCAGACGTCGACCCCGGCAGCGACCTGCTCTACTACGAGGGATTGCACGGTGCCGCGGTCACCAGCAAGGCGGACGTCGCCCGGCACGCTGACCTGCTGGTCGGGGTTGTCCCGATCATCAACCTCGAGTGGATCCAGAAACTGCACCGCGACAAGGCCGCCCGCGGCTACACCAGCGAGGACGTGGTCGACACGGTGCTGCGGCGCATGCCGGACTACGTGAATTACATCTGCCCGCAGTTCTCCCGCACGCACGTGAACTTCCAGCGCGTCCCGACGGTGGACACATCGAATCCGTTCATCGCCCGGCACATCCCGAGCGCTGACGAGAGCTTCGTCGTCATCCGGTTCGCCAACCCGAAAGGCATCGACTTTCCCTACCTGCTGTCGATGCTGCACGACTCGTTCATGTCACGGCCAAACATCATCGTCATCCCAGGCGGGAAGATGGAACTGGCCATGCAGCTGATCTTCACCCCCCTCATCCTGCGCCTGATGGAGGCACGACGCCGGGCCTGACGCAAACACGGCCGCGGCACGAGCCCCCGGCGTGCCCTACCACCCGACTCCCCACAGGAGAGAGCCCGGATCCGACTGATCTGGACGGCCAGCCCGGTAACCAGCCGCCAAACGATAAACCGCCCATCAGGCGGCTCGGCGAGCGCGCCTCACGGTCATGCAGTGCGGTTCGCGTAGCGAACTCACTCATTTGCCGCGATCCGCGCACGGTGTGCCAGATGATTAGTTGATTCGTCGTGAGTCAAGCCACCGCGCGTGCTGCTCGTCCTGCTCCTCAACCGTTCCGACGTCAGCCAGGGCGGTTGTCCCCAGAGTCTGGACCTGCGCAGGCCTGCCGGCCTGCCCCTCGCGCAGAAGATAGACAACCCGCCCCTCGCCCATGTCGCACTGCATCCCGGATGCCCAGGAATCACGGCGCGCACCATTCACGCCCAGCCGAATCCCCAGGGGGTCAAGGATGCGGCGCAACTCCCGCAGCGCCTTGAACAGGTCCGGTCCCTCGGCCGCCCAGCTCTCGCCGCCAGGGCTAGACAGCGTAAGCAGCCAGTCCCTTCCCCGTCGGCCTGTCGTGAGCATCCACCGCTGCGCACTGGATCCTGACAGCACCGGTACCACGTGGCTCTCGGACATGATCGAGATGGTAAGCGGCGTGGTACTCGAACATCCGGTCATGCCGCTGCGAGCGCTACGGTACTGGCAGCAGACGAGCTGTGGGGGGACAGATGACGGACACCGTGGAGCAGGTCAGCCGCCTTCTGCACGAGGCAGGCGAGACTCACCATAGGGTCTTCCGGATAGTGGACGGGGCTGACGACGACTGGGCCAGCTGGTATGCGGACTGGCTCATCAAGCTCTCCGAGCTGCCTGTCCTACTGGGAGTCAAGCCCGTCCGCAGCGAACTGGTCTACCTGCTCGTCTCCCTTGACAAGGAATACACCGCCAGATCGCCAGACCAGCCCTGGGAGGACTATTACGCCTCAAGAGTGCTCGGTCACTTCAGCTCGTTAGGCCACTAGGCGCGCCGTAGCAAAGTCATTAGACGCCCGGCCGGAACACACTCACATGCCGCGGACCGAGTGAGGTCGTGACTACCGTCGTTGACGTCCTCGGCAAGCATTCCAGCGTCGATGCTGTCGCCGCCGGTGGACAGGCCTTCACGCTCGGCGCCTGCGCGGCGGGATACCGCCGCTGCCGACGCAGGTAACCCTGGGCCGCCCCTGGGTACCCACCGCAGACGTCCGGGGCCAGCTGTCGCCGGGCCGGGGCGTGCCCCTCTGTCCTGGACGGCTTAGCGGCACAATTGGGCGATGGATCCCCTCCCGGGCAGCACAGACGGGCAGGCGAGCAGTCCGCTTCCGGCTCCCGACGCCGAGGCACAGGTCGAGGGCCAGATCATGCTGGCTGAGTACGCCGCATTGCGTTCTGAGGTGGACCGGCGGGCGACTGTGCAGTGGAACGTGCTCGCGCTTCAGCTCACCTCGGCAGGCGTAATAGCGAGCCTGGCAATCTCACATGCCTCGGAAATCGCGCTGCTTCTGGTCATCCCGTTGTCGTCCTACATGCTGGGCAGCCGCTACATACTTCATGACTTTTCACCTGAAGCTCATCAGCAGGTATATTCGCGATTCGCTGTCGGGACGGCTGGGGGGCCACCTGGCGTGGGAAAGCTGGAAAATCAGCCAGGTCACGTCTCAGGTGGGGCCACAAGGCTGGCTTACGCCGACCGCCTGGAATCTGCTGCATCCGACCCGGCTGGCATTCGAGGGAGTAGCGTGGCTTGCCCTGCTCACAGCTGCGCTGGCAGCCGCATACAGCTGGCGGGACAAGGCTCCCGCCTGGGGCCTGATATTCGGATTCGCCCTGCTCTGGATTCTTGGCGCGCTGGGGACTTATTTCCTGCACAGGTCATTCAATCGGTCCGCGGGCACATAAGGCATGCCGGGGACAGCGAATCCGGACAGGCCAGACATACTCATCTGCCGCCGGTCGGGCGCCGGACTCGTGGATGATCGGGCTGCGGAGCAGGCCGGATACGTACTGCTGTCCGGATTTGCACTGGGTGGCGAAGTTGCTAGGCGTGCGGGGATAGCTCGTTGATAGCGAGGAATCGTTCGATCATGGCATTCACCTGTTCGGGGACTTCCAGCTGGATGAAGTGGCCGGCTCCGACAGTCTGGCCGATAGTGATCGGCGGGCAGAGGCTGCGCAGATCAGCCGACTTGTTGGCAGGAACAGCCGAACCGATCGAAAGTACCGGGACACTGGCCTTGCGGAGCGCGCCAGCGCCGTCGAACTCGCCCATGGCACGCATGAGCGCGGCGGCGATCCCCGCGGGGACACCACGCATTTGCTTGATGATGGCTTCCCGGCGGGCTGCATCGGTGGGCAGGAACATCCCTTCGATGAAGGCGGTGCGCCACGACCGGTCGTCATCGGTGCGGACGGCGGCAACGGAGTCACGGAAGAACGCCTTGGCCTTCGTGTTCGTGATCGGCGCTGGCTCAACCATCAGCAAGGCCCGGATGGCTCCAGGCCGGGCAGCACAGGCCAGTCCTATCAGTGCCCCGAGACTGTGGCCGGCCAGCACGGGCCTGCTGAATCCGGCCGCCCCGGCAAGAGCGAGCACATCACCGGCCAGGACGTCAATGTCATAGCAGCCGGGGCCTGGATCGGGCCGGCTGCTGTCGCCATGCCCGCGCAAGTCCATGGCGGCGACAGCGTGGCCCGCGGCGAAATGCTCGAACTGCGGGGCGAAGTACGAGCGATCGCATGACCACCCGTGCACGAAGATGATGGGGGGATCACCCGCGCCCGCAGTGTCGTAGGCCAGCCTGATGCCTTCGCCGGAAAGGAACTCTGCCATGGCCACCCCTGTCATCCCAAGGCCGCCCGCCGCACCCGGGCCGGAACCGGCGCGCTGATTCCGATCGCGCCGTCCGCTTCATCCTCCCTGATTCCAGCCGATCCCACCGCACGAGCAGCGCCGGGTGACCGACCAAGGTTCGCACAGTTCCACCACGGCACGAGGCGCCTCGCACGCCCGCTATTGCCGCAAGCAACAAGCAGCAAGCAGCCGAGGCCGACGGATGCTAAGGAAGTCCGAGTTCCTGCATTCGCGTATTTACTAGCTTGTTAACCAGGCCGGGTGGCAGTGGCTCGTTGATCGCAAAGTGCAGAGACCCTTTCGTTCTCTGATAGCTGGCAAGGTCACCACCTAGCTTCTCGAGTACGGATCCGCTGTGCGGCAAGTAGCTTAGGTGATTCTTGAATGCAGCGAAGCCGGCCACGGTCTTCCCCCGCACCTTGAACGCGGGCATCCCGTAAGAGATGCACTGCTCGGCGTCAGGAATGACGGCCAGGATGGACCGCCGCAGCTCCTCCAACGTGGTGCGCTTGGGTTCGTCAACGGTGGCGAGGTAACTGTCGATGTCCTGAGCTGCCATGGGCGAAGTCTCTCACCATCCTGGATAACTCAGCGCCGGTGCACCGGAGAGCCAGGTCCCTCGACCGAGCACCCTCAGTCGTCTCCGATGTAGCCCGTATCAGGATCGATCATGGCGAGGAAGGCGCGGATGCTCTCCCGGTGCTCCTCCACCGGCCGATCCGGTGGCCCGCTCGATCCGAATCCGTAGCCCTTGCCAGGCCCGCTCAGCCAGTCGTAGGCGGTACCGCCGTCTCCAGCCCGGCGGATGGCGAACCGTTCGCCATCGACGCCGAGGGTGAACAGCACCGGCCCGGGCCTTCCCCCTGTTCCGCGGTACACAGCTGGAACGGCGGCGCGACCGCCGCCGTCATCGCTGGGGCTCCTGTCCACAAGAGCCAGCATCCACGGCCGCCGGCTTTGACGTCCACCGCACACGCCCTCGGCTGGCGCACTCATCTGCCGTTGTCCGCTCTTTGGTGGTGCCGACGGCAGGGTTTCGGGAGAATCGCCGGTTCGCTGCCCGGGTCCGTGATCAGTGCAGGCTGCTGGTCGCCTGCGGGGTTTCTTCGATGGGTGAGGTCGTGACCAGCTGGCCGGGGTCGCGCGGGCCGCCGCGGCAGTACGACAAGCCCGGCGGGCCGGACAGCTTGAGCGGCTGGCGTGAGCTGAACACCTGGCCGCCGGCCGCGGGCAAGGCCAGCCGGATCGTGGCAGCGTTCTGTGCGATCCCCAGGTCGCAGCGGTACTTGGCGGCCAGTACGTAGGCCATGGCCCCGTGCGCGAGCACAACAGTCACAGGCTTGCGGGAAGTGACGTACGCGCCGCCGCCGGCAGCGTAGCGGAACGGCAGCACCCGGCCGCGAGCGTCATAGAGGGTGACTCGCGGGTAGCCGCGCAACGAGCAGGCGGCAGGGCCTCGATTGGCCAGGGTATACAGCACGGCGTGCTCGCCGGTCATTGGCGGCACGGGCGCGGCTGTGCGCAGCACCAGGGCGTGCGCGGCGCACTGGGCGAGGTGGCCGAGGGGCGCACTACCAGGGCTGCTGGTGCACCCCGCGGCTAACGACGCCATGACAGTCACGGCTATGGTGAATCGCCTCATAGATCTCACTGCCCCGCTCATCTCAGCGTCCGTCATCTCTATGACGCCGGCCGGTACCCGCAGGTTGAAGATCCAGCGCTCCATCGTGGCGGCAATGCGCGTCCGGAGGATGCCTCACACCTCGGTGCCGGCCCGGTAACAGGGCATCGGCCTGCATGAATATGCGTACCTGCCTGGTAACGGCAATGCCCGCACATGCCGCCGACGGCGTGCGCGGCCATCGACTCCGAACGGTGCTCGCATCGGCGAAGATGCGCTCCGACCTGCCACTCCCCATGGGGTTCCTGGCTGGTGTGCGGTGTCTCATCTGACGACCACCTTGACCGCGATGACCTGGTCGTCAGGCTGGCGCAGTTCCATCCATCGTCATTCCCGGCGCGCGGCGTTGAGACGCAAGACCACCTCGACGATCGTGCCCTCCCCGATCGCCTCCGTTCGCTGTACCGCCACCTTGACGGGCACTAGGTAGCGGCCGTCCCTGGGAAACAGCGCAGTGGTGAACTCGGTGTCGCCGATGGTGACGTGGACCGGCACCTGGCCCCAGTAGATCAAGCCGCGGGCTGCCTCCTTGAGATCCTCGCTTTCCTCCGGCGTCATGGCCACGAACAGGTACGGCGCCGGTCCACGCCACTCGATCACCTCGCCGGTGAAGGTCCACTCCATGCCCCCATCATCGGAGATGCGCCCATGCGTCGGGGACGCGACCAGGCCGGAGGTGCGTCAGCCTCACGTCAAGACGCGCACTCCCATAGCCGCTGATGGTGTGCGTTCGCGGAGGTCCCGCAACGAGAGGTACTGAGAACGCCTACCGTGGCGGATGCATGGTCGATACCACGACGGGAGGACGGGCCTATGTCACATGTACGACGCTTCGACCACGTCGGCCTCACGGTCGCGGATCTCGACGTCGTGACCGCCTTCTTCGTGGCGCTGGGCCTGGAGGTCGAGGGCAGGACGTTCGTCGAGGGCGAGTTCCTGGACACGGTCTGCGGCCTTCCCGGCTCCCGCACCGAGATCGTCATGCTGAAGCCGCCCGGCGATGGCACCCGCCTAGAGCTCTCGAGCTTCGTGCGACCCGACTCCGTGCCGGGCTCACCGGCCGCCATGGCCAACGAACTGGGATTGCGCAACGTGGCCTTCGAGGTCGGCGACCTGCAGGCGGCTGTCGATTGGGCAGCTACCGAGGGCTATGGACTGGTCGGCGGCATCGGCGAGTACGAGGGCGCCTGGCGGATGGCCTACGTCCGGGGGCCGGAAGGGATCATCGTCTCGCTGGCCGAGCGCATCGGCTGAGCCACGGGTCGAAGGCTGCCGGGCTGGCGATGGCGTTCAAGCTGATCGAGTCCGCGCAGCGGCACTGGCGGATGGTCAACGCGCCGCACTTGGTCGCGCTCGTCCGGGCCGGAGCGACCTTCGTCAACGGCAAGCTCGACGAGCGGCCCGGCGAGGACGCCCCGCCCCAGGCCGCCTGAAGTTCACCGCCGCCCGGCGATGACCCCGGGACTCCGGGACCGTCTACACGGTCAGCGGCATGAAGCGACCACACTGGAGGACCTGTGCGGAAGTTGTTCTCGTTCATGATCACCAGCGCCGACGGCTACCACGCCGACCCGGGCCAGGCCCTGGACTGGCAGACCATCGACGAGGAGTTCAGCCTGTTCGCGCTGGCGCAGCTCCGCGAGGCCGGCACGCTGGTGTTCGGCCGGGTGACCTACGAGCTCATGGCAGCCTTCTGGCCCACGCCCGCCGGAGAGGAGTCCGACCCGGACGTCGCGAAGGCGATGAACACCACCCCCAAGATCGTCATCTCGCGGACCCTGCCCCAGGCCACCTGGGCCGGCACGCAGATCATCAGCAACCACGCCGAAGAGGAACTGGCCAAGCTCAAGCAGCAACCCGGCAAGGACATCGTGATCCCGGGCAGCTCGACACTGACCGCCGGGCTGCTGCACACGGGCCTGCTCGACGAGCTGCGGATCCTGGTGAACCCGGTCATCCTGGGCCAGGGCAGGTCCCTGTTCGCAGGAGCAGGCAAGACCCGCCTCAAACTGCTCAAGACTCAGCAATTCACCTCAGGCAACGTCCTGCTCTACTACCAACCCATCACGCGCTAATCCCCACCGGACAAGTTGATCCGCAGGTCTTGACAATTCCTCCATACCGCAGCGGCGAAAGACAAGGTGGCTGGCTTCCTGAGCACCACAGCTCCGTTGCGCCAATGGCTGGAACACCACGTCGGTCCCGATCAGACCTGACGAGTCAGCACTCCGGCTCACCATCCACGGTCACCCGGTCGAGCTAACCTTCTTACCCGCGATTACTCGGTAACTATGCGTTCGAGCGACGTCCTCATTTGCTGCGCCTGGTGCAGTTTGCGGACTTCGCGGCGGCGGAGAGTCAGCGCAGTGTCAGCTCATGATGAACTTCACCGAACTGGCCCGTGTCCCCTCCGATCTTCCTGGGCCGTTCACCGATCAGCTGCGGCTGGCCGTGGCTGCCTACCTGGCCGCTTCAAGGGCTTCTCCCGCGAGCACACTGAATCCGACCTCCGCGGTTACCTCGCCTGGTGCGCTGGGCGTGGTGGACCCGCTAGCCGCCCGGCGTCCGCACCTGGAGCTCTCTACATCCGGTGGATGCAGGAGATCCGCCGGTTCAAGCCCTCCACCGTCTCCCATCGCTTCTCGGTCACGGCCGGGTTCTACCGGACCTGCGTGATCGACGGCCTCCTGGAGCACTCACCCGCGATCAACGGGTTACCAGGCAGAACGGATGCCCCGCGGGATCTCGGTACACACGCCAGCGCACCGCCTGTCCGGCGGGCCCCGGCCGCGGGGAGATGTGCTCAGCGGTAAATGTGCCACCGGATGCGACCACCCGGTCATGAGCCGCGGTGAGGTCGCTGACCAGGACGTCGAAATGCACGCCAGCCGCTGCCGGTGTGCTGCCCGCCGGGTCATCCCCGGCGGTGCTGCCCTGAAACGAAAGCCGCTGGCCATGCGGGGGTGGCTCCAGCGTCACCCAGCCTGGATACCACTGCACAGGTGCGCCGCCGAGCAGCCCGGCCCAGAAGGCCGCCAGGGCCTGCGGATCGGGGCTGTCCAGCACGATCTCGCGTATCTGCCCGATCATGCCGTCATCGTCATCGCCCATGAGCCCATGATGACCGGCCAGGCTCCAGAGGCCGAGCCCCACGCTTCTGGCCGCTGATCGTAGTGCAGTTACCCGGTGGTGCGGCGCGGTGAAGCTGGGCATACCGGGCAGGCTCCGGCCCGGGTGCATTCATAAAGGGGCTGCCCACTGGCGGCGGTGCGGTGATGGCGGTATGACACTTGATCTGTACGGTGCAGATAGCCCAGCGCAGTCATGGAGGCCGCGATGGCAACGAAGATAACCGTCGCGCTAGAAGACGATCTTGACGGAGGCCCGGCCAGTGAGACGGTCCGGTTCGGGCTCGGTGACGTGCATTACGAGATCGATCTGAATAAGAAGAACGCCCGGGCGTTCCGTAAGAAACTCGCACCCTTCATCGAGCACGCGCGTAAGGCTGGACCAGGACAGCGACGCGGGCCAGCGCGGACCGCATCAAGCCGTCAGCGCAGCGCCGGCATCCGGGCCTGGGCCAAAGCCACGGGACTCCCGGTCAGCGACCGCGGGCGCATCCCCGCCAGCGTTGCAGACCAGTACGAAGCCGCCACCCGAAGATGCTTACGCACGCCCCGTCACCGCCGGCACGAACCAATCCGCTCAGGCGGCCCTTGGCCCCGGGCGGCCGGCCAACAGCGTGCCACCGGGCCCTCCAGGCTGCCCGCCCATGCCGAACAGCGGACGTTGAAGCCTCGAATAGTTGTCCGCCGGTCCACATATCCGGTGAGCGGTGGAATCAGGACTCAGCATCCCCACCCATGGCCAGGACGCGCGCCGAGCGCCGACTCGGCTCGTTGCTTGGCCCGGCAGCTGGAAGGGTGGCCGCGTGCCGATCATCCTTTTCTGTGGTTTCGCTGCCTAGGGCACCAAGAGGATTCGCGATGTTCAGCAGGCGATGCCTGCCCTGAGGCCGCGGGGACGCCGGATGCCCTGGAGAGGCCCGCCGGGCGCGGCGTGCCCCGCGACTGACTAGGACAGGATGAGCACGTTGAGCAAATTGGAACCGAACGGGTCTCCGTTGGCGACCAGCAGGACTTCCTTGCCGGCCAGCAGCGCCGCCTGGGCGAGCCCAAAGGCCCACTGCGGCCACTGCGACACATACCCGGTGTTCGTGGCCGGGTCATCGAACTGCACCTGATCGCCGCCGCCGGAGTTCAGGCCAACGTTCGCGATCGTGCCCACATAGACCGACAGGCCCAGCGGGGCAGCGGCATCGGAAAGGTGCTGGCGCAAGCCGGCCTGGCTGACGTCGCGGATCGTCAGCTCAGCGGTGGCCTGCCGGAACTTCGTCGCAAGGTCGGCGACGTCGCTCGTTACTGACATGGCGCTCACTTTCTCCTGATTCTGCGAGCAGGATCCGGGCAGCACGGTGGCAGCAGGTGTCTGCCGCACGGCCGTCACGCCCCTGGCATAAAGGAAGAGCCGCTGGTGTCAGCACTGATACGCCGCAACTGATGGTTTCTGGCTGTCGCAGTCGCTGGACCAGCATGTCGCGCAGCACAAATTGCCCCCATCTGCGCGAGCTGTCCCCCGATCGATGTCAATCTGGCGTCAGTGCCGGACAGCGGAACTGCATGCGTCATCACGGACCGTGTGCTGCGGCCGGGCGGGGTGGTGCGAAGGCCGTCCGGCTAACATCGCCTGATGGGTGATCAGTTCTTCGTTCCGGCGGGTTTCGCGGTCCCGCTGGGGCTCACGGCTGAGGAATTCCGGCTGGAACCGCTCGGGCCTCAGCACAACGGCGCGGACTATGCGGCATGGACGGCCAGCATCGGCCACATCCAGGCGACGCCGGGATTCACCGGGTGGGGCTGGCCACACCAGATGAGCCTGGCGGAAAATCTGCATGACCTCGAACGCCACGCGCAGGACTTCGCCGAGCGCCGCGGGTTCACCTACACCGTGCTCAGTACCGGCACCGGCGAAGTCATCGGCTGCGTGTACATCTACCCGCCGCGCGGCGAAAGCCAGCGCGGGGCCAGCGCAGGTGAACATGATGCGACCGTCAGATCCTGGGTGCGCGTGGACTGTGCGGAGCTCGACCCGGTGCTTTACCACACGGTCCGCGCATGGCTGGAACGCGACTGGCCGTTCCACTCGATCGAGTACGCGCCACGGGTCTGACCTGGTGCCGCGCTGGCCCTCGCCAAGGCCACGATCGGGCTCCCCTGGCTCGCCCCGGGCCAGCGCGCCACGCCGCAAATGATAATGAACTGACTCCCAAGCCCCGGTCCTCTGCGCAGGCAGCCGCAATAACCCTGCACACAGCAGAACACGCGAACATTCTGATCTGCCGCGAAGCGCGCTTGTGCCGAGTTCGTGGGGGCGCGGAGCTCAGGGTGCTGGTGGCCTCAGGTGCGTATCGAAGAATGCGACGATCCGGGCTCTGGCGTCGCTCGTCGCCTGCTCGTCGAAGCCCATCCCAGTCAGCGGGCCACTGAGCAGGCTGACGACGGTGAACACCCGGGGCAGTGCGGCATCCTTGCCCGCAGCACCTGCGAACGTGGCCAGCTTGCCGGGATGGTTGTTCATGAAGGAGTGGCCGACGCCCGGGTAGACCTTCACGTCATTGCCGATGCCGTTGCCGTCCAGGATGCGCTTCAGCCGGGCCGGCGCGTCCCGCACCGATCGGTCACGGGCTCCGTAGCTGGCCACGATCGGGCAGGCGTTCTGGAGCAGGTCCTCGGCGTTTGCGGGCAGCGCCCCGTAGTTGACACTCGAGGCTTCGAACCCATGCCCGGCCGCCAGGACAACAGCGAATCCGCCGCCCATGCAAAACCCGATCACCCCGATGTGCCCGGTGCAGCCGGGCTGGGCCGCGAGCCAGGACCGGGTGGCGTCGACATCATCGAAGGCAGGACCCCGGCCCCGGGCGATGTCGGTGATGGCAGAGACGACACAGCGGAGCTTGCCGCCCCAGGAGTAAAGATCCGGTGCCACCGCGAGATACCCCGCACCTGCCAGCCATTCCGCCTGCGCGCGCAGATCCGGCGTCATGCCGACGGCGTCATGGATGACCACGACCCCCGGCCAGGGCCCAGGGCCCGCGGGTGCTGCCAGGTAGCCGCGCAACCGCCGCGGGGCTGGGATCTGAACCTCGCCCATGGTCGCCCTCCTGGTTCGCCGCCGGCCGGACGCCCGATCTGGCCGCGGGTTCGCCGGCCCGCCCGCAGCAGATCATGCGCGCACCAAGTATCACCCGGGCCAGCGCTCAATCACCGGCAAGCGCCGGGACCTGCCTGCGTGCGGCGCCCGGCCCAGGCGCCCGGACCGTTCCCCGCAAACCGCTACGGCTACGGCTACGGCGCCCGGGGCCCGGGGCCCGGCGACGCCCGGACCTTACCGGCATGCCACCAGGACACCGAGCCGGCTCCGCCCTGGCGAAAGCCGGCTCGAAGTCAGCCTCCTGCCCAGGCTCCCCGGCAGCAGCGTCGTCCCGGTTACTTCAGGCCTACCTTGCCGATGAGCGGGCGTGGGCCGACCACGCCAAGATGGCCCCTGTGGCGCGGACAGTGTGACGATGTCAGCCACGACCTGCGAAACTCTCAACGATTGGGTGCAGCAGTGGACGATGGAGCAACCGCCGGCGACGTCTCGGGAGAGGCTGTCACCGAGACCTTCGAGTACGACGGTGGACGGCAGGTCACGGTGTACGTCCCGCCGGACCCACCAGAGGCCATCGTGCTCGCGGGTGACGGTCAGGTGATTTCGCGATGGGGCGCCGTCCTGGAGGCGGCCGGCCTACCGTCCACGATGGTCGTAGGGGTTCACCGGCCAGCCGACGAGACGCTAAGGCTCCACGAGTACTCACCGCGCTTCGACCCGGAACGGTTCGAAGCACATGAAAGGTTCTTCGTCGAAGACGTCCGGCGATGGACGGAGGCGCGGTTCGGTGTAGCGCTGCCCTCCGAACGCACTGCGGTTTTCGGTGTCTCGGCGAGCGGAGAGCTTGCGCTCGCCATGGGCTTGCGACATCCGCAGGTCTTCGGTGCCGTCTTCTGTGCCTCGCCAGGCGCAGGTTACCGGCCGCCTGCGGCGATGCCAGCTTCACTCCCGCGTGCGTACCTCGTCGCCGGCACGCTGGAGCCGTTTTTCCTCGAGAACGCGACCCGGTGGGCAGCGGCCCTGCGCGATGCAGGTGCGGACGTCGTCATGAAGGAGCGAGTTGGATCGCACGGCGACGCGTTCTGGCAACAGGAGTTCCCGTTGATGGTGGCGTGGGCGTTCGGACGATGACGCGCAGCACCCACGATCAGTAGCGTTCCCCGGGACGTCCGAACAGTCGATCACGTGCGTGTCGATCACCGCCGGGGATCTCAAACCCAGCCAACCGCCAGACGCACTCATCTGCCGCTGGTGGTGCGCTCCCGCGGCGGTTAGATGGGGGCTGGTGCGGCATTTGTTATCCCGGTCACCGTGGCAGGCGGCCTTAGGGTAGGGATGTGCGGGTCCAGATAAGCCAGGAAGCTGCCGAGTTTGTCGCTGCCCGCGGCGGCAGTCTGTGGGTGTGGGCGGCGCACCCGCGCCTGTGCTGTGCGGGCACGCCGGCTTACATGCACGCGGCAACTGGGGCACCACCAGGCCTGTCAGGCTTCACCGCTATCCCGGCGGCGCGGCTTGAACTGTGGTTCCGGGCTCCGGCCGGCCCGCATCCCGAGGTTCTGGAGATCGGCCTGCGGGGAAAGCGCCACCCACGGGTGGAGGCCTACTGGGACGGGTGCCTATTCGCGCTCGGCGCCTGACACGAGTACACCAGACCGGTCAGGTAAGTCAGCCTGCGACAGACATCCGCACATGCCGCGATGACGGTCATCCCCTGACGACGTGGTGCGGCCTGAGATCGAGCGTCCTGGCCAGTCATTCTGTTCGCGTGAGTTCCATGATCCAGTTGACTTGCCAGGAAATGCCGCTGTCGTAGGAGAACGCCTGTTCCCAGCGGGCTGCAGCCGCGGCTGGATTCGTCCACTCGAAGCGCACCCGCACCAGCTGGCCGTTGACCGTATCTTCACAGAAGAACCTGCCCACGCCATCGGTCCAGCGACCTTGGACGGGAGGGTCGAGGTGACCGGGCCTGTTGCTGGACGCCCACCAGATCCGCCAGACCCGGGCTCGTGGATCGAATTGCCGCAAGGTGAAGCCCTCGAACGGCTTGCCGCCGGGCGGGGCCTCGGCCCAGATGCGATCCACGTGCCCGAGGCCGCCCAAGATGGGCTCGGCCCCCGAGACGGCGTCGAACATCACCCATTGAGTGCAGACGGGATCCGTGACGTCGGCGAGCTTGCGGTTTCGTACGTGCCAGCGGCCAAAGATGAAGTCGAAGTCTCCGCGGCCGTCCGCACCGTCACCGGCAGCCGCTGGAACGATGCAGCTCAAGCGCCGATCCTCCTTACGAGGCCAGGTGCATTGCGAATGCCTACCGCATCCTGCCGGAGGGGACCGACAATATGCCGACCCGCCGGACTCCCCTGGGACCTGCGATCCTGACATAAGCGCGAGGCCATGCACTCATCTGCCGCCGACCGCACGATGGAGGAACTGGTCACTCCCGCACGAGATGATCAGGAGATTGACGCAGCACTGTCGCAGAGGCGGCTGCCCATAGGCTGATCGCCGCCAGCCAGATGATCACGCGAAGCCATCCCGGCTCGCCGGGGCCTGGCGGTGAGAATGCCTGCCCGGTCAGCGGCGCGTAGGCATACCACCCGGCTCTCGTCCCCAGGCTGGTGAGGTAACTGGCCACGATCGCCAGCGCCAGCCCGAGGGCGATGATAACCACGACCGCTGAGCTGTGCTCAGCCTGTCAATCCGGCGCATAGACCAACCCTGGCAGTCGGCAACTGGTGCAGCACCCGAAACTGCGCGTAGAGCCAGATACCCAGCTCAGTTTGGGACCGCGGCCGTTCCGGCACGCACCGCCAGCAGTCCTCATATGCCACTGGCCGCGCGAGTCGGTACCCTTCGGGTGTGGGCCACTCCAAGGGGTACCTGCTGTGTTATTGATCGTCGGCATCTGCGCCGGTGCAGCGGTGCTGGGCATCACAGCGACCGCGATCTGGGCCGGCATCTGGGGCCTGGGTACCCCCCGCGACCGTGCTGCCGCCAACCAGATGCTGCAGCTTACAGCGGTCCTTCTCGGCGGCCGGTTCCGGGACCGGCGGGAATACCCGTGGTACCGGCGGCCGGCCCAATACGGGGGCATCGAAGGCGCACTGAGCGGACTGGAGTATGAGCTGCAGCTCATGCCGCGGAACGCTGAAGACTGTGCCGGGGCGGCCATGCTGCAGATCCGGTCGCAAAGCCGCTCGCCCGCCGGCGGCGGATCCGGACTAAGAGTCTTCACCCCCGAACGGGTATGGCACTGGCCGGATCTGGCCGACCCCGGCACGCTAGCCGGCTACGTCCGCCAGGCCATCGCCACCGCGGCCTCCGGTGAAACGCCACCGGGCGCTTCCTAGGGCTACCGATCCACTGCCAGCCCAAGTCTCCCGAGGCCAAGTCCCGGGAGACGCTCGGCTTTACCGATGAGCGAGTGTTACCTTTCCGTGCATATGCGCATCGGCCGGGCCACTCTTTGCCCATCGAGCTAGCCTCGGCGCCGTTCATGAGGAGGCCAACTGATGAACGCAAGTATCGTGGTTGCGATCTGCGCCACGGTCATTGCCGTTTTGTCCCTTACAGTCACCGTGTACGAGGCTTGGGCGACGCGGCGGCACGATCGCATTTCCGTGCGTCCGTTCCTGGAACTGCGGATCGGCTTGCGCCAGGGCCACACGGCGGGTCTTCAACTCATCAATTCAGGTCTCGGTCCGGCAGTGATCACCAAGACCGTCCTTACGCTTGATGGCACGTCGCTTGGGGAGTTCAGCGAGGCAACCGTCAACGTGCTCCGCGGCAAGCTCTTGATCCGTCCGGCTGCCATCACATTCCGAAAGACCATCCTCGCTACCGACTACGACCAGTTCTTGCTGAGCGTTGAACCCTTCGACCGGACCGAGCACGCCGAGTTTGCAGACCTCGTCAAACACCGGCTCGGCCTGGAGATCCACTACGAATCCCTTTACGGCAGAGAAGGCTACAAGACGGAGCGGAAGCCACATCCGAGATTTTCTTAGAGCGACCCAGATGGGCCTTTACTCATGATGTTCCCGGTTACCGCTCATGCCGCGATCCGGGCGTGTTCAGATTAGCGGACGTGCTGCCGATGGTTCCTCGGCGCGCCATGATCAGGGCCAGGCAGCGAGGCCGTGAAAGCCCCGGCTTGCCCGGGCCGGGGCGTCCTCAGGCGGGTGCTCAGCAGCCGTCGTACGGGGCCCAGGCGCTGGTCCCGGACTGCGCGTACTCCTTGGCGAAGGCGTAGTTCTGCTCAGCCACGGACGCATTCTCTGGCAAGCCAGAAAAGCCGAGGCCGTGCCAGGTGGACGGCAGGAAGCCGTACAGGCCCCCAGCGCCACTGGACGGATTGACCGCCCTGGGGTTCCCGCTGCTCTCCCGCTGGATCACGCAGCTCTGGAAGCTGCCCGGCGTCGCGCCGGACGGCGTCGCGCGGCGCGCGCCAGCGGCCACCGTGTCTGCCACTTCGGCGCCGCTGCTCACTGAGGCACCCGAAGCCGGGCGCGCCACAGCCACCGCGGCGGCGTGCCGCGGTGCCGCGGTCGCCGCCTGCGCCGCCCGGACCAGCCATCGGCTGGCCCGCGGTCCGCGGGGCACGATCAGCCGCTCCCCGGGCACGATCATGGACGGGTCGGGTACCTGCCGCCGGTTTGCCCACCACAGGGCGGGCCACTCTGCAGCGGTCCCGTACTCGTGCAGGCTGATCGCGCTGAGCGAGTCACCCCGCTGAACCGTGATGTCGTGACCGGCCGGCTGGGCTGCTCCAGGATGCAGCGAAATCGTGACCGCGACCAGGGACTTGGCCACCCCGCCAGCTGCAATACTGACAAGCGTCATGGCTTGTTACCTCCGAGGTTCCGTTGCCATGCAAAGGCCCCGGCCGCGTGCTGCAACACGCTTGGCCGGGGCCGCCTGAATGTGATTACCCGCCGGCTTATTCAGATAACCTTTCGTGATTGGCGTGGTGACATCAACCACGGCGATACGGCGACGATTATCAGCAAATATCGCTACAGACTGAACCGGCCGACCCGGCCAACTGATCGCCTGACAGGTGCGCCGTGTGCCCGGCTCACGGCACGTCGAATAGTTATGCGGCGTCCCCCTCATGGAGAACGTCCGCATTTGCCGCTGCGATCGCTACGGTACTGGCAGCAGACGGGCTGTGGGGGGACAGATGACGGACACCGTGGAGCAGGTCAGCCGCCTTCTGCACGAGGCAGGCGAGACTCACCATAGGGTCTTCCGGATGGTGGACGGGGCTGACGACGGAATACACCGCCAGATCGCCAGAGCAGCCCTGGGGGGACTATTACTCCTCAAGGGTGCTCGGTCACTTCAGCTCGTTAGGCTATTAGGAGCGCCGTAGCAGAGTCATTAGACGCCGGGCCGGAACGCACTCACATCCCGCAATTCGCGCGTATGAACGCACACGACGGGGGATGGCGTTCTCGCCTGGTGTATGCGGCTAGCGGGCGGAATCAATGAGCTGGCGCGCATCGGCGCGGGTGGTGATCCGGCTGACCGCGCGTTCCCAGACCAGCGGCTGGACGGCACTGTAGTTGCCATCGATTACCCACCCCTCTGTGGAGACTGGCTGCGGGACGCCTGGTCGTGTGGGGTTGTGCGGGCCGGGGCGCCGTAACCTGCTGAGGTGGCGGCGGGCGGAGTGTACGGGGAGCTGGGCGAGGCGGCGTGGGCGTGGGTCCTGGGCCAGGTCCGCCAGGACGATGGCCCGTGGCTTCCTGAGGAGGTGCCGGACGGTGGCCAGCCGGCCGTGCCTGACGATGGCCGGCGGAGCCGGGCGAGGATCGTGACTCGGTATATGCGGGGATCGGTGGCCTGGCCCTGGTCCTAGCCGAGATCGGCCAGTCCCGGGCGCTCACTGGCGCCGAGCGGGCCCTGGCCGCCGGGATCTCCGCCCGGCTTTGCGCCACAGCGCCACTCCGGGCCGACCCTTCGCTGTATACCGGGCTGGGCGGGGACGTGACAGCCCTGAAGCTGCTCGCGCCGGGCACCGAGCGGGTGGCGTTGCGCCAGCTCGCGGACTTGATGACTCCGGCGGGATGGAACATTGACCTGGAGATCACCTCTGGCTCTCCCACGCCGGCGGCGGATCTGGTCCTGGGCACAGCGGGAGTGATCCTGGCTGCGATCTGGGCCGGCGGGGAGCACGCCCGGGACATCGCGGTGACCGGGGGTGAAGCCCTCCTGCAAGCGGCGGACCGTACCCCGAATGGCCTGGACTGGGCCATGCTGCCGGGCCGGCTGGTCAGGATGCCGAACTACTCCCACGGGACGGCTGGGATTGCCGCGGCGCTGGCGATAGCAGGAGCGGAACTCGGCCGTGATGACTTCATCGCGGCCGCGCGGCAAGGCGCGCAGCATCTGCTGGCTGCAGGCTCGCTGGAAGATGGCGGGTTTGTCCTCCCGCGCACCGTGCCTCACTCTCGCCCCGATATGGACGAGGTGACCTACACCTGGTGCCACGGGCCAGCCGGAACCTCCTACCTGTTCGCCGCGCTGAAACACGCCGGCGTGGACAGCGTGGCCGGGCTCGAGGTCACCGCGCTGCGGCGCCGGTGCCTGCACTCCATCCTGGCGTCGGGCGTCCCGCGGCGGCTCCGCCCGGGCTTCTGGGACAACGACGGCCGCTGCTGCGGCACCGCCGGGGTCGGGGACGTCCTGCTCGACGCCGCGCAGGACTGCGCCGACCCGGCGGAAGCCGGCCCGCTGCTCCAGGCGGCGCGCGGTATGGGAGACGCCCTCGCCGAGCGCGCCATCCACGACAGAGCAGGGGCACGGTGGCGATTCCTGGAGCATCGCCACGACCCGCCGCTGCTCCTGCCCGGCACCTCGTGGATGCAAGGCGCCGCAGGCATCGCCGCCTTCCTCCTCCGCTTGGCCCGGGTCATCGACAACGGGCTGGGCACCCCCGTCATCGACCGCCCCGACCAATGGTGGGCCATCCCCGCCCGGCTCCGGACCATCCGCACCGACGGGCTGGGGTAGCGGCTAGTTGCCATCAGATGCGGACGCGCATGACGATGACTCACATGGCAGTGGTGTACCGCCGCCCGGTAGGCGTTATGCGGCAGAGCGTTAAGCCACAGCTGGCCAGCTGGGACCGGGCGGGGCATCCCAGCCAGGTGAAGCTGGCCCGCTTCCTGGCGTACGTGGACGCCCTAGCCGGGCCGGTGCTGGCGAGTGTGAACGGCCGGGTTACTGCCGAGCTGATCGTCGGGTTCAGCGATGGCTCCTCCCTGATTGATGGCGGCCATGACCTGGACAACTACCTGTTCCCGGTTGCTCAGCGGCTAGGCCCGCAGCGGGTGGCGGCCATCTTCGGGCGCAAGATCTACGGGCCGTCGTCGCTAGCGGTCGGACCCGCCCAGCCGGCCACGGCCGGGACCAGCCCGCAGTTCTCGACCCGGATGGCCGGGTCCTATGACCGCCGAGCGTGGAAACAAGAGCTTCACGACCGGCTTGCGGTGCACGCGGTCACCATTGACCCGGGTCCCGTCGGGCTGAACATCGCGCTCACGACCGGGCCGGGCCGCAACTGGGCCAGCCTCTGGAAGCCGATCATCGATGCCTTCGGCCCCGTGCTGGGAGAACACCCCACCCGGCCGTTCCACCCGCACGATGACCGTATTGTCAGCCTCGGCCTGCATCACACCACCGGCACCGGCCTCGCCCACGATGTGATCATCGACGCCTGGTGGACCCGCCTGTAGCTAGCCCCGCCGCGCATTCCATAACGAGGCCTAACGCCGAGCTACTCCTCCCCGATGTCGGCCAGGCTCTGGCGCAGTTCAGAGATCAGCGGATCGCCATCGGGCAAGATGCGCTGCAGGTGGTCGGCCGCGTCGCGGAGCAGGGCGCGGGCGTCGCCATAGCGCCCCAGCTGGCGGTACACCTGGGCCAGCCCCGCACGGCTTCGCAGCGTATCGGGGTGCCGCGGGCCCAGCACCCGCTCGAACCCGGCCCAGGCCTGCTCGCAGGCCAGCTCCGCCGCCGCCGGCTTGCCCGTCTTCTGGTAGGCGGCGCCGAGGTTGTTCCGCGCGGTGAGGGTGTCCAGGTGATCGGGCCCCAGGACGCGTTCCCGGTCGCCCACCACCCGCCGGTAGGCCGCGACGGCCTCTTTCGCCTGGCCGCTGGTCAGGTAAGCGTCGGCCAGGCCGTGACGCGTAGTCATCGTCTCCGGGTGCCGGGCTCCCTGGGCGCGCTCCCGGTCGGCCAGCGTGCGCCGGTAGAGGGCAATGGCGTCGGAGTACTGGCCCGCCGCCAGGTAGGCGGCGGCGAGCTCGTCCCGCGCGCCGAGCGTGTCGGCGTGCCCAGGCCCGCAGACCTGCTCGAATTGGGCCGCCGCACGTTCAAGGACGGTGATCGCAGCCGGGATCTGGAGCGCCGCCACGAGCGCGTGGCCCAGGCGGCGCCGCGCCTCGATCACGTCACGGTGATCCGGCCCGAGCGTGTGGGTCAGCCTGTCGAGGACCCACTGGAACCACGGGATGGCGTCGGCCTCGCGCCCGGCCGCCAGGTAGGCGTCGGCCAGCCGCTGGCCGGCCAGCATCGTGTCCGGGTGGCCGCCGCCGAGCACGCGGCCGCTCGTCGCGGCCAGGTCACTCCAATGGTCCACGGCCGGTTCGGTCAGGCGAGCGCGGTCCAGGCTGTCCCCCGCCCGCACCAGCACAGGATGGCAGCCGCCGGCCCACAGCCGGTCTCCGGCGATCCGCCGCAGGGTCGCCACGCATGAGCGCAGGCCGGAGGCAGGCCAGCCCGGCTGCTCCTGTTCTGGCCAGGCCTGGAGCAGGGCGTCCGCGACCAGGCGCGCCGGTTGATCCGGCATGCCTTGGGGCATCGCGGCCCGCAGCGCCACCTGCAGCACGGGGCTGATCCGGACGGTCGGCGGCGCGGTCACCGGTTCCACGGTCAGCAGGCCGCCCTGTTCCAGCGCCGCCAGCGCCGCGCGGGCGCTCTCGCTGCTGGCCGGGACGTCACCGTCGGCCGCGAGGAAATCGCCTGCCGCAGGAGCCATCAGGATGGTTTCGGGAATGCCATGCCCGTCCAGCAGGGCAGCCAGGGCCAGCAGCAACTGGGCCGACCGGCCCGGCGCCAGCTGATCCGCCCGTCCGAGCGAGAACCCCCAGGTCACCGCGGCTGCTGGCGACCGTGCGCTGGACGATTCCGCCAGCTGCTCCCTCCTGCGCACGAAATGGTCCCGGTACTCGCGGCACGACAGCGGGGTGTTGGCGATCACCGCGCTGGCCTGGGCCAGCGCGGCCGGCTCCAAGTCCAGGTCCTCAGCCAGTTCGATCACACCGTGCCGCTTGTCCGGGTCGGCCGCCACGCGTTCGCTGAGATAGCTGATGGCCTCACGCAGGCTGAACGGCCCGAGCGGCACGATCCGCATGCCGCTGGGGACGGCCGCAGCCTCGGCGGAGGTTACCAGCACCCGTCCAGCCGGGCCTGGCCACAGTCCATCCAGATTCGCCGGGTCGGACAGGTCGTCGAATACCACCAGCCATGAACGGCTGGTCTCGCCCAGCCAGCTAAGGAACTGGGCCGCGACTGACTCGCAGGTGCTCGCCTGATCCCGGCCGGTCACGGCGGCTGTCGCCGCGGCGTAGCCGGAGAGCACCGAGGCCCGGCTCGTGGCCTCGATCCAGACCAGCAGGGCTACATCGCCCGATTGCCACAGCGACTCGGCGAACGCCGCGGCGAGCTGGGTCTTACCCGACGACCTCAGCCAGTCCTGCGCATCCGGAGCCGCCAGCGGGCCGGGGCGGGTAGCCGGTGCCGCCGCCCGATCGGGGACGAGCGCAACCGCGGCCCCGGCCGGCAACGCAGCCGCCAGGCCCGGAGACGTCTCCGGCCTGGCGCTAAAACCGTCGGCCAGCGCGGGCACCGTCCCGGACCGGATGGGCCAGGACGGCCGGCCGGGGGCCGCGCCGCTCATGGCGGGCCGCCCACGGCGCGCCGTATGCGGGCCGCGCGGGCGGGGCCGCTCTTCCGGCCGGCTGAGCAGGGCATCTTAAGATGCACCGTCCGTGCACCTGCAGCAGGGCGGACCCCGGGCCGGCCCGGGTGGGATGCCAGATCCGGCTCCCTGGCGGTACTGGTACCGGCTGGCCGAGCCGAAGAGGCATGGTCCCTTTTCCCGCTTTCCGCGTCTGAGCCCGCCTTCGCCGGCGAAACCAGCCGACGGCCTGACAGGCCGTCGTTGGCCCTAGCCTGTCAACTACCAGCGAGAATAGGCAAGCCCCTGCCAATCCCTGGACTCGTCTCCCGAGCCGACGGCATCCTGATGCCGCGCGCGATCTGGCGGCGGCTGACCCAGCGGCGGCCTGGCTCACAACGAGTCCGGGTCAACGACGAGCACGGGAGTGGTCCTGGAGAGCGTTTCCTTGCGGAAGAAGACGGGGGCGGTGACGCGCATGAAGACAAAGCCGATCACCCCGGCCAGTGCGGCCAGCGCGGCGATGATGAAGATACCGCCGATCTGCCAGTGCAGGACTGGCACCGTCCACGTCGTGTAGCTGTTGGACGCGACCCAGTCGCTTTGCAGGCTGTAGAAGCCAGCCGCGTACATGATCAGGCCGCCCAGCCCAGGCAGGATGCCGCGCATCAGCAGATTCCAGGCGCTGCTGGTCAGCGTGGCCCGGTAATACCAGACACAGGCGAACGCAGTGAGCCCGTAGTAGAACGCGATGTACAGGCCAATCGCGGTGACCGCGTCAGCGATCGGGTTGCCGCCGGAGATGTAGTTCAGCGGGATGTACAGGAGGATCGAGATCGCGCCCATGACGAGGGTGGACACCATAGGGGTCAGGTACCTGGGGTGGATCTTGGCGAAGGACTCGGGCAGCGCCCCGTAGGCGGCCATCGACAGCGTTGTGCGTGCGGTCGGCAAGATCGTGGTTTGGGTCGAGGCGGCGGCCGAGCTGAGCACCATGAGGATCAGGAGCCGGGACAAGACCGTGCCGAGCCCGGAGCTGCCGAAGATCGCGCCCCCGGTTACCGACAGCACGTCGAACTGGTGCGCTGGATTCGTCAGCCCCACGCCCTTGCCGCCGATGCCGGCGAACGCCTGCACGGCGACGATCACGATCACGTACGTGACGAGCAGCAGGACCGTCGAGATGATCGCCGCTCGGCCCGGCGTCTGGGACTTGTTCGTGGTCTCCTCATTCACCGACAAGGCGGTGTCCCAGCCCCAGTAGATGAACAGCATCAAGATGATCCCGGATACAAAGGCCGAGACGGGCAGGTGCGACGGCGACAGCCAGCTGAAGCTGGGGTGCAGGGACCCTGGCGGCGGGTGACTGCCCAGCACCCGGACCAGCGCCGTGACCGACATGACCAGCAGCAAGACGATCTCGATGGACAGCAGCACCTTCTGGAAGGTGGCCGAGACCTCGATGCCGCGGTAGCAGATGGCGGTCATCGCGACGATCCACAAAATGCCGACCAGCAGAACCCAGCCGCTGGAGGCGTTGCCACCGATCGAGCTGTTCGGTCCCTGGAAGAGGAAGAACACGTACTGCCCGGCCACCTGGGCCAGGCTGGCCATGACCAGCACATCGGCCGCCACGACGCCCCAGCCGCCGGCCCAGCCGGTTTTCGGCCCGAATGCCCGGGCCGCCCATATAAACGTGGTGCCGCAGTCAGGATCGGCCTTGTTCAGCTCGCTGAAGCCAATCGAGCACAGCAGCATCGGCACGAACGCCAACACGGCGACCAGCGGGGACTTCAGCCCGACGGCGGCCACCACGAAGAACAGCGTCGCGGCCAGGCTGTAGGCCGGGGCGGTCGAGGCCACGCCCATGACCACGCTGGAAACCAGGCCAAGAGCGCCTGTCTTGAGCCCCTTATCCCTGGGCCCCTCCACTGGCCGTAGGCCAGGTCTAAAGATGGCCATGGCCCACCCACCCCCCATCGTGCTGTGATTCCGCCTGGTCATCGTGCCTGGGACCCGCAAGCGCGGGACGATCCACGCTACTTCGGACCGCTGCAGGACGGACGGGAATCCCGACATTCTTCTCAGGAAGGCACGGTGTTGCTGATACAGGACGGCACGGTGTTACTGATAGTGGGTGGCGGGGCAGCGCTGATCAGGCTTGGGGGGGAGGGCTGGGTGCCGACGGTGGCGGCGAGCTGGGCGGCTGAGTTCGATCAGCTCATGCATGCTGGCCGGTGGCGAGGGAGCGAGGCCGGGACGCTCGGGGGGCGCCCCCGGCAGGATTCGAACCTGCGCACACGGCTCCGGAGGCCGTTGCTCTATCCCCTGAGCTACGGGGGCTCGGGGCGGGAGAAAGATTACCAGTACCCGGCGCCGCCCTGGACCGCCGTGGGCACAGCTTGGCGACGCCTTGGGCATGTTGTCGCGGGAACTGGCCGGGACGCGCTAGCCTCACGCCGTGGCGCAGGCTCTGGGACGTGTGCTCGTGGTAGACGACGATGAGGTGATCAGACAGCTCATCGCCGTCAACCTGACCCTTGAAGGGTTCGACGTCGCCACGGCCGTGGATGGCCAGGACTGCCTGGACAAGGTCGCGGCGATCGACCCGGACGTGATCACGCTCGACGTGATGATGCCCCGCCTGGACGGCTGGGTGACCGCCGGCCAGCTGCGCCGCAACCCGCAGACCAGCCGGATCCGCGTCGTCCTGATCACCGCGCGGGCGCAGGAGGACGACAAGAACCGCGGCCGTGAGATCGGCGTGGACGCCTACCTGACCAAGCCGTTCGACCCGGGGGAGATGATCCGGGTCGTCCGCGAGCTGGCCGGCGCGGCGGCCAGCGAGGCCCGCGAGGCCGAGGGTGCCGCTAAGGCGCAGGCCGGCGCGCCCGGCGAAACCAGCGGACCAGATAACGAAACCGGCCACCTCCCTGGCGACCGGCCCGGGCCTTCCTGAGCCCAGGGGCCGCCTGCGCCCGGCTCACCCGGAGCGCTGAACTGGCCCCCGTGGCGGTCCCCGGCCGCAACGCGAGACCTCTGCCCGCCGGATCACCCCGATAGCCTGCTCATCTGTGATGACCGGGGACCTCAGCGCCATGCTCACGGCGGCAGCCGCCCTGGCCGTGGCCTCCGGTGAGCTGCCGGGCGGCGCTGGCCTCAGCAGGCTGCCCGGCCTGGCCGCCGGCACCTGGCGGCCGGTGCCACCCGAGGCGGGCGGCGGCCCCGGCAGCTACGCGACCACGCTGCCGTTCGTCGTGGCCCGCCGCCTGGCGGCGGACCCGGACCGGGTCGCCGCCGTGCTCGCCGCGGCGTTGCGGTCGATGCCGGGGGAGAGCAGCCAGGTCAGGCTGAGCGATGTCCGCGTCACCGGGAGCGGCTACCTCTGCCTTACGGTCACCCCCGGCGCCCTGGCCGGGCTGGCGGCCCGGATCACCGCGGCCGGGCCGGGCTGTGCCCGGAGCCTGGCCCGGCACGGGACGCGGGTGACCGCGCCCCGTGACGCCGGGCTGGCCAGCGCACCGGACTGGCAGGACGCCCGCGAACGGCTCACCGCGGAGCAGGCCGGACGGCTGGCTGAGGCCGCAGGCGCCGAGGTCACCTGGATACCGCCCCGCCCGCAGGAGCGCCGGCCGGGGGAGTACGGACCGGGAGAGACCAGCCCCGGGCAGGCCGGGCCGGTCGCGGAGGCCATCGCGTACGCGGGGGAGGACGCCGTCCGGTTCGCGCTCAGCCGGCTGGCCAGTGAGGTTCCCCGGCCGCCGGGGCGCGGCCCCGACCCCGGGGCCGTGGCCGCGCAGTACCTGGGCAATCCCGCCTATGCTGTCCGGTACGCGCACGCTCACGCCGCGTCCGCGCTCCGGCAGGCCGCTGACCTCGGGCTGCCAGGGCCGGATGCGGAGCGGTTCCAGCCGTGCCTGCTCGCGCACCCCAGCGAGCTGGTGCTGCTCGACGCGATGTCCTGGCTCCCGGAACGGGTGGCCGGGGCGGCGCGCCGCCGGCAGCCGCATGTGGTCGCGGCCTACCTGGAGGAGCTGGCCGGCCGGTACTTCGGCTGGCAGGAGGCCTGCCCGGTGATGGGGCCTGGCTCAGTCCCGCCCGGCCCGCCGCCCGCGGGCGGTGCACCGGCGGGCGGGGAGCTCATCCAGGCCCGGCTGCAGCTGGCCAGTGCCGCGCGGACGGTCCTCGGGACCGGCCTGCGGTTGCTGGGCATCAACGCGCCCGGCCGGATGTAGCCAGCTTCATCCCGGCCCGCCTGGCCGCCTGCCAGGCCGCAGCAGAACACACCAGACCGACCAGCGAGGACCGTGCCATGAGCCGTGTCGCCCACCCCGCAGGACCGCGGCACGCCGACGTGCTGCCCGCCGAGCACCCGCCGGCCCCGCCCCAGGATCTCAACGCCCTGCACCCGGGGATCTGGCCGCATTCGGCGGTCCGGGCAGACGGCGTGATCACCATTGGCGGCCTGGACGTGCGGGACCTGGCCGCCGAGTTCGGCACGCCGTTGTTCGTCTGCGACGAGGACGACTTCCGGCTGCGCTGCCGCAGCTACCGCGAGGCGTTCGGGGCCCAGGCCGGGGTGTTCTACGCGGCCAAGGCCTTCTGCTCCCGCGGCGTGCTGCGCTGGGTCTGCGAGGAAGGCCTCGGCGTCAACGTGTGCACCGGCGGCGAGCTGGAGGTCGCGCTGCAGGCGGGCGTCCCGCCGGAGATGATCACCCTGCACGGCAGCAACAAGCTGGAAGGCGAGCTGGCCCGCGCCCTGGACACTCGCGTGGGTCACATCGTGGTCAACTCGTTCGAGGAGATCGCCCGCCTCGCCTACCTGACCGACCCGCCGGTGCCCGGCCGCAGTGTTCCCGGGAACGGCGCGGCCGGGAACGGGCCAGGCGGGAACGGGCCAGGCGGGAACAGGCCAGGCGGGAACGGGCCAGGGGGGGACGGGGCCGGGCCGCGGGCCAGGGTGCTGGTCCGCGTGACCACCGGGGTGGAGGCGCACACCCACGAGTTCGTGGCCACCGCGCACGACGACCAGAAGTTCGGGTTCTCGCTGTCCTCCGGCGCGGCCGACGAGGCGGTGCGCCGGGTGCTGGCCTGTCCCGGGCTGGAACTCGCCGGGCTGCACTCGCACATCGGCTCGCAGATCTTCGACACCGACGGCTTCGAGGCGGCCGCCCGCCGGGTACTGAGCCTGGCCGTCCGGATCCGCGACGAGCACGCCATGGTGATCAGTGAGCTCAACCTGGGCGGCGGCCTCGGCATCGCCTACACGCCCGACGACGACCCGGCCGACATCAAGGTCATCGCCGAGAACCTGCACGAGATCGTCCGCACCCAGTGCGCCGCGGCGGGGCTGGCCATGCCGCGGCTGACCGTTGAGCCGGGGCGCGCCATCGCCGGACCCGGCACGGTTACGCTGTACGAGGTCGGGACGGTCAAGGATGTGGACGGGCTGCGCACCTACGTGAGCGTGGACGGCGGGATGAGCGACAACATCCGGACCGCGCTGTACGACGCCGAGTACACCTGCGTGCTTGCCTCCCGCGAGTCGGCAGCGCCGCCGATGCTGTCCAGGATCGTCGGCAGGCACTGCGAGAGTGGGGACATCGTGGTCCGGGACACCTACCTGCCCGCCGATCTGGTCCCGGGCGACCTGCTCGCGGTCGCGGCCACCGGGGCGTACTGCCGGTCGATGGCCAGCAACTACAACCACGTCACCAAGCCGGCGGTGGTGGCCGTCCGGGAGGGCTCGGCCCGGCTGCTGCTCCGCCGCGAGACCATCGAGGACCTGCTCCGGCTGGACGCCGGATGACCGGCCAGTACCGACGAGACCTAGGGTGATGCCGTAGTGCGGACGTTGAAAGTAGCGTTGCTGGGCTGCGGCACCGTGGGCTCGGAGGTGTACCGGCTGCTCACGCAGCAGTCCGCCGACCTCGACGCGCGGATCGGTGCCCGGCTGGAAGTGGCCGGGGTCGCGGTGCGGCGGCCGGGCCGCGCCCGCGCCGTGGCCGTGGACCCCGCGCTGCTCACCGCCGACTCGATGGACCTGGTCACCCGGCCGGACGTGGACATCGTGATCGAGGTCATCGGCGGCATCGAGCCGGTCCGCTCGGTCCTGCTCGCGGCGATGAAGTCCGGCAAGTCCGTGGTCTCGGCCAACAAGGCGCTGCTCGCCGAGGACGGCGCCACCCTGCACGAGGCGGCCAGGGAAAACGGGACCGACCTCTACTACGAGGCCGCGGTGGCCGGGGCCATCCCGCTGCTGCGGCCGCTGCGCGAGTCGCTGGCCGGGGACACGGTGCACCGGGTCCTGGGCATCGTCAACGGCACCACCAACTACATCCTGGACCGGATGGACACCTCCGGCGCCGGGTTCGCGGACGCGCTGGAGGAGGCCCAGGCGCTCGGCTACGCCGAGCCTGACCCCACCGCCGACATCGAGGGCTTCGACGCCGCGGCCAAGGCGGCCATCCTGGCCGGCCTGGCCTTCCACACCGGGGTCACCGCGGCCGACGTGTACCGGGAGGGCATCACCGGCGTCACGGCCGCGGACATCGCGAGCGCCCGGGAACTCGGGCACGTGGTCAAGATGCTCGCGATCTGCGAGCGCCGGGACGGCGGCGTGTCCGTCCGCGCCCACCCCGCGATGATCCCGCGCACCCACCCGCTGGCCGGCGTGCGCGAGGCCTACAACGCGGTGTTCGTGGAGGCGGAGGCGGCCGGGCGGCTGATGTTCTACGGTGCGGGCGCCGGGGGAGTGCCGACCGCCAGCGCCGTGCTCGGTGACGTGGTCGCCGTGGCCCGCAACCTGATCGCCGGCACCCGCGGCCCGGACCCGTCCACCTACGCGAAGCTGCGGACGCTGCCGATGGGCAAGTCGCGGACCCGGTACCACGTCGCCCTGGACGTCGCGGACAAGCCCGGCGTGCTGGCCGCGGTCGCGGAGACCTACGCCCGGCACGAGGTGTCCATCAAGGCGGTGCGCCAGGAGGGCCGCGGCGAGGACGCCCAGCTGGTGATCGTGACCCACGCCGCCCCGGACGCGGCGCTCTCGCGCTGCGTCACCGAACTGGAGACGATGGACTCGGTGCGGGCCGTGGCCAGCGTGATGCGGGTGGAAGGCGAGGGGGACGAATGACTGCGGATGTGACCTCCGCGGCGGCGGGGTACGTGCCCTGGCGCGGCGTGATCGAGCAGTACCGGGAGTGGCTCCCGCCGCTGCCGGACACCAGCCCGGTGATCACCCTGGGGGAAGGCGCCACGCCGCTGCTGCCTGCCCCGGTGCTCTCCGAGCGGACCGGCTGCGAGGTGTACCTCAAGGTCGAGGGGGCCAACCCGACCGGCTCCTTCAAGGACCGGGGCATGACGATGGCGGTCAGCATGGCCGTCAGCCGCGGCGCCACCGCGGTGATCTGCGCCTCCACCGGCAACACCAGCGCGAGCGCCGCGGCCTACGCGGCCCGTGCCGGGCTGTCCTGCGCCGTCCTGGTGCCCCGCGGCAAGATCGCGCTCGGCAAGCTGGCCCAGGCCCTGGTGCACGGGGCCAGGCTGCTCCAGGTGGACGGCAACTTCGACGACTGCCTCGAGCTGGCCCGCAAGCTCGCCGCCGACTACCCCGTCGCGCTGGTCAACTCCGTCAACGCGGACCGGCTGGAAGGCCAGAAGAGTGCGGCGTTCGAGATCGTGGACGCGCTCGGCGACGCTCCCGACGTGCACTGCCTGCCGGTCGGCAACGCGGGCAACATCTCCGCCTACTGGATGGGCTACACCCAGTACGCCGCGGCCGGGCGGGCCACCAAGACCCCCCGGATGCTCGGCTTCCAGGCCAGCGGGGCCGCGCCCATCGTCCGCGGCGAGCCGGTCCGTGCCCCGCAGACCATCGCGACCGCGATCCGGATCGGCAACCCGGCCTCCTGGGGGCTGGCCGAGGCCGCCCGGGACGCCTCCGGCGGCCTCATCGACTCGGTGACCGACCGGCAGATCTTCGCGGCGTACCGGCTGCTCGCGTCCAAGGAGGCCGTGTTCGGCGAGCTGGCCTCGGCCGCCGGGGTGGCCGGGCTGCTCCAGGCGCGGGAACAGGGCCAGGTCGCGCCCGGTTCGCGGGTGGTGTGCACGGTGACCGGCAACGGGCTCAAGGACCCGGACTGGGCGGTGTCGGCCGCCCCCGCCCCGATCACCGTGCCCGCGGACAGCGGGGCCGCCGCGGCCGCTCTGGGCCTGGCCTGAGGAGCACAGTTCCATGAGCGCCGTGCGGTACCGGCTAGCGAGCCTGGGCCGTCAGGCCCGGGCGAGTGGCTGGTGGGGTTTTGTTGGCCGGACGGCGCGAACATCTCAGGAGAAGCTGTGAGCGGATCCCGGTGGCGGGACAAGCCTGTCGTGGTCCGGGCCCCGGCCAGCAGCGCCAACCTCGGTCCCGGGTTCGACGCCCTGGGCCTCGCGCTGTCCCTGCACGACGTGGCCGTGGCCCGGGTCACCAGCGGCGGGCTGGACATCGAGGTGTCCGGCGAGGGCAGCGAGACCGCCAGCGCGGGCGAGTCCCACCTCGTGGTGCGGGCCATGCGGGCCGCGTTCGACGTGCTCGGCGGCCAGCCCCCCGGTCTCGGCCTGCGCAACCTCAACGCGATCCCGCACGGCCGCGGGCTCGGCTCGTCGGCCGCCGCCATCGTGACCGGCATCCTGGCCGCCCGCGGGCTCGCCCGGGACGGGGCTGGCCTGCTGCCGGACGACGCCGTGCTCGCGCTGGCCACCAGCATGGAAGGGCACCCGGACAACGTGGCCGCGTGCCTGCACGGCGGGCTGACCATCTCCTGGACGCCGCGGCAGGCCGCCAGCCTGGACGGCGGCCCGGCCCCGGCGGCCCCGCCCGGTCCCCGCGTGGTCCGCCTGCCGGTGCTGGAGGAGATCCGGCCGGTGGTTTTCGTTGCGGAGGAAAGCCTGTCCACGGACACGGCGCGGGGCGCGCTGCCGGCCGCGGTGCCGCATCGGGACGCGGCCGCCAACGCCGCCCGGGCCGCGCTGCTGGTCGCCGCGCTGACCCGGGTCCCGGACGTGCTGTTCGACGCCACCGAGGACTTCCTGCACCAGCCGTACCGGGCGGCGGTCATGCCGCGCACCGCGGACCTGGTCGGCCGCCTGCGCGCGGCCGGGGTGGCCGCGGTGGTCTCCGGGGCTGGGCCCTCCGTGCTCGCCCTCACCGTGCCTGCCGGGCCTGGCTGGCTTGACCTGGTGGATTCAATCGCGGCGGAAACGGGTATCGGATGGCGTATAAGCCCCCTGGCCATCGACCGGCAAGGCGCTACCCTCCAGACCGCCGTGCCAGGCGAACGCCCCAGAGACAGCGCGCGGTGACGCGTACCCGGACGCAGTGTTACTGGATGAAGTGCTCCTGGATACAGTTCCCGGACACCGATCTCCCGGACACCCACCCGGTGGACGCCTGCCCGGCTGCCCTGGAAGGGTCGCGCGGGAGACGCCGCAAGACTGGACAGGGTCATTCACGACACACGGACCGGTGCCGGGGGAATGCTGTGGGCGCTCCTAGTGTTAAGGTGGGTGCTGCACCAGATACCCCATCATGGGGCCAGGTGCTCGCCCGTCACTTGCTTCGTGACCGGCTTGACGGCCGGGCGGGGTCAGTGACGCTCCGTCAACTCTCCGGGTCATCACCTCCTCCTCGCATACACGAAACGCGGGGCGGTCGCGGTGGGCCGGGAGCGGGCGGGAGGCCGGGGCGCGCTACCCCAGCCGTCTGGGCTCGTTCCGAAACTCCTGCTCCAGGCATGGAATCCGGGTTAATCCTGTGGTCGCCGGCCGGGACCGGGTCCGGGAACGGGGCACAGGCGGACGCGCGGATCCCGGCGGTTGAGGCAAGACAGATAGGGCAGTACCGGGCCCGGCAGCTTTCGCCGGGCCGTGACACCGGGTCGAACGGCCGCGAGCGCGGCCGACGCCCGCTCCCTGGGAAGGACCCCTCGTGAGCGACACCACCGAACTCTTCACCGGCTCCTCAGGCGTGCCTGAGGCGTCCCCTGGCTACTCAGGGGGACCTGGCCTGTCCCCGCCTGCGGCGGGTGCGGCCAGCAGCGCGTCGGGCACGGATGCCCCGGCCGGTGAGACGGTGACTGACAAGCCTGCCCGCCGCGGCGGTTCCGGGCTGTCCGGCATGCTGCTGGCCGACCTTCAGCGGCTCGCCCAGTCGATGGGCATCACCGGCACCGGCCGGATGCGCAAGAGCCAGCTCATCGAGGCCATCCAGGGCCGGGAGGGCGGCGCGGCCGCCCCGGCCCAGGACAGCGGCCGTGCGGCTGGACCCCCGGCGGGCAACGGGAGCGGGGCACTCGACAACTCAGTCCAGCGTGGCGCGTCCGCGGGAGCCGGCGCGCCTCGCCACCGTGAGCAGGACGCCATGGATTCAGACACCACGACTCAGCCCGCTCTGGGCAGCACCGCGCAGTCATCAGGCCCGGCGCAGGACGCCGCCGCGACGACGCGCGAAGCGCGGCGCGGGTCCCGCGACGCCGGGCCGGCCAGCACGGGCCAGGCCAGCACGGGCCAGGACAGCACGGGCCAGGCCAGCGCCCCCGGACAGGGCGCCCAGGCCAACGGCGGCGACGGTCAGCTCGCTTTCGCCCCGGCCGGAGCGGCCGCCGAGGGCGGCCCGGCCGCTAACGGCGCGGGTGAGAACGCCGGGCGGGCCGACGGCCAGCCGGGCCAGGACGGGCAGCGCCGCGGCGAGCGCCGCCAGCGTGGCCGGCGTGACGATTCCTCCCGTGACGGTTCCCCGCGCGACGGGGGAGAGCAGCGCGAGAGCCAGCGTGAAGGCGGCCAGCGCGACAACAGCCAGCGCGACAACGGCCCCCGTGACGGCGGCCAGCGTGACAACACCCAGCGCAGCAACGGCCGGGACGGCCAGCGCGGCGGCCCGGTGATGGACCGCGGCGGGGATGACGATGACGACGGCTCGGGCCGCCGCCGCAGCCGCGACCGGTTCCGCAACCGGAACCGCCGCCGCGAGCGTGGCGCGGGCGGGGCCGAGCCGGAGCCCGTGGTGAGCGAGGATGACGTGCTCATCCCGATCGCCGGCATCCTCGACGTGCTCGACAACTACGGGTTCATCCGCACCACCGGGTACCTGCCCGGCTCCAACGACGTGTACGTGTCGCTCTCCCAGGTCCGCCGGCACGGCCTGCGCAAGGGAGACGTGATCGAGGGCGCGGTCCGGCAGCCCCGCGAGGGCGAGCGCCGGGAGAAGTTCAACGCGCTGGTCCGGCTGGACAAGATCAACGGGCTGGACCCCGAGCAGTCCCGCGGCCGCCCGGACTTCTCCAAGCTGGTCCCGCTGTACCCGCAGGACCGGCTCCGGCTGGAGACCGACGCCAACGTGATGACCACCCGGATCATGGATCTGGTCAGCCCGATCGGCAAGGGCCAGCGCGGCCTCATCGTGTCACCGCCCAAGGCGGGCAAGACGATGATCCTGCAGGCCATCGCGAACGCGATCACCAAGAACAACCCGGAGTGCCACCTCATGGTCGTCCTGGTGGACGAGCGGCCTGAGGAAGTCACCGACATGCAGCGCTCGGTCAAGGGCGAGGTGATCCACTCCACCTTCGACCGTCCCGCCGAGGACCACACCACGGTCGCCGAGCTGGCCATCGAGCGGGCCAAGCGGCTGGTGGAGATGGGCCACGACGTGGTCGTGCTGCTGGACTCCATCACCCGGCTCGGCCGGGCCTACAACCTGGCTGCCCCGGCCAGCGGCCGGATCATGTCCGGTGGTGTGGACTCCACCGCGCTCTACCCGCCGAAGCGGTTCTTCGGTGCCGCCCGGAACATCGAGCACGGCGGGTCGCTGACCATCCTGGCCACGGCCCTGATCGAGACCGGGTCCCGCGCGGACGAGGTCATCTTCGAGGAGTTCAAGGGCACCGGCAACATGGAGCTGCGGCTGCGCCGCGAGCTGGCCGACAAGCGGATCTTCCCCGCCATCGACGTGGACGCCTCCGGCACCCGCAAGGAGGAGATCCTGATGACGCCGGAGGAGCTGAAGATCGTCTGGCAGCTCCGCCGCGTGCTGCACGCCCTGGAGCCGCAGCAGGCCCTCGAGGTCCTCATGGAGCGGATGCGGGAGACCAAGAGCAACGCGGAGTTCCTGCTCCACGTGCAGAAGACGACCGTCGGCTCCTGATTCGCTGGCGAGGCGGGGTGCGCCGCAGGCGTATCCCCTCCGAGCCGGCGATGCGCGGGGGTTCCGGGGGGTCGCCCCCCCGGGCTAGCAGAGCAGGGAATCAGCAGGCCCGGCAGCATGTTGCAGGGTCTGGCACACTGGTAGCCATCAACAGCGCGGTACCGGTTCACGCCGCGGCGGCATCAGCCGCCCGGCGACCCGGCGACCGCCCAAGGCAGGAGTACACAAAGTGAAGCCTGGTATCCACCCTGAGTACGTGGTGACCGAGGTGACCTGCACCTGCGGGGAGACCTTCACCACGCGCAGCACGGCCAAGAGCGGCGAGATCCACGCCGACATCTGCTCGAGCTGCCACCCGTTCTACACCGGCAAGCAGAAGATCCTCGACACCGGCGGCCGCGTGGCCCGGTTCGAGCGCCGGTTCGGCAAGCAGGCCACGACGGGCTCGAGCTCCAAGTAGCTTTCACGGATCACCGTGCCGGGATGGCATGGCCGGTCTCCCGGGACCGGAACCATGCGGCCACGGCACGGTGATCTTCAATTTTCAGCTTAAATTTTCCGGGGCCGCCGCCTGGCGGGGGATCCCCGGTCGCCGCAGGCAATCACCGCAGGAGGACAACGGTGTTCGACCGGCTGGGTGAGCTGGCGCAGGAGCACGCCGACCTGGAGCGGACCCTCGCCGACTCAGCCGTGCACGCTGACCCCGAACGAGCGCGGGCGCTGTCGCGCCGCTACGGCGAGATCAGCCCGGTGGTCGAGATGTACCACCAGTGGCAGCAGACCGCCGCCGACGAGGCGACCGCGCGCGAGCTGGCCACCGAGGACGCGTCGTTCGCGGCCGAGGCCGAGGACCTGGCCCGCCGCCGGGTGAAGCTCGAGGAGCAGCTGAACGAGTACCTGGTGCCGCGGGACGCCATGGACGACAAGGACGTCATCCTCGAGGTGAAGGCCGGCGAGGGCGGCGAGGAATCGGCGCTGTTCGCCGGCGACCTGCTGCGGATGTACCTGCGGTACGCCGAGCGGCAGCACTGGAAGACCGAGATCCTCGACGCCACACAAACCGGTCTCGGCGGCTACAAGGACGTCACGGTCGCGGTGAAGGCGGGCCGTCACGCCCCCGGCGACGGGGTCTGGTCCCGGCTGAAGTTCGAGGGCGGGGTACACCGGGTGCAGCGGGTGCCGGTCACCGAGTCCCAGGGCCGGATCCACACCTCCGCCGCGGGCGTGCTGGTCATGCCCGAGGCCGATCCGGTCGAGATCACCATCGACCCGAACGACCTGCGGGTGGACGTCTACCGGTCCTCCGGTCCCGGCGGGCAGAGCGTGAACACTACCGACTCCGCCGTGCGGATCACCCATAAGCCGACCGGCATCGTGGTCTCCTGCCAGAACGAGAAGAGCCAGCTGCAGAACAAGGAGCAGGCGCTGCGCATCCTGCGCGCCCGGCTCCTGGCCCAGGCCCAGGCGGACGCCGAGGCCCAGGCCTCCGCCGAACGCCGCAGCCAGGTCAAGGAGGTGGACCGCTCCCAGCGGGTCCGCACCTACAACTTCCCGGAGAACCGCATCTCCGACCACCGGGTCGGCTACAAGGCCTACAACCTTGATCACGTCATCGACGGGGACCTGGACGCGGTGATCAGCGCCCTGATGGAGGCGGACCGGTCGGGGAGAGCGGCAGCCGCGGATGGCGGCTGAGCCGGGCAGGAACCTGCTGCTCGACGAGATCGCGGTGGCCGCGGCCCGGCTGGCTGAGGCCGGGATCGATTCGCCGCGGGCCGACGCGGAGCAGATTGCCGCGCACGTGCACGGCGTCGGCCGCGGTGAGCTGCACCGGGTGCCGGACTCGGAGTTCAACCCGAGGTTCTGGGACGAGATCGCCCGCCGTGAGGCGCGGGAGCCGCTGCAGCACATCACCGGGCACGCCTACTTCCGGTACCTGGATCTCGAGGTCGGCCCCGGGGTGTTCGTGCCCCGGCCGGAAACCGAGGTGATGACCGGGTGGGCCATCGACCGGCTGCGCGAGATGGACGTCACCGAGCCGCTCGTGGCCGACCTGGGTACCGGGTCCGGCGCCATCGCGCTGGCCATCGCCCAGGAGGTGCCCCGGTCCCAGGTGCACGCGGTGGAAGCGGACCCGCTGGCCCGGGACTGGGCCCAGCGCAACATCGCCCGCTGCGCCGGCACCGCCCCGCACACCGCGGGCCGGGTCACGCTGCACGGCGAGGACTTCGGCCAGGCGCTGGGTGAGCTGGATGGCACGGTGGACCTGGTGATCAGCAACCCGCCCTACATCCCGTGGGGCGCCTCGGTGCCGCCGGAGGTGGGCGAGTACGACCCGGCCACCGCGCTGTGGGGTGGCACCGACGGCATGGACGCGGTCCGGGTCGTCGAGCAGGCCGCCCGGCGGCTGCTCCGCCCCGGCGGCCTGGTCGCGGTGGAGCACGGCGCGCCCCAGGGAGCCGCCGTGTACTGGGTTTTCGCCGAGGAACGAGGCTGGCGGGACACACGGAACCACAAGGACCTGGCCCGCCGGGACCGGTTCGTGACCGCGGTCTGGCCCGGTGCGCAGCAGTGGGAGGATGGGCACTCATGAGCGCACGGTTTGACTGCGCGGACCCGGCGCAGCTGCTTCAGGGACTCGCGGACGCGGAGCGGGCACTGCGCCGCGGCCAGCTCGTGGTGATGCCGACCGACACGGTCTACGGGATCGCGGCTGAGGCCTTCGACCCGGTGGCCGTGGAGGGCCTGCTCAAGGCCAAGGGCCGGGGCCGCGACATGCCGCCGCCGGTGCTGGTCGGGACGGTCCGCGCGGCCACGGCGCTGGTCATGGACCTCGGTGACACCGGGAAAGACCTGATCGACGAGTTCTGGCCCGGTGCGCTGACCATCATCTGCCGGTCCAGCCCCACCCTGGTCTGGGACCTGGGCGAGACCAAGGGCACCGTGGCGGTCCGGATGCCGCTGCACCCGGTCGCGCTCGACCTGCTCAAGAGGACCGGCCCGCTCGCGGTGAGCAGCGCCAACCTGTCCGGCCGGCCGCCCGCGACCACGTGCGACGAGGCCATGGCGCAGCTGGGCGAGTCGGTCTCGGTGTATCTGGACGGCGGCCCGTGCCCGGGAGACGTGCCGTCCACGATCGTCGACCTGACCGGGTCCGTGCCGCGGTTGCTGCGGCGGGGTGTCATCCCGGTGGAACGGTTGCGGGACGTGATCCCGGTGGCGATCGTGGACGATGACGAGGTCCCTGAGCCGGCCGGGGACGCCGTGGCCGGGGAGGACGCTGGCGGGGAGGCTCCGGCCGGGGACGCTGGCGGGGAGGTTCCGGCCGGGGACGCCGGCGGGGAGGCCGTCGCCGGCGAGGCCGCGGCCGGGGGCGCTGGCCAGCCGGATGGGCCTGGCCTGGCCGGTGACGCCACGCCGGGTCCGGCGGACGGCCTGGCCGGCAGCGAAGAAGACGCCGCTGACCAGGGAAATCATGCCCGCCGGGACGCCGACGGGTAAGTATGGCCGCGTTGGGTGGCTGTGCGGCCTACCCTCAGGTTAGTGCTCTAAAGTTGATCCCTAATGGATGAGGCAACCGAACGGGCCGGGTGAACCGGGATGCGCGAGTACGGCCTCACAGTTCTGGTGGCCGCCGCCGTCACTTACCTCCTCACGCCGCTGGTACGCCGCTTCGCGATCGCGGTGGGGGCTGAGCACAGGGGCCGGGCGCGGGATGTCCACACCGAGCCGGTCCCGCTGCTCGGCGGGATCGCGATGTACCTCGGACTGGCCGCCGGGTTGCTGGTGGCGTCCCGGCTGACCCATCTGGGCACCGTTTTCATGGGCAGCCGGGTGGCCAGCGGCCTGCTCCTGGCCGGCGGCCTGGTGGTCGTCATGGGGTTCGTGGACGACCGCTGGGGGCTGGGGGCGATCACCAAGCTGGCCGGCCAGGTGGCCGCCGGCGCGATCGTCTGGTGGAGCGGCGCCGTGGTGGCCTGGCTGCCGTGGCCCGGCGGTGTGACCCTCTCGCTGACCGCCGACCAGCAGACTGTGCTGACCATCCTGGTGGTGGTCGTGACCATCAACGCGGTCAACTTCATCGACGGTCTGGACGGCCTGGCCGCCGGGATCGTCGGGATCGGCGCGGCCGCCTTCTTCCTGTACTACTACACGCTCACCAAGCGGCTGGGCCTGGACGAGCAGACCGACCCGGCGCTGGCCTCGGCCATCCTGGCCGGGGTCTGCCTGGGCTTCCTGCCGCACAACTTCCACCCCGCCCGGATCTTCATGGGCGACACCGGGTCCATGCTGCTCGGGCTGCTGCTGGCGTACGCGCCCATCGCCAGCCTCGCGTCCCTGGACCCGAACACGCTCACCAACCCGTCGGCCTACAGCGGCGGCACGGTCAACCGCTTCCCCGAAATCCTGCCGCTGCTGGTGCCGGCCATCATCATGCTGATCCCGTACGCGGACCTGCTGCTCGCGGTGGTGCGGCGGACCCGGGCCGGGCGCTCCCCGTTCTCGGCGGACAAGAAGCACCTGCAGCACCGGCTGCTGGCCATCGGGCATTCGCACCGGGGCAGCGTCCTGCTCATGTACCTGTGGGCGTCCTTGTTCGCCGGCACGGTCGTGCTGCTGTCCATCATGCGGACGAAGCTGCTGGTCCTGGGCATCGTCACCGTGGCCGGAGTCCTGGTGCTGCTGCTGGCGTCCATGCCACGGCTGCGCTGGTGGAACCGGCGTAGTCAGTTGCGGCTGGCCACCAGCGTCGCCGGGCCGGGGCCCGGTGACGGGCGCGGGTCCGGCCGCCCGGTGCCGTCCCCTGTCCCGCTGGCCGTCCCGGCGGCGGCGGCCGTCAGGGCCCCGGGTATCAGTTCCCCGGGGGCCAGCGCGCCGGGTGCTGGTTCCCCGGTCCATCCTGGTATCAGTTCTCCGGGGATCAGTGCCCCAGGGCGGGGCCGTGCGGATCGCGGCCCCGGCCTCAACCGGGAGCCTGACGCGGATCGCGGGGCCAGCGTGGACCGGGGGACCGGCCTGGATCGTGGCTGGGACGCGGATCGCGCCGATCGCGCGCCGCGCCGGGCGGGGTCCCGGTGCGGACCGCGGGACCGGCGCCGGGCGGGGGCCCGGGCGCAGACCGTGGCCTGGATGCAGGCTGGGGGAGCGGCCTGGAGCGGGGGAGCGTTTCTGATCCCGGCCTGGCCGCCCGCCCGCAGGGGCGTGGCGACGCGCGCTATGGGGAGGCCCGGCCCGGGAACTCCCGGCCCGGGAATCCTGGCCCGGGACCAGCGGGCCCGAGCTGGGCTGCGCCGCCTGCCCCGGAGGCACGGGACCCGCGGCCGTCCGGGTCCGGGTGGGATGCCCGGCCGCCGGGGTCCGGGTGGGACGCCCGGCCCGCGGAGCCGTCCTGGGCCGCGCGGCCTGCCGGGCCGGCGCCTGCCGGGCCGGCCTGGGACACGCCGCCCGCGGACCAGGCGCCGCCCGCTGGAGCGGCCTGGGATGCGGGCCCGGCTAGCTCGGCCGGGGACAGGTCGGCGGGAGCGGCGTGGGAGGCGAGGCAGGCCGCGCGAGAGCGTGAAGCCGGGCGGGCCGCCGAGCCTGGTCCTGCTCGCGGCGGGCCCGGTACCCCCTCGGGCGGCGCGGCCCCGAACGGTGCTTCCTCTCGCAGTGGCCCCTCCGCCGGCTCTCCGACGGGGACTCCGGACGGGGCACTCCCGGACGGGGTACTCCCGGACGGGGCATCCCCGAACGGCGGCGGCGGATGGTCCTCGGACCCGGCACCCTCGAATGGCGGATGGCCCTCGGACGCCGCGCCTCTGGACCCGGCCCCCTCGAACGGCCACGGCGGGTGGCCTTCGGACCCGGCACCCTCGAATGGCGGATGGCCCTCGGACCCGGCCGGCCAGGAGGAGACGAGCCAGTGGTTCCCGGGCCGCGCGGATCCCGGTCATCCTGACGCTGGCCGTTCTGACGCTGGCCATTCTGATCCCGGTCGTCCTGACCCTGGTCGTCCTGACCCTGGTCGTCCTGACCCTGGCCGTCCTGATTCAGGGAGCCCTGGATTAGGCAACCCTGATTCGGGCCAGTGGTTCCCGGGCCGGCCGGACGCCGGTCAGCCGGGTTCCGGCTGGTGGGATGCGCGCCCGCAGACCGCTGGCCCGCGCGGCGCCAGCCCTCAGGACGCGGCATCCCCCGAAACCGGCCCGCATTACCGTGGCCCGCTGCCCCCTGCTCCGCTGTCCCGGGACCCGCTGTCGCGAGGTCCGCTGGCTCCCGGCCCGCTGTCCCCGGACCCGCTGTCGCGAGGTCCGCTGGCCCCCGGCCCGCTCTCCCCGGACCCGCTGGCCCGGGACCCGTTGGCCCCGGACCCGGCCCAGCCGCCCAGTGCCGGCCGCGCCCGCCCGGAGAATGGCACCGGCCATGACGCCAGCGAGGAAGAGCCGCCCCTCCTGCCGTGGCGTTTCCGCTAACTCGCCCGGCCACCCCCGGCTGGCCCCCGGCCCCCGGCTCGCGGGCTCCCGGCCGCCCGGCCCCGGCCCCCGGCTCGCGGGCTCCCGGCCGCCTGGTCCCCGGCCCCCGCCCCCGAGCCTGAGCTCCTGGGAGGTTTGGTACGGTTCACGGACTCATGTCCCACAATCAGAAGTCACGTAACATTCATCACACGCGGGGGCCCGGTAAAGACCGGCTCAAGGAGCTTGTGATATCTTTCACGAGCAGTCACTCGAGGACGAGTGAGGGGCCCGTGATAGGTTTCGCTCACCCGGCGGCGCGCGAGCTCCGCCTCGGCGGCACCCAGGCTCCTGGCCGGTGCTGTGTGGGAGGCGGACCGGCGCATCCCCGAGTCAAGTGTCCTCCTGAGCCCTCCGGAGCCACCTAAGATGCTGGCAAGCTATAGCCCGATCGCCCGGCGTTCCGCCGTGGTCGCGGCTGGTGCTGCCGTAATCATGATCGCCCTGAGCACGGCGCTCGGCGGGGTCAAGGGACTGCTGGGCAGCGTACTCGGTGTGGCCCTGGTCGGGGTGTTCTTCGCCATCAGCATCACGGCCGTGAACCGGGCCGCCAAGGTCAGCCCGCAGGCCATGATGATCACCGCGCTCACCACCTACATCGCCAAGATCATCGTCTTGATGATCCTGGTGTCCAGGTTCAGCAACACCACGGCGTTCAACGGGCGCCTGTTCGGCCTGACCGCCATTATCTGTGTCCTGGTCTGGAGTGGCGCGCAGGTCTTCTGGTCGATGCGGCTCAAGATGCTATACGTGGAACCGGACGGGGAACGGTGACGCGTGGCGCTCCCTTCGCTCCCGGACGGCAGATCGCGGCCCGCGGGTCAGCCTGCCGTCGGCAGCCTCCGCGATGACCTGGCGCGCCATGGGCGGAACCCGGTCCGTGTCCCCGGACCCCCAATCTCAGGATGGCCAGCCCCGGTACGGCCAGCCTCAGGACCGGCGGTCGCCGGACGAGGAGAACGCGGGCTGGAGCATCTTCAGCTACCTGATCGCCGGCATGGTGGCCTACGGCCTCGTCGGCTGGCTGGTGGCGTGGCTGACGCACATTCCGGTGCTGCTGCCTTTGGGCGCACTCCTCGGGCTGGTGTTCGCCATTGGCGGGGTGGTCTGGAAGTACGGCAGGCACCAATAGGTAATCTGCATGCAAAGCGTGCTGGCCAGGCCAGTACCGGCATGCCACGACGTTCCGCCCGGACCTGGGCGGCCTGGACGCGCGCCACGCCTGCGGGCGATGTGCGCGAGTACGAAGCAGGAGGAAACTGTCTTGCGCGGTGACACGCTGATTCTTGCCGCGAGCAAGTGCACCGTGGACAACAGCCACGTCTTCTCGTCCTCGCACTGCGGCTTCCAGGGTCCGGGGTATCCCGGTCCCACGTTCTTGTTCGAGCCGTTCTTCACGATCGGGTCGTTCAGCTTCACCAAGCCGATGCTGCTCGCACTGGTCTGCACCGTGGTCGTGGTCGGCTTCTTCTGGGCCGCGTTCGCCAAGCCGAAGATTGTCCCGCGCGGCGCGCAGAACCTCGGCGAGATGGGGGTCCAGTTCGTCCGCGAGCAGATCCTGCTGCCGATGATCGGCAAGCGCGGCGACAATTTCCTGCCCTTCCTGGTCTCGCTGTTCTTCTTCATCTGGGTGATGAACCTGATGGAGATCGTCCCGATCGCCGCGTTCCCCCCGATGTCGATGATCGCCTTCCCGGCCGCGCTCATGCTGATGGTCTACGGCACCTACACCTACCTGGGCATCAAGCACCAGGGGCTGGGCGGCTACTTCAGGAACATGATCCCCAGCGGCGTGCCCGTGGGAATCCTGGTCATCCTGGCGCCGGTGGAGATCCTGCAGTACCTGCTCATCCGGCCGTTCACGCTGGCCGTCCGGCTGTTCGCGAACATGTTCGCCGGGCACATCCTGCTGCTGGTCTTCACCCTCTCCACCTGGTATCTGTTCAGCCTCAGCGTCGGGCTGCTGTTCAGCGCGACCTCGTTCATCCTCACGATCGTGCTGACCGCGTTCGAGATGCTGATCCAGGCGCTGCAGGCCTACATCTTCACCATCCTGACCGCCCAGTACATCGGCGGCTCGCTGGAAGCCGGTCACTGAGGTGCCCCCGGCCCCGATCAGTCCGCCAGCGCGATCGACCGCGCTGACGGCTCACCCAACCCGCCGGCGGTGGACACTCGCCGGCCTGAATGAAAAGGAATGTCCACATGCTTGATGTCTCGCATCTTCTTGCGGCCGGCAGCACGAGCAACCTCATCATCAACTTCGGCGCGGTCGGGTACGGCCTCGCGGCCATCGGCCCGGGCGTCGGCATCGGCCTGATCTTCGGTCACGGCGTCGAGGCCATGGCCCGGCAGCCGGAGGCCCGCGGGCTGATCCAGTCCAACATGTACATCGGATTCGCGCTGGCCGAGGCGCTGGCGCTGATCGGCCTGGTCGTCCCGTTCGTCTTCCACGCCGCCGGATGAGCAGGACCGGCACGTGATCTCCCGTAGACAACAGGAGGCCGAACAGTGATCTCCCTCGCGGCTGTCGTGGTCCCGCCGAGCAATCCGCTGCTGCCCGAGTGGCCGGAGCTGATCATCGGGGCCATCGCTTTCCTCATCGTGTTCGCGGTGCTGGCCAAGGTGCTGCTGCCGCGCATCCAGACGACGATGGCCGAGCGCACGGACAAGATCGAAGGCGGCCTGCAGCGCGCCGAAGAGGCGCAGGCCGAGGCCCAGACCGTGCTGCGGCAGTACCGTGAGCAGCTAGCCGAGGCCCGGCAGGAAGCGGCGCGGCTCCGCGAGCAGGCCCAGGAGCAGGGCGCCCAGATCATCGCGGACATGCGCGAGGTGGCCCAGACCGAGGCGCGGCGCATCATCGACGCCGCCCACGCGCAGGTCGAGACCGACCGGATGCTGGCCCTGCAGGGCCTGCGGACCGACGTGGGCGCCATGGCCGTGGACCTGGCCAGCCGGGTCGTCGGAGAGTCCCTGGAGGACGTGGCCAGGCAGCGCCGCATCGTCGAGCGGTTCATCGAGGACCTCGAGCAGCCGCAGGCTGACGAGGCCAGGTCCGCCACATGAGAGGCCCCAGCCGGGCGGCCCTGGCGGAGGCCAGGCAGCGCCTGTCCGAGGCGCTGACGTCGGCGGCCGAGGCGCGGACTCTCGGCGAGGAGCTCTTCGCCATCCTCAGGGTGCTCGATGAGCAGTCCGGGCTGCGCCGGGCCCTGGCCGAGGGCAGCCGCCGGCCGGAAGCCCGGAGCGAGCTGGCCCGCACGCTGCTGCGCGGCCGGGTCAGTGACGCCACTCTCGACCTGTTCGTGAGCATGTGCGAAGCGCGCTGGTCCCGGCCGGCTGACCTGACCGACGCGGTCGAGCAGCTCGCGGTCACGGCGTTCGCGGCGGCGGCCGAGCGTGGCCGGCACCTCGACGACCTGGAGGACCAGCTTTTCCGGTTCGGCCGGGTGATCATGGGTGCGCCCGAGCTGCGGGCCGTCCTGTCCAACCCCGCCATCCCGGCGCAGTACAAGAACCAGATGCTGGACACCCTGCTCGAGGGCAAGGTGACCGCGGACGCCCGGCGGCTGATCGGCCAGGCGGCGGAGCACCCCCGGGGACGTAGCCTGGACCTGAGCCTGGAGGAGTACGCCAAGGTCGTCGCGCAGTGGCGGCAGCGCCTTATCGCGCTTGCCCGGGTGGCCATCCCGCTGACCGCCCGCCAGCGTGAGCGCCTGGTCGCCGCGCTGGAGAGCGCGTACGGGCACGAGGTTCACCTGAACGTCCTGGTCGATCCGCGCGTGGAGGGTGGCATCTCCGTGCAGATCGGGGATGAATTCATCGACGGCAGTGTGGCGAGCCGGCTCGCGGCACTGCGCAGGCGCCTGGCCGCCTGATGGGCCAGCACTGATGCGCGGGCACGGCGTACGCCGTTACAACCACAGACTTAACCAACTGACGAGGAAGACGCGAGGACCATGGCGGAGCTGACAATCCGGCCCGATGAGATCCGGGACGCACTGGCGAGCTTCGTCCAGGCGTACCAGCCAGACGCGGCATCCAGGGAAGAAGTAGGCGTCGTCTCCGAATGCGGCGACGGCATCGCGCGGGTCGAGGGCCTTCCCTCGGCCATGTACAACGAGCTGCTCGAGTTCCCCGGCGGTATCCGCGGCCTCGCGCTCAACCTGGACGAGCGCGAGATCGGCGTGGTCATCCTCGGTGACTTCAGCAAGATCGAGGAAGGCCAGCAGGTCCGCCGCACCGGGGAGATCCTCTCGGTCCCCGTGGGTGACGGCTTCCTCGGCCGGGTCGTGGACTCCCTCGGCGTGCCGCTGGACGGCAAGGGCGACATCGAGCAGGCCGCACTGCGGCCCCTCGAAACGCAGGCCCCCTCGGTGGTGCAGCGCAGCAAGGTGAACGAGCCGCTGCAGACCGGGATCAAGGCGATCGACGCGATCACCCCGATCGGGCGCGGCCAGCGTGAGCTGATCATCGGCGACCGGCAGACCGGCAAGACCGCCATCGCCATCGACGCCATCATCAACCAGCGGGAGAACTGGGAATCCGGGGACCCGTCGCGCCAGGTCAAGTGCATCTACGTGGCGGTGGGCCAGAAGGGCTCGACGACCGCGCAGGTCAGGCAGTCCCTGGAAGACGCGGGCGCGATGGAGTACACGACGATCGTCTCGTCGCCCGCGTCCGACCCGTCCGGGTTCAAGTACATCGCTCCCTACACCGGGTCGGCTCTGGGCCAGCACTGGATGTACCAGGGCCAGCACGTCATGATCGTTTTCGACGACCTGTCCAAGCAGGCGGCGGCCTACCGCACCATCTCCCTGCTGCTGCGCCGGCCGCCGGGCCGCGAGGCCTACCCCGGCGACGTCTTCTACCTGCACTCCCGGCTGCTGGAACGGTGCGCGAAGCTCTCCAAGGAGATGGGGAACGGCTCCCTGACCGGGCTGCCGATCGTCGAGACCCAGGCCAACGACATCTCGGCGTACATCCCCACCAACGTCATCTCGATCACCGACGGGCAGATCTTCCTGGAGACCGACCTGTTCAACTCCGGTGTCCGCCCGGCCATCAACGTCGGCCGCTCGGTGTCCCGGGTCGGCGGCGACGCCCAGATCAAGGCGATGAAGACGGTCGCCGGCGGTCTCAAGCTCGCGCTGTCCCAGTACCGCGACCTGGAGGCGTTCGCGTCCTTCGCGTCCGACCTGGACGCCGCGTCCCGGGCCCAGCTGGACCGCGGTGCGCGCCTGGTCGAGCTGCTCAAGCAGCCGCAGTACAGTCCGTTCCCGGTCGAGCGCCAGGTCGTGTCGATCTGGGCCGGGACCAACGGTTACCTCGACGATGTGCCGCTGGAAGACGTCGGCCGGTTCGAGCGCGAGTTCCTGGACTACATCCAGCGTGAGCGGTCCGGGATCTACGACGCGATCCGGGAAACCAGGCAGCTGTCCGATGACACTGCGTCTGGGCTCAAGGAAGCCATCGATGACTTCCGCAAGGGCTTCACGGTCAGCGGCGGCGACCAGCTCATCCAGGAGGAGCCGGCCGAGCCCCTGGACGAGTCGGAGATCGAGCGCGACACCGTGAAGAAGCGCGTCCGCGCTTCCGACGAGCCGAAGTAAGGAAGGCCGAGCATGGCAGGACAGCTTCGGGCGATCAGGCAGCGGATTCGGGGAGTCCAGTCCATTGCCAAGATCACTCGTGCCCAGGAGCTGATCGCGGCCTCGCGGATCATCAAGGCCCAGCAGCGGGTCCGCGATGCGGGGCCCTACGCCCGGGAACTGACTCAGGCTGTCGAGGCGGTGGTCAGCCAGTCCGCGAATATCGATCATCCGCTCGTGCGCGAGCACGAGAATCCGCAGCGGGCCGCGATCCTCATCCTGAGCAGCGACCGTGGCTTCGCGGGCGGCTACAACAGCAACGTCATGCGCGAGGCCCAGGGACTGCGCGCCCGGCTCCGCGAGCGCGGCGTCGAACCCGTCACCTACGTGTCCGGGACGAAGGGCATCACCTGGCACCGGTTCCGGGGCGTGGAGACCGCCGGCTCGTGGCACGGCTTCTCGGAAGCTCCCCGGCATGAGAACGCCCAGGAGATCACCGAGACCCTGTTCGAGGCGTTCAACCGGGACGCCGGGGATGGCGGGGTGGACGAGATCCACCTCGTGTACACCGAGTTCGTGTCGATGCTGACCCAGAACGCCGGGGTGCACCGCATCATCCCGCTGGTCATCGAGGAGACCACCGAGGAGCCCGTGAGCGGCCCCATCCCGCTGTATGAGTTCGAGCCCTCGCCCCAGGCGGTGCTGGACGCGCTGCTGCCGTGGTACGTGGAGAGCCGCATCTACCAGGCGCTCCTGGAGTCGGCGGCCTCGGAGATCGCGGCCCGCCGCCGGGCCATGAAGTCCGCCACCGACAACGCCAACGACCTGCTCGAAGGCTTCACCCGCGAGGCCAACAAGGCCCGCCAGGCCGAGATCACCCAGGAAATCAGCGAGATTGTCGGCGGAGCCGACGCGCTGGCCGAGTCCGTCGCAGGGAAAGAGTGAGTGCCATGACCGCAACCGTCGAGAACACCCCCGCCGCGGGCGGGGAGGAAGCCCCCGAGGGTACCGGCCGTGTCGCGCGGGTCATCGGCCCGGTCGTCGATGTGGAGTTCTCCACCGAGGAGGACATACCTGACATCTACAACGCGCTCCAGGTCGATGTGACCCTGGCGGGGGAAACCCGGACGCTGACGCTCGAGGTGGAACAGCACCTGGGCGACAACACGGTCCGGACCATCTCCATGGCCCCCACCGACGGCCTGACCCGCGGGGCCACCGTCGTCAACACGGGAGGGCCGATCACGGTCCCGGTCGGTGACATCACCAAGGGGCACGTGTTCAACGTGCTCGGTGTCCCCCTGGACGTGCCCGTCGCCTCCCTGGAAGTCAAGGACCGCTGGTCGATCCACCGTGACCCGCCGGCCTTCGACCAGCTGGAGCCCAGGACCCAGATCCTGGAAACCGGCATCAAGGTCCTCGACCTGCTCACCCCGTACGTGCAGGGCGGCAAGATCGGGCTGTTCGGCGGGGCGGGCGTGGGCAAGACGGTGCTCATCCAGGAGATGATCACCCGGGTGGCCAAGAACTTCGGCGGCGTCTCGGTGTTCGCCGGGGTCGGGGAGCGGACCCGTGAGGGCAACGACCTGTTCACGGAGATGACCGAGTCGAACGTCATCAAGGACACCGCGCTCGTCTTCGGCCAGATGGACGAGCCGCCGGGCGTCCGGCTGCGGGTGGGCCTGTCCGCGCTGACCATGGCCGAGTACTTCCGCGATGTGCAGGGCCAGGACGTGCTGCTGTTCATCGACAACATCTTCCGGTTCACCCAGGCCGGGTCGGAGGTCTCCACGCTGCTCGGCCGGATGCCCTCGGCCGTGGGATACCAGCCCACCCTGGCCGACGAGATGGGCCAGCTGCAGGAGCGGATCACCTCCACCCGGGGCCACTCGATCACGTCCATGCAGGCCATCTACGTGCCCGCGGACGACTACACCGACCCCGCGCCGGCCACCACGTTCGCCCACCTCGACGCGACCACCGCGCTGTCCCGGGCCATCACCGAGAAGGGCATCTTCCCGGCCGTGGACCCGCTCGCCTCGACGTCGCGGATCCTGGACGCCAAGTACATCGGCCAGGAGCACTACGACGTGGCCCGCGAGGTTCAGCGGATCCTCCAGCGGTACCAGGAGCTGCAGGACATCATCGCGCTGCTCGGCATCGACGAGCTGTCCGAGGAAGACCAGGTCACGGTCAAGCGGGCGCGGCGCATCGAGCGCTTCCTGTCCCACCCGATGTTCGTGGCCGAGCAGTTCACCGGCCAGCCGGGCGTGTTCGTGCCGCTGAAGGAGACCATCGCCTCGTTCAAGGCGATCAACGAGGGCAAGTACGACAACTACCCGGAGCAGGCCTTCTTCATGTGCGGCGGTATCGAGGACGTGGAGAAGAAGGCCAAGGAGATGGAGCGCCAGTGACGGGCGCAGACACGGCGGGCGCGGCAGCGGGCCGCCTGGCCCGGAGCGGAGCGAGACGGTGACCCTGCAGGTAGAGCTGGTTGTCCCGGACGGCGAGGTGTGGTCCGGGAACGCCCGCATGGTCATCGCCAAGACGCTGGACGGCGACATCGGGATCATGACCTCGCACCCGTCCGTGCTCGGCATCCTGGCCGAGGGCAGCGTGATCGAGATCCGCGACCCGGAAGAGGGATCCGGCGCCCAGGAACCGGTCGTGCGGGCCGCCGTGCGCAGCGGCTTCCTGTCCGTGCACGATGACCGGGTATCGATCCTGGCCCGCCAGGCCGAGCTGGGCAGCCAGGTGGACCGGGCCACGGTCCAGTCCCGGCTGGACGCGGCGCTGAGCGAGGCCGCGGCCGGGGGCGAAGAGGAATCGGCCGAGGTGAAGTACTCCCGGGCCCTCCTGCGGGCTGCGGGCGACGGGGCCTGACGAGGGCCAGCGCGGGGGGCCGGGATGAGCGGAGCGCTGGCCTTCGACGCGGCCTGGCTCTTCGCTGGCTTCCTGATCGTGGTCGTGCTGCTCGCGGCGGGTATCACCGCCCGCAGGTACCTGCTGGAACGCGGCGGCGGCACCGTGGAGTGCGGGCTGCGCGTGCCGGACGGCAGCTGGCGCCTGGGGGTGGCCGCCTACCAGCCGGATGAACTGCGCTGGTATCAGATCTTCGGCTTCCAGCTGCGGCCCAGCCTGGTCTTCAGCCGCCGCACGCTGACCGTGCTCACCCGCCGGCCGCCGACCCCGGACGAGGCGGCCAGCCTGGGCGAGGGAGCCGTGATCGTGGAGTGCCGGGTCGCCGAGGGCAACGGCACGGTGGAACTCGCGATGGGCGACGCGGCGCTCACCGGCTTTCTCGCCTGGCTCGAGGCCGCGCCGCCGGGATCCCCCGGCTCGTACCTCGGCCAGGCCAGCTAAGACTCGCCTTGGGCAGGCTCAGCGCTCCCCGCCGGGCTTCCAGAGCACATCGCCGTCCGGCCCGCTGGCTTCCCGCGCGAGGATGAACAGCAGGTCCGACAGGCGGTTCAGGTACCGGGCGGTCAGCGGGTTCATCGTGTCACCGCAGGTTTCCAGCGCCGCCCAGGTCGTCCGTTCCGCCCGGCGCACGATGGTCCTCGCCATATGCAGCAACGCGGCGCCTGACGCGCCGCCGGGAAGAATGAAGCTGCGCAGGGCCGGCAGGCTCGCGTTGTGGGTGTCGCAGTCCTCTTCCAGGGCCTGGACATAGTCCCCGGTGATCCGCAGCGGGGGATAGGGCGGGTTATCGCTCACCGGGTTGCAGAGGTCAGCACCGACGTCGAACAGCTCGTTCTGGATCCGGGCCAGCAGCGTCACCAGGTCCGCGGGCAGGCTGCCCAGCGTGATCGCCATCCCGATCGCGCAGTTTGCCTCGTCCACGTCGGCGTAGGCCGCCAGGCGCGGATCGGTCTTGGCGGCCCGGCTGCCGTCGCCCAGGGCGGTCGTGCCGTCGTCGCCGGTACGGGTGTAGATGCGGGAGAGCACGACGGGCTGCTCCCTGCGGTCACGTGCCATGGTCCCCACGGTATCGGTGAGCGCCGTCAGGCCGCGGTCCGACCGCCCGCCGGGGTCACCGCGAGGCGGAGCTGTCCTAAGCGATCAATGTCCTGACCTTTGGGTATTCACATCACGACCACAATGTGGCATCGTATAAGAGCAAAGAGTAACCAAGTTGCGGCCTCGCGGCCGTACCGGACACACGGTCACCGCCTCTGGTGCCTGGCGGTTCTCGGGGGCCCGCCAGAGCCCGCGGTGGCCCTGGATGAGCGCGCTCCCGGCTTAGCGGCCGGGAGCGCGCTCGGTTTTCCGGATGTCCCGCTAGGGTGTCGGCACGCCTTACTCCCCGATTGCCCCCCGTGAGGTCCCCGTGTACGACTATGTCATCGTGGGCGCAGGCAGCGCTGGATGCGTCCTGGCCGCACGGCTCACCGAGAACCCGGCGACCCGGGTCCTCCTGCTGGAAGCCGGGCCACCGGACAATGCCGACGAAATACACATTCCTGCCGCGCTGAACCTGCTCTTCCAGAGCCAGTACGACTGGGATTTCCATACGGTGCCCCAGGAACGGGCGGGCAGCAGGTCCGTCTACTGGCCGCGCGGGCGCACGCTCGGCGGTTCCTCATCGATCAACGCGATGATCTACATCCGGGGCAACCGGCTGGACTACGACACCTGGCGCGACGACTACGGGTGCACCGGATGGGGCTATACGGACATGCTGCCGTATTTCCTCCGGGCCGAGGACAACTCCCGCGGGGCCTCCGCCTACCACGGTGCCAGCGGCCCGCTCAGCGTCCAGGACCTCAAGCACAAGTCCCCGCTGACCAGGGCCTTCGTGGCTGCGTCCCGGGAATGCGGGCTCCCCGCCAACGAGGACTTCAACGGCGCGGCCCAGGACGGCACCGGGTTCTACCAGGTCACGCAGCGCGACGGGCGGCGCTGGTCAGCCGCGGACGCCTACCTGCACCCCGCCGCCTCCCGGCCCAACCTCACAGTGCACACGGACGCGCTGGCCACCGGGATCATCGTGGACGGCGGCCGCGCGACCGGGGTTCGTTATCTGCGCCGTGGTGTCGAAGAGGTGGCGCGGGCCGAAGGCGAGGTCATCCTGACCGCGGGGGCCATCGGCAGCCCGCATCTGCTCCTGCTGTCCGGGATCGGCCCCGCCGAGCAGCTGATCGAGCAGGGGATCCGGGTCGTCGCGGACAGCCCGGGGGTGGGCGCCAACCTCTCGGACCACCCGGTGGTCACCGCCATGTGGCACACCCCCCGTGCGACCGGCCTCTGGGAGCAGGCCGGGCCGTCCCAGCTCGGCCGCTGGCGGTACCTGCACTCGGGCCCGCTCACGTCCAACATCGCCGAGGCGGGCGGGTTCACCCGGACCATGCCCTCGCTGGCCGCGCCCGACCTGCAGTGGCACGTACTGCCCGTGCCCTTCCAGCGCCAGGGGCTGGCCGACCCGGCCACCCGGGCGATCTCCATGCTGATCACCCTGGTCGCGGTGGCCAGCCGCGGCGTCGTCCGGCTGCGCAGCGACGACCCCCGGCACAAGCCTGCCATCGACCCGGGCTACCTCTACGCCAGCGAGGACATGGAGCCGCTGCTGAGCGGGCTGCGGATGGCCCGTGAGTTCGCCGCCGCCGGGCCGCTGGCCAAGTACTGCACGGTGGAGATGGCCCCGGGCCCCGCGGTGCGGACCGAGGACGAGCTGCGGGAGTTCATCCGCCATGATCTCGGCACGCTCTACCACCCGGTCGGGACGTGCGCGATGGGCGGCGACTCCCGGCTGGCGGCGAGCAGGCTGACCAGCGTGGTCGATCCCGAGCTGCGGGTCAGGGGGGTCGACGGGCTGCGCGTGGTGGACGCGTCGGTCATCCCGGCGCTTCCGCGGGGCAACACGAACGCCCCGGTCATCGCCATCGCCGAGCGGGCGGCCGACCTGATCTGCGGCCGCGCGCCGCTGGACGCCGTGGATCCCGCGCTCACGCCCGCCAGCGGCGTGATCGGGATGCGCTGACCGCCCGGCCGGGCTGAATCAGCGGCTCCTCAGCGGTAGCGCTTGCCGTGCACCAGGGTGACCAGCCGCAGGACCCGGTTCAGGTCCTTGTCACTGCGCTGCAGCGTGGTGAGATCCGCCAGCGGCCGCATCCGCTGGCGGGTAATGGCCTTGGCCCGGGAGAACTCCCGGAGGCCGTCCTCGCCGTGAATACGGCCGAAGCCTGAGTCGCCGCTGCCGCCGAAGGGCAGCGCGGGCACGCTGGCGAACGTGATGACCGAGTTGATCGACGTCATCCCGCTGCGCAGGGCCCGCGCGGCCGCGAGTCCCCGCTTGGCGTTCCGGCTGAACACGGCGGAGCCGAGCGCGTACCGGCTGGCGTTCGCCAGGCGCACCGCCTCGTCCAGGTCGCCGACGCGGGTGACGGTCAGCGTGGGGCCGAACGTCTCCTCGCAGACCGCCCGGCTCTCCTCGGGCACGTCGGCCAGGATGACCGGCCCGACATACGGCCGCCGGATGCTGGCCAGGCCGCCGACCACCGGCCGGCCGCCCCGGGCCAGCGCGTCGGCGATGTGCCGTTCGATGATCTCGATCTGGCCGGGCATGGTCATCGGGCCGTAGTCGGCCTCCCGGTCCTCGCCGGGACGGACCGTGGCCGCCCGCTCGGCCAGCTTCTCCAGGAACGTGTGGTACACCTCGTCCACCACGTAGACCCGCTCCACCCCCACGCAGGTCTGGCCGGCGTTGGACAGGGCCCCCCACGCGGCCGCGTCGGCCGCGGCGTCCAGGTCAGCGTCGGCGCCGACCAGCAGCGCGTCCTTGCCGCCGCACTCCGCCACCAGCGGGGTCAGGTTCTCCGCGCAGGCCGCCATCACCTTCCTGGCCGTGGCGGCTGAGCCGGTGAACGCGATCTTGTCGACGCCGCTCAGGGCCAGCGCCTGGCCCGTCTCGCCGCCTCCGGTCACCATCTGCAGGACCGGCTGCTCGGGCACCACCTCGGCGAGGGAGTTGACCAGCCAGCCGCCGACCGCGGGGGTCAGCTCGCTCGGCTTGAACACCACCGCGTTCCCGGCGGCGAGCGCGTAGACGATGGAACCCAGCGGGGTGAAGACCGGGTAGTTCCAGGGGCCGATCACGCCGATCACGCCGAGGGGCTGGTATTCGAGCCGGGAGGCCTGGTTGATGGCGATCAGGCCGCTGCGGACCCGGCGCGGGCCGAGCACCCGGCCCGCGTTCTTCGCGGCCCAGTCGATGTGCACGATCGCCAGCAGGATCTCCAGCTGCGCGTCGGCGAGGGGCTTTCCCGTCTCGTTGTGCACGAGTTCCGCGAGGCGGGCCAGGTACCGGGTGATGTGCGACTTCCAGGCCAGCAGCCGGGTCCGGCGCTGCTGGTAGGCCAGCCCGGCCCACCAGGAAGCCGCCTGGCGGGCCCGCTCCACGACCGCGTTGACCTCACTGCGCCCCTGTACCGGGTAGGTGCCGATGACCTCGGAGGTGGCCGGGTTGAGCGAGTCGAAATTCTCCGCGACCCAGGCCGGTCCCTGCTCCCACACCGACGTGCCCATTGCCCTCACCGTCGCCCTGTGCGTTGATCTGGTCATCCCGCGATTCGCGGCTTTTGCGGCCTCGCGGCTGTGCGTGCCAGTAAATCACCGCCCAGGCCGGCCCAGGTAGCGTTGGACGTGCGTGAGCCGGAGACCAGATCGCTAACACCGGAGCGGCCGACATGACCGGACGTCCGTACGTCGTGCTGAGCTGCGCGGTGTCGCTGGACGGCTGTCTCGACGGGACGGGTGAGGACCGGCTGGTGCTGTCCGGTACGGCCGATCTGGACCGGGTGGACGCGGAGCGGGCGGCGGCGGACGCCATCCTGGTCGGGGCCGGGACCATCCGCCGTGACGATCCCCGGCTGCTCGTCCGCTCGGCGCGGCGCCAGGCGGCCCGCACCGCCCGCGGCCGGCCGCCGCAGCCGGCCGGGGTCACGATCACCGCCAGCGGGGATCTCTATCCGGAGGCCCGTTTCTTCCGCGGCCCGGGCGATGGCGGTGACCTGGCCGGCCTGGCGGTGGCACCGCGGCGCATCGTGTACGCCGCGCGGCCGGTGCTGGGGAAGCTGCGCGACCGGGTCGGCGGCCTGGCCGAGCTGGTCGACGCCGGCGACCCGCCCCGGCTGGCGGGCATCCTGGCTGACCTGAGCGGGCGCGGGGTGGGCCGGCTGATGGTGGAGGGCGGCGCCAGCCTGGGGACCCAGTTCCTGACCGGCGGGCTGGTGGATGAGCTGCAGCTGGTGATCGCGCCGTTCTTCGTCGGGGACCCGGCCGCGCCGCGCTTCGCCGGGCCCGGGCACTACCCGGCCAGCCCGGCTCACCCGCTGCACCTGGCCGAGGCCCGGCCGGTCGGCGGGGTGGTCCTGCTGCGTTACCTGGCGGACGGCGCCGCCGCCTCCTCGTATCCGGGCCCCGGTGACCGCTGCGGGCCGGGGGAGCAGGCGGCCCGTGGCTGACCAGGTGCCCGGCTCCGGGCCCGCTGCCACCGCGGCCGACCGGGAGTGGCTGCGCCAGGCCATCGAGCTCTCCCGGTGCTGCCCGCCCTCCCCGTCGGCCTTCTGCGTGGGTGCGGTGATCGTCGCCGCCGACGGCAGCACCCTGGCCACCGGCTTCTCCCGGCAGCGGGACCCGCACGACCACGCGGAGGAGGGGGCCCTGGCCACGCTCGGCTCCGGCGAGCCCCGGCTGCCCGGCGCGACGCTGTACAGCTCGCTCGAGCCATGCCGCTTCCGCGCGTCACGTCCCCGCTCCTGCGCCGAGCTGATCATCGCGGCTGGCCTGCGCCGGGTGGTGATCGCCTGGCTGGAGCCGCCCGTGTTCGCCCAGGGCGGCGGCGCGGAGCTGCTGCGCTCATCCGGGATCACCGTGGTGGAGGTCCCGGAACTGGCGCCCGAGGCCCGGGCCGTCAACGCCGCCGTGCTCGGCGGCTAAGCCCGGACGCGTAGCCGGGCGGATAGCCCAGGGCGGCCGCTCAGCTCGAGGTGCCGGCCAGCTGAGGATCCTGCAGCGCGGCGCCGTAGCGCATCGCGGCCAGCTGGCCGACAGCCGGCTGGGCCCCGAGCGGCTGGGCGGTCTTCATGCCCGCCGCCTCGGCGACCGCACCGAGGTCGAGATGGTCGATTTCGGGCCCGATCACGCAGGGGGAGAGGGCGAGGCTGGTGACGCCGGCGTCGAACAGCCGGCCCGCCGCGTCGCGGATGCTGCTGGGCTCGCTCAGCGACGCGGCCGCGACCGGAACCGCCAGCCGCGCGGCGAGCAGCACCGCGCCGGTACCGGCGATGGACATCGCGTCGGTGCCGAGCGCCGTCACCAGCACTCCCTCGGCCGCGGTGCTGACGATGCTGATCCGGCCCATCCGGTCCCCGCGGGCCAGGCCCGCCTCGGCGAGCCGGGCGTGCAAGGCGCCCGCCAGGATCGGGTGGACTCCGAGGGCCGCCGTCTGCAGCACCGGCACGGCCGCGGCGGCGATCTCCGCGGCGATCGCCGCGTCGGTCTCTGGCTGGGGGCAGATGAGCATCGGTACCACCACGGCCGCCGGCCGGTCCTCCACCCTGGGACAGCCGGCCAGCACGGAGCTGAGACTCTCCTCCTCGCCCTCCAGGAAGCCGGCCCGCACCGTGACTCCCGGGCAGGACTGGCTGGCCACGTCGATGATGCCGGCGGCGATATCGATCCCGGCGTCGGTGGCCGGGCCGGGAACCGCCAGGATCAGCGCGGGCGCGTCGGACGGCACGGACAGCTGGTGCGGGCTGCGGTGGCGGCCCGCCCGGCGGAACCGCGTGGTCCGCGTCGGCAGTGCCGGTCCCCCCGCGGGGGGCACCCCTGAGTCCCGTGCCGGCAGCTCTGAGCCCCGCCTCGGGAGCTCTGAGCCCCGCACCGGAAGCCCCGAGCCCGGCACTGGCGGCTCTGCGCCCTGTGCCGGCAACTGTGAGCCCCGCGTTGGCAGCCCTGAGCCCCGCGCGGGCAGGCCTGGCCTGCGCGCGGGAAGGTCAGGGGCAGGTCCCTGATCAGTACCCATAACCGGGCCATAGTAGCCAGCCTGGAAATCGTGCGCGCCCAGATGCGCGACATCGCGAGCCAGATTGTGGGCCCGGCCCGGCCGTCCGGGCCGGTTGGGGCCCTTTCGTCCAGGCTGCCGCGGGGCCGCGGTGAGCCGGCCCTCCCGGCGGTCCGCGGGACGCTCAGAACAGCCGCAGGGCGCCGTCCTCGGCGCCGCGCAGGGCGTCGTAGTCCAGGATGAGGCACCGGATGCCCCGGTCCTCGGCGAGCACCCGGGCCTGCGGCTTGATCTCCTGGGCGGCGAAGATCCCCTGCACCGGGGCGAGCAGCGGATCACGGTTCAGCAGTTCCAGGTACCGGGTGAGCTGCTCGACCCCGTCGATCTCCCCGCGGCGCTTGATCTCGATGGCCACGGAGCCGCCGCCGGCGTCGCGGCACATCAGGTCGACCGGGCCGATCGCGGTCGGGTACTCACGGCGGACGAGACGCCAGCCCTCGCCCAGGACCTGCATCTGCGCGGCTAGCAGTTCCTGCAGGTGGGCCTCGACGCCGTCCTTCACCAGGCCGGGGTCGATCCCCAGGTCGCAGGAGGTGTCGCTGATGATCTCCTCGATGGTGATCGTCAGCGTCTCGCCCGACTTGCCGGTCACCACCCACCGGCCCGGTTCCTCGGCCAGCCGGCAGGGCGGGGACATCCAGTTCAGCGGCTTGTACGAGCCCCCGTCGGAGTGAACCAGGACGGAGCCGTCCGCCTTGATCATGATGAGCCTGGTAGCCGGGGCCAGCCGGGCCGACAGGCGACCCGCGTAATCTACGCTGCACCGGGCGATGACGAGTCGCACGGAAGCCAACTGTAGCGGCCGGGAGGAGGTCCGGAGTGCCCAAGCGGAGCGCGGCCCTGCTGGTCTACCGCCGGGGCGGGGACGGCGGCCTGGAAGTGCTCATCGGTCACATGGGCGGCCCGTTCTGGGCGAGGAAGGAAGCCCGGGCCTGGTCCATCCCCAAGGGCGAGTACGACGAGGCCGAGGAACCGCTGGCCGCGGCGCGGCGTGAGTTCGAGGAGGAAATAGGCTCGCCTGCCCCCGGGGGTGCGGTGGCGGATCTGGGTGAGCAGCGCCAGCCCGGCGGCAAGGTCATCGTGACGTACGCGGTCGAAGGGGACCTCGACCTGTCCGGCTTCCGGAGCAACACGTTCAGCATGGAGTGGCCGCGGGGATCGGGCCAGGTCAGGGAGTTCCCCGAACTGGACCGGGCGGAGTGGATGAGCCTCGGCCGCGCCTGCGACATGCTGGTCAAGGGACAGGTCCCGATCCTGGACGCGCTGCGCGACCGCGTGGGGGCCTGACCCGGGGCGCCGGTCCCTGACCCGGGGCGCCGGTCAGGTGTGCGCGATCTTCAGCTCCGCCAGCCCGGACCGGAAGGCCGCCTGGGCCTGCGAATTCGACCGGATCTGCCAGTCCTGGTGATAGGGGCCGCTCGCCGGCTGGTTCTCGTTGAACCAGACCAGGCCCAGCATGTTCTGGTTCTGCACGCCGTTGAAGAGGTCCTGGATCCCGGCGAACTGGTTGACCCGGGGGCTGACGGCGGTCTCGGACAGCAGGATCGGCTTGCCGGTGAGGGCGCGGACCTGGCGGATGGTGGACCCGAACACGCTGGAAAACGTGTCCGACCGCTTGACGTAGTAGCCGTCGATGCCGACCCAGGTGACGTAGTTAGTCCCCGGCCACCACGAGCTGATCTTCCGGGAGCCTGGGCGTTCCTGCTGGTTGACGGTCCAGAGCCAGGTGACGTTGTCGGCACCCTCGGTGTGGAACACCGTGACGATATGCCGCCAGGCCGCGACGAACGTCGCCGGGGACGTGTTCTTGTACCCCCACGAATACCAGTTCCCGTTCATCTCGTGCCCGAAGCCGATTACCACGGCGTGGCTGAAGTCGCGGACGCTGTCGGCGTAGGACCGCAGGTAGGTGTCGTAGTCACCGGCGGCGATGCCGGCCACGGAGGCGAAGCTGGGGTCGACCTGGATGTACGGGATGAGACCGTGGTTGTGCAGCTGCGTGGCGAACGACATGTTGAACTGCTCCGCCCAGCCGCTGTAGTCGCCGGCCAGGTTGGGCTGCGCGCCCGCCACGTCCCTGAAGTCCTCGATCTCCCGGAAGTGCGGGGGTGATCCGGGCTCGAAGACACCCAGGTACGAGGCCGGGCGCGGGACGAGCGTCTCGTGCACGGCAGGCGGGTAACGGAACGTGATCCGGCTGCTGGTGACCGCGATGGCGGTCACCGCGATCACGAAGCCGATCAGCGTGACCAGTCGGTATCTCATGCTGCCGTCTCCCCCGGGAAGATGACTCGGCTGACGACGGCGAGGTTCAGGAGCCCGAAGAACAGGAGGGCGGCGGACTGCCAGGAGTCCGTGGCCACCCGCCAGATGGCCAGCAGCACCCATGCCGCGGCCATGCCGCCGCTCCACCAGGTGACCCCGATCCGGAACCGGGGCAGTGAGCTTCCTGGCTCCCGGGTGGGATGCCAGCTCATCTGCCTGCCCCACGCGCCGTCCCAGAGCGAGAAGACGTGGGCCCAGCCCCGGGCGATGCCCAGCGGCCACACCGACGGCCCGTACGGGGCGTGGTGCCACAGCGGGTACAGGATCGCGCCGGTCACGAAGGCCGGCAGCAGGATGACGAAGTTCCGCAGCCTGATCTCGCCCGGCAGGAAGATGAGCATGATGACCGGCAGGAGCGGCCCGAAGAAGACCAGCAGCGCGGTGTAGAGGTAGTAGAAGAAGCCGGAGACGAACGTGAGCCGGGCCCGCAGGCTCATCCGCACCGACCACAGCCGGCTCGAGCACACGATGCCGACGTTGCCGGCGCACCAGCGGTACTGCTGGCGCACGAACGCGTCCATCCGGTTGGGGCAGATCCCGGTGGACAGGACGAGCGGCACATACACGATGGACCAGCCGTCCCGCATGACGTTGAGCCCGGTGTGCACGTCCTCGGCGTAGGGGATGAGCGCGGCGCCGCCCTGCGGCTCCAGCGCGGCCCGCCGGTACAGCGCTGACGTCCCGACGCAGGCGGCGGCGCCGAACCGGTCGCGGCCCACCTGGATCGCCCGGTAGAACACCTCCTGCACCGACCCCGCCGCGTTCTCCAGCCACGACTGGGCCGGGCTCTCCCGGAAGAACTGGGGCGTCTGGACGATGGCCAGGGAAGGGTCGTCCATGTACGGCAGGGTCTCGGCCAGGAAGTCGGGCCGTGGCGCGAAGTCGGCGTCCAGGATGACGATGAACTCAGCTGTGGTCCGGGCGAACGCGTAGCGCAGGTTGCCGCTCTTCTTGTGCACCCGCTGGCCAGGCCGGCGGATGTACGCCAGGCCGAGCGCCCCGGCCAGGTCCCGCGCCTCGTCCGAGGGCCCGTCGTCGAGGACGTACGCCTGGGCCGCGCCCGGGTACGCCGCCAGCAGCCCGCACACGGCCGTCCACGTGTTGCGCAGCATCTCGACCGGCTCGCCGCAGATGGGCAGGAAGACGTCCACGCCGGGGTAGGCCGGCGGGTTCCAGGACCCGGCCAGGGCCTGATGGGCGGCCAGGTCGAAGCCGCGGCCGCTGAAGTTCACCGGCAGGCAGATCACCTGGTACAGCGCGTAACTCCCGGTGAAGATCATGAACGGCCAGAGCGCGGGGTCCTGCAGCTCGAACCGGAGCTGGCTGATGATCAGGCAGGCGGCGCTGATCGCCAGGATCGTCGTCAGGTAGGGCAGGTTGCGCTGCAGATAGGAGTATTTCTCGGCGTCGTCGGGCGGCGGCGGCAGGACGAGGCTGCGGGGCCCGGGATCGCTGAGCGGGAGGGGCTGCGGTGGCGCGTGGCCGGTGGTGGTCACTGGGCGGGTCCGGGTTTCGCGAACTTGGTGTAGACGATGTAGGTGCCGCGGGTGCCGTAGGGGATGACCTGCAGGACCCGGTAGTGGGCGCGGGTGAGGTCCGCGCGGATGGAGTGGTCCAGCGCGGCGGTGTCGGCGAAGTTGAGGGCGACCAGGGTGAAGTAACGGCGGGCGATGTAGCGGGCGAAGGTGGCGGGATTGCCGTCGGCGGTCACGCCGGCCGTGGGGTGGGCGACGCTGGCCCCGGTGGGCAGCACGATGTTGCGGGTGGATGACCAGCGCTGCCACTGGCGGCCGGCCGGGAGGTAGTACTCGGCGATGGACGGGTCTTCCACCAGGATCGGCCCGGTGCTGTGCGCGCTGAGCGGGCGGAAGATCGCGATGAAGCTCGCCGAGTCAGGCCAGCTGGTGGCGAAGGCGTGAGACTGGCTGATGCCCAGGGAGACGGGGAAGGCGAGGGCGATGACGCCCGCCGTCGTGGTGAGGGCCTGGGAGCGGCGGTCGGGGGCGGCGGCGATGAAGGCGTTGATGGCGTAGCCGGCGCCGATGGCGCCGAACCAGATACCCAGGCCGATGTGCTTGTCCAGGGCGTCGAGGGTGTGCAGGTTGGCCTGCTCCAGGGGGCCGGCCAGCGCGGCGGCGGCCAGGACCGCCAGCAGCCAGGTCAGGTGGGCGCCGGCGTGGGTGACGGCGCTGGCGATGATGGCGGCCAGGGCCAGGACCAGGATGACGCCGATCCAGGCCCAGGTGTGGCTGAACACGGCGGCCAGGGAGGCGGAGCCGGCCGCCCGGGCCAGGGTGGTCTGGCGGATCCCGCTGGTGTAGCTGGTCCCGCCGATCAGCGCGCCCGTGATGAGCAGGGCGGCGGTCACGGTGAGCAGGGCGCCGGCCCGGCGGGCGGCCAGCCGGGCGCCGCCAGGCCAGGCGGTGAGCAGGGCGAGGAGGATCACCACCGGGTCGAACAGGGTGGTGGCGTAGGCGGTGGCGTTGGCCAGCGCCAGGACCACGCCGGCCAGGGCCATCCGGCCCGCGGCCTCGCCCGCGGCGGGCGCGCTGGCCACCAGCCAGGAGGCCAGCGCCAGGAGGAACAGCGACATCGCGTCATAGGTCGCGAACGCCCCCAGGTGCAGCGCCGGCCCGGAGAGCGCGAACAACGCGCAGGAGAAGAACGCGGCGCGGCGGCCGAACAGGCGGCCCGCCACCCCCCACAGCAGGACCGTGGCGCCCAGCATGAACACCAGCGAGAGCAGCCGCGCGCCCGCCAGCCCGCCGGCCGCGTCCGCCGCCGCGCCCAGCGGCGGGTAGATCACCGGCGCGCCGGAGAAATACGACGCGAACGGGGGCACCACCGTCCCGTGCAGCCAGTGCGACCACTCCAGGTGCCCGGCCCACAGGTACTCCGCCTCGTCCTGGAACGCCGTGTCCGCCCCCAGCAGCCGCGCCGACAACCCGGCCTGGACGAGCAGCACCAGCAGCAGCGGCAGCCACGACGGCCCCCAGGCGCCGCGCACCGCCTTCACCCGGTGCGACCCGGCGGCCGGCACCCCCACCGCGGGCGCACCCGCCGCCGGCGCAGCCTCAGATCCCGGGGCGTCACGGGTCTCGGGCATGGTCGTCCGGTGATCCATGGGGTTTGCACCTGCCTGAGATCAGAGAAGAGGCACCGTGGATTCCGGGCCCCCCCGAATCCCACTTGACACGCTGGTGCCATCACGTAACAACGCGGCGTCCCCTGCCCGGATACCGCATACGAAAGCTACTGTTTGAATGCCGGGCAGGAGATGTTTTTAGCTGATTTGAGGCCTGGCGGCCCGCTGGCCGGGTGCGCTGGATGCCGGTGCCCGGGCCGCCGGCTACTTCCCCGCCAATGCCGTGCGGAAGGCCTGGAGTTCTCCCGGATGGCCTTCCAGCCGCCAGTCCTCGCCGGTATATGGGCCGCCCCCGCCGCCCGAGCTGTTGTGGTCAAACCAGACCAGCCCGAGATAATGCTCCTTCCGCACTCCGGCGAAAAGATCATTGATCCGGTGCGTCTGGCCGCTGCCGGGTGCGCTCGCGGTCTCCGCGATCAGGACCGGGTCGTTCGTGAACTTGCGGATGCTGGCCACCACCGGCTTGAAGATGTAAGCGAAGTTCTCGCCGGGCAGGAAGTAGTAGCCGCTCACCCCCACCCAGTTCACGTAGCTGGCCCCTGGCCACCACGCGTGCACCGGCCCGGTCTTGGCGCTGGCCGAGTTCACCTGCCAGAGCCAGGTGACGTTGTTCGCGCCGTGCTGGCGGAAGACGGTGACGATATGGCGCCACGCCGCGACGAAGGACGCCGGGGTGCTGTGATGGTAGGCCCAGGAATACCAGTAGCCGTTCATCTCGTGGCCGAAGCTGATGATGACCTGCTTACGGAACTTGGCCACGGCCCGGGCGTACGCCACCAGGTAGGGGTCATAGCTGCCGTTGGCGATGTGCTCCAGCGGTATTCCGGTGGGGTCCATTTCCACCAGCGGGGTGGCGCCGTGGGCCGCGGCGGCCTGCGCGAACGCCACCTTGAACCGCTCGGGCCAGCCGCTGTAGTACAGGGCGAGGTTCGGGCTGCGCCCGACCTCGCGCGAGAACCGTTCCACGTTGGCGTAGGAGTGCGGGCTGCCGGGCTCGTAGACGCCCAGGTAGCGCAGTGGCGCGGCAGCCGCGGCCGGCTGGGCCGCCGCCGGGTGCGAGCGGGCCTGCCTGACCACCACGACCAGGACCGCGGCACAGATGACCACGGCCGCGCACATCACCACGGTGACGTGCCGCCTGTACCAGGACCTCATCCGGTGACTGCCCCCCCGGGAGTCGGGTCTGGCTACACCGGGATCCTTCACGGGGGCGCCAGATCTGGCCACTCCAGAACTCCTTACCGGGGTGGTTGACGGGGCTTGTCCCGCTCGACGGCGGGCTAAGCCGAATCGTCAGGCTACCGTCCGGGCGCCCGATTCACTGGCCATGACGGTGAAGTCGCACGCTACCGCCTGGTTTGCCTGACGTGTCATGGACGAGACTGATACGCTCCCGACGCCAGAGCCGTGGCATGGGGGTGAGTTCAGTCCGCCCGGCGGCGAGGGACGCCCGGTCCCCTTTCCCCGCTGCTGAGTCTGAACTCATGGAGGCTTGCCCATAATGGGTCAGACATTCTTGTCGTGTGCCTGCCCACGGCTCATTACCGCCCGGTGAGGGCGTGAGCAATGCGCATTCTGGTTGACCATTCTGGTTACGACCTCCTGAACATTGGCGACGTGGCCATGCTGCAATCGTGCGTGACACGGCTGCGCATGCAGTGGCCCGCGGCCGAGATCATGGTTATCGCGACTGACCCCGGCCGGCTCGCCGCTTACTGCCCCGGAACCATCGCCATCGGCCGGACTTTTGCCGACCTTCCCTCCCTCCGGCTGGTACCGCGGAAGGCCCGGCTGATCGCGGAGCAGGCCTGGAAGATAGCGGGTCCGTACCTGGCGGCCCGGCCCGGGCGGGCTGCGCGCCCCGCGTCCCGGCCGGGCCGGGCCGCGCGGCCCAGGCCCCGGACCGCCGTGCAGGCGGTGCGCGCGGCCGACCTGGTGGTGGCCAGCGGCGGTGGCTACCTGACCGACACCTGGTGGTGGCACGCGGCGGGGGTGCTGAGCCTGCTGTCCCTGGCCCAGCGCCTCGGCCAGCCCACGGCCATGTTCGGGCAGGGCATCGGCCCGATGACCCGGCGGCTGCTGCGCGCGCAGTCGCGGGCCGTGCTGCCGGGACTGGTCCTGCTCGGCCTGCGCGAGGACCGGGCCGGCTGGCCGCTGGCCGTGTCCCTCGGTGTCCGCGCGGACGCGCTGCGGCTGACCGGGGACGACGCGCTCGAGCACAGCAGCACCCGGGGCGTGGCCGCGGCGGCCGGCCAGGTCCTCGGCGTCAACCTGCGGGTGGCCGGTTACGCCGGAGTGGGCCCGGCGACCGCGGCGGCCGTGGGGGAGACGGTGCGGGAGGTCGCCGCCGAACTCGGGGCGGACCTGGCCGGCCTGCCCGTCTCCCGGTACGCGGCCGATGCGGACGCCGGGGCGCTGCGCGCCCTGTGGCCGGGGGAAGGCGCCCGGGGCGGTGTCGCGGTGGAGGACTTCAGCACCCCGGAGTCCCTGGCCGCAGCCGCGGCGCGCTGCCGCGCCGTCGTCACGGGCAGTTACCACGCGGCCGTTTTCAGCCTGGCCGCCGGCGTACCCGCGGTCTGCGTGGCCAAGTCGCGCTACTACGACGCCAAGTTCGGCGGGCTCGCGGCGCAGTTTCCCGGCGCCTGCTTCACGGTCTCGCTCGATGGCGCTGACCCGGCGGGCCGGCTGCGGGCCGCGGTGCGCGACGCGTGGCTGGTGCCGGAGGCCAGGCGGGCCGCGGCGGCGGGCGCCGCGGCCGGGCTGCGTGATGCCGGGCGCGCGGCCTACGCGGAGTTCCGGCTGGCGGTGGAGGGCCGTGACCGGCAGGACGGCCAGGCGCCGGTGGTGCTCACATGACGCCGGGACCGGGCCCCGGGCCCGCACCCGCCGCCCGGCCCGCACCCGCCGCCCGGCCCGCGCCCGCCGCCGTGCCCGCAGCCGGTCCCCGGCCGTTTTCCCCCGCCCTGGTCATGGACGTGGAGCTGGCCGGCCCGCTGCCGTCCGTGGCCGCCGACGGCCGGCACGGGCGGCTGTTCGTGACGGTGCTGCTGCACACCGAGCCGCTGGGCACCTGCACCCTGGCGCTCGGGCCGGACGGGCTGGCCGCCAGTGACCTGGCGGCCGCGCTGTGGCCGGTGTTCCGTGAGCCGGTCACCGCCCGCTTCGCCGCCGCCGGGGTGGCGGCGCCGCACCGGCTCACCGCGGCCGGCCTGGACACCGGCCCCGGCGGCTGGCCGTTCCTGCGCGACCGGCAGGCGGCGCTGGCCGCGGCCCCTTTCATCAGCGTGGTCATCTGTACCCGCGACCGGCCGGATCAGCTGGCGGCCTGCCTGCGCCGGGTCGGGCAGCAGGAGTACCCGCGCTTCGAGGTCCTCGTGGTCGACAACGCGCCCGCCGGCGATGAGGTCCGGGCGCTCACCGCGGCCGCCCCCGGCGGGACGGCGGTCCGCTACCTGCGCGAGGCGCGTCCCGGGCTGTCCTGGGCCCGCAACGCCGGGATCGCCGCGGCGTCCGGGGAGATCATTGCCTTCCTCGACGACGACGAGGAACCTGACCGGCACTGGCTGGCCGGGCTGGCGGCCGGGTTCGGCCGGGCCCGCGACGTCGGGTGCGTCAGCGGGATGGTCCTCCCGGCCCGGCTGGAGAGCCGGGCGCAGGAATGGTTCGAGGAACGCGGCGGGCACAGCAAGGGGCGCGGTTTTTCCCCGGCCGTTTTCTCCGCGGCGGGGCCGCAGAGCCCGCTCTTCCCGCTGCCCCCCTTCGGGGTCGGCGCCAACATGGCTTTCCGCCGTGAGGTCCTGGCCCGCATCGGGGGATTCGACGTCGCCCTCGGCGCGGGCACGCCCGCCCGGGCCGGTGAGGACACGCTGGCCCTGACCCTGGTGCTGCTGGCCGGGTACCGCATCGCCTACGAGCCCGCGGCGCTGATGCGCCATCACCACCGCGCGGACCTGGCCGGCTTCGGCGACCAGATCGAGGGATACGGCGTCGGCCTGACGGCCTACTACGCGGCCCTGCTCCGGCACCGGCCCCGGGTTCTCCCGGCGCTGCTGCGCCTCCTGCCGGCCGCGCTCGGCTACCTCCGCGGCACCGGTCTTCCCAGCACAGGTCTTCCCGGCACCGGTCTTCCCAGCACCGGGGAGGACCAGGAGGCCGGGCCCGCGGACCTGCCGCCCGGGCTGCTGCGGCGGCAGCGCCGCGGGATGCTGGCCGGCCCCGCGTGCTACCTGCGGGGCCTGGTCACCCAGGCGCGGCTGGCGGGCTCCGCGGGGCGTCCGACGTGACCGAGGCCGCCGCGGTGAGCGGCGCCGCCACGCGCGCGCGGTCCCGCAGCGGCCCGGACCCGGGCCCGGCCCCCGGACCACCCGCGGACCGCCCGGCCCGGCCCGCTACCCCGGACCAGCCCGCGGACCGCCCGGCCCGGCCCGCCACCCGGGGTCCCCGGCATGCCGTTCCCCGGCATTCCGCCTCCCGGGCCTCGCTGCTGCCCGTGAGCGCGGTGGCGCTCAGCGCGGCCTGCGGCGTGCTGCTGGTCGCCGCCGCGTTCACGGCCGGCCGCACCGGCCACGCCAGCTCCGGATGGGCGGACCGGGCCTACTGGGCCGGGCAGGCCCTGATCATCGTGCCCGCGTCGGTCCGGCTGCTCGGGCGGCGGTCGCTGACCGCGGGTGACACCGTCGCCCTGGTCGTCGTGCTGACGGTGGCTGAGTACCTGGTCAAGATCTGTTACAGCCCGGCGGCCTTCACCTTCGCCGACGAGCTGTCGCACTGGCGCAGCACGCTCAACCTGCTGCAGACCGGCAAGCTCTTCACGGTCAACTACATGCTGCCGATCAGCCCGCGCTACCCGGGCCTGGAGGAAGTCACCGCGGCGCTGCGCTCGGTGACCGGGCTGCCGGTCTTCGTCACCGGCCTGATCATCGCCGGGGTCGCCCACCTGCTCTTCGTGAGCGTCCTCTACCTGCTCTTCCGTGAGGTCAGCGGCTCGCACCGGGTCGGCGGCGTGGCCGTCCTCTACTACGCCAGCAACCCGCTGTTCACCTCGTTCGACTCCATGTTCGTCTACCAGACGCTGGCCCTGGCCTTCCTGGCCCTCACGCTGCTGACCGCCTGGCGGCTGGCCTCGCGGGAGGCGGACGGCCAGCGCCCCGGCTGGCTGGTGGTGGGCGGGCTGGCCATCCTCGCGACCGTGATCACCCACCATGTGACCAGCTACGTGCTGGTGGCGACGCTGGCGCTGATCAGCCTGGTCGCCGCGGTCACCGGGCAGCGGCTGATGGCGGGCTGGACCGCGGCCCTGGCCGGGATCTCGGCGCTGGCCGCCGCGGCCTGGCTGTTCCTCGCCGCCCCGCAGACCTGGTCCTACCTGGTGCCCTACGCCCAGGGAACGCTGCACGGCCTGCGGGTGCTCCTCGCGGGCAGCCACGCCAGCCCGGCGCCGGCCGCGGTGGGCCCGCTGGGCAACCAGGCCCTGTCCGCGGCGGCGGTGCTGGTCATGTCGGCGCTGCTGCCGGTGGGCTGGTGGTGCGTGTGGCGGCGGCACCGCCGCCACAACCCCTGGACGGTGGCCATGGCGATCGCGTCCGCGGGCTGGTACGTCATCGTCGCGGTCCGGCTCACCGTGGCGGACGGCAGCGAACTGGCCGGGCGCGCCTCCACCTTCGTCTTCGTGCCCGCGGCCTACATGGCCGCGCTGGCCGTGGCCCAGCTCACCGGGACGGCGGTCCGCTGGAAGGCGCGCACGGCCGCCACCGTCATGCTGGCCACGGTGCTGCTGCTGATGTTCGACGGGCTGGTCAACGGCTGGCCGCCGTACTGGGAGCGGCTGCCCGGCGCCTATCAGGTGGCCGGGTCCGAGCGGTCGGCCGGGCCCGAGGAGATCGCCACCGCCCGGTGGGCGCTGTCCGCGCTCGGCCCCGGGAACCGCTTCGCCACCGATGTCGGCAGTTACCCGCTGCTGGGCAGCTACGGCGACCAGGAGCCGATCCGGAACGCCTCCTACCTCTACACCACCCCCGTCTACGGGCCGGCGGAGAGCTCGCGGGCCGGGGCCCAGCAGATCCGCTACGTATGGGTGGACCGGCGGCTGAGCGAGTCACTGCCCGCCAGCGGCCAGTATTTCCCCGACGACCCGAGGGCCGGCAAGTACACCCGCCCGCTGCCCGCCGGTGACCTCAGCAAGTACGCCGGGATCCGCAGCATCGCCCGCATCTACGACTCCGGGAACATCGCCATCTACGACCTGTACGGCCAGCAGCCGCAGCCATGAGCCGCCGTAACGCAGACCTCTGGGTCGCCTGCGCGGCCGCCGCGGCGGCCTGCGCCGCCGTGGCCCTGCGCATGCCGGCCGGGGTGACCGCGGTACCCGGGCTCGTGCTGTTCGCCGCGCCCGGTTACCTGCTCGGGCAGCTGCTAGCCGGGCCAGGCCTGGCCCTGGAACGGCTGGCCGTCGGCGCCGGGCTGGCGCTCTGCGTGCCCGTCGTCGGGGGCCTGCTGCTGTACCTGGCCCGGCTGCCCCTGGACCGGGCCAGCTGGCTGGGCCTGCTGGCCGGGGTGACGGTGGCCGCCGCAGTGCTGGTGTTCCTGCGCCGCCGCCGCAGCCAGCAGGAGGCGGCGGGCCCGCGGCCGCCGCGCTGGCGCCCGCGGCCCGGCCCGGCCGTGGCCTTCGGGCTGGCCGTGCTGATCGCGGCGGGCGCGGTGGGGCTGGCCCGGGTAGGCGCCGCGGAGCAGCACTATCCCGGGTTCACCCAGCTCTGGCTGGTCCGCCCGCACGCGGGTGCCAGCACCGTGAGCCTGGGCGTCAGCAACGACGAGGGGGCCACCACCCGTTACCAGCTGGTCCTGCTGCGCGACGGTAAGGTCACCGGCCGCTGGAACCTGACCCTCCGCAACGGGCAGGTGTGGCGGCGGACGCCGCCGTACACCGCGAACATCGCGGCCCACCTGTACCGGATCCCGGACTTCGGCCGCCCGTACCGTGAGGTCGGCATCGGCAACGTCAGGGACAGGAAGCTGCCGCGATGACCGATGTGCAGGCGCCCGACGCCACGCTGCCCCTGCCGGCCATCCCGGGCCAGCCGTCGCCCCAGCTCCCGAGCGCGAGACGCGAGCCAGCGGCCAGGCCGGGCGGGCCGGCCACGGTGCGGCGGCACTGGGATGTGCTGGGCAGCGCCACCAGCCTGGTCGCCACCACCGCGGTGGCCTCACTGCTCGGCTTCGTGTACTGGGCCATGGCCGCCCGCCTGTTCCCGCAGCGGGCCGTCGGCTACGGGTCGGCCGCGATCTCGGCCATGACCCTGCTGGGCACGATCGGCATGCTGGGCCTGGGCACCGTGCTCATCGGGGAGCTGCCCCGGCGCCGCGACCGGGCCCGGCTGGTGTCGGCGGCCCTGCTGGCCTCGGCCGCGGGCTCGGCGCTGCTGGGCCTGGGCTTCGCCGTCATCTCGCCCCATATCAGCACCCATTTCGGGCGCATCAGCGGCAGCGCCGGGCAGGCGGCCCTGTTCACCGCGGGGGTGTGCCTGACCGGGGCGTCGCTGGTGTTCGACCAGGCGACGATCGGCCTGCTGCGTGGCGGCGTGCAGCTGGCCCGCAACGCGGCGTTCGCCGTGGCCAAGCTCGCCATCCTGCCGGCCACCGCGCTGGTCCTGCACGACCGGTTCGGGGTGGGGATCACCGCGTCCTGGGTGGCGGGCCTGGCGGCGTCGATGCTGCTGGTGGCGGCCTGGCTGCGGATCACCGGCACGCACGTGCTGCCCCGGCCCGACTGGGGGGTGCTCCGGGGCCTGGGCAAGACCGCGGTGGCGCACAGCTGGCTGAACCTGGCCATCACCGTGCCGCGCTCGCTGATCCCCGTCCTGGTCACGATCATCGTGTCCCCCTCCGCCAACGCCGCCTTCTACGCCGCCTGGATGCTCAGCGGCTTCCTGTACATCGTGCCCACCCACCTGTCGACCGTCCTGTTCGCGGTGGCGTCGGCTGACCCGCAGGTCATCGCCAGGAAACTGCGGTTTACCCTAGGGCTGTCCGCGCTGCTCGGGCTGGCCGGGATGATCGTCCTCGGCGCAGGTGCCCACTTCGCGCTGAGCCTGTTCGGGCCCAGCTACGCCCGGGCCGGGACCGTGCCGCTGCTCCTGCTGGTCGCCGGCTACGTGCCCACCGTGCCGAAGCTGCACTACATCGCGGTGTGCCGGGCCCAGGGCCGGATCACCCGGGCCGCCGCCGTGCTGACCGCGGCGGCGGTGGCCGAGGTCGCGGCGGCCGCCGCGGGGGGCGCCACGGCCGGCCTGAACGGGCTGTCCGCCGCGCTGCTCGGCGTCTTCTTCCTGGAGGGGATGGTCACCGCCCCCTCGGTGGCCCGCGCGGCCTTCGGTCACGGGCGGCACCGCCGGGCCGCCGGCCGCCGGCCGGCGGTGACCGAGGCGCACGCCGATTACGCGAAGTGATGTCCTGGGCCAAGAACTGCCACATGGTCGCGATTCAGCAAACATGCCCCCGAATCGAGGCAATCCTGGTCTAATTTTCCCACCATCAATAGATGACTGTGATCATGCGTCCGCGGTGACGCAGTGTGAGGGGACTGGGGAGGCTCCGAGCAATCTTCCGGGCGGGGCAGGATTGCCAATTGGCTGTAGTCATCCGGCCCGCCCCAGTCATCGGGGGGAGGGACTTGATGCGTGGCTTAATTCCGGACCCGCTGTCCCGGGACCGGGTTTCTGTGGTTATTCCGGCCCGTAATGAAGTGCGCAACCTGCCGCACGTGCTCGAGAGCCTGCCCGCGGGTCTGCATGAGGTAATCCTGGTCGACGGGCAGTCCACCGACGACACGATCGGGACCGCGGTCCGGCTGCGGCCCGACGTCAAGATCGTCCAGCAGACGCGCCGCGGCAAAGGTAACGCGCTGGCGTGCGGATTCGCCGAGATCACCGGCGATGTCGTGGTGACGCTGGACGCCGACGGGTCGGCTGATCCCGCGGAGATCCCGGCGTTCGTGGCCGCCCTGGCGGCCGGCGCTGACTTCGCCAAGGGCACCCGCTTCGACCGGGGTGGCCGCAGCCACGACATCACCCGTTTCCGCCGGCTGGGCAACGCCGGGCTGAGCCGCCTGGTCAACATGCTCTTCCGGACCCGCTACACCGACCTGTGCTACGGCTACAACGCGTTCCGCGTGCATCTGCTCCCCATGCTCGGCCTGCCGCCGACCGAGCCGGCCTGCGAGTCGGCTGACGGCATGCTGTGGGGAGACGGGTTCGAGATCGAGACGCTGATCAACCTCCGGGTGGCCCGGGCCGGGGTGCGGATCGCCGAGGTCGGCAGCACCGAGCTGCCCCGGCTGCACGGGGTCAGCAATCTGCGGGCCGTGCCGGACGGGATCAGGGTGCTGCGCACCATCCTGGCCGAGCGCAGGCGGCCGCACCCGGCCGCCGTGCCCGTGCCCGCCCCGCAGGCCGCGGTCACGCTGGCCTTCCGGCGCGAGGTAATGATCGAGGCGGTCCGGGACGATGTGGCGATCGCGGAGCCGACCTGAGTGGGAATCTCGGAGACAGGCCCCCGGCCAGGTGACACAGGCGCGCGCCGCGCCGTGTGCCTGGTCGGCCCGGGCTGGCGGTTCACGTCGGGGATCAGCTACTACACGTGCCGGCTGGCGGGCGCGCTCGCGGAGCAGCACGACGTCAGCGTGATCCTCATGCGTCAGCTGCTCCCGCGCCGGTTCTATCCCGGCCGGCGCCGGGTTGGGCTGCCGCGCGCGCGGGCCGCCTACCCGGCCGGGATCCCGGTCTATGACGGCGTGAACTGGTGGTGGGGAAGGTCGCTGGCCAGGGCCCTGGCCTTGATGCGCTCCCGGCGGCCGGAGGTGCTGGTCCTGCAGTGGTGGACCGCCACCGTGCTGCACACCTACCTGGCGCTCGCCCTCACCGGCCGGCTCCTGGGCGCCCGGGTCGTCATCGAAGTTCACGAACTGCAGGACTCCGGGGAAGGCCGGTTCAGGCCCGTCCGCTGGTATGGCCGGTGCGGGCTGGGCCTGCTGCTCCGGCTGGGCCAGGGCTGCGTGGTGCACTCGGCCGCGGACCGCGCCGAACTGGCCGCTGAATACGGCTCCCGGGCTTTCCCCGTGACGGTCACGCCGCATGCGCCATTCGATCAGTACCGCGCGCTTCCGGAATCCTTTCCGGGCCACGATGAGGCCATTTCCGCGGTCACCGCGGCGCCCCGGGACGGGACGGTCAACCTGCTTTTCTTCGGGACGATCCGCCCGTACAAGGGCCTGGAGAGCTTGCTCCGGGTGTTCAGCGGGCTCAGCCCCCGGGAAGCCTCCGGGCTCTGGCTGACGGTGGTCGGCGAGACCTGGGAAGGGTGCACGGAACCGGCCCGGCTTATCGCGTCGAGTCCTTACCGGGACCGCATTTCGTTTGTCAATGACTATGTCGCCGATGAAGTCGTGAGCGCCGCTTTCGGGCACGCGGATGTGGTCGTTCTGCCCTACCGCCGCTCGTCCAGCAGCGGCCCGCTGCATGTGGCGATGAACTGGGGACTGCCCGTCGTGGTCACCCGCGTCGGCGGCCTGCCGGAAGCCGCGGCCGGATACCAGGGCGCGGTATTCGTGCCCCCGGGCGACGACGCCGGGCTGGAGCAGGGGATCCGGCGGGCCGTGCGGCTGGCCGGGCAGCGGTTCACCGATCCCCGTGACTGGGCCGATTCTGTGGCCGCCCTGCTTTCGGCGGCGGGCGCCGGCCCGGAGCCCCGCGGCTTCGCGGGCATCAGCTCCTGAGCCCAGGAATTTCTCCGCAACGAACCGTCCGGCCAGGATGACCAGCGCCTGCGCAGCCTCCCCGGGCGGCTGCCGCGGCGCTCACGGTCGCGCCAGGGTCAGCGCGCGGGTTCCCCGCCGGAACGCCGCCGCGGCCTGGGTGCCGCCGCCGATGCGCCAGTCCTGGTGATAGAGGCCCGCATGCTGGCCGGGCCACCACCGGCTGACGGGCCCGGACCGGGGCAGGCTGGTGTTGATGATGACCGGGTGGCCGAAGGCCGACGCTGGCGGCGTACGAGCCGAGGTAGCTGTCGCAGCTGCCAGCGGCGATCGCCGCGACCGGCGCGTAGCTGGGGTTCATCTGGACGAGCGTGACCGCGTGATGACGGCCCGCCTGGCCCGCGAACGACGCAGCGCAGGGCTCCGCCCACCCGCTGAAGTACCCGGCCACGTTGGGCTGCGGCCCGGCGATCCGGCCGAAGCCCGTGGCCTGCTGGTAGCCGCGGGGGTGAGCCGGCCTCGTACACGCCCAGGCAGGAAGCGGGCCGGGCGGGCAGCCTGGCCCGGGTGGCCGCGGGTGGCCCGCCTGTCCCGGGGGAGGCGGCCAGGCGGCTGATCGCCAGCCCGGCGGCGGCCAGTGCGATCACCGCGGCCGCGGCCACCGTGGCGCGGGCCCGCCGTCGCGGCCCCGGGGCGGCGGGCGGCGCGTCCCCCGGTGGCCGGGAACGCGCGCGGCCGGTGGCGGTCACCGGGGTGATCCGGGCCTCATACGGATGCCTTCCCCCATCGGGCGCGACGGGCAGCACCCGGGACCACAGGGCACACGGTCCGGTCTCCGCATAGCGGATGCCGCTAACGAAAAGGTACTGACCGCGTCACTAGCCGGGGCGGGCTTGGCCGGAAAGCGAAAGGGCCGGGGCGGGGCGGGTCGCGCGAATCGTTTGCTGCTCCCGGTGTGTCCCGGCGAAGGCCCCGGTGTGCCATTACGTAGCGTCGTCGTGACATCGGGCGATTTGGGTTGAAAAGTGCCTACACGTGTGCTCCGCTGTAACGCAGGGAGGCAGCCCCGCACGCGCCTTCCTAGGGGGTTTGGCTAGATGGAAAAAGAAAACCGCATTCCGCCGTCCCGGCACCGCCGTGCCGGGACTGACGGGCCTGCACCGACCGCGCTCGCCACGCCGGCTGAGCCCGCGTCCGGTGCGGACCCGGCGGGCGGCGGCGCCGAACCCGGCCAGGAGGAGGGTGCCGCCGGGGGCAGGCCGGGTGCGGGGCCGGGCGGGACAGGCCGGGGTGACGCCGGGCGCGGCCCGGACGTGGCCCACGATCAGCCCGGCGCGTCCGGGCTGCCGCACCGGGTGCGGGGGATGGGGGACGGGCCGCGGCCGCCCGCCCGGGTAGCACGCCCTCCTGTTCTGCCCGCCTCCTTCCTGGAGCGGGTGCGCGCCGCGGCCGAGGCCGAGAGGCGGATGGAGCAGCTGGCCGGGGAACAGGCCGGGCCGTCGCCGGAGCCGCGGCCCGAGTCACGGCCGGAGCCGCCCGCGGCCCGGCCCGAGGGACCGGGGCGGCCGCCGCGATTCGTCCGCAGCCGCGACTGGATGGCCCGGGCCGGGGAGAAGAAGGACCGGGGGCGGGGTGACCAGCCTGGGCTGGCCCGGGACGTCGTGAGCAAGGGCGGCCCCGGCCCGGCTGAGCCTGGCCCGCCGCCGCTGCCGCGCCGGAAGATGGGGGCGAGTCACCCGCCGCGCCCGGTGCCCCAGGCGCAACCGGATGCGGCAGGCGTCCCGGCGGCGCGCAAGCCGTCCGACGCGTCGACCGAGCCCATTCCCGTCATCCGGGTGCCGCGGCCCGGTGAGCCGCCGAGGCCTGGTCAGCCGCCGTGGGAGGACCCGGCCGGCGGGGTTGCGGCGCAGGAGGCCAGGCCGGCGGAGCAGGCGGCCGCCCGGGAAGCTCCGGTGGCGCAGGCGGCCGCCCGGGAAGCTCCCGTGGCGCAGGCGGCCGCCCAGCCATCTGCCGCCGCCGGGGCAGCGGAGCAGGCCGCTAGCCGCCGGGCGGCGGCCCAGGCCCCCGCCCGCCCGTCGGAGCAGGCCGCTGGCCGCCCGGCCAGGACGGGTGACGCCCGCCGGGCCGGGTGGGCGGCCGCGGGGCAGGCTGCTGTCGAGCAGGCTGGCGCCGAGCAGGCTGGCGCCGATCAGGCTGGCGCCGATCAGGCCGCGGCCGACCGGGCGGCGGCCCAGGCGGCCGCCGCCCAGGCCGCGGCCCGGCGGGCGGCCGACGAGGCTGCGGTCCAGCGGGCCGCGAGACTGCTGGCCAGGCCGCCATCCGCCCTGAATCGGCGCCTGGTGGGCCTGGCCGCCGGCTCCCTCCTCGTCATCGGCGGGGTGACGGCGGCCGCCGTGTTCCTCTCCTCCAGCGGCCACCCGAGTCATCTCGCCGGCTCGAACACGGCCGCCACCGTCGTAGTGAACCGCGACCACGCCGCCGCCTGGGTCGCGAAGCAGGTCAGCCCGGGGGCCATGGTGTCGTGCGACCCGGTGACGTGCGTGGTCCTGGAGTCCCATGGGTTCCCCGCCAGCCATGTGCGTGCCCTGGAAACCGGGAAGGACACCCCGCTCAGCTCCGACCTCGTGGTGGCCACGCCTTCCGTCCGGCACCAGTTCGGCGCCCAGCTCACCAGGGTGTACGCGCCGGGCCTGCTGGCCAGCTTCGGGTCGGGCCGCCAGCAGGTGAACATCAGGATCGTCGCCCCGCATGGGGTTGCCGCCTACCAGAGCGAGCTGCGCGCGGACCTGCAGAACCGGCGGATGTCCGGCGCCGGGCTGTCCGGGAGCAACCGGATCCAGGCCCCGGCGACGGCCCGGCAGCAGCTCGCGGCCGGGCAGGTGGACGCCCGGCTGATGATCACCCTGGCGCTGATGGCATCCCTGCACCCGCTGCACCTCGTGGCCTTCGGCGACGGCGGCCCGGACGCCGCGGCGGCCCCGTTCCGGTCCGTGCAGCTGTCGCTGAGCGGCAGCGCGCAGAAGCAGTCGCTGCTGGCGTTCCTGGGCCAGCAGCGGCCGCCCTACCAGCCGGCCCACGTCACCACCCGGCAGACGGGCCAGGACCGGACCATCCTGATCATGGAGTTCGCCGCGCCGAGCCCGGTCGGCCTGTTCCACTAGCCGGGCCGGCAGGTCCGCCTCAGCCGGCCAATTAGCTGGCCCGGCAGACTCCACCTAGCCGGCCAATTAGCTGGCCCGGCCGACCCCGCCTAGCCGGCCGCCGGGGCGCCAGGCCAGCCGGCCGGGGTGGCCGGCCCGGCCGGTAAGGTCACCGGCATGGGGAAGGTCCGGACATGAGCCCCCGGCGCGCCCGCCGGCGGCCGGAGCCGGCCCCGCGGCCCCTGGGGCCCGAGCAGACCGAGTCCTGGCCGGACGGGGACTGGGTGATCCGCCCGGTGCCCGGGGCCGCCTCGGCCAAGACCTACCGCTGCCCGGGATGTGATCAGGAAATCCCGCCCGGTATGCCGCATCTGGTCGCCTGGCCTAGCCTTAACCCCGGGCCTGCTGAACGCCGGCACTGGCACCGGCCCTGCTGGGAGCGGCGCATGCAGCGCCGGCCCGGGCGCCGTGTCGGCAGATGAGGATCGAGCACCGTCCCTCCTGAGCGCTGTCCCGCCAAACCACGGGCCTGCCGAACCACGGGCCTGCCGAACCACGGGCCCTCCGAACACGGGGAACACGATGAGTGAGATCAGGGCGAGCACTGTCCTGCCAGCCCGGCGGGAGCCGGTCACCCTGCACACCGACGACGGGCTCGACCTGGTCGGCGAGCTGGCGCGGCCCGATCAGCGCGACCCGGTGGCCACCCTCGTCTGCCTGCACCCGCTGCCCACGCACGGCGGCATGATGGACAGCCACATCCTGCGCAAAGCCTCGAACCGGCTGCCCGCCCTGGCCGACCTGGCCGTGCTGCGCTTCAACACCCGGGGTACCTCGTCGGAGCACGGAAGCAGCCAGGGCGAGTTCGGTGACGGCGAGGCCGAGCGGCACGACATGGCCGCCGCTGTCCGGTTCGCCGCTGCGGCCGGGCTGCCCCGGCCGTGGCTGGTGGGCTGGTCATTCGGCACCGAGCTGGCGCTGAAGTGGGGCGCCGATATGGCCGTTGAGGGAGCGATCCTGCTGTCGCCCGCGCTGCACCGCGCGGGCGACGCGGACCTGGACGCCTGGGCCGCGTCGGGCAAGCCCCTGCTGGTGCTGGTCCCGGAGCTGGATGACTACCTGCGCCCGGACGAGGCGCGGCGCCGGTTCGCCCGGGTGCCGCAGGCCGAGCTGATCGCGGTGGACCGGGCCAAGCACCTGTGGGTGGGCGAGCCCTACGTCCGTATCGTGCTGAACGAGATCGTGCGCCGGGTGAACCCGGCCGCCGTGCCGCTACCCACCGAGTGGAAGGACTGACCGTGCCGCTCTTCGACCTGACGGGCAAGAAGGCTTTCATCACCGGGGCCTCCCGGGGGATAGGCCAGGCGATCGCGGTCGCCCTGGCCGGGGCCGGGGCGGACCTGGCCCTGGTGGCCCGGGGCGAGGATGGGCTGGCCGAGACGGCCGCGCAGGTCAGCTCGCTCGGGCGGAAGGCCTTCGTCATTCCTGCCGACGTCACGGGGCAGGAGCCGGTGGCGGCCGCGGTGGCCGCGGCCATCGACCAGCTCGGCTGCATCGACATCGTGGTGAACAACGCGGGCGGGTCCAGCTTCATGGTGCCGTTCCTGGACCTGCGGCTGTCCGGCTGGGACAAGCTGATGCGGCTGAACCTCGACTCGGCCATGTACGTGTGCCATGCCGTCGGCCCGCACCTGGTGGAACGGGGCACCGGCTCGGTCATCAACGTGGCCTCGGTGGCCGGGGTGAGCGCGGCGCCGTTCCTGTCCCCGTACGGCGCGGCCAAGGCCGGCCTGATCTCGCTGACCAAGTCGCTGGCGGTCGAGTGGGCGGCCAGCGGCATCCGGGTCAACGCGCTGTGCCCCGGCTGGACCGCGACCGAGCTGAACCGCAACCTCTGGGAAGACGAGACCGCCGGGCCCGCCACCGTGGCCACGGTGCCCATGCATAGGTGGGCCCGCCCGGACGAGATGTCCGGCCCCGCGGTGTTCCTGGCCAGCGAGGCGTCCTCGTACATGACCGGCCAGGTGCTGCTGATCGACGGCGGCCAGACCGCGATGAGCTAGCGGCACAACGAACGGTGGCCGGTGCTAAGCACCGGCCACCGTTCGTTGCGCTCGTGGTGAGCGTTACGCCCCGCTCGTCGCGGGTCTTACTCGGTCCACCACTCGTCGTCGTTGCCCTTGCCCTTGGCCGAGACCGGCTGCTTGGCGGCCGGGGCCGCCTGCTGGCCGCCCTGCGGGGCCCGGGCCTGCTGGGTGGGCTGGGCCGCCTGCCGGGTGGTGGCCTGCGGCGCCTGCGCGGTCGGTGCGGCGGCGGCCGGGCCGCCGTTGCGCGGGGGGGCCGCCGGGGCGGACTGCGGCGAGCTGGCCTGCGCCGGCGCGCTCGGCGCCGGGCCGACGGCCTTGGCGCCGGTGCCCACGGCCTGCTGCCGGGACTGGAGCGCGTCGGCCAGGCCCGGCATCTGGGTGCCGAGCAGCTGGCTGATCTGGGCCAGGTGAGTGGAGATGCTCTCCTTCTGCTTCGACAGCTCGTCAACCTCGCGCTGCGCCCCGGCCCGGTGCCGCTCGATCTCGGCCTTGGTGTCGGCCAGCAGCTGCTCGGCCTGGGACTTGGCCTGGGCGACGATCTGGTCGGCGTTCTTCTTGGCGTTGCCGACCAGCTGCCGTGAGTGCTGATCCGCTTCGCGCCGGGTCTGCTCGGCCTGGGCGCTGGCCTTGGCGGCCCGCTGCTCGGCGGTGGCGGCCCGCTGCTCCGCCTCGCTGACCAGCTTCTGCGTGGCGGACTGGGCCGCGGCCAGCCGCTCGGCCTCCTGCCGCTCCGCTTCCTCGCGGCGGGAGGCGAGCTGGATCTCGAACTCGCCCTCGGCCTGCGCCCGCTGCGCCTCGCTCTCCTCCAGGATGCGCTGCGCCTGGCTGCGCATCTCGTCCGCCTGGCGCTTGGAGGTGGTGAGGATCTCGTCGCGCTCCCGCTTGGCGGACGCCTTGAGCTGGGCCACCTCCCGCTCGGTGGTGGTGCGCAGCTTGGCGATGTCCCGCTCGATCGACGCCCGCTTCTCCGCGACCTCGTGGTCGGCGGTGGCCCGCAGCTTGGCCACTTCCCGCTCGGTGGTCGACGTCAGCTCGTCTGCCTCACGCCGGGCCCCGGTCTTGATCGCATCGGCCTCGCGCTCCGCCGACGCCCGCTGCTCGTCGGTCTCGCGCTTGGCGTTGGCCCGCAGCTCGGCCGCCTCGTTCTCGGCTGCCGCGCGGACTTCCGCCGCGTCCACCTTGGCCGCCGCGTTGAGCTCGTTGGCGGCCGACCGGGCCTCCTGCGCGATCTCGGTGGCCTGCTCCTCGGCCAGCCGCAGCAGCTGCTCAATGCGGGAGCCCAGGCCAGCGTAGGTCGGCCGCTCCTGCTCCCGGATCTGCCGGTGCGCGTCGGACAGCTCCTGCTGCAACGCCTGAACCTGCTCGCGGTGCTGGCGCACCTCACCGTCAAGTTGCTTGAAGTATTCGTCAACCTGATGCGGGTCGTAGCCGCGCATCACCCGCGCGAACTCGCGGGGGGTGGTTTCCTCGAAGAAGTTGCTGAGCTGGGCGTCGATTTCAGGCTGCATGTGGCTTGATCCTGGGTAGACGAGGGGACGTGCGGGGGGGTGGGCAAAGGGCATCGCGATCCGCTCCCCAGGCCTAGGACGCCGTAGCAGGCCGCCCCCAACCCAGCAGGCGCGGAGTGTGTGCCGCTCGCCCGATGCCTGGCAGCATAGCCTTACCCGGCCGGCGTTAGCGGCGGCTTCAGGTTTCCTCTTGCCGCAGAACGGCGCTTTTTCCCTTATTCGCGATCACCTGGTTCAGGTTGCGCCGGTACCGGCGGAACGTACCCTTGCCGCATACGGTCACATACCGGGATATTTCCCGTTATGGGATTACTCGGGCCCCAGTGGCTGGACCAATTCGGTGAGCACCCCGCCGAGGTCCGCCGGGTGCAGGAAGGCGATCGACGCGCCCATCGACCCGTGCCGGGGCCGCTGGTCGATCAGGCGGACGCCGGCCGCCCCGATCGAGGCCAGCGCGGCCGTGATATCGGCCACGGCGTAGCCCACGTGGTGGATCCCCTCACCGCGGCGGCCGATGAACTTGCCCACCGGGGTGTCCGGGCCCAGCGGCTCGAGCAGCTGGATCCAGGTCGGGCCGCCTGCTGCGTCCCCGACCTGCAGCATCGCCTCGCGGATGCCCTGCTCGGCGTTCTCCTCACGGCTGGCCACGGTCAGCGAGAAGGTGGATTCGTAGCGGGCGATCGCCTCGTCGATGCTGCGGCAGGCGATCCCGACATGATCGATCCGGAGCAGCACGGGCAGCCTCCATCCTGGGGCGGGAACCTTTCCCTGGGTATCGTGGCAGAGGCCCTGGTGCCGCGACAGCCAGGGTGGGCACGGCCGGGCTGGGCCGGTGCCGGGCAGCGCGGCGGAGGGTTGCGGCATGCGGGAAGCAGTGATCACCGGGGGAGCGAGGACGGCCGTGGGCCGGCTGCTCGGCTCGCTCAAGGACTTTACGGCCGCGGATCTGGGCGGGGTCGTGATCAGGGCGGCGCTGGACCGGGCCGGCCTGTCCGGCGACCAGGCCGACTACGTGATCATGGGCCAGGTGCTCCAGGCCGGGGCGGGACAGAACCCGGCCCGGCAGGCCGCGGTGGCGGCGGGCATCCCGATGACGGTGCCGTCCATCACGATCAACAAGGTGTGCCTGTCTGGTCTGGACGCGATCGCGCTCGCCGCGCAGCTCATCCGGGCCGGGGAGTTCGACGTGGTGGTCGCGGGCGGCATGGAGTCCATGACCGGCGCCCCGCACCTGCTGCCGGGGTCCCGGGCCGGGCACAAGTACGGCTCCATCGAGATGCTGGACGCGATGGCCCGCGATGGCCTGACCGACGCGTTCGACCACTCGCCCATGGGCGAGCTGACCGACCGTTACAACGCGCGGCTGGGGATCAGCCGCGCCGAGCAGGACGAGTTCTCGGCCCAGTCGCATCAGCGGGCCGCGCGGGCGATGAAGGATGGCGTGCTGGCCGGCGAGATCGCCGGCGTCCCGGTGCCGCAGCGCCGCGGTGAGCCGGTCGTGTTCGACCAGGACGAGGGCGTGCGCCCGGACACCACCACGGAAGGGCTGAGCGCGCTGCGGCCCGCGTTCGCCGCCGACGGCACGATCACGGCCGCCTCCTCCTCGCAGATCTCCGACGGCGCCGCCGCCGTGGTCGTGATGTCGGCCGAGGCCGCTGCCGAGCACGGGGCGCCGGTGCTGGCCACGGTAGGCGCGCACGGTGTCGTGGCCGGCCCGGACACCTCGCTGCAGTCCCAGCCGTCGGCCGCGATCCGGCGCGCGCTGGGCAAGGCCGGGCTGGGCGTGTCCGATCTGGACCTGATCGAGATCAACGAGGCGTTCGCCGCGGTCGCCATCCAGTCCATGCGCGACCTGGGCGTCGGGGACGAGAAGGTCAACGTGAACGGCGGGGCCATCGCCCTGGGCCACCCCATCGGGGCGTCCGGCGCCCGGATCGCCCTGCACCTGGTGCACGAGCTCGGCCGGCGGGGCGGCGGGCTGGGCGCGGCCGCGCTGTGCGGTGGCGGCGGCCAGGGCAGCGCGCTGCTGTTCGAGGTGCCCGCCGCGGCCGCCCGTGGCTGAGACGCGTTCTCCCGTCGCGGACCACGGGCCGGCGGCTGGCCCGGCGGAGGCCATCCAGCGGGCCCGCGACGGCGACGCGCGGGCCCTGGGGCGGCTGCTGTCGCAGGTGGAGAACGGCGCGCCGCAGCTGCGCGCGGTGATGAAGGCGCTGGCCCCGCTGACCGGGAAGGCCCGGGTGCTGGGGCTCACCGGCGCGCCGGGGGTGGGCAAGTCCACCGTCACCGGCGCCCTGGTCGCCGCGTACCGGGGGCAGGGACTGCGGGTCGGGGTGCTGGCCATCGACCCGACCTCGCCGTTCACCGGGGGCGCGCTGCTCGGTGACCGGGTGCGGATGCAGCAGCACGCCACGGACCAGGGGGTGTTCATCCGGTCCATGGCCAGCCGCGGTCATCTCGGCGGCCTGTCCGGGGCCACCCCGCAGGCGGTGCGGGTGCTCGACGCGGCCGGCTTCGACGTGGTCCTGATCGAGACGGTCGGGGTGGGCCAGGCTGAGGTGGAGATCGCGGGCATGGCCGACTCCACCATGGTCATCGTGGCCCCGGGCCTGGGTGACGCGATCCAGGCGGCCAAGGCGGGCATCCTGGAGATCGGCGACGTGTTCGTGGTCAACAAGAGCGACAAGCCCGGGGCCCAGGAGGCGGTGCGGGACCTGCGCGGCATGATCGCCCTGGCCCGGCGCGGCGAAGGTGACTGGAAGCCCCCGATCGTCTCGGCCACGGCGTCGGCCGGCGCGGGCATCGACGACCTGATCACCAGGCTGGACGAGCACGCGGCCTGGCTCGGCCGCTCGGGCGAGGGCGAGCGCAGGCGCCGCGCCCGCGCCCGCGAGGAGATCTCGGCCATCGCGCTGGCCGGGCTGCGGGCGCGGATGGGCGGGCTGCCCGGTGACGAGCGGATCGACAGCCTGGCCGGCCGGGTCGCCGCCGGCGAGCTTGATCCCTATTCCGCCGCCGACGAGCTCATCGGCCCGGGCCTGAGCTAACCGGCCTTAGCTAACCGGCCTTCGCTGGCTGGCCGGCCGCCCCCGGCGGCTCGGCGGCCCCGCCGGGCGGCACGCCTCCGGAGGCCGTGCCATCCGGCACCGGCATCAGCGGCACCGGGGTGCCATCCGGCTGGGCGGCGGCCGCGGCGTCCACGGCCGCCTGCATCACCGACTCGCTGCGCAGCCGGGCGTCGTAGGCTTTCTTCCCGCCCCGGGCCCCGAACAGGCGCTTGCTCAGCACCAGGTAGACCACCAGGGCCACGTTGATCAGGAAGGCGGTCATCCGCAGCGCGGTGACCTTGGCCACCAGCTCGTAGATCTCGTAGGGAATGCCCGCGCAGGTCGCCACCATGGCGAAGTACTCGCCCCAGCGCTTGAGCCCCCACAGGGCGATCGCCTCCAGGGTCACCACCACCGTGTAGGCGGCGGCGCCGATGGCCAGCCAGGTCAGCGTGCGCTGGTCCAGCGTGAACGTATGCCGGATGAGGCCGACCAGGCCGGAGTGGTTGACGTTGTACCCCAGCTCGTGCAGCAGGTTCCGGACCTCCGGGTACTCACGGTTGAACTCCCGCTGGATCGTGTACCGCGAGTACTTGAACCGCCAGATGCCGTAGGCGATGAACCCGAAGATGATCGCGCGCACGAAACGTTCCACGGCGAAGAAGCGCAGGATCAGGGCACTGCGCAGTTCCTCGTCGCGGCGCACCCGGGGGGCCGCGACGGCGGGACCGGATCCGGCCGGCGGCCCGGGCACGAACGTCGCGCAGCGCAGGCACTGCCACGCCTCACCCGAGGGGGTGGCAGTCTGCAGCCTGGCCCGGACCTCAGGTTCGGCCGGCGCGTAGCTGACATGGTGCGTGAGCCCGCATATCAGCAGATTCCAGTTCACCTAGTCCAGCCTAAGGCAGACCCGGCCGCATCCCGGGCCCGCCCGTGCCCGCCCCGGCCGGGGAGCACGGGCGGCTAAATTGCGGACGATGATCCCGTCGGCGAGCGTCAGCACCTCGCCGCAGGCCAGCGCGAGCGCCGCCGGGTCACGGCCGGTGGCCACGATCGCGGTGTCCCGGCCCAGGTCACGGATGGTAGCCGCGACGTTCTCGGTATCGCCGGGGCCGAGGCCGTCCAGCAGGCCGTCGATCAGCAGCAGTTCCGGCTCGTGCACGACCGCGGCGGCCAGCTTCGCCCGGCGGACGATCACCGCGGGCGCGGCCCGGACCGGCACATCCGCCCAGGGGGTCAGGGCCAGCCGGTCCAGGATGGCGGCTGCCAGCACCTCGCAGTCCCGCCCCGGCAGGTTGGCCACCCGCGCGGCGTGGCCGACCAGCCCGCGTACCCGCCGGCCTGGCTGCGGCCGGGCCGACAGCCGGGCGATGCCCACGTAGCGGCGCACCGCGGCCCGGCCCTGCGCGGTGGTCAGGTCCTGGCCGAGCACCCGGAGTTCGCCGTAGGCCGGCCGGGCCAGCCCGCCCAGCAGGTCGATCACGGCGGCCCGCGCGGTTTCCCGGGTGACGGCGATGCCGATCGCGGGACGGCCCGCGTCCGGGACCTCCAGCCGGAAGCTGGCCGCCCGGAGCACCCAGGTCCAGCCATGCCGGATGCCCACGCCCGCGGCCAGCACCGGGGCCATCCCCGTGGTGCCGTAGCTGGACCGCATGCGCCGCTCCCGTCGCTCCCCGGGCCACCAGCAGAGTGCTGGCCGCCAGGGCCGCCTGCCGAGTGCCCCCAGCAGGCAATATAACTCGCGGGTACGTAGGTGTCACGCTAGGTAACTAGTTGTTACTGACTAGGTGCGGTATGAGACGCCATGCCCCGTCCGGTGGCCGGGACCCCAGCCGCACCATGAGGCCACCCGGCAAATCCGGGTCACCCTGATCTAATCCCGCTCACCCTCCTGGAACCCCGGCTCCACGGGTAGCGTGTGCCTGTGCCGACGCCGCTGGAACTGCCTTTCGACCCGATCGCCCGGGCGGCCGAGACCTGGGAGCAGCGATTCGGGCGCTCCGACGCCATGGCCGCCGTCACCTCCATCATGCGGGCGCAGCAGATCCTGCTGGCCGAACTGGACGCCGTGCTCCGGCCCTACGGGCTGACCTTCGCCCGGTACGAGGCACTCGTCCTGCTCAGCTTCAGCCGCCGCGGGGCGCTGCCGATGCGGGTCATCGGCGAGCGGCTGATGGTGCACCCGACCAGCGCCACCAACACCATCGACCGGCTGGAGCGCCAGGGCCTCGTGGTCCGGCGGCCCAACCCGCAGGACGGCCGCGGCAAGCTCGCGGAGATCACCGGGCGCGGCCGTGACGTGGTGAGCCGGGCCACCACAGACCTGATGGGCGCCGAGTTCGGCCTGGCCGGGTTCGACCCGGCGCAGCGCGAGCAGCTCTTCGGCCTGCTCCGCGGGCTGCGCGTGGCGGCCGGTGACTTCACCGCCGCCCCGGCGCCGGCCGGCTGAGGATGACCGGCCCGGGCCGGTTCTCGTTGCGGAGAATTTGAATTCAGGTTTTCAGCCGATCGGGGACGCCCGCCAGGTACGGCCGCCGTCGAAGGTGAACCACACGGCGTGCTGCGCGGTATCCGCCGGCACTGCGACGCCCTGCTGCGGGCTGGTCATCCCCACGTAGCTGAACCCGCCGGCCGGCAGCGCGCCCTGGGCGGCGGTCCAGGTGGCGCCGCCGTCCGCGGACACCTCCAGGCCGGCCGTGGTGGCCAGCACGATCGTGCCCGCGGTGGTGCCCGCCACCGAGGTCGCGGTGCCCGCGCCCGGCCCGGTGCCCGCCTTCTGCCACTGCTGGCCGTTGTCGCTGGAGGTGTACACCGTCGTGGCCTGGGTCGCGCCCGCGGCCGGGCTGGTGCACACCAGCACCAGCCCCGAGGTGGTGGTGGCGGCGAGCAGCGCGCCGGACGGCTGGCCGCTGGCCTGCGCCGCGCCCGGCTGGCAGGGAGCCGTGCTGGACGAGGCGGTACCGGTGACCGGCTGCCAGCCGCCCGCGCTGGTGACCGGCCCGCTGAGCAGGGTGCCGGCCGGCGTGAGCAGGTAGCCGCGGCTGCCCGTCAGGACCAGCGCCGACGACCCCGGGGTCGCGCCGAGGCTGTAGCCGGTGCCCGCGCCCGGCACGGGCGCCCACGGGCCGCCGCCGGGCGGGGCGGAGTACAGCGCCGCGGACGTGCAGTCCGCGGCGAAGTCCGCGCCGCCGCCGGAGCACTGCGCCCACACGGCGAACACCCGCTGGCCCGCGGTCTCCAGCGCGGTGACCCGCAGCCCATGGGTGCCGATCCGGGCCCAGGTCCGGCCGCCGTCGTGGGTGGCCCACAGCTGCGGGCCGAAGGCCCACCCGTCGCTGGTGTTGTAGAAGCGGACCTGGCTCACCCCGGACGGTCCCGAGGGTGCCCCGGTGACCGGGGCGCTGACCCCGTGCCAGGTGCTGCCGTGATCGCCGGTGCCCGCGATCGAGGTGCAGATGTAGGCCGACGGCGGGCCGCAGTGACCCGGGGTGCCGGCCTGGCCGAGCACGAACCCGGTGCTGAGGCCCACGAACGTCACGGAGGTGGGCTGGAAGTTCGGCGGCGCGGCCGGCGGGGCCGTGGCCGGCGCCGGCGTTGACGGCAGCGCCGACGGCGAGGCGGACGCCTGATGGTGATGGTGATGCGCCGCCGAGGACGTGTCCCCGGCCGCGCGGCCGCTGGACGCCGGTCCCGGGCTGACGTTCAGCTGGGTGATGACCAGCCGCGGCACCGTGGCGATGACCGCGATCACGGCGGCCGCACCCGCGGCGGCCGCCGCAGCCCGGGTCATCTTGCGGCGCCGGGCCCGCTTCCTGATCAGCTCGAACGTCCCCGGCGGCGGGGGGAGCGGCTGAACCTGGGCGTTCATCCACTCGTCGAGGCCGTCGTGGCGGTCAGCCATCGGTGTCCCCCAGGGCCGCGCGCAGCCGGGCCCGGGCCTGGAACAGGTCGGCCTTGATGGTCCCCTCCGGCCGGCCGAGCAGCGCGGCCACGTCCCGGACCGGGAAGCCGGCGTAGTAGTGCAGCAGGAAGGGGCTGCGCAGCCGGTCCGGCAGCGTCCGCAGCAGTTCTCTCACATGGACATCCTGGGCCGGCTGATAGGACGGGTCGGATGGTACCCCGGCCTGGACGGCCTGCAGCGCCTTGCGTTCCCGGCCGGTCTTGCGCCAGTGATCGCGGACCAGGTTCGTGGCGATCATGTAGAGGTAGCTCTGCGGGTTCTCCAGCCGGGACCACCGGCCGAGCAGCCGGGCGAACGCCTCGGCCGCGATCTCGTGCGCGGTGTCGTCGTCATCGACGAGACGGCGGACCCAGCCCGCGAGGCGCGGGTAGCACGTGTTGAAGAGTTCCTCGGCTGCGGCCCGGTCGCCGGTGCGCAGCCTGTCCACGGAACCCCCTCGGGCGGTGGTTCCCGCCGGCATGCTCCACGGCCCGGACAGCGCCAGGGCCTCCCCCGTGGAGGTGCCTGCCGGCCTGCTGACGGCTAGGGATTGCACAGATTTACCACACCTTCGTCGTGGCGGCGCGGACCCTGACCGCAAGGGCGTGCCCCCGCACTGCCCTTGCGGTATCTGAGACGGCGGTGGGGGCCGTGCGGTTGGGACGAATTAGTGCGGATTTCAGCGGGCCCCCAGGGGGCAGCGCGTGGCCAGGGGCATGCGAGGGCTAAACGGCAACACCGATTAACAGTTCGATTTAGGCCCCCTATGGGGGGTCTAAATCGAACCGTAAATCGACTAACTCAGTTAGGGGTGCGGCGCTCGCGGGCGGGGCGGGTGCTGGCCGGGTGGCGGCGCAGGGAGGGGGTACAGTGGGGGAGAGATAGTAGGACGTCCTAGTATTTTTGCCCGGGAGCCAGGACGCCCGCGGGAGGGAACGGCATGGACACGCACGCACGGCCGCGTCAACCGGAGTCTGCCGAGTTGGTTGAGGCAGGGCCGGCTGAGGCTGAGTCGGCGGGGACGGCTGAGGTCGGTGGAGGCGGGGCGGCTGCGGTGGCAGCGCCGGTTCGCCGACTCCAGGATCCGCGCGGCCGACTTCTCCACCCTGTCCGGCCTCGACCTGGACCCGGTGTACGGGCCGCCCGGCGGGGCCGCCGGGCCCGGCTTCGACCGGATCGGCTGGCCGGGGGAGTACCCGTTCACCCGGGGCCTCTACCCGTCCGGCTACCGCGGCCGGGCCTGGACCATCCGCCAGTTCTCCGGGTTCGGCAACGCCCGGCAGACCAACGAGCGCTACAAGATGCTGCTGGGCGCGGGCGGCACCGGGCTGTCCGTGGCCTTCGACATGCCCACCCTGATGGGCCGGGACTCCGACGACCCGCGCTCGCTCGGCGAGGTCGGCCACTGCGGGGTGGCCATCGACTCCGCGGCCGACATGGACACGCTGTTCGCCGGGATCCCGCTGGCCGACGTGACCACCTCGATGACGATCAGCGGGCCCGCCGTCCCGGTCTTCTGCATGTACCTGGCCGCCGCCCAGCGGCAGGGCGCTGACCTGGCCGCGCTGGACGGGACGCTGCAGACGGACATCTTCAAGGAGTACATCGCGCAGAAGGAATGGCTGTTCCCGCCGGAGCCGCACCTGCGCCTGATCGGCGACCTGATGGAGTTCTGCGCGAAGGAGATCCCGGCCTACAAGCCGCTGTCGGTGTCCGGGTACCACATCCGCGAGGCCGGCAGCACGGCCGCGCAGGAACTGGCGTTCACCCTGGCCGACGGGTTCGGGTACGTGGAACTCGGGCTGTCCCGCGGGCTGGACATCAACACGTTCGCCCCCGGGCTGTCGTTCTTCTTCGACGCGCACATCGACTTCTTCGAGGAGATCGCCAAGTTCCGCGCGGCCCGGCGGATCTGGGCCCGGTGGCTGCGGGACACCTACGGGGCGACCTCACCGCGGGCCCAGTGGCTGCGCTTCCACACCCAGACCGCGGGGGTATCGCTCACCGCGCAGCAGCCCGACAACAACGTGGTGCGCACCGCCATCGAGGCGCTGGCCGCCGTCCTGGGCGGGACCAACTCGCTGCACACCAACGCCCTGGACGAGGTGCTGGCCCTGCCGAGCGAGCGGGCCGCGGAGATCGCGGTGCGGACCCAGCAGGTGATCATGGAGGAGACCGGGGTGGCCAGCGTCGCCGACCCGCTGGGTGGCTCCTGGTACCTGGAGGCGCTGACGGACCGGCTGGAGGCCGAGGCCGAGGCCACCTTCGCCCGGATCAGGGAGATGAGCCCGGACGGGTCGATGACCAGCGGGATCCTGCGCGGCATCGAGGACGGCTGGTTCATGTCGGAGATCGCCGAGGCGGCGTTCGCGTACCAGCAGAAGGTCGAGAAGGGCGAGAAGAAGGTGGTCGGGGTCAACTGCCACACCGGGACGGTCGGCTCGCCGGTGGAGATCCTCCGGGTCAGCCACGAGGTGGAGCGGGACCAGGCTGCGGAGCTGGCCCGCCGCCGGGCCGGCCGCGACCAGGCGGCGGTGGACTCGGCGCTGGCCGCGATGCTGGCGGCGGCCCGGTCGGGGGACAACATGATCCCGCCGATGCTGGCCGCGGCGCGGGCCGAGGCGACCCTGGGCGAGATCTGCGACGCGCTGCGCCAGGAGTGGGGCGTCTACTCCGAGGCCCCGGCGTTCTGAGGGCGCGCGTCGAGCCGGCGAGCGCGTCAGGCCAGCGCGTCAGGCAGCGCGTCAGCACGCCGGGCGTAGCGCTGCCGGACCGTGGCCGCCGTCTCGTCCGCGGGCGCGTCCCAGACGTCCTGGTTGAAGATCTCGATCTCCACGAACCCCGGGTAGCCCGCGGACCGCACCGCCGCCATCACGGGGCCGAAGTCGATCACGCCGTCGCCGAGGTGGCCGCGGCCGAGCAGCGTGTCCGCCGGGAGCGGCACCATCCAGTCGCACAGCTGGACGCTGGCGATGCGGCCGCGGGCCCGCCCGACCTGCGCGGCCAGCTGCGGGTCCCACCAGACGTGGTAGGTGTCCACCACCACTCCGACCGTCTCGGCCGGAAACTGGAAGGCCAGGTCAAGCGCATCGCCCAGCCGGGATACGACTCCGCGGTCGGCGCAGAACATCGGGTGCATCGGCTCGATGCCCAGCCGCACTCCCAGCCGCTGCGCGGTCGGGACCAGGTCCGCGACCGCATCGGCGACCATGCGCCGGGCCAGGGCGAGATCCCGGCTGCCGGACGGCAGCCCGCCCGGGACCAGGATGAGGGTGTCCGCCCCCAGTTCGGCGGCCTCGGCGATGGCCCGGCGGTTGTCCGCCAGGGCACTGGCCCGGGCTGGCCCGTCCGGGTGGGTGAAGAAGCCGCCCCGGCAGAGGCTGGACACGTGCAGGCCCGCGCGCCGGACCATGGCCGCCGACCGGCTGAGGCCGGCCTCGGCCACCCGGTCGCGCCACAGCCCGATCGCGGGGATCTGGTGCCGGACGCACAGGTCCACGCTCTGCGCCAGGTCCAGCTGCTTGACCGTGGCCTGGTTGAGGGACAGCCGGTGGCGGCCCGGCGGGGCCGCGGTCACGGCCGGCCGCCGGTGGCCAGGTAGGCGGTCATCCGTTCGGCGGCCAGGCCCGGCGAGCGCAGGGCCCCGGCCGCGGCGGCCAGCTCGAAGACCCGGACCAGGTGAGCCTGCGGCCGCCTGGCCTGGAAGCCGTCCAGCATGGCGAAGTGCGGCTGCAGGCCGTTCAGCCAGGCGAGGAACGCGACGCCGGCCTTGTAGCTGGACGTGGGCGGCTCGAAGATGGTCCGGCTCAGCTCCGTGGTGGGCCCCATGGCCGCGTCGTAGCCGTCCAGGTCGCCGGCGTCGAGGGCGTGCAGCGCGGCCGCGGCCGGGGCGGTGATCGCGGCGAAGGCGCCGAGGAGCGCGTCGCTGTGCCCGTCCGCGTTCCCCTTGATGAGCTCGGCGTAGTGGAAGTCGTCGCCGGTGTAGAGCCGGACCCCGGCGGGCAGCCGCCGCCTGAGCGCTACCTCGGCGGACGCGTCGAGGACGGACAGCTTGATCCCGCCGATCCGGCCGTCCGCGCGTTCGGCCAGCTCGATGACGGTGTCCGCGGCGGCGGTGAAGTCCGCCGCCCCCCAGTAGCCGCGCAGCGCCGGGTCGAAGTCCTCGCCGAGCCAGTGCAGGATGACCGGCTGTTCCACCTGGCCGAGCAGGTGGCCGTACACGTCCAGGTAGTCGCGGGCGGACCGGGTGCTCGCCGCGAGGGCGCGGCTGGCCATCAGGATGACCTGGGCCCCGGTTTCCTGGACCGCCCCGAGCTGCTCGGTGTAGGCGCTGACGATCGCGGGCAGCGGATGCGGGCCGGGGGGCAGCTGGTCGGTGCCCGCGCCGCTGGCGATCACCGTGCCGAGCCGGGCCGCGAGGTCCGCGGACCGGCTGGTCAGTTCCTGCGCCGCGGGCCAGGACAGCCCCATCCCGCGCTGGGCGGTGTCCATCGCCTCGGCGACCGCGAACCCGTGAGCCCACAGGTACTCGCGGAACCCGAGCGTGGCGTCCCAGTCGATGCTGCCGTCGGGGAGCGCGGCGACGTGGGCGGCCGCGTAGACGTGGCGCGAGGACGGCGGCGGGTACCCCGCCGCCCAGGGCGGATCGGGGATGTCAACCGGCTCGGCCCGGCCGGGCAGGCGGACGCGGGTGCCCATGTCACCCGGCCAGCGCGGGCACGTCCACCCGGCGCCCTTCGGCCGAGGACTGCAGGGCGAGCCGGGCCAGCTGCACCCCGCGGGCGCCCTCGGCCAGGCCCCAGGGGAACGCCGTGCCCGCCGCCGCCGCTTTGAGGAACAGTTCCCACTGCACCTTGAAGCCGTTGTCGAACACCTGATGATCTGGCACCTCGGCCCACTGGCCCGGGTAGTCGATGGGGTCGGGCAGGTCGGGGTTCCACACCGGCATGGGCGTGCAGGCGCGGGGCTGGACGGTGCAGTGCCGCAGGCCCGCGACCGCGCTCCCGCCGGTGCCGTCGACCTGCAGCTCGACCAGCTCGCGGCGGTTCACCCGGACCGCCCAGGAGGAGTTGACCGACGCGATGGCCCCGCTGCCGAACTCCAGCAGCGCGTAGGCGGCGTCGTCGGCGGTGACCGGGTACGGCCGGCCTGACTCGTCCCAGCGCTGCGGGATATGCGTGATGTGCCGCGCGTACAGCGCCGTGACCGGCCCGAGCAGGTCCTCCAGCAGGTACTGCCAGTGCGGGAACATGTCCAGCACGATCCCGCCGCCATCCTCGGCGCGGTAGTTCCAGGAGGGGCGCTGGGCCGGTATCCCGTCTCCTTCGAAGACCCAGTAGCCGAACTCGAGCCGGGCGGACAGGACCTGCCCGAAGAAGCCCTCCCGCACCAGCCGCCGCAGCTTGATCATGCCGGGCAGGAAGAGCTTGTCCTGGACCACCCCGTTGACCACCCCGGCCTGGCGGGCCTGGCGGGCGAGCCGCAGGGCGCCATCGGCCGAGTCGGCCAGCGGCTTTTCCGTGTACACATGCTTGCCCGCGGCGATGGCCTTGGCCAGGCTGGCCTCGCGCGCCCCGGTGACCTGCGCGTCGAAGTACACGCCGACGGCCGGGTCGGCCAGCACCTCGTCCAGGCTGGTGGACCAGCGCTCCAGGCCGTGCCGTTCGGCGATCTCCCGCAGCCGCTGCTCGCTGCGCCCGACCAGGATCGGTTCCGGGCAGAGCGTCGTCCCGTCCTCGAGGGTGACACCGCCCTGCTCGCGGATGCTGAGCACGGAACGCACCAGGTGCTGGCGGTAGCCCATCCGGCCGGTGACCCCGTTCATGGCCACGTGGATCACCTTGCGCGACATCAATCACTCCCTGGCGGATCCGGGCCTGCGGCGCGATGCTTTGGAAAGGGCTTTCCCAGATTAAGGTGGCCTGGGAAGCTGGGTCAACCAGGGAACTCGGCGAGGGAGCGGGCGGTGACGGAGCTGAAACCAGGGGGGCACCGGGCGCGGGCGGGGGCCCGGCAGCCCGGGGCGCCCCTGGTCCCGGTGACCCTGCAGGACGTCGCGGACCGGGCCGGGGTCTCGCTGTCCACCGCGTCCCGGGTGGTCAACGAGGGGTCGCGGCGGGTGGGCCCGCGCCTGGCCGACCGGGTCACCAAGGCGGTCGCCGAGCTCGGCTACATGGCAAACCTGCAGGCCAGGGCGGTGGCGACGGGCCAGAGCACGATGATGGGCGTGATCGTGCACGACATCGCGGACCCGTACTTCTCCTCGATCGCGGCCGGGCTGATCGAGGTCAGCCACGCCGGCGGCCTGCTCGCCATCGTGTCGAGCACGGCGGCGGGCGGGGCGGGGGAACTGGAGTACGTCTCGCTGATGCGGGCCCAGCGGGCCCGCTCGGTGGTGCTGGTCGGCAGCCGGTCGGCCGAGGCCGCGGCCACCGCGGCGCTGCGCGCCGAGGTCGGCGCGTTCACCCGTGACGGGGGCCGCGCGGTCTGCGTGGGCCAGGACCTGCTCGGCATCGACACGATCCTGCCCGGCAACGCCGGCGGCGCCGAGGCCCTGGCCGGGGCGCTGGTCGCGCTCGGCCACCGGGAGTTCGCCGTGCTGGCCGGGCCGGACGGGCTGGTCACCGCCCGGGACCGGGTGGCCGGGTTCGAGGCCGGGCTGGCCGCCTGGTCAGTCCGCCTCGACCCGCGGCGGGTGATCCACGGCGCGTTCACCCGGGACGGCGGCTACCAGGCCATGAGCGCGATCCTGGCGGCCGGCGGCACCCGGCCGGACTGCGTGTTCGCGGTGAACGACGTGATGGCCGTCGGGGCCCTGGCCCGGCTCCGGGCCGAAGGGCTGGCCGTGCCGGGGGACATCGCCGTGGCCGGCTTCGACGACATCACCACGCTGCGCGACATCTACCCGCCGCTGACCACGGTCCGGCTGCCGCTCAGGCAGATGGGCGAGATGGCCGCCAGCCTGGTCCTGCAGGAGGCTGACCAGCCGCGGGTCATCCCGGTGCCCGGCGAGGTCATCCTCCGCGACAGCACCCTGCCCCGGCCTGGCCGCCGCTGACCGGCCGGTGACCGGCTGGCGGGCGCCCGGTGGCCGGTGGCCGCGGGGGCGCGGCCGGTGGGCGGCCGGGATATTCCGGGTCTTGCGGCGGACTGACCGGTCAGGTACGTTCGCACCACTCGGAAAGCGCTTGCCATGACTTAGCGGATGGCCGAGCCTGACGGTGAGCTGGGGTGGAGCGGGTGGGAGCAGGCCAGCAGGCGTGGCAGGAGTCGGTGTTCCTGGACGGCACATTCCAGCGTCCCGCCCAGGGCGGGACGCTGCCGGTGCGGGACAAGGCCTCCGGGGAGATCTTCGGGCTGGCCGGGCTGGCGGGCGCGGCCGATGCCGACCTGGCGGTGGCCGCGGCGCTGCCCGCCCAGCGGGCCTGGAGCGAGCGGACCTACGCCGAGCGCGCCGGGCTGCTGCGCGCCGCCGCCGCGGAGCTGGCCAGGCAGGCCAAGGACTGGCGCGAGCTGATCATGCGGGAGACCGGCTGCATCGCGGGCAAGGCGGACTACGAGATCGCCGCCGCGGCCAGCGAGCTGACCGAGGCGGCCGCGCTGGCCTCCCGGGCCACCGGCGAGCTGCTGCCCTCCGGGCACGCCGGCCGGTTCTCGCTGTCCGAGCGGATCCCGCTCGGGCTGGTGGGCGTCATCACCCCGTGGAACTTCCCGCTGGTCCTCGGCATGCGGGTGATCGCCCCAGCGCTCGCCCTGGGCAACGCCGTGCTGGTCAAGCCGTCCCCGGAGACGCCCTACAGCGGCGGGCTGGCCATCGCCGGCCTGTTCGCGGCGGCCGGGGCGCCGCCGGGCATCCTCCAGGTGCTGCCCGGCGACGTCGAGGCGGGCGAGCGGCTGGTCAGCCACCCCGACGTGGCCATGATCCACTTCACCGGGTCCACCACCGTGGGCCGCCGGATCGCCCAGGCGGCGGCCGGCCAGCTCAAGAAGGTGTCCCTGGAACTGGGCGGCAACAACGCGCTGCTGGTGCTGGACGACGCCGACATCGACCAGGCCACCATGATCGGTGCCTGGTCGGCCTTCCACTACCAGGGCCAGACCTGCATCACCGCCGGGCGGCACATCGTGCACCGGGCGGTGGCCGGCGCGTACCTCAGCGGGCTGGCCGCCCGGGCCGAGGCCATCACGGTCGGCAACACGGTCACGGAGGAGGTCGGGCTCGGCCCGATGATCAACACCCGCCAGCTGGAGCGGGCCCGGCAGATGCTGGGCGAGGCGGTCGGGGCCGGGGCCCGGGTGGTGGCCGGCGGCACGGCGGCCGGCCCCTACTTCCGGCCCACCGTGGTGGCGGACGTGAGCCCGTCCAGCCGCCTCTGGACCGAGGAGATCTTCGCTCCCATCGCGCCGGTGCTGGTGGTGGAGGACGACGACGCGGCCGTGCAGGCCGCCAACGACACTCCCTACGGCCTGGTCAACTCGGTGCTCACCGCCGACCTGGCCCGCGGGATGCGGGTAGCCCGCCGGCTGCGGGCCGGGATGGTGCATGTCAACGACGCCACCCCGCAGGACGAGGCGCTGGCGCCGTTCGGCGGGATGGGCGCGTCCGGTCTCGGCGGCCGCTCCGGCGGCGACGCCAACCTCGAGGAGTTCACCCAGCGGCGCTGGCTCACGGTGGCGCCCGGGCCCGTGCACTACCCATACTGACGTCCGGCCCGCCGGGCCGGCCATCGTCCCGGGCAGCATTGCCCAGGCAGGAGGGGACATGAGCGAGGCGGCACCCATCCCGTTCTCGGAGACCAAGTCGCCGGAGTCGCCGGAGCGGCTGCACCGCGGCGCGCTCCGGCTGGTGGACATCTCGGCCTCGACGATGGCCAACATCGGCCCGGCCTACAGCTTCTTCTTCGGCTTCGCGTTCCTGGTGGTGACGGCGGGCGTGGCCGCGCCGCTGACCATCATCGCGGCCGGCGTGGCCATCGCGCTGCTCGGCAACACGCTGTCCCAGTTCTCCCGGGCGCGGCCGTCCACCGGCGGGTTCATCTCGTTCGTGGGCAAGACGTTCGGCGGCACCAGCGCGGTGAGCACGGCGCTGCTCTGCGGGGCCGGGTACATCATCGCCATCTCCTCGGTGCTCGCCGTGGTCGGCGGGTTCCTGTCCCTCACGCTCCAGCACTACCTGGGCTGGAACATCCCCTGGGGCATCTTCACCGTGCTGCTCACGGCCGGGGCCGTGGTGATGATGGTGCGCGGCGTGGCGGTGTCCACCAAGCTGGCCGGCTTCTTCTTCGTGTTCGAGATGCTGGTCCTGGTCGTGGTGTCGGTCATCGCGATCATCCAGCACGGCGGGCACCTGTCCGCCGTGCCGTTCGAGCCGAGCCACCTGACCAACGGCTTCTCCGGGCTGGCCGCGGGCTTCCCGCTCGCCATCTACCTGTTCATCGGCTGGGAGAACTCGGCCGCGCTGGCCGAGGAGACCGGTAACCCGCGGCGCAACGTGCCCCGCGCGGTGTTCCTGTCCATCGCGCTGATGGTGGTCAGCTACCTGCTGTTCGCCTTCGCCACGGTGACCGGGTTCGGCTACAACGGGGCGAAGCTGGCCGCCGCTCCCATCCCCTTCATCACCGTGTCGGGGAACATCGGCCCGGCCTTCGCCGCGTTCGCCTACATCGCGGGCATGACCTCCACCCTCGGCGTGCTGATCGCGGCGGCCAACTCGCAGTCCCGGCTGATCTTCAACGCCGGGCGGGAGGGCCTGCTGCCGCGCTGGCTGGGCCGGGTGCACCCGGAGCGGCGCACCCCGATGAACGCCATCTACGCGTTCGTCGCGCTGGCCGGCGGGATCATCCTGATCTGGGTGCTGGGCCACGTGATCGGCGGCCACACCGGGAGCATGGACCCGCTCAACTTCTTCTTCGAGTCCTCCACGATGGGCACCATCCTGGTCCTCGTGGTCTACTTCCTGGCCAACCTGGCCCTGCCGTTCTACTACCGGAAGTACCGGCCGGCCGAGTTCAGCGTGGTGAAGCACCTGATACTGCCGGTCCTCGGGATGGCCGCCATCGCCGTGCCGGTGTACTACCTGTGCAAGCCCGGGCAGGCCGCGCCGTACGACTGGTTCCCGTATGCGGCGCTGGCCATCGTGGTGCTCGCGGTGATCTACGCCGCGGTGCTCAGCCGCCGTGACCCCGGGCTGGGGGAGCGGGCCGGCTCGATCATCGCCGACGAGTAGGCCAGGCCGGCGGCAGGACCCGGGACGGTCCGTTAGAGAAAGAGAGACCTGTCATGACCGACGCGGCGCTGCGCGTGGCGCAGGCACCTGGCCCAGCCTCGGCGCACCCGCTCGACCCGGCCGGCGCGGCCGAGTACCTGGCCGGGCGGGACATCCTGGCCGCGGCGGGCCTGCTGGCCGGGCCGGTGCGTTTCGCCTATTACGGGCTGGAGGAGCCCGCCAAGGACGAGGTGCTCGGCCCGGCCGGGGAGCCGCCCGACCGCCGGCTGCGGGCCTTCCTGATCAACGTGGCCACCGGCGAATCCTGCGACGTGGTCGTCTCGCTGACCCGGCGGCAGGTGGTCAGCCGCCGGGTCCTCGACCCGCGGGCCGACGGGCAGGTGCCGATCCTGGACCAGGACTTCGCCACCGCGGAGGAGGTGGTCCGGGCCGACCCGGGGTGGCGGGCGGCGATGGCCCGGCGCGGGCTGGACGACGTGACCAGGATCCGGGCCTGCCCGCTGACCGCCGGGTCGTTCGGGTTCCCGGGCGAGGACGGGCGGCGGCTGGTGCGGGTGCTGGCGTTCGTCCAGGACGACGAGCACGGCTACGCCTGGGCGCATCCGGTGGACGGCGTGGCCGCCTACGTGGACCTGGTCGAGCGGCGGGTCATCGAGCTGGTGGACGAGTTCGCGGCGCCGGTGCCGCAGGAGTCCGGCGACTACGACGACCCGGCCGTCCGCGGGCCGCACCGGACCACGCTGCGGCCGATCGAGATCACCCAGCCGGAGGGCCCGAGTTTCACCCTGGACGGCCACCTGCTGCGCTGGCAGGGCTGGTCCATGCGGATCGGCTTCGACGCGCGTGAAGGGCTGACCCTGCACCAGATCAGCGTCGGTGACGGCGGCCGGGACCGGCCGGTCATCTACCGGGCCTCCATCCCCGAGATGGTCGTGCCCTACGGGGACCCGAAGTTCCGCTACTGGCAGACCTACTTCGACAGCGGCGAGTACCTGGTCGGGAAGTGGGCCAACTCGCTGGAGCTGGGCTGCGACTGCCTCGGCGAGATCGCCTACCTGGACGCGACGGTGACCGGCGACAGCGGTGAGCCGCGCACGATCCACAACGCGATCTGCATCCACGAGGAGGACTTCGGGATCCTCTGGAAGCACACGGACATCTTCAACGGCTCGGCCCAGTCCCGCCGGCAGCGGCGCCTGGTGGTCTCGTTCTTCGCCACCATCGGCAACTACGACTACGGCTTCTACTGGTACTTCTACCTCGACGGCACGATCGAGTGCGAGATCAAGCTGACCGGCGCTCTGTTCACGGCCGCGCACCCGGGCGGGCACCACCGGCACTCCACCGAGGTCGCGCCGGGCCTGGGCGCCCCCGCCCACCAGCACCTGTTCAGCGCGCGGCTCGACATGGACGTGGACGGGCAGGCCAACGCGGTGGAGGAGGTGGACGTGGCCGGGCTGCCCGCCGGACCGGAAAACCCTTACGGCAACGCGCTGGTGCAGGAGGTCACCCGGCTGAGCACGGAGTCGCAGGCGGCCCGGCGGGCCGATGGCAGCCGCGGCCGCACCTGGCGGGTGGTGAGCACCGAGCGGGCCAACCGGTTCGGTCACCCGGTCGGCTACACCCTGTACCCCGAGGCGGCCCCGGTGCTGCTGGCCGCCCCGGGCTCCCCGGTGGCGGCCCGGGCCGGCTTCGCGGCGCAGCACCTCTGGGTCACCCGGTACGACCCCGCGCAGCGCTACCCGGCCGGGGACTTCGTGAACCAGCATCCGGGCGGGGCCGGCCTGCCGGACTTCATCCGCGGCGACCGGGACATCGACGGGGCTGACATCGTGCTGTGGCACACGTTCGGGCCCACGCACTTCCCCCGGCTGGAGGACTGGCCGGTGATGCCCGTGGCCCGGTGCGGGTTCACGCTGAAGCCGGCCGGGTTCTTCGACCGCAACCCGACGCTGGACGTACCGCCCCCGCCGCATCATTGCTGAGCCCGGGGCCCTCCCCCGGCCCAGCCGCCCTGGTCCTGCGGCCCGCTGCGCCCGCGCCCAGGATCAGGCCGGGCTCGCAGTCGGGAGCCCGGCGTCCCGGGCCGCCGCGAGGAGTCGCTTGTCGTAGGCCACGAACGCGGTGAGCTGGCGCCGGATGCTGAGTGCGGACGCGAGGTGTACGGCGTCGCTTGACCGCAGAGTCTGCGGCGGGATGACGGATGCCGAGTCGAGGACGGCCGTGCTGACCGTGACCTTGTCTACCACTCTCATTTGCCGCAGGCTGCGTGGAAGGGCGCTGGGGTCGGCCCGCCAGACCGCCCGGGGAACTTCCGTTCGGTGCAGCGCACTTGAGACCAGCGGGAGGTCAGCTCGTTCCGCGAGCCACTGAATCAGCGCCCGGGTTTCCGGCTCCGTCAGGACCAGTTTCACCAGGGCGGAGGAGTCCAGGTAGATCAATATCTCTCCTCCTCGCGCATCTGCATGAGGATCTCACTGGCCGTGGGGTGACCCGGCGGGACGGGCGGGGCCGGCTCGATGTCGAGCAGGCTGCCGGGATCTTCGGCCGGCTCGATGATCCCGGCCGCGATCAGCCGTTCCAGCGGGCTCTCCACGTCCCGGGCCGGGACGAGGCGGGCCACGAGCCGTCCCCGGTTGGTGATGTCCACCGTTTCCCCTTTCTCCACGAGGTCCACGTAGACGCTGGCGTGCTGGCGCAGTTCGCGGATGCCGATGCTGTGCCCGGCCTGCTGCCGGACCGTGCCGCCTGGACCCGTGCCGCCTGGACGCGGGCGGTCTGGACGCGGGCGGTCTGGCCTGGCGCCCGGCCGGCTGGCCCTGGTTTGTATCACTCACTGGACTACAGTAGCACAACATGTGCTACTTGCTTACCGGCTGACGGCGGCGGTCAACGCATGGCTGGCATGCGGCAGGATAGGGATATGCAGCAGCCGCGGGACTTTTCGCTCTACGGCGCCGTTGACCTGGGTGCGCGGCAGGCCGCCGCGCAGCGCGGTCAGCAGGCGGCCGCGCGCTCTGGCGAGCAGGGTGGCTCGCCGGGCGGCAACGTTATCGACGTAACCGAGGAGACCTTCAACGTCAACGTCGTCGAGCGGTCGCGCTCGGCGCCGGTCATCCTCGACCTGTGGGCCGAATGGTGCGGCCCCTGCAAGCAGCTCAGCCCGGTGCTGGAGAAACTGGCCAACGAGGCCGCCGGGGACTGGGTGCTGGCCAAGGTGGACATCGACGCGAACCCGCAGCTGCGGGCGGCGCTCCAGGTGCAGAGCATCCCGATGGTCATGGCGGTCGCCGGCGGCCAGGTCGTGGACGGCTTCCTGGGCGCGATGCCCGAGGCGCAGGTCCGCCAGTGGATCGGCCAGGTCATGCAGGTCGCCGCCCAGATGGGGATGCCCGTCAGCGGCGGCGAGCCGGCCGACGGCGAGCTGGCCGACGGGCAGCCGGACGGCGCCCAGGCCGCCGAGGCTCAGCCGGGCGGGCGCGACCCGGGCGGCCCGGGGATGCGCGGCGGCCCGGGCGGGTCCATGATGGCCGACCCGGCGTTCGAGGAAGCGCAGCAGGCGATGGAGCGCGACGACATGGACGGGGCCGCGGCCGCCTTCCAGAAGATCCTCGCGAACTCGCCCGGTAACCCGGCGGCCGCCATGGGCCTGGCCCAGGTCAACCTGATCCGCCGGGTGAGCGGCTACGACCAGGGCCAGGTACGCCGGGCGGCGGCGGAAGACCCGGCCAGCGTCAACGCGCAGTCGAGCGTGGCCGACATCGAGGTGGCCACCGGCCGGATCGAGGAGGGTTTCGACCGGCTGCTCGGCACGATCAGGAGGACGTCCGGGGAGGAGCGGGACCGGGCCCGCCTCCACCTGGTCAGCCTGTTCGACGTCTTCCCGCCCGGGGACCCGCGGGTGGCCAAGGCGCGCGCCACCCTGTCCAGCCTGCTCTTCTGATCAGCGGCCGCGCGCGTCCGGGGGCCGCCCCTCGGCGATCTGCTCCAGCGCGGGCAGCGCCGCGGCCAGCGCGGCGAGCTGATCCGGGCTGAGCGTGCGCAGGTTATCGGCGAGCAGGATCGTGCTCTCCCGCCGGATCTGCTCCAGGATCGCGTGCCCTTCGGGGGTGACCACCAGCGTGCTGGCCCGGGCGTCGCCCGGCACCGGATGACGTTCGACGTAGCCGCGTTCTTCCAGCACGGTAACGAGCCGGGTGAGCGTGGACGGCGCGATCTTCTCCGCCGCCGCGAGGTCGCCCAGCCGCACTGGGCCGGCCTGCTCCACGGTGGCCAGCGCGGACAGCTGGGTCGGGGTCAGCCCGGCCAGCTCGTGCCGGCGCAGGCTCCGCGACACCCGGGCGATGGCGACCCGCAGCCGCGTCACGTCGATGGTCGGCCGGCCGACGTCCGCGGTCACCGTGGCCGTCCGGTCGGCCGTGGCTGCGGCGTCTGGCGCACTGGCGGTCATTCCTCCGTTGGACACTCTTGCAGGGTACGTGGCCGGGCAGCCAGTGCCGGCCCGCCGCGCTGGCCCGCCGCGCGGGTACCAGCCTGCCTGCCATGGGCCTGATCACCGGCCTGGTGATGGCACGATTGTGTCCTGCATCGGGGCATGGCGGAAGGCGGGATTAGCGTGTCGGTAGCGCCGAGCGTGTCGTATTCGATCACCGTGCGGCTCGAGGTGCCATCCCACGGGCGGGCGGTCAGCGAGCTCACCCACGTCGTCGAGCAGGCCGGCGGCGCGGTCACCGCGCTCGACGTGAGCCCGTTCAGCCACGAGCGGCTGCGCGTGGACCTGACCTGCGCCGCCCGGGATACCGACCACGCCGAGGCCATCGTCGCGGCGCTGAGCGAGGTCGACGGCGTGACGGTCAGCAAGGTCAGCGACCGGACGTTCCTGCTCCACCTGGGCGGGAAGATCGAGACTGCGGTCAAGATCCCGCTGCGCAACCGGGACGACCTGTCCATGGCCTACACCCCGGGTGTCGCCCGGGTCTCCATGGCCATCGCCCGCAACCCGGAGGATGTGCGCCGCCTCACCGTCAAGCGCAACTCGGTGGCCGTGGTCACCGACGGCTCCGCCGTGCTGGGCCTGGGCAACATCGGCCCGTATGCGGCCATGCCGGTGATGGAGGGCAAGGCCGCGCTGTTCAAGCGGTTCGCGGGCATCGACGCCTGGCCGGTGTGCCTGGACACCCAGGACACCGACGAGATCGTGCGCACCGTCCAGATCATCGCGCCGGCCTTCGGGGGCATCAACCTGGAGGACATCAGCGCCCCGCGGTGCTTCGAGGTCGAGCGGCGGCTGCGCGAGCTGCTGGACATCCCGGTGTTCCACGACGACCAGCACGGCACCGCGATCGTGGTCCTCGCCGCCCTCACCAACGCGCTGCGGGTGGTCGGCAAGAAGCTGGGCTCGGTCCGGATCGCGATCGCGGGCGCGGGCGCGGCTGGCAGCGCGGTGCTCCGGCTGCTGCTCGCCTCCGGCGCGTCCGACGTGATCGTGTGCGACGACAAGGGCGCGATCTACGTGGGCCGGCCCGGGCTGGACGACAACCTGCGCTGGGTGGCCGAGCACACCAACGCCGGGCAGTACGAGGGGAACCTGGCCGGCGCGCTGCGCGGCGCGGACGTCTTCATCGGGGTGTCGGCGCCACGGCTGCTGACCGGGGCGGACATCGCGGCCATGAATGACGACGCGATCGTGTTCGCGCTGGCCAACCCCGATCCCGAGGTTGACCCGGATGAGGCGGCCCAGCACGCGGCGGTGGTGGCCACCGGCCGCAGTGACTACCCGAACCAGATCAACAACGTGCTGGTCTTCCCCGGGGTCTTCCGCGGGCTGCTGGACGCCCAGAGCCGGACGGTGTCCGACGACATGATGGTGGCCGCGGCCCGGGCGCTGGCCGGCGTGGTGTCGCCTGCCGAGCTCGGCCCGCACTACATCATCCCGTCGGTGTTCAACGCGAACGTGTCGGCGGCCGTCGCGGCCGCCGTCCGGGACGCCGCCGGCGGCCGCCCGGCGCGTTCCTGAACCACTCTCCGGAACGTGTCTCAAATTGGCACGAAGTCGCGTGCGGGGGACACCGGAGCCCGAACAACCGCCGCGTCCGCCAGAATGGTGGGCATGGAGGACGAGCTCTCGGGGCGGCTGCTGGTCGCTACGCCGTTGCTGGGCGACCCGAACTTCCGGCGTACCGTCGTCCTCATCGTCGAGGACGAGCCCGAGGAGGGGACGCTCGGCGTGGTGCTCAACCGCCCGACCGAGGTGCCGGTCGGGCAGGTCCTCGAGTCCTGGACGGACCTGGTGACCGGGCCGTCCGTGGTCTTCCGGGGCGGGCCGGTCGCGCCGAACAGTGCGCTGGCGCTCGCGATCGTGCCGGGCGACGAGGAGCCGGTCGGCTGGCGGGCGCTGGACGGGTCCGCGGTGATGTCCCGCATCGGGCTGGTCGACCTGGACGCGCCGCCCCAGTTGCTGGCGGGCGGCATCGCCTCGCTGCGGGTCTTCGCCGGCTACGCCGGCTGGGGGCCTGGCCAGCTTCAGGCAGAGATCGACGAGGGGGCCTGGTACGTGCTGTCGGGCGAGCCCGCCGACGCGTTCGCGGCCGAGCCGGAGCGGCTCTGGAAGGTGGTGCTCCGCCGTCAGGGCGGCAACCTCGCCATGGTGGCCAACTACCCCGACGACCCCGCGCTCAACTGACCCTGTCCGCCGGCTCGCGGGCACCTGGACCGGTCCTGGGCTGGTGCCGCGTACAATCGGGGACCGTGAGCACTGAGGTTCTGCCGGATTCCGGCACTCGTGAGGACACTGGCACCACGCCGGATATCCGGCCCGGCGATGGCGACCATGAGCGGTTCGCGCATTATGTCGAGCGGGACAAGATCGTTGACAGCGCGGTGACCGGCACGCCCGTGATCGCCCTGTGCGGCAAGGTCTGGGTGCCGAGCCGGGATCCCAAGCGGTTCCCGGTCTGCCCGGACTGCAAGCGCATCTACGAGGGCCTGCCCAAGGGTGACGACGACTGAGCACCTGAGGGCCGGGCGCCTGACGGCCCTGCACCTGACGGCCCTGCACCTGACGGCCGGGTACCGCCCGGCCGCCGTGCGCTAACGCTCGACCGGCGTCCCGGTCACCTGCGCCCCGGCGGCCTTCATGGCCTCGATCGATTCGGCGGTGGTGGTGGGGTCCACGCCTGCGGTCAGGCCGAGCAGCACCCGGGTACTGAACCCCTCCTGCGCGGCGGAGATCGCCGTGGCCCGGACGCAGTAGTCGGTGGCGATCCCGGCTACGTCCAGCTCGTCGACGCCGCGTTCGCGCAGCCACGCCGCGAGCGGCGTGCCCGCCTCGTCGGCGCCGTCGAACGCGCTGTAGGCCGCCTCGTGCGCGCCTTTGCTGAACACGGTGTCGATGGGACCGGTGTCCAGGTCCGGGTGGAAGTCCGCGCCCCCTGTGCCGGCCACGCAGTGCCGGGGCCAGGAGTTCACGTAGTCCGGGTGGGCCGAGAAATGACTCCCCGGGTCGATGTGGAAGTCCTTCGACGCGACCACGTGGTCATACCCGCCGGACTTCAGGTACCGGCTGATGGCCCGGGCTACCTCGCCGCCGCCCGCCACCGCGAGCGAACCGCCTTCACAGAAGTCGTTCTGCACATCCACGATCACCAGCGCGCGCACAGCCTGAGCGTACGGCATCTGGTGCCGGGCCCGGCGGCGGCGCCGGGCCCGGCCAGCGGGCTAGCGGAGGCTGCGCCCGGCGGCCCGCTGCCGGGCCGAGGGTTCGTGGCGCAGCGGCCCCGAGGTGCGGAACAGGAATTCGGCGTAGTTGTCCGGGGCCTGGCCGGAGTCAGGCAGGTAGCGGTCCGGGGCGAGCCTGAGCTGCATCATCATGCGGCTCGCGCGATGGCATTCGGCCACGGCCGCGGCGATCGAGAGTGACACGGAGCGGAGCCGCTGCGACCAGCCGCGCCGTCCGGATGAACGAGGGTCTGTGCTGCTCATGACCCAAGTCTCGGTCATTTCCCGCGACCAGAACAGTGGCAGTTAGGACATCTAAGGGTGAGATCCTGCCAATCATGGGGCATGATGGGATCATGCTGCAGAACGTGGCCGTGGTCATCCTGAACGGCTTCACCCCATTCGAGCTGGGCGTGCTCTGCGAGGTCTTCGGCGTGGACCGGACCGACGACGGGCTGCCCGCCTACGACTTCGCCGTGGTGTCCGGGGAAACCGTGGTGTCCGGGGGAACAGTGGTGTCCGGGGGAACAGCGGCCAGCCGGCCCCGCTGGCCTCGGCGGCGGGATTCACCGTGTCCACGCCCTACGGCCTGGACCGGCTGCGCGAGGCGGACCTGGTGGCCGTCGCGGCGGTCTGCGACGACCAGCTCCGCGCCTACACGTCCGGCCAGTTCCCGGCGCCGCTGATCAGCGCGCTGCAGGCCACCGTGGACCGCGGGGCCCGGGTCCTCAGCGTGTGCAGCGGCGCGTTCGTGCTCGGTGCGGCCGGGCTGCTGGACGGGCGGCAGTGCACCACGCACTGGCGGCACGCCCCGGCCCTGGCGCGGCTGCATCCGTCGGCGATCGTCAACCCCGAGGTGCTCTACGTCGACGAGGACCCGGTGATCACCAGCGCGGGCACCGCGGCGGGCATCGACGCGTGCCTGCACCTGGTGCGCAAGGAGCAGGGCAGCCGGGTGGCCAACGGGATCGCCCGGCGCATGGTCATCCCGCCGCACCGCGACGGCGGCCAGGCCCAGTACGTGGACCGGCCGGTCGCCGTGCCCGCCTGCGACACGCTGGGCGAGGTCATCAGCTGGATGCAGCGCCACCTCGGTGAGCCGGTCACGGTCAGCCAGCTCGCAGCCCGGGCCCGGATGTCCGAGCGCACCTTCGCCCGGCGCTTCGTCCAGGAGACCGGCACCACGCCGCTGCGCTGGCTGACCGGCCAGCGCATCCTGCTGGCCCAGGAGCTGCTGGAGGAGACGGCCGAGACCGTCGACGTGATCGCGGACCGGGCCGGGTTCGGCAACGCCGCCGCGCTCCGCCACCACTTCCGCGCCTGGCGCGGCACCACCCCGCAGGCTTACCGGCGCGCGTTCTGCCCGGACGCGCTCCCGGCGGGCCTGGACGCGCTCCCGGCGGGCCTGGACGGGATCCAGGCCAGCCCGATCACCCCCCTGGCCGCCGCCTACGCGGCGTCCGGCGCCTAACGGCCGCCGCCGCCCCAGCACCGCCGCCGCCCCCCGCAGCCTGCAGCGCCGGCGCCTAGTCGTTGTCCGGCGCGAACACGGTCGGGATGGCCGGGTACCCCCGGGACAGCTGCAGCGCGTGCACGGGCAGCTCGGCCAGGGCCGTGCGGTGCCGGTCCCGCGCCGCGGCCAGCGGCTCCCGGCCGACGATCTGACCGCCGCGGACGAGCTCGCGCAGCAGCGGGCGCTGCCGCATCCCGCCCTGGTCCGCGCCGTCTCCGGTGTCGGCCCTGGTGATCAGCTCGGTGGCCGCCACGCCGTTCTCGTCGAACTGCCGGGCTGCCCACTTGCGGCCGCCCCGGCCCGGCTTGCCGACCGACCGCTTGGCCACGGGCTCCAGGTTCCCGCCGCCGCCGGCTTCCCTGGACCGGGCCACGAGCTTGTAGACCAGCGCCGCGGTGGGCGCCCCCGACCCGGTGACGAGGGAGGTCCCGACCCCGTAGCCGTCCACCGGGGCGGCGGCCAGCGCGGCGATCGAGTACTCGTTCAGGTCGCCGCTGAGCACGATCCTGGTGTCCAGCGCACCCAGCTCGTCCAGCAGGTCGCGGACCTGCCGGGCCACCATCGGGAGGTCGCCGCTGTCGATGCGGACCGCGCCCAGGCCGGGTCCGGCCAGCTCCACCGCGGTCCGGACCGCCCGGGCCACGTCGAACGTGTCCACCAGCAGGGTCGTGCCCTTGCCGAGCGCGGCCAGCTGGGCGGCGAAGGCGTCCCGCTCGCTGTCGTGGACCAGGCTGAACGCGTGCGCGCTGGTGCCGCTGGTCGGGATGCCGTAATCCCGCCCGGCCCGCAGGTTGGAGGTGGACCCGAAGCCCGCGATGTACGCGGCCCGGGCGCTGGCCACGGCGGCCATCTCATGGGTGCGCCGCGAGCCCATCTCGATGAGCGGCCGGCCGTCCGCCGCGTTCACCATCCGGGAGGCGGCCGAGCCGATCGCCGAGTCGTGGTTGAGGATCGCCAGCACCAGGGTCTCCAGCACGACCGCCTCGGCGAACGGCGCCTCCACCACCAGGATCGGCGAGCCAGGGAAGTAGCAGTCGCCCTCCCCGTAGCCCCAGATGTCCCCGCTGAAGCGGTAGGACTCCAGGTAGCCCAGGGCGCCCTGGTCCACCATCTGGTTGTCCCGCAGGTACGCCAGCTCGGCCGGCCCGAAGCGGAACTGCTCCAGCGCGTCCAGCAGCCGCCCGGTGCCGGCCACCACGCCGTACCGGCGGCCGTAGGGGAGGGCCCGGGCGAACACCTCGAAGACGGCGCGCCGGCCCGCCGCCCCGCTGCGCAGCGCGGCAGTCAGCATGGTCAGCTCGTAACGATCGGTCAGCAGCGCGGTGCTGGCCCCGCGGGTATCAGTGGTCACGAGCCAAAAGACTACGGACGCTGCCCTCCGGTCACCGCAGCCCCCGGGGGCAACGCGCACCCCGGGCCGCCCCCGGGGGGGCACCGGGCACGCCGCGGGCCTGACAGACTAGAAGGCGGTGCGTGAGGAGGTGAGCGCCGGTGAGCGTGGCACCAGCAGAGGTAGAACGCCCGGAGACGTTTGAGGAAGTCGTCCCCGACACGCCGTGGGTCACCATCGTCTGGAACGACCCGGTGAACCTCATGTCCTATGTGACTTACGTGTTCCAGCAGGTCTTCGGCTACTCGAAGCGAAAAGCGGAAAAGCTCATGCTCGATGTGCACCAGAAGGGCCGGGCCGTGGTCTCGTCCGGCACCCGGGAGTCCATGGAGCGGGACGTGGAAGTGCTGCACGGGTATGGGCTGTGGGCCACCGTGAGTCACGATAAGTGAGCTTCCTACGGAAACGCGGCGCGGGTGACCCCGAGGAAACGGGTGCGGCCTTGAACGGCTTCCGCTCGGTACGCGGCGGCGGGGCGACCGCCACGTTCGTGCCGTCCCAGGCCGGGATCATCCGGTCCCTGGTCAGCCAGATCGCGGAGCTGGTCGGGAGCGAGCCGGGCCCCGATGACCCCGGCGCGGGCCAGGCCGGCCCCGACCCGTCCATGGAGGATCTGGCCCGCCTGCTCGGCCAGAGCGGGCCCGCCACCCCGCCCGATGACCCGGTGCTGGCCCGGCTGCTGCCCGACGCTTACCAGGATGACTCCGAGGCGGCCGGTGACTTCCGCCGGTTCACCGAGCAGGAACTCCGCAACGGCAAGGCGGCCGCGGCCCGCACCGTGCTGGCCACCCTGCCCGAGGACGGCGGCAAGGTCCGCCTGACGGAGGAGGAAGCGCAGGTCTGGCTGCGCGCCCTGAACGACGTCCGGCTGGCCCTCGGGGTCCGCCTGTCCATCACCGAGGACTTCGAGGCCCGGGTCCAGGACCTCGACCCGTCCGACCCGCGGTCGGCGTACATGTGGGTCTACGACTGGCTCACGTTCCTGCAGGAGACCCTGGTCCGCGCCCTCTGGTAGCCACAGCCCGCCGGCCCGCGCCGGTACGCTCGGATCCATGCTGACGCTCCACTCCGCGCTGCGGGACAAGATCGTGGCGCACGCTCGTGCGGACCACCCGGACGAGGCCTGCGGGGTGATCGCCGGGCCGGCCGGCCAGGACCGCCCGGAGCGCTTCATCCCGATGCTGAACGCCCAGCGCTCGCCGACGTTCTACGAGTTCGACTCGCTGGAACTGCTCCGGGTGTGGCGCGAGATGGACGACCGGGACGAGGAACCGGCCGTCATCTACCACTCGCACACCGCGACCGAGGCCTACCCCTCGCGCACGGATATCAGTTACGCGAACGAGCCGGGGGCCCACTATGTCCTGGTCTCGACCCGCGACCCTGACCAGGCGGAGTTCCGCTCGTTCCGGATCGTGGACGGGACGGTGACCGAGGAGGAAGTCCGGATCACCGATGACCTGCCGGGTGACCAGTCCCATACCCCGGGCGGCCCCGGGCTGGAATGATCGCGGGGGGCATCCCGTTGGCATCCGGTGACGGCCGTCACCGCCCGCGCCGGCCAAAGACGCCCGCAGAGACCGACCGCCTCACCCTGGAGTGTTGTTCATGGCCATCGAAGTCCGCATCCCGACCATCCTGCGCACCTACACCGGCGGCGCCAAGGCGGTAGAAGGCTCGGGTGCGACCATCGCCGAGCTCATCGGCGACCTCGACACCCGGTACGGCGGCCTCCGCGAGCGGCTGCAGGACGAGGCCGGGCTGCGCCGGTTCGTCAACGTGTACCTCAACGACGAGGACGTGCGCTTCCTCGGCGGCCTGGAGACCCCGGTCAAGGACGGTGACACGGTGACCGTGCTGCCGGCCGTGGCGGGCGGGGCGGGCTGACCCACTCCCGGGAGAGCGAATGCGTTACGACTCACTGCTGGACAGCCTCGGCCATACCCCGCTGGTCGGGCTGCCGAGGCTGTCTCCCGCACCTGACGTGCGGCTGTGGGCCAAGCTGGAAGACCGCAACCCCACCGGATCGGTCAAGGACCGTGCCGCGTTCTTCATGATCGAGCAGGCCGAGAAGGATGGCCTGCTCGCGCCGGGGACCACGATCCTGGAACCCACCTCGGGGAACACCGGGATCTCCCTGGCCATGGTCGCGCACCTGCGCGGTTACACCATGATCTGCGTGATGCCGGAGAACACCTCGGCGGAGCGGCGGCAGATCCTGGAGATGTTCGGGGCGCAGGTCATCTACTCGCCCGCCGCGGGCGGCTCCAACGAGGCCGTCCGGGTTGCCCGGCGGCTGGCTGAGGAGCACCCCGACTGGGTCATGCTCTACCAGTACGGCAACGAGGCCAACGCGCGGGCCCACTACGAGACCACCGGCCCGGAGATCCTCGGGGACCTGCCCGGCATCACCCACTTCGTAGCCGGGCTGGGCACCACCGGGACCCTGATGGGCACCGGGCGCTTCCTGCGCGAGCGGGTGCCGGGTATCTCGGTGGTGGCCGCCGAGCCCCGCTACGGCGAGCTGGTCTACGGTCTGCGCAACATCGACGAGGGCTTCGTGCCCGAGCTGTACGACGAGTCGGTGCTGACCACCCGGTTCTCCGTGTCCTCCAAGGACGCGCTGCGCCGCACCCGCGAACTGCTCGACGAAGAGGGCATCTTCGCCGGCATCTCGGCGGGCGGGGCCCTGCACGCGGCCCTGGGCATGGCGGCCAAGGCCCAGGCGGCGGGGGAGCGCGCCGACATCGCGTTCGTGATCGCTGACGGCGGCTGGAAGTATCTCTCCACTGGCGCCTACTCCGGGACGCTGGCTGAGGCGGAAGCGCGGCTGGAAGGCCAGCTATGGGCCTGATTTTCTCCGCAACGAGGACCGTCCCCCCGGCTCCCTCACCCCAGCCCGGCGGCCGCCGTTAAATGAGCGCCGTTAAATGAGCGCCTTCGACGAGGCCATCGCGGTCCGGCCGGCCGGCGAGGGCCGGTACGAGATCCGGCCGGACGAGCGCTTCGCCATCGCCGGCGCGGTGAACGGCGGGGTCCTGCTGGCCACGGTCCTGCGGGCGGTGCTGGACTCCTCCCCGCACCCGTATCCCATCGCCACCAGCGCGCACTTCCTCCGGGCGCCCCGGCCGGAACCGGCGCAGGTCGAGGTGGAGTGGCTGAAGCACGGCAAGGTGGCCGCGACCGCCCGGGCCACGCTGGTCCAGGACGGCCGGCCCATGCTGGAGACCACGGTCACCACCGGCGCCCTGGGCGACCCCGGTGACCCCGGCGGCCTGTCCTGGACCGGCGAGCCGCCCCGGCTGCCGCCCATCGCGCAGTGCCAGGACATCCAGGACGCGCAGGGGCCGCGGGCGTTCAGCGGCTACGCGAAGCAGGTCGACATCCGGCTCGACCCGGCCACGCTGGGCTGGGTTCATGGCCAGCCGTCCGGGACACCCGAGATGCGCGGGTACTTCCAGCTCCGTGAGCCCCGGGAGCCGGACGCCTACCTGCTCGCGCTGGCCGTGGACTCGCTGCCGCCCGTGGTGTTCGGCATCGAGGTGGTCGGCTGGTCGCCCACGGTCGAGCTGACCTGGCACATGCGGGCGCTGCCCGCGCCGGGCGCGCTCCGGGTCGCGGCCCGGTGCCGGCACGTGAGCGGCGGCTGGTTCGACGAGGAGGCCGAGGTCTGGGACAGCGCGGGCCGCCTGGTCGCGCAGAGCCGCCAGATCGCCCTGGTCGGCCGCACCGGCCGGTCCTGAGACGCCTGGGCGCGTACCCTGAGTGCCCGTGCGCCTCACCGTTCTCGGGTGCTCTGGGTCGTTCCCCGGCCCGGACAGCCCCGCCTCGTCCTACCTCGTGGAGCACGAGGGATTCCGGCTGGTCCTCGACCTCGGCAACGGGGCCCTGGGCCCGCTGCAGCGCTACGCCAGCCTGGCTGGCGTCGGGGCCGTGTGCCTCAGCCACCTGCACGCCGATCACTGCCTCGACCTGTGCGGGTACTGGGTGGCGCGCACCTACGGGCCGGATGCCCCGGGCCCGAGGATCCCGGTGCTCGGGCCCGCGGGCACCGCGCGGCGGATGGCCCAGGCCTACGGCCTGGACGAGCATCCGGGCATGACGGAGGCCTTCGATTTCGGCACCCTGGAGCCGGGGACCCGGGAGATCGGGCCGCTGCGCGTCACGCTGGCGCACGTGAATCACCCGGTCGAGACGTTCGGTTTCCGGATCGAGGCCGGCGGCCGGACCCTGGCCTACTCGGCGGACACCGGCGAGTCGGCCGCGCTGGTGGACCTGGCCCGGGGGGCCGACCTGCTGCTGTGCGAGGCCTCGTTCACCAGCGGCCCGGACCTGCCCGAGGGCCTGCACCTGACCGCCCGGCAGGCCGCGGAGCACGCGGCCCAGGCCGGCGCCGGGCAGCTGATCCTGACCCATCTGGTGCCCTGGAACGACCGGGCCAGGACGCTGGAGGAGGCGGCCCCGCACTTCCCCGGGCCGCTGTCCCTGGCCACGTCTGGGCTGGTGGCGGATCTGGGCTGAGCCAGGCCGGGGTGGCCAGCGCTTAGGATGCTCAAGCATGCGGGTACTCGTGACCGGCGGCGCCGGGTTCATCGGATCCCATCTCACCGACGCGTTCCTGGCCCGGGGCGACGAGGTGATCGTGGTCGATGACCTGTCCACTGGCCGGGCCGGCCGCCTCGACGAGCACGTCTCGCTGCACAAGCTCAGCATCGCCGACGCCACGTCGCTCGGCGAGATCGTCCGGGGGACCCGGCCCGAGCTGATCTGCCACCTGGCCGCCCATATCGACGTCCGGACCTCGGTGGACGCCCCCGCGCAGGACGCCCAGGTGAACGTGGTCGGCACCGTCAACGTGCTGGAGGCGGCCCGCACCACCGGGGCCCGGGTGCTGTTCGGCTCGTCGGGTGGCACTCTCTACGGCCGTAACGCCGCGATCCCGTCCCGGGAGGACGTGCTGCCGCTGCCGGAGTCCCCGGTCGGCATCGCCAAGTACTGCGGCGAGCAGTACATCGGGCTCTACAACCGGCTGCACGGCACCCGGCACTCGATCCTGCGGCTGGCCAACGTGTACGGGCCCCGCCAGGATCCTGCGGGCGACGCCGGGGTGATCCCCATCTTCTGCGGCTGCGTCCTGGCCGGGGACGATCCGCCGCTCTACGGGGACGGCTCGCAGACCCGCGACTACGTGTACGTCGGGGACGCGGTCAGCGCCTTCCTCGCGGCCGCCGACGCGGGGCGTCCCGGGATCTGGAACATCGGCACCGGGGTGGAGGTCAGCGTCCTGGACATCGTGACGATCATCGGCGACGTGGCGGGGCACCCCGTCGCGACCCGGCCCGGGGAACCCCGGGCGGGGGAGTTGCTGCGCAGTTCGCTGGCGGTAGACCGGGTGGCCAGGGACCTGGACTGGCAGGCGCGGACACCGCTGACCACCGGGATCGGGACCGTCTACCGCTGGATCGAGGCCGGCGCCCCCGACCGCGCCGCCTGCTAGCCCTGCTAGCCCGGGGGGCGACCCCCCGGACCCCCGCTGGCCCGCTTCCGTGTGCACGTCGTCTGCTGCGGCAGCCGGGTTACTCGCCGGCGTCGGCGAGGCCCCCTTGGCTGGCCTTCTACCCCTCACTTTGGTCCCGCCTGCCGACTTATCACCTATCTAGTGCACCCCAGTGGGCGTTTTGGGGGGATTTCGGTGCACCAGATAGGTGATAAGTGCCCTGCGCGGGGGGTTGGGGCGCGGGGGGCGGGGGGCGGGTGCACGGTTCGCGGGGAATGTGCGGGCGGCGGGCATGTGCGGGGTGGCGGGGTAGTCCGGGGAGGAGGGCGCTGGTCGGTAGGGTGGCAGGCATGTCCCGACCCGATGGGCGCGGTAACGCGTCACTGCGCGAGATAAAGATCACCCGCGGCTGGCTGGATCACGCGGAAGGCTCGGTGCTGGTGGAGTTCGGGGCGACCCGGGTGCTCTGCGCGGCGAGCGCCACCGAGGAGGTGCCCCGGTGGCGGCGCGGCAGCGGCCTCGGCTGGGTCACCGCCGAGTACGCGATGCTGCCCCGCGCCACCAACACCCGCGGCGACCGTGAGTCGGTCAAGGGCCGCATCGGCGGCCGCACCCACGAGATCTCCCGGCTCATCGGCCGGTCCCTGCGGGCCTGCGTGGACACCAAGGCCCTGGGCGAGAACACCATCGTCATCGACTGTGACGTGCTCCAGGCCGACGGCGGCACCCGGACCGCCGCGATCACCGGGGGGTATGTCGCGCTGGCCGACGCGGTGACCTGGCTGCGCGGGCGCAAGCGGCTCAAGGGTGACCCGCTGGTCGGCTCGGTGGCCGCGGTCAGCGTGGGCATCGTGGAGGGGCAGCCCCGCCTCGACCTGTGCTACGAGGAGGACTCCGCCGCGCAGACCGACATGAACGTGGTGTGCACCGGCGACGGGGACTTCGTGGAGATCCAGGGCACCGCGGAACAGGAGCCGTTCAGCCGTGACCTGCTCAGCGAGCTTCTCGATCTCGGCGTGGCGGGGTGCGCGCAGCTGACCCGGATGCAGCGGGAAGCCCTGGCCCGCGACCTGCCGGGGCGGTGACCCGGATGGGCAGCAGGCTTATCGTGGCCACCCGCAACCCGGACAAGCTCATCGAGCTGCGCCGGATCCTGGACGCCGGACGGGTCCCGGTGGACGTCAGCGACCTCGACGAGTTCCCGGACATGCCCGAGGTTGCCGAGACCGGGCTCACCTTCGCCGAGAACGCGCTGCTCAAGGCCCGGGCGGTGGCCGCGTACACCGGCCTGCCCGCGGTGGCCGACGATTCCGGCCTGTGCGTCAACGCGCTGAACGGGATGCCCGGCGTGCTGTCCGCGCGCTGGGCCGGGCGGCACGGCGACGACGAGGCCAACCTGGAGCTGGTCCTGGCCCAGCTGGCCGATATCCCGGCGGACCACCGGGGCGCGCAGTTCGCCTGCGCCGCGGCGCTCGTGCTGCCCTCCGGGGCCGAGCACGTGGCCGAGGGGCTGCTGGAGGGTGCGCTGACCACCGCGCCCCGGGGCACGAACGGGTTCGGCTACGATCCGATCTTCGTCCCGGACGGGTACGAGATCACCACCGCGGAGATGGACCCGGCGGACAAGGACAAGATCTCTCACCGCGGCCGGGCGCTCCGCCACCTGGCCCCCATCATCGCCGCGCTGCTCGGCAGCTAGACCCCGCCGGCAGCCAGACCCCGCGACGACGCGGAAAGGCCCGCCGCCCTGGCACATGATCTCCAGGTCCGGCGGGCCTGCCGCTTGCGGTCAGTCCGTGCAGGTCACCAGTGCGTCGGGCCGGTTCCGGTCGGGACCGGGGCCGGCGTGCCGGTCGTACCCGCGGTGCTGGTGGCCACCGGCGTCGGCGTCGTCCCCATGGTGGGGGTGGTGGTCACGGTCGGGTGGACCGTCGGCGTGACCGTCATGCTCGGCGTCGGCGTGGCGATGCCGGTGGTCCCTGGCAGCACGAAGATCAGCGTGGTCGATGGCATCATGATGTGCATCGGCTGGTTGATCGACGTGATGGTCAGGGTGATCGTGATCTGCGTGTTGTTGCCGACCTCGATCAGGACGAGCTTGCGCACCATGTGCGTCGGGTCCATCCAGGCCCGGAACCGCGTCATGTTGATGCCGCTGTTCATCAGCGACTGGAAGCTCGGCTGCATGCTGGAGTTAAGGCTGCCCAGCACGTTGGAGAGCATGTAGTGGCCGCCCCACTCGGACATCCGCGAGCCGAACATCATCGAGCGGCCCATCATGCGGGTGTTCGTGGCCTGGCTGAACAGCGGGACCTGGACCAGCGGGCTGCTGGTCGAGAGCAGGCTGAGCAGCGGGCCGAGGTTCAGGCCCGAGGTGCTGCTCATGCTCGACATCGAGCCCATCACCCACGGCTTCCCGTACTGGTTCATCATGAAGGGGCTCTTCATGTAGGCCATGCCGTTGGACAGGATCACCCGGATGTTCCCGAGCGCGCCCGCGTTGGCGTGGATGGAGATGAGCGGGGTGGGCGTGGTCACCTCGTGCAGGGTGCCGGTCAGGGTGGCGTTCAGCGCGCCCGTGGCCTGGACCTGCAGGTCTGCGGTGAACGACCTGATCTGCTGAGACTGCTGCGCGGCCAGCGAGAACGCCGATGAGGTCGACGTGCTCCCGAATTGCGAGCCGCTGGACGACGCGCCGCCGTACGTACCGGGCTTGCACCCGGCGACCGCCAGCGCGGCGGCGACCGCGACGGCCGCGAAGCCGAGCGGACGGACTGCCCGGGCCGGCACGCCGAAGCGGACGGTCTGGGTGGGCCGGACCTGAGTGGTTCCCTCTTCGGGAGCACCCGACCGGCGGGCCTTCAACTGCGAGAACACGCTTGGTCCTCCTTGGGTTGGCGATTGCCCTACTTGTCAAGCAATTTCGTGCAATCCCCCGCCACCCGTCGTGGACTCTACGCGCGGTCACGTACCGTCCACTGGCCTGCGCAGACCGCGTAAGAGGCTCTTAATAAGGTCACCCGTGGGCCTGCCCGGCCCGGTAACGTGGAGTCGTCTTTCCGGAGGGAGCGCGCGTGACCGACCAGAAACTGGCGCCAGGCGATGAGGCGCCGGACTTCTCACTGCCTGATGCGGACGGCAAGACCGTGCAGCTGTCCGCGCTCCGCGGGCAGCGCGTGATCGTGTACTTCTACCCGGCCGCGATGACCCCGGGCTGCACCAAGGAAGCCTGTGACTTCCGCGACAACCTGGGCGATCTCGCCGGCGCCGGGCTGACGGTGCTGGGCATCTCCCCGGACACCCCGGAGAAGCTGGCCAAGTTCCGCGACAAGGAGTCCCTCAACTTCAGCCTGCTCGCCGACCCGGGCCGTGAGGTCCTCCAGGCCTACGGGGCGTTCGGGGAGAAGACGATGTACGGCAAGAAGACGGTTGGGGTGATCCGGTCCACGTTCGTGGTCGGCGCGGACGGGCGGATCGAGCGGGCGTACTACAACGTCCGGGCGACCGGTCACGTCGCCCGGCTGCGCCAGGACCTGGCCGCCTGACCCGGATGCCGCGATCCGGAACACTCACGACCAGCAGCGGGGCCGTAGCCCAACGGCAGAGGCACAGGACTTAGGATCCTGCGAGTATGGGTTCAAATCCCATCGGCCCCACCGATAGTGGCCGGGCTGGCGACGGGACTCAGCGGGCTGACGATCGAGGGCCAGCTGACCACCACCTGCCAGCCGATAATCATGTCCACTCCCAGTGGTCGCACGACACTGGCCCCGGGGCCTCGATGGCCGCCGCGTGCGCCCGTGCCGCCGACCTGGGCCTGCCCTCGGTGGCCTTCACCGAGCACCTCGACTTCACCGACTGGGGACCGGACGATCCCATCGCGGGCACCGGCATCAGGCCCAACGACAAGTGGGGGCCCCGGCCGCTGGACATCAGCGGCTACCTCGCCTGCCTCGACGAGTGCCGGCAACGATTCCCCTCGTTGCGGATCTTGTCTGGTGCGGAAGCAGGGGAGCCGCACCTGTTCGCGGGCAGCGCCGCCGCGGTGCTGTCGTCCGGCCAGTTCGACCGCGTGCTCGGCTCGGTGCACACGCTGCCGAGCGGGGGACGGCTGGTCTACGCGCGGGCGCTGCTGCGCCGCGAGCCCGCCCGCGACCTGATGCGCCGGTACTTCGCCGAGGTGGTCGCGATGATCGAGGGCAGCGGCCTGTTCGAGGTGCTGGCGCACCTGGATTACCCGCGGCGGTACTGGCCCGAGGCGGCGGGCCGGTACCGGGAAGCGGACTTCGAGGAGGAGTACCGCGCGGTGCTGCGGGCGCTGGCTGCCTCGGGCCGGGTCCTGGAGCTGAACACGGCCAGCCCGCTCGTCTCGGCCAGCCTGCTGCGCTGGTGGCGTGAGGAAGGCGGCACGGCGCTGTCCTTCGGCAGCGACGCGCACCTGCCCGGTTACGTCGGCGAGCAGTTCCGCGAGGCGGCCGGGCTGGCCGGGGCGGCGGGGTTCCGGCCCGGCCGGGACCCCTTCGACTTCTGGCGCGGCTAGTGACCAGGCCCGGGGGCTAGCCGGGGCAGCAGGGCGGCGACGATCTCGCGCACCTCACCGGGCCGCAGCGCCAGCGTGGCGTCGCCGACCGTCAGCTCGACCCGCTGGGTGCCCGGGTCCGGTGTGCTCATCGCGGCCGGCCAGGTCCACACGCCCTGCCCGGCGGCCAGCCGGCGGGCCGCGGCGGTGAAGTCCTCCGCCGTGGTCCGCAGCAGCAGGTGCAGCATGGGGGTCTGCGGCGGGTCAGGGATGACCGTGACCCCCGGGAGGTCGCGCAGCGCGTCCGCAATGGCCCGGGTGTGGCTCAGGTAGCGCGGCATCATCGGCAGCCGCCGGGCCAGGCAGGACAGGGCCGACGCCGCATTAGGCCACAGGCCGAACAGGGTCCCGCCCATCCGGTGCCGCCACTCGCGCACCTCGGCGACGATGTCTTCCGGGCCGGCCACGCAGCAGCCCGGCAGCGCCCCGAGGCCCTTGTAGAACGACACGTACACGGTGTCGAACAGGCCGGCAATGTCGGCCGGCGGCCGGCCGTAACCCGCCGCGGACTCCCACAGCCGCGCGCCGTCCAGGTGCACCGCCGCCCCGCGCTCCCGGGCCCAGCTGGCCTGCGCCTCCAGCGCGGCCCAGTCCGGCTGCTGGCCGCCGAGATCCCGCTGCGGCAGTTCGATCACCAACGATCCGATCGGCTCGGCCACTTCCTCCAGGTCGGCCAGGGTGAGCAGCCGGTCCCGCTCGCCCGCCGGGCGGCCGGTCAGCTGGTGCAGGCGCTCGTAGCCGCGCCCTTCGTGGACGTCGATGTGGCAGGCCGGGTGGAACACGACGGTCCGGCGCTGCCGCCGGTCGGCGTGGACCCGCAGCACCGCCTGCTGGGCCATGGTGCCGCTGGGCAGGAACACGGCCGCGGGCTGGCCGAGCACCAGCATGATCTCGCTCTCCAGCTCGGTCACGACGCCGCCCTCGCCGTAGCGGTCGGTCACCGTGTCCGGGGGGATCGTGGCCAGCAGGTCCGCCGCGCGGGCGGCCCCGTGCCAGGCCAGGAAGCGGGTGCAGGTGTCGCGCAGCGCGGCGAGTTCCGCGGCGGAGTCCGGGCTCCCCGCGGCCGGGCTCGCGGCGGCCGGGCTGGCCACGGGCGGGCCGGGGACCGCCGGGCCGTCGTCTCCGGTGTTCCCGGCGGCAGGGTTCCCGGCGGCGGGGGCTCCGGCGGCGGGCACAGCGGCATCGTCCACGGCGGCGTCATGAGGAGCGGGCATAACGGTCATTCTGCCGGTCCGGCCGGGGCGGCGGCCAGCGGCACCGGCAGGAGATACTGGGCCATGCCTACTGCGGCGGAAGATGCCCTCGACGCTTCGGGCCTGTCCTACCGCCTGATCAGCCACGGGCCGGTGCGCAGCCTGGCCGAGGCGGCCCGGGCCCGCGGCGTGACCCCCGCCGACGTGGTCAAGACCCTGGTCGTGCGGCGCGGCGACGATGACTTCCTGTTCGTCCTGGTGCCGGGGGACCGGACGATCTCCTGGCCGAAGCTGCGGGCGCTGCTCGGGGTCAGCAGGCTGTCCATGCCGGACGCCACCGTGGCCCGGGAGGTGACCGGCTACGAGCGCGGCACGATCACGCCGTTCGGCTCGCTGCGCCGCTGGCCGGTGATCGCCGACGAGCGGATGGGCGGCCGGGAGATCACCCTCGGCGCGGGCCAGGCCGGCCTGGCCGTGGCCCTGGACGCGGACGACGCGGCCCGGGCCCTGGCCGCCACCGTGGCTGACATCAGCGACCCCGAGTCCCCGCCCGCCCCGTAGGCGGCCCCTCCCCTCCGGCCCGCCGGTGACAACCGTTACCAGGCTGGGCGGCGTGCTAGGGGGTGGAGAGCGGAGCTGACCGGAGGAGGTGGCGGTGCGGCAGAAAAAGTGGGCGGCGTTCGAAGAATTCGTGCGGGCACACGGTGACTCATTAGTCCGCCTGTCGTTCGTGCTGTGTGGTGACCGGGGCCAGGCGGAGGACGCCACCCAGGAAGCGCTGACCCGGCTGTACCTGCGCTGGGGGCGGGTTGATGAGCCGCTGCCGTACGCCCGGCGCTCGGTCATCAACGCGACCAACGACTACTGGCGGCGTTCCGGCCGCCGGGAGAATCGCGAGCGGCATGCCGCCGGACTGCCACCCGAGATGCCTGCCCTGCTCGACGACCTGGTCGCCGACCGGGATCGCCTGGTCCAGGCGCTGCGCCGGCTGCCGCCGGGGCAGCGGGCCGTGATCGTGCTGCGCTACTGGCACCAGCTGTCGGAGCCGGAGACCGCGCAGGTCCTCGGCAATTCGGTCGGCACCGTCAAGAGCCAGGCCGCCCGGGCCCTGGCCCGGCTTCGCCACGAGCTTGAGTCAGATCTTCTGCCTATCAGGGAGCACCCATGAACAGCGAGTCACAGATGCTCGCGGAGCTGCGCTCCGCGCTGGACGAGGAAGCCGGGGGCCTGCGGGTACCGCCCGGTGCGGCGCAGCGCGCCCGGGCGCGGGCCCGGCGCCGGCGCACGGGCCGCGGCCTGCTGGCCGGCGTGCCAGCCGCCGCCCTGGTCACCGGCCTGATCCTGGCCGCGCAGAGCCATGATCCGGGCCCGGCGCCGAGGGCCACCGGTGCGGCCAGCAGCCCGGCGGGCAGCGCCCCTGCCAAGCCGGCGGTGGAGACGGCGGCTTACGTGACCAGGCAGGTCGAGGCCACGCTGGCCAATGCTGACCACTACATCGTCCGCGACACCACCAACAGCTACGCCGGCGGCACCTACACGAGCTGGACCGACCCGCGGACGGGCAGCTCCTACGCTAGGCAGGGCACCGGCTCCCGCACGGTCCTCAGCTGGAACAGCTCGTATTTTGTGCACCGGGTCCTGCACTGGCGCACCACGGAGGCCGACTACTCCACGCACACGTGGTTCGTGAGCGTCATCCACGCCGCCGGGCCCGTCCAGGGGCGGCCCACCACGCCTGCGGACGGGGGAGTACTCGGCCCGGCGCAGCTCGAGAAGTGGCTGAAGGACGGCACGATGCGGGTCGTGGGCCACGGCCAGGTCAACGGGCACCAGGCCACCGCGCTGCGGGCCCGGATGGGCATCATCACCATGGAATTCTGGGTCGATTCCCGGACCTTCCAGCCGGTTCGCATGATCAGGTCCTTCGGCGGGGGGCTGCAGGCCCGCCTGGTCTCCAACGAGTCCTGGATCGCCAGGACCCCGGGCCTGGTCAGCCTGGCCAACCACGCGCGGATCCCGGCCGGGTTCACCCGGGTCGCCGCGCCCAGGTAGTCAGATCCCCGCCCGCCCGCTCCCCGCCCGCCCGCCCGCTGCCCGCCCGGGCGGGCGGGCGGTGTAACACGACGGTCTGCGGCGGAGGTTGCTCATACGCGGGGGACACGTTGCACCAGCGGGCTGGAAGCCCGGCCAGTTCCGGGGGCCGGCGACGGAAAGGCGAGCATGATGCGGCATCTGATGGGGAGTGTCCTGGCGGTCATCATGGTGGCGGTGCTGTTCTTCTCCGGGGCCTGGGGATACTTCTGGCTGCTGCACCCACGGCCGCTGGTGGTCCCGCTGTCCCGGCTGCCCGCGGGCAGCGGCCCCATCACCAGTCCCAGCGCGCTCGCCCCGCTCATCGCGGTGGCGGCCACCGGGCTGCTGGCCGGGATCCTGGTCGCCGCGCCGCGGATCTCGCCGCTGGCGGCGGGGCTGCCCGGCCTGCTCCTGCTGGGCTGGACGGCCATGTATGTGGTCAACGTCCGGCGCGCCGTCGGCCTTATCCCGCTGAAGTCGCATGCCTACGGCGCCGGGTTCGAGGCCATGCTCGTCACCGGGATACTCGGGGCGGCCGGACTGGCGATGATCATGCCGCTCTTCATGCCGTCCCGGTGGCGGGGCCGCGGGCGGGCCGCCTCGTCAGGGGCTGACGAGTACCTGTCCGGCCTGGTCGTGGTCCCCGGAATGCAGCCGCCGGGCGACGATGACCTCCCCGGGGAGGCCTATCCGTCGCAGGCCGCTGGTCCCCTGCCCGGCGTGCACCACTAGCGGCAGCGGGCCGTCACCGCGTCAGGGTGCGGGCTCGCCGGCGGCCGCGCGGAGCAGGTCCGCGAGGCGGTCGACCTCGTCGCGGCCCGGCGCGTCCAGCACCTCGGCGACCGGCCCCCGCATCCGGTCGGAGGGGATAACGCCCTGGCGGACCAGCAGGTGCTTCTCGACCGCGACGAAGCTGTCCAGGCTGGTCTGCAGCGACACCAGCAACGCCAGCGGGCCGGCGATGCGGTAAGCCCGGGGGAAGTCGCCCTCGCGCAGCGCGCGCCACAGGGCGGCCAGCGCCCACACCACGTCGCTGGCCGGCATGGTGCCGATCGCGCCGCGGCGGAAGCTGTCGATCAGGAACAGGCCCCCGGTGCCCTCGAAGACCCGGGCCTGGCCGCCGGTAGCGTCCAGCAAGCGGGTGAGCCGCGGGCCGATCGGCGGGGCCTCGGGCTTGAACATCACCCGGTCGCCGAGTTCGCCGTGCAGCCGGGCCTGCAGTCCGATGGACAGGGGCCGGCCGACGTACCCGCTCGCGTCCTGGACGATCAGCGGGAGGTCCACGCTGGCCGCGATCGCGGTGAAGTAGCCCAGCAACTCGTCGTCACCGGCCGCGTGCACGAGCGGCGGGGTGGCCATCACGGCGTCCGCCCCGGAGTCCGCGGCGTGCCGCGCATGGTGCAGGGCGGTGGCGAGCGATTCCGCGCCGACGCTGATGACGCACGAGCCACGGCCGCGGGCGAGCCGGCACGCCGCCGAGGCGACCTCGTCTCGTTCCCGCGATGACATCCGCAAGATCTCGGAGACCATCGCGAAGACGACGCCGTCCGCGCCGTTAGCGAAGACCCAGTCGAACAGCTTCTCCAGGGCCGGGTAGTCAATCCGGTCACGGTCGTCGAAGGGGGTCTGGAAGACCGCGAGGACCCCGCCCAGGCCCTCGCTCACCGCACCACCCTCGCGTTCCCCGGCCACGGCAGCTAGGACCCCGGGGTGGACCAGGCGTCCAGGTGGGCCAGGAGATCGGCGAGGCGCGTGATGACCGCGTCCGGGGTCACCTCGTCGAACGGCGGCACCGCGCTGTGCGGGATCAGCACGGCCCGCATCCCGGCCCGCTTGGCGCCGTGCACGTCGTCGTAGGGCCGGTCACCCACGAAGACGCACGCCGCCGGGTCGTCCACCCCGACCGCGGCCATCGCGGCGCGGAACGCCTCCGGGTGCGGCTTGGTCCACGGGATCTCGCTGCTGTACACCGCCCCGTCGATCAGGTCGAGCAGGCCGTCGCGGCGGAACACGCGCTCGTGCGCGCTGCGCGGCCACATGGTGTTGGACAGCACGCCGACCTTGATCCCGCGACCCCGCAGTTCCCGCAGCAACGGGCCTGCGTCGGCGTCGGTGAACGTGTGCGGGTCCCACGCCTGGAAGTAGCTGGCCAGCAGCGCCTCCGGCGGTGCGATCCCGGCCCGCTCGAACACTTCAGAGAGGGTGGCGCTGCGCTGGGCGTCGTCGGCCAGCTGCCAGAGCGCGAGTTCCGCGGCCACGATCGCGGTCGCCGCCTGGTCGGCACGGGGGGCCGGGAAGTGTGGGGCGCAGACCTCGCGCCACAAGGCGTCGTGGTCCACGCTGTGCCACGGGGTGAGCGTCCCACCCCAGTCGAAGATGACCGCCCTGACCGCCACGAATCGCATCTTATGCGGCCCGAGAGTTGGCCCCCGTTTCTTTTTCCCGTCGCCGGGAATTCGGCCCATGTCCCTAGGGTCACCGGCAGGACTGCCCGGCCGTTCACGCCGGGCAGGCGGGAAGAGGAGGATCCATGCCCTATCACCATGGCCGACGGAGGCTGGCAGTGCGCGCCGCCGCCGTCACCGGATGCGCTTCGCTGCTGGGCGCGCTCGCCGTGGCGGGTGCCACGCCCGGGTTCGCCGCCGCGGCGGCGTCCGCGAAACCATTAGTGTCCGCAGCCTCGCACGACAGCGCCGGGAATGGCTGTCACCTCGGGAACGGGGTCAAGCACGTGGTCGAGCTCGGCTTCGACAACGTCCACTTCTTCCGCGACAACCCCAACGTCCCGTCCGACCTGCAAATGATGCCCAACCTGCTGAACTTCTTCGAGGGCAACGGGACGTTCCTGTCCAACAACCACACGCCGCTCATCGCGCACACCGCCAATGACCTGCTGACCACCTGGACCGGGCTGTACGGCGACCGGGCTGGCATGCCGGTCAGCAACTCTTTCCAGGCCTACAACGCGGACGGGACCACGGACCCGGCGACGTCCTTCGCCTACTGGACCGACCCGATCTTCGACACCGCCAAGACCCCGAACGCCGGGCACGACACCAACCCGTCGCTGGTGTACTCGGCCACCCCGCCCGCCACCACCTCCCCGGCCCCCAAGCCGGACACCACCACCCCCGCGCCGTGGGTGCCGTTCACCCGGGCCGGCTGCGACGTGGGCGACGTGGCCACGGTGAACCAGGAGCTGGAGAACACCTCGGTCGATATCCCGAAGGTGTTCGGCGCCAATTCGCCGGAGGAGCAGCAGCTCGCCGCCGACCCCGACTCGTTCAAGGACGCAGAGACGGCCGACTATGTGGGGCTAGCGGTGCACTGCGCGAAGGGCAACGCGTTCTGCGCCAGCGCGCAGGCGGTGAAGTACGGCCAGACCAGCCCCACCAGCGCCGCGGCCCCCGACAGCCTGCCGGATGAGCCGGGCGGTTACACCGGGTACCAGGGCCTGTTCGGCCACCGGTACGTGGCACCGCAGCTCGGTGCGGGCACGGCCAGCCTGACCCGCAACGGCTATGAGGTGACCAACGCCGCCGGGAACCTGGTGGACCTGAACGGGAACCAGATCAACGGGGCCTTCCTGACCAGCCATCCGGGCTTCCCCGGCTTCAGCAGCATCAACGCGTCCCAGACGCTCGGCTACATGGCCGACATGCTGGAGAGCGGGGTGCCGGTGGTCAACGGGTACATCTCGGATATCCACGGGAACGAGAACATCCCGGGCCTGTCCGCGTGCGCGGGCGCCCCGGCCGCACTTGGCAGCGGCAGCGCCTGCTACGTCGCCCAGGCGCAGTACTACAACCAGGCGTTCGGCACCTTCTTCAACCGCCTGGCCGCGGACGGGATCACCACCAAGAACACGCTGTTCATCCTCAGCTCGGACGAGGGTGACCATGAGGCCGGGGCCAACGTGGGCCGGGCCATCCAGCCCACGCCGGCCACGTGTGACGGCGCGACGGTGAGCGGGACCACGGTGACCCCGGACGTCGCGTGCACCTACCCCGCGGGCTCGTTCGGCGAGCTGGACGCCAACGTGACCGGCCTGCTGGCCGCGCAGGAGAACAACACCGTCCCGTTCAGCCTGGAGAACGACACCGCGCCGGAGTTCTACGTCACCGGTAATCCCGGGCCGGACGACAGCTCGGTGCGGAGCCTCGAACACGGGGTCGCGTCCATCACCGCGGCGAACCCGTACACCGGAACCACCCAGAAGATCACCAACTACATCGCCGACCCGGCCGAGGAAGCCATCCTGCACATGGTGAACGCGGACCCGGCCCGCACGCCGACGTTCGCCATGTTCGCCAAGCCCGACTACTACCTGCAGTCGAGCGCGCTCACCGGGGCCTGCGCCGGGCAGCTGGTGTGCCAGAGCACCGGCTTCGCCTACGATCACGGCGACTACGCCGCCGAGATCAACACCAACTACCTGGGCCTGGCCGGCCCCGGGGTGCGCCACCTCGGGCTCGACGGGCCCACGGCCAGCCAGGGACCGAGTTCGGCGGGCGCGGACAGCGGGCAGATCACCGTGTCGCAGCAGCACTTCCCCGGGCCCTGGGTGGACGAGACCGACATCCGGCCCACGCTGATGTACCTGACCGGGCTGCGTGACGATTATGAGCACGACGGCCGGGTCATCACCCAGGTCCTGGCCGATCCGAACCGGGCGCTCAGCGGCCCGGCGGTGACCACCCTGGGGGAGTGCTACAAGCAGCTCAACTCCAGCGTGGGCCAGTTCGGCGCGGCCACCTTGCAGGCCTCGACCAACGCGGTGGACAGCACCAGCGCGGGGGACGAGACCTACCTCCACACCAACCAGGCCCTGACCGCGCTGGACAAGGTCAGGGACGCGCTGGCGGGCAAGATCAAGGGCGAGCTGGAGGCCGCGGCGTTCAGCGGCACCCCGGTGTTCGGCGCGTCCGCCCAGACCGTCGCCTGCCAGGCCGTCATCGCGGCCGCGGAGCACGTGGAGGCGGCCAGCTGACCTGACGCACAACGTGATCAACCGATTGGTGCTGCCCTGGCGGCACCAATCGGTTGATCGCGAAGCCGGGCTGTGACTCGCGTGGCGTTAGGGGCGGAAGGTGCTGGTGGTGAGCGGGTCGGTCGCCGGATCGGGGCGCGGCCGGGGCGGGACGGGCCGCTGGCGGTCGATCTCGCGGAGGATAGGCGTGATCACCGCCTCGTACGCGGTGGCGCTGTACGTCTGGTGCAGGGCCCGGAGCACGCCCTTCCCGCTGATCTCGCCGATCAGGTCGCTGAGGACGGGATAGGGCACCTCGCCGCCGTCCGCCAGCGTGTCGTAGGCCGACTGGGCCAGCCCCGCCACCTCCGGGAAGGCAGCGGACTCCGCGAGGATCATGAGCGTCGCGTCCTTGAGGTCCATGACCCGGGAGTGTAGGGCGGGCGGGGCATCCCCGCCCGCCCCCGGCTGAAGTGCTTCAGTCGCCCTTGACGTTGACGATCTGGCGCAGCGTGTGCCGGATCTCGACCAGGTCCTTCGCGTCCTCCATGACCACGTGAATGTCCTTGTACGCGGCGGGGATCTCGTCCAGGAACGCGCTCGTCCGGCGCCACTCGATACCCGCCATGGCCGCGTCGAGCTGGGCCCGGCTGAACTTCTTCCGGGCCGCCGTGCGGCTGTACTCGCGGCCCGCGCCGTGCGGGGAGGAGTTGAGCGCGACCCGGCTGCCCTTGCCGGCCACCACATAGGAACGGGTGCCCATGGAGCCCGGGATGAGCCCGGGGGTGCCCGCGGACGCGTCGATGGCCCCCTTCCGGGACAGCCAGACCTCCTTGCCGAAGTGCTTCTCCCGCGCGGTGTAATTGTGATGGCAATTCGACGTAAGGATATTGTCCTCAAGCGCAAACGCATGACCATCGTCCACGACTGCGCAATAGACTTCTTCGACCCGATCGGTCGATTCGACCGCGACCACTGTCCACCCGCGGCGTTCTATAGCCGCTCTCCCGTGCTCGTAGCGGTCGCGATGGTCGGGGATTATAAAGAAATCTGGATCTAGGTCTCCACGCATCAGGCCGAGCAGATAAATAGGTGATGGCGTGTTGCCGAAGCCTGCACGAATGCGCTCCCGTATACCGTAGGTTCCCACGCCGGCAAGGCTGCAGATCACGCGAACCTGCTCCAGAGTTTCCCGAGACGCGCAGACAAGGGTGGGGCGGCCTGTGCGGTCCACGTCTCCATCGGCGGCGAAGTAGCCTGCCAGCCAGCTATACAATTGCGCAGCTGTCATATCTGGACGCGGGATTTCCTTCTTCCAGTGACCAGGAAGCCCCGTGATTCGGGTGACAGTTCCGTAGGTCCGGGCCTTGTTGCCGAGCCCCAAGAAGTAGCTACGAACTGCCTCGTCCTTAGATCCGCAGAAGTTTGCTAGGGAACGACCGCCGTCCCGCGAACCGTCACCAAACACGAATCCGCGAGCGATGCATTCCCGATCAATACTTCGGTCGGCGGGTCGCATCGGGTACGTCCAGGAAAGCCGGTCGCCGGGACGCAGATCCGAAGTGACTGCCTCGGCAGGGCGGCCGCCCCAGTACCGCCCACCTCCGCTCGTATGAGTCCGCAGGAGCCAGCGATGCCCGGCCGTCGCGTACAGCACCTTTTTCACGCCAGAGCGCGACAGGCGCACCCGCATGAGCCGCTGGCGCCCGAAGGAGCGGATGGGAACCTTGGCCCAGCGTCCGTCGGTGATAAGAAGTTCATGGCTTCCGCCTACCAGGTCGGAAATGCGATACGTGCCACGGGCCGTTATGACACGCGTTTCGCCAGCGAAGCAGTTGACGGTCTCCGCCGCCACCACGGGCTCGCCGATCCACGTGCCCAGGCAGCGGACGGCGCGGTCCATCATCTCTTCCCGGTTCAGCAGCGCGAAGTGCTGCGCCCAGTGCAGGTCTCGCAGGTAGGCCGAGAACTCGTCGGTCCCCTCCACCAGGTAGGCCAGGTCGGGGTCGGGCAGCGGGATCCACCAGCGCCGGGCCAGTTCCTGGGCAATCTTGATGTGCTTGACCGCCAGCCGGTTCCCGACCCCGCGCGACCCGGAGTGCAGGAACAGCCAGACCCGGTCCTCCTCATCCAGGCTGACCTCGATGAAGTGATTCCCGGAGCCGAGGCTGCCCAGCTGGAGGCGCCAGTTGGGCGAGGTCATCTCCGCGCTGCCGGCGCCCTCGCGCTCCTCGAGGTCCGCGATGCGGCGCTCGGTGCCGGTGTCGTGCACGGCGCTGTTGTACTGGCCGGCCGACAGCGGGATCGCGTTCTCGATCGACTCCCGCAGGGCTTCCAGGTCGCCACGGTCCCGGACGTGCTGCGCGGTGAACTGGCTGCGCACGGCGATCATCCCGCAGCCGATGTCCACCCCCACGCAGGCCGGAATTATGGCACCCAGCGTCGGGATGACGGAGCCGACCGTCGAGCCCTTTCCCTGGTGCGCGTCGGGCATCAGGGCCACCCAGGGGTGGATGAACGGCAGGCTGGCGGTGCGCAGCGCCTGCTCCCGGGTGCCGTCCTCCAGGATCGACGCCCAGTTCATCAGCTTCCTGGCCAGCTGCTCCACGTTGCGCCTCCCCGCTCACCGTGCGCAGGAGCCCTCACGCTAACGGCGCCCCGGGGGCGGCGCACCTGGATTTAGCCGGGCGTACCCGGCGCCAGCGGGTCGGGGGAGCGCGGGGTCCAGGCCAGCGGGAGGGAGTCGATGCCGTAGATGCCTTCCAGGCCGCCGAGGCGGGGCTCGCCCGCGGGGCACAGGCCGGTCATCCGGGGGGCGAGGAAGGTGAGGGCTTCTTCCAGCTCGGCCCGGGCGAGGTTGGAGCCCAGGCAGAAGTGCGGTCCCGCGCCGAACGTCAGCAGCCGATCGCCGGAGTCCGCGGTGATGTCGAACTCGTCACCGGCCCCGGCGTCCCGGTTGGCCCGCTCGGCGCAGATGGCGACGATCGTGCCCGCCGGGAACAGCACGCCGCGGTGCTCGATCGCGTCCGTGCAGATCCGGGCGGTGAACGGGGTGATCGGCTCGAACCGGAGGACCTCCTCGACCGCGGCCGGCACCAGGCCCGGGTCGCGGCCCAGCGCCGCCCACTGCCCGGGATGGGCGGCGAACAGCCGCATCGCGTGGGACAGCTGGGCCTGGGTGGTGTCGATCCCGCCCGCGACCACGTTGAGGACCAGGTTGACGCACTCCTCGTGGGTCAGCCTCTCGCCCTCGTCCTCGGCCGCGAGCAGCGAGCTGATCAGGTCATCGGAGGGCTCACGGCGGCGGCGTTCGAGCAGCGTCTCCACGTACTCGTACAGCTCCCCGACCGCGCGCTCGATCCGGGCTGGCTCACTGGCCAGGGCCCGGATGTCGAACTGCTTCTGCACCCAGCCGGACCACTCGTGCAGCTGGGGCGCGTCCTGCGGCGGGGCGCCCAGCACGGCGGCGATGGTGAGCGAGGGGTACGGCTTGGCGAACCCGGCCACGAACTCGCACCCGTCCGGCCCGTCCGGCCGCGCGTCCCCGAGGCTGTCCCACAGGCCGTCCAGGAACCCGCGCATCGCGGGGCGCCACCGGTCAGCCGCGCGGGGCGTGAACGCGGGCCCGATCAGGGCACGCAGCCGCCGGTGCCGCTCCCCGGTGGCGTTCAGGATGTTGGCGTCGATCTGCTCCCGCAGGCGGCCGCCGGTAACGCCGAAGATCTCGGCGATCTCCCGGCCGGGGAACGCGGTCTGCCGGGCCCGCAGGAAGAACTCGCCCGACTCCCGGTCCAGTACCACGTAGGTGAGCGGGGAGCGGGCCAGCCAGCCCTGCCGCCGGACCGCGGCCAGCCGCTCGTGGTACACCTCGCCGGCCAGGCCGGGCTCGGTGTAGTCGAACACCGGCAGCTCGAGGTCGTTGACCGTCACCGGTGCTCCGGGTGCCGCGCCCCCGGGTCCTGCGCTGCTGGTGGCCGGGGCCTCGTTCGTGGCTGACATAAGCAGGTCCCTTCCGCTGACACGCTCGACCCTACGTGCGTGTCCCGGCCGCGCCCAGACCTGATGACCGCCCCGTGCCGCTCAATTCCGCGGGTAACCGCGCCGGCCGTGCGCAGCACGGCCCCGCCTGCCACACTTACCGGCAAAGATCCGCCCCAGGAAGGGATGCAAGCGATGGCCGAGGCGAATGGCACGGTCGCGAGCCGCGACCCGGATGCGCTGGTCGGGGAGATCGAGCGCACCCGCGAGAGCCTCGCGCGCACCGTGGATCAGATCGCCGACCGGGTCAGCCCGGCCAACGTGGCGCACCGGGCCCTGGACCGGGTCCGGGAGCAGCTCCAGCGCCCCGAGGTGCGGATCGCCGGCGGCGCCCTGGCCGCCGTGACGGTGCTCGGCGTGGCCGCCTACCTGGTCCGCCGCCGCCACCGCTGATCCGGCCCGTGCTGGTCTGGCCCGTGCTGATCCGGCCAGGGTTCAGCCGAAGGACTGGCCCTCGCCCCGGTAGGTGGGGACGGTCGCGGTGATGGTGTCGCCGTCGATCAGGTGCAGCTCGCCGAACCGCTCGCACAGCTCACCGGCCTTGGCGTGGCGGAACCAGACCCGGTCGCCGATCCGCAGCGTGTCCGCGGCCGGCCCGAGCAGGGGCGTCTGCACCTCACCCGCGCCTTCCTGCGTGTCGAGGCGCAGGCCGGCCGGAAGGTAAGGCCGGGGCAGGCGGCTGCCGTGGGCGGGCCCGGACGCCACGTACCCGCCGCCCGCCACGGTCACCACCCCCGGGCCGGCCGCCGCACCACGGCCAGCGCGAACAGCGCCGCCGGCCGTCCGGAGAACGCCCGGTAGCTGTCGAACAGGCTGGGCTGGTAGAGACCCGAGCCGGCGCCGATCTCGGTGACCGCGTCCTCAGCCGCGGTCCGCTCGATCGAGCCGGTGCCGCCCCCGTTGACGAAGCCGAGCGGCGTCACCTCGCGCACCGCCGCCACGATGGCCGCGCGCCGCCGGGCCAGTTCCACGGCGGACCGGCGCTGCATCTGCCGGACCGCCTGCGCGTAGACAGGCCGCCCGGGGGGCTTGTCGCCGACCCCGGCGATCTGCGCCTCGTAGGCCATCAGCCCGGCCAGCCGGATCCCGGGCCGGCTGGCGACGTCCCGGGCCAGGGCGGCCGCCTCGGCCGGGGTGCGCACCGGGGAGCGGCGCGCCCCGGCGCGGATCACGCCGCCGGGCCCCCGGTAGGACGTGTCGATGTCCAGGCAGACCTGGACCGGGGCAGGATCGGTCACGGCCGCCGCGGCCTTCTCGATGATGTCGAGGTGGTCCGGCGAGTCGATCATCACGGTGATCGCGGCGGCGGCCGCCGGGTAGCTGGCCAGCCGGCTGAGCGCGCCGCGGTCAGTGCTGGGGTAGGCGACCACGATGTCGTCGCTCACGCCCTGCCCGGCCAGCCACAGCGCCTCCGGCAGGGTAAAGGCGAGGATCCCGCGGAACCCGCTGTTGCCCAGGACCTGCTCGAGCAGCGCGCGGCAGCGCACCGACTTGCTGGCCAGCCGGATCGGCTTGCCGGCCGCGCGCGCGGCCATGTCGGCGGCATTGGCCCGCAGCGCGGCCAGGTCGATCACCGCGAACGGCGGCTCCAGGCCGGCCGTGGCCGCGTTGTACCGGGCCAGGTCGGCAGGCCCGCCCGCCCCCCCGGCTGGGCTCACTCAGCCTCTTTGGTCAGCGCGTTGTACTCCTCGGGGGACAGCAGGCCGGCCGGGTCGGCGTCGTCGGCCAGCCGGATCCGGAGCAGCCACCCGGCCCCGTACGGGTCGGTGTTGACCAGTCCCGGGTCTTCGTCGATCTCCGGGTTGGCCTCGATCACCTCCCCGTCCACCGGCGAATAGAGGTCGGAGACCGATTTCGTGGACTCCACCTCGCCGAACGGCTCACCGGCGGTCACGGCCGTCCCGGGCGCGGGAACGGACACGTACACGACGTCGCCGAGAGCCTGCTGGGCAAAGTCGGTGATGCCGACCGAGGCGACGCCGCCGTCGATGGCCACCCACTCATGCTCCGGCGGTATAGCTCAGGTTTTCCGGAACTGTCATCTGGTCGCTCTCCTGGGATCTGCCGCCCCGCCGGGCCAGGCCGCCCGAGGGGAAGTCATCGTGGCTGTTCGTGGGTCCGATGGTAGAAGGGCAGCGGGGTCAGCGCGGCGGGCTCGGCCCGGCCCCTGATGTCGACCGCGAGCCGGCCGTCCGCCGCCCCGTCCGCGCCCGCCGCGGCCACCTCGGGCTCAACGTAGGCCATGGCGATGGGCACGCCGAGGGTGGGGGAGGGGGCGCCGCTGGTGACCGTGCCGCGCGCCTGCCCGTCCCACAGGACGGGATATCCGTGCCGGGGGACGCGCCGGGTCCCGCCGCGCAGGCCGACCAGGACGCGCCGCGGTGGCGCCTGCGCCGCGGCGGCGAGGGCGTCCCGGCCGACGAAATCACCCGGCTTGTCCAGCTTGACCACCCGGCCGAGGCCAGCGTCGAACGGCGTCGTGTCCGGCCCGAGCTCGTTGCCGTACAGCGGCATCCCCGCTTCCAGCCGGAGCGTGTCCCGGGCGGCCAGCCCCGCGGGGACCAGGCCCGCCGCGGCGCCCGCGCCGGACAGCGTCATCCAGATGTGCTCTGCGTCCCCGGGCTGGCTGAACAGCTCGAACCCGTCCTCGCCCGTGTAGCCGGTCCGGGCCAGCAGGACCTCCCGCCCGGCCACGGTCGCCCGGTGGCCGGTGTAGTACTTCACCCCGTCCAGGGCGACGTCGGTGAGCGGGCCGAGGATGCCAGCCGCGGCCGGCCCCTGGATGGCGATCAGCGCGTAGGCCTCGGTCTGGTCGGTGACCCGGGCGTCATGCCCGCCCGCCCGCTCGCGGAGCGCGCTCAGCACCACGCTGGTGTTGGCGGCGTTGGCGACGACCAGGAACTCCTCGTCGTCCAGCCGGTAGACGATCAGGTCATCGAGCACCCCGCCGTCCGCCGCGCAGATCATCGTGTAGCGCGCGCGGCCGGGCGCCATCGACGAGGGCTGGCCGACCAGCGCGTAGTCGAGGGCCGCGGCGGCCCCGGGCCGGCCACGATGATCTCGCCCATGTGCGAGAGGTCGAACAGGCCCGCGCTGGCCCGGACGGCCTGGTGCTCCGCCGTCTCGCTGCGGTACCGCAGCGGCATCAGCCACCCGGCGAACTCGGTCATCGAGGCGCCCAGTTGCTCGTGCACGCCGCGCAGCGGGGTGGACCGCGGCTTCGTGGCGTCAGGCGTGGTCATCGGGAGCGCTCCAAGGCGGCCGGGTGGGAGGGGCCGGTGGTGGGAGGACCGGTGCGGGAGGCCGGGTTCCGGGCGGGCCGCAACCAGCCGGGCCGCACGGCGGCGCCGCTTGCTCAGGTGAAGCGGGCCCGGTCAGCATACCGGCTGGTGCCCCGCGCCGGACGTGCTGGCTGACCTCATCCGGAGCCTGGACCGCCACGCTGCTGAACAGCGGTTCAGCTCCGGGTGGTGGTCCCGGGCTGGCGGCCGGGTCGATACTGCCCGGTTGCGGGCAAGTATGTCACTTACGGTGATGAGAAATCCGATACCGGCTCTCATGTCTCGTCAGTACGTTTCCGCTGCGCTTTGGCCGGGGTATGCATTTTTCTTAGCATCACGGCGCCGGCTGATTAGTCGGCTAACGAGCCCCTCAGGACCCTTCCCCAGCAGGTAGGGCCCGTGTTGGCGGGATCTTGCGTCCCGCGGAATCGAGGGGGTTCGATCATGGCGTTCAGCGCCAAGGTGGCAGCCCGACACGTTTTTGCCACCGCAGCTGCCATTGTCCTGCCCGCCAGCATCGTCGCTGCGGCGTCCATCTCCCACTCCGCTGGTCACTCAGCGTCACATTCTGCGGCCCGGGCGGCGGCCCGGCCCGCCGGGGGGGCGTCCGGCGGCGTGCCGCAGCCCGGGCCGGTGATGCGCCCGGCGTCGGTGGCCCCGCGCGGGGCGTTCGACCGGATCCTCAGCGCGCAGCAGGCGGCCTCGGCCGCCCAGGCCTGCGCCGGATACGCCACCTACGCGGGGTGGACGAACAACGCCTCCAACGACGACCTGGTCCTGGCCAGCGCTATCTGCGTGGCCGAATCCGGCGGCCAGCCCACCGTCTACTACTGCAACCCGACCGGCCAGGACGGTTACTACCCGCCGGTGAACTGCTCGGGGATGTATGACCGCGGGCTCTGGCAGATCGATAACCAGGCCTGGACCAGCATCTCCAACACCTGCGCGTTCACGGGCAAGTGCAACGCGGACGGCGCGTACGCCATCAGCCAGCGCGGCGCCAGCTTCTCTCCCTGGGCCACCTACACCAGCGGTGTCTACACCAACTACCTGACCGCGGCCCAGGCGGCGGTCCGGGCGCTAGGCGGCGGCACGGTGCCCAGCGGCGTGGCCGGCGTCTGCCTGTCCCGGGCGGCGTACGCCCAGAACGCCGCGGCGATCACCAGCACCTGCGGCAGTGGCGCGCGGACGGCAGCAGTGGCGCATCGCCCGCTACGCGATCCGCGATGGCGACTACTGCCTCGCGGTCGCGTCGTCGGCCAAGACGGCCGCGGTCCGGCTGCGGCGGTGCAACGGGAGCAATTACCAGCAGTGGACAGCCCTGGGCAACGGCCTGCTGCGCAACGCCCTGGGCAGCCGGTGCCTGCGTGATCCGGGGAGCACGGTCACCGCGGGTACCCCGGTCAACGTGGGCTCGTGCATCGCGGCCGCGTCGCGCGTCTGGTGGCTGCCATGAGCGCCCGTTAGGCCCGGGGCCGTGCCGCGTCCAGGGGCACGGCCCCGCTCCTGCCCGTAGCCCTATCCAGGGCCCGGCTAGGCTCGCGAGACATGGGACTGCTCTCAGAGGACGACATCAGCACCGAGCTCGCCAGCCTGCCGGCCTGGGCCCGGGCGGGTGACAGCATCACGTGTGAGGTCAAGCTGGCTGACTTCCGGGCCGCCATGCTCTACGTCGGGGCGGTGGCCTACCTGGCCGAGCAGGCCAATCATCATCCGGACGTGCTGATCCAGTGGAACAAGGTGACGCTGACCTTGTCCACGCACTCGGCGGGCGGCCTGACCGGGGCCGACTTCGCCCTGGCCCGCCAGATCAGCGCACTGTCCTGAGGCACGCCTTCGCCGGCCGGGCCGGCGCCAGCCCGGACCGCGGGCTGGCGGCCGGCCTGGCCGCGGGCAGGCGGGCTGCCCGCCGTGCCCGGCACCTTCGTCCTGGGCGGCGCCACGCCCCCGGGAAGCGCCGCCCAGTGGACGAAGGTCCCCCTCGGCTTTCGCGCCCCTCCGCCCCGTTCCGTGCCCGGCGGCCGCCGCCGCCCTGCGGGCGGAGCGGCTGGCCGGGCACGGCCAGGAGGCGGACCCCCACCGTTGACGCGCGGTCCCCCCGTAAGCCAGGGGAGTTCTAGTTATACACTCTGCGATCTTACAATCACCGTTCGTTACCAGATTGAGGCCGACTCGCGGGTGTGAGATGCGCCGTGCCTGGGTGCGCGGGAGTCTGCCCGGTTACGTCAGCCGCTGAAATCGCAGTTCAGGTGCTTGATGCCGTTGATGAAGCTGGAGAGCAGCCGGTCGGGCGGCCCGGCGGCGTGAATGTCGGGGACCCGGACCAGCAACTCACGGAGCGAGACGCTGATCTCCCGCCGGGCCAGGTGCGCGCCCAGGCAGAAGTGCGGCCCGGCGGCCCCGAAGCCGACGTGCGGGTTGGGGGAGCGGGTGATGTCGAACCGGGCCGGGTCGGCGAACACGGTCTCGTCGTAGTTGGCCGACCAGTAGAACAAGGCGACCTTGTCCCCCTCGTGATAGTCCTGCCCGTTCATGCTGTAGTCGCGGGTGAGAGTCCGCCGCATGAACATCACCGGGGACGTGTGGCGGACGATCTCTTCGACCGCGCCCGCTAGCCGGGCCTCCATGTCCCCCGCCAGCAGCGCGCGCTGCTCCGGGTGGTCGGTGAGCAGGATGAGCGCGTGCGAGATGGCGTTCCGGGTGGTCTCGTTGCCGGCCACCACGAGCAGGATGAAGAACGAGGCGAGTTCGGCGCTGGTCAGCTGCTCGCCGTCGATGTTCGCCGTGGCCAGCGCGGTGATCAGGTCGTCCTTCGGCTCCCGGAGCCGCGCGGCGCACAGCTCGGTGACCAGGGCGGCGAGTTCCCCGCCGGCGGCCAGGATCTGGCCTACCGCCTCGTCCGGGTTCTCGCTGATGATGTCGGGGTCGTTGCCGGACAGGATCACGTTCGTGTCGTGCAGCACCATCGCGTAGCTGCTGTCCGGGATCCCCATCATCTGGCAGATGATCGTCAGCGGCAGGCGCGCGGCCACCTGCTCGACGAAGTCGCAAGGCCCCCTCTGCACCAGGTCGTCCACGATCCGGGAGGCGGCCTGCTGCACGTCGTCCTCGAACTTGCGGATCATCCGCGGCGTGAACGCGCGGGACACGATGCGGCGCAGCCGGGCGTGCCGCGGGTCGTCCATGTTGATCATGGAACCGAAGTACTCATTGAACTCGACGGGCAGGTCGACGAGGCTGGTAGCGCCCTTCCCGGAGCAGAACACGTCAGGATTCCGGCTCGCCCCGACCACATCCGCGTGCCGGACCAGCGCGTAATACCCCCCGCCGGAGGTGGCGAACGGAACCTCCGGGTCGGCGAAGTACGGCGGCCGGGGCAGGCTGCGCAGCCCGGCGAACGCGTCCCGGCGCTGGGCCAGCGGAAGGCCCCAGAACTCCGAGGCGGACAGATCGACCGGAGGAAAGTCCACGGGGGACTGGTCAACTGGGGGCATCGGAGACCGCCTTGTCCTCGGATCCGCGTAGCGAGAACCCCACCCCGTTCATCGTTGCACAACCCGGTTCCGCCGTCGCCCTCCCGCCCGGGCCGGATACCCTGGGCCACGTGAGGCGGGCCGCCGTGTTCCTCGCCGCCGGCGTGCTGGCCACCACGCTCGGGGCGGGTGCCGCCCCGCGTCCCCATGGGTCGGTCCCGGCGTGTACCGCCGCGGCCGTCCGGGCCATCGAGCATCACGTCCCGGTGGCCAGCGTGACCGCCGCGTGCCGCAGCCTGAGCCGGTCCGAGCTGAACTTCGCGCTGGGCCGCGCCATCTTCGATGTGGCGGGGGCCGGTCATCACAAGACGGCCTGGCGGCGGCGCGCGGTCGCGGCAGGCGCCCGCCTGGCCCGGCTCATCGAGTCCGGACGGCGCCCGGCGGGCCTGCCCCCGGGGGCCGCGAGCCCTGCGCCATCCCCGGGCGGCCCGGCGAGCCGCTGGGGTCTGGGCCTGAGCACGCTCGCGGCATGGCTCCTGACCGTGGGCAGCGGGGCCTTCATGCTGGCCGGCTGGATCAGGGGCGGCGGCCTGCGCCGCCGGGCAGGCCGGAGCCGCCTCGGCCCGGTGGTCACCCTGGGGCATTTCGGCGTGGCCAGTACCGGGCTGCTGATCTGGATCGCCTACCTGGCCACCGGGTGGGCCGTCCTGGCCTGGCTGGCCGTGGGCGTGCTGGTGGCCGCCGTCGGGTTCGGCATGGCCACGCTGACCGTGTGGTCGTCCCGGGCCCGCACCGGGCCGCCGGGTCCCGCCGCCGGGCCGCCAGAGCAGGCTGCCGGCCCGCCAGGGCAGGCTGCCGGGCGGCCAGGGCAGGCCCCCGGCCCGCGCCGAGCCTCCCCCAACTACCAGCGCGTCATCATCCCGATCGTGCACGGCCTGACCGCCAGTGCGACGGTGCTGCTCGCCCTGCTCACCGTGGTCAGCGTCTGAGCGGCCGCCGCCGCGCGGCCGGCCCGGGCGCCGGCTAGCCGGCGCCGCGGCCGGGAATCCGGCGGCCGGTCACCGAGGTGGGCCGGATCCGGATCCAGAAAGGATGCTCAACGCCAGCCGGCCAGGGCAGCGGGCCGAGGAGCCCGAGCCGCTGGGTCTCAGCCTCGTCGTAGACGACCGTCGCGCGGCCCGTCACCAGCACGCTCCACCCGGCCCGGGTGCGCTCGTCATAGTCGTCGGCCTCGAACGAGACCTGGTCCTGCTGCTCGGCCGCAGTCAGCTTGGACCCGCCGGCGGCCTGGAAGACCACGTCCTGGCCGTCAACGGCGTGGTTCACCGGCAGCATGACCACCTCACCGTCCGCATAGAAGCCGATCCGGCCCAGCGGGACCGACGCGAGCAGCCTCAGGCACGTGTCGAACGGCAGCGTCTCCAGCCCGGCGTGGTCCTCGGGCGGGCCGGGCTCCGGCGGACGGCCCTGCCCCCGCGCACGGACCTGATCTCCCTGTTGTCCTGGCACGTCGCCCTCCGATCCGGATGAGCCGCGATCCCCTGGCGCTCGCGTGTGCTGCTAGCGTTCCCCGCCGCCGGGGCCAGGGCACCGGGCAGAGGTCCCCGGCCGGCGGGGCTTTCGGCTCTTCGGCGCCGGACCTGCCTCCGGCCCCGGCCGCCGGGCGGCCCGGCCCCGGGCCCGCCGTGGGCGCTCTCGCCTGGGGCGAGGCTGGCCCGCAGGTCACGGGGCGCATAGGCTCCAGTCGTGAGCGAGACACTGCCCCTGTTCCCGCTCGGTACCGTCCTCTACCCGGGACTTCTGCTCCCGCTGAACATTTTCGAGGAGCGGTACCGGCGGCTCGTCCGCGATCTGCTGGACGGGCCGGAACCCCGGCGGTTCGGCGTCATCGCGATCCGCAAGGGCCGGGAAACCGGCGTGGACGGGATTTCCGCGCTGCATGAGGTTGGCTGCACCGCGACGCTGCGCGAGGTCGCCGAGCAGGAGGACGGCGGGTTTCACCTGGTGACCGTGGGCACGCAGCGGTTCCGGCTGACGTCAGTCGACGGCTCGCTGCCGTACCTGCAGGGCGAGGTGGAACTGCTCGAGGAGCAGGTCGGCGACGAGGCGGCCGCGGGGCTCGCCGCGCAGGCGGTGCAGCGCGGCTTCCGCGGCTACGTCGAGGCGCTGGCCAGCCGGGAAAGCGCCGAGGTCACCGTGCCTGAGCTGCCGGACGAGCCGTTGCTGCTGTCCTACCTGGTGGCCGCCTCGATGATCCTCGACCTGCCGGTCCGCCAGCAGCTGCTGGCCGAACCGGACGCGGAGCGGAGGCTCGGCGCCGAGCGGGCGCTGCTGGCGCGGGAGACCACCATGCTGCGCTCACTCACCGCCACGCCCGCCCCCGACCTGCGGAACACGCCCTACAACCCGAACTGAGCCGCGCCCCTCCGGACCGGGCCGGCCACGGCCTTACTGGTACCCGGTGGTGAGCGCGGTCAGGGTGGGGCCCAGGGGAGCGTCCAGGACCAGCGTGGCCTGCGCGTCCCCGCGGGTCGCACCCTGGTTGATGATCGCGACGGGGATGCCGAGCTTGGCCGCGTGCCGGACGAAGCGGTAGCCCGACATCACGGTCAGCGAGGAACCGAGGACCAGCACCGCGCGGGCCGCGCTGACCAGCGCGTAGCAGTCCGCCACCCGGCCGGGCGGCACGTTCTCGCCGAAGAAGATCACGTCGGGCTTCAGCGCGCCGGTGCAGCGCAGGCAGTCCACGACCCGGAACTGGCCGGTGGCCCCGTCGTCCAGCACCGCGTCACCGTCCGGGTTGACCTGCCCCGCCTGGGCGTCCCACGCCGGGTTGGCCGCGCGCAGCCGCTGGTCCAGCTCGATGCGCGGGGTCCGCTCACCGCAGCCGAGGCAGATGACCCGGCTGAGGCTGCCGTGCAGCTCGATGACGTCCCGGGCGCCGGCCTGCTGGTGCAGCCCGTCCACGTTCTGCGTGATGATCCCGCTGAGCAGCCCGCGCCGCTGCAGCTCGGCCACGGCCTGATGCCCCTGGTTCGGGGCAGCCCGGGCGATGTGCTGCCAGCCCAGGTGGCTGCGCGCCCAGTACCGCTGCCGGGCCGCCGGAGCGCCGGTGAACGCCTGGTAGGTCATGGGCTCGGCCCGCCGGGCCAGGCCGGTCGGGCCGCGGTAGTCCGGGATGCCGGATTCGGTGGACAGTCCCGCGCCGCTCAGGATCACGACCCCGCCGGCCCCGATCAGGCCCGCAATTTCCGCAACGGCATCCGCTGGCCCCTCCGTCAGCCGCGCGGCCGTGCCGGACGGTCCCGGGGCGCCGTTCCCGGCGGTCTGTGTCACGCTTCTATGCTGCCTCACGGCAGGCTGTGCCCCCGCAACGCGGAAGGGGGCACCCGCCGGCCGGGACGCCCTCTGCGCGGGACATGGCGCCGGGTCCCGGCCCGCGGGCATTCGCCGGCCCGGCGGGAACACGCCTGCGGCGCGCCCCGCCGTGCTGGCCCGGGGGGGCGACCCCCCCCGGGCCCCCGGATCAGCCCTGAATCGGCTTGCCCAGCGGGACTCCCTTGCCGCCGGTGGCCAGCGAGGCCGCGCCGTAGAAGACATAAATCCCGACCGCGGCGAAGGCCAGCACGACGTAGCCGCCCGTCTTCAGCAGGCCGGTGGACGCCTCTTCGGTGCCGAGCAGCACCAGCAGCAGGGCCAGGTCCACCAGCCCGAAGATCACCGTGAAGGCGAGCGGCAGCCGGAGGGTGGCCAGGGTGAGGACCACGACGATGACCAGCCAGGAGATCAGGAACAGCTCCTGGGTGGCGGCCGCGGCCAGCACGGTGATGCCGAACCAGCCGCGGATGAGCCCGAGCACGAGCACCGCGTAGCTCAGCCAGAACCCGGCAAAGATGCCGAAGATGCTGGCCACAGCGCTCTGGCCGATGGCCGCGCTCCAGATCGTGGCGATGAACAAGCCGGCCGAGGTGGCCGCCAGGATGATGGGCAGTGAGGCGCCTACCGCAGTGGCCGGCACCACACCTACCAGGACCAGGCCCAGGGCGACCGACCCCACGATGAAGGTCGGCAGGCCCAGCATGGCCGGGTCGCCGGCCAGGGGGGCCAGCACCGGTGCCGGGGCTCCCGCGATTTCTGATTCTGTGGCAGAGGCGGATCCGGCAGAGTCACTGGTGGATGCGTCAAGATCGGTCATCGGCTGCTCCTTCGCAGGAAACGCACAAGGCCGGCAAATTACGCGGGCCATTGCACAATGCGTACCTCTGCGTGGTAGACGAGTGGTTCTCACTTTGAGCCAGCGCCGCCCGCGAGCCTGCGCTTTTAGTCCCCCGGGGGTGAGCGCGCGCCGTGTCCCCGTCCTGGGTGGCGGGTCACGCATGCACACCAGTGGGGCGGGTGTGCCATCGACGCCGGGCCCGCGCCGCGGTGCGGCGGGCCCCGATCCGCCTGCCCTGCCGGTCGGGAACGGGCTGCGGGGTAGGTACTTTGAGTGGTATGAGGACGTTGCAGAACACGGCCTGCCGGCTGAGCGGCCCAGCCGCCGCCGGCGGCCAGCCCGGGGCGGCCCGGTGACCGTGGACCCGTTCGCGGCCGCGGCCGACCTGGTGTCCCGGTCGGCGGCGGCGTACGCGTCGGCCATCCCCGAGCACCCGGCCGACGAGGGCTTCTTCGGGCCCGCGAGCGTGGCCTGGCGGGTCAGCGCGGACCTGTCCAGCCCGGTGGCCGGCCTGCGGGCGCTGCACCTGCAGGCGCTGCACCCGCTGGCCATGGCCGGGGTGGACCAGCACAGCGACTGGCGCCGGGACCCGGTCGGCCGGCTGGCCGCGACCAACGCGTACCTGGCCACGGTGACCTTCGGCGACCGCGGGTCGGCGGAGCGGGTCGCCGCCCGGGTGCGCCGCATCCATGAGCACGTCCGCGGCGTGGACAGCGTCACCGGCCAGGCCTACGCGGCCGGGGATCCCGCGCTGCTGCTCTGGGTGCACGCCACGTTCGTCGAGTCCGGGATCGTGGCCGCCGGGCTGTTCGGGACGCCGCTGCCGGCGCCCGACAGCGATCGTTTCGTGGCCGAGATGGTGACCGAGGCGGAACTGGTGGGCGTGCCGCGGGCCCTGGTCCCGGCCAGCGCCGCGGACCTCGGCGCCTATATCGCGTCGGTCCGCCCCGAGCTGCGCTGCACGCCCGCCGCCCGGGAATCCATGAACTACCTGCTCGACCCGCCCGGGCTGGACGAGGACATGGCGGAGATCTGGCAGGACGTACGGGACGCCGCCGTGGCCTCGCTGCCCGCCTGGGCCCGCGACATGTACGGCTACCTGCCTCCGTCGCCGCCGCTGACCGACGAGCGCCGGGCCGGGATCCGCCAGGCGCTCGGGGTACTCGACTCGGTGTTCCTGGGGGAACCCGGCGTCCTGGAGGCCCGCCAGCGGATCGCGCTGCGCGTGCGTTCGGCCCGGCCCGCGTGAAGAAACTCCTCGCCGCGATCTCAGTGATCGCGGGGCTGGCCGGGCTGGCCGTGCTCGGCCGCCGGATCGGGCGGCTGCGGCTGGCGCGTGGCCGGGCCGCGGTGCAGCTGGTGGTCCGCGGCGGGCTGCGCTACGCGGGCAGCGCGCCGCGCCTGTTCGCCGCGGCCGGTGAGCACCGGCAGCAGCTCCGCAACGATCTCGCCCTGCAGACCGCCGAGGACGTGGCCACCACCCTCGGCGCCATGAAGGGCGTCCTGATGAAGATCGGCCAGATGGCGAGCTACGTGGACGACGGCCTGTCGCCCGCCGTCCGCCGCACGCTCAGCCGGCTGCAGGACAGCGTCCCGCCGATGAGCGCGGAACTCGCCGCCGGAGTCGTCCGGGAGGAACTCGGCCTGCCGCCCGGGGAGGCGTTCGCCCGCTGGGATCCCGAGCCCATCGCCGCCGCGTCGATCGGGCAGGTGCACCGGGCCATCACCCACGACGGCCGCGCGGTCGCGGTCAAGGTGCAGTACCCCGGCATCGCCGAGACCATCGCCGCGGACCTGGGCAACGTGGCGCTGCTGCGCCGGATGCTGCGCATTACCGCACCGGCCCAGGACGTGGACGCGCTGCTGGAGGAACTGCGCGACCGGGTCCTGGAAGAGCTGGACTACCGGCGGGAGGCGGAGAACCAGCGGCTGGTGGCGGCGTACTACGACGGCCACCCCACGATCATGATCCCGAAGATCGTCGACGAGCTGTCCACCCGGCGGGTGGTGACCAGCGAGCTGGCCGACGGCGCCCGCTTCGCCGAGCTGGCCAAGTGGTCCCAGCAGGAGCGCGACCTGGCCGCGGAGACCATCTACCGGTTCACCTTCCGCAGCCTGTACGACGTGCACGCGTTCAACGGCGACCCGCATCCGGGCAACTACCTGTTCCACGGCGGCGGCCGGGTAACGTTCCTCGACTTCGGCCTGGTCAAGCACTTCAGCGCGGACGAGCTGCGGCCGCTGGTGGACATGGTCCGCTACCTGTGCGTGGAGCAGGACCCGGAAGGCTTCCGGGCCGCCATGGTGGACGCGGGCTTCCTCCTCGCGGACGCCCCGCTGAGCACCGAGACGGTGGTCGAGCACATGGCGGTCTTCTACGACACGGTCCGGCAGCCGGGGCGCCGCACCATGACCGGGGACTACGCCTCCGCCGTCGTGCGCCGCTTCTTCGACGTGCGCAGCCCGCTGGCCCAGTGGGTGAGCGTGCCGCGCTCCTACGTCATCCTGCAGCGCATCAACCTGGGGCTGTTCGCGATCCTGGGGGAGCTCACCGCCACGGCGGACTGGCGGGCGATCGCCGAGGAAATCTGGCCGTTCATCCAGGGGCCGCCCTCGACCCCGATGGGCGAAGCCGAGGCCGCCTGGCGGGCCGGGCGGTCATCGGAGGCCGAGCCGGTCGCCTGACGACACACTGTGTGAGCAGGGCATTCCTCTGCGTGATACAGCGCCCTGATCCGGCGTGACACCTGCTTTGTTACCGGAACGGAGTGGCCGGTGCGCCTGCGGCGGGTAGCCGCGGGGTCCATAATTATAGGGATGAAGCCAGCCCGCGCCGCGACCCGGCGTTACCTGCCAGGAAGTCCCTTCAACACCCCGCCTGTGGTCCGCCCGGTGAAGGAATTCGCCGCCGGTGACCAGGTCACCCACGACCGCTACGGCCTCGGCCGGGTCCTGTCCGCCGACGAGTCCGGCGTCTTCGTGGACTTCGGCACCCAGCAGGAGCGGATCGCCGCCCCGTACACCAAGCTGACCAAGCTCTGATCGACCGGGCTGTGCAGTACCGGTTGTGACCGCAGGCTCTGGCCAGCAGTGAGCCATGTCCCCTGGCGCCGCCCGCCCGGCGTTCAGGGGTTCCTGGCCGGCTGATCTGCGGCAGGCCGCCCGTAGCCGGGCAGGCTGTGGCCGGATAGGCCATTACCGGGCAGGCCGTCGCCCGGGGAACAGGTCCGTAACGAGCCGGTGCCCGGTGAGCCGGTGCTCCCCGGCCCCGCGCTCCCTGCCCCCGCACTCGCTGGCCCCGCACCCGCCGAGCTGACGTCCGCCGGGCCGGCCGTACCAGGCCCGGCAGGCTCCGTGACGATGGTGGCCCCCGCGGCCGCCGACCCGGAACCGCCGTCCGGGGACTGGGCCCCGTACCCCGTGAACCTGGCCGCGTTGCCGGCCGCATCGTGGATCGCGGCAGGCCAGGTGGCCAGCGCGACGACTACTGGCCCGCGGACCCCCTCGATGGACGTGATCGTGCAGGCGACCCTGGCCGTGCCCGCCTCGACCTGAACCCAGCCCGCGTCCCGGGACGGCCCTATCGCCAGCGGCGTCCCGGCCGCCCGGCCCGCCGCCGCGAGGCATGCGGTGATGGCGCGCATCCGGGCCGCCACCCTGTCCGGCGGCTCGCCAGTCTGCTCCCGCAACTGCTGGGCCAGCCCGGGCTGGTCTTCGTTGCGGCTGCTGCCCTTCTCCATCTGCGCGCCCGCGCTGTCTGCGGGCAGCGGTACCACCGGTCCTGGCCGGCCGGCCCCGGGCCGGCCTGGGCCGAAGCCCAGTAACAGGCCACCGGCATGCTGGCCCGGGCGGTCAGCTGGAAACCGGCCAGCGGCCCAAGCCCGGTGGACGCGTCCAGCCAGGGCACGCCGTCCGCCCGGGGCTGCCGGTCCTGCCCGGGCTGGCCGCAGCTCACCGTGACGCGCAGCGCCGGGTCGAGGCCGAACTCCGCGGCCCAGCCTTCCAGCGCCGCCGCGAGCAGCGTGGGGTGCCAGGGTGCTGACGCCTCGAGCGGCCCCACGTCGAGCAGCCGCAGCCCGGACAGGGCCGCCACGGTGTGCCCGGCCGCGTCGGCCGCGGTCACCCGCCACCCCGCGGCCGGTCCCGGCTCCCGGTCCGCACGGACCTGCACGGCCCCGCGGACCTCCGCGCCGGAGACGGTGAGCGCGCCGAACCCGGCCGGGAGCAGCCGCCGGTGCGGGGCGCACGCCTGCAGCATGTGCATGACCGCGTCGTTCAGCCCCGGGCTGCCCAGCACCAGCGGCACGTCCTGGCCGGGAGGGCCGGTGGGCTCTGAGCCCGCAAACCAGGGCCGGTCATCGGCCCCGCGGACCAGGGCCGAGCACGACCGCGAGGTCACCTCGGGCAGGAACGCGACCCGCCGGAACGGCCCCGCCTGGAAGAACAGCGGCCCGTACAGATCGGTGCCGTCGACGATCCCGCCGGCCGAGGCCACCGTCAGCCGGAGTCCCGGCCCGGCCTGCGGCGGGGCCGGCGGCGCGGGCGGCTGGGCCCGGGCGGCTGGGCCGCGGGCTGGAGCGGGAAGAGCGCCCGGAAATGATCGACCTGGAAACCGTTGTCGGCGCAGCGCAGCACGGTCTCCACCGCGTCCGCGCGGCGCAGCGCGCAGACCCGCAGCGTGGTTTCCCGGTCGCCGGGGAGCAGCACCAGGGGCGCGTCCATCCGGGCCGCGGCCAGCTGCCGCAGCGGCCGGCCAGCCAGCACCGAGGCCGCCTCGGCCATCGCCTCCAGCGCGATGGCCAGCGGCAGCACCACGAGGCCGTCGATCTGGTGATCGGCCAGGTACGGGTCGGTCCGGGGGGAGATTCTCGTGTCCGCGACCAGTTCCACGCCCGGGTAGTACACCCGCGGCGACTCCAGGAACCGGCCGCGGATCTCGGCCGGCCGGCCCGGTGTCTCGGGGGCCGGTGTCCCGGGGTGGGGTGTTCCGGGAGCGGATAGGCCGGGAGCGGATAGGCCGGGAGCGGGCCGGCCCAGGCGGCCGTGCATCGCGACCCGGCCCGGAGCGTCGCCGTCGGCCAGCAGGTCCAGCAGCAGCCGGCCCAGCTCGGCCGCCGTATCGTCGCCGGCGCCGGGCGGCCGGGACTGGGACGGCTCAGCCGGCGGCTTGGCCGGCCGCGCCGGGCCAGGGCCAGTCCGCGTGCAGGATCCGGCAGCCGGGCAGGCCGGGCCGCAGCCGCCGGGCCTGCTCGGCCAGGGCCGAGGCGGCCAGGGCCGGTGCGCAGTTCCGGGCCGCGCCGTACCGGGCCGCAACCGTGCCCAGGGTGATCAGGACCCGGAGCCCGGCCGCGCTGACCGCGCCCAGCACGTTGCTGAGCCCGTCCGCCTGCCTGGCGATCTGCGCGCCCAGCTCATCGCCGGACAGGCTGGCGCACTCGCGGAGCGGGCCGGTGCCGGCCGCGTGCACGATCGCGGTCACCGGGCCGACCCGCTGCTGCACGCTGGAGATGGCCGTCTCGGCCTCGTCGGGGTCGCAGAGGTCGGCCGCCACGTAGCTCACGTCCGCGCCCGCCCCGCGCAGGCCGGCCAGGCCCAGGTCGATGGCGGCCGCCTCGCCGGGCCCGGCCGGGCCAGCCAGGACCAGCCGGGCACCGCAGCCGGCCAGCACCCGGGCCGCGGCCAGCAGGTCCCGGGAGACCCCGCCGCTGATCAGGACGGTATCGGCCGGGCCGAGCGGGCTGCCGGCCGCCGCGGGGGACCGCAGTGCTTCGGGGGAGGGCGGCGCCGCGGGGGACGGCGGCGCCGCGGCGGGCGCGCGATCCACGGCGTCTCCCAGCGCGGTGTCCCGGGGGCAGGGCTCCCCGGCTGCGGTTGCCGCGGCCGGGTCAGGATCCCCGGTCCCGGGACCCGGCCGGTGCCCGGGGCCGGCCACCATGACCGGATCGCGTGGCTCGCCCCTGGTGTCCAGCACCAGTTCCCGGAACTGGCCCGCCCCGGCGGCCGCGTAGCGCTGCGCCGCGAGCAGCCCGGCCATGCTGTTCGCGGTGCGGATCAGGGTGATGCCCAGCAACGGGTGCTCGGCGTGCAGGCTCGCGCAGAATCCGGCCAGCCCGGCGGCGGGGGTGATGACGACCAGCGTCCCGGCGGCCACCGCCTCCTGGGCCGCGGTGACCAGGGTGGCAGCGGCGTCGGGATCGGCCAGATCGCCGATGACGGCCAGCACCCCGGTGGCGGCCGGATCGTCTTCGAACACCTCCGCGGCCATCCGGCCGAAGGGCTGCCGGGTGGTGGCGTGCAGCTGCCAGGGCTCCTCGTCCACCGGCAGCACGGGGGACCGCGGAGCCCGCAATTCCTCGGTGAAGCAGCGGACCCAGGGGCCGACTCCCGGGACCGCCCCGGCGTCCGGCCAGGCGGGCGGCGGGTCGGCCTGGTTCCCCGGGTCGTCCGGGTCGCCCGGGTCGCGGGGGTGGTCCGGGTCGCGGGGGTGGTCCGGGTGGCTGCCGGCGGGGTCCGCCCCGGAGGCCTCCCCGGCCCGGGCGGCCGCGCGGGCCACGGCCGTCACGGCCGGGCTTCCCCCGGCCGCCAGCTCCTCCGGCCTGGTCAGCTCCGCGGTGGCCAGCGCGTACGGGTTGGTGATGAAGACGCGTTCGCGTCCGATATCGATGGGCCGGGATGGGCGTCCGGCCAGCAGCGGGCTGAGGCTGGCGATCGTCCCCACGGCGAACAGGGCGGCCGCCGCGTCCTGGGCGGCCGGGCTGCCGGGGCCGCCCGCCAGGCCGACCGCTGGCACCTCGCTGCACCCGGCCGCGAGGGCGGCCATCGCCTGGCCCGGGCCGGTGTCCACGAGCAGGTCGGCCCCCGCGCCCGCTTCGGCCAGGGCCCCGGCGAAGCGGACCGGCGAGACCAGCTGATCGCACAGCAGGTCCGGGAGGTCGGCCGCGGACGTCAGCTCGCGGCCGGTGACCGTGGAGATGAGCCGCCGTCCCGGCGCCGCGAACGTGACCCCGGCGAGCACGCCACGCAGCGTCGTGACCCGGTCGGCCATCTCCGGGGAGTGCAGCGCGTGCGGCACGTCCAGGACGCAGGCCTGGATTCCGGCCTCGGCCGCCCGGCGGGCCACGTCGTGCACCGGGTCCGCCGGACCGGCCAGGACATGGCAGCGGGGCCCGTGATACGCCGCGATGACCAGCTCACTGCCCGGGTCCAGGGCGAGAGCGGCGTCCTCGGCGGCCGCCAGGCAGATCATCGCGGTGCGGCGGGGGCCCGGCGCGGCGAGCACGGCGGCGCGCCGCGCCACCAGCTCTGCGGCGTCGGATTCGGCCAGGCTGCCCGCCCAGACCAGGCCGGTGATCTCGCCCACGCCGTGACCGACGGCGGCGCCGGCCCGCACCCCCAGGCTGTCCAGCCAGCGCAGCGCGGACAGCGACGCCGAGACGATTGCGGGCTGGGATCCCGGGCCCGGCCAGTCCTGCCCGGCGGCCGTCGTGGACGCCTCCCCGGGGAACAGCAGGACCACGCGCCCGGCCGCGCCGTCCGCGGCGAACAGCCCGGGACGCGCAGTCAGCCGGCCAGCGGCCAGGCCGGGCAGCAGCCCGGCGGCTTCCCGGGTGAGCCGGGCCAGCTCGTCCTGGCTGGCCGTCACGACCGCGACCCGGACCGGGCCGGGGTGCGCCTGGCGGCCCAGGTGGCAGGCGAGGTCACCCAGTTCGCTGTCGGACAGCCCTGCGGCCACCCTGGCCACCGCGGCCAGCCGCGCCGCGACCGCCGGCCGGTCCGGGCCGCTGAACGCGAAGATCTCCGGGCGTGGCGCGCCCGGCACGGACCACGAGCCGATCGGCCGGGTGCCCGAAGGCAGGGCCTGCCCTGAAGGCCCGGCCTCGCCGGCGTGCTGCGCCGGATGGGTACTGGCGTGCTGCGCCAGGCCTGTACCGGGGTGCTGCGCCGGGCCGGTGCTGGCGTGCTGTGGGAAGGCGGCCTGGTGGGGCTCGCGGCGCAGCACCACGTGCACGTGGCTGCCCGCCGGGTCCAGCGAGCTGACCGCGGCCAGCCTCGTGCCGGGCGGCCAGGCTTCGGCCGTCCGCGGCACCCGGAGGACCGCGTCCTCGCCGGTGAGCATCGGGTGCGGGCGGGCGCAGCCGGTGACCGGCGGCAGCACCCCGGCGTTCACCGCCAGGGCCGTCTTGATCAGCCCGGCCGCGCCCGCGGCTGCCTTGGTGTGCCCGATGTTGGCCTTGACCGAGCCGAGGACGGCCGCGGACTTTGCGCCCGACCGGATCGCGGTCAGCGCGGTGAGCTCGGCCAGGTCACCATCGGCGGTTCCCCGCCCGTCGCCCTCGATGAGCTGGATGTCGGCGGGATCGGCGCCCGCGCGGTGGTAGGCCCGCTGGAGCGCCAGCAGCTGGCAGTCCGGGTCGGCGCTGGTCACGTCGAGCTGGCCGGGGGACGAGACGCCCCAGCCCACGATCTCCGCGTAGACCGGCATGTCCGCGGCCCGGGCGTCGGCCAGCCGCATCAGCGCCAGCATCCCGCACCCCTCCCCGGGCAGGAACCCGGTCGGGCTGGCGTCATAGATCCGCATGGCCCCGCTGGCCAGGACGCCTGCCTGGGCCAGGGCGCCCAGCTCGAACGGATCCAGGCTGATATCGACGCCGCCGGCCAGGACGAAGTCCAGTTCGCCCCCGGCCAGCAGGGCGGCCGCGCTGGCCACGGCGAGCAGGGACGAGGAATGGGCGGTGTCCACCGCCTGGCCGCCGCCGCGGAACCCGAACTGGCGGCAGATCCGGTCGGCGATCGCCCCGGACTGACCGCCGGCCAGCATCTCCCCGCTGACCTCGGGGACCGCGGCGAAGGCCGCGGTGGCGTCGCCCAGAGCCCGGGCCCGCTCGGCGGGCGGGACATCCCCGGCGGCCAGCGCGGTGCTGAGCACAGCGCGCACGAACGGCCAGCGGGTGCGCAGCGCCGCCGCGCGGGAAACCTCACCGGTCAGCGTGTTCCCGATGATCACCCCGGCCCGGTCCCGGCCCAGTCCCTGCCCGCCCGGGAAGCCGGCGTCGGCGAGGGCCCGGCCCGCGGTTTCCAGGGCCAGCCAGTGGGCCGGGTCGGCGGCCAGGAAGGTGCGCTCGGCGACGCCGAAACCAGCCAGGTCGAACTGCCAGCCCTCAAGCAGGGCCGCCCGGGGGACGGATCCGCCCGCCGGGCCGGGCAGGCCGGCGCCGCGCCCGGCGTCCGGGTCCGCGACCGCGCCGAGCCGCCCCGGCGGCAGCCGCCGGAACGCGCGCCGCCCGGCCAGGGTGCTCTCGAAGAGGGCCAGCGGATCGTCAGCGTCCGGGAACCTGCAGGCTAGGCCGACGATGGCAATCGGTGTTGCGTTGCTGCCCGGCGCGATGCGCTCAGGCATGGGCGCAATCGGGTCCGCGATCGTATGCACCAGCCATTATCTCTTTCCTGGTCGCGGGAACCCCGGATCGTCCCGCAACGTTCATTAGTTTCCCCGGAAAAGACCGATCTTGCCGCAATTCCTGTACGCACGGTTACCCGTGCGTACGCCGGCCAGCACCCGCGCTGACCCAGGAATGCCTGCAGCCGCCAACCCCAGCAGGAGGCCATGCACCCCTGGCTGCCTCGGGCGGGGGCGAGTCAGGCCGGCGAAGGCGCCGTCCGTGGAGGCGCACGCCGTCATGACCTGGACGACCTTATTAACATTCGCTTCCGCCGGTCAACACGAATGCGGGACATGCGATTTTGTGCAACGGGACGAATTTCGCAATGGTATTTACCGCTCCGCACGGCAAAAGCCGTGTTGCCGGAATTCGCGTCCGGCCCGCGGCCGTTGGGGTGGCGCCGGGCCTCCCGGGGCGGCCCTGGGGCGGTCCCGGGGAGCGGTCCGGCAGGCCCCGGGGCGCGGTCTCCGGGTGATCCCGGGGAGGGCATACTCGGGGGAGCGGCCAGGGCGCGGCCCGCGGCCGGATCGTCCGCGGGCTGGTGCGTGCGACTGAGGTGAAGCGATGACCAACGGACTGGTGACCCTGCCGAGCAGCTACCCGGTCGCCGACACGATCGACCGGCTCAGGGACGCGGTTACCGGGGCCGGGCTGCAGGTCTTCGCCCGGGTGGACCACGCGGCGGGGGCACGCGAGGCGGGCCTGGAGCTGCGCCCGACCGAACTGCTGCTGTTCGGCAACGCCCGGGGCGGCACGCCGCTCATGCAGGACAAGCAGACGGCCGGGATCGACCTGCCGCTGAAGGCGCTCGCCTGGACGGACGAGAGCGGCCAGACCTGGCTCAGCTACAACGACCCGGCCTGGATCGCCGGGCGCCACGCGCTGGGCGAGCCGAGCGCGGCGGCGGTGCAGACGCTGCACGGGGCCATCGCGAAACTAGCCCAGGCGGCTGCGGGCGGCTGAGGACCGGGCGCCAGGGCCAGGACGGCGGCGAGGCCGGCTGCCGTGCGCTACCCTTGGCCTATGCGTTCCGACCGGCTGCTCCTTACTTAGCCGCGCTGACTGACCCCGTCGTTGGCGCGGCTGCCCCTCGTGACCGGGGGGCTTTTCTGTTGCCGGAACCGGACCGACCAAGTGCTGAGGAAACACCATGACAGCCGCCGAGAGTGCCGAGCGGGCGCAACACTACGACCCCCGCGACATCCAGGAAAAGTGGCAGGCCCGCTGGGCTGAGATGGACCTGTTCCGGGGCAGCGACGACCCGGACGATCCCCGCCCGCGCACCTACCTGCTGGACATGTTCCCTTACCCCTCGGGTGACCTGCACATGGGCCACGCCGAGGCGTACGCCATCGCGGACGCCGTGGCCAGGTACTACTTCCAGCGCCAGCACAATGTGCTGCACCCCATCGGCTGGGACGCGTTCGGCCTGCCCGCCGAGAACGCGGCGATCAGGAACAACACGCACCCCGCCGACTGGACGTACGCCAACATCGAGACGCAGGCCGCGTCGTTCCGCCGGTATGCGGTGTCCTTCGACTGGGCGCGGCGGCTGCAGACCTGCGACCCCGCCTACTACCGCTGGAACCAGTGGCTGTTCCTGCGCTTCTACGAGCGCGGCCTGGCGTACCGGAAGGACGGCTACGTCAACTGGTGCCCGCACGACCAGACTGTGCTGGCCAACGAGCAGGTGATCGCGGGCCGCTGCGAGCGGTGCGGGACCGAGGTCGTCCGCCGGGTGCTGACCCAGTGGTACTTCAAGATCACCGAGTACGCGGAACGCCTGCTGGCGGACATGGCCCAGCTGGAAGGCCAGTGGCCAGACCGGGTGCTGCTGATGCAGCGGAACTGGATCGGGCGCTCCGAAGGGGCCGAGGTCCGCTTCGCGATCGAAGGCCGCGACGAGCCGGTCACCGTGTTCACCACCCGCCCGGACACGCTGTACGGGGCGACGTTCTTCGTGGTGGCGGCGGACGCCGCGCTGGCCGAGGAGATCTGCGCCCCGGAGCATCGCGAGGACCTGCAGAACTACGTGGCGCAGGTGCGCAAGCTGACCGACATCGAGCGGCAGGCCGCGGACCGGACGAAGACCGGCGTCTTCCTGGGCCGCTACGCGGTCAACCCGGTGAACGGCGAGCGGCTGCCGGTCTGGGCGGCTGACTACGTGCTGCCCGACTACGGTACCGGCGCGATTATGGCCGTCCCCGCGCATGACCAGCGTGACCTGGACTTCGCGCGGGCCTTCGGGCTGCCTGTCCAGGTGGTCGTGGACACCGGCGAACCCGACCCCGCGCAGACCGGGATCGCGACGCACGGCGACGGATCCCTGATCAACTCCGGCCCGCTGGACGGGCTGGCCAAGGCCGACGCCATCGCCCGGATCACCGGGATCGTGGAGGCTGAGGGCCAGGGGCGGGCCGCGATCAACTACCGGCTGCGCGACTGGCTGGTCTCCCGGCAGCGGTTCTGGGGCACCCCCATCCCCATCGTGTACTGCGCGTCATGCGGCGAGGTGCCGGTGGCGGACGATCAGCTGCCGGTGGTCCTGCCCGACCTGCGCGGCCAGGACCTGGCCCCCCGGGGGGTCTCGCCGCTGGCGGCCGCGGCGGACTGGGTCAACACCGAGTGCCCCAAGTGCGGTGGCCCCGCCCGGCGCGACACCGACACCATGGACACGTTCGTGGACTCGTCGTGGTACTTCCTGCGCTACTGCTCGCCTCACTACGAGCACGGGCCGTTCGATGTGGCCGCGGTCCGCCGCTGGGCCCCGGCTGACCTGTATGTGGGCGGCGTCGAGCACGCCATCCTGCACCTGCTCTACAGCCGGTTCTTCGTCAAGGTGCTGCAGGACATGGGGATGATCGACTTCGGCGAGCCGTTCACCAGGCTGCTGAACCAGGGCCAGGTCATCAACCGCGGCCGGGCCATGTCGAAGTCCCTGGGCAACGGGGTTGACCTGGGGCAGCAACTGGCCGCGCACGGGGTTGACGCGGTCCGGCTGACGATGGTCTTCGCCAGCCCGCCCGAGGACGACATCGACTGGGCCGACATGAACCCCGAAGCGTCCGTGAAGTTCCTGGGGCGGGTGTGGCGGATCGCCGACGACATCGCGGCGGCGGCCGCGGCTGCGGGTGACGGCCCGGCCGCGGGTCAGGCACCGGCCGGGGGAGACGGCCGGGCTGCCCAGGGCGACCTGGCCCTGCGCAAGGTCACGCACCGCACCATCGACGAGGTCACCCGCCTGGTGGAGGCGTCGCGGCTGAACGTCACGGTGGCCCGGCTGATGGAACTGGCCAGCGCGACCAGGAAGGCCATCGACTCCGGTCCCGGTGCCGCCGACCCGGCGGTGCGGGAGGCGGCGGAGACACTGACCGTGCTGCTGTCGCTGTTCGCGCCCTACACGGCCGAGGAGTGCTGGGAGCTGCTGGGCCGCGAGGCGTCAGTGGCGCTGGCTGGCTGGCCGTCCGCGGATCCCGCGCTGCTGGTCGAGGACATGGTCACCTGCGTCGTCCAGGTCGCGGGCAAGGTCCGTGACCGCCTGGAGGTGCCGCCCGGGATCGGCGAGGACGAGCTGCGCGAGCTGGCCCTGGCCACCCCGGGGGTAGCCCGGGCGCTGGAGGGGCGGGCGGTCCAGAAGGTGATCGTCCGCGCGCCCCGGCTGGTCAACGTCGTACCTGGCTAGACCAGCCGGGTCCTGCGCCCCGCCCGTGGGCTCGCGGGGCCGTCAGACGCGGCGGAGTACGGCCACGACCCGGCCCAGGATCGCCGCCTCGTCTCCGGGTATCGGCGTGTACACGGGGTTGTGCGGCATCAGCCAGACGTGCTCGCCAGAGCGCTTGAAGGTCTTCACCGTCGCCTCGCCATCGATCATGGCCGCCACGATGTCGCCGTTCTCCGCGACCGGCTGCTGCCGGACGACGACCCAGTCGCCATCGGCGATGGCAGCGTTGATCATGGAATCGCCGACCACCTTCAGCAGGAACAGCGTCCCGTCCCCGACGATCTGCTTGGGCAGCGGGAAGATGTCCTCGATGGCCTCCTCGGCGAGGATCGGGCCACCAGCGGCGATCCGGCCGACGAGCGGCACGTAGGTAGCTTCCTGCGACGCGATGTCCAGCGGGGCCTCGTCCTCGGCTTCGGTCTCGGGCCGCACCGCCGGGTGGCCGGGGAGCCGGACCTCCACGGTCCGCGGCCGCCCCGCGTCGCGCCGCAGGTAGCCCTTGCTCTGCAAAGTGGACAGCTGGTACGAGACGCTCGAGGTGCTGGTCAGCCCGACCGCCTCGCCGATCTCCCGCATCGAGGGCGGGTAGCCGCGCCGCTGCACCGAATCCCGGATGACCTGCAGCACCTTGCGCTGCCGCCAGGTGAGTACATGATCAGGATCGGGGCGGTCCGGCATCTCAGTGACTACCGCCGGGACGCTGCCTTTCGGCTTCCTTCCCGGCCGGCCCTTGGGTCTCGCGGCCGTATCCGTGCCGCTCCCGTTCGCCGCTCCCGGCGCGCCGTCGTCGTCCGAGCTGCTGTCCATCAACACTGACCTCCGGATCTGGTGGCTGACCCCGTAGCAGACGGTAGCGCTTTCGCTTCAGGATCTCAAACATCTGTTCGATGAGACGAGAAATGTCGTACCCCGGCGCTACACCTGTACCGTACAGTCATTCGATCGAAAGCGCGATCGATCGAACGGCTGTACGATAGAACGGTCATTCGATAAGAGGAGGCTGGCATGAGCGTGATGAGCGCGGGCAAGAAGCCCAGGGCCCTGGTCCGCCCGCTCCGTGCTGGGAATTCTCGGGCTGGCCTGCGGCCGGGGCAGCTCCGTGACGGCGAGCCCGGCGCGGCGGTATCCCAGCCAGAAATGCGGAACGTTCCCGGCGTGTCGTTCCCGGCGCGGCCAGATTGTGGTGTGCCGGCCCGCCCGGGGAGCGCGATGCCGGCCCGGCCGCGGGCGGCCAGGAAATCACCCCCGCGTCCCCGTCTCTGGGTCGTCCCGGACATGCCCGGGACGACCGCGCCGGGCCTCCCTGAGCCAGGCGGTCCCGGGCCGGCTACCCCGGTGCGGCCCACGTCGGGCCTGGTCCGCTCCGGGTCGCCCAGCTCTGCAGGTACGCCGCTGGTGCCCCGGCCCCGGGTGGCCCCCGATGACCAGATGCCGGCCCGTCCCGGCCCCCCGCCGTCGTCACCGGGCCGTCCGCGGCACGCCGGGGCGGCCGTGGCGCCCTCCCGGACCCGGGTGGTCCGGCCCGCGTCCGCGCCATCCCGGAGGCCAGCCCCGCGGGCACGCCGGACGAGGCTCACCCGGCGCGGACGCCGGCTGGTCTGGGCGTCCGCCGTCCTGCTCCTCATGGCGGTGATCACCCCGGTCCTGCTCACCCTGGCTTCCGGGGCACAGGCTGCTAACCACGGCCTGCCCGCGTCCTCGGTCCGCGCGGGCATGCGGCAGGTAGTGGTGAAGCCAGGCCAGTCCCTGTGGTCGATCGCGCTGAGCGCGGAGCCCCAGGCTGACCCGCGGGTGGTCATCCAGCAGATCCTGGACTTCAACGCGCTGGGCAGTCAGGTCGTGGTGCCCGGCGAGAGCCTCTGGGTGCCCCGGGGCTGAGCCCGCCGCGACCCGCCGCCGCGGGTGCAGGTTCTCTCCGCCTCTGGCCCCGGGCCACCGCGCCCGGGCCTTCTTCCCCGGGAGGCGGATTCCTGCGCTTCGCCGGGCCGCCACGCGGGGTTTACCGGAAAATCGCTGAAGCGGCGCGTTGCCGCTTGCGCAGCGCCGGGTGTCTGCTCTAGCGTGACCACAACATATAGTAGTTACAGCGCTGTAGTTCACGTACAAGTTGTGGTGTCAGGGGCCTTGGTTCTGGCTTGGGTCGCCCTGGGGAGGTGATCGTGTGTTCTGCCCGTATTGCAGGAACGCGGAAAGCCGTGTCATCGACAGCAGGACCGCCGATGACGGCGCCGCGATCCGCCGTCGCAGGTCGTGCCCGGCGTGCGGGCGGCGCTTCACCACCCAGGAGACAGTCATCCTGATGGTGGGCAAGCGCAGCGGCGCGACCGAGCCGTTCAACCGCGAGAAGATCGTTCGCGGGGTCCGCCGGGCGTGCCAGGGCCGGCCGGTCACCGAGGACCAGCTGGCCATCCTGGCCCAGCAGGTCGAGGACGCGATCCGGGCCCGGGGTTCGGGGGAGGTCGCGTCACACGAGGTGGGCCTGGCGATCCTCGGGCCGCTCCGTGACCTGGACGAGGTGGCCTACCTGCGGTTCGCGTCGGTTTACCGGGGATTCGAGTCGCTCGCTGACTTCGAGGATGAGATTTCCGCGCTGCGCACAGCGCGGCAGGACACGGGCGCGCTGGCGCCCAGTTCCTGAGCAGCAGGTGAGTTCGGAGTTCGGAGTTCTGGTTCGCACTATTACAGCGACGGATGGGCCTGGCCGGGCCCGTGTGGGGTCCGCGGGGATCCCGGAAGGGGGAATGACATGACGGAGACGGTGAGCGGATCTTCACCTCGCGGGGGCAGGGGTTCGCGCAAGGGGCTCACGATCGGGCGGATCCACACCCAGGAGGGCGTGCACCCGTACGACGAGGTCACCTGGGAGCGCCGCGACGTCGTCATGACCAACTGGCGGGACGGCACCATCAACTTTGAGCAGCGTGGTGTCGAGTTCCCCGACTTCTGGTCCGTCAACGCCGCCAACATCGTCACGACCAAGTACTTCCGTGGCGCGGTCGGCACCCCGGAGCGGGAGTGGAGCCTCAGGCAGCTGGTCGACCGGGTGGTCGGGAAGTACGTGGCGGCCGGCCGCGAGAACGGGTACTTCGCCAGTCCGCGGGACGCCGAGATCTTCGAGCACGAGCTCGCCTACGCGCTCATCCACCAGATCTTCGCCTTCAACTCCCCGGTCTGGTTCAACGTCGGGACCAGCTCCCCGCAGCAGGTGAGCGCCTGTTTCATCCTGGCCGTTGACGACACGATGGACTCCATCCTGGACTGGTACAAGGAGGAAGGGCTGATCTTCAAGGGCGGCTCCGGCGCCGGGGTCAACCTGTCCCGGATCCGGTCCTCCAAGGAGCTGCTCTCCTCCGGCGGCACGGCCAGCGGCCCGGTCTCCTTCATGCGCGGTGCGGACGCCTCCGCGGGCACGATCAAGTCCGGCGGCGCCACCCGCCGGGCGGCGAAGATGGTCGTCCTCGACGTCGATCACCCCGACGTGGAGGAGTTCATCGAGACCAAGCTGCGCGAGGAGGAGAAGGTCCGGGTCCTGCGCGACGCCGGGTTCGACATGGACCTGGGCGGCAAGGACATCGCGAGCGTCCAGTACCAGAACGCCAACAACTCGGTCCGGGTCTCCGACGAGTTCATGCGCGCGGTCGAGCGGGACGCCAAGTTCGACCTGGCCGCGCGGCTGACCGGGGAGACGGTCGAGACCGTGGACGCCCGGGCCCTGTTCCGCAAGATGGCCCAGGCCGCCTGGGCCTGCGCGGACCCCGGGATCCAGTACGACGGCACGATCAACGACTGGCACACCTGCCCCGAGTCCGGCCGGATCACGGCCAGCAACCCGTGCAGCGAATATGTCCACCTGGACAATTCATCGTGCAACCTGGCCAGCATCAACCTGCTCAAGTTCCTCCGGGACGACGACACCTTCGCGGTGGAACGGTTCCGGCAGATCACCGAGCTGATCATCACGGCCATGGACATCTCCATCTGCTTCGCGGATTTCCCGACCGAGAAGATCACTGAGACCACCCGGGCGTACCGGCAGCTGGGCATCGGCTACGCGAACCTGGGCGCGCTGCTCATGGCGACCGGCCACGCCTACGACTCCGAGGGCGGGCGGGCCATCGCGGCGGCCATCACCTCCCTGATGACCGGGACGGCCTACCGCCGGTCCGCGGAACTCGCGGCGGTGGTCGGGCCCTACGACGGCTACGACCGGAACGCGACCGCGCACAAGCGGGTCATGCGCAAGCACGCCGACGCGAGCCACCAGATCAGGGCGCAGGGCGGGATGGACGAGGAGATCCTGGCCGCCGCGAACAAGGCGTGGGACAAGTGCGTCGCGCTGGGCGAGAAGAACGGCTACCGCAACGCGCAGGCCTCGCTGCTGGCGCCGACCGGCACCATCGGCCTGATGATGGACTGCGACACCACCGGCGTGGAGCCTGACCTGGCCCTGGTCAAGTTCAAGAAGCTGGTCGGCGGCGGCTCCATGCAGATCGTGAACCAGACCGTGCCCCGCGCGCTCAAGAACCTCGGCTACCAGCCGGAGCAGGTGGAGGCGATCGTGGAGTACATCGGCGAGCACGGTCACGTCGTCGATGCGCCCGGCCTCCGCCAGGAGCACTACGAGGTGTTCGACTGCGCCATGGGCGAGCGGGCCATCGGCCCGATGGGTCACGTGCGGATGATGGCCGCGGTGCAGCCCGCGCTCTCCGGGGCTATCTCCAAGACCGTGAACCTGCCCGAGTCGGCCACGGTCGAGGACATCGAGTCCATCTACACGGAAGGCTGGAAGCTCGGGCTCAAGGCCCTGGCCGTCTACCGGGACAACTGCAAGGTCGGCCAGCCGCTGTCCGACGCCAGGAAGAAGCCGGCCGCCGCGGCGGCTGAGGCCGCGGCCACGCCGCACGAGGTCCGCCCGGTCCGCAGGCGGCTGCCGAAGAACCGCACCGCCTCCGTGACCAGCTTCTCCGTGGCCGGCGCCGAGGGGTACATGACGGCGTCCAAGTACCCGGACGACGGCGTGGGCGAGCTGTTCCTGAAGCTGGGCAAGCAGGGATCCACGCTGGCGGGCGTGATGGACGCGTTCTCGATGGCCATCTCCATCAGCCTCCAGTACGGGGTGCCGCTGGAGAAGTGGGTGGAGAAGTTCACCAACATGCGCTTCGAGCCGGCCGGTATCACCGACGACCCGGACATCCGGATCGCCAGCTCCGTCCTGGACTACGTGTTCCGCCGGCTGGCCCTGGATCACCTGCCCTACGAGACCCGGGCCGAGATGGGCATCCTGTCCGCCAGCGAGCGCACCGCTCAGCTGGCCGGGGAGGACCCGGCTGCGCTGGCCGAAGAGCAGGACCCGGGGGAGATGGCCCAGTCCGCGCCGGTCGAGCGGCCCCAGGGCCGGCCCGAGGAGCGGACGGAGCCCGCGGGTCCCGCGCCGTACCAGCCGCACAGCTCCACCGAGCTGATCGAGGCGCAGCAGGGCCGCACCGCGGACGCCCCGCTGTGCCTGACCTGCGGCACCAAGATGCGCCCGGCGGGCAGCTGCTACGTCTGCGAAGGCTGCGGCGCCACCAGCGGCTGCAGCTAGTAAGGCACCCCAGGCGTCAAGCCTGGCCAAGCGGGCGGCCGAGCGTGAGCTCGGCCGCCCGCCTGCTTCTCGCCGCTGGGCCCCTTTTGCTCTCAGATAGATCTTGCTACCGCTGGTAGCATAAATCCATGAGCAGCCCAGGCCAGACGGAAGAACAGGACGAACTCCAGGCGGAGATACGGAAGTGGCTGCAGCGGGTTCGTGAGCTAGAGACACGGACACCAGGCTCAGGGGCCAAGCTCCTCGCGTCGGCACAAGCGGAAGACGGCGGCAAGAGTGCTCTCGAAGTGCTGTTTGCCCTGCAGGTCCTGCTAGGTGACCTGAACCAGCCACGGGCAGCAGCTGACCTCGCTGAGCGACTCGCCGGCCGTCCCGGCAGCGCGGGAGATGACCGAGATGACGTCGGGGGCCAGCAACAGGCGAGGGCCAAGCCCGCTGGTGCAGCACAGAAGGTAAGCGTTTCGATGCCAGCGGACCTGACGTCAGCTGTCCAGCGGCGGGTCGGACGCGGAAAGTTCAGCCAGTACGTAACCGAGGCCGTCGCCAGGCAACTCGAATTGGATTTGCTGGCCGAGTTGTCCGAACTGCTGGCGTCGGACCATGGGCCCGTTCCGGAGGAGTACCTGGCCGAGGCGCGGGCCGCGTGGCCGGATGGCGAGTAGCCGTGGGCGGGACGCTCGTCCTCGATAGTGAAGGGCTGTCCAAGCTATCTTCGGGTGACGCGCGTGCGCGTGCCCATCTGGAGACGGCTCTGACCCGGCGGGCTCGGGTCGTGGTCAGCGCGATCACCTTGACCGAGGTGCTCAGGGGTGGCCCCCGTGATGCGCGCGTTCACCGGGTGCTGGCCCGGATCAACGTCGTGCCCGTGAGCGCCGGGATCGCGCGCCACGCCGGCGAACTGCTCGGGGTGAGCGGTCTGTCGGGTCACCGCTGCGCGATCGACGCTGTCGTGGCGGCCACGGCGCTCGAGGTGGAACGCCCAGTCGTGCTCCTGACCAGCGACCCGGACGATCTGGGCAGGCTGGCCGGCGAACCACGGAGGCCGAAAGCGCAGCGGGTCACCGTCATCCACATATGAGCCTCCGCTCAGTTCATGTTCCGGCCGGGCGCAACACTGCCGGCTGGCATGTCAAGCGTATTTAGTTGGTATGTTCAATTAGATGTCGGCCAGTTGTACCAACTTCGTCGGTGGCACCATCCGGGACAGGAGTCATAGTGGCAGGCAGAGGGCGCCCGAGCCGGACGACGGTCTACGAGCGGCTGGACCGGGCGCTGGCTGAGCTGAACCAGCGGCTGGGCGGGTTGCCCAGTCCGAAAGAAGCGCAGTCGATCTGGGAAGACATCTGGTACGCCGAGGCCCATCACTCGACAGCCCTGGAAGGAAACACGCTGGTCCTGCGCGAGGTCCAGGCACTGCTCGATAGCGGGCGAGCTGTCGGTGCCAAGCCGCTAGGGGAGTACAACGAGGTTCGCGGCTACGCCGACGCAGCCCGCTGGGTTTACGGGCACGCGCTGGAACCGGGGGACTGGCACGACGGCCGGCTGATCACGCTCAGCGAGGTCCGGCACATCCACCACATCGCCATGACTCCCGTCTGGGACGTGGCCCCTCACCCCGAAGCTACCGATCGTGAAGGGCCAGGGCAGTTCCGGGAACACGACATCCACCCGTTTGCTGAGGGCATGACGCCGCCAACCTGGCCGCTAGTCCCAGCAACGTTGCAGCAGTGGGTGGAGGGTGTCTGCGCTCTTGGTGACCGGCTCCGCCACGGCAGCGCGCTGGAACGGCCGCTCCCGGAAGATCTGGCCCGGCTGCACAACGAGTTCGAGCGTGTACACCCATTCATCGATGGAAACGGCAGGGCAGGCCGCCTGACCCTCAACTTGGTACTGGTGCGGCTTGGCTACCCCCCGGTCGTCATCTTCAAGCGGCAGCGAAGCGCCTACCTCATCGCGATGCAGCGCGCGGATGCTGGAGACTGCGGGGCCCTCGGCGAACTGATCGCCCGGGCAATGTATGACAACCTCAACCGCTTCATCGTCCCTAACATCGCAGGTCCGGCCCGCATCGTCCCTCTCGCTGCCCTCGCTGACCAAGAATTCAGCCTGACTGCCCTGCGCCGGGCGGCCCAACGCGGTCGCCTTGATGCCGTCCAGGGCCCCGACGGCATATGGCGCAGCTCCCGCAAAGCCGTCCGCGCTTACCAGGCCGCCAGGCATCAGCGGCGGGGGAATACGGCACCGTCCGCATAAACGCCGCCCTCCGGATAAGTGGTCTGCGGCCCGGCTGAGCGGGCCCTAGGCGCCTGCCGCTGCGGGCCGGGCGGCTTCCTGGCGGTCCAGGAACGTGTTGACCAGGCCGGTGAACACGGCCGGCTGCTCGGTGAAGCAGAGGTGGGAAGCGTCCTCGATGATGGCGAGCTGGGACCCGGGGATCCGCGCGTGCATCTCCGCCAGGTGGCCGGGCGTGCACTCGTCGTGGCGGCCGCCCACGAGCAGGGCCGGCACGCCGATCTCGCCCAGCCGGTCCATCACATCCCAGGTCTTCAGCGTCCCGGTCACCGTGAACTCGCTGGGCCCGTTCATCGTGTGGTACACGTCGTAGCCTGCCTCGGCGAACGAGCGCTCCAGGCTGGCCGGCCAGGGGTTCAGGCGGCAGACATGCTCCCGGTAGAAGCCGAGGATGGCGGCCTGGTACTCGGGGCAGGCGGTGAACCCGGCGTCCTCGTGCTCCCGGATGACCCGGCGGACCTCCGCTGGCTGCGCCGACAGCAGCTCCGCGCAGTCCCGGGCCCAGCGGGTCATGCTGGCCGGGCTGCCGCACAGGATCAGGCTGTCCAGCCCGGGACGGCGGTCCAGCACGTACTGCATGGCCAGCATGCCGCCCCAGGAACTGCCGAACAGGTGCAGCCGGGTGAGCCCGAGCGCGGCCCGGACCTGGGCGAGTTCCTCCACGAAACGCGTGACCGTCCACAGCGCCGGATCCGCGGGCCGATCCGAGCGCCCGCAGCCGAGCTGGTCGTAGAAGATCACCTGCCGGCGGTCGGCGAGCGCCTCGAGCGGTTCCAGGTAATAGTGGGTGAACCCCGGGCCGCCGTGCAGGCACAGCAGCGGCGTGCCGCCCTCGCCGACCGCCCGGTACCAGACCCGGCCGCCGTTGACCTCCAGGTAGCCCTCGGTGTCCGCCATGCACCCTCCGCGCCTCGTTGCCGAAATGCTGATCTTCAGCCCAGGAAACCGCAACCCCGGGCGCCGGTCAGCCGGGTGCAGATTACGGATCCATGATTTGCCGCCAGTTCCCCGGGCAGTGGGAGACGGGTCAAGGCAGGCTTTGGGACGGCGGGAGACGGGCTCGGTGCCCGGCTGGAAAAGCATGGCACCCGTGACATGTGCGCGTGCGCTCGTCTCTCGCCCGGTAGTGAAGGCCGTGAACTTCGCGGGCCGGAAATCCGTTAGACGCATGGGCTTGGAGCCCGCGACCTTCAGGAGCCTGGGCATCGCATCCCGCCCCGGCCCCTGCGCCACGCGGCCCGGGGGGGCGACCCGAGGAGGAGTGCGATGGCTGTGAAGACGATGTCCGGCACCGGCACCTGTGCCCGGTCCCGCTGGCAGCCGCTCCGGCTGGCTGCCCCGGCCGGGAAGCGGGTGGTCTGGGTGTACGCGATCACCGACGATCTCGGCCCGGGTCAGTTCGCCGGGCTGGCCGGCGTCGGCGGGGAGCGGGTCCGCGCCGTGGCCGAGGCCGGCCTGACGGCCGTCGTCGGGTCGGTCGAGGCCCGGGCCTTCGGCGAGGACGCCCTGCCCGGCCTGCTGGGCGGCCTGGACAACATCGAGCGGGTCGGCCGGGCGCACCACCAGGTCATCGCCCGGGCCGCTGCGGGCGGCGGCCCCGTCCTGCCGCTCCGGCTGGCTACCGTCTACCCCGACGACGACACGGTCCGTGCCCTGCTGGCCCGGCGCCGCGGTGAGTTCGCCGGCCTGCTGGCCCGCTTCCGCGACACCGTGGAATGGGGCGTCCAGGTCTACGGCCCGGTGGACCAGCCCGACGGGGCAGACACGCTCGCGGACACCATCGACTGGGTGCTCGCCGACATCGCCGACGCCTCGCACCGCCAGCCGGCCGAGGACCCGCGCTACGCCCGGGGCCCGGAGCACATGCTGCTCAACGCCGCCTATCTGCTGCGCGGTGACCGGGCCGCCGAGTTCGTGGCGGCCGCGCACGCGCTGGCCGGGGCCCGCGCCGGGGTCCGGGCGGACCTGAACGGCCCGTGGCCGCCGTACTCGTTCGTGGACCAGCTCGACGCCTGACCCCCTGTCCCGCGGGCCGGGAGCAAGGCCCGCGGGAGCGTCCGTCCACTCCGCCGCTTCGCAGCTCCGCCGGGAATCCAGAGGATCTAACCGCCCCCCCGGGACCTGCCCCGCTGAGCCGCTCCGCGGCCCGGCCGGGACCTAACCATCCGGTCAGTATGTCCTGCTTAGCAACTTCCTCACTTCATGAAAGACCAGGTCAGACGGTTTTTTCTGGCTGCCGGGGGAGTGCCGTAAAGGCATGGCCCGCGAACTGGCCATTACCCTGGCAAGGTCGGTGCCCGGCCAGAACGCGGGCCCGGGAGGGGTGCGGCTGGCGCCGGCGCGGCAGAATCTGGCCTGGCCATTCTCTGCCGGTATCTGGTTGTGTGTCGCTGTAAGCGCGTGGTAATGCGCTATACAAGGAACGGCACGAGGGAGCAAGATGCGGCCGGAGGACGGATCCCTGCCTGGCAGGCGAATGGCCCAGGAAGGGCTGGCGCGGGTGCGCCAAGCGGTCCGCTCGGCCTCGCTTCCGGTCAAGATCCTGCTGGTCCTGGCCGTGTTGATCATCATCGTGCTGGCCCCCGCCCTAGGGGTCAGGTTCTGGGATCTGCTCGTGGTCGCCGCCCTCGTCTACGGTCCCGTGGCGGTCTGGCGGGGCCACCGGTCGTGGGTGGCGTCGGTGTTTGTCGGGGCGTGGGGCCTGGCGGCGATCCTGGCCATCGCGGCGGTGGCCGGCCGGTTCAGCTCCGGCGTCGTGCCGCTCCTGCTGCTGCCGTGCGCGGCGGTGGCCGTTTCCCATCTCCGGGTGCTGTCCCGCCGCTACGTGCCCTGCCGGACGGTGGCCTGGACGCAGCTCTGGGCGCTGCCCCCCGGCGTGCTGGCCTGGTGGCTGGCCCCCGGCCGCCTGGTCATCAGCTATGCCATCGCCTGGGTGCTGGGCCTCGCCGTGATCGGCTGGCGGATAGGCAAGTCCCAGCAGGAGGTCCGGGCGCTCAGCCGCCAGCAGGGCCGCAGCGGCGCGCTGGCCGCACCGCACCGGCCCGGCGGCGCCGCGATGGCGGCCCGGCCCGCTGGCCGGCCTGGCCGCGGCGGGCGCCCGCCCGGCCCGGCCCGCCGACGTGTCGCGGGTGGTGCAGACGGCCGAGGGATCGGTACGCCCGGCCGACGGCGCGCTGGCCCGCGACCGGGCTAGCGGCGACCAGCAGCCGCCGGAAATCACGGTCGCCCAGGCCATGGCCGAGCTCGACAACATGATCGGCCTGACCTCGGTCAAGGATCAGATCCGGCAGATCACCGCGTCCGTCGAGGCCGCACGCCGCCGGGTGATGGCGGGATACGGGGCGGAAAAGCCCATGCAGCACTTTGTCTTCCTGGGACCGCCCGGTACCGGGAAGACCTCGGTGGCCCGCGTCGTCGCGAAGATCTTCTACGCCTTCGGCCTGCTCGACACCCCGGTGGTGGTGGAAGCACAGCGGGCGGACCTGGTGGGCGAGTACCTCGGGGCCACCGCGATCAAGACGAACGAGCTGGTGAACAGCGCGCTGGGCGGGGTCCTGTTCATCGACGAGGCGTACAGCCTGGTCAACGACAGCGAAGGGCAGGGCGACCGGTTCGGCCACGAGGCGATCCAGGCGCTCCTGAAGCGGGCCGAGGACGACCGGACCGAGCTCATCATCATCCTGGCCGGGTACGAGAAGCAGATGGAGGGGTTCCTGGCCAGCAACCCCGGCCTCAACTCCCGGTTCGGGCTCCGGGTCAAGTTCCCGACCTACTCACCCGCCGAGCTGCTGGCCCTCGCCGACCTCTACCTGGAGCAGCGCGGCGAGATCCTCGACGCCGAGGCGCGTCCGGCGCTGGGGCGGATGATGGAGGACGTGGGCCGCCGCAGGCTCGCCGACGAGCTCGGCAACGGGCGGTTCGTGCGCAGCCTGCTGGAGAAGGCGGGGCGGGCCCGGGACGTCCGGATCATGGCCGACGGCGCGGAACCGTCCTCCGCCGAGCTGGTCACCCTGGAGGCATCCGACCTGGAGCAGGCCGGAGCCGAGCTGACCGCCCGGTTCCGCGGCTATAGCCAGGCCCCCACCCTGGAAAGCGCGCTCGCCGAGCTGGACGAGCTGGTCGGGCTGGAGCCGGTCAAGCGGCAGGTCCACGAGATCGCGGCCCAGCTGAGGGTGGCCCGGCTGCGGGAACGCCAGGGCCTGTCCAGCCAGCCTCCGGTCCGGCACTTCGTCTTCACCGGGCCGCCCGGCACGGGCAAGACCACGGTGGCCAGGATCCTGGGCCGCATCTTCACCGCCCTGGGGCTGCTGGTCCGTCCCGAGGTGATCGAGGCGCACCGGGCTGACCTGGTCGGGGAGCATCTGGGCTCGACAGCGATCAAGACCGGGAAGCTGATCGACTCCGCGCTGGGTGGCGTCCTGTTCATCGACGAGGCCTATTCGCTCTACAACGCCGGCTACTCGGGCGGTGACGCCTACGGCTCGGAGGCCGTGGCCACCCTGCTGAAACGGGCCGAGGACGACCGTGACCGGCTGGTCATCGTGCTGGCCGGCTATCCGGCCGACATGGACCGGTTCCTGCGCAGCAACCCCGGGCTCGCCTCCCGGTTCAGCGTGCGCATCGGCTTCCCCAGCTATTCACCCGACGAGCTGTGCAAGATCGCGGGCGTGATCGCGGAGCAGCACGGTGACACGTTCGAGCCGGATGCGCTGCCGGTCCTCGGCGAGATCTTCAGCGCCGCCGCCACGCACGGGCAGATCGACGAGCTGGGCAACGGCCGGTTCGCGCGCAGCCTGTTCGAGCGGGCCTGCGCGGCGCGGGACCTGCGGGTGGCTGAACTCGATGAGGACGCCAGCGCCGCCGACCTGACCACCGTGTCCGCGGCCGACCTGCGCGGCGCGTTCCGTGAGCTGGGCGGCCTGCAGCCGGGGTGAGGGTGGTCAGTCCGCCGGGCCCGGCGGCAGGTCGCGCAGCGCGGCGATCAGGCTGGCCTGGTCGCCGCCGGTGTCTCGGATGACGTACATCAGCGTGTGCAGCACCGCGTGCCGGTCCTCGCCCCGGTCCAGCAGCCGCTGCGCCGCCTCCCACAGCTCGGGCGGGTCACCCCGCCACAGCCGGTCGGCCAGCGCGAGGTGCCGGTCGATGTGCAGCGGGCCGCTCGGCCGCCCGTTCGCGTCGTTGTGGTCGGCGGCCAGCAGGGTGCGCCGGTCCGCTTCCGCGGCCGGATCCAGCCCGGCCAGGTCGATGCCGCCGAACATGCCGCGCAGCACCGGGAAGGCGAACGCCCGGCGGGGGAGGGCTTCCAGGTCATCGTCCGGGAGCAGCCGGGACACCAGCGAGGCATCCAGGCCGAACGCGGTCGGGTCCCGGTAGACCTGGGCGAACGTGCCCATCGAGTCGAAGACCGCATCCAGGGTCTCGGCGATCAGCTCGGCGGCCAGCCCCTGGCGCCGCCCGGCCCAGCGCACCCACGCGGCCAGCACGTGCGGCATCGCGTGCTGCTCGGCCGACAGCAGCAGCACCTTGCGCGGCAGCCAGTCGAGCAGGAACGTGGCCACCTTCGCCGGGCTCATCCGCAGCGGGCGCCCGAAGTCACGGTCACAGCCGTAATCGATGATGTGATCCGCGCAGCGGCTGGCCGCCCGGGTGTCGGACAGGTCCTCGGCCTCATCAGAGGCCAGGAACCCGGCCACCAGCATGGCCCGCCGGTCCCGGGTCCAGGCGTGCCGCCGCGTGGTGGCCGCGCCCCAGCCCGATCCGTGCCCCGTGCTCCACGGGGCCGGGCCATGGCCGGCCGCGGGACGCCCGTTGCGCGCCCCGTACCCCGGCCGCGCGGGCGGCAGCGTGCGGATCCGGGCCCGGATGAACGCGTGGTACGACGCGAACGACTCGCTCGGCGGCGACCCCTGCGCGGCTTCGGTCACGGCCAGGGCCGTCTCCAGCAGCCGCCGCGCCTGCGGGGCCTCCACCTGGCTGAACGTCGCCCGCGGGGGGTGGCCGCCGTCGCCCTCGCTGGCTGCCCGGCAGCGCTCGAGCAGCCGGTCGACCTGGGACGTCACCCAGCCGTCGCGGAGCATCCCGCCCGCGTTGTAGTCCACCACCATGACCAGGGCGTGCGGCTCTTCCCCGGCGTAGCTGTACACGCAGACGACCTCGTCGCGGTCCCCGAGCACGTCGGAGTTGACGTAGCACTCACCCGACGTGACCGCGCCCACGTGCTCGACCCACTGCGGGCGGACCACGCCGTGCTCCATCAGCGCCAGCGCGGCCGTCTCCGCCTGCATGGCCTGCCGCGGCGTGCCCAGGCAGGCGATGCCGGACAGCAGGGCCAGCGCGGCCGGGCTGCGCTGCTGGGCCGCGTAGCTGACCAGTCCCTCGCCGACCAGTTCCTCGACGTCGCCGTGCGAGCTGCGCGGCGGCCGTTCTCCCCACCAGGTGCCGAGCAGTTCGCTCACCATCAGCTCGGCGTCCAGCGGGCTGCGGACCGCCAGCAGCTCACGGGCAGCCCGCAGCATCTCGGCGAACAGCGCGTTCGGTGGGGCGGCACCGGTGTTAGAAGCACTGGGGAGCACCGAGCGGGTCCCCTTCCCTCGGCCTGGGTCGCCCGGCCCGCCGGGGGGCTCTCGACGTCGGCTTTGCGGGCTCACATGGACAGCTTTCCAGATTCTCGCGGCGCCGGGCCACGTCCGCGCCGGATGGTGGCCATGTTTCCGCGTGTGGCAGATATTACGGGCATCCGGGGCCGCCGGTGCCGGACATTCGGGGCATCAGGTATCTCATGATCAATGCAATTCCCGGGAGCCTGAGCCAGGTTACGGGGTACCCGGCGGCCATGGCGGGCACGCTGTCACTTCTTTCCGGGAGAGTGAGGCCGGCATGATGCCCTCGTCGCGGCACGATATCGCCTAGGATGTGGGAAGCTCGCCTGCGTGGCCACTGTGGGTGTTCGGAACGGAACGGGGCCGTCCCCATCTGGCTGCCGCCGTGCTTGTGCGTTCACCGGTGGCGGCATTGCCGCTAGCCTGCTGGTGTCCGCAGTGAGCGGGAAGGAGCCGTTGCATGGCCCAAGCGGCGGGACTTGAGCGCAGCGGGACAGGAGTGCGGCGATGAGCACCGACACTTCCGTGCCCCAGCCGCGGGTCTCCGGGCTTGACGTCTCTGACTCGGCCCTGCTCGCCACCCTGCTGCGCGAGGCTCCCATCGGCTTCGCCTTCTTCGGGCCCGATCTCCGCGTCCGGCGGATCAACCAGACCCTGGCCCGGCTCGACGGGCTGGACCTGGAAGCGCACCTGGGCCTGCTGCCCTCGCAGGTGTGGCCGGGCACGCTCGCATCCCGGGTCGAGTCGGCCGTGCGCCACGTGCTGGCCGACGGGCAGCCGCTGTTCGAGACCAACCAGCCGGTCAGCGAGGCGGAATCGGGTGCGCCCGAGTCGCCCGGCACGCCGCCGCCGGCCCGGCCGGACGCCGCGCCGGGCGCGGATGAGGACCGGCAGTGGGCGTTCTCCTGGTTCCCCTCCCACGACCCGGACGGGAACATCGCCGGCGTGGCGCTGATCGCGGTGGACGTCACCGACCGGGCGAACTCGGCGGAGGCGGTCCGGCGCAGCGAGGAGCGGTACCGCTCGCTGGTGCAGGCCGGCGCCCAGGTCGTCTGGGTCACCACGCCCACCGGCCAGATTGCCGAGGATTCGCCCGAGTGGCGCTGGATAACGGGCCAGAGCCTGGAGGAGTACCTGGGCCATGGCTGGCTGGACGCGATTCACCCGGAGGACCGTGAACGGGTGGAGCGGGAATGGCGGGAATGCGTCCACGCCGGGAAGGTATTCGACAGCCGTTACCGGGTGCGGACCAAGACCGGGTCTTACCGGCATTACGACGTGCGCGCCGTCCCGATTGAGCGGGACGGGAAGATCATCGAATGGGTGGGGGCCAGCACCGACGTCACCGGGCAGCGCGAGGCCGAGGAGATGCGCGGCCGGCTGACCGAGCAGCTGTCCGCGGCCGCGCTGCGCACCGCCCGGCTGCAGCAGGCGACGTCCATGCTGGCCGAGGCCCTGACCGTGCTGCAGGTCGTCGAGGTGATCACTGAGGTCGGGCGGTCGGCGATCGGCGCCGAGCGGTCGGCGGTGGCCCTGCTGGACCGGGAGCGGCTGCAGCTGCACACGATCAACCCGCTCGGGCTCCCGGATGTCCCCGGCGCCCCGTCCGGCGACATGCCGCTGGACGCGCCGAGCGTGATGACCCTGGCCATCACGTCCCGGCGGCCGGTGCTGGCGGAGAACCCCGAATCACTGCGGCGCCACTTCGACAGCGACACCGACGTCGATGTGTTCCTGGCGCACAGCGACGAGCGAGCCTGGGTCGGGCTTCCGCTGCTCGCGGCGGGCGCGCCGCTCGGGGCGCTGCGGTTCTCGTTCACCAAGCCGCGGCAGATCACCGAGGAGGAGCGGGTCTTCCTGGAGGCCCTGGCCGGGCAGTGCGCGCTGGCCCTGGAGCGGGCCTCGCTCTTCGAGCGCGAGCACACCACGGCGGAGACGCTGCAGCGCAGCCTGCTGCCGGACCGCCTGCCCAGCGTCCCCGGCATCATCCTGGAGGCCCGCTACCTGCCGGTCACCCGGAACATGGAGATCGGCGGCGACTGGTACGACGCGTTCCGGCTGCCCGACGGCCGGCTGGCGGTCGCCGCCGGGGACGTGATGGGCAAGGGGCTGACCGCGGCGGCCGGGATGGGCCGGGTCCGGAACGCGCTGCGCGCCCTGGCCCTGACCGACCCTCGGCCCGCGGCCGTGCTGGCCGGCCTGGACCGGCTGTTCACCGCGACCGAGCTGGACGAGCAGGTGACGACCGTGGCGTACCTGGTCGTGGACCCGGTCACCGGGGAGGGCCTGGCCGGCAACGCCGGGCACCTGCCGCCGCTGCTGCTGTCCCGGGACGCCCCGCCGCGCCTGGACACCACCGAGGCGGGCACGCCGCTGGGCTGGGCCTGCCCCCGGCAGCAGTACGTGTTCCGGCTGCCGCCCGGGACCACCGCGGTGCTCTACTCCGACGGGCTGGTGGAGAACCGCCGGCGTGGCCTGGACTCAGGCCTGGACGAGCTGGTGTCCGTGGCGGCCCAGGCCCGGCCGGGCATGGTGGAGGACCCGGCCAGGCTGCTGGAGTACCTGGTTGACCGGATGCTCACGGGCTACGAGCAGGACGACGACGTCACCGTCCTCGTGCTGCATGTGCCCCGGCGGGACGGCCCAGCGCCGCAGCGCCCGCCGGGAGGTGTCATTCCCGCGGCACGGAGGGGTAAAGCATGACAGAGAGCCGGGCTGACCTGGGCGAGCGCCCGATAAGCGGGATCTGTGCCGCACCGCCCGCCGCGGCAGCGGTTCGAGCCACCCGCAGACTCCGCCTAAGGTTGTGGTTGGGAGCCGGTGCTGCCGGGGACGTGGGTTCAAGCGGCCCGGATCTGGCTTCCGGCTCGGTTCCAGCAGCGGGTTGCACGAGGTAGGGTCCATTTTCCCGCTCATGAACGCAGGAGAGGTGTCTGTGTCGCCTGCCAGTTCGTGCAGTCAGGTGTCGTTCGCGGCTCGGCAGGCCGCCGTCCAGCGAAGGAAGGGGTGACCGCGGTGGGAAGCGCGGCACGCTCGGCAGCGCGGAGGCAGCCAGGGCCGGAAGGCCAGGGCGGACGGGTGCAGGCTTCCCGGCGTCCTGGATCTGCGGATCCCGCCAGCTCGCGGGCGGACCGGCCGGTCACGCTCGTGGAGACGAACGGGACGGCCCCGGCCCAGGAGAATCGGGCACAGGAGGCTCCGGCATCGCCGGAGCACGACGACGCCGCCAGGTCCCGGCGGCGTAAGAAGAACTCTGGTGGGCGAGACGGGGCACGGAAGGCCGCAGGCCGGTCCGGCAACGGCTCGGCACCGGGCGGCCAGGGGGGTTCAGGCATAGTGAGTGAGGATCCGGACCTGGCCGCGACGGGTAACGATGCGGTTGGCCTGGCGGAGGTGACAGACCTGACGGACGTCGCGGAACTAGACGCTGACGTGGATCCCGGTGATGTCGATCTGGCTGAGGGCGCCATCGACACCGCCGAGCTCGAAGACCTGGAAGTAGACCTCGAGGTTGAGGTCGAGGTCGACGTGGCTGAGGACGGATCCGACGAGGAATCGGCCGACGACGACGAACTCGACGACTCGGCCGCCGGTAACGGCCCGGCCGCCGCCGGCCCAGCGGCCGCCGTGGCGGGCAACGGCACCAGCGCGCCGGCCGCGGTAGTGGCCGACACGGCCGCCAAGCCGGCCGGCCCCGAGGAAGAGGCGTTCGTCTACGGGGACGATGACGATGACCTGCCGGCCGCCCAGGTGGCGTCGGCGGGCGCGACCGCGGACCCGGTCAAGGACTACCTGAAGCAGATCGGCAAGGTGCCGCTGCTCAACGCCGAGCAGGAAGTCGAACTGGCCAAGCGCATCGAGGCCGGCCTGTTCGCCGAGGAGAAGCTCGCCGAGGGCATGGACGGCGGGGAGGCCGCCGCGCGGCTGGACATGGAGTGGATCGCCGAGGACGGCCGCCGGGCCAAGAATCACCTCCTCGAGGCCAACCTGCGCCTGGTCGTCTCGCTGGCCAAGCGGTACACCGGCCGCGGCATGCTCTTCCTGGACCTGATCCAGGAAGGCAACCTGGGGCTGATCCGCGCGGTCGAGAAGTTCGACTACACCAAGGGCTACAAGTTCTCCACGTACGCCACCTGGTGGATCCGCCAGGCCATCACCCGGGCCATGGCCGACCAGGCCCGCACCATCCGCATCCCGGTGCACATGGTCGAGGTCATCAACAAGCTGGCCCGGGTCCAGCGGCAGATGCTGCAGGACCTCGGCCGCGAGCCGACTCCGGAGGAGCTGGCCGCCGAGCTGGACATGACCCCTGAGAAGGTCATCGAGGTGCAGAAGTACGGCCGGGAGCCGATCTCGCTGCACACCCCGCTTGGTGAGGACGGCGACAGCGAGTTCGGCGACCTGATCGAGGACTCCGAGGCGATCCAGCCCGGTGAGGCGGTCAGCTTCACCCTGCTCCAGGAGCAGCTGCACTCGGTGCTCGACACCCTGTCCGAGCGGGAGGCCGGGGTGGTCTCCATGCGGTTCGGCCTGACCGACGGCCAGCCCAAGACCCTGGACGAGATCGGCAAGGTCTACGGCGTGACGCGCGAGCGCATCCGGCAGATCGAGTCGAAGACCATGTCCAAGCTGCGCCACCCGTCCCGGTCCCAGGTGCTGCGCGACTACCTCGACTAGGGCGGCAGCCCCCCGGTACCCGGGGACTCCGCGCAGAACAAAACGGCTGGCCCCGACCAGGAGATCCTGGTCGGGGCCAGCCGTTTAAGACGTTAGCGGGCGATCAGCGGAATCACCCGGCGTCCGCCTGGACGTGGCCCGGCCTCATTGCCGGCGCCGACGTCAGGCTGGGGCGGTCGAAGCGGCCCGTGGGCGAGGACTAGGCCCGCGGGTCGCGACCCTGACTACCCTTCGCGCCGTGTCCCGCCTCCCGGTGACAGCCGCTCGGTCTCGTCCTGAATCTCGGCTCCCAGCTTCGCGAGCGCCTCAAGATGCTGCCGGCTGTGATGGGCGCAGAACAGCAACTCCCCAGAATCAGGGAGCACAACGCGTACGTATGCCTGGGCACCACACCGGTCGCACAGGTCCGTCGCGTTCAGCGGCCTGCTTGGTGCGAGAGCTCCGGTCATGTCGCCTCCCTCGCGTCGTGCCACCGGTCACTCTGCCGGCGGGCTCTGCCCTACGTGCTATGCAACACTCTGCCAGGCCAGTGCCTTCCCGTGTGGATGCGGCGTACGCCCAAAGCGAACGCCCTCCGTGGGAGGATGGCAGTTGTCCTCGCCGTTCCACTGTATCGGGGGCACGTTGTCCCAGGTAGGCGGGTATGTCCGCGGCGTGGCTTCCCCGGGTAGTCAGACCGGGGGGCTAGTCTGCCGAAGTCCGCCCGATTCGCGCCGCCCGGGACCGACCGAGCCGCCCGGCCCCCCGACCGAGGAGACCACGTGACCGCCGTCCGCGCCGACTCCGACGGCCCCGTTGACAAGGGCCCAGTTGAACGCGGCTCACGAGGTGGCCGCGCCGCAGCCGGCCGCACAGCAGCTGGCCGCACACCAGCTGGCCGCCCGGGAGCTGGCCGCCCGGGCCGGGCCGCGGCCCCGCTGACGTCCGTCCCCGCCGGCGACAGCTACACCGCCCGTCACCTGTCCGTGCTCGAAGGGCTCGAGGCGGTCCGCAAGCGCCCCGGGATGTACATCGGCTCCACAGACGAGCGTGGCCTGATGCACTGCCTGTGGGAGATCTTCGACAACTCGGTGGACGAGGCGCTGGGCGGGCACTGCAGCTCCATCGATGTCGTGCTGCACCCGGACATGTCGGCGGAGATCCGGGACGACGGCCGGGGTATCCCGGTGGACGTGGAGCCCAAGTCCGGGCTGACCGGCGTCGAGCTGGTGATGACCAGGCTGCACGCCGGGGGCAAGTTCGGCGGCGGTTCGTACACCGCCTCGGGCGGCCTGCACGGCGTCGGCGCCTCCGTGGTCAACGCGCTGTCAGCCCGGCTGGACGTGGAGGTGGACCGGGAGGGCCACGAGTGGGCCGCCTCCTTCCGCCGCGGCGTGCCCGGCGAGTTCGCGGCCGAGGGCCCGCAGGGCGCGTTCAGCCGCGGGGCGGGGCTGCGCAAGACCCGCAAGGTGGCCCGGAAGGTGACCGGGACCAGGATCCGGTTCTGGCCCGACCGGCAGGTGTTCACGAAGGACGCGGACTGGGACTTCGGGGCGCTCGTGGACCGGGCCCGGCAGACCGCGTACCTCGTCCCCGGCCTGGCGATCCGGGTCCGCGACGATCGGCCGGGAAAGGGCCAGCGGTCGGAGAGTCCCGACGGGGACGAGGCCGGGAGCTCGGGGGACGAGCCCAGATCAGGTCCCGTTGCGGAAAAAGAAGCTGAATTCCGGTTCGACGGCGGAATCAGCGAGTTCTGCGAGTACCTGTCACCGGGCCAGGCGCTGACCGACGTGCTGCGGCTGACCGGCGCGGGCCAGTTCAGCGAGACGGTGCCGGTGCTCGACGAGCAGGGTCATATGACGCCCACGGACGTCGACCGGGAACTGCAGGTCGACGTGGCCCTGCAGTGGAGCACCGGGTACGACACCGTGACCCGGTCGTTCGTCAACGTCATCGCCACCCCCAAGGGCGGCACGCACGTGACCGGGTTCGAGCGGGCCCTGACCAAGACGCTGAACGCGCAGCTGCGCGCGGCGCGGCTGCTGAAGAACGGCGACGAGCCGGCCAAGGCGGAAGACGTCCTGGAGGGGCTCACCGCGGTGATCGGGGTCCGGCTGCCCGAGCCGCAGTTCGAGGGCCAGACCAAGGAGGTGCTCGGCACCCCGGCCGCGTCCCGGATCGTGGCCGACGTGGTGTCGAGTGAGCTGACGGGGGTGTTCGAGGCCCGGAGCCGGTCAGGCAAGCAGCAGGCCCGGGCGGTGCTGGAGAAGGTGGCCGCGGCCACCAAGGCCCGGATCGCCGCCCGCGAGCACCGGGACAACCAGCGCCGCAAGTCCGCGCTGGCTACCTCGGCGCTGCCCGCCAAGCTGGTGGACTGCCGCAGCGCCGACGATCGCAGCGAGCTGTTCATCGTCGAGGGTGACTCGGCGCTGGGCACCGCGAAGCTGGCCCGCAACTCCGAGTTCCAGGCCCTGCTGCCGATCCGGGGCAAGATCCTCAACGTGCAGAAGGCGTCCCTCGCCGACATGCTCAAGAACGCCGAGTGCGCGGCCATCATCCAGGTCCTCGGGGCCGGCTCGGGCGCCTCCTTCGACCTGGACGCGGCCCGCTACCAGCGGGTCATCTTCATGTCGGACGCCGACGTGGACGGGGCGCACATCCGCACCCTGCTGCTCACCCTGTTCCACAAGTACCTGCGGCCGATGCTGGACGCGGGGCGGGTCTTCGCCGCGGTGCCGCCGCTGCACCGGATCGAGCTGTCCAACCCGCGCAAGGGACAGCAGAAGTACAACTACACCTACTCCGACAGCGAGCTGCACCGCCGGCTGCTCGAGATGGAGAAGCGGGGCCAGCGCTGGAAGGAGCCCATCCAGCGGTACAAGGGCCTGGGCGAGATGGACGCCGGGCAGCTGGCCGAGACCACCATGGACCCGCGGCACCGCACGCTGCGGCGGATCCGGATCGAGGACGCGGCCGCCGCGGGCGGGATTTTCGACCTGCTGATGGGCAGCGAGGTGGGACCCCGCCGGGAATTCATCGTGGGCGGCGCCGCCGAGCTTGACCTGTCCCGCATCGACGCCTGACACCCGGGCACCCCGGCGCCCGCGATCACTGTCATTACGCTTCGTAAAGAGTACGATACTTAGAGTGACAAGACAGATTCTGATGGCGGAGTTCCTCCGCGCCCAGGCCGCGTGGCGGCTCGCCCGCGCCGGCGCTGACCCGGTCCGTGCCGCGAGGTGCGCGGCGGCCCTGCTGGACGCCGCGGCGTTCGCGGTCACGTTAACCGGGGACGACGAGGACCTGGCCGCGCTGGCCCGCGCCGGGTGCTTCAGCGGCGAGGTGTTCGACCCCGGGGCCCGCGGCCTGCAGATCGCCCGCTGGTGGCAGTTCGGCGATCCGCCCTACGCCGGCCCGCGCCACCTGCTCACCGCGCTGGCCGCCGCGGCGGGCCGCCCGGTCGCCCGGTCCGGCCCGCCCGCCTCCTGACGGCCCCCTGCTCCTAGCGGGGCCGTGCTCCTAGCGGGGCGGGGCGGTCCCGCCCAGGGCGGCCAGCCCCTGCCGGATGCGCTCCCCGGAGCCGTCCCGGCGGCCGTCCGCGTCGGGCAGGTAGACCGGGACGCCCGCCTCGGTCGCGGCCCGGGCCGGACCCGGCCCGGCCCAGGCGAGCACCAGGGTGTCCTCGCCCTTGAGGAACCGGTGGCAGCGCACGCCGCCGGTGGCCCGCCCCTTGGCCGGGTACTCCTGGTACGGGGTCACCTTGACCGTGGCGGCGGCCGTCCCGGGCAGCGCGTGGCTGCTCCCGGCCACGGTCACCACCACCGCCTCCCCGTCCGCGCCGGTCCCGGGGGCGGCCGCGGTATCCGGCACCACGCCGAACCAGATCACCGACGCCCCGGCCGACAGCCGGATCCCGGCCATCCCGCCGGCCGCCCGGCCCTGCGGGCGGACCGCGGCCGCGCGGAACCGCAGCAGCTGGGCGTCGGTCGTGATGAAGACCAGGTCCGCGTCCTCGCCGTCCAGCTGGACCGCGCCGACCACCCGGTCGCCGTCCTTCAGCGAGATGACCTCGAACTCGGTGGCGCTGGCCGGGTAGTCCGGGGCGACCCGCTTGACCACGCCGCCCGCGGTGCCGAGGGCCAGGCCGCCGGGTGACCCGTCCGGCGCGGCCAGCCCCACCACGGTCTCGCCCGCCTCGAGCGAGACGAACTCGGCGACCGGTGCGCCGCCGGCCAGCGCGGGGGAGTGGGCGCCGGGCGGCAGGGCGGGGATCTCCAGCACGCCGACCCGGATCAGCCGGCCCAGCGAGGTGACCACGGCCGTGGTCCCGCGCGCGGTGGCCGCCACGGTGGCGGTGATCGCGTCGTGCGCCGCGCGCGGCCCGGCGGCCCGCGGCGCAGGCGCGGCGCCGTCGGCCGCGGCCGCGTCGAGGGTGCCCTCGGCCGGGCCGCCTGCGGGCTGGGTCGCGATCCGGGCGATGAGCCCGGCGGACGACAGCAGCACCAGGCACGGGTCGTCGGCCACCTCGAGCGGGACCGCCGCCGTGCGGGCCTGGCCGCTGCCTTCCAGCAGCACGGTGCGCCGCGGGCTGGCGAACCGCCCGGCGACCTCGCCCAGCTCGGCGGAGACCAGCTCGCGGAGCTTCGTCTCCGACTCCAGGATCGCGGTCAGCTCGTCGATCTCCCGCTGCAGGGTCTCCCGCTCGCGCTCCAGCTCCAGCCGGTCGTAACGGGTCAGCCGCCGCAACGGCGTGTCCAGGATGTAGTGCGCCTGGATCTCCGACAGGTCGAAGACCGACATGAGCCGTTCCCTGGCCTGGGCGGAGTCGTCGCTGGCCCGGATGACCTGGATGACCTCGTCGATGTTGAGCAGCGCGATGAGCAGCCCGTCGACCAGGTGCAGCCGGTCCGCGCGCTTGCGGCGGCGGAACTCGCTGCGCCGCCGGACCACGTCGATCCGGTGGTCGACGTAGATGCTCAGCATCTCGCGCAGGCCGAGGACCCGGGGCTGCCCGTCCACCAGCGCGACGTTGTTGATGCCGAACGTCTCTTCCATCGGCGTGAGCCGGTACAGCTCGTCGAGGATGGCCTCGGCGTGGAACCCGCCCCGGACCTCGATGACCAGGTGCAGCCCGCGGTGCCGGTCGGTCAGGTCCTTCAGGTCGGAGATCCCGGCCAGCTTCTTGGCCTGCACCAGGTCCTTGATCCGGGAGATCACCTTCTCCGGGCCCACGCCGTAGGGCAGCTCGGTGACCACGATGCCGTCCTTGCGCGGCGTGATCTTCTCGACCCGCGCGGTGGCCCGGGTGCGGAAGATCCCGCGCCCGGTCTCGTACGCCTCCCTGATCCCGTCCAGGCCGACGATCTTGCCGCCGGTCGGCAGGTCCGGGCCGGGCACGAAGCGCATCAGCTCGTCCAGGCTGGCCTCGGGGTCGGCGATCAGGTGCCGGGCCGCGGCGATCACCTCGCCGAGGTTGTGCGGGGCCATGTTGGTGGCCATGCCCACCGCGATCCCCGCGGTGCCGTTCACCAGCAGGTTCGGCAGGCCGGCGGGCAGCACCTCCGGCTGGGTCTCGGTGCCGTCGTAGTTGGGCTGGAACTCGACGGTGTCCTCGTCGATCGAGGCCACCATCTCCATGGCCGCCGCGGTCAGCCGGGCCTCGGTGTAGCGCATCGCGGCCGCGGCGTCGTCCCCGCCGGGCGAGCCGAAGTTGCCGTGCCCGTCGATCAGCGGCAGCCGCATCGCCCACGGCTGGGCCATCCGGACCAGCGCGTCGTAGATCGCGCTGTCGCCGTGCGGGTGCAGCCGGCCCATGACCTCGCCGACCACCCGGGCGCACTTGACGTGCCCGCGGTCGGGCCGCAGCCCCATCTCGTTCATCTGGTACAGGATCCGGCGCTGGACCGGCTTCAGCCCGTCCCGGGCATCGGGCAGCGCCCGCTGGTAGATGACGGAGTAGGCGTACTCGAGATAGCTGCCCCGCATCTCCTCGGCAACATCGATATCGACGATGTTTTCCTCGAAGTCCTCGGGGGGCGGTGGTGTCGCGGTGCGTCGTGCCATGTCCGCCATTGTGCCGCCTGGCGGCGACAGACATGCCCAAGGACGCTGGCGTGGCGCGCACTCCATGATCGTCCGCACGGGCGGCCGGCGCGCCCGCTCTCCGCGGCGGCTCTCCGCGTGACCGCGCAGCCCGCTCTCCCGCGGATAATCCGGATAACATCCCCTAACGGTCTTTTCGTGGTGATCGGCGGCGGCCAGCCCGGCATCCTGCTGGGGCTCAGCGCGCGGATCTGCGGGCAAGCGGGGAACACTAACTGTCATGCGCCTGAGGGGACGGATCGCGGGGCTGGCCGCGGGCGCGGCCATGCTCGGTGGCGTCGCGGCGTGCGCGCCCACGGTCGCGGCCCAGGCCCCGCCCCTGCCTGCCGCGACAGCGGGGACGGCCGCGGCCCGGACCCGGGTCCCGGCCCCGCCTTCCCCGCCGCACCCGTCGGCCAGCCCGTCCGCCCGCCCGGCCACCCTCCGCCCGCCCGGCGATCAAGGTGACCGGCGCGCCCAGCGGGATCAAGGCCAGGGGCGCGGTGCTGGCCGACGCGGCCACCGGCCAGGTGCTGTGGGGCCGCGACGTGGACACGCAGCGGCCGATGGCCAGCGTGACCAAGGTGATGACGGCCCTGCTGGTGCTCAAGGGCGGCGACCTGGGCCGGGAGATCCGGGTGCCGAAGGCCGCGGTCAGCTACGCCTGGAAGTACGGGGGCGAGACCGCGGCGCTGCGCCCGCGGGACGTGCTCACGGCGCGGGAGCTGCTGGAGGCCCTGCTGCTGCCCTCAGGTGCGGATGCGGCTTATACCCTCGCGAACGCCTACGGGCCCGGCATGGATGCCTTCCTCGCGCGGATGAACGCGACCGCGGCTCAGCTGGGCATGACGCACACTCATTTCGCCTCACCAGACGGCCTGCCCTATCCCACCGAGACCTCGACCTACTCCACGCCATCCGACCTGCTCAGGCTCGGCCTCGCGGCCATGCGGTACCCGGCCTTCCGGTCCATCGTGGACCGGTCCTTCTATCACCTGGCGAAGGGGCCCGGTCATCACGGCTACTGGTGGGACAACACTGACGACGCTGATCGGCTCGTACCGGGGGGCCGTCGGGATCAAGGACGGCTACACCGACGATGCGGGCCACTGCCTGCTGTTCGAGGCGGTCAGGAACGGCCGGGTCGCTGATCGGGGTCGTGCTGCACAGCCCCGCCACCGGCCCGGCGGCAGGCGCGCAGGATGCCGCGCGGATGCTGAACTGGGGCTTCCGGCTCCCGCGGCGGCCTGAAGCGCGCTAGGTGACGGAGAAGCCGCCGTCCACGAAGATGAGCTGGCCGGTCACGTAGTCGCTGGCCCGGCTGGCCAGGAACACGGCCACGCCCTCGAAGTCGGCCGGCTCGCCGTTGCGGCCGATCATGGTGCGGGCGGCCAGGGCCGCGGAGCGTACCGGGTCGCTGGCCACCGCCGCGGTGAGCGGGGTGGCGACGAACCCGGGCGTGATCGAGTTGCAGCACACGCCGCGGGAGGCCCAGGCCTCGGACTGGGACCGGGTGAGCCCGGCCAGTCCCGCTTTCGACGCCCCGTACCCGCCGCTGTTGCCGAACGCCCGGACCGCCTGCTGGGACGCCACGTTGATGATCCGGCCCCAGCCGCGCCGGGCCATCGCGGGCCCGAAGCGCTGGCCGAGCACGAACGGGGCGGTCAGGTTCACCGCCATCACCTCGGCCCACTGCTCCATGGTCTGCTCGCCGAGAGGCGGCCGCGGGTTCGCGCCCGCCGCGTTGACCAGGATGTCCGGTTCCCCGTACGCCGCCACGGACTCCTCGGCCGCCCGCTGGGCCGCGGCCGGATCGGCGAGATCGGCCCGGACCCAGGCGGCGGTCCCGCCGGCGGACCGGATGGCCGCGGCCGCCCGGCCGAGGCCTTCTTCCCCGCGGGCCAGCAGCACGACCCGGGCCCCGGCCAGGGCGAGAGCGCGGGCCATCGCGTGGCCGATGCCGGAACTGCCCCCGGTGACCAGGGCGACCCGGCCGTCCAGGGAGAAAAGGCGGTCCAGGAACGCGGCCCGCGGCCCCGGCCCGGCTCCCGGGCCGTGATCAGGGCGCGGGACCCGGTCAGAGAGCGGGCCGGGCACCGACCATGCCGAGGGCGTTCGCGGCCAGGCGGCAGCCGCTGCCCAGCGCCTCCAGCGGTGGCTTCTTGTCCAGCCAGGCGGGCAGGAAGCCGGCGCAGAAGGCGTCCCCGGCCCCGGTGCCGTCCACGAACGTCTCGACCGGCAGCGCCAGGGAGCGCACCGGGTCGGGGCGGCCGTTGGCGTAGAGCGCCCCGTCGGCGCCGAGCTTCACCACGACTTCCGGGTACCAGGCGGTCAGCACGTGCGCGGCGGACTCCGGGTCTTCCCGGCCGGTGAGCACCGTGGCCTGGTCCGCGTTGACGATGAGCAGGGTCACCCCGTTGGTCATCTCCAGGAACGGCTCGGCGCCGACCCGCTCCAGCGGCGCGGACGACGCGCCGTCCACCGAGATCGTCATGCCGGCCCGGCCCGCGTGGGCGAACGCCGCCAGGGCGGCGCCGCGGGACCCCTCGTTCAGCAGCGTGTAGCCCGACATGTGCAGGTGGGCGCCCGGCGCGAACAGGTCCTTGGGCAGGTCGTCGGGGTGCAGCGCGGCGTTCGCGCCCGGGTCCGACATCATCGTGTGGTCGCCCTTGTGGGTGACCATGACCACGCAGGTCCCGGTGGGCCGGTCCGGGTCCATGACCAGCCGGGCGTCCACGCCGTAGCCCATCAGTTCCATGTCCCGGTTGCGGCCGGCGATGTCAGCGCCGCGGCGGCCGACGAAGGCGACCTCGCCGCCGTCCGCGGCCAGCCAGGCCGCGATGTTCGCGCCCGATCCGCCGCCGTGCATGCTGACGGTGGCCGGCGTATCACTGCCCTTCGCCAGCGGAAGGGCCGCATGGGCGACCGTGTCCGTCATGAGGTCACCAACGACGACAACGCGCGCCATGTCGTCACCACCTTGCTCCCGGGGCTGAGCCAGGGGGACACGTGCCGCGGCGCCCGGCTCAGGGCTGCCCATAGAACTTAACAGTTTCCCGGCCGCGTCTGCTGCCGTTCCGCAGGGTGGATCCATATGCGACCCATCGCCCGTACCGGATAGGACACCACACATCGTGCTTCCCGGGCAATGCGTGGCTGATAGTCACGTTCCGCATGGTCACCGTGACCGGCCCGGCCCGGCCGTGCGGGGGGATGCGCGGCGGCCGCGCCGGGTGGGCTACTGTCGCTTACCGCATACCGAGGAGGCGGCGAGGACATGGCCTGGACCTGGCAGTTCGAGACGGCGGACGGGACCCTGGTGCCGTCACGGGGCGTGCCGAGGGAAACGTTCGCCAGCCAGGGCGACGCCGAGAGCTGGCTCGGCGAGAACTGGCGGGAGCTGCTGGCCAGCGGCGTGGACCAGGTCACCCTGCTCGAGGAGACCCGGGTCGAGTACGGCCCGATGAGCCTCCGGGAGGAGTAAGCCAATCTGTCCGGGGGGACGACCCCCCTGGGCCCCCCGCCATCGCGGCTCGGCGGGAACACGCCTCCGGCGCGCCCCGCCTCGCCGGCAATAAGCTGTGGCTCGCGAGGCAGGCACCGCCAACCCCCACCTTCCGTCCGTTCAGCGGCCGCGTCCGCTACCCCTGGATTACTCGGCGCGTTACGGGCGGTGCTCGGGGCTCTGGGTGAGCGCCGCGTCGCGCCGGACCGAGTCGCCCAGCACATCGTCGATGCGCCGCAGCACCTCCGGGTCGAGCCGGATCCCGGCGGCCTTGACGTTCTCCCGGACCTGCTCCGGCCGCGTCGCGCCGATGATCGCCGCCGACACGCCGGGGTTCTGCAGCACCCAGGCCACCGCCAGCTGGGCCATGGACAGCCCGGCCTCCTCGGCCACCGGGGCCAGGGCGGCCACCCGGCCGAGCAGGTCGTCGTCCAGGAAGCGCTTGATGAACCCGGACCCGCTGGGGTCGGACGCCCGCGACTGCGCCGGCACGGGCTCGCCCGGCCGGTACTTGCCGGTCAGCACGCCCTGGGCGATGGGGGAGAAGACGATCTGGCCGATCCCCTCCTTCTCGCACAGCGGAACCACCTCGGACTCGATGACCCGCCAGATCATGTTGTACTGCGGCTGGTTGGAGACGATCCGGTCGAAGCCCATCTCGCCGGCGATCCGCAGCGCGGCGGCGATCTCCTCGGCGCGCCACTCGGAGACCCCCACGTACAGCACCTTGCCCTGGCGGACCAGATCCTCGAAGGCCCGCAGGGTTTCCGCCAGCGGAGTCTCGTGGTCGTAGCGGTGGGCCTGGTAGAGGTCCAGGTAGTCGGTCTGCAGCCGGCGCAGCGAGCCGTGCACCGACTCGATGATGTGCTTGCGGGACAGGCCGCGGTCGTTGGGCCCGGCCCCGGTCGGCCAGAAGACCTTGGTGGCGATCTCGACGGATTCCCGGCGGACCCCGTGCAGCGCGCGGCCGAGGACTTCCTCGGCCCGGGTCCCGGCGTAGACGTCGGCGGTGTCGAACGTGGTGATGCCCTCGTCCAGGGCCGCCGCGACGCACGCGCGGGCCGCGTCCTCCTCGACCTGGGAGCCGTGCGTAATCCAGTTCCCGTAGGCGATCTCACTGACTTTGAGGCCGCTGCGGCCCAGGTGACGATGTTCCATGACGCACGACACTAAGGCAACGCGCTCACCCGCCGCGCACCCGCCCTCACCGTGGATCCAGGCTGCGCTCAGACCGGGATCCGGGGGTGCGCTCAGACCGTGGCGCCCGGCTTCACCCGGGGCTTGGGGAAGCGGAGCTGGCGGATCTGCAGCGCGCGCATGGCCGCGTACATCTTGATCCCCCGGGTGCTCTCCCCGGGGAAGCGCTCGCTGGCCAGGGCGGTGATCCGGCGGCCCACCAGGTACCCCTCCACGACCATGATCAGCACCATCACGATCAGGAGCAGCGGCAGCAGCGTCTGCATCACCCGGTTGTGCAGGAACAGCAGGAACAGCAGCACGATCAGGCCGTACATGTAGAACTCGCTGAGCCGCCGCTTCGAGTCCACCAGGTCGCGGGCCAGCGCCCGGACCGGGCCCTTGTCCTTGGCCGGGAGCGCCCATTCCTCGCCGCGCCGCATGGCCTCGGTCTTGCGGGCCCGCGCCGAGCGGTCCCGGGTCCGCGACTGGCGCAGCGCCTCTTTCCGGTCGCCCGGGGCGTTGTACCGGCGGCGGCGTTCCGCCTCGCTGCGCTTGGGAGTCGGCCGGCCCTTGCCCGCCGTCACCGACGCGCGGTCGGCCTCATCGGTCGCTGAAGAGCCCGGGGTGCCCTCAGCCGGGGCGTCCTGGGTGGCCGTGCTACGTCGTCTGAACACGGACTCAGCCTACCGGGACGAACGCCGCGGATCACCAGAGCGCGAGCCTTCCCGCCGTGATGGCTGCGCCGTGCTCGACCGCGTAGGCTGTGTGCCACCAGCCTGCGGGCGCGGCGGCCACAGCACGGGGGGTGCCGGCCAGTGCGCGGCAGGTGGCTGGCGGAAGCGCTAAACGATGAGGGGATGGTCGCGCCGATGAGCGTGGTGAAGCGGGTATCACTGATCTTCAAGGCCAAGGCTAATAAGCAGCTGGACCGGCTGGAAGATCCGCGCGAGACCCTGGACTACTCCTACCAGCGCCAGCTGGAGATGCTGACGCAGGTCCGCCGGGGTGTCGCCGATGTGGCCACATCGCGCAAGCGGGTCGAGCTCCAGATGAACACCTTGCAGCAGCAGCAGAACAAGCTGGACGGCCAGGCCCGGTCGGCGCTGGGTGCTGGGCGGGAGGACCTGGCCCGTGAGGCGCTGACCCGCAAGTCCGCGCTGGCGACCCAGATCAGCGACCTGCAGACGCAGTACCAGAACCTGCAGGCGGACGAGGAGAAGCTGACCGCGGCCTCGCAGCGGCTGCAGGCCAAGGTGGAGGCCTTCCGCACGCAGAAGGAGACCATCAAGGCCACCTACACCGCCGCCGAGGCCCAGACCCGGATCGGCGAGGCCGTGTCCGGCATCTCCGAGGAGATGGGCGACGTCGGCATGGCGGTGCAGCGGGCCCAGGACAAGACGGCGCAGATGCAGGCCCGGGCCGGTGCCATCGACGAGCTGATGGCCTCCGGTGCCCTGGACGACGTGACCGCGCAGCCGAACGACGACATCCAGCGTGAGCTGGACCAGATGGGTGCGAGCCACGACGTGGACCGCGAGCTGGCCCGCCTCAAGGGTGAGCTGAGCACGGGCGAGGCGCCCCGCGAGATCGAGGGCTCGGCGTCGGGAGCGGCCGGGAACGGCCAGCCGTCCGCGGCGGCGGACCAGCCCCAGGCCGGTGAAGGGTCATGATCATCCGGATCCTCGGCGAGGGGCAGCTTGCCGTGGACGACAGCCTGGCCGGCGAGCTGAACGTGCTGGACGCCAAGCTGGAGGCCGCGGTGAACTCCGGTGACGAGGACGCCTTCCGGCCGGTCCTGGCCGAGATGCTGGCCCGGGTCCGCGCGGCGGGAACCCCGGTGCCGGCGGATTCGTTGGAAGCGTCGGACGTGATCCTGCCGTACTCCGACGCCAGCATGGACGACGTGCGTGGCCTGCTCTCGGAGGATGGCCTCATCCCGGGCTGAGTTTCCGCAGACCCCGGGCGGAGAGTCATCAGCCGCCAGCCGGCCGGGGCTCACCCTGCTTTCAGGGTGCACTCAGCTAACTTTCAGCTGGCCGGTGCACACTGGCAGGTGGACGTCCGCCGGGGGAGGATGACCGGGTTGCTGGCCAGGCCGGAAGGGCTGACGGTGACCGCTTCGCGGGCCGGGACAGACCGGCCCGGGGGCCGGGGGAGCCCGGCTCGGGCGGGGCGGCGCATCGCGGGAATTCCGCTCGGCCCCTGCCTGATAATGAAACAGGATGGCTTCGATAGCGAAGCCGGTTAAGTGCTCAGCTGGCCTGGCCGGCTGACAGAACGGAGGCGGCGCGGTGGCGAAGACTCGCTATGCGCCTGACAGGGGACTCACGGCGCGGATGACCCTGACGATGTTTCTCCTCGGACTCGTATTCGTCGCCTTCGTCGCTGTCCTCGTGCTGATCCTGGGCGCGACCCACAGGGTAGGAAGCGGCGGCATCGTGTTCTTCGCCGTCCTGCTGGGCGTGGGCCTGGCGGTCGGCTCTCTCTTCTACTCCGACAAGATCGCGCTGAGCACCGCTCAGGCCGTGGTGGTCGGCCCGCAGGACGGCCCGGACGCGGCCCGGCTGCACGCCATCGTGGACCGGCTCTGCGCGCTGGCCAACATGCCCAAGCCGAGGCTCGCGATCGCGCCGTCCCGGATGCCGAACGCCTTCGCCACCGGGCGCAACAGCAAGACCGCGGTCCTCGTCGCGACCACCGGGCTGCTGCACGGCGACCTGGATGACCGCGAGCTCGAGGCGGTGCTGGCCCACGAGCTGTCCCACGTCGCGCACAAGGACGTGGTGGTGATGACCATCGCCTCGTTCATCGGCATCATCGCCGCCCTGCTGGTCCGGTTCGCGTTCTACTCGGAGCTGTTCGGTGGCGGCGGCCGGGGCCGTGGCGGCAACAACAACAACGGCGGCGCCATCCCGGTCGTGCTGATCGTCCTGGTCGTCGGCGTCGTGACGTACGCGATCAGCTTCCTGCTGATCCGGCTGCTGTCCCGGTACCGCGAGCTGGCCGCCGACCGGTCCGCCGCGATGCTCACCGGCCGGCCGTCTGACCTGGCCAGCGCGCTGCAGAAGGTCAGCGGGAACATGAACGCGATCCCGACCAAGGACCTGCGCGCCGCCGAGCCGCTGAACGCGTTCTACTTCATCCCGGCCTTCAAGGCCAAGGGCAAGGAGTTCAGCCTGAACACGCTGTTCTCCACCCACCCCTCGCTGGAGCGGCGGCTGCGCCAGCTGTCGGAGATCTCCGACCAGCTGAGCCGGTAGCGCAGTGGGATTCCTGGACACGATCCTGGGCCGGACCAAGCCGGCCCAGCCGAACCTGGACGAGCTGTTCTCCCTGCCCACGGCGGCGATCACGCTGGAAGCGGGGATGAACCTGGTGCCCACCGGCACCGGCTCGGTCTGCTTCCGGGCCGCCGAGGGCAAGGCGTTCGGGGACATCGAGAAGGACGTCCGCGAGCTGCTCGGCATGGGCTCGGGGACCGCCTCGGTCGAGGTCAGCACCGATTCCTACGGGTTCACGTGGCTGACCTGCCAGCACGCCAAGGATGACTTCGAGGCGCTGGTCACCGACCTGCACGCGGTGAACTCCTCGCTGGCTGACGGCGGGTTCGGGCCGCAGCTCCTGTGCACCCTGGTCAGCTTCACCAGCGACGCCGTGCGCCGGGTAGGCATCGTCTACCTGTACAAGCGGGGCACGTTCTACCCGTTCGTGCCCAAGTCCGGCCAGCAGCGGGACAACTCCGTCGAACTGCAGGTGCGCGGCACGGTCGGGGCCGACCTGAAGATCGAGCCCGACCTGAGCCGCTGGTTCGCGGTCTGGGGCGCCCCGGGCCTCTGACCCGCCGGCCGGGCAGCCCATCCTGCGGGCGGCCGCGCGGGATCCCGGGCCTGCACGCGGCGGGCCCGCAGGATGTCAGGCCTGCCGGTCGCCGTCCGGCTCGACAGCTGACCACCTGAGCAGCCCGATGTCGGCCACCATTTTTACGTGGCGGCGCATGGCCTGCCGTGCTCCCGGCGCGTCTCCGGAGCGGATGGCCTCCAGGATGCGGCGATGCGCGTTCAGCGAGCGGGGAGGCCGTCCCGGCTCGCCCAGTGAGCTGCGCCGGGTTTCGCTGATGGGCACGGCCAGCGCGGCCATGAAATCGGCCAGCAGCGCGCTGCGGGCCGTCCTGGTGACGGCCTCGTGGAAGAGCCGGTCGCCGTCCTCGCCCAGACCGTCGGCCTCGATGTCAGCGGCCATCGCCTCGAGCGCGCTGTCCATCTCCGCGACATCCGCCTCGGTCCGGCGTACCGCCGCGAGCGCGGCCAGCTGAGTCTCCAGCGCCTCGCGGGCCTCCAGGATCGCGGGCAGCCGGTGCCGCTGCGTCATCAGTTCCATGAGATGGCCCGAGTCGTTGGGCAGCGAGCTGAGGTAGATGCCATCGCCGTGGCGCACCTCCAGCGTCCCACGCACCTCAAGCGCCACCGTGGCCTGGCGGACTGATGCCCGGCTCACCTGAAGGGCCGCGGCGAGATCCCGCTCCGAGGGCAGCCGGTCGCCCACACCCAGCCCGGTGACCTCGACATAGTCGAGCAGGCGGGCGGCCAGCTGCTCGTAGAGACGGCGCCGGTCCGGAGCCCGCAGGGATTCCGTGCTGGGCCGGCCGGCCCGGTGACCCGCTGCCATGACGCTATGTCGCCTCAATCCTCTAGCCGGGCTGCACCCTGCACCCCTGTCCCGCTGCCGCCGCAACGAGCACATCCTCGCTCATGTCCTCAGCCGCAGGTCAGCCGGGACCCGTTGACACCCAGGATAGCGATCATTATGGTTCGGGCTACTGGCTGAGCCACTTACTCTCTTTGTCACTTTCCTCTCGACCCCGCCTCCTAGTCCCGCCGAGGGATGACATGAGCGCTTTCCTGGTAGCCGTCGGCATCGGGCTCTCGACGGCGGCGATCCTGTCGCTTTCCGCCGTCGCGTTCACGCTTGAGTACGCGGTCAGCCGCGTAGCCAACTTCGCGCACGGTGAATTCCTCACCATCGGCGCCTACGCCGCGTATACCGCCCAGACGGTCTTCCATCAGAACGTGGCCCTGGCCGCGCTGGTGGCCGCGGCCGCCGGGATGGTGGCCGGGCTGGTCCTGAACGCCGGGCTGATCGAGCAGTTCCGCGGGCGCAGCGGCATCACGGTCTTCATCGCCACGCTGGGCGCATCGCTCATCCTGCAGAACCTGCTGGTCATGGTCTACGGGGCGGCGAACGTCTCGTACACGTTCGCGCAGGGCCCCCTGCACCACGTCGGGCCCTTCCTGTGGACGACCTCTGACATCGAGGTGATCTGCTCCGCGCTGGCCGTGGCCGGGCTGATCTACCTGCTCCTGCAGCGGACGCGCTTCGGGAAGGCGGTCCGGGCGGTCTCGCAGGATCGCGTGCTGGCCCAGGTGAGCGGGATCCCCGCGCGCCGGATCGTGATGCAGACCTGGGCCCTGGCCGGGGCGGTGTCGGGCTTCGCGGGATTCGTGCTGGCTGACACGGTAGGAACCTTCAGCCCGACGCTGGGCTTCAGCTTCCTGCTGCTGACCATCACGGCGACGGTGGCGGGCGGCATCGGGCGGCCGTACGCCACGTTCGGCGGCGCCCTGCTGGTGGGGATCGTCCTGCAGGTGGCCGGTACCTACACCAGCTCGGCTTACGAGCTGGTGTTCGCCTTCCTGCTTCTTGTCCTGCTCATGCTCTTCCGGCCTAACGGGATCTTCGTCCGCGGCAGCGCGGCGGCGGTGCGGGCCTGATGTACTGGATCAGCGTCTTCACCGAGGCGGCAATCTTCGCCATCCTGGCCCTGGGCCTGGATGTGATCTGGGGCTGGACCGGGGATTTCGACCTGGCCTTCTACGGGTACCTGGCCCTCGGCAGCTACATGACCTTCGTCCTGGCCATCGGCAAGCCGACGCCGCCCGTGCAGTACATCATCGGCTGGCGGCTGCCCCTTCCGCTGGCGATACTGCTGGCCATGGCCGCGGTCGTCTGCCTCGCGGCCGTCATCGGCGCCGTCGCCCTGCGCAACCTGCGTGACATCTACTTCGCGGTGACGACCCTCGGCGCGGTCAGCGCGCTCTACCTCATCGTCGAGAACTACACGCCACTGTTTGACGGGTACAACGGCGTCTACGGGCTGATCAACCCGGGGCAGACCGCGCTGGGCTTGACGTACAACGGCTACCGGATCGTCTTCTTCCTCGCCGTCCTGGTCATCTTGTTCCTGGCCTATCTCCTGGTCCAGCGGCTGTCGCGGAGCCCGTTCGGCCGGATGCTGCGGTCGGTGCGTGAGGACGAGCGGGCCGCGGCCGCCTACGGCCGCAACGTGTTCTGGACCAAGTACCGCGCCTACCTGTTCGGCTCCGCGCTGGCCGGCCTGACCGGCGGCCTGTTCGCCGTGTTCATCAGCGCCTTCAACCCGTCGGCCTGGACGCCCCAGGAACTCCTGATCATCTACGCGGCTATCCTCGTCGGTGGCCGCGGCAATCCCCGCGGCGTCATCCTGGGCGTTTTCGTCGTCTACCCCGGATTCATCGAGCTCACCCGTTTCCTGCCGTCGCCCGCGTCGCGGCCCGAATTCGGCCCGGCGATGCGCCAGGTCCTCATCGGGCTCCTGATCATCCTGATGCTCCGGTTCCGGCCCGAAGGCATCGTCAAAGAGCGGCCCGGGGTGGACCAGAAGCTGCCCGGGGCGGGACGGCGGCCCGGCCTGGGCCGGCTCCGCCGGGCCGGCCTGCCCTCGGCTGGCGGGGCCCCGGATGGCGGGACCCCGGCGTCCGCCGAGGCCCCCCCGCCGGGCGACCCGCTGGCTGCGGCCGGAGGCGGCCCGGCGTCCGCTGCCGCAGACGCCGCCAGCGCCAGCCACCCGGCCAGTGCCGTGCGCAGGTCAGCCGCGCCGACACGGGCCAGCGAAGGGCAGCCAGCCGAAGACGGGAGCCCCGAATGAGCGCGGCGCTACTCGAGATCGAGGGCCTCACGAAATCCTTCGGCGGCATCCACGCCGTGCGGCAGTGCACGTTCTCGGTTCCGGAAGGTCAGGTCGTCGGGCTGATCGGGCCGAACGGGGCGGGCAAGAGCACGGTAGTCGACCTGGTATCCGGGTTCGGCCGCCCCGACTCCGGGAGCGTCCGGTTCGGCGGCGTGCAGCTTATCGGCAAGCGTCCGGACATCATCTCCCGGCTGGGGCTGATCCGGACGTTCCAGACCCCCCGTGAATGGCGCAACCTCACCGTCATGGACAACCTTCTGCTGGCCCAGCGGCGATTCGCCAACGAGTCCCTGTGGCGGTCAATGACCAGGGCGCGCCGGATCCGCCGGGCCGAGGAAGCCGACCGGGCCGAGATCAGGATCATCCTGGAGCGGTTCCAGCTGGCCGAGCTGAGGAACGAGCTCGCGGTACGGCTGAGCGGCGGCCAGAAGCGGCTGCTGGAGTTTGCCCGCATCGCCGCCGCCGGCCCCCGCTTGATCATCCTGGACGAGCCGATGGGCGGAGTAAATCCCGTGCTCGGTGCGCGGATCGGCGATGCCGTCGGGCACTTCGCGGCCGAGGGCGCCGCCGTGATCGTGGTCGAGCACAATCTGCCCTTCATCGAGCGGACCTGCGATCAGGTAGTGGTGATGGATCTCGGCGAGGTCATCGCGCAGGGCCCGTTCGCCGGCCTGCGTGACAACCCGAGGGTGGTCGACGCGTATCTCGGGATGGACCTGAGCCATGAATGAGCAACCGGCCGAGGTCGTGCTGCGAGCCGAGGGCCTGACCGCCGGGTACGGCGGGGCGCCGATCATCGAGGACATCTCGCTGGCTGTCCACGCCAAGAAGATCACCGCGATCGTCGGACCGAACGGCGCTGGCAAGTCCACCCTGCTCAAGGCGCTGAGCGGAGTACTAAGAGCATCCCGCGGCCAGGTGTATGTCCGGGGCAAGGCGACGACCAACCTCGCCCCGGAAAAACTGGTCAGGCGCGGGCTCGGCTACGTCCCGCAGGTTTCCAACGTGTTCCCGGATCTCACCGTGCGGGAGAACCTGGAGATGGGGGCGTACACGCGCCGCCGCGGCACGGCCGCCCGCATCGAGGAACTGGGTGAGCTGTTCCCGGACCTCCGGGCGGCCATGCGGCGGCGGGCGGGAATGCTCAGCGGAGGCCAGCGCAGCATGCTGGCCATGGCCCGCGCGCTCATGCTGGAACCAGCCGTGATGCTGCTCGACGAGCCGAGCGCCGGGCTGTCCCCGCTGCTCCAGGGTGCTCTCTGGGAGCAGATCGAGAAAATCGCCGCTACTGGTGTCGGGATCTGCGTCGTCGAGCAGAACACCCGGCGCACGCTTCGCCATGCGCACTGGGGCTACATCCTCGTGCTCGGGCGCAACAGGCTGGACGGTCCCGCACAGGAACTGCTGCACGACGAGAACGTCGTGGAACTTTACGTCGGCCGCATGAATTGACACGCCAGCGTGGATGCCGGGGCGCGCCGGAGGTTCGGCGGGAGCCCAGACGCCCGCACCGGACAAAGGAGAACCAGCGTGAAAAATCCTACGATCAGCCGGACAGCCGGCGTCTGCGCGGCCGCCGTCCTGCTGGCCGCCTGTGCCTCGTCGGGCAATGGGGGGGGCGGGGGCGGCAGTTCATCCGGTCCCGTCACCTATGGCGTCCTTTCCTGCTTCACTGGCCGCCTGGCCAGTCTGGGACAGGCGATGCTGCAGGGGGCCAAGGTGGCCCAAGCCGAGATCAACTCGGCCGGCGGGGTGATGAGCCGCAAGGTCCAGCTGGTGACGGGTGACACCAGCTGCGACGTCGCCGACGGCGTCACCGCGACGAACCAGATGCTGACCAAGAGCGTCAGCGGCGTGATAGGCCCTGAGACCCAGGAGATCAACGGGGTTGAGCCCATCCTGGACTCCAACCACATCGTGGACGAGTTCCAGGGCGGCGACACCGCCCGCGACCACCAGACCGACCCGTACTTCTTCCGGGACAGCCCGTCCGACTCCCAGCTAGGCGTGGCCATGGCGCTGTATGCGCACCAGAAGGGCTACAAGCGGGCGGTCATGCTCTTCTACTCAGACCCGGCCGCGCAGACTTTCCTGAAGCCGGTGTCGGACACGTTCACCAAGCTGGGTGGCACCATCCTGAAGACCATCATCGTGACCCCGGACCAGACCTCATACCTGAGTCAGGTGCGCCAGGCCCTCGGCTACCACCCGCAAGTGATCTTCACGCAAGAGGACCCGCCGACAGCCGCCGTCCTGTTCCGCGAGATCAAGCAACTCGGTGGCCAGTCGATCCCGTGGGTCGGCACGGACGTCACCAGCGGCAGCGACTACCTCAAGGCCATCGGCTACGCGACCGCGCACGCCCATCTGACCTCGATCTTCGGTACCTCGGTCACCGGGAATGCGAGCAGCGCCTTCCTGGGCCTGTTCGACAAGCTCTACCCGAGCCAGAAGACGGCCGGGCCGCTGGCCAACGCGAATTACGCCTACGACGCCGTCATCTCGCTGGCTCTGGCCGACAACTACGCGAAGACCACCAGCGGCACCACCGTCGCCCACGACATGACCAAGGTGACGAATCCGCCGGGCACCGCCTGCTTTACGTACGCGACGTGCCTGAGGCTTCTGAAGGCCGGTACGAAGATCAACTACGAGGGGGCCAGCGGCAGCCTCGACTACAACAAGTACAACAACACGTTCGGCCCGTACGGCGCCTTCCAGTCCACGGCCGCCGGGGTCGAGCAGCAGATTTCCGTGATGTCGGCGAGCGCGCTCGCGGCCGCGACGCCGTAAGTCGCGGCCGGGCCCTGGCCCGCCCCGCGCCGGCGGCGCGGCGCGGGCCAGGGCCGGCCGCTACCAGCGCGGACCAGAAAGGGATGCGATGGCGGTGCCCCCTCCACCACCGGCGCAAGGTCATGATGTGGCCGGCCCGCTGGCCGGCCTGCACGTGCTTGACTTGGCGCGGGTTCTCGCCGGCCCGTACGCGGCGATGCTGCTCGGCGATCTGGGCGCCGAGGTCATCAAGGTCGAGCGGCCGGGAGCCGGGGATGACACGAGGCGGTGGGGGCCGCCGTTCATGCCCACCGCCGACGGGCCTGAGAGCACCTATTTCCTGTCGGCCAACCGGGGAAAGCGGAGCGTGGCCATCGACCTGAAGGCACCCGGCGAGCGTGAGTTCGTCGATGCCCTGGTGCGCTGGGCTGATGTGCTGATCGAGAATTTCCGGCCCGGGGTGATGGACCGGCTGGGACTGGGCGATGACCGGCTGGGTGAGCTGAACCCTCGGCTTGTCCGGCTGGCCATCTCCGGCTTCGGCGAGACAGGCCCGGACAGCGACCGGGCCGGCTATGACCAGATCCTGCAAGCCGAGGGCGGGCTGATGAGCCTGACCGGGACGGCGGGCGGCCCGGCGGTCAAGGTCGGTGTCCCGATCGCCGACGTCAGCGCGGGCCTGTTCGGGGTGATCGGCGTGCTCGGCGCTCTGGTGGAACGGGAGCGCAGCGGGCTCGGGCAGCGGGTGTCCACCTCGCTGCTCGCCGCGCAGATCGGCATCCACACCTTCCAGGCGACCCGGTACCTGATCGCGGGCCAGGTGCCGGGGCCTTCGGGGAATCATCATCCGACCGTCGCCCCGTACGGCGTGTTCGATGCGGCCGACGGCCCGCTGGTCATCGCGGTCGGAAACGAGGACATCTGGCGGCGGTTCGCCCCGCTCGCCGGGCTGGACGCCGCGGACGCCCGATTCGGCAGCAACGCCGCCCGGCTGGGCAACATCACCGCGCTGCACCACATCCTCAACGCCAGCCTGGCCATGCGCACAGTGGCCGAGTGGCTGGCCGCCCTGCGTGAGGCGGGCGTCCCCGCGGGGGAGCTCAAGACCCTCGACCGGGTCTACGACAGCGAGCAGGCGCGGGCCGGGAACCTGATCTGGGAAGTAGACCATCCGCTGCTGGGCAGCATCCGGCTGCCGGGCAACCCGGTGCATTACAGCCGCAGCGCGCTGTCTCCCGGGCTGCCGCCGCCCAGGCTGGGCGAGCACACCGACGAGCTCCGCGCGACGATGCTCGGCCGGGCGCGGGCTGATGACCGCTGACCCGGCCGCCGTGACCGAGCCAGCCGCCCCCCGCTCGCTCTACCACGTGATCGCGGACCCGGGCAGCATGGACCATTTCGGCGAGCGGATCGAGGCAGGCAATCCCAGCGGCTGGCCAGGCTACGAGGACCAGTTGCACCGGGCCAGGGAATCGGCCGGCGCCCGGCATGCCGTGACCACGGCCGTGGCCACGGTCGGCGGGGAGCCGTGCGTGATCGTGGGCTCCGAGTTCGCATTCATGGGCGGATCGATGGGTACCGCAGAAGGTGCGCGGATCGCCCGGGCCTGCGCCGTCGCCGTGGCCAGGCGCCTCCCCGTCGTCTGCGTGGCCGCCTCGGGCGGATCGAGGATGCAGGAGGGCACCAGCGCGCTGGTGCAGATGCACACCGTGGCCGCCGCTATCGCTGCCGTCCGGCGGGCTGGCATCCCGCACATAGCGGTGGCGGGTGACCCGACCACCGGTGGCGTGTGGGCGTCCCTCGTCGCCGGGGCCGATGTGCTCATCGGCGTGCCGGCCGCGCGCGTCAGCTTCTCCGGTTCGCGCACCCGCCCGGGCGGCGTTGACCCGGGCTCGGCGGAGTTCCTGGCCGATGGCCAGTGGGCGCACGGCTTCGTCGATGTGCTCTCCCCCCCGCACGGCCTCCGCGCCCTGATCGCCACGCTCGTCCGGCTGCTGTCGCCGCGCTCGCGGGGCGACGGCGCTGACCCGGTCCCCCTTCCCGTCCCGGCGCATGCCCCGCCCGCCGGATCGGGCGGACCGGGTGCAGGCGATCCGGGCCATGATGCCTGGGCCCAGGTGATCGGGGCGAGGAGCGCTCCGCGGGACCGCGCGGCCCGCTGGCTGGCCGGGTACTTCGAGGAGACCTTCGAGATCCGCGGCGATCGCTGCGGCGGCGTGGACACCGCCCTGCGCTGCGGGTTCGGCCGCCGCGGCGCCACCACGGCCGGCTACATCGCGCAGACCGGGCGGCCCACGACAGCCGCCGGGTTCAGGACCGCGACCCGCCTGCTTGACCTGGCCACGCGCTTCGGCCGGCCCGTCCTGACCCTGATCGACACGCCGGGTGCGGCGGCCGCTCCCGCCGACGAGGCGGCCGGCACCGGCCCGGCGATCGCCGAGCTGTTCATCGCGGTCGCGTCCTGCCCCGTTCCCGTCACGTCGGTAGTCATCGGTGAGGGTGTGTCGGGCGGGGCGCTCGCCCTGGCGTCGCCCGGCAACCTGTGGCTGGCGCACGACAGTTACCTGGCGGTGACCGCCCCAGAGCTGGCCACCTCGATCCTCAAGCTGCCCGCGTCCGACGCCCCGCAGGTGGCCCGGCGGCTCCGGCTCACACCGGCGGAACTGCTGCGCCGCGGCATTATCCGCGGCATCGTGCCGCCCCCGGCGGCCAGCCGTGGGTAGGCATCACTGCTCAGGCGGCCGACCCGAGGTAATCGAGCGCGGCCCTGACCCCGTCACGGGCGATCGGCACGCCCGCTCGCACCAGCCCCATTTCCACGCCGCACAGCGTGCCCGCGAGTTCCAGGTCCCCGAGGTGTCCCAGGTGGCCGATGCGGAAGGCCCGCGTGGCCAGCCGGCCGAGCCCAGCGCCGAGCGACATGTTGTAGCGGTCGAGTATCACCTTGCGCACCAGGTCCGCGTCGTGGCCGTCCGGGACCAGCACGCCCGTGAGGGTGGCGGAGTAGTGATCCGGGTTGCGGCAGACGATCTCGAGTCCCCAGCCGCGGACGGCCCGCCGGGTCGCCTCGGCGTGCCGGGCGTGGCGGGCGAAGACGGCGGGCAGGCTTTCCTCGTCGAACATGGCCAGCGCCTCGCGCAGCCCGAAGAGCAGGTTGGTGGCGGGCGTGTAGGGAAACAGGCCGGTCGCGGCGGCATCGAGCAGCGGCTGCCATTCCCAGTAGCTGCGCGGCAGGCGGGCTCGCCGCGACGCGTCGAGCGCCTTCTCGCTGACCGCGTTGAGACCCAGCCCGGGGGGCAGCATCATGCCCTTCTGCGAGCACCAGATCGTGACATCGACGCCCCATTCATCGTGCTGATAGCCGACCGATCCAAGGGAGGAGATCGTGTCGACGATCAGCAGCGCGGGATGACCGGCGCGGTCCATGGCCTCGCGGATCAGCCGGATCGGGCTGGCCGCCCCGGTCAACGTTTCGTTCTGCACGATCGTGACGGCCTTGATCTCGTGGCCGGCGTCAGCGGACAGGCGGGCATGGACCTGGCCGGGGTCCACCCCCTGGCGCCAGTCCCCGGGCACCAGGTCAACCGTCAGGCCGAGGTTCTCGGCCATCCGGGACCAGAGCGTGGCGAAGTGACCGGTGTCGAAGGCAAGTACGCGGTCGCCGGGCGACAGCGTGTTAACCAGCGCGGCCTCCCACGCGCCAGTACCGGACGCGGGGTACAGCGCGACGGGCCGGGTGGTGCCGCACAACCGCCCGACGCCCGCGAGCACCTGCTGGGCCAGCTCCGCGAATTCCGGCCCGCGGTGATCGATCGTCGGTGCCGACATCGCCCGCAGCACCCGGTCGGGGACGTTGGTCGGACCGGGAATCTGCAGGAAGTGCCGGCCGCTCGCGTGCGCCATGGGGCTGTCCTTTCCTCACGCCTAGCATGTCGCCGCGGACCCCGCCGGGGAGGACGTCGTGCCCGATAATCACGAGAGAATCGCGGAGGCGCTGCGCGCCGCGGTCGGCGGTGAGGTGAGGTTCGACGGGTACAGCAGGCACCTGTACTCGCGCGACGCCAGCATGTATGCGATTGAGCCGATCGGGGTGGTCTTCCCGCGTGACGCCGACGACGTGGCCGCGGTGGTCTCCACCGCCGCGGAGTTCGGCGTGCCGGTGCTGCCGCGGGGCGCGGGAACCAGCCTGGCCGGCCAGACGGTCGGGGCAGCCATCGTGATGGACCTGTCCCGGCACATGAGCAGGATCATCGAGATCGATGCCCAGCGGCGGACGGCCCGGGTGCAGCCCGGCGTGGTGCAGGAGCAGCTGAACCGGGCGGCCAGCCCGCATGGGCTCGGGTTCGGCCCGGACACCTCGACCAGCAACCGGGCCACGATCGGCGGGATGATCGGCAACAACTCGGCGGGCAGCCAGTCGATTTGTTATGGCATGACCATCGACCACGTGCTGGAACTCGACGTGGTGCTGTCCGACGCGACCCGGTCCCGCTTCGGCCCGCTGACCGAGCCGCAACGGCTGTCCCGCGCCGCCTCGGCGACCCTGGACGGGGCCATCTGCCGGGAGCTGCCCCAGCTGGTCGAACGTCACCGGGAGGCCATTGCCACCGGCTTTCCCCGGTTCTGGCGGCAATCCGGCGGGTACCGGCTGGACCGGCTGGCGGCCGGGGCCGCCGGGCTCGATCTGGCGAAATTCGTGGTGGGTTCCGAGGGCACGCTGGTCACCGTGGTCGAGGCCACGGTCCAGCTGGTGCCCTCGCCCCCTCATCGGGTCATCGCCGTGGGTCACTTCACGTCTGTACCGGCGGCTATCGAGGCTACTGAGGACGCGCTAGCCTGCCATCCCGCCGCGGTTGAGCTGCTCGACCGCACCATCCTCGAGTTGTCCCGCCAGAAGATCGAATACCAGGCGCTGGGTTCGATCCTGCGCGGCGATCCGGGCGCCCTGCTGTTCGTGACGTTCTTCGGCGACACGCTCGCCGAGGCAGTGGCCGGGCTCGACCGCCTGGACGGGCTGTGGCAGGCGCACGGCCACGGCTTCCACACCCTCCGGGCCGTGCATCCGGCCGAGCAGGCGGCATTGCTGAAGGTCCGCCAGGCCGGCCTGGGCCTGTTGATGGCGGCCAGTTCCGGCACCCGCCGGCCGCTGGCGTTCGTCGAGGACACGGCCGTCGAACCGGCCCGGCTGGCCTCCTACGCCCGCCGGTTCCGGGCCATCCTCGACGCACGGGGCCTGACCGCCGGCTTCTACGGGCACTGTTCAGTCGGGTGCCTGCACATCCGGCCCTTCGTGGACCTGGCCGTACCGGGGCAGGCGGAACTGATGCGCTCGGTCGCCGAGGAAGTGCGCGAGCTGGTGCTGGAATACGGCGGGGTCAACTCGAGTGAGCACGGCGACGGGCTGGCCCGCAGCGAGTTCAACCAGCGCGTTTTCGGCGACGCGCTCTACGCCGCCATGCAGGAGACCAAGCTGCTGTTCGATCCGGCCAACCGGATGAACCCCGGGAAGATCGTGAACGCCCCCGCGATGACCACGCACCTGCGCGATGTGACGCGGCCGGCCGCCCCGCCGCTCGCCACGCGACTGCTCTTCGACGGTCCGGGCGGGATGCGCGGCGCAGCCGATCGCTGCATGAATATCGGGCTCTGCCGCAAGACTGCGGCCGGCGTTATGTGCCCCTCGTACATGGCCACGCGCGACGAAGAGCACTCGACCAGGGGCCGCGCGAATGCCCTGGTCAAGGCGCTGTCCATGGATGACCCGCGGGCCGCGCTCGGTGACGAGCGGCTGCATGGCATCCTCGACCTGTGCCTTGAGTGCAAGGCGTGCAAGAGTGAGTGCCCGCTCGGGGTGGACATGGCCGTGCTCAAGGCCGAAGCGCTCGCCAGTTACCACGATCGGCACGGCGTCCCGCTCCGCTCGCGACTGTTCGGATCGATCCGCCTCCTGAACCGGCTCGGCTCAGCCGCGTACCCGGTGTCCAATCTGGGCAGCGGGTGGCAGCTGGGCCGCCGGCTGGCCGAGCGCACGCTGGGCATAAGCGCCGCCCGCCCGCTGCCCCGGTTCCAGCGTCAGGACCTGCGCGGCTGGTTCCGCCGGCGGCCAGGCGCGGCCTGGCCCGCCGCCCAGCGCGAGCTGATCTTCCTGGCTGACTCGTTTACCTCGTTCACCGAGCCATCCGCCGGGCGGGCCGCCATCGAGCTCCTCGAGCTGGCCGGCTGGCGGGTCCGGTTCGAGGACGCCGGTTGCTGCGGGCGGGCCAGCCTGTCCAAGGGCCTGGTGGATCAGGCACACCGGATGGCTGCGGGCATGGCCGGGCGCCTGGGCGATGCCGCTGCCGACGGGGTGCCCATTGTCGGGGTGGAGCCGTCGTGCCTGCTGACCCTGCGCGACGAGTATGCGGCCCTGCTGCCCGGCGACCCGCGAGCCCGCGCCGTGGCCGCCGCCACCCGGCTGCCCGAGGAACTGCTCCTGGCCGCCATCACCGAGGGCCGGATCGTGCTGCCGGCCGGCAGCCTGGCCAGCGGCCGCCGTGTCCTGTTCCACGGTCACTGTCATCAGAAGGCGCTCGCGGGTACCGCCGCGACCGTGGCCCTGCTGCGCCGCATCCCGGGCGCGGACGTTGTCGAGGTGGACGCCGGATGCTGCGGCATGGCCGGTTCATTCGGCTTCGAGGCCGAGCACTACGACCTGTCCATGAGCATTGGCGAGCTGCGGCTCTTTCCGGCCATCCGGGCCGAGGCTGAGGACACGATCGTCGTGGCGACGGGCGTGTCCTGCCGGCAGCAGATTGAGCACGGGACGGGGCGGCGTGCGCTGCATCCGCTGGAGTTGGTCCGTCAGGCCGGGGCGGCGCCGTCCCCGGACTGGCTCAGCTGAACCCGGAGCCGGCCCGCGAGCCCGCCCGGCCGGTCCGGCCCGCCCAGCCGGTCCACGCGTTCGGCTGAAGCTCTCTTTACCGTCTGCTTACCGGTATCTGCCCAGTTCACGGCGGTCAGGCGGGCGCGCGGACGGCACAGAGGGAACTCAGAGGGTTTAGCGACCCCACGGATAGCTTCCGCTGCCAGGTTGGCCACTATGAGTGCCTCGCCGGTGGCCTTCGGTGCCCCGAAGTCGCCAGCCGACCGCAAGCGAAAGCCCTTCCGCCACCCCGCCGCACCCCGGCCGCACCCGGCGCTCGCGGGCCTCGCGCTGCTGGCCGCCGGGGCCGGGCTCGGCGCCACCCTGGCCGTCACCATCACCAGCCAGCCCTCCAGCCAGCTGTCCGCCCGCGGCGGCCTGCTCACCTACGCGGGCAGCCTGACCGGCATGATCGGCACGTACCTGGCCCTGATCATGGTCCTGCTGGTCAGCCGCATCCCGTTCGTGGAGCGGGTGGCGGGCCAGGACGGCCTGCTCCGGCTGCACCGCGCGGTCGCCCCGTGGCCGATCAGCCTGCTCGCCGCGCACGCCCTGCTGCTCACCCTGGGCTACGCCGAGGCGGCCCGGGCCGGGACGTGGCACGAGGCGGGCGTCCTGCTGACCAGGTACCCCGACGTGCTCACCGCGACCATCGGCCTCGGCCTGATGTGCCTGATCGGCATCATCTCGGTCCGCGCCGTGCGGCGCAGGCTGCGCCGGGAGACCTGGTGGCTGATCCACCTCTGGATGTACCTGGCCCTGGCTATCTCGTTCGCCCACGTCATCGTGCTCGGCCCGGCGTTCGTGGGCCACCCGCTGACCCAGGTCGTCTGGTCGGTGGCCTGGGCGGCGACCGCGGGCCTGGTGCTCAGCTACCGGTTCGGGCTGCCCCTCGTCCGGAGCCTGCGGCACCGGCTGACCGTCACCGAGGTGCGCCCGGAGGGGCCCGGCGTGGTGTCCGTGATCTGCTCCGGCCGCCGCCTGGACCGGCTGGCCGTGTCCGGCGGCCAGTTCTTCTGCTGGCGCTTCCTGACCCGGGGAATGTGGTGGCAGGCCCACCCGTACTCGCTGTCCGCGCTGCCGCAGCCGCCGTACCTGCGGCTGACCGTGAAGGCGGTGGGGGATCATTCCGCTGCGCTGGCCCGCCTCCGGCCCGGGACCCGGATCGCCATCGAGGGCCCGTACGGGGCGTTCACCCGGTACGCCCAGCGCCGGCCCCGGGCCTTGCTCGTGGCGGCCGGGATCGGGGTGACCGCGCTCCGGTCGCTGCTGGAGGACCTGCCCCGGGGCAGTGCCCCGGTCGTCCTGCTCCGGGCCAGCCAGCCCGCGGACCTCGTGCTCGGCACCGAGGTCCGCGAACTGGTGAAGCACCGCCGGGGCCGGATCCAGGAGCTGGTCGGCTCCCGCGAGGAAGCGGCCATCGACGAGGTCTCGCTGCCCCGGCTGGTGCCTGACCTGGCCCAGCGTGACGTGTACGTGTGCGGGCCGGAAGGGTTCGTCGCGTCCATCGTCGAGACCGCCCGGAACCTGGGTATCCCGGACGAGGCCATCCACCACGAGGCATTCGCGCTCTGACCGCCTGGCCAGTTCGCTGAGGAGAGCACAGATGGGAAGCACCCGATGAAGCGTGCACCGTGGCTGGTGGTCGCCGGGACCGTGGCCGGGTTCCTGGGCGTGGTGGGGCTGCACAAGTCAGCCGCGCCTGCCGCGCTGGCCAGTTCCGGGAGCCAGCCGGCCAGCCAGCCCAGCCGCGCGGCCCGGCACGGCCAGGCCCGCACCGGGACCACGCCCGCCGCCGGTACGGCGGCCACGGGCACCACCCTGGGCGCCATGGAGAACTACGGCTACGGCGAGCTGGCCGCCCGGGTGAGCATCAGCGGCGGCCGGATCACCGGCATCGCCGTCCCGGTGCTGCGCACCGCCGAGCAGTACTCCCAGCAGCTCGCCGCCCAGGTCATCCCCACGCTGCGCAGCGAGGTGCTGGCGGCCCAGAGCACCCGCATCAACGCCGTGTCCGGGGCCACGTACACCAGCCAGGCCTACGCCCTGTCCGTGCAGTCTGCGCTGGACAAGGCGCACTTCCGGTGAGGCTCGGCCGGCGCGCCATCGCGCCTCCCGTCCCGCCGCCCCGCACCGATTCCGCGGCCGGGGCGCCCGGCCCGGACCAGCGCCCGGTGACGTACGCGGAGCATGTCATGGGCACGGTCGTGTCGTTCGCCGTGCGGCCCGCTCCCTCCGGGCCGGATCCGGGGGCCGCGATCCGGGCGGCCTGCGCCCTGCTGCACGAGGCGGACGCGGTGTTCAGCACCTGGGACCCGCGGAGCCCGCTGAGCCGGCTGCGCCGCGGTGACATGCCCGAGACGGGCGGCCCGCCCAGCCTGGCTGAGGTGCGGGCGGCCTGCCAGGCCGCCCGGGAGGCGTCCGACGGCTGGTTCGACCCGTGGGCCATGCCGGGCGGCTACGACCCGACCGGGCTGGTCAAGGGCTGGGCCGTGGACCGGGCGCTGGACGTCCTGCGCCGCGCGGGCCTGCCCGCCGCCCTGGTCAACGGGGGCGGTGACCTCGCCGCGTTCGGCGGCCCGGTCCCGGGGGAGCCGTGGCGGGCTGGGATCCGCCACCCGTGGCGGCCCTCCGCGCTGGCCGCCGTGCTGGAGGTGCGCGGGGCGGTCGCCACCTCCGGAAGCTATGAGCGCGGCCCGCACCTGATCGACCCGCTGACCGGGCGGCCCGGCTCCCGGGCCGCCTCGGCCACGGTCACCGGGCCCAGCCTGGCCATGGCGGACGCGCTGGCCACCGCGCTGGCCGTGGGCGGCGACGCGGCCCTGGCGGCGGTCGCCGGGCTGCCCGGCTACGCCGGCTACCTGATCCGCCCCGACGGCACCGAGACCTGGACAGATGGCCTGCACTTCGCCGATCCTGAGGTCAGCCCCTAAGACCTGGCCCGCAGATCAGGCCCTGATCCGGCCCGAGGGGAAAGCCCCGGAGCCGGCCCGCCCCGCCCGGAATGACCGGGGAGCGCATATGGTTGGAGCAGGAGATAAGGCAGCGCCGCGGACGCGGCGGCAGTCCAACGCGGGAGCTAACACATATGACGGTCCAGAATGAGGCGACAACCACCGGTGTCATCCTGACCGACACCGCGGCAGCAAAGGTGGGCGCTCTCCTGGAGCAGGAAGGCCGCGACGACCTGCGGCTCCGTATCGCCGTCCAGCCGGGCGGCTGCTCCGGGCTGCGCTATCAGCTGTACTTCGACGAGCGTGAGATGGATGGCGACGTTGACGCCGAGTTCTCCGGCGTGCACGTGGTCACCGACAAGATGAGCGCCCCGTACCTGATGGGCGCGACCATCGACTTCGTGGACACGATCGAGAAGCAGGGCTTCACGATCGACAACCCGAACGCCAGCGGGTCCTGCGCCTGCGGCGACTCGTTCCATTAATTTCCGGGGGGCGACCCCCCTGGACCCCCCGCCATCCGCCGGCTCGGCGGGAACCCGCCTCCGGCGGGCCCCGCCTCGACCGGCGGATAAGCGGTGGTACAGCTTTAAGCACGTCTGCAGAACACGGCCGGGAGGGTAACCCTCCCGGCCGTGCTGCTTTCGGTGGTCCCGGACATCGCCTAGAGTGCGGCAGTGCGCATAGCCATCACCGGGTCCATCGCGACCGATCACCTGATGACCTTCCCCGGACGGTTCGTCGAGCAGTTCATTCCCGAGAAGATGGACCGGGTCTCCCTGTCCTTCCTCGTCGACGCGCTGGAGATCCGGCGCGGCGGAGTGGCCGCGAACATCGCGTTCGGGCTCGGCGTGCTGGGGCTCAGCCCGCTGCTGATCGGGGCGGTCGGCGAGGACTTCGCCCCGTACCGTGACTGGCTGACCGGGCACGGGGTGGACTGCGGCGGCGTCCGCGAGTCGACCACCCAGCACACCGCCCGGTTCGTCTGCACCACGGACGCCGACGGTAACCAGATCGCCTCGTTCTACCCCGGGGCGATGAGCGAGGACGCCGGCATCGAGCTGGCCCCGCTCGCCGCGCAGGCCGGCGGCCTGGACCTGGTGCTGATCGGCGCCAGTGACCCCGGCGCCATGCTCCTGCACACCCAGGAGTGCAAGGACCTGGGCATCCCGTTCGCGGCCGACCTGTCGCAGCAGCTGCCCCGGCTGGACGCCGGCGACGTGCGCGCCCTGGTCGACGGCGCGGCCTACCTGTTCTGCAACGAGTACGAGGAAGCCCTCATCGAGCGCAAGAGCTCGTGGTCCGGCCCGGAAATCCTGAGCCGGGTCGGCGTCCGGGTGACCACCCTCGGCCCGGCCGGCGCCAAGATCGAGCGGACCGGCGCCGATACGGTCTTCGTTGCGGCGGTTCCGGAGGTACGGAAGGTCGACCCCACCGGGACCGGTGACGCGTTCCGGTCGGGTTTCCTGGCCGCGGTGGCCTGGGGCCTGCCGCTGGAGCGGGCCGCCCAGCTGGGCAACATGCTCGCGGTGCACGTCCTGGAGACGGTCGGCACGCAGGAGTACGAGCTGAAGCCCGGGGCGCTGGCCGAGCGGCTGGGCGCCGTGTACGGCGAGGACGCGGCCGCGGAGATCGCCGCGCACTACAGCTGAGCCGGCCGGCCTGCGCGCCGCGCCTGCCGCCGCGTTCCTTCTTTCCGCAACGAAGACCAGCACGGCCCGGTCCCGCCGGGAACGCCAGAGGGGACGGCCCGGTCCGGGCCGTCCCCTCCGTGATGCGGTCGCCGCTGGCTACGGCAGCGAGGGCGCATCCGTAATGTAATTCTTGGGCGAGCCGACGCCGGTCGCGTCGTCGTAGCCCGGGACGGCGCGGAGCGCGTCCGAGCCCTCACCGTTGATGCCGAGGGTCCGCAGGTAGGTCAGCAGCGGGCCCTGCTTGGTGTACGGGTTGGTGTAGTTGTTACGCACCTCGGCCAGGTAGCCCGGGCCGAGCGGGTGGTCGGTCACGTCGTTGTACGCCGCGTTCGACGACCCGTAGGTGAAGTGCGTGTCCAGGTAGTAGATCGCCGGGTTGGCGAACCCGAGCGAGCCACCCGCCGCCTGCTGGGCGTCCGCCTCGATGCCGGCGAACACCGGGCAGGCCACGCTGGTGCCGCCGATCCTGCTGAGCGAGAAGGCGTAGGTCTTCCCGTCCGGCTGCAGGGTCGTCTGGCCGACCAGGATCCCGGTGCTCGGGTCGGCCAGGGCCGACACGTCCGGGATGACCCGCATGGGCGTGCTGCTGGTCGTGCCGTTCGGCAGCTTGGTGGCCAGGCTGTTCGGAACCACGCCCGCCTGGTAGGAGGGCTGGCTGTACTCGGTGCTCACGCCACCGCCACCCGAGCCGTCGTACCCGGCCGGGTACTTGCCCGGCGGCGTGTACTGCCACTTCTTGCCGCCGTTCTTGAGGTGCATCAGCGGGTCGATGCAGGGTGCCCCAGGAGGTTTCCCACTGGTAGCTCTTGGTCTTGCTGATGGCCAGGCTGGTGCCGCCCACCGAGGTGACGTACGGGCTCGACGTCGGGTAGTCCACCTGGTCCTGGGCGGAGATGGGGTCCTCGCCCGGGCCCTCGTAGCCACTGTCGCCGGAGGAGTACATGAAGCCGATCCCCTCCAGCGCGCCGACCTGGAAGATCAGGTCCCACGTGGCGTTGATGGTGGAGTAGCTGGCCGGCTCGCCGTAGGAGTTGCTGACGATGCTGGCCAGGCCGGTGTCCACGATGGCCGCATCCGCGTTGGCCAGGTCGGAGTCCTGGCAGCTGCCCGCGGCGACGTACCGGACGTTGGCGTCGGGCGCCATGCCGTGCACGGACTCGACGTCGAGGGTCTCCTCGCCGTACCAGCCCGCCGCGTCACACTGGTTCGGCCCGGCCAGGGTGTACGGGCCGGCCTGGTACTGCTTGAACTGCCCGGCCGCGAACGGCTTGTCGCCGACGACGGTCGAGAACTGGTTGGCGTCCGCCTTGATCGTGGGGGACGCGTAGGCGTCCACGATCGCCACGGTCTGGCCCTTGCCGGTCATCCCGGAGCTGGTCACCCCGTAGGCCCCGCGGACCTGGCTCGGCGTGTAGCCGCAGTTGGTCCAGGGCTGGTACTTGCCGTACGCCTTGGGCTTGTTGGTCGCGGTCAGCTGGCCGTAGTAGGTCGAGCACGGCTTGGCGACCCAGTAGTTCGGCCCGGGCGGCGGCAGCGCCGGCTTCATCTCGCTCTTCGCGGTGTCCAGGCCGGAGACCGCGAGGACGGAGCTGGCCACGGACGACGGCGCGGTGGCCGCCTGGTCGGGCGCCCGGTCACTCTGGCCGCCGGGGCCCTGGTAGGTGCCGAACGTCACGCCGAACGCCTTGCTGGCGGCGGCCACGGACCCGCGCACCCCGACGTAGGCGCCCGCCGGGTACTTGGCGTTGACCTTGGTCACGCTCAGCCCGGCCGAGGTGAGCCAGGACTTCACCGAGGCGACTTCCGCGGCGGACGGCGCGAACTTCGCGCGGACCGCGGCGGGGGTCATGAAGTGCCGGTAGGACTTGCTGGCCGGGCTGGAGACCGCGGCGACGGCGCTGGCCAGCTCAGCCTGGTGGCTGGGGGCCAGGTACACCCGCGCGTTGACGGTGCCGGCCGTGACGGCCTTGCTGTTAAGACGCTTCGCGGCGACCGCCCACGCAGGATGGGTGTCGGCGATCGCCCTTCTGGGGTTGGCCGCCTGCGCGGCGGTGGCCGTGACGAGACTGCCGAGCGTCAGCGCTCCAGCGGCAATCGCAGCCCCGACCACACGCAGACGTGTGACTTGCGGCATGCACATTCCTTCCTTGACGGATGATCATGGCGCCTGATCACTGTGTCCTGGGTAACAGGGCACAACCGGAATAGAGTCGTCCCCTCTGGGCCCCCCGCGCAAGAGAAATCGCACATCACGTGGGTTCCGTTATGCAGTAGTGACTGCGGTGAATAGGTTTGGCCGCCGGTTTCCCTGCCGCCGGTCGCCCTGCGGGCGGGGGCCGGGCCGCCGCGGCGGAGGGATAGCGTGGCGGGGTGGCGACTGCACTCCTCGCGGGCGTTCCCGGGCCCGCGTACCAAGGGCCGCCCGCGCTGACCGCGGCCCGGGTCTTCACCTCGTGGACGCTGGACCTGCCCGTTCTGCTGGCCGTGCTGCTGGCCGGCGGCCTGTACCTGGCCGGGATGCGCCGGGTCCGCCGGGCTGGCCAGCCGTGGCCGGCCGGCCGCGCGGCCGCGTTCTACCTGGGCGGGCTCGGCGTCCTGATCATCGCCACCATGTCGTTCCTCGGCGTGTACCAGGGCGTGCTGTTCTACATCCGCTCGGTGCAGACCATCGCGCTGCTGCTGGTGGTGCCGCTGTTCACGGCCCTGGGCCTGCCGCTCACGCTGATCAGCGCGGCGGCGCCGCGGGCTGGCCAGCGGCTGGACGCGGTGATCCACAGCCGGATCGCGCGGGTCCTCACGTTCCCGGCCATCCCCACGCTGGTCATCGTGCTGGTGCCGTTCGTGCTGTACTTCTCGCCCTGGTACGCGGCCAGCATGACGCAGCGGCACGGTCCGCGAGCTGACCTACCTGGCCCTGCTGGCCCCGGGCTTCGTGTTCTTCTGGATGTTCCTGCGGGTCGACCCGGTGCCGAGGGCCTACCCGTACCTGGTGGGCCTGTGGGTGAGCGCGGGCGAGGTAGTCGGGGACGCCGTCCTCGGCCTGGCCATCATCGCCTACCAGGGCCTCATCGCCGGGGCCTACTACCACGCGCTGGCCCGCCCCTGGGGCCCCAGCCTGCGCAGCGACCAGGTCATCGGCGGCGGGGCGCTGTGGGTGCTCGGCGACATCGTCGGGCTGCCGTTCCTGGCCGCCCAGTTCATCCAGATGATCAGGGAAGACGAGACCGAGGCGGCGGGCGTGGACGCCGAGCTGGACGCCGTCGAGGCGGCGGAGAGCGCGGCGGCCGCGGCCGCTCCCCGCCGAGCCCGGCCCGGCCGCGGCGGAACCGGCGGGCAACCGGCCCTGGTGGGAGAGCGATCCGCGGTTCGCCGACCGTTTCCGGTCCGCGGGTGACTCGTAGCGGCCGGTCAGTCAGCGGCGAGTCAGGCAGTGGCCGGTCAGTAGGTGCGCTTGACCAGGAACGCCCAGCCGCGCGGCAGCGCCGTCTCCACCACGAACTCCTGGGACTTCATCATGCACCAGGCGGGAATGTCGGTCTGGGCGGCGGGATCGTCGGCCAGGACGGCGACCGTGGCCCCGATCGGGACCTCCCTGATCCGCTCGGCGAGCATGATGATCGGGATGGGGCACTTCCGGCCCAGCGCGTCGATCGTCAGCATGGGTGCTGGGCGCGTCGGGGGGGTCATCCGAATGCCTCTCGCTCTGTGCTGCCAACACTGTGCTCGCTGCGCTAAAAAGGTGACAATACTCCGCGGCGCGGCCCAGGACGCTGGGACCTCCTGATGCATGGTGCCACGGGGATGCGATACCCGCACGTCGCCGTTCATAAGCGCATCCGCCGGGACACGCGGCGGCACAATCGGGGTCCCCCGCTGAGGCGCGGGCAGCGCGCACGATACTGTTTGCACGACAGCCTGTAGGACGAGCCATGACCTGCCCGTGCAGCCGGGAGTCATTCCGCTGGGAAGGCAACCTGTGAGTCCCACCCCCAGCGCCCCACGCCGACGGGGCGCGCACGATCCGGGCCATGGGCCCGACGAGGAGAATGCCCCCGTGCCTGATGGTCCGGTGGCCGACGGCTCGCCAGGCGCGCTGAGCGCTGGCCGGCGCCGCCCGGCGGCTGCGCCGCTGGATACCGCGCACCGTGCTGCTCGCCGCCGTGCTGATGACGACGGCCGGCTGCCAGTCCACCACGTTCACCCGGCTCGGCCTGCCGGTCCCGGTCACCAAGCAGGGCGAGGTCGTGGTGACCCTGTGGCGGGGCAGCTGGATCGCCGCGCTCTGCGTGGGCGCCGTGGTCTGGGGCGCGATCCTGTGGGCGGTGATCTTCCACCGCAAGCGCACGGACGCGCCGCCGCGCCAGGTCCGCTACAACCTGCCGATCGAGATCATGTACACGGTCATCCCGTTCATCATGGTCGGCGTCTTCTTCTTCTTCACCGCCCGGGACGAGAACTACATCGACAAGCTCCCGCCGAACCCGGACGTCACCGTGACGGTGTACGGCTACCAGTGGAGCTGGGAGTTCCAGTACCCGGGGTACAAGGTGCCGGGCTCGGCGAGCGGGGTCGTCTCCGAGACCGGGGCGCCCTGGCCGGGCCGCCTGCCGGTGCTGGAGATCCCGACGAACCGGACGGTCCGCTTCAACCTCGTCTCGCTGGACGTGGTGCACTCGTTCTGGATCGTCCCGTTCGAGTTCAAGCGGGACGTCATCCCCGGCCACCCCAACCACTTCGAGGTGACCCCGATCAAGACCGGCACGTTCACCGGCCGCTGCACCGAGCTGTGCGGCGTCTACCACAGCCGGATGCTGTTCACGGTGAAGATCGTCACCCCGGCGCAGTTCCACACCTGGATCGCCGCGCAGCAGCATTCGCAGACGAAGTCAGCAGGGGGTGCGTGAGCCCGTGACCACCGTCGAGCAACCGGTCCAGGAGCAGGCCATCGAGCAGTACGGCCGCAAGGGGTCGATCCTGGCCAGCTGGCTCTCCTCCACCGACCACAAGATCATCGGTCACCTGTACCTGATCACGTCGTTCGCGTTCTTCCTGATCGGTGGCCTGATGGCCATGATCATGCGGATCCAGCTGTTCGGGCCGGACAACCACGTGGTCTCCGACCAGCAGTACAACGAGCTGTTCACCATGCACGGCACGATCATGCTGCTGCTCTTCGCCACCCCGCTGTTCGTCGGGTTCGCGAACGAGATCATGCCGCTGCAGATCGGCGCGCCCGACGTGGCGTTCCCCCGGCTGAACCTGCTCAGCTACTACTTCTTCCTGTTCGGCGGCCTCATCCTGCTGGTCAGCTTCCTCACCCCGGGCGGGGCGGCGGCGTTCGGCTGGTACGCCTACGCGCCGCTGACGAGCTCGGTGTACTCGCCGGGCATCGGCGGCGACATGTGGATCATGGGCCTGACCCTGTCCGGGCTGGGCACGATCCTCGGCGGCGTCAACTTCGTCACCACGATCATCTGCATGCGGGCGCCCGGCATGACCATGTTCCGGATGCCGATCTTCACCTGGAACATCCTGCTCACCAGCATGCTGGTGCTGCTCGCGTTCCCGGTGCTCGCGGCGGCGCTGCTGGTCCTGGAGATCGACCGCAAGCTCGGCGCCCAGGTGTTCACGCCCGCCAACGGCGGGGCGATCCTCTGGCAGAACCTGTTCTGGTTCTTCGGCCATCCGGAGGTCTATATCGTCGCGTTGCCCTTCTTCGGCATCGCGACCGAGGTGCTGCCGGTGTTCAGCCGCAAGCCGTGCTTCGGGTACAAGGGCCTGGTCGGCGCGACCATCGCGATCGCCGGGCTGTCGATGACCGTGTGGGCGCACCACATGTTCACCACCGGGGCCGTGCTGCTGCCGTTCTTCTCGTTCATGACGTTCCTGATCGCGGTGCCCACCGGGGTGAAGTTCTTCAACTGGGTGGGCACGATGTGGCGCGGCCAGCTCACGTTCGAGCCGGCCATGCTGTTCGCCATCGGGTTCCTGGTCTCGTTCCTGTTCGGCGGGCTGACCGGGGTCATCCTGGCCTCCCCGCCGCTGGACTTCCACGTCAGCGACTCCTACTTCGTGGTCGCCCACTTCCATTACGTGCTCTTCGGCACCGTGGTGTTCTGCATGTTCAGCGGCTTCTACTTCTGGTGGCCCAAGTTCACCGGCAAGATGCTGGACAACACGCTCGGCAAGTGGCACTTCTGGACGCTGTTCATCGGGTTCAACATGACGTTCCTGGTGCAGCACTGGATTGGCGTCGAGGGGATGCCGCGCCGGGTGGCGAACTACCCGTTCCTGCCGGCCGACGTGACCACGCTGAACCAGATCTCCAGCATCGGCTCGTGGATCCTGGGCGCGTCCACGTTCTTCTTCCTCTACAACATCTACAAGACCTGGAAGTACGGCGAGCAGGTCACCGTGGACGACCCGTGGGGTTACGGCAACTCGCTGGAGTGGGCGACCTCCTGCCCGCCGCCCCGGCACAACTTCACCCGCATCCCGCGGATCCGCTCCGAGCGGCCCGCCTTCGACCTGCACTACCCGCACATCCAGACCGGGCGGACGCATGAGCAGCGCGTTCTGGAGAACCAGAAATGACCCGAGGCCCGGGCCGCAGGCCCGCAGTGAGAACCGCGCCGCAGGCCCGCAGTGAGAACCGGGCCGCAGGCCCGCGGCGCCAGGGAGGGGCCAGATGAAGTTTGAGGGGTCCCTGTTCATCGGCTGCGCGATCTTCTTCGGCGCCGCTGACATCGTCTACTGGTACTTCTCCAAGGACCCGACCGGCACCGCCGCGCTCGCGCTGGCCGTCGGGCCTGGCCTTCCTGACCGGGTTCTACCTGCTGTTCACCGGGCGGCGGCTGCCGGAGCGGCCCGAGGACAACCCGGACGGCGAGATCGAGGAAGGCACGGGCGAGCTGGGCTTCTTCAGCCCGCACAGCTGGTGGCCGCTGTACGTGGGCCTGGCCGCCGGCCTGGCCGCGTTCGGCGTGGCCGTCGGCTGGTGGCTGTTCCTGATCGGCCTGCTGGCCATCTTCCTGACCACGATCGGCTTCGTCTTCGAGTACTACCGCGGCATCTACGCTCACTAGCCACAGCCTGCTAGTCCCCGAGCCCGCCGCCAGACCGGCGGCCCGTCGTGATGATCATGGGCTGGCTGCCGCCAGGGCGGCAGCCAGCCCATGATCATGTAAGTCCGTCGGCGACACTGTCTCCGCGTGCTTGCCACCCCTTTTCCCGGGCGTATGCTCATCCCTGCGCTGATTACTTAGCGTAACGAAACCATCACGGGAACGCGCCTGGCCCGGGGCCGGGCGGAGGCGTGCGGCGGCCCGAGCCGCCAGAGGGGTCGGATCGTGTCGGGGGATATACCAGAGGGTTTCCGCGTGCGCGCGCACCGCGGATGGAGTCAGCGCGTCGTGTCCCGGGCGGGCACGGGCCCGGCCGGGACGGGCTGGGCCGGCGCTGGCCTGGTCGGGGCCGGCGCGGCGGCCTGCTCGTCATCGCCGGGTGCTCCGGGGGAGGCCCGGCCGCCCCGGGGCTGGCCGCGAAGGTGACCATCGTGAGCGGCAACCTGACGTTCAGCTCAGCCAGCACGGGGCAGCACCAGGCCGCCGCCCCGGCGCAGCCGCCCGCTAGCCAGCGGGCCGGTAACCACCGGTCGGGTAACCACCGGGCCGGTGACGCCATCGTCGCAGGCCTGAGCGGCTCAGGAAGGCCCGGCGTGGCCTCCGGGAACACGGGCCGGGCCCAGGGGAGTCAGCCCGCCAGTGGCCGTTCCAGGGCCTCGCAGGGGGCGGCTGCCCCCGTTGACCTGCGGCCGGACCTGGGCGTCCGGGTCGCGGTCCGGGACGGCAGGCTGACCGGGGTGAGCGTGCGCGCCATCACCGGGACGACCGGGCCCGGGACGACGCGGGCGGTGGGCACCCTGGCCGGGACGTACGCCCCGGGCGCCCGCAGCTGGCGCACGCGCTGGGCGCTGGCGCCGTCGCAGGCCTACCGGGTCACCGCGACCGCCGTGGATGCCCGTGGCCAGCGCACGGTCATGACCAGCACCTTCCGCACGCTCCGGCCGGGCCGGACCTTCGCCGCCGCCACGACGCTCGGCGCGGGCCAGACCGTGGGCGTGGGCATGCCCATCATGATCAATTTCAGCCGGCCCATCACCGATAAGGCCACGGTGGAGCGGTCGCTGCAGATCTGGTCGAGCAGGCCGGTCACCGGGGCCTGGTACTGGGTGAGCAGCAAGAGCGTGTGGTTCCGGCCCCGGCACTACTGGCCCGCGCACACCCGGGTGCGGTTCACCGCGCACCTGGCCGGGCTGCAGGGCGCACCGGGGGTCTACGGCCGGGCCGACCTCACCCAGCACTTCCGGATCGGTGACTCGCTCATCGCGGTGGCCAGCGCCGCCACCCACCGCATGAAGGTCTGGCAGGAACGGCAGGCTGGCCGGGGACTGGCCGGTCAGCACCGGGCGGCCCGGGATGGACACCCCGGACGGCCGGTACCTGTCCTTCGCCATGGGCAGCCCGGTGGACATGAACTCGGCCAGCTACGGCGTGGGCCCCGGGATGCCCGGCTACTACAACGAGCTGGTCTACGACGCCGTCCAGTTCACGTTCAGCGGCGACTACGTGCACAGCGCCCCCTGGTCCGTCGGCGAGCAGGGCATCGCCAACGTGAGCCACGGCTGTGTCAACGTCGCCCCGGGCTACGCGGCCTGGTTCTACGGTCACTCGATGCTGGGCGACCCGATCAGCGTGGTGGGCAGCCCGGTCGCCGGGACCTGGGGCGACGGCTGGACCATCTACTTCCTGGGCTGGCGCAAGCTGCTCGCGGGCAGTGCCACCGGCGAGGCGGTGCGGGTCAGCGCGCACGGCAGCCGGCTCGCCGCCGCCTGAGCGGCCCCCCGGAAACAGAAAGGTCCCCGGGGCACGAGCCCGTGCCCCGGGGACCTGACCGCAGTTCCTCAGTGACTACCCGGGTCCTCCGGGGCGTCCGGCCCGGGCAGGGTCTTCCCGCCCTCACCCGAGGTGACGGCGGCGCGCTCCGGCTCCGCGTGACCGTTGCCGTGACCGTTCGCCGTGCCGTTGCCGTGCCCGTTGGTCCCGTGGCCGTTGCCTACCGGGAGCGGGACGCTCTCGGTGACCACCCGGTTCAGGGCCAGCCGCAGCTTGCCGACGGCGCCCCTGGTGGCCGGGGCAGGCACGCCGCTGCCGTCGTCCTCGCCCGCCTCCAGCGGCAGCGGACTGCCCGACCTGGCCTCCAGCTCGGCGCGCTTCTCCTCATGCCACCGGCGCGTGCAGCTCGATGAACTCGCCGTTCGGCCGCTGGTAGATGATGCCGGTCTCGTACCCGTGCAGCAGCATATTCGCGTCCTTGCGCTGCAGCCCGAGGCAGATCCGCTTGGTCACGATGTAGGCGACCACCGGCCCGATGACCACCGCGTACCGGGCGATCTCCGTGGTGGTGTAGAGCGAGATGCTGAGGTGCTGCGGCGATGACGTCGTTCGCGCCTTCCAGCCACATGATCCCGTACCAGGTGATCACCGCGATGCCGATGGCGGTGCGGGTGGCCGCGTTACGCGGCCGGTCGTTGACGTGGTGCTCGCGCTGTGTCCCCGGTGATCCAGCGTTCCAGGAACGGCCACAACGCCGCGCCGGTGAACAGGATGCCCAGGGGCACCAGCGCCGGGATGAGCACGTTCCAGGAGATCGTGTGCCCCGCGATATTCCACGCCCAGTTGGGGAAGATGCGCAGCGCGCCTTCCAGCATGCCCATGTAGAAGTCCGGCTGGGAGTCCGAGGACATGGCCACCGGGTTGTACGGGCCGTACAGCCAGACCGGGTTGATCTGGGCCAGGCAGCCCAGCAGGGCCAGCACGCCGAACGTGAAGAAGAAGAACGCCCCGGTCTTGGCCATGAAGTACGGGTACAGCGGCTGCCCCACGACGTTCCTGTCGGTGCGCCCCTTGCCCGGCATCTGGGTGTGCTTCTGGTGGAACATCAGGAACAGGTGCGCGGTGATCAGGGCGAGCAGCAGCCCGGGAATCAGCAGCACGTGGATGATGTACAGCCGCGGGATGATGTCGGTGCCGGGGAACTGCCCGCCGAACAGGAAGAACGACAGGTAGGTACCGACGATCGGGATCCCCAGCAGCACGCCTTCGAGGATGCGCAGGCCCGCGCCGGACAGCAGGTCGTCGGGCAGCGAGTAGCCGAACAGGCCTTCCAGCATGCCCAGCGTGAACAGGACGATCCCGATGAGCCAGTTGAGCTCGCGGGGCTTCCGGTACGCGCCGGTGAAGAAGATCCTGATCATGTGGGCCATGATGGCCGCCATGAACAGGTCCGCCGCCCAGTGGTGGATCTGCCGCATGAGCAGCCCGCCGCGCACGTCGAAGCTGATGTGCAGGGTCGAGGCGTAGGCCTCGCTCATCCGCACGCCATCGAGGTTGGTGTAGGTGCCGTGGTAGACCACGGTGCTCATGCTGGGCTTGAAGAAGAACGTCAGGAACGTGCCGGTGAGCAGCAGGATGATGAACGAGTAGAGCGCGATCTCACCGAGCAGGAATGTCCAGTGGTCCGGGAAGACCTTCTTCAGCAGGGTGCGCGTGCCCTTGGCCGCGCGCAGCCGGTCATCGAGGAACGTCCCGGTGCCCGCGAGCACCTTCTCGACCGGGCCGTCGCCGGCAGTGCCGGCTGGGGCCTCGTTGGTACTAGTCATCCCCGCTCCCAGAAAGCTGGCCCGACCGGAACTTTGAAGTCGCTGAGCGCGACCAGGTACCCCTCGGAGTTCACGCCCATGGGCAGCTGCGGCAGCGGCCGGTTCGCCGGGCCGAAGAGCACCTGGGCGCCCTGCGTGGCGTCGAACGTGGACTGGTGGCAGGGGCACAGGATGTGGTGCGTGGTCTGCTCGTACAGCGCCACCGGGCAGCCGACGTGGGTGCAGATCTTCGAGTAGGCGACGATGTTGTCCACGGTCCACTTCAGGTTCGTGGGGAACTTGAGCTCGCCCGGCTCGAACTTGATGATGATCACCGTCGCCTTGACCAGCGCATCATCGTTGTTCTGGTAGCCCTCGGGGATCACGGTGATCATCCCGCCCGGCGAGCTCGAAGTCGGCCGGCTTGATGGGCCGGCCGGTGTCGCTGATCACCAGCCGCAGTCCCTTGCGCCACACGGTGTGCCGCAGCTTGGTGCCGGGCAGCGGGCCCATGTCGCGCAGCAGGACGATCGGCGCCACGAGCAGCGGCGAGAGTGGCGGCGATCAGGGTCCGGCGCAGGATGGGCCGCTTGACGAACTGGCTGGCCTCCGCGCCCTCGCGGAACGTCTCCGCGAACGCCTTCCGGTCCTCGCTCGGCCGAGGCCAGCGGCTTGCGGGCCTCGGTGAGCTCCACGTCCGGCATCAGCCGCCGGACCCAGATGACCGCGCCCACCCCCAGCGCCAGGAAGGCCACGCCCATGGAGATGCCGAGGGCCAGGTTGGACCGCAGCACCGCGTCCACCGAGACGCGGACCGGCAGCCCGATGTAGGCCGCGATGAACCCGATCCCGGCCAGCATGGCCAGGATGAACAGGGAGGCGACGATCTTCTCGGCCCGCTTGGCCCCGGCCAGGTCGTCAGGGTCAGCGGGCAGTTCCCGGGGCGCGGCGGGCGGCGCTTCCGACTGGGCCGTGCCCAGCAGGGTCCGCTCCTCCGCGGGCGGCGGCGTGCCGATCACCCGGTGCGGGGCCCGCGAGGTCCCGGCCTCGCCACCCTCCGGGTCCCCGGGCGAAGTCGCCCGTGTATCCCTCTGTGCTGCTCATTCGTGCACCCGCCGCTTGGCCGTGATCCAGAGTGCGGCCAGCACCAGCGCGCCGATTCCGCCGATCCAGCCGACGAGCCCCTCGGTGACCGGCCCGACGCGGCCGAGGCTGAAGCCGCCGGGGTTGGGCGAGGAGCGGGTCTCCGTTACGTACGCGATGATGTCACGCTTCTCACTCGGCGTGATCGTGCTGTCGTTGAACACGGGCATGGCCTCCGGGCCGGTGAGCATGGCCTCGTAAATCTGGGTCGGCGTGGACTGGGTGAGCGGGGGAGCGTACTTCCCGTAGGTGAGCGCACCGCCCGCCCCGACGAAGTTGTGGCACTGGGCGCAGTTCGTGCTGAACAGTTCCTGGCCGAGGCCGACGTCAGCGCCCTGGGTGCTCACCTGGCTGGCGTCCGGGATGGCCGGGCCGCCGCCGAGCGACGCGATGTAGGCCGCGATCGCGTGGGTCTGCGCCGGGTTGAGCACGGGCGGCTTGCGCGGCGCCTCGGCGTCAATCTCCTTGAGCGGCATCCGGCCGGTGCTGACCTGGAAGTCCACCGCGGCCGCGCCCACGCCGATCAGGCTCGGGCCGCTGCTGGTGCCCTGGGCCATGTAGCCGTGGCAGCTGGAGCAGTTCTGCACGAACAACTGCCTGCCCAGGCGTGGTCTGGCGCTGGGAGGCGGCGGGGGAGGACGCGGAGGCCGGGCTGCCCTGGGCGGTGAACGCCGCGTAGATGACGCCCACCGCGATGAGCCCAAGCAGCACCACGGCATATCCGGCGACCGGCCGCCGGCGCCGCGCGATGATCCAGCTCAATGGAGCCCTCGTCTTCTGGTCTGTGCTCTTGTGGTTGGAGGTGGACCGCTGCTCTGCTGAAGTATTCGGTGCAGCGGCCTTCAGTGGATGAGGTAGATCGTGGTGAACAGCCCGATCCACACGACATCCACGAAGTGCCAGTAGTAGGAGACAACGATCGCGCTGACCTGCTGCTCGTGCGTGAAGGTCTTGGCCACGTAGGTGCGGCCCAGCACGAACAGGAACGCGATGAGCCCGCCGGTCACGTGCAGGCCGTGGAACCCGGTGGGGATGAAGAACACGGAGCCGTACGCGCTGGACTGGAGGGTGAGCCCGTCGTGGATCAGGCCCAGGTACTCATAGCCCTGGCCGCAGACGAAGTACAGGCCCATCAGGAACGACAGGACGTACCACTCGCGCAGTCCCCAGCGCGACACCTGCCAGATCCGGCCGGCCCGCCTGATCTGCCCGCGCTCCACGGCGAACACCCCGAGCTGGCAGGTCACGCTGGACAGCAGCAGGACCGTGGTGTTGATCGACCCGAGGGTGAGATCCAGGTGCGCGCCCGGCCAGGGGAGGCCGTTGCCCTTGTCCACGGAGCGGATCGTGAAGTAGATCGCGAACAGTGCCGCGAAGAACATGAGTTCCGAGGAAAGCCACACGATGGTGCCCACGCTGACCAGGTTCGGCCGCGCGCGTGGGCGGGCGGGGAGTGGGTGCCTTCTCGGTGACGGATGCGGTGGCCACGAGGTCATTATTACGACAACCCGTAGGCGAGCGTCGGCCGACCCCCCGTGTCGGTACCATCCACTTCATGAAGGTCGTTGTCTACAGCCACGATGCGGACACCCGCGCCCGCATGCAGCTTGCCATCGGGCGCCGCCCCGCCCCCGACGTCCCCGAGGCCGAGATCATCCCGGTGGCCACCGAGCCGGCGCTCATCCGCCTGCTCGACGCGGGTGGCGCGGACGTCATGGTCCTGGACGGGGAGGCCCAGCCGGCCGGCGGCATGGGCGTCTGCCGCCAGGCTAAGGACGAGATCCACGACTGCCCTCCGGTGCTGCTGGTGGTGGGCCGGGCCGACGATGGCTGGCTCGCCACCTGGTCCGGCGCGGACGCCGTGACCAGCCACCCGATCGAGCCGGTCCCGTTCGCGGCCGCGCTCGCGGGCCTGATGCGCCAGCGGGCTGAGCACCTGTCCGCCCAGGCCGGCGGCTGAGCAGGCCGGCGGAAGGGCCGATGCATCCGACCGCGCCGCGGGCGCTGTCCTGGCGTGTCCTGCTCGGCGCGCTGATCCGGGGCGAGACCCTCAGCCCGGACGAGGCCGCCTGGGCCATGAACGAGATCATGGAGGGCGCCGCGACCCCGGTCCAGGTGGCCGGGTTCGCCGTGGCCCTGCGGATGAAAGGCGAGAC
>CAWKOA010000015.1:0-93715 GCA_963851025.1 uncultured Actinomycetes bacterium
TTCCACCGCTGGGAACCCCAGCTCGCCGCGACTGGCAACTGCGCCAACCCGGTCCGCCTGCAAGGCCGCATCGACGCCATCGACCGGGCGACCGGCGAGAAAGCCAGCATGTACGACACCGACAACGAGCCCGGCGGCGTGCTACGCCTCGCCTGCGGCAACCGCCGCGAGGACATCTGCCCGGCCTGCTCCCAGGTGTACAAGGGCGACGCCCGGCAGATCATCCGGTCCGGGCTCACCGGCGGCAAGGGCATCCCCGATCGGTCGCCACGCATCCGTGCGCGTTCGCGACCCTACCGCACCCGGCTTCGGGCCCGGTGCACACCATCCGCACCGGCCGGCACGGCCGCCGGCTGGCCTGCCGCCCCCGCCGCGACGCCACCACCGGCGCTGCCCGCACGGGCGCGACCTGTCCTGCCCCGCACCACCACTCCGACGACCCCCGGCTCGGCCAGCCCATGTGCCCGGACTGCTACGACTACACCGGGCACGTGCTGTTCAACGCCTCGCCCCCGAACTCTGGCGCCGGTTCACCATCTACCTGCCCCGCCAGCTCGCCCGGCTGGCCGGGATCACCCAGAAGGCCAGCTGCGCTCGCGAAGTCACGGGTCCGGTTCGTCAAGGTCGCCGAATACCAGATCCGCGGCCTCATCCACTACCACGCCGTCATCCGCCTCGACGCCCCCGGCGACAGCCACCAGCCACCACCCCGCGCTACACCGCCGAGCTGCTCGACCAGGCCATCCGCCAGCGCCGCCACCGTCACCTGCGACAGCCGCGCACCTGCTCGGCACGAACACCGCCGTGCGCCGGCGACACGAGCGCCGTTTTGTCATAGACCCAGCCCTCGGGCGTATCCTGCGGTTCGGGACCCAAACCGACACCCGGCCCATCCGCTCCAGCGGCGGCCTGCCCGGCACCGGACAGCGCTGTCCGCCCAGGCGGTCGCGAACTACATCGCCAAATACGCCACCAAGACCATCAGCGCTCCCGGACTCCCCGACCGGCCCGTCCGCTCCCCCGCCGCCATCGCAGCCCTGCCGTGCGCCAGCACTACAAGCAGCTCATCGCACCTGCTGGGGACTCGGCAAGCACCCCGCCGCCGCGCCAGCTCTGCGCTGAACCGGTGGACCCACATGCTCGGCTACCGCGGCCACTTCCTCACCAAATCCCGCCGCTACTCCGTCACCTTCACAGCTGCGCCAGGCCCGCGTCGACACCGCAGGCCCAGCGGCACCCGGCGGCAAGAACCGACCCGTGGGGCCGGGACCTCGACGAGCACATCGTCCTGCTCATGCCCGGCTGGCAGTACGCCGGAACCGGCACGCCACCACCGCCGAACGCGCAACTCGCCCTCGCCGCGGCCGCCCGCGCCCGCGAGCACGAACGCATCGCACGAGAGGAGACCTGGATGAACTAACCCGACACAAGGAGACTACAGAGATGGACAAACTGCTCTACCGGCCCAGGAGGCCGCTACGGGTGCTCGGCATCAGCAAGACCGTCCTGTACGAGCTGATCCGCGCCAACCGGATCCGCTCGATCAAGGACGGCAAATTCCGGTTCATCACCGCCGACGCCTTGCGCGAGTACGTACGGACACTCGAACGGCAATCCGAGGAAGCGAGTTAGATGCACAGCAAGAACCAGCCAGCAACCCGGCAGGCGTCACCGCATCAACGGCGACGGCTCGGTCTACAAGCGCCAGGACGGCTACTGGGTCGGCGCGTTCTACGCCCGCACCACCTCCGGAGCCCGCAAGCGCGTCGTCGTCTACGGCAAGACCCTCGACGAGGCCCGCGACAAGCTGGAAGGCCCAGCAGGAGCCCGCGCCGGAATTCCTGTTCCTGACGAAGCGTGGAAGCTCGGCCCCTACCTGGAGTACTGGCTGGAGAACTTCGTCAAGCGCAACCGGCGCCCGGCCACCTACACCTGTACGAGATGAACGTCCGCCTCTACCTGAATCCCGGGCCTGGGCAACTAGCAAGCTCACCAGCCTGTCCGTGCCAACGTCCAGGAGTTCCTGAACCAGCGGCTGGAGAAGGCGACTCAGTTCGCAAGGTGCAGGTCATGCGCACCGTGCTTAGCGCCGCGCTCACCCGCGCGGTTCGCGAGGAACTGATCATCCGCAACGTCGCCCGCCTGGTCGAACTGCCGGAATGGCAGCGCGGCACGATCCGGCCATGGACGGCCGACGAGGCCAGGCAGTTTCTCGCCGCGCCAAGTCGATCCGCTCTACGCGGCGTTCGTCTTGCTCATCCTCTATGGCCTGCGGCGTGGCGAAGTCGCTCGGCCTGCGCTGGGAAGACATCGACTTCGACGCCGGGAACATCCGGATCGCCAGCAACTCCAGCGGGTCCGCGGCGAGCTGCTCCTCGCGCCGGTCAAGACCCGTGCTGGCAAGCGGAGCTGCCGCTACTCGACGCTCGCCCGCCAGGCGCTCGAGGTCCAGGCCGAGCAGGCCGCTACCGCGCTGACATGGGCTCGCCTGGCCGGAAACCGGCCTCGTCTTCACCACCCGCACCGGGCGGCCGGTCGAGCCGCGGAACCTGGTCCGGTCCTTCCGCCGCATCTGCGAGGACAACAAGATCCGGCTGATCAAGGTCCATCACCTGCGGCACACGGTCGGCTCGCTGCTCAAGGACCTGAAGGTGCCTGCCCGCGATGCGCAGACCATCCTGGGCATACCCGGATCAGCACCACGCTGGAGATCTACACCGACACCGATGACGAAGCCCGGCGCGAGGCGCTGACCCGGCTACATGGGCTGCTCGACCAGGGCCAGAACTGAGCCGTTGCTACAGAACGTAGCTACAGACGGCTCGTCTGCGATCTTGAATCTGGGAGTTTTGGCTGGTGCGCCTGGCAGGATTCGAACCCGCGACCCGCTGCTTAGAAGGCAGCCGCTCTATCCAACTGAGCTACAGGCGCCGGGCACCTCATTGTGCATGGTCAAGGTCACGCGCTCGGACACAGAGCGGAGCCGGGTTGGTGGCTCCGTGGGGTCCCCCCTTGAGAGCTTGTGAACCCAGCTTAAGGGCCGGGGAGGGCCTGGCGCCCGCAGGTTGGTGGGCTGCGGCCGGGGTGTCTAAGGTCGGGGGGTGACCGCCGCCAGAAGGACCGGGACCCGTCGGTGAGGGGCGGGCTGCTCGTCGCCGGGACCACCTCGGACGCCGGGAAGAGCGTGCTCACCGCCGGGCTGTGCCGCTGGCTGGCCCGGCAGGGCGTCCGGGTCGCGCCGTTCAAGGCCCAGAACATGTCGCTCAACTCCTTCGTCACCCCGGACGGCGCCGAGATCGGCCGGGCCCAGGCCATGCAGGCCGCGGCGGCGGGCATCGAGCCGGACGCGCGGATGAACCCGGTGCTGCTCAAGCCGGGCAGCGACACCCGCACCCACGTCATCGTGCTCGGCCAGCCCCGGGACGAGGTCAGCGCCGCGGAGTACCGGACCCACTCCCGGGACCTGCTCAAGATCGCCCTGGACAGCCTGGAAGACCTGCGCGGCCGACTACGACGTGGTCATCTGCGAGGGCGCGGGCAGCCCGGCGGAGATCAACCTCCGGGACACCGACATCGCCAACATGGGGCTGGCCCGGGCGGCCGGGCTGCCGGTCGTCGTGGTGGGCGACATCGACCGGGGCGGCGTGTTCGCGGCCCTGTTCGGGACCCTCGCCCTGCTGGATCCGGCCGACCAGGCCCTGGTCAGCGGCTTCATCATCAACAAGTTCCGCGGCGACCCGGGGCTGCTGGCCCCGGGGCTGGGCATGCTCACCGGCCTGACCGGCCGGCCCGTGCTCGGGGTGCTGCCCTGGCGCGGGGGACTGGGCCTGGACATGGAGGACTCGCTGGCCCTCGACGCGGCCGGCCCCGGGACCGGGGCCACGTCAGCGCCCCCGGCCGGAAAGGACATCCTCCGGGTCAGCGTCATCCGGACGCCGCGGATCAGCAACTTCACCGACGTGGACGCGCTGGCCGCGGAGCCGGGCGTGCTGGTGCGCTTCGCCACCAGCCCGGCCGAACTGGCCGACGCCGACCTGGTGGTGCTGCCCGGCACCCGGGCCACCGTGGCCGACCTGGGCTGGCTGCGGGAGAAGGGGCTGGCGGCGGCGGTCACCGAGCGGGCCCGGCGCGGGCAGCCGGTGCTCGGCATCTGCGGCGGCTACCAGATGCTGGCCACCGAGATCGACGACCCGGTCGAGTCCGGCGCGGGCGTGGTGGCCGGCCTGGGGCTGCTGCCGGTGCGGGTCACGTTCGGGGCGGGCAAGGTGCTGGGCCGGCCGCAGCGGCACCGGCTACGGCGCCGTCGTGCGCGGGATACGAGATCCACCACGGCGTGGCCGAGGTGGCCGAGGGGCGCGGGGAGCCGTTCCCCGGCGGCTGCCGGACCGTGGCCGTGTGGGGCACGACCTGGCACGGGACGCTGGAGAACGACGAGTTCCGGCGGGCCTTCCTGACCGAGGTCGCCGCGCTGGCCGGGCGGGAGTTCACGGTCGCGCCGGACACCAGCTTCGCGGCCGCCCGGCAGGCGCGGCTGGACACGCTGGCCGACCTGGTCGCCGGGCACCTGGACACGGGTGCGGTGAGCCGGCTCATCGAGGGCGGGCCGCCGCCGGGACTGCCGGTCATCCCGCCCGCGGGCGTACGCTGAGCCTGACTTCTCCCGGTGCCCTGCTGCGGAGGCCTCAGCCGTGATCCCGGTCCTGACCAGCGCCCTGCTGGCGCCTGCACCTGCCTGGCCTGGCGCCGTCCGGACTGCTGGTGCTGGCCGCGGTCACCCTGACCGGCATGCTGATCGCCCTGCTCGCCCACAGCGGGCGGGTCGCCGCCGCGGTCACCGCGATCCCGCAGGGCCGCCGGGCGGCGGCGCTGCGCGAGAAGTCCTGGCGCGCCGGGTTCCTGCCGCAGCGGGATCCGGACGCGGCGGGCCGGGCCCGGCCCCGGGCACCCACGGCGGCCCCGGCGGCCGCCTGATCTGCCTGACCTGAACCCGCTCCCCTGAGCCAGCGTCCCTGACGGCGCTGGCCGGCGCGGCGTATCCGTCTCACGCGGCCGTCTCCAGCTGTCATCCGGTTCCGCGACCCGCTGGAGGGTGCTCCGTCATGTCCCTGTTCCTTAGCACCTGTCTTTGGCATTCCTGTCAACCTCGCGTATCACCTCGTCTGCTGGATCGCCGCGATCCTGGCCCCGCTGACCGGCGGCCTGGCCACCGCGGCGGCCATCATCGCGTTCACCGTGGCGGTCCGGCTGCTCCTGCTGCCGCTGAGCTACTTCGCGGTCCGCGGGTCGGTCCGGGGCGAAGGAGCCCGGGCCCGGCTGCAGCCCAGGATCGCCGAGCTGCAGCGGCGGCACCGCAACGACCCGCAGCGGCTGCAGGCGGAACTGGGCGCGCTGTACCGGGCCGAGGGCTCCGGCATGTTCGGTGGCTTCCTGCCGCTGCTGCTCCAGCTGCCGTTCTTCAGCGTGATGTACCGGCTGTTCCTCGATCACTCGGTGGGCGGCGCGCCGAACACGCTGCTCACGCACAGCCTGCTCGCCGCGCCGCTGGGCAGCCACTGGCTGGCCGGCGCCGGGCCGCTCAGCGCGCAGGGCGCGGTGTTCGCGGGGCTGTTCGCGCTGCTGGCGGGGGTCGCGGTGCTGGCCGTCCGGGCCGCCCGGCGGGCCAGCCCCGCGTAGTCCCGCCCGTGGCGGCCGCTCCGGCAGCGCCCCGCTCGGGCGGTCGCTGCTCCGGCCCCTGCGGGGAGCATCCCTGGCGGCCGGGCGATCGGCGTCGTGACGTGGATCGTGCCGTTCGCGTCGCTGGTCACGGCCGCGATCGTGCCGCTGGCCGCCGGGCTGTACCTGCTGACCACGACGGCCTGGACGCTGGCGCGAGCGGACCGTGCTGCGCCGCCGCGTCCTGGCGGCCATGCCAGCCGCCGCCCGCTAGCTAGCCCTGGCCCGGGGCCGGGAGAGACCGGGGCGGGATCGGGGCCGAGTGAACGATCGAGGTCGTGGTGCGCCCGTGCGCGACGAAGCGGTCCAGGATCGGTTCCAGGTCGTCGATCGAGCGCAGGTAGAGCCGCATGAAGTAACAGTCCTCGCCGGTGATCCGGTAGCACTCGGTGATCTCGGGCGTCTGCCGGGCGATGTCGGGGATCGCGTGCACGTGCCCGCTCATCGGGCTGACCCGCACGATGGCCGAGAGGGTGTAGCCGAGGGCCCGCGGATCCACGTCCGCCCGGAACGTCACGACGCCGGTGTCTTCCAGCCGCCGCAGCCGCTCGGCCACCGCGGGCGCCGACAGCCCGACCCGGCGGCCGAGTCCGGCGACCCGCGCCCGGGCATCCGACCGCAGCGCGGCGATGATGCTCAGATCGACGCTGTCGAGCGGTTGAAAGGTATCTGGGGCTGTTCTCCTTAGTTCCGACGTCATCGGTTCCTGAAGCTCCGTTGCTTGTGTATTCACTGCTGCTGCTGACCTTCGTATGGTTACGCCCATGCCGCGCGGAAGGCAAGGAACGCCGCAGGCAGTGCACAAGGCGCCCGGCTCGCAAAGGAGAACACTCATGCGTTACACCCGGCTGGGCTCGTCAGGCCTGAAGGTGTCCCGGATCGGCCTGGGCATGATGAGCTTCGGCAGTACCGCGGAACGCGCGTGGCACCTGCCCGAGGACGCCGCCGAGCCGATCGTGGCGCGGGCGGTGGACGCGGGCGTGACGTTCTTCGACACCGCCGACATGTACTCGGGCGGCGTGAGCGAGGAGATCACCGGACGCCTGCTCGGCAAGCTCTTCCGGGACCGCGAGGACTACGTGCTGGCCACGAAGGTCTACTTCCCGATGGGACCGGGCCCCAACGACCGCGGCCTGTCCCGCAAGCACGTGCTGGCCAGCATCGACGGGTCGCTGCGCCGGCTCGGCACGGACTACGTGGACATCTACCAGATTCACCGCTGGGACTACGAGACGCCCATCGAGGAGACCATGGCGGCGCTGCACGACGTGGTCCGGGCGGGCAAGGCGCGCTATATCGGCGCGTCGAGCATGTACGCCTGGCAGTTCGCGAAGGCGCAGCACGTCGCGGCGTCGTGCGGATGGACCAGGTTCAGCTCCATGCAGAACCACTACAACCTGGTCTACCGGGAGGAGGAGCGGGAGATGCTGCCGCTCTGCCAGGACCAGGGCACCGGTGTCATCCCGTGGAGCCCGCTCGCCCGCGGCCTGCTGGCGGGCAGCCGGGAGCGCGGCGGCGCGGGCCAGCGGCCGACCGTCCGCACGGGCAGTGATCCGCTGGCCGGCGAGATGTACGCCGACGAGGACTTCGCCGTGGTCGACGCGGTGCGCGCGGCGGCGGCCGAGCGTGGCGTGTCCCCGGCGCAGATCGCGCTGGCCTGGCTGCTCGCCCAGCCCGCGGTCACCGCGCCGATCGTGGGCGCCACCCGGCTCGCCCACCTGGACGACGCGATCGCCGCGGTGGACCTGACCCTGGACGACGCGGAGCGGGCCCGGCTGGAGGCGCCGTACCGGCCGCACCGCGTCCTCGGCCACTCCTGAGCGAGTCAGCCGGCCGGTAAAACCGTTAGGGATAGTTCTGAGCTGGCCGTAAAATGGAGGCATGCAGGTCAGCAGGCAACTCACCGCCGCCGCGCGAGCTATCAGCTCGCCGGCCGCCGCTGCCTGATTTCTTCACTGTCCCTGGCGACCGGAACGGGTCGCCAGGTTGCAGTTCCCTTGTGCTCGTCCTGCGGCGCGTTTCCGGTGCCCAACCCGGAAAGACACCGCCATGCATTCACAGCAGGTCATCGACACGTTCCTCGAATTCTTCCGCGAACGCGGGCACCACCCGGTTCCCGGCTCCTCACTGGTGCCCCGGCCCGGTGACCCGGTCCTGTTCACCACGTCCGGCATGCACCCGCTCACGCCGTACCTGGAAGGCCAGCCGCACCCGGACGGCAGCCGGCTCACCGACGTGCAGCGCTGCCTGCGCACCACCGACCTGGACGAGGTCGGCGACCGCACCCACCTGACCGTGTTCGAGATGCTCGGCTCCTGGTCGCTCGGTGACTACCCCGGCCCGCAGAGCGTGCGCTGGGGCTACGAGCTGGTCACCGGCGGGTTCGGGATCGAGCCCGGACGCCTGCACGCCACGGTGTACGGCGGCCCCGGGTCCGGCAGCCATGAGCCGGTCGGCCCGGACACTGACCTGCAGGAGGTCTGGGGCGACCTCGGCGTCCCGGTCGAGCTGACCGGGACGGACAACTGGTGGTCGAACGGCCCGACCGGGCTGTGCGGCACGGACAGCGAGCTGTTCGTGTGGACCGGGCCCACCGGGCCATCAGGAACCGGGCCATCAGGAACCGGGCCGCAGGGCACGCCGGGCACCGACGGGCGCTGGGTCGAGCTGTGGAACCACGTGATGCTGCGCTACCGGCGGCTGGGCGACGGCACCCTGGTGCCGCTGCCCAGGCCCTGCGTGGACACCGGGATGGGCCTGGAACGGCTGGTCACGATCCTGCAGGGCCAGGACTCGGTGTTCGGCTGCGACCTGCTCCGGCCGTGGACGGGCACCGTCGGGCGGCTGTGGCCGCTGGACGAGACGTCGTCGCGGCTGGTCACCGACCACCTGCGGTCCAGCGTGGTCGTGATCGGGGACGGGGTGACGCCGTCCAGTTCAGGCCGCGGCTACGTGCTGCGCCGGCTGGTCCGCCGGACGCTGACCGCGCTGTGGCGTGACGACCCGTCCCGCACGCTGTCCGACCTGCCCCCGGAAGTGGTCCAGGAGACGCTGGATCACTTCGGCCAGCTCTCCGGACGCGAGCAAGTCATGGGCGTGCTGCTCGGTGAGGAGCGCCGGTTCCGCGACCTGCTCGACCGCGGCCGCCGCGTCCTGTCCCGACGGGACGGCGGCCCGCTCACCGAGGAGGAACTCCGCTACCTGCACGAGACCCACGGGCTGCCCCGCGAGTTCGTGCCCGCGATGCTGCCCGGGGGGCCGCGCTGATATGGCTAACGAATGGCGGCTGCGGTAAATGGCCAGGTAGCTCCGCCATCTCCGGACAAACCTCGGACAACTTCGGAGGCCGTGAATCCGGAAAATGATCACCTGAAATTCCGGTGCCGATCAGACTTTAGCCCAGTGCACTTGCAAGCAGGGCTCAGAAACCTATTCCAGTACCGGCAGCCTCAGGATAAAATCCCGGCGAGGGCGGGTGCCGCCCTGGTGGGGGGAAAATCATGTGGTGCGACAATTGCGGTAGTTTACTGGGGTCTGCTGACGCGTTCTGCGATAAGTGCGGGACCCCTTCGCCGGCGGCCGGGAACGGGAACGACCCCCGGGCCACCCGCGCGGCAGGCATCCCGTCGGCGGCGTACCAGCCGTCGGCACACCAGCCGTCGGCGGCGTACCAGCCGGTGCCGCCGCAGCGGGACGCGGCCTGGCCGGGAGCCTTCTTCTCGCACGCGGAGGCTCGCCGCCCCGGCCGGATGAGCAGTGCGACGCGGTACCTGTCCGCGGCGGCCTACCTCAATCCCGGCTACGCGGGCCTGGTCATCAGGGAGCTGATCAATTCCCATCGGGCGGTGGCCCCGTCGGTCGGGATGGACCTCGGCCTTATCGTGCGGCATTGCCTGCGCGCCCGCCGGATCCAGCTGATCCGCGACATCGTGCTCTCCGTGCTGCTCCTCGCGGAGCTGATCATGAGCCCGGTCCTGACGGTGTTCATCATCATCGCCGGATTCTTCCTCGGCTACCTGCCCAGCGCTAACTGGGCCCGCCGGTCACGGGGCACCAAGATCCTGGCGGGCATCGGCGCAGGCCTCCTGCTGGTCGGCCTCCTGGCCGTCGCGGTTTTCATCGCGATCATCGGCACGGTCGTGTCCTACCTGCATGGTCTCGGCTCAGCCTCCAGCGGGGGGCTGGGCACTCTCGGCCAGCCGGCGCCGTCCGGGGGAATAACCCCGAAGACCGTCTTCGAGCTCCTGCTGCTCGCGGCCATGTTCGTGACTCAGGTCGTCTACCTGCACCTGCGGAGCCGGACGCTGATCGAAGAACTGGCTCCCGATGCGCATCCGCGGCGTTCCGGGCCGGGCAGGTCCCCGGTGGAGTCCCGGATCGCGGACATCGAGGCGGCTCAGCACGGCAACCTGGTCCTGTACTCAGGCCCGGACCCCTTCGTCGGGACGGGAACGCGCACCCGGGCCTGGTCTATCGCCATCGAGTTGCAGCGGGCGTCCGATCCCGGTCATCTGGCCCGGCAGCCGGCCAGGTCCGGGCGCTATGTCCCGGTGGACCCGGTGGAATTGCACAATGTCCTGCGCGATCGCCTGCTCCGGCTCAAGGACGAGGAATTGCCGCCCAATGAGCGGCTCAACGCGATGACCGTTCATGATCACATTGTCGGCCCGGGCCAGCAGCGGTGGGATTCCCCTCTCATAGACCCGGAACGCAGCGCGCCGTTCTCCCAGGCGAGCCGGGAGGCTGTCGCCGCGATCATCCGTCATCCGCAGGCCCAGGTGCGGTACTACCAGCGGGTGTCGGTGTGCGATGAAGGCCAGAGCGTCTCGCACGGCCCGGACATGATCCTGGGCGGCGCCGACCAGGACATCGCCGCATCCGCCTTCGTGTACGTCGCCGTCGAGGGCCGCATGCTCTACCTGGAGTTCGTCTCCACCGTGCTGCCCCCTGTGCACCCGCGTTACCGGGTGGTGGACCTGCTGCCCAAGCTCTCGCCGGGAAGCTTCTGGGCCAAGGTGCTCCTGGACACGGTCATATCCGTGCTCCGGGACCTGGCTTTCGCGCCCTTCCGGATGCTCCGCTCACTGCTCAGCATGCTGCAGGAAGGCCACCTGTACCAGGCGGAGGCCGATGCGCCGAAGGAATACCTGTACGGCGATATCGGGGCCCGGATCAGCGTGCGGGAGCTTGGTGCGGAAAGCAGGCTCGCTACCTACATCCAGAAGCTGGACGCGGAGAAGTACACGAAACTCATCGAGCGCCTGGTTACCGATACGGTGCTGGATTTCCTGCGGGCCAAGGGCGTTAACGTATCGGCCTACGCCAACAGTGCCGGGACCGTGATCAACAGCAACACAGTCATCGAGGGCGGCTCGTTCAGCGGGAATATCGCGATGGGCGTGGTCGGAGCGGTCCAGCAGCAAACCCGGGTGCCGTCCGAGCAGAGATAGCGCACCGTGGTCGGCACGCCGCTGACTGATCAGCGCCGAGGCTTCGGGAGGATGCATGACCGAGAAAGACAGCTGGCCCGGGTCGCAGGTCCCCGGTCCGGGAGACCAGGGCCAGAGCGGTTCCAGCGTGCGCATAAGCGGCGGCTCGTTCAGCGGGAATATCGCGATGGGCAACGTCGGGCCGGTCACCCAGTTCAGCCAGGCGGCCGAGCCCGGCCGCCTGGCGGAGATCGAGGATCTGCTCCGCCAGCTGGAGACGGGTTTGCGGGAGATGGGCGGCGGTGCCGCCGGGGATGCGCTGGATGACGTGGACGGGGTCCGGAACGAGCTGGTCCGCAGGACGCCCGAGCGGGCCCGGCTCAGCCAGCTGCTCGCGCGCATTGCTGAGGTCGTCGCGCCGGTCAGCAGCCTCCTGGAGCTGGCGGATCGCGCCAAGGACCTGATCATGACGGTCGTGCACTGACGCTGCCCCCGGGAAATGGCCCTTGATGTCTGGAGACGCTGTGGAGGCACCCCGTCAGTCCTGTGCTCACTGCGGTCGTGACCTGAGACAGGAAGCACGCTTCTGCCCGGGCTGCGGCCAGGCCGTCGCTGAGCCCCGGCCGGAGCGCAGGCCGGCGTGGCCGGACGCGGGCGGTTACGGGACGGCCGGGGACACCCGAGCCATCGGCCCGGTCCCTGGCCGTTACCCGGCCGGTGACGCTCCGCCGGATGAGCCTGGGCCGCCCTTCGACACCAGCCCGCCGTTCAGCGCCAGCCCGGAGCGCGATCCGGAGCCCTGGCGTGCCGATGGCCGCCGCCGGCGGCGGCCACTCGCGCTGAGCCTCGTGGGGGTGCTGGTCGTGGCCGGGATAGTGGCCGTAGCCCTGCTCATCCTCAGGCCATCGCACGGCGGCCCGGCGGCGGACACGGCTCACTCCGGGGCAGCGGCCGGGCCCTCGGCCCAGGCTGCGGACAGCGCCGGGGCCTCGGATAGCGCCGGGGCGTCGGCCAGCACCGGCGCCTCGGCCAGCGCGACGTCCACCCTGCCTGCGCAGCAGCAGGCGGCGAACGCCCTGGCCGCGCTCCTGGCCCAGAGCGTCACCGACCGCAGCGCCATTGCGGGCTCGGTCAGCGATGTCAACCAGTGCGGGAGCACTCTCAGCCAGGATGCCCAGACGTTTGACAACGCGGCCACGTCACGCCAGAACCTCCTGAGCCAGCTGGCCGGCCTCCCGGCGCGCACGGCACTGCCGGCCTCGATGCTCCAGGACCTGACCCAGGCCTGGCAGGCCTCAGCCGCGGTCAACCAGGATCTTTCCCAGTGGGCCCAGGACGAAAGCTCCGGGGGATGCACTCCGAACGATCATGCGGACCCGCACTTCCAGGCGGCGGCGGGCCCCGACCGTCAGGCGACCTCGGCCAAGAAGGCCTTCGTCAGCCAGTGGAATCCCATCGCCTCGGGGTACGGGCTGGCCAGCTATCAGGCGAACCAGCTTTAGGTGCTTACCAGGGCGCCGTGCTTACCAGGGCGCCGTGCTTACCAAGGCACCGTGCTTACCAGGGCACGGGCCCGGCCGCCGAGAAGTACCCGCCGGTCGGGCCGTCCGGGCCGATGCTGGCCATCCGGACGATGATCTCCGCGCCTTCCTCTACGGTCTGCGTGCCGCGGTGCTGGTTGAAGTCGGTCGCCGTGAACCCGGGGTCCACGGCGTTGACCCGCATGGCCGGGAACGCCTTCGCGTACTGGACGGCGACCATGTTCAGCGCCGACTTGGACGACGGGTAAGGCAGGACCTGCAGGCCGGACTCGATCCGGCTGGGGTCGGTGACCCGCTCATGCGACCCCAGGCCGCTGCTCACCATGACGATGACCGGGGCGCTGCTGGCCGCCAGCAACGGCAGGAACGCGTGCGTGACCCGGACGGCGCCGAAGACGTTCGTCTCGTAGACGGCCCGCATGTCGGCCGCGGTAACCTCGCCGGGCGGTTTGAGGCCCCCGCTGATGCCCGCGTTGTTGACCAGGACGTCGAGGTGGCCGGCCTCGTCACGGATGAGGGCCGCCGCGGCCTGCACCGACTCGTCGCTGGTGACGTCGATCTGGACCGGGCGGGCGCCGATCCGGCTGGCCGCCTCCTTGCCGCGCTGCTCATCGCGGGAGCCCAGGTAGATGGTGTGCCCGGCCTCGGTCAGGCGGCGGGCGGTCTCGAATCCGAGGCTCTTGTTGGCTCCGGTAATCAGCGTTGTCGTCATGCCCCCAGCCTGGCCGCCACCCCGCCGGGCCGCCAGTGACCTGTTCTTCCTGGGAACGGCGGTACCAGGCTGCCGCCGGCCAGCCCGCTCCGGCGGCCCGCATACTGGATGGATGAGCGAGCACAGTGTCAGCGAGCACAGTGTCAGCCAGCACGGGGAGCTGGGCGCGGCGCTGCGGGCCTGGCGCGACCGCCTCGCCCCGGCTGACGCCGGCCTGCCGGACCACGGCGCCCGCCGGGCTCCCGGCCTGCGCCGCGAGGAACTGGCCCTGCTCGCGGGGATGTCGGCCGACTACATCACCCGTCTCGAGCAGGGCCGGGCCAGCGCGCCGTCGGTGCAGGTGCTCACCGCGATGGCCCGGGCGCTGCGGCTGACCGGCGCGGAACGGGAGCACCTGTTCGTCCTGGCCGGGCAGCCGGTCCCGGGTCCGGGGATCATGCCGACCCATATCACCCCCGGCCTGCAGCGGCTGCTCGACCAGCTCAGCGGGATCCCGGTCTGCGTCCACGACGCGGCCTTCACGCTGCTGGCCTGGAACCCGCTGTGGGCCGCCCTGGTCGGCGACCCCGCCGGGTGGCACGGCCGGGAACGCAACGTGCTGTGGCGGCACTTCACCGGCGCCCCCGGACGGGTCACCCACACCCCGGAGGACGAGCCCCGCTTCGAGGCGTCCGCGGTGGCGGACCTGCGGGCCGCAGCCGCCCGGTACCCCCGGGACACGGGCCTGCGGGACCTGGTGGCCGGCCTGCACGCCGCCAGCCCGCGGTTCGCGCAGCTGTGGGACGGCCGCGACGTCGGCACCCACGAACGGGACCACAAGACCGTGCACCACCCGGAACTGGGGCCGATCACGGTGGACTGCGACGTGCTCGCCGCGGTCGGCAGCGATCTGCGGGTGGTGGCGTTCACCGCCGCGCCCGGCAGCGAGGACGCGGACAAGCTCCGGCTGCTGAGCGTGCTGGGAACCCAGGATTTCGCCCGGCGTATGTAGCCTCAGGGCGAGGAGGTCGTCATGCACCAGCCGCCCATCCCGCACGTCACAAGCACCGACCCGGAGATCGCCGGGCTGATCGAAGGGGAAGCCCGCCGGCAGTTCGAGAAGGTGCGGCTGATCCCGTCGGAGAACTACGCCTCGGTGGCCGTGCTGGAGGCGACCGGCTCCGTCCTGACCAACAAGTACTCCGAGGGTTACCCGGGCCGCCGGTACTACGAGGGCCAGCAGTTCACCGACCCGGTCGAGACGCTGGCCCGGGAGCGGGCCCAGGCGCTGTTCGGCGTGGACCACGCCAACGTCCAGCCGTACTCCGGATCCCCGGCCAACCTCGCCGTCTACCTGGCCTTCCTGCAGCCGGGGGACACGGTCATGGGGATGGCGCTGCCGATGGGCGGGCACCTCACCCACGGCTGGCCCGTGTCGGTGACCGGCAAGTGGTTCCGCGCGGTCCAGTACGGGGTGCGGGCCGACACCGGCCGCCTCGACCTGGACCAGGTCCGGGACCTCGCCCGCGCCGAGCGCCCCAAGGTCATCTTCTGCGGCGGCACCGCGATCCCGCGGACCATCGACTTCCCGGCGTTCGCGGAGATCGCCGCCGAGACCGGGGCGATCCTGGTCGCCGACATCGCGCACATCGCGGGCCTGATCGCGGGCGGGGCGCACCCCTCGCCGGTGGGGCACGCCCCGGTGATCACCACGACCACGCACAAGACCCTGCGCGGCCCGCGCGGCGCCATGATCATGTCCACCGCCGAGTACGCGTCCCCGCTGGACAAGGCGGTGTTCCCGGGCCTGCAGGGCGGCCCGCACAACCACACCACGGCGGCCATCGCGGTCGCCCTGCACGAAGCGGCCCAGCCGTCGTTCCGCGACTACGCCCGCCAGGTGGTGGCGAACGCTCAGGCCCTCGCCGCGGCGCTGACCGCGCGTGGCTACGACCTCGTGTCCGGCGGCACCGACAACCACCTGATCCTGATGGACCTGACCCGGCAGGGGATCGGCGGCAAGCCCGCCGCCCGGGCCCTGGACCGGGCCGGCATCGAGACGAACTACAACACGGTGCCGTTCGACCCGCGCAAGCCCTTCGACCCGTCCGGCCTGCGGATCGGCACCCCGGCCATCACCACCCGCGGCCTGCGCGAGGAGCACATGACCCAGATCGCGGCCTGGATGGACGAGGCCATCACCGCAGCGGTCAAGGAGGATGAGGCGGCCATCGGGCGGATCGCCGCGCAGGTCCGCGAGCTGCTGGCCGGCTTCCCGATGCCCGGCTGGGTGCCCGCTCCTTAGTTCTTTCCGCAACGAAGACCACCACGGCGCCGGTCGCCCCGCCTCGCGACCCGCCTGAGCTGGTCCCCGTCCTGCTGGCCCTGGCCGAGCGCCTCCGCCGGGCCGCCGGCTCGCCGCTTGCTGGGCAACGCACTACTCCGTGATACTGTATAGTGGTACTCGGTACCACTTAGTACCAGGAGGACCGAAGAGGACCCGCGATGGACGACCTGACGGAGATGCTCAAGGGCACGCTTGAGGGCTGCGTGCTTGAAATTATCGGCGGCGAGGAGACCTACGGGTACGCCATCACGCGCCGGCTTAACGAACTCGGCTTCGCCGACGTCATCGAGGGGACGGTCTACACCATCTTGCTGCGCCTGGAGAAGAACGGGCTCGTCCAGGTGACGAAACGACCATCCGGGATGGGTCCGCCGCGCAAGTTTTATGCGCTCAACGACGCGGGGCGCGAAGAACTCGCGACGTTCTGGGCGAAATGGGAGTACCTCTCATCGCGAATCGACAAGCTCAGGGAGGGCGGGAGATGAACTTCTGGGAGACCATTACGGGCAGCGATCTCACCAGGGAATGGAAGGCGTTCGAAGCCCGGGCCGAGGCATTGCCGGCCGACCACCGGGCGGCGTGGGAACAGATCAAGGTTCACCTCTTTCCCTACTCGGGCTTCACGGGTCGCAATCTGATGCCGATCCTCGACGGCGCCCTGGGGCTGCTCGAAGAAACAGCGGCGGATGGGCAGAGCATTCACGAGGTGCTGGGCGACGACATCGAGGGCTTCTGCGCGGCACTGGCCGGCGGAGAAGGGGCCCGGAGCTATCACGACCGGTGGCGCGAGCAGCTGAACAGGAACGTCGCCAGGAAATTGGGCCGGCTAGGAGGCTGACGTGGGCATCCAAGACATCATCGAGGGCAAGAAGCAGTGGCGGGCGCACATGGCGCGGGTTAAGGCGCTCCCGCCGGACTACCAGATCGTCTACAAGGAGATTCAGAGGTATCTCTTCAAGGCCGGGCCGATCGACTTGCCTGACGGGGGCCTGCTCTCAGGGATTGTCGATTTCTTCGAGGAGGGCGTCGCGGCCGGCCAGGGAGTCCTGGAACTCATCGGCGACGACGTCGCTGCCTTCTGCGACGACCTGGCCCAGGACTCGCGCAGGTGACCACGGCGCCCAGGACGAACGCGCCGCCGCACACGGCCAGGGCCACGTGCAGCCCCGGCACGAACCCCAGCCGGCCGCTGACCAGCGAGCCGGCCACCGCGACGCCCAGCGCCCCGCCGACCTGGCGGGCGGTGTTGAGCAGGCCGGCCGCCGTCCCGGCGCGGCTGGCCGGCGCGGACTCCATCACGGCCGTGGTGGCGGCGGGCATGGTCAGCGCCATCCCGGTCCCGGCGGCCAGCATGGGCAGCACCAGGAGCCAGTACGGCGTGCCGTGGGCCGTCACGATCAGGCCGAGCAGCCCGGCCGCGCCCAGGGTGAGCCCGGCGATCATCGTGACCCGCGGTCCCCGGCGCGCGGTGAGGCGGCCGGACAGCACTGAGGCGACCGGTACCGCGGCCGCCTCGGGCAGCAGCGACAGCCCGGCGGTCAGCGGGGAGTCCCCCCTGACCTGCTGGAGGTACAGGCTGTACGCGAACAGCTGGCCGTAGAAGCCCAGGTTGATGAGCAGCCCGACGGCGCTGCCCGCCGAGAGGGCCGGACGCCGCAGCAGCGGCAACGGCAGCATGGGGGAGGCGGCCCGGCGCTGCCCGGCGACGAACGCGAAGGCGGCCGCCGCGCTGACGGCCAGGCCGGCGGCCACCGGCCAGGAGACCCAGCCGTGCGGGCCCGCCTCGATCAGGCCCGCGGTCAGCGCGGTCAGCGCCACGATCGCGGTCAGCTGGCCCGCCGGGTCGCCCCGCCGGTCCGGGGTACCAGCGGGGGCGGCCACCCGGCGGCGGGTGAGCCACCAGGCGAACAGCGCCGACCGGGATGTTGATGGCGAACACCAGCCGCCAGCTGGCCGCCGCGGTCAGGCCGCCGCCCAGGACCGGGCCCGACGCGGCCGCCAGCCCGCCGATCCCGCCCCACAGCCCGACCGCGCGGGCCCGCTCGGCCCGGTCCGGGTAGCTGGCCTGCAGCAACGCCAGTGAACTGGGGACCAGGAGCGCCGCGGCCACGCCCTGGACGAGCCGGATGAGGACCAGGATCCCGATCGACGGGGCCAGCGCGCAGCCGGCCGAGGCGGCCGTGAACAGGGCCAGCCCGGTCAGGAACACCCGCCGCGCCCCGAACCGGTCCCCGGCCACCCCGGACGACAGCAGCAGCGCGGCGAAGGCCAGCGTGTAGCCATCGACCACCCACTGCAATCCGGTGATCCCGCCGCCCAGGTCCTGGCGCAGCGCGGGCAGGGCCAGGTTCACCGCGGTGGCGTCGAGGATGACCAGGAAATAGCCGAGCGAGACGGCCACCAGCGGGGTCCACGAGGCGCCCCGGGCCGGGGCGCTGCCTGCCGGGGCGCTGCCTGCCGGGGTGGAGCCGGCCAGGGTCGGGTCGCGTCCTAGGGAGGTCTCCATGCGGCGCAGTCTGCCCGCCCGATTCTTCGGCCTGCGCCGAAGTGTCCGGTTGCTAGCGTGCTTATATGCGTACTGAGCAGCCCGTCCAGGGGGACGCGGATATCGCCCCGATCGCGGCGCTGATCGGCGACCCGGCCCGGGCCCGGGTGCTGACCGCCCTGACCGACGGCCGGGCCCTGCCGGCCAGCCGCCTGGCCGCGGAGGCCGGGGTCGCGCCGTCCACGGTCAGCGAGCACCTGGCCCGGCTGCTGGCCGCCGGGCTGGTCACCATGCGGCCCGAGGGCCGGTCCCGGTTCTACCGGCTGGCGTCACCCGCGGTCGCCGAGGCCCTGGAGGCGATTTCCCGGATCTCCCCGCCGCAGCCGATCCGCTCGCTGCGCCAGGGCACCTACGCCCGGGCCCTGCGGGAGGCCCGCACCTGCTACAACCACCTGGCCGGCCGGCTCGGGGTCAGCCTGCTCGACGGGCTGCTCGACCGGGGCCTGCTGTCCGGCGGGGACGGGCGGCATCATCCGGAACGGGCCGGGGCGGACCGGCTGTCCGCCCCGGGCCGCGACCTCAGCTACCGGCTCACCCCGCGCGGCGAGACGGCGCTGGATGAACTCGGCGTGGACCTGGACACGGTGCTGGCCCGGCACCCGGCGGTCCGCTACTGCCTGGACTGGTCCGAGCAGCAGCACCATCTGGCCGGCCCGCTGGGCACGGCCCTGGCCGACCGGCTGTTCGCGCTGGGGTGGGTGCGGCGCACCGACCGGCGCCGGGTCGTCCGGGTCACCGACTCGGGCCGGGAGAACCTGCCCGGGATCCTCGGGCTCGCACCCGACTGGGACCAGCCCGCCCAGTCCAGTCACCCGCTGACCGCCTAGTCACGAAAAGCCACGGTCTTCAGCCCCGAGCCCGCAGTGCGCGTGTCCTGCGTCTGGCCTGGGAACTGATCGTCTCTATCGCTAGTGGCAGGACGGCGTGGGGGATGCGGGCACCGGGCGCGTGGACGCTTTGGTGATGCTGATGCCCCAGCTGCGGTCCGGGCTGGCGGTGGCGCGCGCGGCGTGGTGCCGGTGCCTGGCCCGGCGCGCGCCGGGCGCTTTCCTGGCCGGCGCCGCGGGGGCGGCGGTGGTGGACACGGGCGCGGCGGCGGCCGCGCCGTACATCGACGTCCCGGTGGCCTGGACGACGCCGGGGCTGATCGTGATGCCGTTCACCGTGGCCTGATGCCCCAGGGAGTCGGTCAGCCGGACCGTGAACGGGCCCGGCCCGGCACCGGAGGAAGCGAGCCAGTAGCCGTACGTCGTCCGGGCCAGTTGCTGCCAGCCCCCCGAGCCCTGCCGGACGGCCACGCTGGCCAGCGGGTTTCCGTTATTGATCGGAAGCAGGGCCAGGTAGTACGCGGAGGAGCCCGTCTTGACCAGCATGGACAGCGGGCCGGGCAGCGGCGGGTCGGCGATCGTGTGGTAGGTCACCGGGACCAGGCCGGCGCTGAGCGGCGCGATCTTGGCGAAGGCCTGCTCGCTGAGGTCGATGTGCCCGGCCTGGCACTCCGGGCACTGGTCCACGACCTCGACCGTGACGGATCCGTCCGGGCCGGTCACCTGCAGGTAGCTGCCGCACGCGGCGGAGCCGCCGTACTCCGACGGCGGCAGCGCCACGTAGAGCTGGCCCGCGGGCGGGGACGGGTAGGAGCAGTTCCCCATGCCGCCGGCGGCCAGTTCGTAGTGGGTGGCCTCCCCGCTGGCCTGCGCGCCCGTGATAGTGCCAGTAACGGGCATGATCACGGAGGCGCAGGCGGGGGAGGCGGTGGCCTGCGAAATACCCACGGCCAGCGCCACCATGACCACGACCGCACCGGCTCCGGCGGCCGCCAGGGTGCCCACCCGGAAACGCGCCAGCCGGCCGGGGCGGGGAGCGGGTCCGGGACCACCGGGGCGGTGCGCCATGCGGGGGAGTGTAGGGACCGCCGCGGCGCCGCACCGGGAATTGATCAGGACAAAGGGCCTAAACCCGGGGATCGGGACCGGCCGCCCAGCGAGGTGCGGCCCGGCCCAGAATTCATCATGACCGGAGCGGCGGGCGGCGTGACGTTCAGCCGGGAGACACCTGCGGGTGCGAGTTTGCGCGCAGGGCCCGGGCCTCGCTGTCGTGACCTGCGTGGAGCGCGTCACAGGCGTGGCGGGCCATCCCAGGTGAGCAGATGGAGGTCACTGTGCGCTCAATCGTGCGGCCGTTGCGGCTCGCGTGTCTCGGTGCGGTGGCGGCCGCGCTGACAGCCTTCCTGGCTGTCGCGCCCGCTGCCGCGTCGCCGGGCCCGGCGGGTCAGAGCAGCGGGACGGCAACGTCGGCAAGTCAGCCGTGCGGAACCATGACGGGGCCGCCGGCCCATTTCGATCACGTCATGTGGATCTTCATGGAGAACAACCCCTACGACAAGCTGATCGGGTCCAGCGCCGATCCCTACACGAACCAGATCGCCGACGAGTGCGGCCTGGCCACCAACTACCACAACCTCACCCACCCGTCGGCGCCCGAGTACCTCGGGGCCACCTCCGGGTTCCTCGGCGGCGCGGGGGACTGCACCCCGCTGCAGTGCCCGGACACGCACAACAACATCTTCAACCAGCTGATGCAGACCGGCCAGACGTGGAAGGCCTACATGGAGTCCATGCACGGCACCTGCTTCGACCCGGCGACCGCGTCCGACCCGGGCCTGAACACGGTCGGTTCCTACGACTCACTGCACAACCCGCCGCTGTACTACACCGACCTGCAGACGGTGCCATCGGGCGGGACGGCCAGCCCCTGCCAGCAGTTCGACGTGCCGATGGGCTCGCCGGCCCAGGGGAATTTCGCGAACGATCTCGCGACCAACCTGCCGACGTTCTCGTTCGTCACCCCGAACAAATGCCATGACGAGCACAACTGCTCGATCCAGGCGGGCGACGCGTACCTGAAGACCCTGCTCCCGGTCATCTTCAACAGCCAGTACTACCAGCAGGGCGAGCTGCTGGTCGTGCTGACCTGGGACGAGGGCGAGGACGGCGTCTCGAACAACTGCGCCTACAACACGACCGACATCGGCTGCCACGTCCCGGCCATCGTGATGAGCCCGTACACCCCGGCCGGCGCCCGGTCGAGTGTGCTGTTCAATCACTACTCCCTGCTGAAGACCACTGAGCAGCTGCTCAACCTGCCGTTGCTCGGCCACGCTAACGACTCCACCGTGACCTCGATGAAGAAGGCGTTCGGGCTGTAGTCCCGGGCCCGGCGCGGACCGGGCTTTCGTGATCAACCGATTGGTGCCGCTGGAATGGCATTAATCGGTTGATCACGGAGCCCGCCGTACGGCGGGCAGCCTAATGGGCACCGATTAGTGACCTTTGCCTCTCGATTTAGTAGCCAATTTCCCTAGCCTGGAATTAGGGCGTCCCTCCCAATCCAGAGGAGGGCGAGTAGGGAGTCGGGTTATGAATACCCGAATGATGATCAAGATAGGGGCTACTACCGTAGCGGCGGCCACGGCCGCCACCCTGGGGAGCACGGCGGCCATGGCCACCACCCCGGTCGGCGCCCGCCACACCCAGGTCACCGAATCACCAGCCGCCGGCTTCGCGCTGGCCGCACCGAACAAGGTTCATGTGGGCTCCGTGCCCGAACTGAAGGTCCTCGGCTCTACCCCCAAGGGCACCGAGACCTTCATCGAGCTGGGCACCTACAACGCCAGCTACAACCCGCTGGTGTTCGAGCTGCAGGGCACCAACCTGGTGCTCACCAACCGTGGGTCCTCCCTCGACTTCGAGCGCCTGGCCGCTAAGGGGCAGGCGTACGCCAGTCAACTGTGGACCTACAAGGCTGCGAGTACAGCTGGGGCCTACACGTTCAAGAACGTGAAGACCGGGCACTACCTGGTGCCCACCACGTTCGGGAACTACGCTCCGGTCACCGTGGGCGATAACCCCGCCCCGTGGGTCCAGGGGCTGAACATCGTGCTGCCGTAAGCACGGTCCAGGAACAGCCACGCTTTCCCTGAGCGTGGCTTTCCTGATGGCCGGGGCAGTTCCCGGCCATCAGGATTTCCAGAGCGATGCTCTCGTTTTGCTTCACCGCTCTGCTATGATGAGCCGGTGAACGCGAGCCGAACCGCCCGGGAGCGGGTCCGCGCCGAGCTGACCCGGGAGATCACCGATGTGGCGCGCGGCCAGCTGGCCACCGAGGGAGCCGGCGGGCTGTCGCTGCGGGCGGTCGCCCGGGAGATGGGCATGGTCTCCTCGGCCATCTACCGCTACTTCCCGAGCCGGGACGACCTGCTGACCGCCCTGATCGTGGACGGCTACAACGCGATCGGCGAGGTGGCCGAGCAGGCCGGCGCGGCGTGCCCGGCCGGGGAGTACGCGGAGCGCTGGCTGGCCGTCTGCCGCGCCATCCGGGACTGGGCGCTGGCCCACCCGCACGAGTACGCGCTGGTTTACGGGTCGCCGGTGCCGGGGTACCAGGCGCCGCAGCAGACCATCGGGCCCGCGGCCCGGGCCGCCACGGTGTTCGGGGCCATCATCAGCGACGCCTGGCGGGCGGGTGCCCTCCAGCCCGCCGGGATCTGCCCGCCGGCCCCGGAAACGTTCGCCGCGGACGCGGCCGCGCTGCGCGAGGCGATCCTGCTCGAGGTGCCCGACGACGTGATCGCCGCGGCCCTGGGCTGCTGGGCCGCGCTGTTCGGCATGATCAGCTTTGAGCTGTTCGGCCAGTTCGAGAACGTGGTCACCGACCGGGCCGCGTTCTTCGGGCACGCCATGGCCTGCCAGGGCCGGCTGGCCGGGCTGCCCGGCTGAGGAACCGCTGCCCCCCTCCCGTGCGCCCCGCGCCGCGGGCCTGCCGCCCTGAGCCTGCGCTGGTACCCCGGCTGCTTGCATCGAACCTATATTCGATGTAATAGTGACTGCCTGCCTTCCCCGGGGTGGCGAACGGAGTGACAGGGAGCGGGCAGCCAGGTGAGCAGGACGTACGCGGAGCCGGTGGACGTGGGGATCCAGGACGGCAGGCCGACCAGATTCGTGTGGCGGGGAAGGCTTTACACAGTGCTCGGGGTGCTGGATCACTGGGTGATCAGCCGTGAGTGGTGGAAGCAGCAGAACCCGGATCTGGACACCCCGGCCGAGCGCGAGTTCTGGCGGATCGAGGCGTCGCCCGGGCGCAGCACCCGGGCGGGCACCTACGAGCTGCGCCATGACCTCGCGACCGGCCAGTGGATGCTGGCCCGGGTATGGGATTTAACGGGGTGAGCTGGGCGGCCGACTTCGTGCACCTGCACGTCGCCTCGGCTTACTCGCTGCGCTACGGGGTCGCCTCGCCGGCCGCCCTGGTCGCCCGGGCCGCCCAGCACGGGATGCACGCGCTCGCGCTGACCGACCGCGACGGGCTGTACGGGGCGGTCAAGCACGGGGTGGCCTGCGCCGAGGCGGGCATCGCCACGATCCTCGGCGCCGATCTCGCCCTGGCGGGCCCCGGGGGTGGCGAGGCGGCTCTCCCTGGTGACGTGCCCGCCCGGATCCTGAACTCCGCAGCCCCGGCCCGGCTGCGCAGCGAGGATGCCCCCCGGGTGACCCTGCTCGCCTCGGGCCGCCGGGGCTGGGCCTCGCTGTGCCGGCTGGTCAGCGCGGCGCATCAGGCGGCCCCGCGCGGGGCCCCGGTGATCACCCCGGGCCTGGTCGCCGAGCACGCCGAGGGCCTCATCGTCCTGCTCGGCCCGGGCAGCGACGTCGGCCGGGCGGTCTCCGCCCGGCGGCCCGACCTCGCCGCGGCCGCCCTGGCCCGGTGGCGGGAGCACGGCGAGGTGGTCATCGAGATCACCGACCACCGCACCCGGGGCAGCACCCACCGCGCCGCGCGGATGCTGCGGCTGGCCCGCGAGGCCGGGGTCACCGCCGTGCTCAGCAACGCGGTCCGCTACCTCGACCCGCCCGACGCCGCCGTGGCCCAGGTGCTCGACGCGGCCCGGCAGCTGGCCCCGCTCAGCGAGCGGCACCTGGCCCGGCGCAACGCCCGGGCCTACCTGGCCAGCGGCGAGGAGATGGCCGCGATCGCGGCGCGGGTCTGCGGCGGCGGGGACTCCGGGGACTCCGCGATGACGCAGCTGCTCCACGCGACCGCGGTGCTGGCCGAGCGGTGCACCCTCGACCCCGGACGTGATCTGGGCCTGGGCGGCCGGTTCATGCCGGAGACCACCAGCGGCGCGCCGCTGGTCACACTGCGGATGAGGTGCGCGGAGGGGCTGCGCCGCCGGTACCCGGGCGGTGTCCGGGCCCGCGGCCAGCGCCGGGTGCGGCGCCGGGCGGCCCAGCGGCTGGACCACGAGCTCTCCATCATCGCCAAGACCGGGCTGGCCTCGTACTTCCTCACCGTGGCCGACGTGGCCGCCCTGATCAGGAGCCGGGGCATCCGCTGCTCGATCCGCGGGTCCGGGGCCGGATGCCTGGTCAACTACCTGATCGGCATCTCAGACATCGACCCCCTCGACTATGACCTGATCATGGAGCGGTTCCTGTCCGAGAGCCGGAAGGGCCTGCCCGACATCGACATGGACGTGGAGTCGGCGCGCCGGATCGAGGCGTACCGGGCGATCGTGGACGCCTACAGCGAGCAGCGGGTCGCCTGCGTGTCGATGATGGAGACGTACCGGGCCCGCAGCGCGATCAGGGACGTCGCGGCCTCGCTCGGGCTGCCGCCGCACGAGATCGACGCGGTGGCCAAGGCCTTCCCGCACATCCGGGCGGGCCGGATCCGCGGCGCCCTCACCGAGCTGCCCGAGCTGCGGAACAGCGGGCTGGCCATCCCCCAGCTCACCGCGGTGTTCCAGCTGGCCGAACGGCTCGACGGGCTGCCCCGGCACGTGGCCATGCACCCGTGCGGCGTGGTGCTCTCCGACACCTCCCTGCTGGACCGGACCCCGGTGGAGCGGAGCTTCGAGGGGCTGCCGCTGAGCCAGTTCGACAAGGACGACGTCGAGGTCGCGGGCATGATCAAGCTGGATGTGCTCGGCGTGCGGATGCAGTCGGCGATGGCCTACACGCTCACCGAGATCGGGCGGACCCGGGGCGAGCAGGTCGACCTCGACGCCATCGGCCGCGCCGATGAGCCCACGTTCGAGATGATCCGCAGCGCGCGGACCCTCGGCTGCTTCCAGATCGAGTCACCGGGCCAGCGCGAGCTCGTGGCCAAGCTCCTGCCGCGCACCATCGGCGACCTGATCGTGGACATCTCGCTGTTCCGCCCCGGCCCGGTCAACTCCGACATGGTCACGCCCTACCTGGAGACCCGGCACGGCCGCCGGGAGCCCTCCTACCCGCACGAGGACCTGGCCGCCGCGCTCGCCGAGACCGGCGGGGTGGTCATCTTCCACGAGCAGGTGCTGCGCATCATCCACGCCATGACCGGCTGCGGGCTCTCCGAGGCCGAGCGGGTCCGGCGCATGCTCTCCGACGACCGGTCCCGGGCCGAGGCGGGGGACTGGTTCCGGGTCGCGGCCCGGGACCGGGGGTACGACGCCGCGACCGTGGTGCGGGTCTGGGAGGTGCTCGAGTCGTTCGGGGGATTCGGCTTCTGCAAGGCGCACGCGGCGGCGTTCGCGATACCGACGTACCAGTCGGCCTGGCTGAAACGGCACTATCCGGCCGCGTTCTACGCCGGGGTGCTCACCCACGACCCCGGGATGTATCCGAAGCGGGTGATCGTCGCAGACGCCCGGCTGGCTGGCATCCCGATCCTGCCGGTGGACGTGAACGCCTCCGCCGGGGACTGGTGCGTGGAACGGGCGGCCCAGCTGCCCGGGGAAGGGCTGCGGCCGGGGCTGCGCGAGATCAAGGGGATCAGCGACGCCGAGGTGGCCAGGATCGTCGCGGGCCAGCCCTACGCGTCGCTGCGCGACCTGTGGGAGCGGGCGGCCGTGTCCCGCCCGGTCACCGAGCGGCTGGTCCTGGTGGGCGCCCTGGATTCGCTCTACGCGCCTGCTGAGGCTGGGCCCGCGGACGGCCCGGAGGCGGGGCGGCGGCCCGGCTCCCCTCCCGGCGTGATCTGCTGGCCCGCGTCGGGGTCCTCGACCGGCGCGCGACCCGGGCCCCGGCCGGGCTCAGCCCGCACGGCTCCCACCCTCAACGGCGCGGACGACGATGGGTTCGCGGAACTCGTGCCCGCCGGTGAGCTGCGGGAACTGACTCCGGCCGAACGGGTCGAGACCGAGCTGGAGATCCTCGGCATCGACCTGAGCCAGCACGTGGTGAGCTTCTACGAGGACCTGCTCAGCGAGCTGGGCGTGGTGCGCTCCGCCGGCCTGCACCGCTGCCGGGCCGGGGCCCGGATCCTGGTCGCCGGGGTGAAGATCGCCACGCAGACCCCGGCCATCCGGTCCGGGATGAGGATCATCTTCGCCACCCTCGACGACGCGACCGGCCCGGTGGACCTGGCGTTCTTCGAGTCCGTCCAGCCGCGGTGCGCGGCCCGGGTGTTCGGGTCCTGGCTGCTCGTGGTCCGTGGCCGGGTGCGCCGGGCCGGCGGGCCAGGGGCGATGGGATCGGTGTCGGTCAACGGGGAGGAGTGCTGGGACCTGGCCGCGCTGGAGGAGATCCGGGTGGCCAGCGGCATCGGGGCGGTGCGGGCCGCCATGGCGGCCGGTGACGTCCCCGCCCCGGGCGGCCGGGCGGGCCGGCCGGGCGGACCGCAGGCCCCCGAGGAGACCGGCGAGAAGATCGTCTACCCCAACGGGTTCGTGCTGTCCCCGTACGCCGAGACCGGATCCCCCGGCCCGGGCCTGAAGGGGCCGCCCCGCAGGCTGTGGCACGCGAGCCCGGGCAGCTCCGGCGGGCTGAACGCTGGTGTCACCAATTCTGACCAGTTGTCCGGCTGAATCATTTCTTGCTGCTATTTTCGTGATTGTTTTTGCAAGGCACCCATGCGGAATATGACCGCTTCCCGGGGGCACTCTAGTCATGAGGGAACTCAGCCTTTAAGCTCCCATCTTGTAGATGAAGAGTGGCCGTGTGTCACCATCCGGCGCCCGCAGGGGGCAGGGAATTGCGGAACGCCGGAAATGGGGGTGAACGCGGCTGGCCCGGGGGGGATTCATCATGCATTTCAAGAGGTATGCCCGCAACGGCGGGCGCCGCCGTGCGCTGGCCCCGGCCTGGTGGGCCTGCGGCCTGCTGATCGCCACCGCGGGGGGGCCCGCGGTGACCGCGGCCGCGAGCGCCGCACACGCTCCACTGCGTCTGGAGTCGTCCCGGTCCACGTCCCAGCGGGTGACGTACCAGGGCTACACGTTCACCATCCCGCGCACCTGGCGGGTGATCCGCCTGGCCGCGCACCCGCACGCCTGCGTCCGCTTCGACCGCCACGTGCTCTACCTGGGCGTGCCCGGGCGCAGCCAGGACTGCCCGAGCACGCTCATCGGGACCACCGAAGCGCTGCTCGTCCAGCCGGCGGCCGCCCGCGCCACCGCGGCCGCGGCGATGTACCCGGTGGATCGCCTGATCACCGTGACCACCAGGCGGGTCGCGGTCACCGCGACCTACTCCACCGACCGGGCCCTGGTCAGCCGCATCCTGGCCGGTGCGTCCCTCCGGGTCCCGGTGCACGCCGCGCGCACCGCCGCGCCGCCCGGCGTCCCCGGCAACACGCCCGCCCGGATCGCGGCGGCCCGCGCGATGCTCCCGGCCGGCGCGACCGACTTCACCGGCAAGGGCTTCGATGCGTGCACCGCGCCCAGCGTCGCCGCGATGCAGACCTGGCTGCGGGACTCCCCGTACCGGGCGGTGGGCATCTACATCGGGGGCTCGGACCGGGCCTGCGCGCAGCCCAACCTGACGGCGTCCTGGGTGAGCCAGCAGCAGGCCTCCGGGTGGCATTTCATGCCTATCTACGTGGGCCCGCAGGCGAGCTTCGGGGAAATAAGCTCCGCGGCCAGCCAGGCGGTCAGCGCGGCCAAGGACGCGGTCAGCCAGGCCCGGCTGCTGGGCTTCGGCCCGGGCACACCGCTGTACTACGACATGGAGGCCTACTCCGCCGCGCTGAACGGCCGGGTGCTGCGCTTCCTCACCTCGTGGACCAGGGAACTGCACACGCTCGGGTATTCGTCCGGCGTGTACAGCAACTCGCTGTCCGGCATCCAGGCCCTGGTCAACAACTACGCCAATCCGGCCGACACCATGCCGGACGTGATCTACGACGCCCTGTGGAACGGGGCCGCGAACACCAGCGACCCCATCCTGCCGAGCACCGACTGGGCCGGGCACCAGCGCGTCCACCAGTACCAGGGCGGGCAGAACGTCACCTACGGCGGTGACACGATCAACATCGACAAGGACTACCTCGACGTCCAGCAGGGCGTGACCGGCGGGTCGCCGCAGGCGTCCCAGGCCGCCGCCCAGTCCGCCGGGGACGTGGACGCGTTCTTCAAGGGGGCGGACGGCAGGCTGTGGCACGACTGGTACGCGCCCGGCAGCGGCTGGCACGGCCCGGTCAGCCTGGGCGGCTCGCTGGCGACCCAGCCGTCCGCGGTCGCGTCGGTACCGGGCAACGTGGCGGTCTTCGCCAAGGGCCGGGATGGCCGCCTGCAGGAGGCCACCTTCGCCCCCGGGGCGAACTGGTCCGCGCTGCGGCCGCTGAAGATGGGCGTCCTGGGCAGCAGGCCGGCCGCGGTGGGCCAGGCCAACGGCCAGATCGACGTGTTCTGGCGCGGGTCCTCGGACAAGCACCTGTGGCACGCCGAGTACCGGCCGGCCACGGGCTGGAGCAAGCCGCAGAACCTGGGCGGCAGCCTGTCCTCCGTCCCGGCCCCGGCCGTGTCCGGCCACGGCGCGCTGACCGTGGCCTGGAAGGGCACCAACGGCCACCTCTGGGAGATCCGCCGCTCGGGCCCGTCCTGGGGCCAGGCGGTTGACCGGGGCATGGGCCAGCTGGGCAGCGCCCCCGCGGTCACCGGCCTGCCCAGCGGCGTCGTCGACGTGTTCTGGGCGGCCAGCAACCATAAGGGCGTCTGGCACATCACCTACACACCCGGCTCGGGCTGGAGCAAGGCCACCGAGCTGCACGGGGGCCTGTCCGCGGGCCCGGTCGCGGTCAGCGCGCCCGGCAAGGGAGCCGACGTATTCTGGAAGGGCACTGACGGCAGGCTCTGGTGGTCGGCCAGCTCGGGCAGCCGCTGGCAGCAGGCGGCCCCGCTGGGAATGGGCGTGCTCGGCGGCGCGCCATTCGCCGCCGGCCAGCCCAGCGGCGTGATCGACGTGTTCTGGAAAGGCGCCGGCGACCACCTGTGGCGCGCCCGGTACAGCGGGGGTTCCTGGGCCGGGCCGGCCAGCCTGGGCGGCGCGGTGAGCTAGCCGGGCCGGGGGCGCCGGGGCGGACACGCCGGCCCGGGGACGAGATGTGTTAGAGGGGCGCACGCTGGGCAGCTAGGAACATCATGCGCCGCGCGCGCGGCGGGCCCCCCAGGCTGAAGGAATGCTGAGAGTAGGTCGCGTACCTGGGACATCGGGGGGGTCCCGTACTGTATACCTGTCTGGATGACCCGTCGGTCTCCGAAAGAGCTAGGACTCTGATGACTCTTATTCCGCCCAGGATTTCCGACGCCCTGTGGCGAGTCGTTCCCGCACCGCTGGCGAACAAGCTGCGCAGTACGGTTGTGAAGCGTTTCATCCGTTTCGCCCCGGCTGCGTTCTGCGCGGTGGCCGCGACCCAGATCACGTACATCATCTGCCTCGGCCCGGCCAACCTGACCGCGGGTGTGGCCGGGTTCGCGGGCTGGTTCGCGGGGGCGGCCGTCAGCTACGTGATCAGCCGCTGGGCGTGGGAGCGCAAGGGCCGTCCGCACCTGCTCAAGGAGACCCTGCCGTTCGTGGCCGTCTCCATCGGCGCGGGCATCATCCTGACCCTGGCCAGCAAGTTCGGCAACGGCGTGGCCAAGGAGATGGGCCTGGACGGTGCGGCCCGGGTCCTCGTGGCCGACATGTTCTACTTCGCGGCGAACTGCCTGACGTTCGCGCTGCGGTTCCTCATCTTCCACTTCGTCCTGTTCGCCGACCGGAAGGCCAAGGTCGACACCCTGGCCGTCGTCGAGGGCCGGGCGCCGGTCACGGACGAGCCCGTGGAGACCGTCATCACCCACGAGCCCGGCCGCGTGCCGCAGCCCCCCGCCGACCCCGCCCGGTTCGCCGAGGCGATGGGGCCGGCCCGGGTCAACGGCATGTCCGCCTGGGCCAACGGCTCGGCGGGGCAGCCGGCCGTGCGGCACGGCGAGGTCGACGCCTCACCCGCCCCGGAGCGCGGCACCCGCCGCTGAGCAGGCGGGGCAGACGGCACCGCGGGTCACCAGGCGGGCCGCCGCTGGACAGCACAGCAAAAGCACCCGGGGCCGGTGGATATCCACCGGCCCCGGGTGCTTTTCGTTGCGGATCTGGAATTTGATCGTGACCCGCGCCCCTGTCAGCCCCGCTGGGCGGATCCGGGGTCGAGCGCCGGGTCGCCCGCCGCGCCCGGGCTCGCCGGCGCGGCGCCGTTGGCTGACGGCTCCGGGGCGGTCGCCGGCGCGGGGGCCTGGCCGCCCGGGATCCGGTGCCGCCGCTCCCGCCACCAGGTGCCGGCGACCACGCCCGCGTAGTGCAGGCCGTAGATCGCGTTGTGGCCCTTCTTGCTCTCGCCGACCTGGCGCTTGTGGATCGTGGCCGGGACCTCGACGACCCGGAACCCGCGCGCCAGCACCGCGATCAGCAGCTCGGCCGACTGGTACTGCGGCTGCTCCAGCCGGACCACCCCGGTCACCTCGGAGCGCATCGCGCGCAGCCCGAACGAGGAGTCGGTGATGTGGGTCCCGGTCAGCAGGCTGATCGTGGTGGCGAAGACCCAGGTGCCCAGGCGGCGCACCGGGTCCTTGGTCTCCTGGCTGCCCAGCTTGCGGGAGCCGGTCACGAAGTCCGCGTCCCCGGCCACCACCGGGGCCAGCACGCGCTCCATCTCGGCCGGGTTGTACTGGCCGTCCGCGTCCGTGGTCACGATGTAGCGGGCGCCGCCCTCGCGGGCCAGCCGGTACCCGAGCCGCAGCGCGGCACCCTGGCCGCGGTTGACCGGCACGTCCGCCACCAGCGCGCCGTGCTCGCGGCCCTCGGCCACCGTCCCGTCCGCGGAGCCGTCCGAGACCACCACGGCCGTGGTGGCGAGCCCGCAGATGGAGGCGGGCAGGGCATCCACGACCGAGCCGATCACGCCCTGCTCGTTGTAGGCGGCAATCACGATGGCGACCGGGGGCATGTGCTCGGCCGGCTCGCCGAACTCGGCGAAGAACGCCTTGGCCGCGGCGTCGTCGATCGCCTCGTCCGCTTCCCATGTGCCCGTCACAGTGCCGCCTCCCGCTGTGCCGCCTCCCGCTGTGCCGCCTCCATTGGGCCCATCAATTCTCCATTCGCGACGCACGTCGGTCAGTTGCCACCCGGTTGTACCGGTGCCGCCCGGATTCCGCCACCTGGGCAACCTGGGAGTTACCTGATGACAGGCCGAGCGATTCAGCCAGCCCGGGACCTGGCTGGCTGCCCACCTCGCTGGTGCAGACTGCTCTGACTCATCCCGGCTTTTATGCGCGGTTATCGCGTGGCTGACGGCGCTCGTAAGGCCACCGGGTGCGGGACGCGACCACGGGTGCGCCTGGCCAGTGTAGCGGCGCAACGCGGTCCCGCATGCGGATGACTCACGACTGGCCGGGCCCTTGTGCGATGCTGGGGCCATGGTGACCGGGCATCCTGCGGCAGCGGATGACGTGCCCGGGGACGACGAGGCCTACCGGATCGTGCGGTCCCGCATCGATCTGACCCGGCTCGCCCCGCTGAGCCGCTGCGTGACCGAGCGGGTCATCGTGGCCAGCGCCGACTTCGACTACGCGACCGACCTGGTCTGCGACGAGCGGGTGCTGGCCGCCGGGGTCGCGGAGCTCGCCGACGGCGCGCCGGTGATCGCCGACGGCGTCACCGTGGCCGCCGGGATCCCCGGCTACCCGGTGATCTGCAAGAGCGAGGAGTCGCTGACCGAGCGGCTGTCGCGGACGGCCGGGATCAGCAAGCCCGCCGCCGCCGTCCGGCTGGCCTTCGGCCAGGCCGGGCCGGGTGCCATCTGGGTGGTCGGCTGCGCCGCCGGGGCGCTGGCCGAGATCATGAGCCGGAACGTGCAGCCCGCGCTGGTCATCGCGCTCCCGGTGGGCCTGGCCGGGGCGGCGGAGGCCAAGGACGCGCTGCGGGCCAGCGGCCTCCCGGCCCTGACCAACATGTCCGAGAAGGGCGGGGCGGCGGTGGCCGCGGCCGCGTTCTGCGCCCTGGCCGACGCCGCGCGGGCCGGGGCCGGGGCGGGCGCCGCGGGGCGGGCCGCGCCGTAGCGGGGCCGTGCGAGAGCAGGCGGGCCGCGCCGTAGCGGGGCCCGGAGAGCAGAGCGGCGCGGTAACGGCGCGGTAGCGGCGACGGGAGAGCGGGGAGGCCGCCCCTCCAGAGCCACTAGTCTCTGTGACCTGGGGAATGAATCGCTGGGTCCGGGCCCAGCCGTGAGCCGAAGGAGGGCGGACCGCCATGGTCGCCGGCACGGCTGCGCCCTACCTCCTGGCCCTGCGTCTGCACGGCCGCCGGGTGCTGGTGGCCGGCGGCGGCGCGGTGGCCGCCCGGCGCGTTCCCGGCCTGCTCGACGCCGGCGCGGACGTGCTGGTCGTCTCGCCCCGGATCACCGCCTCGCTGCACGACCTGGTCCACGGCGGGCCGGATCCGCTGGGAGTCCCGGGAGTACGCGCCGGGTGACTGCGCCGGGGCGTGGCTGGCCTGCGCGTGCACCGACGACCCGGCCGTGAACGCGGCCGTGGCGCGGGAGGCCGAGGCAGGCCGGGATCTGGTCGGTCCGGGCCGATGACGCGGCGGCGTCCGCCGCCTGGACGCCCGCGTCCGGGCAGGCCGGCGACGTGCGGTTCGGCGTGGTCAGCGGTGATCCGCTGCGCAGCGCGGGCATCCGCGACGAGGTGCTGGCCGGGCTGCAGTCCGGCCAGCTGAGCGCGCGGCGCCGGCGCCGCCGGGGCGGCCGGGTCGCGCTGGTCGGCGGCGGCCCGGGCGACCCGGGGCTGATCACCGTCCGCGGGCGGCAGCTGCTGGCCGAGGCGGACGTCGTGGTGGCCGACCGGCTCGCGCCCCGCTCGCTGCTCGACGAGCTGGCCCCGGACGTCGAGCTGGTGGACGCGGCCAAGATCCCCCGCGGCCGGGCGATGGCCCAGGAGCAGATCAACGCGGTGCTGGTGGAGCGGGCCCGGCAGGGACTGGCCGTGGTCCGGCTCAAGGGCGGTGACCCCTTCGTGTTCGGCCGGGGCGGTGAGGAGATCCTCGCCTGCCTGGAGGCCGGTATCCCGGTCACGGTGGTGCCGGGGGTGACGAGCGCGGTCGCGGTGCCCACCGCGGCCGGTATCCCGCTCACTCACCGGGGCATCACCCAGGAATTCCGGGTGGTCTCGGCGCATATCCCGCCCGGCGACGAGCGGTCCACGGTGGACTGGGCCGAGCTGGGCGCCTCGCAGGCCACGCTGGTTCTCCTGATGGCGCTGGAGAACCTGGAGCCGATCACCAGAACGCTGATGCGTTACGGCCGGGATTCGCGGACCCCAGTTTCGGTCATAGTGGACGGTACCCTGCCCACGCAGCACATAATTATCACAGGACTCGACACCGTCGCCGAGGAGGTCGGCGCGGCCGGGCTGCGTCCGCCAGCGATCGTGGTCATCGGTGAGGTAGTGAAGGTCGGGGCACAGATTGCCGAACTCTCGCGAGAGGCATTCCAGGGAAGCGCAGAGTGTAGTCGTGCCCACGTCATCCGGGCCTGCCGGAGTCGTCCCGACGCGCGAAGGGCAGTGACAGGAGAGCAATGACGGAAGGGCAGGGCCTAGCTGCCGCATCGGCACGTGCCACGGGCACGGATGCGGTACCTGCGGCCGACCCCGTCCGGCCCGGGACGCCGCCTGCGTCCCGGCCGGGCCAAGGCCCCGCGCTGGCGGGGCCCGTTTTTCCGGGGGGCGGCGAAGCGGGGCGGCATCGGAGGGTCGATGCCCGGCAGCTCGAGGCGGCCCTGCTCGCGCTGCGCCGCCGGATCGTGGACGTGAACCTGGTCTACGAGACCGAGGGCGCGGAGGCCACCCGGGCCGAGCGGCGCAAGCTGCTCAGCCAGATCGATGACTACCTGCTGCCCCGGATCAGGCAGTCCGAGGCGCCCATCCTGGTCGCCCTGGTGGGCTCGACCGGCGCGGGCAAGTCGACGCTGGTCAACAGCATCGTCGGGGCCCAGGTCAGCGCGACCGGGATCCGCCGTCCCACTACCAACAGCCCGGTGCTGGCCTGCCATCCCGACGAGGCGGACTGGTTCGCGGAGAACGTGTTCCTGCCGACGGTGCCCCGCGTCCGCCAGGAGGGGCTGGCCCGGTCCGGGCGCGACGGGCTGCTCGTGCTCGCCGCGAGCGAGGGCATGCCCAAGGGCGTCGCCCTGCTCGACACGCCGGACATCGACTCGGTGGTGTCCGCGCACCGGGACTTCGCGCACCAGTTCCTGGACGCCTCCGACCTCTGGCTGTTCATGACCACGGCGAGCCGGTACGCCGACGCCGCGGTCTGGGAACTGCTGGAGTACGCCAAGGAACGCGGCGCGGCCCTGGGCATCGTGCTGTCCCGGGTCCCGCCGGGCAGCGGCGCCGAGCTCACCAAGCACTTCGGGGCCATGCTGGAGGCCAACGGGCTGGGCGAGAACGACCGGTTCGTGATCAACGAGACCGTCATCACGGACGGGCGGCTGCCCGCCGAGGCGGCCGCGCCGGTACGCGAGTGGCTGCAGGACACCGCCGTGCGGGCGGACCGCCGGGTTGCCGTGCTCACCCAGACCATGGCCGGCGCCCTGGACACCTTCCGCAGCCGGGTCCCGGCGCTGGCCGCCGAGGTGGAAGCGCAGCTGGTCATCCGCTCGGACCTGAAGGCCGCGGTCGAGGGGGCCTACGCGGCCGGGCTGGCCGAGGCGGACGAGGCCCTGGCGGACGGCTCGCTGCTGCGCGGCGAGATCCTGGCCCGCTGGCAGGATTTCGCCGGCACCGGCGAGCTGCTGCGCGGCCTGCAGGCGCCCCGGGGCAGGCAGGCCAGCCGCCAGCGCAAGCGCGGCGTCCCGGCCCGGGCCCGGACGCTGAAGAGCGCGCTGCGGGCCGGGATCGAATCACTGATCCTCTCGGTCGCCGACCGCGCCGCCGAGGAATCGGTCCGCCGCTGGCGCAACCACCCGGCGGGGGTGGCCCTGCTGGAGGCGTTCGCGGCCGCGGAAGCCAGCCAGAGCTGGACCGGCTCGCAGTTCGCCGCGGACGCCGGGCTGATCTTCGGCACCGCGGGCGGCGCGATCCAGGCGGACGTCGCGGACGGCGACGGGGCTGACCCGGCGGGCCCGCTCCGCCAGGCCACGCTGACCCTGACCCACTCCTCGGCCGACCTGCCGACCCATGCGGTGCGCGCGGTCAGCGCCTGGCAGGACCACGTCATGCGGCTGGTCAAGGCGGAGAGCGTGACCAAGCGGTCGATGGCCCGGGTGATGTCCTTCGATGACGATTCGCTGGCCACCGTGCTCACCGTGGCCATGCTCGGCCAGCGGGACGTGGACGGCAGCCCGGCCGAGGGCACCGGGGCCGTGCCGCAGCTCCTGCTGACCTCGCTGTTCGGCGCGGGCCCGCTGCGTGAAATCGGCGCCAAGGCCCGGGCGGACCTGCGCGAGCGGATGCGCCGGCTCTTCGACGAGGAGATGCTGAGGTTCGTCGAGGTGATTGACTCGGCCGGGACGCTGGACGACGCTGCGGCTGTCCGGCTCTACCAGGCCACTTACTCACTTGAGATGGCGAGATGAGCATCGGGGAATACCCGTCCACCTGGCTGACGGGGGCCGGGCAGGCGGGCCACGGGGGACAGGTGGGCAACGGGGAGGCTGGAAACGGGTCAGCCGGCGCCGGGCTGGGCAGCACGGGGCTGGGCAGCACCGGGCTGGGCAGCACCGGGCTGGGCAGCCCGGGCCGGGGCGGCGGGGCGACGGCGGCGGACCTGTCCGGGCGGCTGACCGCGCTCGCCCGCGTCATCCAGATCGGCGTGGCCCGGAGCGGCCCGGAGGGATTCAGCCAGCCGCTGCTCACCGAGGCCGAGCAGCTGGTCGCCCGGGCGGGCGAGCGGCTGCGGCTGTCGCCCAACCACACGGTGGCGGTGCTGGCCGGCGGGACCGGCAGCGGCAAGTCGTCACTGTTCAACCGAGCTGGCCGGGGCGGACTTCTCGGCCGTCGGCGTGACCCGGCCGTACACCAAGGACCCGCACGCCTGCGTGTGGGGCATGGACGGCGCCGGGCCGCTGATGGAGTGGCTGGGCATCCCGCACCGCAACCGCTACGCCCGGTCCAGCGCGCTCAGCGAGGGTGAGGCGTCGCTGCGCGGGCTGGTCCTGATCGACCTGCCGGACCACGACTCGGTGGCCGCGGGGGCGGCGGTGGAGACGGACCGGCTCGTCGGGCTGGCCGACCTGATGCTCTGGGTGCTGGACCCGCAGAAGTACGCGGACGCGTCGGTGCACCGCCGCTACCTCACCCCGCTCGCGGGCCACTCATCGGTGATCGCGGTCGTGCTGAACCAGGCCGACCTGCTCAGCCCGGAGCAGGCCGAGGACTGCGTGACCGACCTGACCCGGCTGCTCGACTCGGAGGGGCTGCACGACGCCCGGGTCCTGGTCACCTCGGCCCGGACCGGCGCGGGCCTGGACGAGCTGCGGAAGGTGCTGGCCGGGACGGTCACCGAGCGGCGCGCCGCGACCGACCGGATCGCGGCCGACCTGGACGCGATGGCCGAGCGGTTCCTGCCCTACGCCGGCGAGGCGCGCGGCGCGGGCCTGGACACCGACGACCGAGGACTTCGCCGAGGTCCCCCCGGGCAGCGTCGTGGTCCTGGGGGAGTCGTTCGGCAAGGCCGCGGGGTCGGCCGGGGTCGGGCAGGCGCTGCAGAGCGCCCGCGAGCTGCGGGCCGTGGACTACGTCGGCTGGCCGGTGTCCTGGCTGGTGGACCGCGCGCTCGGCCGTGACCCGGTGCGCAAGCTCCGGCTCGGCAACCTGTGGGAGGAGCTGCGCGGGATATCCGGCGGCCCGGCCGGGGCGCAGCAGGCGGAGATCGACAACGCGCTCACCGCCATCGGCGAGCAGATCGGCCCCACGCTCCCGCTGCCCTGGTCGAACACCGTCCGGGTGGCGGCGAGGTCGAAGCGCGATGAGATCCCGGGCGCGCTCGGCGCGGCGATCGGCGAGGCGCTGCCCGCGGAGAACAGCGTGGAGCCCTGGTGGCGGCTGGTGGCGGTCTGGCAGGGGCTGCTGCTGGGCTGCGTGGTGGCCGGGCTGGCCTGGATCGCCGCGCTGCTGGTGATCGGGGTCTTCCACGCGGTGCATCACGCCGCCGCCATCTTCAGCGACGCCGCGCTGCTGCCCTGGGTCGCGATACTGATCGCGGCGATCCTCGCGCTGGGCTGGCTGACCGCGTCCGGGTGCATGAGCATGGTCAGCGCCGCCGCGCTGCGGGAACGCAGCCGGGTCGAGGCGCAGATGCGGGCCCGGATGCAGGAGGTGGCCGAGCAGTTCGTGCTGATGCCGATCAAGCAGGAACTGTCGGAGTACGCCCGGTTCTGCAGCGCCCTCCAGACCGCCCGCCGGTAGGGCGGGCGGCTGACGGGCACGCGGCGCTGGCCCGCCGCCGGGGCCCGGCACCGGGTGATTCCGCCCACGGCGTAACGCGCCGGGAAGGCCCGTCCCCGGTCTGGCGTTAGCACGCTGCACAAGTTGTAATTATGTAATCCCCTGCCAGGCCCGCACCCTCCGGACCCGCCGGGGTAGGAGGCAGCGTGCCAGAGCAGCAACCACTGGACAGCTACTCGCAGATCGTGGCCGGGGTCGCGGCCGAGCTCACCGGCAAGGTGGCCAGCCTGCGGGTGCCCCAGCCCGGCCGGGGCAGTGCCAGCCGGGGCGGAGGCGGCCGGGGCGGGGAGAGCCTCGGTTCCGGCGTGGTCTTCACCGGGGACGGCTTCATGCTCACCAACGCGCACGTGGTCGGCGGTGCGGCGGCTGGCACGGCCGCGTTCGCGGACGGCTCCACGACCCCGTTCCGGGTGGTGGGCGCCGACCCGCTGTCCGACCTGGCCGTGCTGCGGACGTCCGGGACCACCCCGCCGCCCGCCGAGCTGGGCGAGGCGGACGACCTCGTGGTCGGCCAGCTGGTGGTGGCCGTCGGCAACCCGCTCGGCCTGGCCGGGCTCGGTCACCGCCGGGGTGGTCAGCGCCCTGGGCCGGTCCCTGCCCACCCGCAGCGCAGGCGCCGGCCGGCTGATCGAGGACGTGATCCAGACCGACGCCGCCCTCAACCCGGGTAACTCCGGCGGGGCCCTCGCGGACAGCCACTCCCGGGTGGTCGGCATCAACACCGCCGTGGCCGGCGTGGGCCTGGGCCTGGCCGTCCCGGTCAACGGGACCACGCGGCGCATCATCGCCGCGCTCATGCGGGACGGCAAGGTCCGGCGGGCCTACCTCGGGCTGGTCAGCGTGCCCGCCCCGCTGCCGGCCGTGCTGGCCGGAGCGGGTCGGGCGGCCCACCGGGCTGCGGGTGGCCGAGGTGGTGGCGGGCGGCCCGGCCGACCGGGCGGGCCTGCGGGCCGGGGACCTGCTGGTGAGCGCGGGCGGCAGCCCGGTCGCCGCGGCGCAGGACCTGCAGCGGCTGATGTTCGCCGAGGCGATCGGGCAGCCGATGGCGATCACCGTGATGCGCAACGGCGCCCTGGTCGACGTGATCGCCGAGCCCTCCGAGCTGGTCTCGGCCTGATCTCCCCCAGGCCTGATCGCGGGGCCTGATCGCGGGGCCCTGATGCACAGGGCCCCGATCGACCGGCCCCTGATCACCAGGCCCTGATCACCGGGCCGTGAGTGGCCGCCCCGGGGCGGCCAGCCGGATTGTCGCATGCGGTACCGCCGTTTCCCGCCTGGCCTGTCCACAACCATCCCGGGTGGCCGCCGCTATCCACAGAACCTGGTCCGGCGTGGCCGCGGCCCGCCTCCGGCGGTGATCGTGGAGGTCAGCGGGCGGCACCGAGCCGCCGCGGGCGGCACCGCTCACCGGGCCGCCGGCAGAGCCAGGAGGATGGCATGATCAACGACGCGCAGGTGTTCGTGTCCGGGTACGTGGCCCGCGATCCACGGTTCCGCATCACGGCCAGCGGTATCTCCAGCGTCTCGATGCGGGTCGCCTACACCCCGCGGCGGGTGGACCGGGAGACGGGCGAGTGGACGGACGGGACGACCTCGTTCGTGAGCGTGGTCTGCTGGCGGACCCTGGCCGACAACGTCGCGAAGTGCCTGCACAAGGGCGAGCCGGTGCTGGTCAAGGGGCGGCTCCAGGTCCGGCCGTACGAGAAGGACGGGGTCGCCCGGCTGGCGGTCGAGATCGAGGCCACCTCGGTCGGGCACGACCTGGCCCGCGGCGTGGCCAGCTTCCAGCGGCCCCGGCGGCCGGTGGCGGCCGGGCAGGCGGCGGACGGCCACGGGGCCGAGCCCGGGCCCGCCGGCGATCCGGTGGCTGAGGCCGGCCTGGACGGTAGCGGCGAGGCGCTGGCCGCGCTCGATGGCCGCAACGGAACCGCGCCGGGGTTGCCCGCGCCCGACGGGCCTGGCGAGACCGCGGGACTGCCGGTTCCGTTCTGAGCCTGACTGACTCCCGGCGGCACGAGGGCGCCCGGATCTGATGACTCCCGGCGGCACGCCGCACCCGGATCCACGGAATTCCCTGCCGGGCAGGCCCCTTGGCCCTACGCTGTTACCCAGCGTCATAGTTCGGCCGCTTCGTGAATACGGAATGTGACCGAAATGCCGGAGGGGCCTGCCTGCGGCAGTGATGGACAGGTGGCATGTCGGCAGTCCAGCGCACGATGCACCGTGACTACCGCGGCGAATCAGGGCGCCGTCCCGAAGCCCCGTGGGCGTTCGATCGGCTTCCCAGGCGGCGGCGGCTGCGGGCGTACCTGATCGCGGTCACCGCCATCGAGTTCATCCTGGCGGCCTGGCAGCTGACCCGCCTCCAGCCCAACGCGGATCAGCTCGGGCTCTTCGCCGTCGTCCTCGGCTGCGGGGCGGTCTGCGTCGAGGCGACCCGGCGCGGCGGCGCTCCGCCGCCGGGCACGCATGATCTGCTCACCGCCTGGTGGCTCCCGGCCGCGCTGCTGCTGCCGCCGGAGTACGCGCTGCTCGGCCCGGTGCTCATCGGCGGGTACGCGCACTGGCGGGCCCGGCAGGGGCCGCTGTACTGGCGGGCGTTCACGGCTGCCGCGCTGGGCCTGGCCGGCGCGGCCAGCTCGCTGCTGTTCCACAGCCTGTTCAGCCTGGCCCACCCGCACGGCCCGTGGCTGCGCGACCCGGTGATGGTGCTCGGGGCCGCGTGCTGCGCCGCGGTATTCGTGCTGGCCAACGCGGGCCTGGTCGCGCTGGCCGGGCGGGCCGCGCGGCCCGGGGCGTCGTGGCCCAGTGGGGGCTGGCCCGGGCTGTCGTGGCCCGGAGTGTCCTGGCCCGGGGCGGCCCGGGACTTCGACAGCCTGCTGGTCGACGCGGCCGGGCTGTGCGCGGGCGTGCTGGTCACCATCGCCTGCACGCTCAGCTGGGCCATGCTGTTCGTCGCGCTGCCGCCGGTCATCCTGCTCCAGCGCAGCCTGCTGCACCAGCAGCTGCGTGCCGCCGCGCAGTCCGACCCGAAGACCGGCCTGCTGAACGCCGTGGCCTGGCAGCGGGAGGCGGAGCAGCGGATCCGCCGCGCCCTGCGGCTCGGCGCGCCTACCGCGATCCTGCTGGTGGACATCGACCACTTCAAGCGGGTCAACGACACCTACGGGCACCTGGCCGGGGACGAGCTGCTGGCCGCGACGGCCAGCACGCTGGGCCAGCACGTGCGGGCCTGTGACGTGCTGGGCCGGTTCGGCGGCGAGGAGTTCGTGGCCGTGCTGCCCGGGGGCCGGGCAGCAGGAGGCCTGCCGCATCGCCGAGCGGCTGCGGGGCCGGGTCCGGGAGATCGCGGTGCCGGCCCGCGGGGCCCCCGCTCCCCGCGGCAGTGCTCCCCGCGACGGTGCTCCCCGCGACGGTGCTCCCCAGGTGCCCGCTCCCCGCGGGACAGCTCCCCGCAACGCCGCTCCGTGCGACACCGTGACCGTGACCGTCTCGATCGGGGTGGCGGCGCTGGGCCTGGACGGCGAGGACCTGTTCGAGCTGCTCGCGGCGGCCGACGCCGCGCTGTACCGGGCCAAGAAGTCAGGCCGGGACCGGGTCTGCACGCTCCCCCCGGAGGCCGGCCCGTCCGACCCGCTGCGCTGATACCCCTAACCTTGGAGCATGCCTGAATTTATCTATCAGATGCATGCCGCCCGCCTGGTGAAGGGCGACAAGGTACTGCTTGATGACGTAACGCTGGCTTTCTTCCCCGGGGCGAAGATCGGTGTGGTCGGGCCCAACGGCGCGGGCAAGTCAACCCTGCTGAAGATGATGGCCGGGCTGGAGCATCCGTCCAACGGCGATGCCCGGCTGTTCCCCGGCTTCTCGGTGGGGCTGCTCAGCCAGGAGCCGCAGCTTGATGAGGGCAAGACCGTGCTGGGCAACGTCCAGGACGGCGTGGCGGAGACCAAGGCCCTGCTTGACCAGTACAACGAGATCGCCGAGAAGATGGCGACGGACTACTCCGAAGAGCTGCTGGACCAGATGGGCAAGCTCCAGGAGCAGCTTGATCACCGGGACGCCTGGGACCTGGACAGCCAGCTTGAGCAGGCCATGGACGCCCTGCGCTGCCCGCCCCCGGATGCCGATGTGACCGTGCTGTCCGGGGGAGAGCGCCGCCGGGTGGCGTTGTGCAAGCTGCTGCTGTCCCAGCCGGACCTGCTGCTGCTGGACGAGCCCACCAACCACCTGGACGCGGAGAGCGTGCAGTGGCTGGAGCAGCACCTGGAGAAGTACCCCGGGACCGTCGTGGCGGTCACCCACGACCGGTACTTCCTGGACAACGTGGCGCAGTGGATCCTCGAACTGGACCGCGGCCACACCTACCCCTACGAGGGCAACTACTCCACCTACCTGGAGACCAAGGCGTCCCGGATCAAGGTCGAGGGCGCGAAGGACGCGAAGCGGCGCAAGCGGCTGGAGGAGGAACTGGAGTGGGTCCGCTCCAGCCCGCGGGCCCGCCAGTCCAAGAGCAAGGCCCGGCTGGAGCGCTACGAGGAGATGGCGGCCGAGGCGGACAAGCACCGCAAGCTGGACTTCGAGGAGATCCAGATCCCGCCGGGCCCGCGGCTGGGCAACCAGGTGGTCGAGGTCTCCGACCTGAGCAAGGGCTTCGGCGACCGGGTGCTGATCGACGGGCTGAGCTTCTCGCTGCCGCGCAACGGGCTGGTCGGCGTCATCGGCCCGAACGGCGTCGGCAAGACCACGCTGTTCAAGATGATCGTGGGCGATGAGAAGCCGGATTCGGGCAGCATCCGGGTCGGTGACACCGTCAAGACCGCCTACGTGGACCAGCTGAGGTCCGGGATCGATCCGGCCAAGAACGTCTGGGAGGCCATCTCCGCGGGAGAATCCACGATCCGGGTGGGAAACGTGGAGATCCCCAGCCGCGCCTACGTGGCCGCGTTCGGCTTCAAGGGCACCGACCAGCAGAAGCCGGCCGGGCTGATGTCCGGCGGCGAGCGGGGCCGGGTCAACCTGGCCCTCACCCTGCGCCAGGGCGGCAACCTGCTGCTCCTCGACGAGCCCGCCAACGACCTGGACGTGGAGACGCTCGGCTCGCTGGAGCGGGCGCTGCTGGAGTTCCCCGGCTGTGCCGTGATCACCAGCCACGACCGCTGGTTCCTGGACCGCATCGCCACGCACATCCTGGCCTGGGAAGGCGGCTCGAACTGGTTCTGGTTCGAGGGGAACTTCGAGTCGTACGAGAAGAACAAGATCGAGCGGCTCGGCGCCGAGGCGGCGCGGCCGCACGCGGTGACCTACCGCAAGCTGACCCGGAGCTGAGCCGCGGGGCTGGCCCAGTCCTACGCTGGGCTCAGCCCCAGGTCCGGCCGGCCCGGCCCGGTGGGCGCGTTGACCAGGCTGTGCGCGGCCATCACCAGGTAGTCCCAGAGCTGGGCGTCGAGCGCGGGCTCCAGCCCGATCTGGTCGAGCGCGGCGCGCATGTGCCGCAGCCAGGCGTCGCGCTCGGCCTCGCCGATCACGAAGTGCCGGTGCCGCATCCGCAGCCGCGGGTGCCCGCGCAGCTCGTTGTAGGTGGCCGGGCCGCCCCAGTACTGGATGAGGAACAGCCGCAGGTGCTCCTCGGCGGGGCCCAGGTCCTTGCTCGGGTAGACGGCGCGCAGCGCCGGGTCCGCGGCCACGCCCTCGTAGAACAGGCGGGTCAGGCGGCGGAATGTCTCCTCGCCGCCGACCGCCTCGTAGAAGCTCGGCTGGCTGGTGGCGGGTTGCGTGGTGTCGTTCATGGCGTCCTCCAGGCTAGCCCTGTCCGCCGGCCTGCGATCACCGGCCTCACGGCGTTACCGGCGGCGGCTGCGCGCCCGGCTTGGGCAGGGCGGGCGCGGCCGCCTGGGTGTCCGTCGTGGCGGCCGTCTCGATGGTCTGGCCGGGCGCGGCGGCGAAGTTCAGCGCGGTCTTCAGCCGTTCCCTCAGCTCACGGGCTACTTCCCACTGCCGCAGCGGCAACGTCCGGGCGACCAGGCGCATCACGATGGCGTCGCTGTAGACCGCCTCGACCCCCCAGACCTCCGGCTCCTCCGTGATGACGTCGTGCCAGCGTTCTTCCTGCCACATCTGGGCCGCCGTTTCCTTCATGACGCTGCGGACGTGCGGCAGGTCCTGGTCGTAGGCGACCGGAAAGTCGATCACCGCCCGGGCCCAGCCCTGTGATTCGTTGCCGATCCGGTTGATGGTCCCGTTCCGGACGTACCAGACCACGCCGTTGACGTCGCGCAGGGTGGTGACGCGGAGGCTGACCGCCTCGACCGTCCCGGTGGCGTACCCCGAGTCGATGACATCGCCCACGCCGTACTGGTCTTCGAGCAGCATGAAGATCCCGGCCAGGAAGTCACGCACCAGGCTCTGCGCGCCGAAGCCGACGGCGATGCCGAGCACCCCCGCGCTGGCCAGGACCGGGGCCAGGTTCAGGCCGAGGTCACCGGCGATGGTCACCGCCGCGATGCCGAAGATGAGCACCGACGCGGCGTTCCGCAGGATCGAGCCGAGGGCCTTGGCCCGCTGCCGCCGCCGCTCGCCGCCCAGCACGGAGGCCGCGTCGGCCTTCCCGAGGCCACGGCCCTCGGCCGCCCGGACGGTGATCTTGTTGATGGCCCGGTGGGCCAGCAGCCGGATGAGGACCGCGATCAGCAGCACGAAGAGGATCCGCAGCACCACGCTGACCGGCCCGGCCAGGTAGACGTCGGTCAGCTGGGCGGCGCTCTTGCTGTGCGTCACATCCCACACCAGGCGGCAGGCGATCCCGGGCTGCTGCTTGCCGTTGGCGCCGCAGACGGATTCGAGGGTGTCACCGGAGGCCGTGGCGAGAGCGCGCGCCGGGAGGAGCGCTGGCGAGATCACGGGGCAATTCCTTTCGCCGCTCGGGGGAGGGGCCGGCCCGGACCGCGGGCGGGGACGCCGCAGGTGACCGGAAGCTGCCCCCCATAGTGGCCGGCCGCCCCGGCTGGCCTGGCCATCTCGGGTCGGCCGGGCCGTATCTCCGAAGCAGTTTGGTATCAGTCCGTGCGATTGTGGTGACGCGGGGCAGGGGGAGCGTGCAGGATGCAACGTGTAGAGAGAGAATTGCACGGCTCATTTCCGGGCCGAACGGGTAGCGAGGTATTTCCTTGATTTGGGCGGCGGAGAGCACTTTAGATGTAACAGTGAGTTAGCAGGGTTGGCGGGGCGCACGGTTGGCGGGGCGGACGCGGGACGGGGCCCAGAGGAGGAACGGGACATGGGAGCACGGCGCGCCCGGTCAGGTGCAGGCCTGGCTGCACCGAGAGTGCTGCTCAGCGAGGTCAGCCAGGCCGGTGCGGCCAGCCCGGCCCGGGTCGCGCCGGAGGGCGTGCAGGCGCCCGCCGGCATCGAGGCCCGGCAGGAGATCTCGATGGCCCGGGCCATCCGGGCCCACTGCCTGGCGTCCGGGCAGTCCCCCGCGGAGATCGCGCTCATCATCTACGGCCAGTGCGGTCCGGCCTTCGGCACCACGCTGGTCCGCGCCCACCGGCTCGCGCAGGGAATTGCGCTCGCGGACGTGGTTGCACAGGTCAGGGCCCGGTATGTGAGCGAGGGGCGGACCCCGCCCCGGTTCAGCGAGACCCTGCTGTCCTCCTACGAAGGCGGCCAGAAGCGGCCCGGCCCGGAGTACCTCCACTACCTGTGCTGCGTGTACCAGTCGGAGCCCGCCGACCTCGGCTACGAGGGCCCCTGCCTGTGCGGCCAGCGGCACCGCGCCCCGGTCCTGATGCTGTCCGGCGCGGCGCACGCCGCCGCGCCGGAGCCGGGCGGCCCGGCGGCCCCCGGGACGCGCGGCCACGACCTGCCGGGCACCGCCAGGAGCGCGCCACCCATACTCACCGCCGTCCCGTCCGCGGGCCAGGGCCGCCCGGCTGAGCCCGGCGGGCGCGGCCCCGGAGCGGACGTCGCGGGCCCGATCGGGCTCCCCGCCACGCAATTGCCTGCCGTGCAGCCGGGCCGCCCCGCCCCTGCGGCCCCGGCCGGCCAGCCCGCGGCCGCCCGGGGGGCGTTCGCCGCCGCCGCGTTCTATCCCTCAGTACTTTCCCCGGCCCGGGCGGCGTCGCCCCGGCCCGCGTCACCCGGGTCCGGTCCCGGGTTCCCCGGTGGTGGGATAGCCGGTGGTGAGCTGGCCGGTGGTGAGCTGGCCGGTGGCGGGCTAGCCGGTGGTGAGCAGGCCGGCCCGGGGCTGGCTGATCCGCGCCTGGCCGATCCGGGCCTGGCCGCCGGCGGTGCGGGGCTGGCCGCGCCGGGCCCGGCCGCCGCTGACCCCGCCGCGCCGGGCATGGGCGAGGTGGATGACGACGTGGTGCGGCGCACGCTGCTGCGCCTGATGGCGGACCCCGGGGCCCCGGCCGACGGCCGGTTCTTCGGTGCGGTCGAGCGGATCCGCCGCCGCCTGGACGAGGCGCTGCTCGGCGCGACCGTCTCAGTGGCCATGCTGGACCACTGGGAGGGCATGACCGGCGAGTACGGCCGGCAGTACATGACGGTGCCGCCCATGAGGCTGCTCTGCGACGTGCTCCTCGATCTCGGTGACGTCCGGCGGATGTGCGAGCAGCGCCAGCCGCTGGAGTTCGTCGAGCGGCTCTGCCGCCTGGCGGCGCGGCTGGCCGGGCTGGCGGGCATGACCATGATCGATGTCGGTGACCACCGCCTGGCCAGGTCCTTCTTCAGCACCGCGCGGACCGCCGCGGACGAGACCGGGGACCGGCATCTGCGCGCCTGGGTCGCCGTCCGCGAGTCGCTCGTGCCGCTGTACTACGGCGATCCGGCGCAGGCCGCCGCGGCCGCCCGGGCCAGCGCCGATCTGGCCGGGGCCCAGCCGTGCGTGGCCGGCGTGATGGCGCCGGTCGTCGAGGCGCGGGCGCTGGCCCGGCTGGCCCGGGCCCGGTCCGGCGGGGGCGCTCCGGGGACCCCGGGCGGGCGGGGCGGCGCGGGCACAGCCGAGGCGCGCCGGGCCAGCGCGGCCCTGGACCGGGCGCTCGAGGCGCTCGAGCGGCTGCCCGAGGAGGAACGGCGGGACACCGTGTTCGGGTACACCGAGCGGCAGCTGCTGTTCCACCAGGGCGACGCGCTGGTCACCCTGGGCGATCACCGCGGCGCGGACGACGCGTTCGGGCAGGCCCTGCGGCTCTACTCACCGGCTGAGTTCCTCGACCGCGCGCTGGTCAGCCTGGGCCAGGCCCGCGGCCGGCTGCAGGCCGGCGAGCCTGAGGAGGCGCTGCGGCTGAGCCGGGATACCGTGCTCGGCCTGCCCAGCCAGCACCGCCCCGGCATCGTGCTGCGCGCGGCCATGTCGCTGGGCGAGGCGGTGACCGCGAAGCACGGCGACTTCCCGGCCATACGGGACTACCGCGAGGTGCTGGTCAGCAGCTGAGAGGCGCTGGTCAGCGGCTGAACTGGCCAGTCTCCAGGCCGGTCTGGGCGGCGAGGAACGCCAGCGTGTCCGCGGACAGCGTGACTGACCGGCTGACCGCGCGGGCCCCGTGGCCCACCTCCCGCTCCCGGCGGAGCAGGACCGGGCGCTCCGGGCCGGGGGCCGCGGTCGCGTGCTGCAGCGCCGCGCACATCTTCCACGCGTGCACCGGGTCGACGCGGGTGTCGTTGTCGAACACGGTGAACAGCGTGGCCGGGTAGCTGACCCCGGGCCGCACCCGGTGGTAGGGGGAGTAGCCGAGCAGCCAGCCCAGCTCGACCGGGTCCGCGGCGGTGCCGTACTCGTCGTTCCAGGTCTGGCCGAGCCCGAACCGCTCGTACCGGACCATGTCCAGCAGCGGGGCCGAGCACACCACGGCCCGGTACAGGTCCGGCCGCTGGGTGAGGGCCGCCCCGACCAGCAGGCCGCCGTTCGAGCCGCCGGAGATGCCCAGCTGCCCGGGGGTGGTCCAGCCGCCGTCGATGAGCGCCTCCGCGGCCGCGTGGAAGTCGTCGAACACGGCCTGCTTGTGCTCGCGCATGCCCGCCGCGGTGCCAGTCCTCGCCCTCCTCGCCGCCGCCGCGCAGCGCCGCGATCGCGTACACGCCGCCCGCCTCCACCCAGGCCAGGATGGACGCGGAGTAGGCCGGCGCCATGCTGATGCCGAACCCGCCGTAGCCGTACAGGATGGCCGGCCGCGGCCGCGCCGGGGAGCCGCCCGGCTCCTCTGCGCTGATCACGAGCATCCGGACCTCGGTGCCGTCCGTCGGACGCGAACGTGACCTGGCGGGTGCGCACGTCCGGCACCTCGACCGCGCCGGGCGCCTGGGCCCAGCAGGAGACCTCCCCGCTGCGCGCGTCGTAGCGGTAGACGCTCTCGGGCGTGGTGTTGTCGGTGTAGCCGAACCAGGCCTCGTGCCCGCCCTCGGGCCGCGCGCTGATCCCGCCGGTGGTGCCGAGCCGGGCGGCGCCCCCGGCGTGGCCGGTGCCGGGCAGGGCCAGCGTGCCGGCCCGCTCGCCGGTGGCCAGGTCGTGCACGGTGATCTCGCTGATCGCGTGCCGGGTCCAGGAGGCGACCAGCACCGGCCGGCCGAGTTCGGCGCCGTCCAGGATGGCGTAGTCGTTCAGGATCGCGGCCGGATCCTGGCCGATGAGGTCGCGCCAGCGCGGCCGGCTCCGGGTGAGCCGGGTCGGTCACCGCCAGCCTGCCCCGCGGCGCGCCCGCGTCGGTGAAGACGTACAGCCGCCCGTCCCGGCCCACGTGCAGCCCGGTCCGGGCGTCCACGCCCTCCTGCACGACCTGGAGCAGCGGCGCGGCCGTCCCGGAGGCCGCGAGGTCGGCCAGCCACACGTCGTTGCGGGGGGCGGTGCCCTGGGCGGCCGAGATCACCAGCCAGCGCCCGTCCCGGCTGACCGAGACGCCGTAGTAGTTCGTCTTGTCCCGGCCCTCGCCGAAGATCAGCACGTCCTCTTGGGTGGGCGTGCCGACCGTGTGCAGGTACACCCGGCGGTGAAACTGCTCCTCGCCCGCGGGGACCTGGCCCGGCGGGAGCTTGCGGACGTAGTAGAACGCCTTGCCGCCCGGCAGCCAGGCGACCGGGGAGTAGCGGCAGCGGCCGATGGGGCCGTCGGCCTGCTCGCCGGACACCACGTCCATGACCCGCAGTTCCGACTCCTCGTCCCCGCCGGAGGACAGCTGGTAGGCGAGCAGCCGGCCCTCCTGGTCCGGCTGCCAGGAATCGAGAGTGGTCAGCCCGGCCGGGTCCAGGGCGGCCGGGTCGACGAGCACCCGCTCCGGCTCCCCGGGCGCGGCCGTCAGCAGCACCCCGTGCTCCTGCCCGGGCAGGCGGCGCATGAAGAACTGCCGCGGCCCGCGCCAGACCGGGGCGCTGACGTACCCGGCGGCCATCAGCTCGCCGAGCCGGGCCGCGAGCCGGGACCGCCCGGGCAGCCCCGCCTGCGCGCTGGCCCACAGCCTGTCCTGGGCCTGCCAGCCACTCCTGGGTCTCGGCGCTGGCCGCGTCCTCCAGCCAGCGGTACGGGTCGGGCACGCGCTGGCCATGCAGATCCTCGACGAGGCCGGCGCGGCGGGCCGCGGGATACCCCGGTACGCGCGGGCCGGCGGGGGTCGCGGAGGAGCTGGAGGCAGTCATGATCGCACCCTAAGGGACGACAATTTGCGGTCCCGCCACGCCGGCGTTATGTCTGCGCGGGCTAGGCCAGCTACGCTGTCATTGGCTCCGCACACTGTGCTTCCCTGGAATCCCAGGGGGCCTTCCTGGACTCCCAGGCGCTGGCCCGGCACACTAGTGCTTGCCTACCGCACCAGGCAGGAGGCGGGCTTGCGACGGGTACTGCTGCTCAACGTGACGTATGAGCCGTTGACCACGGTCGGCCTGCGGCGTGCGGTGTGCCTGGTGCTGGGCGAGAAGGCTGAAGTCGTGCACGACGATTCGGAGGGTGCTTTGCTGCGCTCCTCCTCGATGGTGATCGTCACGCCCTCGGTGATCAGGTTGCGCCGGTACGTCCGGATCCCGCATCGCAGCCGGGTCCCGCTGACCCGGGGCGCGCTGATGCGCCGGGACAACTACCTGTGCGCCTACTGCGGCCGCAAGGCCGAGACCATCGATCACGTGATCCCGCGCAGCAAGGGCGGCCCGCACGCCTGGGAGAACTGCGTGGCCTCCTGCATGCGCTGCAACCACAGCAAGGCCGACCGGCTGATCGAGGAACTCGGCTGGACCATGAACCGGATCCCCGCCGCGCCGCGTGGCGCGCACTGGCGGCTGATCGGCGCGGCCAACGACGGCGATCCGCAGTGGGCCGCCTATCTCCCGGAATCCACCGCCGCCTGACCTGCGCCAGCACGGGCCCGGGGCGGCGGCCGAGGCAGCGAGGCGGCGGTATGCACCGCGACATTTTCACCCCTGAGCACGACGCGTTCCGGGAGATGGTGCGGGAGTTCATCGCCCGCGAGGTGACCCCGCACCACGCCCAGTGGGAGCGGGACGGGATGGTGTCCCGCGACGTCTGGCTGGCCGCCGGGCGGGCAGGCCTGCTCGGCATCGACGTGGACGAGAAGTACGGCGGCGGGGGCAACCCGGACTACCGCTTCTACCTCATCCTGGACGAGGAGTTCGCCCGGGCCGGGGCCACGGGTCCGGGCTTCGCCGTGCACAACGACATCAACGGCCAGTACTTCCTCCGGCTGTGCACCCCGGAGCAGCGGGACCGCTGGCTGCCGGGGTACTGCTCAGGCGAGATCATCACCGCCATCGCGATGAGCGAGCCCGGTGCGGGCAGCGACCTGCAGGGCATCCGCACCACCGCGGTCCGCGACGGGGACTCTTATGTGCTCAACGGGCAGAAGACGTTCATCTCCAACGGCCAGCTGTCCGACCTGGTCATCGTGGTGGCCCGGACCGACCCGGAGGCCGGGCACCGGGGGATCAGCCTGCTGGTGGTGGAGCGCGGCATGGCCGGCTTCGAGCGGGGCCGGAACCTGGAGAAGGTCGGCATGCACGCGCAGGACACCTCGGAGCTGTTCTTCTCCGACGTGATCGTGCCCGCCCGCAACCTGCTCGGCGAGGAGGGCGGCGGGTTCGTCGCGCTGATGCAGAACCTGCCCCGGGAGCGGGTGTCGATCGGCGCGACCGCGCTGGCCGCCGCGGAGAAGGTGTTCGAGGACACGCTGGCCTACTGCAAGGAGCGGCAGGCCTTCGGCCGGCCCATCGGCAGCTTCCAGCACAACCGCTTCGTGCTGGCCGAGATGGCCACCGAGCTGGCCGTGGCCCGGGCGTTCACCGACCGGGCGGTGCTGCAGCACACCGACGGGCGAGCTGTCCAACACCGACGCGTCCATGGTCAAGTGGTGGGACACCGAGCTGTGCAACCGGGTGGTGGACCGCTGCGTCCAGCTGTTCGGCGGCTACGGCTACATGGCCGAGTACCCGGTGGCCCGGGCGTTCGCGGACAGCCGGGTGCAGACGATCTTCGGCGGGACCACCGAGATCATGAAGGAGATCATCGGCCGGGACCTGGGGGTGTGAGCCCGGGACCGCCGCGGGCGGCGGCGCGCGAGCTCACCACACCCGCTCCCCGTCCGGCGTGGTCAGCACGTGCAGCCCCGGCCCGAAGTGGCGGCCCAGCACGTCGTCGCGCAGCACGCTGGCCGGGTCCCCGGTGACCGCGACCCGGCCGCCGTCCAGCAGCAGCAGCCGGTCGGCGAACTGCCCGGCCAGCGTGAGGTCGTGCACCACGGACAGCACGGTCAGCGACCGTTCCCGGCGCAGCTCGTCCACCAGTTCCAGCGCCGCCACCCGGCGGCCCAGGTCCAGCGCGCTGGTCGGCTCGTCGAGCAGCAGCACCGGGGCCTCCTGGGCCAGCGCCCGGGCCAGCACCGCGCGCTGCAGTTCCCCGCCGGACAGGGTGCCGAGCGTGCGCGCCGGCCATCGGGGCCAGCTCCATCCGGTCCAGCAGCCCGGCGCAGATCTCCCGGTCGGCCCGCGTCTCGGTGCGCAGGTAGCCGATGTGCGGGGTCCGGCCCAGCAGCACGTAGTCCAGGGCGGTCATGTCCGGGGGCAGCTCGGGCAGCTGCGGGCACGTAGGCGACCAGCCGGGCCAGCGCCCGCCGGCGCAGCCCGGCGGCCGGCTGCCCGCCGATGGTGATCGTCCCCTCATGCCCCACGAGTCTCGCGGCGGCGCGAAGGAGCGTCGACTTGCCGGTTCCGTTGCGGCCGATGATGCCCAGCCACTGGCCGGCCGGGACCTGCTCGCTGACCTCAGCCAGCGCCTGCGCGCTGCCGTACCGGACGCTGACCCGGTCGAAGATGATCACGCCAGCTCCTGGCGGGCCCGCCTGGAGTGGAGGATGAACAGGAAGAACGGCGCGCCGGCCAGGGCGGTGATCACCCCGATCGGCACCTCGTCCGGGGACTGCACGGTGCGGGCCAGCACGTCGGCCAGGACCAGGAACGCGGCGCCGCCGATCATCGACACCGGGAGCACGATCCGGTAGCTCGCCCCGGCCGTCAGCCGCACCGTGTGCGGGACGATGATGCCCACGAAGCCGATCAGCCCGCTGACCGAGACCGCCGCCGCGGTGCCCAGGGTGGCCGCCATGACCACGGTCAGCCGCAGCCGGGCCACGTCCACCCCGAGGCTGCCCGCCTCGGTCTCGCCGATCCGCAGCACGTCGAGCAGCCGCCGGTGGGCCAGCAGGATCCCGGCCGCCACGATCACGTACGGCAGGATCAGCGTGACATCGGACCAGGTGGCCAGGGACAGGCCGCCCAGGATCCAGGAGTACACCGCCTGCAGCGTCTGGGAGTGCTGCTGCTGCAGGTACGTCTGCACCGCGGTGAGCAGGGCGGCCACCGCCACCCCGGCCAGCAGGATGGACGCCGGTGGCGCCGCCCAGGCCCGGGCCGGCGCCCGGCTGGCCCGCCGCGGCCCGCCCCGGCGCCCAGCAGGTAGGTCAGGGCGACGGCGCCCGCCGCCCCGAGGAACGCGGCCGGGGGCAGCAGCGCCGGGCTGCCGCCCGTGACGATCACGATGGTGGCGCCCAGCCCGCCGCCGGCCGCCACCCCGAGCAGGTAGGGGTCGGCCAGCGGGTTGCGGAACACGCCCTGGTACGCGGCGCCGCCGCCGGCCAGCATGGCCCCCACCAGCGCGCCGAGCACCACCCGGGGCAGCCGGATCTGCCAGACGATGGCCGTGTCGATCGCGGGCACGGTCGCGGCCGGGTGCCAGGGCAGCCGGGCCAGCAGCGCTCCGGCGACGTCCGGGAGGGACAGCCCGGCCGGGCCGACCGACACGCCCACGGCCAGCGCGATCAGGAGCAGGACGGCGGCCACGAGCGTGGCGCGCGCGGCCCGGCCCGTGGTGGTGGGACCCGTGGTGGTCGGGACCGCTGGTGGTGGGGCCCGGGGTCGTAAGGCTGGGGGTCGTGGCACTGGCCTCAGCGGGGCGGCCCGCCGCGCCGCTGGCCGCTCCGCCGGCTGGCGGCGGGCCCGCCGGCGCCCCGGCCCGGCCCCGCTCGGCGGATTTCACCCGCCGCCGCCCTGGGCGATCGCGGTCTCGACGGTGCGCAGCAGGTCAGTGACCCGCGGCCCCCACCGGGAGGCGATGTCGTCGTTGAGCGCGATGATGTGGCCGGCCTTGACCGCGGCCAGGCCGGACCAGCCGGGCCGCTTGGCCACGGTGGCCGCGTCCTGATGGCAGCACAGGGTGTCGGCCAGGATGATGTAGTCCGGGTTGGCCTTGACGACGTACTCGGCGGACAGCTGCGGGTAGCCGCCCGACTTGGCCGCGCCGGACGCCTGATCCGCGATGCTCTTCATGCCGAGCAGCGCGAGCAGCTGGCCCACGAACGTGGACGAGGTCACCGAGTAGTAGGTCTGGTCCAGCTCGTAGTAGTAGGTCAGCGGCTTGGCGTGGTGCGGCGCGGCGGCGGCGATCTGGTGCAGCTGGGTGCGCAGGCTGGCCACCTCCTGCCCGGCCTGGGCGAGGTGCCCGGTGGCCTGGCCGAGCTGGCTGAACTCCGTCGTACTCGCCGGCGAGCTTGGCCGGCGCGGGCAGGTCGAGGACCGGGATCGAGAACGCGGCGAGGCGCTTGGTCAGCTGCCCGGTGTCGCCCGACTCCACGACCAGGTCCGGCTTTTCCGCGACGATCGCCTCGACGTTGGGCTGGTAGGCGGACAGCTTGGTCCGCGGCGCCTGCGGCGGGTAGTCCGACAGCGAGTCCACCGCCTTGACCTGGCTCCCGGCGCCGATCGCGTACAGCATCTCGGTCGCGGTGGGGGAGAGCGACAGGATCGCGGTCGGGCCGGGACGTCACCTTCACCGTGCCGTTGGCCGCCGCGATCGAGACCGGGAAGCCCGGTGCCTGGCTGGCGGCGGGGCTGCTGCCCGACGTGGCGCCCGTGTTGCTGGCCTGGCTGTTGCTGCTGCAGGCGGCCGCGGTCACGGTGAGCGCGGCCAGCGCCGCGAGCACCGGAAGGCGGCGGGACAGGGACCGCATGGTCATCCTCCGTGGGCCCGGAGGAGGCTGGGCCGCCGCGAGACCCCGGCCGGGGTCCCGGGACGAACCGTCCTTCCGCCGAGGACAGTACGTCGGCGCGGGCCAGGCGTCCGGGCTCGTCCCCGGCCGTGTCTGGCCAGCCGGGGCATCACCGTTGCGGGACAGCGCCGGGATCGCACCGGCTTCGCTGGGCTCCACACCGTCCCGGGCCACCCGGGACACGCGTACCCTACCGCAGGCCGGGGGACGGCCGGAGCCGCCGCGCGCTGGCGCTGAATCGCCCGGTCCTGGTGTCCACGCCGCGACTGGCCACGTGTCCGCGCCGCGACTGGCCACGCAGAAAAGAATCTTCCTCACCCTGCGTAACGCCACGGCTGCTGAGGCCGATACCTAGATAGACGCGGTTGACGTGGGTACCCCCGAGCTCACGTCACCGCGTCTTCAACATGACCGGAGGCGGGGCACGGTGGCCCGGCCCGCCACGGCCCGGTAGCGTTCGGTTCATGACAGCAACTCAGCCCGCCGCCGCGGACGCCCCCTTCGGCCGGATGCTGACCGCGATGATCACACCGATGACCGCCGATGGCGGCGTCGACTACGACGGCGCCGCCCGCCTCGCCACCTACCTGGTCGACGAGATGCGCAACGACGGCCTGGTGATCAGCGGGACCACCGGCGAGTCGCCGACTACGACGGACGGCGAGAAGGAACGGCTGCTCCGGGCCGTGATCGAGGCGGTAGGCGACCGGGCCGCGATCGTGGCCGGGGTCGGCACCAACGACACCGCCCACACCTGCGAGCTGGCCCGCCAGGCCGAGCGGGCCGGGGCGTCCGGACTGCTCCTGGTCACGCCGTACTACAACAAGCCCCCGCAGAGCGGCGCTCGTGGCCCACTTCACCAAGGCCGCCGACGCCACCGGGCTGCCGGTCATCCTGTACGACATACCCGGCCGGACCGGCGACCCCCATCGCCACCGAGAGCCTGCTCCAGCTGGCCGAGCACCCGCGCATCGTGGCGGTCAAGGACGCCAAGGGCGACCTGGGCGCGGGCTCCCTGGTCATGCTGGCGACCGACCTCGTCTTCTACTGCGGCGACGACATGCTGAACCTGCCCTGGCTCTCGGTCGGGGCGGCCGGGTTCGTGAGCGTGGTCGGCCATGTGGCGGGCGACCGGCTGCACGAGATGATCGAGGCGTACCAGGCGGGGCGGGTCGGCGAGGCCCGGCAGATCCACTACGACCTGCTGCCGCTCTACACCGGCATCATGACCCGCACCCAGGGCGTGATCACGACCAAGGCGGCGCTGGGCCTGCTCGGGCTGCCCGGCGGGCCAGTCCGCGGCCCGCTGATCGATGCGACGCCGGCACAGATCGAACAACTGCGAGCCGACCTGGTCGCTGGAGGCGTGAAGATCAAGTGAGTCACCCGCATCCGGAGCTCGGCACGCCGCCGCCGCTCCCTCCGGCACGCTGCGCATCGTGGGCCTTGGCGGCCTGGGCGAAATCGGCCGGAACATGACCGTGTTCGAGTACCAGGGCCGCCTGCTGATCGTGGACTGCGGGGTGCTGTTCCCCGAGCCGGACCAGCCCGGCGTGGACCTGATCCTGCCCGACTTCACCTCGCTGGACGGCAGGCTCGACGACATCGAGGCGATGGTCCTCACCCACGCGCACGAGGATCACATCGGCGCGGTGCCCTACCTGCTGCGGCAGCGGGACAACATCCCGCTGGTCGGCTCCCGGCTGACCCTGGGCCTGATCCGCAGCAAGCTCACCGAGCACCGGATCACGCCGGCCACGGCGGAGGTCGCGGAGGGCGGGCGCCAGTCGTTCGGCCCGTTCGACCTGGAGTTCTTCGCGGTCAACCACTCCATCCCGGACGCGCTCGCGGTGGCCATCACCACCCCGGCCGGGGTGGTGCTGCACACCGGCGACTTCAAGATGGACCAGCTGCCGCTGGACGGCCGGCTCACCGACCTGGGCGGGTTCGCGCGGCGCGGCGCCGAGGGCGTCGACCTGCTCATGTCCGACTCCACCAACGCCGAGGTCCCCGGCATCGTCACCAGCGAGCGGGCCATCTCGCCGGTGCTGAACGAGATGTTCGCGGAGCACCCAGCAGCGGATCATCGTGGCCTGCTTCGCCAGCCACGTGCACCGGGTCCAGCAGGTGCTCGACGCCGCCGCGGACGCACGGCCGCCGGGTGGCCTTCGTCGGCCGGTCCATGGTGCGGAACATGGGCGTGGCCCGTGACCTCGGCTACCTCCGGGTGCCCTCGGTCCGCGGCGGGCTGCTGGTCGACCCGCGCGAGGCCGAGGGCATGCCGCCCGGCGAGGTCGTGCTGGTCTGCACCGGGTCGCAGGGCGAGCCGATGTCGGCGCTGTCCCGGATGGCGGGCCGGGACCACCCGATCAGGATCGCCGAGGGTGACACGGTCATCCTGGCTTCCTCGCTGATCCCGGGCAACGAGTCCGCCGTGTACCGGGTGATCAACGAGCTGACCCGGTGGGGCGCCCGGGTGGTGCACAAGGGCAACGCGCTGGTGCACGTGTCCGGCCACGCGCCCGCCGGTGAGCTGCTGTACGTGCTGAACCAGGTGAAACCGCGCAACTTCATGCCGGTGCACGGGGAGTGGCGGCACCTGCGGGCGCACGCCCAGCTGGCCGAGCTGACCGGCGTCCCGCACGGCAACGTCGTGATCGCCGAGGACGGCGTGGTGGTCGACCTGGCCAAGGGCCAGGCCACGGTGGTGGGCAAGGTCCCGTGCGGCTACGTGTACGTGGACGGCCTGTCCGTCGGCGAGGTGACCGAGACCTCGCTGAAGGACCGCCGGATCCTGGGCGAGGAAGGATTCCTCTCGGTGGTCATCGTGGTCGACTCGACCAGCGGCAAGCTGGTGGCCGGCCCGGAGATCCACGCCCGCGGGTCAGGCATCGACGACTCCGCGCTCAGCGAGGTCCGGCCGAAGATCGAGGAGGCGCTGGCCCGCGCGGCCGCGGACGGGATCAACGACGCGCATCAGCTGGGCCAGCTGGTCCGGCGCACCGTCGGCCGCTGGGTCAACGACGGTTACCGGCGGCGGCCCATGATCATCCCGGTGGTCATCGAGGTCTAGCGCGGCTGCCCGCGGGTGCCGCGCGGGGCTCGCCGGAGCGGTCGCCGAGCGGCGGCGGGGCGGGGCCGCGGGATGTCTAGCGGGTGGCCCCGGCCTCGTGCTGGCGGACCAGCTGGCGGAGCAGCCGCTGGTAGTACCCGAACGCGGGCACGATCGCCTCGGGGTCCTTGGCCGCGTCGTCCCAGCGGCGCAGCCGCAGCGCGGCCTGGCACCACGGGCTGGCCTCGAACTCCGCGGTCTCCGCCGGCGTCATCGGGCCGCCCTGGACGCGCAGCGTGTGCACGGAGGCCGCGGACAGCGCGCCGAAGTACCCCGGCTCCACGGCGCACAGGTACCGCTTGGCCGCGACGTGCAGCCGGACCGGCTCGGTCACCCCGGGCCCGAACCACTGCGCCAGCCAGTCGGCCCCCTGGTCGCCGTGCCGGTTGTCGGTGCCGCGCATCAGCTGGTGACCGCTGACCGCCCCGGTGAAGTGGCCCACGTCATGCAGCAGGGCGGCGGCGACCAGCTCGGGTGCCGCGCCCGCGCCCTCGGCCAGGGCCGCGGCCTGGAGCATGTGCTGGGCCTGGGTCACCGGCTCGCCGAGATATTCGCCGGCGCCCTCGGCGGCGAAGAGGTCCGCGATGACCCGTACCGGGTCCGCTGCTGTCATGTCGGGTCCTTCCTGCGGGTGTCATCCGTCATCGCACGTTCGCCCACGGCCACGGCCGACTCCACCCCGTCGAGATCCGCGTAGCAGCCCTGCAGGTGCCGGCGTCCGCCGCGGGCGAACCCCGTCCGGGCGTGCAGCACGCGGGTGTTGTCGAACACGGCGCAGTCCCCGGCGCGCAGGCGCACGGTCAGCAGGGCCGCCGGGCTGGAAAGCCGCTCCGCGAACGCGCGGTACGCGGCGTAGAAGGCCACCGCCCGCGCGCCGGCTGCCGGACCGGCTGGAGGCTGCGGCCGTTGACCCGGATCTCCCGCGCCGGCCGGGCTCACGGTGGCCTGGCTGGTCATGGGCGCTCCGTTCATGATCGTCTGCGGGGGAGATTCCCTCCAGAGTGGCCTGCCGGAACGCTGCCTGCCAACGGAAAGCGCCGAGTATTCGCGGACCCGCCAGACCGGCGATAACCGCCGTTCACCCGGCCCGAAGATCATTGCGACACGCCCGTACGCTTGCGGCTGCACCGAGCTGATCGTGGGTACTTTGGGCATCATGGCTACTCGTGTCGCTAAGGGCACCCCCCGCCCAAGGGCGGACGCACCGGGTGGGCAGGCGCGCCCGGCGGCCGGGCAGGGCCGCTCCCAGGACGGGCAGGCGCGCTCATCCGGCGGTACCGGGCGTTCAGCCAGCGGGCGGGCGGCCAGCAGCGCGAACGCGATGCCCGCACCCCCCCGCCAGCGGCAGAGCAGGAACACCTCGTCCCGTTCCGGCCAGAGCCGTTCCGGCCAGAGCCGCTCAGGGCAGAACCGCTCGGGCCAGAACCGGCGGGGGCAGAACCGGCCGGGGCAGGGCCGGAAGCGGGCGGGCGGCCAGGGCCGCCGCCCCCGCGGGGCCGCGGCGCGTCCGCCGCAGCGGACGGCCGACCCGATCCTGATCCTGGCCGGCTGGCTGGGCCGGCTGGTGGCCGGGCTGTGGATGGTGGCCGCGCACGCGGCCGGGTTCGGCGCGCGGAGGTTCGGCAGGAGCGCACGGGACCTGGACCCGCTGCACCAGCGGGACGGCGTGGGCCTGGCCTTCCTGGCGGCGGCCATCGTGGTCGCCGCCACCACCTGGTTCCACATGCACAACTTCGCCGGCCGGATGCTGGCCGACCTGTTCCTCGGCGCGTTCGGCTCGGCCGCCTGGACCGTGCCCCTCCTGCTCGGCCTGCTCGCCTGGCGGTTCCTGCGCCACCCCGACCGCAACGCGCAGACCGGGCGGATGGTGATCGGCTGGACCTGCCTGCTGCTGGGCGGCCTCGGGCTGGTGCACATCGCGGCGGGCACGCCGCAGCCGAGCCGCCGGGGAGAGCGCCATGCGGTCCGGCGCCGGGCTGATCGGCTTCTTCGTGTCGGCCCCGCTGGTGGCCGCGCTGACGCCGTGGATCGCCGCGCCGCTGCTCGCGCTGGTCAGCGGGTTCGGGCTGCTGGTGATCACCGGGACGCCGGTGCACCGGGTGCCCGACCGGCTGGCCGAACTGCGCGGCTTGGCCCAGCGGGCAGGCGACGCCGGCCTGGCGGACGCCGACGACGATGCCGGGGAGATCGAGGGCTCCGCGACGGCCTGGCCCGCTGCCCCGGGGCGGCCGCAGACGGCCCCCGGCCATCGAGGCCGGCGAGCACCACCGGCCCGTACGACACGCCCATCCTCGGTGAGGGTCCCGGGGGGAAGGCGGGTACCGGGCGGCTGCGCCGCGGCGCCGCGGCGCCCCAGCCCGACGCGGCCGGGCCGCCCGCCGAGGACCCGGACGAGTCCCTGCTCGACGCGCTGGGCTTCGGGGTGCCCGGGGCGGCTGCCCCGGCGGCGCACGAGACGGCAGTGCCGGCACGAGACGGCGGCGCAGGAGAACGCCGCCCGCCCGGACGCCGGGGCCGCACGACCCCGCGGCCGGCCTGGCCCGGGGCGAGCAGCTCACCCTGACCGGGTCGGCGGAGTCCAGCTACATCCTGCCGCCGATGGCGCTGCTCAAGCCGGGCAGCGCGCCCAAGGAGCGGACCCGGGCCAACGACGTGGTGGTCCGGGCGCTGACGGAGGTGCTCGAGCAGTTCGAGGTGGACGCGCGGGTCACCGGGTTCAAGCGCGGCCCCACCGTGACCAGGTACGAGATCGAGCTGGGCCCGGCGGTCAAGGTCGAGCGGGTCACCGCGCTGACCAAGAACATCGCCTACGCGGTGAAGAGCGCGGACGTGCGGATCATCTCCCCGATCCCGGGCAAGTCCGCGATCGGGGTCGAGATCCCGAACGCGGACAAGGAGATCGTCAGCCTGGGCGACGTGCTGCGCTCCCCGGTGGCGGTCAGCGACCACCACCCGATGGTGGTGGGGCTGGGCAAGGACGTCGAGGGCCGGACCGTGGTGGCGAACCTGGCCAAGATGCCGCACATGCTGATCGCGGGGGCGACCGGCGCCGGAAAGTCAACCTGTATTAACGGGCTCATTACCTCAATTTTGCTTCGCGCCACCGTCGACGATGTCCGGATGATCCTGGTTGACCCCAAGCGCGTCGAGCTGGCCATTTACCAGGGAATACCGCACCTGATCACGCCAATCATCACCAACCCGAAGAAGGCGGCCGAAGCGCTGCAGTGGGTCGTGGGTGAAATGGACCGCCGGTATGACGATCTGGCGGCATTCGGGTTCCGGCACATCGATGACTTCAACAAGGCCGTGCGGGCGGGCAAGCTGGCCCCGCCGCCGGGCAGCGAGCGGGTCCTGACCCCCTACCCGTACCTGCTGGTCATCGTGGACGAGCTCGCCGACCTGATGATGGTGGCCCCGCGGGACGTCGAGGACTCGGTGGTGCGGATCACCCAGCTGGCCCGGGCGGCCGGCATCCACCTCGTGCTGGCCACCCAGCGGCCCAGCGTGGACGTGGTGACCGGGCTCATCAAGGCGAACGTCCCGTCGCGGCTGGCCTTCGCCACGTCCAGCCTGACCGACAGCCGGGTGATCCTGGACCAGCCGGGCGCGGAGAAGCTGGTCGGCCAGGGTGACTGCCTGTTCCTGCCGATGGGCGCCAGCAAGCCGCTGCGGCTGCAGAACGCCTTCGTCACGGAGAAGGAGATCCGGGAGGTGGTCAGCCACTGCACGCAGCAGGCGCAGCCCACCTACCGGGAGGACGTGGCCGCGCCGGAGGGCAGGCAGCGGGAGATCGACGCCGACATCGGCGACGACCTGGAGCTGCTGATGCAGGCCGCGGAGCTGGTCATCCGGACCCAGTTCGGCTCCACCTCCATGCTGCAGCGCAAGCTGCGGGTGGGGTTCGCCAAGGCGGGCCGGCTGATGGACCTGCTGGAGAGCCGCAACATCGTCGGCCCGAGCGAGGGTTCCAAGGCCAGGGATGTCCTGGTGCGGCCAGATGACCTGGACAGCACGGTTGATTCGCTGCGGGGCGGGCAGGACTGATCTGGGACACGGCATCTGTGCCGTGTCCCAGGGGGATGTCTACACTTGTTAGCGGCCCGGATATTTCGCGGGCGGCTCGCATCCGGTTACTGCTCCCGCACCCCGGGGCGGTGCGCAGTGCGATATGGCAGTGGAGGCGTGGCGTGAGCATTGGTGACGCCCTGGCAGATGCGCGCCGCCAGGCGGGTCTCACCATTACGCAGGTTAGCCAGAGAACCTGCATCAGAGAGACAATCGTCCGGGGGATCGAGCACGATGATTTCTCCGCCTGCGGCGGTGACTTCTACGCCCGGGGTCATATCCGAAGCGTCGCCCGGGCCGTGGGGGCCGACGACGAGGAGCTGATCCGCGAGTACGACGCCAGGCACGGCGCGCCGAAGGCCATCAGGGCCGCGGACGTGTTCGAGCCGGCCACGCCGATCAAGATCAAGGAGCGGCGGCGGCCCAACTGGAGCCTGGCCATGGTCCTGGTCCTGGCGGTCATCGCCGGGTACGGGATCTACCGGGTGGTGGACACGGCGCACCCCGCCCGGGCCCAGGCCAGCTCGGGCCAGCTGAGGCCGGGGCACCACACGCGGCCCGCTGCGGTGTCGTCCACGCCGCCGGCCACGCCGCCCCCGCCCGCCGCGAGCCAGAACGTGACGGTCAGCCTCACCGCGATCCAGGACTGCTGGGTCGAGTTCACCAAGCCGGACGGCCGGTTCCTCTCCCAGGCCTACGTGGTCGGGGGGAGCTCGAAGTCCTGGACGTTCTCCCGGACGGTGCGCATGGACATCGGCAATCCCGGGGGGATCGTGCTCACCGTCAACGGCAAGAAGGTGGGCTCGCCCGGTGTCACCGGACAGCCGGTCACGCTGAGCCTCGGGCCGGGCAGGCCGGTCACCGGTTAGCCCGCACTCGGCCAGGAGCACCGGGGCGCTTACCGTAGTCTTCCGGTGTGCCATCGAGTAAGCAGAGTTCCCCGCCGCCGCAGCGCACGGTCAGCCTCGTGACGCTGGGCTGCGCGCGTAATGAGGTGGATTCCGAGGAGCTCGCCGCCCGGCTGGAGGCCGCGGGATGGACCCTGTCCGGCAGTGATGAGGCGAGCGTGGTGCTCGTGAACACCTGCGGGTTCATCGAGGCGGCCAAGCAGGAGTCGGTCAGCGAGCTGCTCGACGCGTCCGAGAGCGGCGCCAGGGTGGTGGCCGCGGGCTGCATGGCCGAGCGGTACGGCAGCGTCCTGGCGGCTGAGCTGCCCGAGGCGCAGGTGCTCAGCTTCGACGACTACGGGGACATCGGGGCCCGCCTGGACGCCGTGCTGGCCGGGGAACGGCGCCCGGCCCACGAGCCGAGGGACCGGCGCAAGCTGCTGCCGATTTCCCCCGCGGCCCGCTCCGCGGACCCGGGCCATCAGCCCCCGGGGCATGGCATCTCCGACCTCCCGGCCGGGCTGGCCCCGGCCTCCGGCCCGCGGACGCTGCGGCGCCGGCTGTCCGGCGGCCCGGTGGCCCCGCTCAAGATCGCGTCCGGCTGCGACCGGCGGTGCAGCTTCTGCGCGATCCCGGCCTTCCGCGGGGCGTTCCTGTCCCGGCCGCCGGAAGACCTGGTCGCCGAGGCCGGGTGGCTGGCTGATCACGGCGTCCGGGAGCTGGTGCTGGTCAGCGAGAACTCCACGTCGTACGGCAAGGACCTGGGCAACCCCCGGCTGCTGGACGAGCTGCTGCCCGCGCTGGCGGCCGTGCCGGGCATCGACCGGATCAGGGTCAGCTACCTCCAGCCCGCGGAGGTGCGCCCCGCGCTCGTCGAGGTGATGACCTCCACCCCCGGCGTGGCCCCCTACTTCGATCTCTCCTTCCAGCACGCCAGCGGGAGGGTGCTGCGGGCGATGCGGCGCTTCGGCGACCGTGAGCGGTTCGGGGCCCTGCTCGACCAGGTCAGGCAGGCCTGCCCGGAGGCCGGCGTCCGGTCCAACTTCATCGTCGGCTTCCCGGGCGAGACCGCCGCCGACGTCGACGAGCTGCAGCGTTTCCTGTCCGAGGCGCGGCTGGACGCGATCGGCGTCTTCGGCTACTCCGACGAGGACGGCACCGAGGCGGCCACCCTGGAGGGCCAGCTCGATCCGGCCGAGATCGCCCGGCGGGTGGATGAGCTGGCGGGCCTGGCCGACGAGCTGATGGCCCAGCGGGCCGCCGACCGGGTAGGCGAGGTGGTGCAGGTGCTCCTGGAGGAGGACCTCGGCGACGGGACCTTCCTGGGCCGGGCCGCGCACCAGGCGCCGGAGGTGGACGGGACCACCACCGTGCGCGGCGTGACCGGGGCGGGCGTCGGTGAGCTGATCCCCGCCCGGGTCGCCGAGGGCGACGGGGTGGATCTGGTGGCCGACTGGCTCGCCGTGCCCGCGGCGGCGCCCGGGCGCGGGTGACCGCATTGAGCCAGCCCGCCGCGGAGACGGGCGGGGGAGCGCGGCCGGCCCCGCCCGCGCCGCCGGGCGGCGTCCCCCAGCCGGGCGTGCTGAACGTGGCCAACGCGCTCACCGTGCTCCGGCTGCTGCTCGTCCCGGTCTTCGTCGTGTTCCTGCTGGCCGGCGGCACCGGCTGGCGGATCGCGGCGCTCGCCGTGTTCCTCGTCGCGTCCGTGACCGACCTGCTGGACGGGCGGATCGCCCGGCAGCGCGGGCTCATCACCGACTTCGGGAAGATCGCGGACCCCATCGCGGACAAGGCGCTGACCGGCGCGGCGCTGGTCACGCTGTCCGTCCAGGGGGAGCTGCCCTGGTGGGTGACCGCGGTGATCCTGGCCCGTGAGCTGGGGGTGACCGCGCTGCGGTTCTGGGTGATCCGGCACGGCGTGATCGCGGCCAGCCGGGGCGGCAAGATCAAGACCCTGCTCCAGGTGCTGGCCATCTCCCTCTACGTGCTGCCCGGCCCGCCGGGCGCCGCGCGGGAGATCGTGATGGGCCTGGCGGTCCTGGTGACCCTGGTCACCGGCGCCGACTACGCGGTCCGGGCCGTTCGCCTGCGCCGCCGGAGCATGTCCGCGGCGGCCCGGTGAGCGCGCGGCGCCCCGCGCACCGGGCCGGGCGGTAGGGCGCGGTGGCCTCCGGGGACGCCGCGGCCGAGCTCATCGCGCTGCTGACCGCGCGGCAGCAGAGCATCGCGGTGGCCGAGTCGCTGACCGGCGGCCTGCTCGCCGCGTCGCTCACCGACATCCCGGGCGCCTCGGCGGTCTTCCGGGGCGGTGTCGTCGCCTACGCGACCGAGCTCAAGGCCGTGCTGCTCGGTGTGGACCGCGGCCTGCTGGACGCCCACGGCGCGGTGTCCGCCGAGGTGGCCGCGGCCATGGCCGAGGGCGTGCGCGGCCGGCTCGGCGCCGCGGTCGGCGCCGCCACCACCGGCGTGGCCGGCCCGGACCCGGCCGAGGGGAAACCCGCAGGCACGGTGTATATCGCGGCCAGCGCCGGGGACCAGACCCGGGTCCGCCGGCTGGACCTGGGCGGCGGCCGGGCCGCCATCCGGGCCGCCACCGTCCGCGAAGCGCTGGCGCTGGTCCTTGTCACCGTGCGGGAAGAGACCCGATGATTACAGTGTTACGTTAGCAGCGAACACAGCCACAGGTGCTTTCCCTACTGTCGGTGAGGGCGAGTACGGTGGCACTATCGAATGACACACTTCGCGAAGGGAGTGCCGCGATGGTCCTGCTTCGTCACTTGCTTGGTGACGTGCTGCGGCGGCTACGTCTGCGGCAGGGTCGAACCCTGCGCGAGGTGTCGGCCGCGGCCCGGGTGTCGCTGGGATACCTGTCCGAGGTCGAGCGCGGCCAGAAGGAAGCCTCCTCTGAGCTGCTCGCCGCCATCTGCACGGCGCTGAACACCCCGCTGTCCCACGTGCTCGGCGAGGTCTCAGACAGCTTCGCCCTGGCCGAGCTGCAGAACGACTCGGTGCTCACCCCGGCCGGCGCCCCGTCCGGTGACGGCCGCGCGCCGGCGGACTCCCGCGAGATCAGCCGGGCCGGGCGCGGGCTGGAGCTGCCCGTGTCGCGGGCGTTCTCCGCCGAGCTGCGCCCCGAGAAGCTCCGGGTGCCCGTGGGGCACGTGCGGGGCATGGACTCCGAGCCGGTGCTGGACCCGGTCGGGCTCAACGAGGATCACCCCGCTTTCGACGAGGTCACCCGCCGGGTACGCGGGGACTTCAGCGACATGGTCCCGGTGTAATCGCGCTAGCGACGACGACAGCGAAAGGCGGGCCCGGCGGCTGCGGAAAGCGGCCCCGGGCCCGTTTTTTCGTTCGCTAACGGTCTGACCGGCCGGCTCAGCCGCCCAGGCGGGGGAAAGGCGGGGTCAGGCCCAGGCCCGGGGGTCGTCGGTCAGCTCGACGATCCGCTCCGGCAGCCGCCCGGTGGCGATGTGCTCGAGCGTGACTTCCTCCAGGATGGCCCGCTCGTTGGCGCGCAGCGCGATCCAGACGCTCTGCAGCGGCTCCGCCACGCCGATATAGCCGATGTTCTCCGGCCGCTCGCCGCGCACGCCGACCAGCTGGCCGTCGATGGCCCGGATGATGTCGGCCAGCGCGATGTCCGAGGCGGGCTTGGCCAGCCAGAAACCGCCCTCCGGGCCGCGCTGGCTGCGGACCAGGCCCGCCCGGCGCAGCTGGGTGAGGATCGCCTCCAGGAACTTGCCCGGGATGTGCTGGGCACGCGCCAGCTGCTCAGCGGTGATGTGACCGCCGTCCGCCGCGGCCAGTTCCACAGCGGCGCGAAGCGCGTAGTCAGCGCGGGCAGAGAGCCTCATGTCCAGCATTATGCAGGTTGCCGGGCACTGAACGGGCCGCGAGGCCCATGCGCGGGACCGTTTTAGTAGGAAATTGGCCCGGTCTGACGGTCACCGCGGCTGGCCGCTCACCGGGCTAGCCCCAGGACTTCCGCCGCGGCCTGCGCGTTCGCCCGGGCCGCGCCGTAGGTGGTGAGGTGCACGCCCGCGGGGGGGATCCAGAGCGGCAGCCCCATCTCCACGATCACCGCGTCCGGGCGCGCCGCGACCAGGCCGCGTGACCACATCCTGGACCGCCGCGTACCGGTGGGCGTCGCGGACCACCACGATCAGCGGCCGGCCCGCGGCCCGGGCGAGCGCCGCCCCGGTGACCGCGGGCGCCTCGCCCGCCGCCAGGCCGGCCGGGATGCGCTGGATGCTCCCGTCCGGCACCCAGGGGCGCAGCCCCCACGGGACCTCCCCGACCGCGATGTTCTCCTGCGCCGCCAGTTCCACCACCACCGGGTCGGCCAGCGGCCCGGGGGCCGCCCCCGTGGTGATGATCGAGGCCCGCACGGCCCGGCGCGCCGCCACCAGGCCGATGTGGGCGCCGTGGTCGGCCAGCCGGCCCACGTCCAGCCCGGTGCTGTCCAGGCGGGCCCGGGAGCCCGCCTCGGCCAGCCAGGCCCGCAGCTGGGTCACGTTCTGCTGGGCCTCGGCCAGCCGCTCCGCGGGCAGCCGCCCGCTGGCCACCGCCTCGCTGAGCGCCCGGCGCACGGCCAGGTAGCTGTCCTCCGCGGCGTCGCGCCCGAAGCAGAGCAGGTCGGTCCCGGCCGCCACGGCGAGCACCGCGGCCTCCGGGATGCCGTACAGATCGCTCACGGCGCGCATTTCCAGCGCGTCTGAGATGATCACCCCGGTGAACCCCAGCTCGCCCCGCAGCAGGCCGTTCAGGGCCGCGGCGGACAGCGTGGCCGGGGCGTCCCCGGTCAGCTCGGGCACCCGCAGGTGCCCCGGCATCACGCCGCGGACCCCGGCCGCGATGGCCGCGGCGAACGGCGGCAGGTCCCGGCGGCGGAGCAGGTCCAGGCTGGCGTCCACGGTCACGATGCCGTGGTGGGAGTCGGCGCTGGTGCTGCCGTGCCCGGGGAAGTGCTTCGCGCAGGCGGCCACCCCGGCCGCCTGGAGGCCGCGGACGGCCGCGGCGGCGTGCCGGGCCACCAGGTCCGGGTCCGGCGCCGAACGACCTGATCCCGATGACCGGGTTGTCGGCGGCGGTGTTCACGTCCACGGACGGGGCGAGGTCGACGTTGATGCCCAGGGCGGCCAGGTCCTGGCCCAGCGCCCGGTGCACCGCGGCGGTCAGCGCCACGTCGTCCACCGCGCCCAGCGCGGCGTTGCCCGGGTAGGGGCTGCCGGTCAGGTGGGCGATCCGGGTGACGTCGCCGCCCTCCTCGTCGATGGCCACCAGGGGCAGCCCGCCCGCCGAGCGGAGCTGGGCGGTGAGCCCGGCCAGCTGCTCCGGCCCGGCGATGTTCGGGCCGAAGATGGTCACCCCGGCCAGGCCCCGCTCCAGCGCGGCGAGCACCCAGCGGGGCGCGCGCTCGCCCGGGAACGGGGGGATGAGGATCGCGTCGGCCATCCGGTCCAGCGCCGGGTCGGCGGAGACACCGGCGCTCATGCGCTGCTCCCCGTCCCGGCGGGGCCCCGGGACACCTGCGCCCGCTGCCGCTCATCCCTTCACCGCCCCGGCGACCAGGCCCGCGGTCATCCGCCGCTGGACGATGAGGAAGAACACCACCACCGGGATGGTGTACAGGGTGGAAGCGGCCATGATCGGTCCCCACTCGGCGCCGCCGCGGGCGAAGAAGTACGTCACGTAGATCGGCAGCGTGTAGTCGGAGTGCGCCTGGCCCAGGAAGGTCAGGGCCACGATGAACTCGTTGTAGGCGGTGATGAAGGAGAAGATGCTGGTCGCGATCAGGCCCGGGGCGACCAGCGGGAACAGGATGCGCCAGAAGATCCGCAAGCTGCCCGGCCCCGTCCACCGCCGCCGCCTCCTCCAGCTCGCGGGGCACGGTGGCCACGAAGTTGCGCAGCATCCAGATCGACACCGGCAGCGCCTGCGCCGCGTACACCAGGACCAGGCCGGGCAGGCTCTGCAGCAGGTTGAGCCGGTTGAAGTCCAGGAACAGCGCGATGATCAGCGCCTGGCCCGGGATCATCTGCACGATCAGCAGCATGATCAGGTAGGACGCCCGGAACCGGAACCGGAACCGGGCCACCGCGATCGAGGCGAGCAGCGAGATCAGCGAGGCCAGCACCACGGTGGACATCGTGACCAGCAGGCTGTTGCGGAAGAACAGCCAGTACCGACCCGATCCCGGACGCCTGGCCGCTCATGACGGCCGAGAAGTTGCCCAGCGTCGGATGGGCGGGGCAGCAGGTGCGGCGTCAGCGAGTAGATCTCCTGGGACGGCTTGAACGCCGTGGAGACCATCCAGAAGATCGGGAACAGGGTGAGCAGGGCGACCAGCACGCCCAGGGCGTTGAGGCCGACGGTCCTGGCCTTCCGGGCCGCCCGCGGCCGCCGGGCGCGCGGATACCGGGCCGCCGGATACCAGCCAGGCTGGGCGGTCATGAGAGGGCTCCCTGCCGGACGGAGGCCCGCACGTAGCCGACCGTGACGATGAGCAGGATGACGGTGAGGATCAGCGCCAGCGCGCCGCCCAGGCCGTAGCTGGGCGGGAAGGTGAACGCCTTGTCGTACAGGTAGAGCGACAGGTTGAACTCGTCGCGGTTACCGAGCCCGCCGGTCAGCAGGTAGGTCTGGGTGAACACGTTGAAGTCCCAGATCACCGACAGCAGCAGCAGGACCAGGAAGATCGGCTTGAGCAGCGGGAAGGTGATCCGCCAGAAGCCGTGCCAGGCCCCGGCGCCGTCCACCCGCGCGGCCTCCAGCAGCTCGGCGGGCACGGTATTGAGCCCGGCCAGCACCGACACGGCGATGAACGGGAAGCCCTGCCACACCACCAGCACGGTGGCCACCGTGTAGGCGGGCAGCGCCCCGCCGGTGGTCCAGTTGAAGCCGGCCCAGTCGGTGCTGCCGACCAGCCAGTGCGGCATCCGGGCCAGGCTCCAGTCCACCAGGCCGCCGTCCGGGTTGAACAGCCAGTAGAACAGGACGCTGGCCGAGACCGGGGGAGTGGCCCAGGCCAGCAGGGCCGCCGTGCCCACGAAGGCGGACATCACCCGGCCCAGCTGGTGCAGCAGCAGCCCGACCAGCGTGCCGGCCAGCAGGGTCAGCGTCACCGCGGCCGCCGCGAACAGCACCGTGATCCGCAGCGCCAGCCAGAACTCCGGGTCCGCGAAGGTGGCGGTGAAGTTGCCCAGCCCGATCCACTGGACCGGCGCGGCCCCGTCGGTCTGCGGCAGCCCGTAGTTCTGGAACGAGTACAGGGTCACCTGCACCACCGGCCAGAGCAGCACCAGGGCGATCGCGACCATGGACGGCAGCAGCAGCAGGTACGGCGCCAGGCGGTAGCGCCGGATCAGCGCCCGCAGCCGTGGCCCCGGAGGCTGGCCGGACCGGCGCCGGGCGGGCGGCGGCCCGGCTCGCGGGCCGCGGACTGCGGGGTGACGGTATCCACCATGGTATCGGCACTCTCCTCACGCGAGGGTCCCGGCCGGCGGCCACGGGGGGGTGACGGCCGCCGGCCGGGACAGCTCGGGGTGCTCAGCCGGTCTCGGACCCGGTGTTGAGCACGTTCTGCAGCTCCGTGTTGGCCTTGTTCACGGTGGCGCTGAAGTTCGCGCCCTGCATCAGCGACTTCATCATGGTCGGGATGATCGCGTCCGTCGCGTCGGCGGTGGCCCAGTTCTTCGAGTTGAGCGGCGCGATCTGGGTGTAGGCGGCGGCCTTGGCGAAGCCCGCCATCACCGGGTTGCCCGCGTAGGCGCCGCCCTTGAGCTGCGCGGTGAACTGCGGGAAGAAGCCCGCCGCGTTGGCGAACGTGGTGGCGTTCGCCGGGCTGTCCATCAGCGAGACCAGGTCCCAGTCGGCCTGCTGGTACTTGCTCTTGACCCAGACGCCGAGGTCGGAGCCGCCGGAGAAGGCCGGGGCCGGGTTCGGCCCGTTCTCGCTGGGGATCGGGAACGAGGCCCAGTCCGCCTCGTACTTCTTGCTCACCGCGGTCAGCTCGGCCTGCGCCCACGGGCCGTCGATGTACATGTCCAGCTTGCCGAGCGCGAAGTCCTCGTTGGAGCCGCCCGAGGTGGCGCCAGGGGCGCCCAGTTCGGTCTGGCCGATGTACTTGGACGGCGACACATGCTGGGTCAGGTACAGGTCGGCGTAGAACTTGAGGCCGGCCTCGGACTGCGGGCGTGTTCAGCGTGGCGGTCCACTTGCCGCCGCTCTGGGTGGCCACCTGGCCGCCCGCGCCCCAGATGAAGCTGACGATCGCGTTGGTGTAGTCGCTCGGCGCGCCGAGGCCGTAGGTGCCGGGATATTTCTTCTGCAGCGACTTGGCGTCGGCGACCAGCTGGGCCCAGGTGGCAGGCGCCGAGGTGATGCCCGGCCTTGGCGAACTGGTCCTTGCGGTACCAGATGCCGCGCACGCCGCCGAACCAGGGCACCGCGTAGGTCTGCCCGTTCACGGTGTCGTTGGCCAGGTTGCCCGGGATGATCCCGGAGCCGTAGGACCAGGCCTTCACGTTGGTGCTGATGTTGGCCAGGGCGCCCTGCGAGGCGATCCCCGGGGTGTCGGTGTTGCCCAGCTCGGTGATGTCCGGGCCGCCCTTGCCGCTGGTCAGCGCGTTGGTCCAGTCGGTGACCCGGTTGCCCCACGGGATCCAGTCCACGGTGACCTTGGTCTTGGCGTACTGCGGGTACTTCTTGTGGAACTGGGCGACGACCCCGTTCATCCAGGTGACCTGGGACGGGACCGACGAGCCCATCCGCCAGACGACCAGCTTGGCTGGCGCGGCGGACGAGGACGAGCTGCCGCTGCTGCTGGAGCCGCAGCCCGCCGCGGCCCCGGCGAGTAGGGCTGCCGCACCGAACGCGGCCGCCGATCTAGTCAGCTTCACTAGGGATCTCCCTTCCCGGCTTGATCCTTGGCACTTCACGCAATTCCTCGCGGTCCCAGGGCGCCCGCGGCGCCGTCGGCCGTCTAGGCTGTCGCTGCCTGCCTAGTCAGCACGGCCCAGTCGGCCCCCGGCGGTCACGTCGCTGGGCTGGCCGACCGGCCCTGGCTTGACCAACACTGTGGGGATTCTGGGGTGAAACTAACAGTAAAGTTTCCTATTAGATAGACCCTGTTGCCAGATTGAGACAGAATTCAGCCAGGTGCCCCGTTCGCCCGCCGCTGGCGGGCAGGCGTGGCGCCGGCTAGCCGGCTCCTCGCCGTGTGCGAGCAGGTGCTGGGGGGGACGTCATGCGACGGAGGGAAGGCATGGAACAACGGCCTGGGACGCCGCGGCTGCTGCGGGAGCTGAACGACCGGGCCGCCCTCGAGCTGCTGCTCGCCGGCGGCCCGATGACCAGGGCGCAGGTGGGCGAGCGGACCGGGCTGTCCAAGGTGACCGCATCCCAGCTGCTCTCCCGGCTGGAGGAGCGCGGCCTGGTCGCGACCGTGGGCGAGCAGGCGGGCGGCCGCGGGCCGAACGCGGCGCTCTACGCGGTCGTGCCCTCCAGCGCGTACGTCGCCGGGCTGCACGTCGAGCACGACGAGGTCAGCGCCGGGGTGGCCGACATCACCGGCGAGGTGGTCACCCAGGTCAGCGTGGACCCGAACGGCGCCGCCAACCCGGTCGAGCTGGTCCGCGGCGCGGTGGCGGCCGCCTGCCGCTCGGCGGGGGTGGAGATGTCCCGCCTCAACGCGCTGGTCATCGGCACTCCCGGGGTGCTGGATCCGAGCACCGGGGATCCGCGGCTGGCGGTGAACCTGCCCGCCTGGCACGAAGGCGTGCTGGAGGCGCTGCGCAGCGACCTGCGCCAGCCGGTGACGATCGAGAACGACGTCAACCTGGCGGCCATGGCCGAGCGCGCGGTGGGCGTCGCCCAGGGCGCCGACGACTTCGTGCTGATGTGGATCGGCGTGGGCCTGGGGCTCGCCACCATCATCGGCGGGCGGCTGCACCGCGGGGTGGCGGGCGCCGCGGGCGAGATCGGGTACCTCCCGGTTCCCGGGGTGCCGCTGCCGCAGGACGTCAGCCACCCGGCCACCGGCGCGTTCCAGTCCCTGGTCGGCGCCCAGGCGGTGCGGCCGCTGGCGGAGAGCTACGGGTTCCCCGCGCCCACGGCCGCGGCGGCCGTGCAGGCCGCGGTGGCCGCCGCCCAGGCCGGGGACGAGCGCGGCCGCGGCCTGCTCGACCAGCTGGCCGCGCGGGTGGCGACCGGGGCGGCCGCGGTCAGCGTGGTGCTCGACCCCGGCCTCGTCGTGCTCGGCGGCGAGGTGGGGCTGGCCGGCGGGACCGCGCTCGCCGACCGGGTGGCCGCGGAGGTGGGCCGGATCTGCCCGGCCCACCCCCAGGTGGTGCCGACCGGGGTGACCGGCCAGCCGGTGCTGCGCGGCGCCATCCTGGCCGCGGTGGAGCAGGCCCGGGGCGAGCTGCTCGCCTCGGTCGCCGGCCCGTGAGCACCCTCGCCAGCCCATGACGAACGAGCGGGGCCGGGGGGCCTGCCGGGGCCGGACCATCCGCTACGGGTGATCCCCGGGGAGCGCAGACGCGCAACGATCAGCATCCCTGAGCCGGCGGCAGTTCCTGTCTCGGTGCGCAGCGAAAGGGCCCTGGTCATGACCGTGCCATCCGGGACTGCCGGTGGCCCGGTGCAGCCGGCCGCGGCGGCCGGGCGGGGTGAGCACTGGTGGCCGGTGGCCCTCGCCATCCTGGCCGCGGGCGGCCTGCATGTGGTGCTGCCTGCCCAGTACCGGGTCAACCCCCGGTGGGTGGTCCCGGCGGTCCTGCTGATCTTGCTGGCCGTCCTGATCATCGGGGACCCGGGCCGCATCGACCGGCAGAGGCCCTGGCTGCGGGCCGTCACCGGCATCGTCATCGCGTTCGTCACGCTGACGAACCTGTTCGCCGCCGCCCGGCTGATCGCCGACATCCTGACCGGCAACAAGCTCTTCGCGAACAACGCCATCGGGCTGCTGGCCACGGGCGCGGTGATCTGGGCCACGAACGTCATCGCGTTCGGGCTGTGGTACTGGGACCTCGACCGGGGCGGCGCCGCCGCCCGTGCGCATCATCCCCGGGTGAGCCCGGCGTTCGTCTTCCCGGAGATGCTGCACACCGACTACGCGCCGGCGGACTGGGTGCCGCGCTTTGTCGACTACCTGTCCCTGGCCTTCTGGACCGCGACCGCGTTCAGCCCGACCGACACGTCCGCGATCAAGCCCTGGGCCAAGCTCCTCATGATCGTGGAGGCGTGCGTATCGCTGGGCATGGGCGCACTCGTGATCGCCCGGGCGGTCAACATCCTGAAGTAGCTAACGCAGATGCGCGGGCTAGCCCAGATGCCAGAGCTGGCCCAGCCACTCGGCGTAGGACCGGCATTCACGGGGGCCGGGCAGCGTCCCGCCCGGCAGGGCCTGGGCGAACACGAGCCCGGCGGTGGCCTCGAGGGCTCGGCGGAGCAGATCGGCGGGCCCGGTCGCCTCCAGTCCCAGCGACCACCAGTCCTGGTCACGCGTGCGGATCTCGGTCAGTTCCGCCTCGCACCGCGGCTCGTGGCCCGGGTCCGGGTCATCCGTCACGATCCCGGCGGCCAGGCCGAACTGGGCCAGCCGCCGCCTTTTGCGCACCGGCCTCCAGCACGCCGGATCACCCCGGTCCGGGCCGAGCGGGCCGCACGGATAGGACCACTTCTGCCAGGACTCCATGCGCCCGCGGGCCCGGCCCGCCACGTCGAGGGTCCCCGGGCTGCCGCGGAACGCCTTCACCTCCAGGGCGAGGCCCCCGCGGGTCTTGACCGACAGCCCGCGCAGCCGGGGGGACAGGAGGTAGGCGTCCTCGCGGGATTCCACCCCGGCCGGGAACCGGCTGAACCATCCGGCCACCGCATCGTCCAGCGGCCCCGGGAATATCCAGCGCACCTCGAGGCTGCGGACTCCTTCGGTGACCGGGCGGTCCGGCTGCGTGGCGGCGATCGTCACCTGCTCCTGCCCCGGTCCCGCCGGCCGGCCCGGGCCGCGCCCGCCGGGGCTCGCGGCCGGGCCAGCCGGGCCGCGGCCAGCCTGGCCGGGCCCGCGCGCCTTCCGGCCGGCCGAGTTGCTGCCGACGTCATGTGGCCTCCTCCGCCGGTATCGCCCGAACCCGGCTGCCGGGCACCCCTGTGCCCCTTATGCCACCGATCCCACCGCGCGTGCTGCCGCGCGTCATCCTCCCAACTGGGTGAACGTGGGATTAACAGATCGCCAACTCGGGGTCACCCAGGCCGCCGCGCGGGAGCGGCGGCAGGCCCGCGGGGGAGCCAGGGGCCCAGCTTGCGGGGGCCAGCCCGCCGGGGGCAGCCGGTCCGCGGGGGAGCGGGAGGCCCAGCCCGCGGGGCAGTAGCGTCGTCGTCATGACTGGCCACGGCGCGGGCTCACCGGCGATGACCGCCCGGGCCCGCCGTTATCCGCTGGGCGCCGCCGTCACCGTCGCGGAACTGGAAGACGATCCGCACCCCGCCCTGGCCCGGCTGCGCGCGGCCGAGCCTGTCTCCTGGGTGCCGGCGCTGGACGGCTGGCTGGTGACGCGGCGTGACCTGGCCCTGGCGGTCATGCGGGACAGCGCGGTGTTCACCGTTGACGACCCGCGCTTCTCGACGGCCCGGATCGTCGGCCCGAGCATGCTGTCGCTGGACGGCCCGCAGCACGACCGGCACCGGCGCCCGTTCACCGGCCCGTTCAGCCAGGCCGCCGTGCACGAGCAGCTGGACACGTTCGTGACCAGTGAAGCGGATCGCCTGGTCAGCGCGATGCGCCCGGCCGGGCGGGGCGACCTGAGCCGCGGCCTGGCCGCACCGCTGGCGGTGGCCGTCGTGGCCCGGGTGCTGGGCCTGGGCCAGGTGCCGCCGGGCACCATCCTGTCCTGGTACGACGCGATCGTCCGCGCGGTCTCGGAGCTGGCCGCCGCCGGCCCGGGGGCGGCGCCGCCCGGGGTGACCGCGGGGATGGCGGCGTTCGGGCAGCTCAGCGACGGCCTGCAGGCGGTCATCGGGGACGGGCCCGGCACCTCGCTGCTCGCGGACGCGGCCCGGCCCGTGCTGCGGGCCGCCCGCGGCCGGCCCGGGTCCGGTGCCGGTGCGGCCGGTCTCAGCCCGGCCCAGATCGTCTCCAACGCGGCGGTGCTCATGTTCGGCGGCATCGAGACCACCGAAGGGATGATCGCCAACGCGGCGTGGCACCTGCTCGGCCACCGCGACCAGCTGGACCTGGTCCGCGCCGACCCCGGCCTGCTGCCGCAGGCCATCGAGGAGTCGCTGCGCCTGGAGCCCGCGGCCGCCATCGTGGACCGCTACGCCACCCGCGACGTCGGCCTGGGCGGCGCCGGGATCAGCCGGGGCGACCTGGTCAGCGTGTCGGTGGCCGGTGCGGGGCGGGACCCGGCCGCGTTCACCGACCCGGACCGCTTCGAGGTGCGCCGCGGCAACGCCGGGCAGAACCTGGCCTTCGCCCGCGGCCCGCACTTCTGCCTCGGCGTGCACCTGGCCCGGCTGGAAGCCCGCGCCGCGCTCGGCGCGGCCCTCCGCCTGCTGCCCGGCCTGCGGCTCGACCCGGCCCGGCCGGCCGCGCCCCGCGGCCTGGTGTTCCGCAAGCCCCCGGCGCTGCCCGTGCTCTGGGACCCCGTGCTCTAGGACCCCGTGCTCTAGGACACCGTGCTCTAGGACACCGTGCTCTAAGACCCCGGGGCCCGCTAGCAGCCGCAGCTCTCCCGGCGGATCAGGCGGGTGGGCAGGACCACGTCCCGCGGCTCCGGCTGGCCGTTGCGGACCAGCGACTCCAGCAGCTCGAACGCGGTGGCGCCGAGTTCCTGGATGGGCTGGCGGACGGTGGTCAGCCCCGGATGCAGCCGCCGCGCGACCGGGATGTCGTCGAAGCCGGTGACCGCCACGTCCCCCGGCACGTTCACGCCGCGGCGGGCCAGCGTGTGCAGGGCCCCGAGCGCGGCGAGATCGTTGGCGCACACGATGGCCCGCGGCAGCGGCTGGCCCGCGCCGAGCAGCCCGTCGATGACCTGGGCCCCGCCGTCGGCGTAGTAACTGCCCTGCCAGCCGGGACCGGCGGCCAGCTGGACGCCCGCCGCGGCGGCCTCAGCCGTCACCACCGCCTGGCGGGTCACGTTGTCCGGGCTGTCCGCGACCCCGGCCAGGTACCCGAGCGTCCGGTACCCGTGGTCGCGGATCAGGTGCCGCATCAGGTCCCGCATGCCTGCCTCGCTGTCCCCGCGCACGCTGGCCGTATGCGGCGTGGTGATTCCGGCCAGGTTGACCACCGGGATCTGGCGGCCCAGCCGGTCCAGCTGGCCGGCGTCGAGCACCAGGTCGTGCACGATGAGCCCGTCGCACTTGCCGGCCAGGGCCAGCATCCGGCGGCCCGCGTCGGCGTCCTCGGCCGCCACCGAGCTGATCAGCAGGCTGAAGCCGCTGCGCTGGGCCGCCACCTCGATGCCCCGGTTGATGATGTCGGCGAACTGGAGGTTCTCGTCCTCCTCGGCGAATACGCCGCCGGGCGTGGCCTTGGGCACACGGCGGTACACGACCCCGACCGTCTCCTTGAGCTTGACGCTCAGCGCCCGGGCCGCGCCGTCCGGCACGAAGCCGAGTTCGGCCACCGCCCGGAGCACGCGCTCGCGGGTGTCCGCGCGGGGGCTGCCGGTCCCGTTGAGGACCCGGGACACCGACGCGATGGACACGCCCGCGATCGCGGCTACGTCGTAGATCGTGGGCGGTGCGCCGTTCACACCCGAAGCTTAGGAGACCTGGTAGCCGACGCTCACGTCGCCCGCGTCCAGGCGCTCGACCGAGACCACCGAGGTCCGGGACGGGTCGCCGAACTTGACCACCGTCTGGCCCTTGCTGCTGTCCACCACCACCGGGTTGTGCACCGTCCAGTGGCCGTCCCAGACCGCTACCCGCAGCCGGGCCGACGGCAGGCCCTGCATCCCGTTGTCGCAGGCGAAGCCGATCTCCTTGGCGCTGCCGAACGGGATGGCGATCGCGGTGACGGCGCTGGCGCCGTTGTTCAGGGTCCCGCTCTGCACTTCGGCCTCCTCCTTGGGTGCGGGTGATGCTGGATTGGCAAACGCTTTCAGGGCGGCGGTGTCGCCGTGGAACACGTTCACGTCAACGGTGTTGGCGCCCACCCGCGCCGTGCCGTACTGGTGGAACGCCCACGTCGACCAGGGCTGGGGCACGACCGGCCGCCCGGCCGGCGCGGACGGCTCGGCGATCCACAGCGGATAGTGGCCCAGGCCGGCGCAGTTCCCCTGCTGGGCGAAGCTCAGGAAGGTGTACACGATCGGCGTGTGCCCGGTGGCCCTGGTGACGTCCGCGCACCAGTTCCGCGCGTACTCCGACACGCGGGCCGGGCTGAGGTTGTCCGACGTCTCGAGGTCCAGGGCGAGCAGGTCACCGGCGTTGCAGGCCGTGCGCCCGGACCACGTCGAGGAACGCCTGCGATTCGGTGGCCGCCCCGTTCTTCGGGTGGGCGAAGTGGTAGGCGCCGCGGACGATGCCGAGGGCCTTCGCCTGCTGCCAGTTGGCGGCGAATTCGGGATCCGTGATCGTCGTGCCCTCGGTCGCCTTGATGAAGGCGAACGAAATCCGCCCCTTTTCGGCGGACCAGTCGAACGACGGCTGGTAGCTCGAAAGGTCGATGCCCTCCGCGTCGGCCACGGCACCCTCCTGTCCTCGCGCCCGCGGCGGCCGGAGCCGCCCGCGCCCGCTCATCGGTGGAGGCCAGGCAAATACCACGTGTTCCCGGTTCCCCCCTGAGAAAGGTGCCTTACGGCGGCGTTGAGCGCAGCCAGAATGGCGTTATCGGGGCGGACAAGATTCAGGCCACCTGGGCCCGCAGCCTCAGCCCGCGCGGCGTGGGCCGGAACCCGGCCTCCTCCAGCGCCCGGGCCAGCGGCGAGTCCTGCACGGCCGACGCCGTCGGCCCGCTCGATCGTCAGCCGGCCCAGCGCCCCGCCGCGGGCCGCCCCGGCCAGCGCCGCCGCGGCCGGGCCGAGCACGGCCGGGTCCCCGGTCCACGACAGCAGGGTCTTGCCGCCCCGCTCGACGTAGAGCACCAGGTCGCCCCCGGCCAGGACGACGAGCGCACCGGCCTTGCGGCCCGGCCGGTGGCCGCCCGGGGCCTCCCCGGGCCGCTCCGGCCAGGGCAGGGCCGCCCCGAACGGGTTGGCCGGGTCGCCCGGCGGCGAGCACGGTCACGCTGGGGGCTGGCCCGGGCGGGTCCTCGTTGCGGAAAAAACCGCTGGCCGGCGGGCCCGCACCCGGGCGGCCCGCGCGCGCCCACGGATCGGCGGCCGCCGGGCTGGCGTCGGCTTCCGCGGCCAGCGCGCGCATCCGGTCCACCGCGCCGGGCAGCGCGAACTGCGCGGCGCCCAGGCCCTCGACGAAGTAGCCGCGGCGGCACTGGCCCGCGTCCTCCATGGCCCGCAGCACCGGGTAGATCGCGGCGAACCCGCCGGGCACCCGTTCCGTGGCGGCCGCGCCGCGGATCAGGATCCCGTGCCGGTCCAGCAGGGTCCGGGCCAGCGCGTGCAGCCGCCGGGTCGGGTCCGGGTCGGCGGGCGGCACCAGGGACCAGCGCCCGGTGACCGTGGGCGGCCCGGTCCGGGACGGCATGGCCGGCCGGCCGAAACCGCCCCGGCCCCGGCCGCGGGCTCCGGGCCGCACGGCGGTGCGCGGCCGGGCCGGGGCCGCGGCCCGGGTGCCGCTGGCCGCCACGGGCCGGCCGGTGCCCAGCACCGTGCGCAGCGCGGCGAGCGTGTCGTTGGTGAGGCGGCCCGCCCAGACCAGGTCCCAGATGGCCGCGGCGACCGCGGCGTCGGCCGCCTCCTGGCGCTCGCCCCCGGGCAGCAGCGCGGCGGCCCGGTCGGCGAGCATCCGGAAGAACATCCCGCCGCCGCCGTCCAGCGCGGCCAGGACGGCCTCGTGCAGCGGGGTCAGGGTGATCTCACCCGGCTCGGGCAGCAGCAGCGGCGCGGTGTCCGCGGGGGCCAGCGCCACCCAGCCGTCCCCGCCGGGCAGCCCGCCCGCACCGGACCAGACCACTTCCCCGGCCGCGGTCAGCTCGTCCAGCATGGCGGGCTGGTAGCCGGGCACCCGGCCCGGCAGGATCAGGGTCTCCAGCGCCGACGCGGGCATGGCCGCCCCGGCCAGCTGGTCGATGACCTCGTACACGGTGTCCGCGCTGGCCCGGGGCCCCCGCGGGCGGCCCCGCGCCCCGGCCGGGCCCCCAGTGCCCTGGCCGGCCGCGCCCTGGCCGGCCGCGGAGTGCGCCACGTTCTGCCACGCGGGCAGGAACCGGGCCAGCGCCGACGGGGGTACCGGCTCGGCCTCCTTGCGCAGCTTGGCCAGGCAGCGGCGGCGCAGCGTGCGCAGCACCGAGGTGTCGCACCACTGTGTCCCGCGGCGCCCGGGCAGGAACTCGCCCTCGGCGATCCGGCCCTCGGCGGCCAGCCGCCGCAGCGCGCCGGTGACCACCGCCACCCCGAGCCCGTACCGGGCCGCCAGGTCGGCGGTGAGGAACGGGCCGTGCCCGCGCGCGTAGCGGGCCACCAGGTCGCTGAGCGGGTCGGGGACCGGCTCGGTGAACGCGGCGGGCACGCCCGGGGGCAGCGGCACGCCCAGCGCGTCCCGCAGCCGCCCGGCGTCCTCGATCGCGGCCCACCGGGCCTCGCCGGCGATCCGGAACTCCAGCGCCCGCCGCTGCCGCGCCAGCCCGGCCAGCCAGCCTGCGGCCGCGCCCGGGTCCTGGCTGCGCTCGGCCACCTCGGCCGCGGACACCGGGCCGATGGCCGCGCAGCAGGTCGGCCACGCCCTCGGCGTCCCGGCAGGCCCGCTCCGGGGTGAGCCGCTGCAGTTCCCGCTCGGTCTGCTCGACCACCGCCGGGTCCAGCAGCTCGCGCAGGTCAGCCTGGCCGAGCAGCTCGGCCAGCAGCGAGGAGTCCAGGGCCAGCGCCTGGGCCCGGCGCTCGGCGACCGGCGCGTCCCCCTCGTACATGAACGCGCCGACGTAGCGGAACAGCAGCGAGCGCCCGAACGGGGACGGCGCCGGGGTCTCCACCTCGACCAGCCGGATCTGCCGGCTGGCCAGCTCCTTCATCAGGCTGATCAGGCCCGGCACGTCGAACACGTCCTGCAGGCACTCGCGCACGGTCTCCAGCACGATCGGGAACGTGCCGTACTTGCGGGCCACCGACAGCAGCTGCGCGGAACGCTGCCGCTGCTGCCACAGCGGGCTGCGCCGGCCCGGCTGCCGGCGGGGCAGCAGCAGCGCCCGGGCCGCGCACTCGCGGAACCGGGACGCGAACAGCGCCGAGCTGCCCAGCTCGTCGGTGACCAGCTGCTCGATCTCCTCGGGCTGCAGCTCGGCGATCCCGGTCGGCGGCGGCTCCTCGGTGTCCGGGACCCGGATCACGATCCCGTCGTCGGTGTGCATGGCCTGCACGTCCATGCCCGGGTAGCGCTCCCGCAGCCGGGCCGCGATGGCCAGCGCCCACGGCGCGTGCACCGGCGCGCCGAACGGGCTGTGCAGCACCAGCCGCCAGTCGCCCAGCTCGTCACGGAACCGCTCCATGACCAGCGTGCGGTCGTCCGGCACGTACCCGGTCGCCTCCCGCTGCGCGGTCAGGTAGCGGACCAGGTTGGCCGCGGCCAGCTCGTCCAGCCCGTCGGCGCGCAGCCGCGCGGTCGCGTCCTGCTCACCTGCCTCGGACAGCTCGCGGCAGTACGCGCCCAGCGCCCGGCCCAGCTCGGCGGGCCGGCCCGGCGCGTCACCGTGCCAGAACGGCAGCTTGCCGGGCTGGCCCGGCGCGGGGGAGACCAGCACCTGGTCGGCGGTGATCTCCTCGATCCGCCACGAGCTCGCGCCGAGCACGAACACGTCACCGACCCGCGACTCGTAGACCATCTCCTCGTCGAGCTCGCCGACCCGGTGCGAGTTACGGCCGTCGCCGCGCTGCGAGGCGGCCAGGAACACGCCGAACAGGCCGCGGTCCGGGATGGTGCCGCCGCTGGTCACCGCGAGCCGCTGGCCGCCGGGGCGGCCGTGCAGCAGGCCCGGTGGTGCGGTCCCAGACCAGCCGGGGCCGCAGCTCGGCGAACTCCTCGCTCGGGTACCGGCCGGCCAGCATGTCCAGCACGGCCTCCAGCACCGGCCGGGTCAGGCTGGCGAACGGCGCGGCCCGGCGCACCACCGCGTGCAGGTCGTCCACGGACCAGTCGTCGAGCGCGGTCATCGCGACGATCTGCTGGGCGAGCACGTCCAGCGGGTTGCGGGGGATGCTCAGCGACTCGATCTGGCCGCCGCGCATCCGCCGGGCCACCACCGCGGCCTGCACCAGGTCACCCTGGTACTTGGGGAAGATGACGCCACGGCTCACGTCGCCCACGTTGTGCCCGGCCCGGCCGGTGCGCTGCAGGCCGCTGGCCACCGAGGGCGGCGACTCGACCTGGATGACCAGGTCCACCGCGCCCATGTCGATGCCCAGTTCCAGGCTGGACGTGGCCACCACGGCGGGCAGGCGGCCCGCCTTGAGCGCCTCCTCGATCTGGGCCCGTTCCTGCCGGGACACCGAGCCGTGGTGGGCCCGGGCGACCTCCAGGGGCGCGCCGCCGGTCGCGCCCGCCTGGGCCATGATCTGGGCGGGCGGGCTGCCGCGGCCGGGCGGGGCGGGCGTGCCCTCGCGGAGTTCGGCCCGCTCGGCGGCCAGCTCGTTGAGCCGGGCGCAGAGCCGCTCGGCCAGCCGGCGGGAGTTGGCGAACACGATCGTGGAGCGGTGCTGCTCGATCAGGTCGAGCACCTGCTCTTCCACGTGCGGCCAGATGGACCGCCGGGCGGCCTGGCCGTCCCCGGCGTCGTCCCCGCCCGCCGCGCCGCGCGGCGCGTCCAGGTCGGTCATGTCCTCGACCGGCACCACGATGCTCAGGTCGATCTGCTTGCTGCTGGGCGGGTCGGCGATGGTCACCGGCCGGGCACCGCCCAGGAACGACGCCACGTCCCCGGCCGGCCGGACCGTGGCCGACAGGCCGATCCGCTGGGCCGGGCGGCGGTCCGCGGTCAGCGCGTCCAGCCGCTCCAGGGACAGGGCCAGGTGCGCGCCGCGCTTGTTCCCGGCCATGGCGTGGACCTCGTCCACGATCACGGTGTCCACCCCGCGCAGCGCGTCCCGCGCCTTCGAGGTGAGCAGCAGGAACAGCGATTCGGGGGTGGTGATCAGGATGTCCGGCGGCCTGGCGGCCAGCCGGCGGCGCTCCTCGGGGGCGGTGTCCCCGGTCCGCACCGCGACCTGGATGTCGGGCTCGGGGACGCCCATGGCCTGGGCGGTGTGCCGGATCCCGGTCAGCGGCGCGCGCAGGTTCCGCTCGATGTCCACCGCGAGGGCCTTCAGCGGGGAGATGTACAGCACCCGGCAGCGGAGTTTGGGGTCGTCCGGGACGGGGGCCACGGCCAGCCGGTCCAGCGCCCAGAGGAACGCGGACAGCGTCTTGCCGGACCCGGTCGGCGCGATGACGAGGGTGTTCTCACCCTTGCCGATCGCGGCCCAGGCCTGGGCCTGGGCCTGGGTGGGGGCGGCGAACGCGGCGGAGAACCAGTCCCGGGTGATGGCGCTGAAGCCCTCGAGCGGGTCTCGCCCGTCCGGTGCTGCTGCTGGGGCCTTTCCGGGCGCCGTGTCACGGGGCATAGGTACATGGTGCCTGGTCATACCGACAGGAATAAACGTCCTGCCCAGAGTGCGGATTCCCGGCCCGCCGCGCGGCCGGGCTCAGCGGATCCGCACCGAGGACCTCACGGGCCGGAGCGCACCGACCCGACGAGCGGGCCGGAGGTGCTGCGCACGGTGCAGACCACGGTGCGCTCACCCGCCGACCAGGCCCCGGCGTCGGGGTAGACGAAGGACTGGGCCAGCGAGGCCGCGGCCAGCTGGGGGTTCAGGTAGCCGCTGAGCCGGCTGACGCAGCCCTGCCGGGCCCGCTGCTGCAGGGCCGCCGCACCGGGGTAGCGCGAGCCGGCCACCCGGAACGTGGCGAACACCTCGGCGTCGTGCGCCTGCGCGCAGCTGAGCACGTGCACGCCGCTGATCCCGTTGGCGCCCGAGTCGAGGCACTGGCCGGCCCGCAGGCTGAACACCAGCGGCAGCGTGACCGGCTTGGGCGGCGGGGGCCGGGTGATGACCGCGGCCGCCACGACGGCGGCGGCCACGGTCCACAGGCCGGCCAGCACCAGGCCGGTGATGGCCAGGGACCGGCCGCGGGCGCCGGACCGGCTGATCCGGATCAGGGCCAGCGGGCCGAGGACCAGGGTGACCGGGATGGCCGGGACGATGCCCGAGATCAGGGCGGCCACCGCGACGCCGTCGGTGCGCCGGCGCGGCGCGGGCGTGCGGGGGGCCGGCGGCTGGCCCGCAGGGGCGGGGGCCGGGCTGGCGGTCGCGGGGCCGCGCTGCTGGGGGACGACCACGGGCTGCGCGGCGGCCGGGTCCTGGGCCACGGCCGTCGGGGGGCCGCCCCGGTCCTCGGCTGATGGGTCCATCTGCTCTCCCAGGCGAGAGTCCGTGCCTGCCCGCGGAGCGGCCAGGCCATGCCGGATTGGATGCGCCCAGGAACTACGGGAATTCTCTCATGCCATTGCGGGGCACCCGATGGTGACCCTTCCCCAGCAGAACTATGTGCATTCCTCATTGTTTGTTACGAACGTGGGTCAGCTGTGCCGCGTGGGGTTCCGGGTTGGGGTTGCCCCCCGGGCGCCGGTACTCTCGCCGGCAGGGTGGACTGGGGGGTCCTGGGGTAGCCATCAGGGAGGGCCGTGCGGCTCAGCGAGTTCTGGACGCGGATGCGGGCGCAGTTCGGTGATACGTACGCGAGCAGCGTGGCCAAGGACCATGTCCTGGCCGCCCTGGGCGAGCGGACCGTGGACCAGGCCCTGGCGGACGGCGTGGACGCCAAGACCGTGTGGCGGGCGGTCTGCGCGGAGTTCGACGTCCCGCAGAGCCTGCGCTGAGTCCGGCGTCCCCGCTCCGGGTTCCGGGCTCCGGCGTCCCCGCTCCGGGTTCCGGGCTCCGGCCGTGCGGCTCCCTGGCCGTGATCATGGGATCGGTGTTGCCCGGGCAACACCGATCCCATGATCACGACTCACCAGCGCGCGGAGCGCCCCGTCCGGCAGCCCATTCCGTGGCATGTCATGACGGCGCTCTCCCCGCGCCCCCGGCGCCCGCCTTCGCCGTGGCCGGCCGCTCGCGGCGCGTGGCCCGGCCTGGCGGCAGGGGCCTGGCGGCAGGGGCCTGGCGGCGGGGCGGGCCGCAGGGGCTGGACCGGGCCGGAGCGAATTTTCTCCGGGGATGCGGCGTGTTGGCGCCACGGTCGAACAGTTGTTCGCTTAGGGTAGTGGCCTGGAGGCCATTTGGGCCTCCTTTCCGTGGCCCGGCGACCCGCGGCACGGTGACGGCAGGCCGGCAGCACAGCACCAGCGCGCGGAATTGTCGGTGGCGGCACGTAGCTTCTGGACCGGCAACTGAACCAGCAAGCAAGCTCTTGAATCCAACGGGAGTTCCCATGGCAGGCAGCGACAGGGCAGTCAACCGGACCGGCGGTGACAGGGACAAGTCCCTGGAGACTGCGCTCGCCCAGATCGAACGGCAATTCGGCCGGGGCTCGATCATGCGGCTCGGCGACGAGGGCCGGGCCCCGATGGAAGTGATCCCCACCGGCGCGATCGCGCTGGACGTCGCGCTCGGCATCGGCGGCCTGCCCCGGGGCCGGGTCGTCGAGGTGTACGGGCCGGAGGGCAGCGGCAAGACCACGATCGCGCTGCACGCGGTGGCCAACGCGCAGAAGGCGGGCGGCATCGCCGCGTTCATCGACGCCGAGCACGCGCTGGACCCGGAGTACGCGAAGAAGCTCGGGGTGGACACCGACGGCGCTGCTCGTCTCCCAGCCGGACACCGGGGAGCAGGCCCTGGAGATCGCGGACATGCTGATCCGCTCCGGGGCGATCGACGTCGTCGTCATCGACTCGGTGGCCGCGCTGGTGCCCCGGGCCGAGATCGAGGGCGAGATGGGCGACAGCCACGTGGGCCTCCAGGCCCGGCTGATGTCCCAGGCCCTGCGGAAGATCACCGGCGCGCTGAGCCAGACGAAGACCACCGCGATCTTCATCAACCAGCTGCGGGAGAAGGTCGGGGTCATGTTCGGCTCCCCGGAGACCACCAGCGGCGGGCGGGCGCTCAAGTTCTACGCGTCGGTGCGGCTCGACGTGCGCCGGATCGAGACGCTGAAGGACGGCACCGAGGCCGTGGGCAGCCGGACCCGGATCAAGGTGGTCAAGAACAAGTGCGCGCCGCCGTTCAAGACCGCGGAGTGCGACATCATCTTCGGGACCGGGATCAGCCGGGAGGGCGGCCTGATCGACCTGGGGGTCGAGCAGTCCATCGTCCGCAAGTCGGGGGCCTGGTACACCTACGAGGGCGATCAGCTCGGCCAGGGCAAGGAGAACTCCCGCAACTTCCTGCGGGACAACCCTGACCTCGCGAACGAGATCGAGAAGAAGATCAAGGAGAAGCTCGGCGTCGGGCCGCGCATCGACGCGGAAGCCGCCCCGGCCGCCGGGGCCAGCGCCAACGGGACGGCGCCCGGTGGTCGGCAAACGGTGGCCCGGGAAACGGTGGCCCGGTGGCGGGTGCCCGCGGCGGGTGCCCCGGCTGGCCGGGCGGCGGGGCGGGCGGCCGCGGGCCGGACCGCGGGTGCGCCGGCTGGCGTGGGCGGCGGTGCCTGACCGGCCGGCGACGAGGCCGCGTGCGGCGTCCCGGCCCGCGGCGCGGGCCGGGACGGCCGAAGCGGATGCTGAACCGGGCGCGGACGCAGGCCAGGCCAGGGACCCCGAAGAACAGGCCCGGCAGCTCTGCCTGAGGCTCCTCACCGTCCGGCCGCGGACCCGGGCCCAGCTCGCGGAGGCCATGCGCGGCCGCGGGATCCCCGATGGCGCGGCCGGCGCGGTGCTGGCCCGCTTCACCGAGGTGGGCCTGATCGACGACGCGGCGTTTGCCCGGGCCTGGGTCGAGTCCAGGCATCACGGCCGGGGGCTGGCCCGCCGGGCACTCTCGGCCGAGCTCAAGCAGCGCGGCGTGGACGGCCAGGACATCAGCGCGGCCGTGAGCGCCCTCGACCCCGCCGATGAGATCGCCACCGCGCGGCGGCTGGTGGCGAAGGGCCTCGCCGCCAGCCGGGGCAAGCCGCTGCCGACCCGGGTCCGCCGCCTGGTGGGGTTGCTGGCCCGGAAGGGGTATCCGGCGCCGGTCGCTTACCGCGTGGTCCGTGAGGCCCTCGATCAGGAGGGCACCGACGCCGCGGCGGCCGGGATCGATCTCGATGACATGGCTCTGACCATTGCCGATGGCGACGCGGATCCGGTGTAGGGCGCGCAGGGGCCGAGCTCAGCCCGTGCGGGGATCCTGGGTAGCCGCTCCGTCGCACAGGGTAAGAATTGAGCAGATCGCAACGGATTGCTTGCCCAAAACGTTATCTCCGCTTAACCTCACGGCAGCGAGGTGTTACTCCGTGCCATGCGGATGAAAACGAGTAAATACGGCCCGTGACCGCTTTAGGTCACGGACTTTGACTGGTTCTGGCCCGGGCGGGGACGCTCATCCGGGCCGATAGGCCTGACCGGGCCCCTGCCCTGGGGTCCAGCCGGGCCACTGCAGGACGGCCGGGCCCTGGCCCGGCCGGGACTTAGGTCCGCGCGCTTTCCACGAAAGGCCGCGAACGCTTCGGCCGGTGCTGGCCGCCTGGTGTCCTGCCCGGTGGCTCAGCCTGGGCTGTATCTGGGCGTGGCCATCCTGGCCGGGCTTTGTCTGGCCGGGCTGGGTCTGGCTGCCTGGGGCTGGCCGGGCTTGACCTGGCCCGGTGACCTGGCCGGGTGGCCGGGTCGGGCTGCCCGGCACGGCTCGCCTGCGGGCTGGCTGGCCTGGCGGCCTGTGCAGGCCGGGATTAGCCCGGCCGCCCGGGCTGAGGCAGCCGGGCCGGCCTGGCTGGCTGGGTGGCCAGGCTGGCTGGCGGCTGTGGCCGCGGAGGCGCGCGCCGGGCCTGAGCCTGCTGCACGGCCGGCCGCCACGCCGCGGCCGGTAGATGGCGGGCATGACCCCTCGCTGCAGGTTCCCCTGGCATCACACCCTGATGCCGGGGCCGGCGAGCAGGATTGGGGTGTGCCATGAGCAGCGCAATCTCTCTCGTTATCGGAGCCGTCGGGCTGCTGGCGGCCGTGTTCGCGCTGATCGTCGTGCTCCGCAGGTCGCCGGGCCGTGAGCAGCCCGCCGTGCCCGCGTCGCCCGCGCCCGGGGTGGCCAGCCCGCAGGCGGCCGGCCCGCAGGCGGCGGGCGCGGAGACCGCAGGCGTCCAGGCCGCCACCGTGGAGGCAGCCAGCGCGCAGGCCACGGCCGCGGCCCAGCGGAGGCTGGAGGAGGCCGGCCAGGAGGCGGATCAGGTCCGGACCCGGGCGGAGACCGATGCCGCCGCCATCATGCGCGAGGCCGGGCTGGCCGCGGACAAGGCCGCCCAGGCCAGCCGGGACGCCGACGAGGAACTGCGCGCCGCCCGGGCCGAGGCCCGGGAACTGCGCGCCGACCTTGAGCGGCGCGAAGCCCGGCTGGCCGAACGGGAGAGCCGCCTGGACGCAGAGTTCGGGAAGCTGGAGGAACGGTCCGGGCGCCTGGACCAGGTCCGCCGCGACCTGGAAACCCGGCGGGCCGACCTGGACCGGCTGGACGAGGAGCGCCGCCAGGTGCTGGAGCAGGCCGCCGGGCTGACCGCGGATCAGGCCAAGGCGGAACTGGTCGCCGGCATCCAGAACCAGGCCAAGCGCGAGGCGGCGCTGCTGGTCCGGGAGACCGAGAACGCGGCGCGGCGGGACGGCGAGGAACGGGCCCGGCGGATCGTGACCCTGGCCATCCAGCGGGTGGCCAGCGAGCAGACCAGCGAGTCCGTCGTCTCCGTGCTGCACCTTCCGGGCGACGAGATGAAGGGCCGGATCATCGGCCGGGAAGGCCGGAACATCCGTGCCTTCGAGTCCGTCACCGGCGTCAACCTCATCATCGACGACACACCCGAGGCGGTGCTGCTCTCCTGCTTCGACCCGGTGCGCCGCGAGGTGGGACGGCTCACCCTGGAACGGCTCGTCCTGGACGGCCGGATCCACCCGCAGCGCATCGAGGAAGCCTACGAGCGCAGCAAGGGCGAGGTGGAGCAGCTGTGCGTGCGCGCGGGTGAGGACGCGCTGGTGGAGCTGTCCATCACCGACCTGCACCCGGAGCTGGTCACCCTGCTCGGCCGGCTGCGCTACCGCACCTCCTACGGCCAGAACGTGCTCCGCCACCTGGTCGAGTCCGCGCACATCGCCGGCATGATGGCCAGCGAGCTCGGGCATGGACCCGGCCCTGCTGAAACGTTGCACGGTGCTGCACGACGTGGGCAAGGCCCTGACCCATGAGGTCGAGGGCAGCCACGCCCTGATCGGCGCGGAGATCGCCCGGCGCTACGGCGAGCCCGCGGACGTGGTGCACGCGATCGAGGCGCACCACAACGAGGTCGAGGTCCGCACGGTCGAGGCCGTGCTCACCCAGGCCGCGGACGCGATCAGCGGCGGCCGCCCGGGCGCCCGGCGCGAGTCGCTGGAGGCCTACGTGAAGCGGCTGGAGCGGCTGGAGCAGATCGCCACCGCGCAGCCGGGGGTGGAGAAGGTGTTCGCCATGCAGGCGGGCCGGGAGATCCGGGTCATGGTCAAGCCGGAGCGGGTGGACGACATCCAGGCCCAGGTGATCGCGCGGGACGTGGCCAAGCAGGTGGAGGAGGAACTCACCTACCCGGGCCAGATCCGGGTCACCGTGGTCCGGGAGTCGCGCGCCACCGAATTCGCCCGCTGAGGCGGACGGCCCGGGCCGGGCCGGCGCACGGTCAGCTCGCGGAGCTGGCCAGCCCGGCCGCCTGGCCCGCCCCCGCGGGCGTGTCCTGAACGGCCGCCCCGTTCCCCTGGGCCGGCCCCCCCTGGACTGGCCCCCCCTGAACAGCCTGCCCCTGAACGGCTCCCGCCTGCGCCGCCATAGCCTCCTGGGCCGCCTTCCGGGGCTCGGTCAGGGTCAGCCGCGGGAATGCCGGGCGGGGTGAAGCCGAGCACCTGCCCGTAGAACGACAGCTCGGCCTCCAGCGCCGCGATGATCGTCTCCGCGCGGCGGAACCCGTGCGACTCGCCCTTGAACGTGAGCAGGGCGTGCCGGATCCCGTGCGCGGACAGGTCAGCCGCGATGCTCTCGGCCTGCCGGGGCGGCACGATCGGGTCGTCGAGGCCCTGGAGCAGCAGGACCGGGCAGGTGGCGTCGGTCACGTGGCCGGCCGGGGACCGTTCCGCGTACACGTACTCGAATCCGGGCAGCGGGCCGATCAGGCCGTCCAGGTAGTGCGACTCGAAGTCGTGCGTCTCGGCCGCGAACTCGCGCAGGTCGGCCACGCCGAAGTAGGACGCCGCCGCGCTGAACACCGGGTGCTTGGCCGCGTGCGTGGTCACGGCGGCCAGCGCCGTCCAGCCGCCCGCGGACGCGCCGCGGATCCCGAGGCGGCGCGGGTCGGCCTCGTCCTTGTCGGCCAGGGCCAGCCCGGCGGCCACCGCGTCCTCCACGTCGACCACGCCCCACTGCATGCGCAGCCGCTCCCGGTAACTGCGGCCGTACCCGGTGGAGCCGCCGTAGTTCACGTCGATGACGCCGATACCGCGGCTGGTGAAGTACGCCTTCTCCAGGTCGAGCAGGCCGATCACGTGCGACGTCGGGCCGCCGTGCGCCCACACGATGTACGGCGGCAGCTCGCCGTCCGGGGCCACCGCGTCCGGGTGCGTCGGCGGGTACACCAGCGCGTGGACGTTGCGCCCGTACTGGCCCTCCAGCCGGACCTGGCTCGGCACCGGCAGGTAGCCCGCCTCCGGAACCTCGTCCGACTCCCGGCGCAGCACCTCGGACGCCCCGCTGAGCGCGTCGATCCGGACCACGGCCAGCGGGGTCTGCGGGCCGCCGGCCACCGCCACGATCGTGTTCCCGTCCGCGGAGATGCCCGACACGAACTCCTGGAACGGCACCTCGAGGTCGGTGAGCTCGCCGGTCTCCGGGTCGAGCAGGCCCAGCCGCATGCCGCCCTGGCCGTGCAGGACGGCCAGCCGCCCGTCGCCCAGCGCCGCGTAGGGCCGCCCGCCCAGCTGCCACAGCGGCTCGGCGAACTCCTCCTCGGCCGGGTACAGCGCCTGGGCGGGCTCGCCGACCAGGCCGACCTGGTAGATGTTCCACCAGCCGGGCCAGTCCGAGACCACGTACAGGCTCGTCTCGTCGCGCCACACCGGCGCCAGCACGGACTCCCTCATCCCGCCCTTAACCAGCCGCCCGCGCCCCAGCACGCCGTCGGAAATCTGGGCCACCCGCAATTCGGTCCCATCCCAGGGCATCCGGGGGTGGTTCCAGCAGATCCAGGCCAGCCTGCTCCCATCCGGTGACAACGTCGGGAAGGCGAAGAAATCCGGGCCGCTGACCAGCTCGCGGATGGCCGCGGGGTCGTCCGCCGCGCTCCCGTCCAGCGGCACGGCCACGAGGCTGCGGGTGATCTTGCCGCCGTCATGCCGCTCCTGGACGCACCACACCTCCCGGCCATCCGGTGACAGGGTGAAGTCCGCAAAGCGCAGCGCGGCCGGCGCGTCCTCCGCGGGCGCCGGGGTCAGCGGGCTGGGGTCGCGGGCGTCAGCGGGCGTGGCGGCCCGCCGCGGCCGCCGCGTCCTGGCCCGGGGCGCTCCCGGGTCGGCGGCCAGGTAGAGCCGCTGGTCCGCATAATTAGCGAAAACAACCGCCGCGCCCCGCTCTTACCGTCACCCCCGCCCGTGGAACCAACCCCGCCCTGGCCGTCCCCGGCCCGCGCGGGCACCGGCAGGTAGGCCCGGCCGCCGTATTCATGCACCCGGCTCCGCGCGTTCCACGGCGCGGGCAGCATGGCCCGCTGCTCACCGGCCGCGTCACAGCGCACCACGCGTCACCCGGCCGCCCTCCTCCGGGCGGCCCTCCTGCCACCACACGTCGGTCCCGGTGACCATGGGGTAGGAGATCAGCACCTGGCCCTTGGCCACGTCGGCCGCGGTGATCGGGGAGGGCCAGGCGCCGTAGGGGATCCGGGGAGCTGAAACGCTGTCTGTCATAGGGGATATCGTCCACCATTCGCGGGGTCTGCCACGGGAGATTCCGGACATGCCAGGGGACTCCTCGGGGGGATTCCGGACATGCCGAGCAGTGCGCGTACCCTCGGATGCGAAATGAGCGCCTCCCGCACCTATCAGATACGCACCTACGGGTGCCAGATGAACATGCACGACTCCGAGCGGCTGGCTGGCCTGCTCGAAGACGCTGGTTATCAGCGCGCCCCCAGCGGGGAACCCGCGGACGTGGTCGTATTCAACACCTGCGCGGTCCGCGAGAACGCCGATAACCGGCTCTACGGCAACCTCGGCCACCTACTTCCGGTCAAGCAGTCCCGGCCGGGGATGCAGATCGCCGTGGGCGGCTGCCTGGCCCAGAAGGACCGGGCCGGCATCGCCGAGCGGGCGCCCTGGGTCGATGTCGTGTTCGGCACGCACAATATCGGCTCCCTGCCCGCCCTGCTGGAACGGGCGCGGGTCCAGGAGGCCGCGCAGGTGGAGATCGCCGAGTCGCTGGAGCGGTTCCCCTCGGTCCTGCCCGCGCGCCGCGAGTCGAGCTACTCCGCGTGGGTGGCCATCTCCGTGGGCTGCAACAACACCTGCACCTTCTGCATCGTGCCCAGCCTGCGCGGCCGGGAGGAGGACCGGCGGCCCGGGGACGTGCTGGCCGAGGTCCGGGCGCTGGCCGAGGACGGCGTGGTCGAGGTCACCCTGCTCGGGCAGAACGTGAACTCCTACGGCGTGGGCTTCGGTGACCGGCTGGCGTTCGGCAAGCTGCTCCGTGCCTGCGGCGGGATCGAGGGGCTGGAGCGGGTGCGGTTCACCTCGCCGCACCCGCGGGACTTCACCGACGACGTGATCACCGCCATGGCCGAGACGCCGAACGTCATGCCCCAGCTGCACATGCCCCTGCAGTCCGGGTCCGACGCGGTGCTGCGGGCCATGCGCCGCGCCTACCGGCGGGAGAAGTACCTGGCGATCCTGGACCGGGTCCGGGCGGCCATGCCGGACGCCGCCATCACGACCGACATCATCGTGGGCTTCCCGGGGGAGACCGAACGCGACTTCGAGGACACCCTCGACCTGGTCCGGCAGGCCCGCTTCGCCGGGGCGTTCACGTTCCAGTACTCGCCGCGCCCGGGCACCCCGGCGGCCGGGATGGACGGGCAGGTGCCCGCCGGCGTGGTCGCCGAGCGGTACCAGCGGCTCGCCGCGCTGGTCGACGACGTGTCGCTGGCCGAGAACGAGGCGTTCACCGGCCGTGAGGTCGAGGTGCTGGTGGCCGAGGGCGAGGGCCGCAAGGACGGCGCCACGCACCGGCTGTCCGGGCGGGCCCGGGACAACCGGCTGGTGCACTTCGCCCCGGGTGACACCGCGCCGCGCCCGGGCGACCTGGTCATCACCACGGTGACCCGGGGGACGCCGCATTACCTGGTCGCCGACGGCCTCCGGGGGGTGCGGCGGACCCCTGGGGGCGCGCTGGCAGGCCCGCGCGGACGGGCTGGCGGGCCGGCCCGCCGCCGCCCAGGCCGCCGTGCCCTCGGCATGCCCGCTCTCGGGCCGCCGCGCTAGCCGTCAGGGAACGAACTTCGTATTCGGGATGCCTGGGGGTCGGCGGGTGGAGAGCAGGCGTGACTTCGCGGTGGCGCAGCCAGCGATCGAAGAACGCCGCGACATCAGGCTCGTTCGCGGAGACGGCGCGTTCCGGGTTGGTGGTTGAACCAGCTGGGCGAGCTGGCCGGGCGTGAAGCCCAACGCCTGGGCGGCCTCCCGGTAGAGCGCCTGGCGTGGGCAAAGGAGCAGGTGCTGTGACCCGGACAGCCGCAGGTGGAGCCGCCAGCCCCGCAGATGCGCCCCAACGAGGCCCA